>NZ_SMLB01000018.1 GCF_004349105.1 Jiangella aurantiaca
GCCCACCCAGGCCCCGCGGCCAGGCCCGGCGCCCGCGCCGAGTCCGCGCCCGGCAACGCCGGGCACCGGTCAGGGGCCGCGTCCCGGCCCCGGTCAGCGCCCAGGCGCCGGCCAGGGTCAGCGTCCCGCCCCCGACCAGGGCCAGCGGCCCGGCGGCGGCGCCCGTCCGGGTGCCCCGAAGCCGGGTCCCGCCGCACCCCGGCCGGCCGGGCCGCGACCGGGCAACAACCCGTTCGGCGGCGAGAGCACCGGTATGGGCCGGCCTCGTCCCGGCGGCGGCCCGCGGCCGGGCAACAACCCGTTCTCGTCCGGTGGCTCCACCGGCATGCAGCGTCCCGGCTCGCGCCGCGACGCCGACGGCCGTGGCGCTGCCGGGCCGGGCGGCCCGCGGCCCAGCGCTCCGGCGCCGCGTCCGGGCGGTGGCCCGGGTGCCGGCGGCCCGCGCCCGAACCCCGGCATGATGCCGCCGCGCCCGTCGCAGCGGCCCAGTGGCCCGGGCGAGCGCGGTGGCCGTCCCGGCGGTGACCGCGGTGGCCGTCCTGGTGGCGGCGGCGGTGGCGGCCGTCCCGGCATGGGCGGTGGCCGTCCCGGTGGCGGCGGCGGCTTCGGCGGCGGCCCGGGTGGCGGTGGCCGCCCGGGCGGTGGCGGCGGCTTCGGCGGCCCCGGCGGCGGTGGCCGTCCCGGTGGCGGCGGTGGCCGCGGCCGCGGTGGCACGGCCGGCGCGTTCGGCCGTCCCGGCGGCAAGCCGGCGAAGAGCCGCAAGAGCAAGCGGCAGAAGCGCCAGGAATACGACAACATGCAGGCGCCGAGCATCGGTGGCGTACGGCTGCCGCGCGGCAACGGCGACACCGTCCGGCTGCCTCGCGGTGCGTCGCTGGCCGACTTCGCCGAGCGCATCGACGTCGACCCCGCGCAGCTGGTCCAGGTGCTGTTCGGCCTGGGCGAGATGGTCACGGCCACCCAGTCGGTGGACGAAGACACCTTCCGGGTGCTGGGCGAGGAGCTCGGCTACGACATCCAGATGGTGTCGCCGGAGGACGAGGACCGCGAGCTGCTGGAGTCGTTCGACATCGACTTCGAGGCCGAGGACGACACCAACGCCGTCGCGCGGCCCCCGGTGGTCACCGTCATGGGCCACGTCGACCACGGTAAGACGAAGCTGCTCGACGCCATCCGCAAGGAGAACATCGTCGAGTCCGAGGCCGGCGGCATCACCCAGCACATCGGTGCCTACCAGGTCTACGTCGAGCACGAGGGCGAGCAGCGGGCCATCACCTTCATCGACACCCCGGGTCACGAGGCGTTCACCGCCATGCGTGCCCGTGGTGCGCAGGTGACCGACATCGTCATCCTCGTGGTGGCGGCCGACGACGGCGTGATGCCGCAGACCATCGAGGCGCTGAACCACGCCCAGGCGGCCGGCGTCCCGATCGTGGTCGCGGTCAACAAGATCGACGTCGAGGGCGCCAACCCCGCGAAGATCCGCCAGCAGCTCACCGAGTACAACCTGGTGGCCGAGGAGTACGGCGGCGACACCATGTTCGTCGACGTCGCGGCGAAGCCGGGCATCAACATCGACAAGCTGCTCGAGGCCGTCCTGCTGACCGCCGACGCGGCGCTGGACCTGCGGGCCAACGCCGACATGGCGGCGCGCGGCGTGGCGATCGAGGGTCACCTCGACCGCGGCCGCGGCCCGGTGGCCACCGTCCTGGTGCAGCGCGGCACGCTGCACCCGGGCGACGCCATCGTCACGGGTCAGTCCTACGGCCGCGTGCGCGCCATGCTCGACGAGTACGGCAAGCTGGTCGAGGAGGCGGGCCCGTCCCGTCCGGTCCAGGTGCTCGGTCTCACCGCGGTGCCCGGCGCCGGCGACAAGTTCCTCGTCGCCGACGACGACCGCACCGCGCGCCAGATCGCCGAGAAGCGCGAGGCCATGGAGCGCAACGCCGCCCTGGCCAAGGCCCGCAAGCGGGTCACGCTCGAGAGCTTCATGGCCGAGAGCAAGGTCGAGACGCTGAACCTGATCCTCAAGGGCGACGTCTCGGGCTCGGTCGAGGCACTCGAGGACGCGCTGCTCAAGATCGACGTGGGCGAAGAGGTCAGCCTCAACATCATCCACCGCGGCGTCGGCGCCATCACGGCCAACGACGTCAACCTCGCCTCCATCGACCAGGGCATCATCATCGGCTTCAACGTCCGGCCGCAGAGCCGGACGGTCGAGGACCTGGCCGACCGCGAGGGTGTGGAGATCCGGTACTACTCGGTCATCTACTCGGCCATCGAGGAGATCGAGGCGGCCCTCAAGGGCATGCTCAAGCCGGAGTTCGAGGAGGTCCAGCTCGGCACCGCGGAGATCCGCGAGGTGTTCCGGTCGTCCAAGATCGGCAACATCGCCGGCTGCATGGTCACCAACGGCATCATGCGGCGCAACGCGTCGGCGCGGCTGGTCCGCGACGGCGTGGTAGTGGGCGAGGGCCTCACGGTCGTGTCGCTGCGGCGTGAGAAGGACGACGTCACGGAGGTTCGCGACGGGTTCGAGTGCGGTATCAGCCTCGGCTCGTTCAACGACATCCAGGTCGGCGACCGCATCGAGACCTACGAGATGAAGGAGAAGCCGCGCGGCTGATCCTCCGGCACCGGATGATCACATTGAGTTGGGTCGCTCCCGCTTCGCCAGGCATGCCTTCCTGGTGAAGCGGGAGAACGCCCGGTGATGGCCTCTCAGGGGTGCGAGTGTTCGTCGGAACCATCGTGTTCGACCTGCTGCTGGGCGACGTGCGGTCGCTGAAGCAGAAACGCGCCGTGGTCCGGCCCGTCGTGGCCGAGCTGCGGCGCCGTTTCGACGTCGCCGTCGCCGAGGTTGGCCACCAGGACCTGCACCGCCGCGCGGAGGTGGGGGTCGCCGTCGTCGCCGGCGACTCCCGGCAGTGCATCGACGTGCTCGACGCCGTCGAGCAGCACGTCGCGGACCGGCCGGAGATCGAGTTGCTCTCCACCCGGCGACGGATCCACAACGACGAAGACGAGGAGTAGCCATGGCCGATGCAGCGCGGGCGCGCAAGCTGGCCGACCGCATCCGCGAGATCGCGGCCGAAACGCTGGAGCGCCGGGTCAAGGACCCCCGGCTGGGGTTCGTGACGGTCACCGACGCCCGCATCACCGGCGACCTTCGCGACGCCACCGTCTTCTACACCGTCCTCGGCGACGAGGAGGAGCGCACGGCCACGGCCGCCGCGCTCGAGAGCGTCAAGGGCCTGGTCCGGTCCGAGGTGGGCCGGCGCACCGGCGTCCGGTTCACCCCCACGCTGGAGTTCGTGGCCGACGCCATCCCGGAGAACGCCGCGAACATCGACGACCTGCTGCGGGCCGCCCGCGAGTCCGACGAGCGGGTCGCCCAGGCGGCCGCCGAGGCCGAGTACGCGGGCGACCCCGACCCGTACCGCAAGCCGGCGGAGGACGACGAGCCCGGGGACGAGGACGACGACGACCGTGGCTGATCCCGACGGCCTCGTCGTCGTCGACAAGCCCAGCGGCTGGACCTCGCACGACGTCGTCGCCCGGATCCGGCGGCTGGCCGGCACTCGCCGCGTCGGCCACGCCGGCACGCTCGATCCGATGGCCACCGGCGTCCTCGTCGTCGGCGTCGGCAAGGCCACCAAGCTGCTCGGCCACCTGGCGCTCACGGAGAAGGAGTACGACGCCACCATCCGGCTCGGCGCGATCACCGTCACCGACGACGCCAAGGGCGAGGTCACCGCGACGGCCGACGCGTCCGCCGTCACCGACGACGCCGTCGCGGAGGGGGTTGCCGCACTCACCGGGCCGATCCAGCAGGTGCCGAGCGCCGTCTCGGCCGTGAAGATCGACGGCGTGCGCTCGTACCACCGGGTCCGGTCCGGCGAGAACGTCGAGCTGCCCGCGCGTGACGTCGTCGTCAGCCGGTTCGATGTGCTGGCCACCCGCCGTGATGGGCCCTACGTCGACCTCGACGTCTCCGTCGCCTGCTCGTCCGGCACCTACATCCGGGCGCTGGCCCGCGACCTCGGCGCGTCGCTGGGCGTCGGCGGCCACCTGACCGCGCTGCGCCGCACCGCTGTCGGGCCGTACCGGCTGGACCGCGCCCGCACGCTGGAGGCGCTCGCCGCGGACTTCGCCGTCCTCCCGCTGGCCGAGGCCGCCGCGGCGGCGTTCCCGCGGCTGGACGTCGACGCCGGCACCGCCGGCAAGGTCGCACACGGGATGCCGCTGCCGGCCACCGGGCGCGGCCCCGGGCCGGTCGCGGTGTTCGGGCCGGACGGTAGGCTGCTGTCCCTGGTCGAGGACCGGGGATCCCGGGCGAAGCACCTGGCGGTGTTCGTATGAACGATCGGCAGCAGGTCCACGAGCAGCTCGAGGCCGAGCTCGCCTTCCTGTGGCGCCGCGTGCGCCGGCTCTCCATCGACCTCGCCCGGCAGGTCGACGAGGGCCTCGAGGCGGCCGCGTACGGTCTGCTCGGACTACTCGCCGACGGCGGCGACGTCCGCGCCGCCGACCTCGCCGAGCGGATGGGGCTGGACAAGTCCACCGTCAGCCGTCAAATCACCCAGATGGAGTCCATGGGCCTGATCCAGCGGGTGCCCGACCCGCAGGACGGGCGGGCCCGGCTGCTGCACATCACCGACGAGGGCCGCGCCCGCGTCCAGCAGTTGCGTGGCGCCCGCGGCCGCTGGTTCGGCGAGGCGCTGGAGGACTGGCCCGACGCCGACGTCGACGCCCTCGCCGCTCTGCTCAAACGCCTGAACGCGTCCCTGTCGCAGGAGTAGCCTCGAGAGTAAAGTTGGTTGCTGCAACCATTTAGCCTCTATAGTTGCAGGGGTCAACCAACCGAGGCGGTGACGCGCGCCATGCGCAGCGATGTCTGGAGCGAGCTGGTCGATCAGGGACGGCTCCTGGTCCGGCTGGGCAAGCTGCTCACTCACCGCCACGTCGAGATCTACGAGGGCGTGGGTCCGACGCTGGACGGCATGCTCGCCGCGCTGAGGAAGGGCGGACCGATGCGGCTGACGGCGCTGGCCGACCAGCTGCAGGTGGACCCGTCCGTCGCCAGCCGGCAGGCGGCCGAGCTGGTCGAGCGCGGGCTGGTGGAACGCCGTCCGGACCCGGACGACGCACGCGCCGGCATCCTCGACCTCACGGCCGACGGCCACGCGGTCCTGGAGCGCGCGCGGGAGCGCAGCGGCCAGATCGTCGCCGCCGCGCTCCGCGACTGGAGCGAGGCCGAAGCCCGGCAGCTGGTCGACCTGCTCACCAAGCTCACCGGCGATCTCCGCGAGGAGCTCTGCGGAGGAAAGGAACGCGTCCGATGACGACGACAGACGCTCTTGCGCCTGCGACGATGACCCATCGACAGGTGCTGGAGGCGATGTCCGGGCTGCTGCTCGCCATGTTCGTGGCGATGCTGTCCGGCACGATCGTCGCCAACGCGCTGCCACGCATCATCGGCGACCTCGGCGGCAACCAGGACCAGTACACGTGGGTCGTGACGGCGACCCTGCTCGCGGCGACGGCGACCACCCCGATCTGGGGCAAGCTCGCCGACCGCATGAACAAGAAGCTGCTCGTCCAGCTGTCGATCACCGTTTTCGTGATCGGCTCGGTGCTGGCCGGATTCTCCCAGACCACCGAGGCGCTGATCGGATTCCGGGTCCTCCAGGGCCTGGGCCTGGGCGGCCTGCAGGCGCTCGTGCAGATCGTCATGGCCTCGGTCGTCAGCCCGCGCGAGCGCGGCCGGTACATGGGGTACTTCGGCGCCGTCATGGCGGTGGCGACGGTCGGTGGCCCGCTGCTGGGCGGCTTCCTCGTCGACTCCGAGCTGCTCGGCTGGCGCTGGTGCTTCTGGGTCGGCGTCCCGTTCGGCGTGGCGGCGCTGGTGCTGCTGCAGCGGACGCTGAAGCTGCCGGTGCTGACGTCCGACACGAAGATCGACTTGCTGGGCGCGCTGCTCATCCCCGGCGGCATCAGCGTGCTGCTCATCTGGGTGACGCTGGCCGGCAAGAACTTCGACTGGGTGTCCTGGGCGAGCGCGGCGTTCGTCGCCGGCGGCGTCCTGCTGATCGCACTGGCCGTCGTCGTGGAGCGGCGGGTGGCGGACCCGGTCGTGCCGCCGCGTCTGATCAAGCAGCGGACCATGGTGCTGGCGATCATCGCCAGCGTCGCCATCGGCATCGCGATGTTCGGCTCTTCGGTCTTCTTCAGCCAGTACTTCCAGATCTCCCGCGGCTACTCACCGACGGCGGCCGGCCTGCTCACGCTGCCGATGATCGTCGGCCTGCTGCTGGCGTCGACGATCACCGGTCAGCTGGTCACCCGGTTCGGGCGGTGGAAGAGGTTCCTCGTCGCCGGCACCGCGCTGATCGTCGTCGGGCTGGGACTGCTGGGCACCATCGACCACTCGACCTCGCTGGTGCTGATCGGCGTGTACATGGCCATCCTGGGTGTCGGCGTCGGGTCGAGCATGCAGAACCTGGTGCTGGCCGCGCAGAACGGTCTCGACTACCGCGACCTCGGCGCCGGCACGTCGACGGTGACGTTCTTCCGCTCGCTGGGCGGTGCGGCCGGCGTCTCCGTCCTCGGTGCGATCCTGGCCACGCACGTCACGGACCTGATCAACGACGGGCTGGCGTCGATCCCGGGCGCCGGGGCGGCGACCCAGAGCGGCGGGTCGACGTCACTGGACCTCAGTGGGCTGCCGGAGCCGGTGCGGGTCATCGTCGAGCACGCCTACGGCGACGCGACTGCGCTGGTGTTCCTCATCGCAGGGGCGATCGCGCTGGTGGCGTTCGTCGCCGTCCTGTTCATGCGCGAGACCTCGCTGCGGACGACGGTGGGCGACGCCGAGCTGGCCGAGCTGGAAGGGGCCACCGCGCGGGCATAATGTCGTAGTCAAACGCCACCGAACCCGGGAGAACACGCGTGCACCGCTGGACCGATCTGGACCAGGTCCCTCCCGGGTTCGGCCCGTCGGTGGTCACCATCGGCAATTTCGACGGCGTCCACCTGGGCCATAGGCAGGTGCTCACCCGCATGGTGGCCGACGCCCACGCGGCCGGCGGCGGCGCGCAAGCCGTCGCCGTCACGTTCGACCCCCACCCTCGGCAGCTGCACCGGCCCGAGGACGCGCCGCCGCTGATCACCGGCGTGCGCGACAAGCTCGAGCTGCTCGCCGAGACCGGCCTCGACGCCGTCCTCGTCCAGCCCTACACCTGGGAGTTCGCCCGGCAGTCGCCCGAGGAGTTCGTCCGCCGCTTCCTCGTCGACGGCCTGCACGCTGTCACCGTGGTCGTCGGCCACGACGTCCGGTTCGGCTGGCAGAACGCCGGCGACCTGTCGACGATGCTGGAGCTGGGAACGGAGTACGGGTTCACGGTCGAGGTGATCCCCGAGGTCACCACCCCCGACGGCGCCCGCCGCTGGTCGTCGACGTGGGTGCGCGAGCTGCTGGTCGTGGGCGACGTCTCCGGGGCGGCGGAGATCCTCGGCCGGCCGCACCGCCTGCGCGGCGTCGTCGTCGAGGGCGACAAGCGTGGTCGTGAGCTCGGCTTCCCGACGGCGAACCTGTCGGCGGACGCCGACGGCCTGGTGCCGGACGACGGCGTGTACGCGGGCTGGCTGTCGGTCGTGCGGCCCGACGCGGGGTCGCGGGAGCGGCTGCCGGCCGCGATCTCCATCGGCACCAATCCGACGTTCGCCGGCGAGTCGCGGCGCGTGGAGGCCTACGTCATCGGCCGCACCGACCTCGACCTCTACGGTGACGAGATCATGCTGGAGTTCGCCGAGCGCCTCCGGCCCACCCTGACGTTCGACTCCGTCGACGACCTGATCGCCACCATGAACGACGACGTCGCCAAGGCCCGCGTCGTCCTCGGCATCTGAGGCTCGTCGACCCGTTCAGTGGGTCGGTCGCGGTCCGGTTCGCCGGGGATGCAGCGTTGGCCGTCCGCCTGCTGCCCGATTGTCTTGGCCGCGTACGCGGCTAAGAACGGGCAGCTATCAGGGGGACAGGGGAAGAGCGGGAACAGCCCGCCCCGGGGCGCGGCGTCGGCTATCGAGGCGCCGGGGTGGCCGGTGCGGTGTCCACGTGGTGAGATTTCGCCGCGATTCGCGGGTCATCATGAGGTCTTCTGGTGCGTCAACACGTTTGCAACCGTGTTGACGCACCAGGAAACATGGTGACGTACGCGTCCCGTCGTCCTGGCGGGCGCCGGCCAGTGCGTCGGCGACGTCGGCCCGGGCCGCCGGGAGGTCCGCGGGCGCGATCCGCTCGAGCGCGCCGCGATAGCCCACCGACCGCGCCCAGGACCACCACTGGTCGACGTCGCGGAACCGGACCGGCACGGCGACGTCGTCGACGACCACGTCGGTGAACCCCGCCGATCGGACCATCGCGGCCAGTGCGGCCGGATCGTCGAACACGTCCGGGGCGTCCGCACCGAGCCCCGCGCGTCGGCGCAGCCGGTGACGGGCCTCGTCGGCGTGCGGATCCGGTGGTCCGTAGGTGCTGGCGGCGAGCCGCCCTCCTGGGGCGAGGATCGAGCGGTACGTGTGCAGCGCCGCGCCGGGGTCCGGCAGCAGGAACAGCATGAAGCCGGCGAGCACGGCGTCGACGCTCTCCGGAGCGAGGTCAGGTGCGGCGGCGTCGCCGACGTGGACCGTCGCGTTCGTGACCCCGCGCCCAGCGAGGTCGGCCGCCGTCAGCTCGACCATGGCGGGGGAGAGGTCGACGCCGATGACGCGCCCAGTCTGGCCCACGGCCGCGGCGGCCGGGACCAGGACGTGGCCGCGACCGGTGCCCACGTCGAGTACGTGCTCGCCCGGCCGCAGCCCGGCGCGGGCCACCAGTTCGCGCCCGAGCGGTGCGAAGAAGTCGACGCCGGTACTCTCGTACTCGGCCGCCACGCGGTCCCAGATGCCACCGGTCACGGGTGTCACCCTAGGTGGATTGGGTCCTGGCTGGGCTGCGCTGGTATCCTTGGCGCCGCCGTCAGAACGGCCGCGGTTTCAGAGTGCGCCGGTGGACATGCCCGGAAGCGCCGCGCAACGATTCGACAAGGAGTTCCGTGCCGACCGACACGAAGACCAAAGAGACGATCATCGCCGAGCACGCTCGCGGCAACGGCGACACGGGCTCGCCCGAGGTGCAGGTCGCGCTGCTCACGCACCGCATCAACCACCTCACCGAGCACCTGAAGGTGCACAAGCACGACCACCACAGCCGCCGCGGGCTGCTGCTGCTGGTCGGCCAGCGCCGCCGGCTGCTCAAGTACCTGCAGCGGGTCGACATCGAGCGCTACCGCGCGCTGATCGAGAAGCTCGGCCTGCGCCGATGAGCTGACGCCGAGGGAGCGGACTCCCGAACCCGGGATCCGCTCCCTCGGCATATCAGCCACACAATTGAACAACGCCCAACCGAACAGGGCGGCCGACTTGAACGCAGCAGGCCGGTCCTCGGTTGTGGCCCTCGGGAACGTCTGACCCGCGGGCTTCCATCGAAGACCGGCGCGTACGAGATCTCATTCGAGCGGCCTCCCGCCACGCTCCAGGAGGACGACCCATGTCGGGTCCCCAGATTCACACTGCCGAAGCCGTCATCGACAACGGAAAGTTCGGCACCCACACCATTCGCTTCGAGACCGGCCAGCTCGCCCAGCAGGCCGCCGGCTCCGCCGTCATCTACCTCGACGACGAGACCATGCTCCTGTCGGCCACCACGGTCTCCAAGCAGCCGAAGGAGCACCTCGACTTCTTCCCGCTGACGGTCGACGTCGAGGAGCGCATGTACGCCGCGGGCCGCATCCCCGGCTCGTTCTTCCGCCGCGAGGGCCGGCCCAGCGAGGAGGCCATCCTCACCTGCCGGCTCACCGACCGGCCGCTGCGGCCGTCGTTCGCGAAGGGCCTGCGCAACGAGGTCCAGGTCGTCATGACGGTCATGTCGCTGCACCCCGACCACCTGTACGACGTCGTCGCCATCAACGCCGCGTCCGCGTCCACCCAGCTCGCCGGGCTGCCGTTCGCCGGCCCCGTCGGCGCCGTCCGGGTCGCGCTGATCGAGGACCAGTGGGTCGGCTTCCCGAACCACTCGCAGCTGTCCGAGGCGGTCTTCGACATGGTCGTGGCCGGCCGGGTGCTGCCCGACGGCGACGTCGCCATCATGATGGTCGAGGCCGAGTCCACCGCCGAGACGTGGGGCCTGGTCCAGGCCGGCCGTACGGCGCCGACCGAGGATGTCGTCGCCGCTGGGCTCGAGGCATCGAAGCCGTTCATCACCGCCCTGGCCAACGCGCAGAGGCAGCTGGCCGACGCCGCGGCGAAGGAGACGGCTGAGTTCCCGATCTTCCTCGACTACACCGACGAGATCTACGCCGCCGTCGAGGCCGCCGCCCGCGACGAGCTGGCCAAGGCGCTGACCATCGCCGCCAAGCAGGAGCGCGAGGAGCGCCTCGACGAGATCAAGGCCTCCGTCAAGGAGCGGCTGGCCGAGCAGTTCGAGGGCGCCGACAAGGACATCAGCGCCGCGTTCCGATCGCTCACCAAGTCGGTCGTGCGCGAGCGCGTCCTGCGCGACCAGGTCCGCATCGACGGCCGTGGTCTCACCGACATCCGCACGCTGTCGGCCGAGGTCGGCCCGATCCCGCGGGCGCACGGCTCCGCGCTGTTCGAGCGCGGCGAGACGCAGATCCTGGGCGTCACCACGCTGAACATGCTGAGCATGGAGCAGAAGCTCGACACGCTCTCGCCCGAGAAGTCCAAGCGGTACATGCACAACTACAACTTCCCGCCCTACTCGACCGGTGAGACCGGCCGGGTCGGCTCGCCCAAGCGGCGCGAGATCGGCCACGGCGCGCTCGCCGAGCGGGCGCTGCTGCCGGTTCTGCCAGCACGCGAGGAGTTCCCGTACGCCATCCGGCAGGTCTCCGAGGCGCTGGGCTCCAACGGCTCGACGTCCATGGGGTCGGTCTGCGCCTCGACGATGTCGCTGCTGAACGCCGGTGTGCCGCTGCGCGCCCCGGTCGCCGGCATCGCCATGGGCCTCATCTCCGGTGAGATAGAAAACGAGGCCGGCGAGTCCGAACGTCGATATGTCACGCTCACCGACATCCTCGGCGCCGAGGACGCCTACGGCGACATGGACTTCAAGGTCGCCGGCACCCGCGAGTTCGTCACGGCGCTGCAGCTGGACACCAAGCTCGACGGCATCCCGGCGTCGGTGCTAGGCGCCGCGCTGCAGCAGGCGCGCGACGCCCGGCTCACCATCCTCGACGTCATGGCCGAGGCCATCGCCGAGCCGGACGAGATGAGTCCTTATGCGCCGCGGATCATCTCCATCAAGATCCCGGTCGACCAGATCGGCGCAGTGATCGGGCCCAAGGGCAAGATCATCAACCAGATCCAGGACGACACCGGCGCCGAGATCGCCATCGAGGACGACGGCACGATCTTCATCGGTGCGGTCGACGGGCCGTCCGCCGAGGCCGCGCGTACGCAGATCAACGCGATCGCCAACCCGACGATGCCCGAGGTGGGCGAGCGCTACCTCGGCACCGTCGTCAAGACGACGAGCTTCGGCGCGTTCGTCTCGCTGCTGCCGGGCAAGGACGGCCTGGTGCACATCTCCAAGCTGCGGTCCCTCGCGGGCGGCAAGCGGGTCGAGAACGTCGACGACGTCGTCTCGGTGGGGCAGAAGATCCAGGTCGAGATCACCGAGATCGACGACCGCGGCAAGCTCGCCCTGACGCCGATCGTCGAGGACGAGACTCCTCCCGCCGCCGGCGAGGCGAACGAGTCCTGACGGCCGCGTGACAACCCCGTCGACGCGGACGTTGCTGGGGGAGGACGAGGGCGGGCTGGTCCGCCGCACCGTCCTCCCCGGCGGGCTGCGTATCGTCACCGAGGCCGTACCGACGGTCCGGTCGGTCGCCTTCGGCATCTGGGTGGGCGTCGGCTCCGTCGAGGAGCAGCCGGCCGAGGCCGGCGCCACGCACTACCTCGAGCACCTGCTGTTCAAGGGGACGCCGAAGCGCACGGCCCTGGACATCTCCTCGGCCATCGAGTCCGTCGGCGGTGAGATCAACGCGTTCACCGCCAAGGAGTTCACCTGCTACTACGCGCGGGTGCTCGACACCGACCTGCCGCTGGCGGTCGACGTCGTCGCCGACATGGTCACGTCGTCGCTGATCGCGCCGGTCGACGTCGAGAGCGAGCGTGAGGTCGTCCTCGAAGAGATCGCCATGCGCGACGACGACCCGTCCGACGCCGTGCACGACCTGCTGGCCGGGCACATGTGGGGCGACAGCCCGCTCGGCCGGTCCATCCTCGGCACGGTCGACAGTATCTCGGGCATGTCCCGCGACACCGTCAACGACTACTACCGGCGGCACTACCTGGCCCGCAACATGGTCGTCGCGGTCGCCGGCAACGTTCGCCACGACGACGTCGTCGCGCTGGTCGAGAAGGCGTTCGGCGCGGCCGGCTTCCTCGACGGCGACGACGAGCCGGCGCCGGCCCGCACGGGTGGCGTCGCGCCGTCGTCCGGCCGCGGCGTCACGCTGCTGCACCGGCCCACCGAGCAGGCCAACGTCGTGCTGGCGGTCCCCGGGCTGGCCCGCAACGACGAGCGCCGGTTCGCGCTGGGCGTGCTGAACGCCGCGCTCGGCGGCGGCATGTCGTCGCGGCTGTTCCAGGAGGTCCGCGAGCGGCGCGGGCTGGCGTACTCGGTCTACTCGTACGCCTCGCAGCACGCGGCGGCGGGGCTGCTCGGTGTCTACGTCGGCTGCCAGCCGAAGAAGGTCGACCAGGTGCTGGAGCTGTGCCGCACCGTCCTGGCCGACGTCGTCCGCGGCGGCATCACCCCCGAGGAGCTCGAGCGCGGCAAGGGCCAGGCCCGCGGCGGGCTGGTGCTCGGGCTCGAGGACACCAGCGCCCGGATGAGCCGGCTGGCGAAGGCCGAGCTGGTCTACGACGAGCTGCCCAGCGTCGACCAGCTGATCGCCCGCGTCGACGCCGTCACGATCGACCAGGTCACCGAGCTGGCCCGGACCCTGCTGCCGGCCACGCCGACGCTCGCGGTCGTCGGGCCGTTCGAGTCGGCCGGCCGGTTCGAGGCCGTGCTGGGCTGATGATGCGGTCGCCGCGCGAGCTGCTGTATCGGTGGTACGTGCGCGGCGGCCGGCTGCCCCGCCACGTCGCCGTCGTCATGGACGGCAACCGCCGCTGGGCGCGGCAGGCCGGCTACGCCGACCCGTCGGTCGGGCACCGGTTCGGCGCCGAGCATGTCGACGACCTGCTGGGCTGGTGCGCAGGGCTCGGCATCGGCCACGTCACGGTGTACGTGGCGTCGGCGGACAACCTCCGCAAGCGCGACTCCGACGAGGTCGACCACCTCATGCGCATGGTCGAGGAGGTCGTCTCGACCCGGCTGGCCGACCCCGCGCACCGCTGGCGCCTGCACGTCGCCGGCCGGCTCGACCTGCTGCCCGACACCACTCGCGACGCGCTGAAGCTGGCGGTCGACGCGACGGCGACCCGGTCGACGGAGCTCGAGCTGACGGTCGCGATCGGCTACGACGGCCGCCAGGAGATCGTCGACGCCGTGCGCGCGTACCTCGAGGACGGCGGCGACGCCGAGCGGCTGGCGCCCGACGACATCGCCCGGCACCTCTACACCCACGGCCAGCCGGAACCCGACCTCGTCATCCGCACCAGCGGCGAGCAGCGGCTGTCCGGCTTCCTGCTGTGGCAGTCCACCCAGGCCGAGCTGTACTTCTGCGACGCCTACTGGCCCGGCTTCCGTCAGGTCGACTTCGTCCGTGCGCTGCGCACGTACGCGCGGCGCAAGGCCGGCGTCTAGGACGTCAGCCGCTGGGCGTGCAGCTGACGGCCGTGCGCGACCACCTCGTCGACCAGCGTCTCGACGTGCTCGGCCTCGGTGCGGTAGCTGATCAGGCAGGCGCGGATCGCGTACCGGCCCTCGATGACGGCGTTCGACGGGTACACCTTGCCGGCCCGCTGGACGGCGTAGAGGATGCGCTCGTTGAGGTCGTCGAGGTAGGCCGGCTCGTGCTCGCCGGGCGGGACGTAGCGGAAGCAGACGATCGACAGCTCCGGGTCGGCCACCGCCTCCAGTTCGTCGTGCTCGCCGACCAGGTGGTGCAGCCAGCGGGCGAGCTCGACGTCGTGCCGGATGCGCCGGGCGCCGGCGTCCCAGCCCTGCGCGAGCAGCGACACCCAGACCGGCAGCGCGTCGAACGGCCGGGTGAACTGCGGCGTCCACTGGTAGCGCAGCATCATGTCGCTCTGCACCTCGGCGTCGAGCTTGGTGTAGTCGGGCTGCAGCGTGAACGCGGCGACATGCCGGGTCGGGTCGCGGAACAGGACGAGGCTGGCCGAGATCGGCATGTTCAGCCATTTGTGCGGGTCGCAGGTGATCGAGTCGGCCCGCTCGATACCGGCGAACGCCGGCCGCAGCTCCTCGACCATCGCGGCCGGTCCGCCGTATGCGGCGTCGACGTGGAACCAGCAGCCGTAGCGCTGCGCGACGTCGGCCAGCTCGTCGAGCGGGTCGATGGCGCCCAGCTCCGTCGTCCCGGCGGTGCCGACGACGGCCAGTGGCCGGACGCCGTCGGCGAGGTCGCGCTGGATGGCCGCCTCGACGCCGTCCGGGCGGAGCCGGTACCGGTCGTCCGTCGCGACGCGGCGGACCGCGGCGGTGCCGAGTCCGAGCAGATCGGCGGCCCGGTCCACCGTCTCATGCACGTCGTGGGAGCCGTAGACCGCCAGCCGGGGCCCGGCGGCGACGCCATCGCGCCGCACGTCCCAGCCGGCCAGCGCGTCGCGGGCGACGGCGAGCGCCATGAGGTTCGCGGTGGCGCCGCCGGTGACGAACGCGCCGGACGACTCCGGTGGCAGCCCGAGGCGGGCTGTGAACCAGGCCAGCACGTGGTTCTCGATCTCGGTGGCGGCCGGGCCGAGCGGCCAGCCGCCGAGGTTCTGATTGATGCCGGCGGCCAGCAGCGCCGCGGGCGCGCCGGGCACGGTGCCGGCGCCGCTGATGAACGCCATGAAGCCGCCGTGGCCGGTCTGCGCGCCGTGCTCGAACACGACGGTGCGCAGGTGCGCGAGCAGTTCGTCGTCGGTGAGCGGCTTGTCAGGCACGTCGCGGCCGTCGAGGACCGCGGCTCGGGTCTGCGCGGGCGTGTGCGGGTGCATGACCGGGAGGCCGGGCAGCCGCCGCAGGTACTCCGTCCACAGGTCCAGCGCGCTCTGGCCGAACTCGGCGGCGCGGTCCGGCGTCCAGTCCAGGTCGGGAACGGGTTCGGGTCGCTGCATGGCCCGACGGTACTCCCGCGGGCGTGTGACGGCCCGGGTGACGTCAGACGCCGGCGTAGTCGTTCTGGCGCCAGGCTTCGTAGACGGCGACGGCGGCGGAGTTCGACAGGTTGAGCGAGCGCCGTCCGGCCAGCATCGGAATGCGGACGCGGTCGGTGATCCGCGGATCGGCCAGGACCCCGAACGGAAGCCCGGTCGGCTCCGGGCCGAACAGCAGCACGTCGCCGGGTCGGTAGGCGACGTCGCTGTGCCGGGTGGCACCGCTGGTGGCGAACGCGTAGACGCGTTCCGGAGCGAGCGCTGCCCAGGCCGCGGCGAGGTCGTCGTGCACGGTCACGTGGGCGAGGTCGTGGTAGTCCAGGCCGGCGCGGCGCAGCTTGGCGTCGTCGAGGTCGAAGCCGAGCGGACGGATCAGGTGCAGGTGGGCGCCGGTGGCCGCGACCATGCGGATCGCGTTGCCGGTGTTCGGCGGGATGCGCGGCTCGTAGAAGACGACGTGGAACACGCTGCGAGGGTACGGCGTCAGCTGCGGAAGGTGCGGCGGTAGCCCGACGGCGACACGCCGAGGCTCGCGCGCAGGTGCTGACGCATCGAGGCCGCGGTGCCGAAGCCGCAGCGGCTCGCCACTTCGTCGACGGTGAGGTCGCTGTCCTCCAGCAGGTGGCGGGCGCGGTCGACGCGCTGCTGGGTCAGCCACTGGCCGGGGCTGACGCCGACCTCTTGGCGGAACCGGCGGGTGAACGTGCGCACGCTCATCGCCTGCCGGGTCGCGAGGTCGTGCAGCGTCAGGGGCCGGTCGAGGTGCGCGAGTGCCCAGGTGCGGGCGTCGGCGGTGGTGGGTGCGGCCGGCTCGGGGACCGGCTGGTCGACGTACTGGGCCTGACCGCCGTCGCGCCACGGCGGGACGACGCAGCGCCGGGCGGCGCGGTTGGCGACGGCGGTGCCGAAGTCGCGGCGGACGATGTGCAGGCACAGGTCGATGCCGGCGGCGACCCCCGCGGACGTCAGGATGTCGCCATCGTCGACGAACAGCACGTCGGGGTCGAGCTTGACCTGCGGGAACAGCTCCGCGAAGCGGCCGGCGCCGCGCCAGTGCGTCGTGGCCGGGCGGCCGTCGAGCAGGCCGGCGGCGGCCAGCGCGAACGCGCCGGTGCAGATCGAGACCATGCGCGTGCCCGTTGTGATCAGGGCGAACGCCGCCGCGAGGTCCGGCGGCAGCGTGCCCTCGTGCGACACACTGGTGGTCTCGTACGACGCGGGGACGACGACGGTGTCCGCGCCGGTCAGCGCCTCGGGGCCGTGGGGGACGACGACGTCGAAGTCGGCGTCGGTGCGGACGGGGCCCGCGGCGAGGCCGCAGGTGCGCACGTCGTACAGCGCCCGGCCGTCCGCCGTCCGGGCTGCGCCGAAGATGCGCGCCGGGATGGCCAGCTCGAACGGGATGACGCCGTGCCGGGCGAGCACGACCACGCGATGGGTCATGGCCGGATTCTTTCACATAGTGGCTGTCGGGCCACTGGTGGCGTGCGTGCCGATGCCGCACGATCGTCAGGTGACGCAGACCGTGTCCGCGCCCCCTCGTCAGTCTCCCCGCGTACACCGTGCCTGGTGGGTCGCGCTCGTCGCGTTCGCAGCGCTGGTCGGGGCGGCGGCGTTCCGGGCCACGCCGAGCGTGATGATCGACCCGTTCCGCGAGGAGTTCGGCTGGTCGCACGGGACCATCTCGTTCGCGATCTCCGTCAACATCATGCTGTACGGGCTGACGTCGCCGTTCGCGGCGGCGCTGATGGAGCGGTTCGGCATGCGCCGGGTGGTGGCGGGCGCCCTGTCGCTGGTCGCCGCCGGCAGCGGCCTGACGGTGTTCATGACGGCGAGCTGGCAGCTGGTGCTGTGCTGGGGGCTGCTGGTCGGCCTGGGGACGGGGTCCATGGCGCTGGCGTTCGTCGCCACCGTCACCGATCGCTGGTTCGTCGCGCGCCGTGGGCTGGTGTCAGGGATCCTCACTGCCGGGACGGCGACCGGCCAGCTGGTCTTCCTGCCGCTGCTGGCCGTCCTGGTCGAGGACCGCGGCTGGCGCCCGGCGTCGCTGGTCGTCACCGGGGTGGCGCTGGCGGCGGTGCCGCTGGTGTGGTTCCTGCTGCGCGACCGGCCCGAGGACGTGGGGCTGCGTCCGTACGGCGCGCCGGAGTCTGACGAGCCGGTGGTGGCGCCGCCGCCAGCACCGACGGGTGCCGCGCGGCGGGCGGTCACGGCGCTCACGACGGCCGCCCGGACGAAGGCGTTCTGGCTGCTCGCCGGCACCTTCGCCATCTGCGGCGCGTCGACCAACGGCCTCGTCGGCACCCATTTCGTCCCGGCCGCCCACGACCACGGCATGCCCGTCACGACGGCGGCCGGCCTGCTCGCCGTGATCGGGATCTTCGACCTGGTCGGCACGGTGGCCTCAGGCTGGCTCACCGACCGGTTCGACCCGCGCCTGCTGCTCGGCGTGTACTACGCGCTGCGCGGGGTGTCGCTGATGGTGCTGCCGTTGCTGCTGGCCGACACGGTGCATCCGCCGATGCTGTTCTTCATCGTCTTCTACGGCCTCGACTGGGTCGCGACCGTACCGCCGACGATCGCCCTGTGCCGGGAGCACTTCGGCACGTCCGGCCCGATCGTGTTCGGCTGGGTCCTCGCGTCGCACCAGATCGGGGCCGCCCTGGTCGCGTTCGGTGCCGGCCTGACGAGGGACGCCTACGGCAGCTACGACATGGCCTGGATCGGCGCCGGCGCCCTGTGCGCGATGGCCGCGGCGATGTCGTTGGCGATCCGCCGCCGGATGCCCGGGCCCGTCGCCGCCGGCACCGGTTAGCTCGTCCGCCCACCTGGGCGTCGTCAGCACGCCCTCGACTCGCGCAGACCTCCTTCGAAGTCGTCCGCACGCACCGCCTCGGCGATGCGCCGGGTGGCCCGGCTGGCGCGCTGACGCGCGGCCGCCCAGCTGATGCCGCGCCGCTCGGCCGCCGCCCTCCCGCCCTCGTAGCCGGGAGCCGGCGCGTAGATGTCGGCCAGGAGGGTCGCGTCCTCCCGGCTGACCGTGCCGTTGCCCACCGCCCAGGCGAGCAGCTCGAACAGCTCGAGGTCCGGCGGGTCGGAGGCGTCGGCCGGGTCGGACGGCTCGCCGGCGCCGACGGCCGGGTGTAGCTGCTCCGGGCTGGACGGGATCTCGTGCCGCTGGTGCGCGAGCTCGGTGACGGTCAGCCGGAGCGTGTCCATGGCGATGTTCGCCGCCACCTTCACCGGCCGGCGCTCGACCGGATACCCCGCGACGACCGCCCACAACGCCGTGACGGCGGCCTGCTCCAGGCTCGCCCGCGAGTCGCGGCCCGCGTGGGTGGCGGCGATGCGGACCGCCTTGCCGAGCATGAGCTGGAACACCGACCGCAGCGCCAGCGCGTCACCGGACCGGCCGAGCCGCAGCAGCGCCAGCAACACCCCGTCGGCGTCGCGCCGGACCGCGGCCTCGAGGCCGCCCAGCGACCGGACCTCCGCCAGCCGCCAACGCGCGACGGCCGACTCGGTCGCCGGGTCGGCGCACAGCCGGACCCATTCGGCGTTCAGCCGCCCGATGAGGCTGTCGTCGCTGCGCCGCGCCGGACCCGTCGCGCGGCCCGGGTCACTGGGCCGGCCGACCCGGCCCGGCCGTCGCCGGCGGCATAGCCATGGTGGGTCTCGGCGGGCGCGGGGGCGGTGATGGCTGCGGACACGGGGTGGCTCCCTCCGGGGTGGGACGCCTCCACGCTCGCGGACCGCACTTGCCCGGAAACTTGCCCGAACGCTGTGTACGCAGATCAGAGCGGTTGCCCGAGTGGTTGGATCTGTTGCCCGGCCAACAACTGGCAGCGCTCGTCCACAGGCCCGGCGACTTCGCGGAGTTGTCCACATTCCGGCGGATCGCCGTTGAACCGGCCGGTCCGGCGGAGCAGTGTCGAAGCCATGACCAAGACACGCGCACACAAGCGCCGCGCCAAGCGGCGAGCCGCCCACCGCGGCCGCGATAGCAGCCGCGTCGACTTCACCACCCGCGACCGCGAGCTCGTCCTCGAGGCCATGGCCGCGGAACAGGCCGGTGATCTCGAGTACGCACTCGACTGCCTGCTACGAACACCGCATCGGTTCGGCAGCCCCTGGGCGAGACAGGTGCTCGAGCTGGTGACGCTCGGCGACCGCGCCGAGGAATGGCAATGGGCCAGGTTCGCGGTGGCCGCCGGACAACGGTGGGTCGGCGTCATCCCCAGCCCGCTCGCCGCCAAGATCGAACGCGAGATCTGCGCCGGAGCGGGTGTCAGCCTGGCGCCCGGGCCCGGTGACCACTCGTGGCGGGTCGCGGCCGAACACACCGCGATCGCCCGCGCCGCCGCGGACGTGCTCCTGTTCGACGAGCTCATGCTCGAGCTGTTCCTGGTCCGCATCGCGCCCGAGCTCGACTGCCGCGGCGGAGGCGGCGGTAGCTGGGCGAGCACGTCTGCACGGGTGTACGAGCCGGGTCAGGTCACCGGAGTCGAGCTCCGCGTTCGCGATCGCGGCACGGGGGAGTGGCAGGTGGTCCGGCACCTCGGCGAAACCGTCGGACTGCCGCCTGACGCGCTCCTCTACGGGCGCATCCTCCAGGTCCCTGGTACGCCCGCGGCGGTCTTCGCCGGGCCGCCCTCGGTGGTCGACGAGGCCGGGGCACAGCAGCTGGCGCGGTTGCCCGACTTCGACCCACACCACCTCGTCGAACGGTGCGTCGGCCTCGGCGCGGCGGTCCGGTCCGGGGTCAAGTACCTGCAGGCGCCACCCGAGTACGACGAGGAGCCGGCCGCGGGCGTGCGGCTGCTGATGGAGCAGGGCCTGGACCGGGTGGCTGCCGAGCGCTTCGCCATGGTGCAGTCGCTCGTCGCGATGTACTCGGTCGATCCCGGCTCGACGCCGGTCTACGCCTTCCACGCCGCCGACGCCCTCGCCGATTCGGCGGTCGAAGCCGAGGTGCGGCGACGGCTCGTCGGGCCGTCGTACGGGGCGCTGTGGCGAGCGTTGGCGGCGGCGAGCAGTGGGCTCGACCGCGAGCGCTTCCTGTCGCTCGCCGCCGCCGAACCGGTGGGTGCGGAGCGAGCCCGGTGACAGGCTGGGCGACGACGGCCGACCAGGGCGGGAGGTGATCGCGGGCGTACGAGAGACTGTGCCCATGACGCTACGTGTGGCGGTGATCGGCGCGGCCGGTCGTATGGGGCAGCAGGTGGTCGAGACGGTCGAGCGCGCCGACGACCTCGAGCTCGCCGGGCGGTTCGACGTGGGCGACGACCTCGGCGACCTCGGCGGGGCCGACGTCGCCGTGGAGTTCACCGTGCCGGGCGCCACGCTCGCCAACGTGCTCCACTGCGTCGAGCAGGGCGTGCACGCCGTCGTCGGCACCACTGGCTGGACCGACGAGTCGTTGAGCCAGGTCAGGTCGGCATTGGCCGTCCAGCCGAAGGTCGGCGTGCTCATCGCGCCCAACTTCGCCATCGGGGCGGTCCTGACGATGCTGTTCGCCGCCCAGGCGGCTCGGTTCTACGAGTCGGTCGAGGTGATCGAGCTGCACCACCCCGACAAGATCGACGCGCCCAGCGGGACGGCGATCCGGACGGCCGAGGTGATCGCCGATGCCCGCCGTGCCGCTGACGTCCCGCCGGCCCCGGACGCCACGACGAGCGCGCTCGACGGTGCTCGAGGTGCCCA
Source organism: Jiangella aurantiaca (assembly GCF_004349105.1). GTDB lineage: Bacteria > Actinomycetota > Actinomycetes > Jiangellales > Jiangellaceae > Jiangella > Jiangella aurantiaca. The sequence continues at coordinate 21,103 of NZ_SMLB01000018.1, forward strand.
GGTCGACGGCGTGCCGGTGCACGCGGTCCGGCTGCGTGGCCTGGTCGCGCACGAGGAGGTCCTGTTCGGCTCGCCGGGGGAGACGCTGACCATCCGGCACGACTCCTTCCACCGTGCGTCGTTCATGCCTGGCGTGCTGGCCGGCGTGCGCGGCGTCGTCGACCGGCCCGGGCTGACGGTGGGGCTCGAGGAGATCCTCGACCTGTGAGAGGCGAACGGCGCGACCGCATCTGGGCCGCAGGCATGGCCGTTCTCGTCGGCGCACTGCTCGTGCTGGTGGTGTGGCGCGGCGTGCTGCTGATCGGGTCCGGGACGGCGGCCGGCGCGGGCATCGGCGTGGCGGTCGTGGTGATCGCTGCGGTCGGCGCGTGGGTGCTGTGGCGGTCGGTGCGGTTCGGGCTGCGCATGCAGGCGCTGGCTCGCGAGCTCGAGGGCGAGGGCGGCCTGCCGGTCGACGACCTGCCGCGCCGGCCCAGCGGCCGAGCCGAGCGTTCGGCGGCCGACGAGCTGTTCGAGCGGCGTCGCGCCGAGGCCGAGGCGAGCCCTGAGGACTGGCGGGTCTGGTTCCGGCTGGCGCTCGCCTACGACGACGCCGGCGACCGGTCGCGGGCCCGTGAGGCCGCTCGGCGGGCGGTGGCCCTGCACGGCTGACGGGCCCCCTGTCCGGGTTGATCATGGAGAAGGTCGGGTTTCCCGCGACTCCAGAGCCGGCCTTCTCCATGATCGAGCGACCTCTGGTCGCATGCGGACCGGCCGGGCGGGTATGTCCGCGACACCCTCCTGGGAGGCCGGCCACGGCGTGCTCACCCGTTCGGCGACCCGTGGCCACCTTCCTCTTCTCACGGAGATCGAAACCGGGCAGGGTAGGGACGCACGGGGTGAGAGCGGACGGGAGATCGGGTGATGGGTGTGCAGCGGAGCAGGCGGACAGCAGCAGTAGCCATCGTCGCGGCGCTTACCGCCGCCGGGGCCGGCGCGCTAGGGCCGGCTCAAGCGGCGCAGCCGGCTCAGGGAGCCGCGGCCGCACAGCCGGGCCTCTACACCGCGTCCGTGCGGCCGGCCGGTCGCCCGCCCCACACCGCCGAGCCGCCGCCCAAGCAGCCCACCGCCACCGGCTACGGCGGCGCGGTCGCGACCGTCGACGCCGACGCGACGGCGGCCGGTCTGCGGGTACTGCGCCGGGGCGGGACGGCGGTCGACGCTGCCGTGGCGGCCGCCGCGGCGCTGGGCGTGAGCGAGCCCTTCTCGGCGGGCATCGGCGGCGGCGGGTTCTTCGTCCACTACGACGCGAAGTCCGGTGAGGTCAGCACGCTCGACGGCCGCGAGAGTGCACCCGCGAGCGCGACCGACCAGCTGTTCATCGAGGACGGGACGCCGCTGACCTTCCCGGAGGCCAGGGTCAGCGGACTGTCCGTGGGCACCCCCGGCACGCTGGCCACGTGGGCCGAGGCACTGGACCGCTGGGGCCGCTTCGACCTCACCCGCAACCTGCGCCCGGCCATCGAGCTGGCCGAGGACGGGTTCGTGGTCGACGAGACGTTCCGGACGCAGGTCGCGGCGAACGCCGCGATCTTCGCCGACTTCCCGGCGACGGCCGAGCTGTACCTACCCGGCGGCGCGCCGCCCGCGGTCGGCACCGTCCTGCCGAACCCGGACCTCGCCGACACCTACCGGCAGATCGCCCGGCACGGCATCGACGTCTTCTATGAGGGGCCTATCGGCGCCGAGATCGCGGCCACCGTGCAGGACCCGCCGGTCCGCGACGGCGCGACGCGCAACGTCCGGCCCGGTGACATGACGACCGACGACCTGGCCGCGTACGAGGTCATCGAGCGCGACCCGACCGTCGTCGAGTACCGCGGCCTGCAGGTGTACGGCATGGCGCCGCCGTCGTCGGGCGGGTCGACGGTCGGTGAGGCGCTGAACATCCTGGAGAACTACGACCTCGGCGCGATGGACGAGGCCCAGGCGCTGCACCACTACCTGGACGCGACGGCGCTCGCGTTCGCCGACCGCAACCGCTACGTCGGCGACCCCGACGTCATCGACGTGCCGCTGGACGAGCTGCTGTCGCAGGAGTTCGCCGACGAGCGCGCCTGCCTGCTCGACCCCGAGGCCGCCGCGCCGAAGCCCGTCGCGCCGGGGGTGCCGGACGGCGACTACGGCGACGGCTGCGCGACCGCCCCCGAGCCGGCCGCCGTCGCCGATGAAGGCTCCACCACGCACCTGACCACGGCCGACCGCTGGGGCAACGTCCTCGCATACACGCTCACCATCGAGCAGACCGGCGGCAGCGGCATCACCGTTCCCGGCCGCGGCTTCCTGCTCAACAACGAGCTCACCGACTTCAACTTCGTCCCGACGCAGGGCGGTGCGCCGGACCCGAACCTGCCCGGCCCGGACAAGCGGCCGCGCTCCTCCATGGCGCCGACCATCGTGCTCGACGACGACGGCGAGCCGCTGCTCGCGCTCGGCAGCCCCGGCGGCGCCACCATCATCGGCACGGTGCTGCAGACGCTGGTCAACCGCGTCGACCTCGGCATGGACCTCCCCGCGGCGGTCGCCGCGCCCCGCCTGTTCCAGCCCAACAACGTCAACACGTCGGCAGAACCCGCCATCGCCGACGGCCCGCTCGGCGCGATCCTGCGCGATGTGTATCGCCACACACTCGTCAGGACGGCGGAGATCGGCGCCGCCACCGGCATCGAGTTCCTGGGCAAGCACCGCCTCCAGGCGGTCGCCGAACCGGTGCGCCGCGGCGGCGGCAGCGCGGGAGTGGTGTTCCCGCAGCGCTGGCCTCGATGACCGGCACGGCCCGCGGCGCGCTCGACCGGCTGCGTCGCGCGCTGCCGGTGCTGGCCGAACTGCCCGCGCCGCTCGCCGAGCGGCTGGACCTCAACAGCCTGCTGGTGCCCGGGCCGGAGCTCGCGGCGGCCCGGCGAGAGCTGGAGGAGCGACTCGGTCACCACGTCGTCACGTATCGCGCGGGGCGGACCGAACCGTTGACGGACGGTGCTGGGCTGCACCTGTGCCGCCTGCTGGAGCCGGCGGAGCTGACCGAGGCCGAGCTGGCCGCGCTGCGTGCCGCGGAGGCGTCAGCGCCCGGCGCCGTGCTCGTCGCCTACCTGAGGCCGATCCGCCTGCGCTCCGGCTGACCGTCAGCACGCCTGCGGCGAGCATTGACGCAACCAATCGGTTGCCATAAGGTGGCAACCGATTGGTTGCTACTCGTTGGAGGCTGTTGTGAGTTCTTCCGCCCTGGCCATCGACGCCGCTTCGCCGCCGCGGTTCAGCAGCAGGCAGCGGTTGATCCTGTTCGTGCTGCTCGGTGCCGGGTTCCTGCTGTCGGTCGACTTCTCGATCCTGAACGTCGCGCTACCGGAGGTCGGCGCGGGCGTCGGGCTGGGCATGGCCGGCCTTCCGTGGATCACGTCCGCGTACGCGCTGCCCGCGGCGGGCTTCACGCTGCTGTTCGGCCGGCTGGCAGACCTGTTCGGCCGCCGCCGGTTGTTCATGGGCGGCATGGTCGTGCTGATCGGGGCGTCGCTGCTCGGTGGCTTCGCGTCGACCGCCGAGACGCTGCTGGCCGCCCGGGCGCTGCAGGGCCTCGCCACCGCGATGACGATTCCCGCGGCGTTGTCGCTGCTCACCACCACGTTCACCGAGGGCGCCCTGCGCGACCGCGTCCTCGGCCTCAACGGCGCGATGCTCTCCGGTGGCTTCACCGTGGGCGCGCTGATCGGCGGCACCCTGGTCGGCCTGCTGAGCTGGCGGGCGGCGTTCTTCATCAACGTCCCCGTCGCCGTGGTCATGCTGCTGCTCACCCCGGTGCTGATCGGTGAGAGCAGCGTGCTCGAGCGGCAGAAGCTGGACCTGCCTGGAGCCGTGACCGTGACCGGCGGTCTGCTGGCCGTGGTGTACGCGGTGATCGAGACCAACGTTGCCGTGGCCGTCGTGGGCGTGCTGCTGCTGGTCGCGTTCTGGGCGATCGAGCTGCGCTCGCCCGCCCCGCTCGCCTCGGTGCGCATCCTCAAGCGGCCCACGGTGAGGTGGGGCAACTACGCGGGGCTCGTGGTCTTCACCATGGAGCCCGCCATGATCTTCCTCACGACGATCTACCTGCAGAACCTGCTGGGCTTCTCCCCTCTGGTGACCGGCCTGATCTTCGGCGTCCCGGGCCTGGCCGCCGTCACGGCCGGCGTGCTCGCCGGGCGCTTCATCTCCCGCTCCGGCAGCCGCAAGGTCCTCGTAGCCGGCCTGGCCGTGCAGGGACTGGCCACGCTCCCGCTGGTGTTCCTCGGCGCCGATCGCCTGGCACTGGCCATCCTGATCCCCGCACTCTTCATCGGATTCTTCGGGCATGTGACCGCGATCGTGGCCTTCATGGTCACCGGCACCTCGGGCCTGCCGGACCACGAACAGGGCCTGGCCACGGGCCTGACGTCCATGACCCAGCAGGTGGCCATCACCGTCGGCATCCCGATGCTGAGTGCCATCGCCGCCACGCAGAGCGTGCAGTTGACCGGCATCCACCTCGCGCTCGGTGTCAACGTGGCCATCACGCTCACCAGTGTGGTCCTGATCTGGTTCGGGCTTCGGCCGCGCGAGTATGAAACCGACCGGTTGCTATAGGCTCCGCACAGTATCCGGGTTGCCGCGCGTGGGAGGCTGGCATGGGATTTCCTGACCGCATCGAGCGAACGATGGACGTCGCGCACCCGCCGGACAAGGTGTGGGCGGCGATCACGACGGCCGAGGGTCTGGGCGCATGGCTCGGCCACGAGGCGACCATCGACCCGCGGCCGGGTGGAGCGGCCCGCGTGACGTGGACCGGCGGGCACACGGTCGAGATGCGGGTGGAACGGGTCGAGGAGCCGACGGTGTTCGGCTTCACCTGGCAGATTTATGGGCTGCCCGACGACGATCCGCGCCGTACCTATGTCGAGTTCACCCTCGAGGCGGTCGGCGACGGTACCCGACTGCGGGTGGTCGAGACGGGGTTCGCCCAGCTGCCCGAGGACGCCTACCGCAAGGCGTACGAGGCGCACACCGAGGGCTGGGCGAGCGAGCTAGGCGAACTGGCCGGCTATCTCGATGACGCATGACGCCGAGGCGATCGCCGAGCGGGTCTTCGTCGCCCTGGGCGACCCGACCCGGCGGGCCGTCCTCGCCGCGCTGGCGTCGGGAGGGCCGGCCACGGCCACGGACCTGGCCGATCGTCTGCCGATCACGCGTCAGGCGATCGCCAAGCACCTCGCCCTGTTGACCGAGGCCGGCCTGGTGACGGCGGAGCCGGGGGAGCGGCGGCGGGTACGGTACCGCCTCCGCTCCGCGCCGATGCAGGTGGCGCAGCAGTTCCTGGCCGCGCTGGCCCGGGACTGGGACGGCCCGTTCGACGCCTTGAAGGACCACCTCGACCGCGAGGCTAGGTCACCGCGCGCAGGAGCGCCGTCGTCACCGCCGCCACGATGATCACCACGAGGAACGACTGCCGCAGCAGCAGGGCGACGACGCCGGCGGCGACCCCGGCCAGCAGCCGGAGGTCGAGGCCGAGCGAGCCGCCACCGTCGAACAGCTCGACGGCGACCAGCCCGGCCAGCATCGCCACCGGGAGGAGCGTGGCCACCCGCTGCACGTCGTCGCGTTCGAGGATCGACGGCGGCAGCGAGACGCCGGCGAGCTTGAGCAGGTAGCAGCCGACCGAGGCGACCAGGACGGCGACCCAGATCGCGGTCATCGGGCCGCCTCCCGCCCCCGGCGCGGCAGCAGACCGGCGACGACGGCGATCGGGGCGGCCGCCAGCACCGGGACGCCGGCCGGGACCAGCGGGATCAGCGCCGTCGCCACAAGTGCGCCGCCGGCCGCCACCCAGCGGCCCTCCGCCGTGCGCAGCCGCGGCCACAGCAACGCCAGGAACGCCGCGGGCACCATCGCGTCCAGCCCCAGCGTCGCCGGGTCGCCGATCGACGACCCGGCCACCGCGCCCACCAGCGTCCCGCTGTTCCACAGCACGAACAGCAGCAGGCCGGTGACCCAGAACGCGTACCGCTGCTCCGGCCGCTCGTCCCGGCCCACCGCCATGGCCGTGGTCTCGTCGATGACCAGCTGCGCGGTGACCAGTCGCCGCGGCCCGGTCAGGTCGCGGCGGGCGAGGATGCGGGTGAGCGGGACGCCGTAGAACGCGTTGCGCACACCCAGCAGCAGCGCCGTGGGCACGGCGGCCAGCCCGGCGCCGCCGCTGCCGATGACGCCGACCAGCGCGAACTGCGACGCGCCGCTGAACATCATCAGGCTGAGCACCATGGTCTGCCACACACTGAGCCCGGACGCGACGGAAACGGCGCCGAAGGACGCGCCGAAGGCCGCGGCGTAGGCGGCGATGCCGGCGGCGTCGCGCCGGATCGCGGACCGCGAATCGTGACCCATGCGGCCAGACAGTACTGAACCGGACCGACAGTGATGAGTCCGATTCCGCATGGCGATACCGCTGGGTCCCTTTCCCTTGCGGGACTCGCCGCTGCCCGGGACCTCGCGGTCGGCGTGTGGCTAGGCTGATGCGCGTGCTGTTCCAGAAGCGCTTCTGGGCGGGTATCGCCGACGGGACGGTGACGCTGGCGTTCCGGCGCTGGGCCCGTCAGCAGGTGCTGCCCGGCCGCCCGTACCGCACGCCGGCCGGCCGCATCGAGGTCACCGCCGTCACCGTCGTCGACCCGGCGGACATCACCGACGACGATGCCCGCGCCGCCGGTCACCCGGACGCGGCCGGCCTGCTGGCCGACCTTCCCGGCGACCCCGCGAACCCGACCTACCGCATCGAGTTCCGCCCGGCGACGAACCCGGACCCGCGTGCGGAGCTGGCCGCCGGCGCCGCCCTCGACTCGGACGAGATCGCGGCCATCACGAAGCGCCTGGACCGCCTCGACCGCGCGTCGTCCTACGGCGCGTGGACCCGCGAGACGCTCCGGCTGATCGAGCTACATCCGGAGCGCCGGGCCGGCGACCTCGCCGAGATGGTCGGCCGCGAGCGGGCGCCGTTCAAGCTCGACGTGCGCAAGCTGAAGAACCTCGGGCTGACGCAGAGCTTTCCGATCGGCTACCGCATCTCACCGCGCGGCCGCGCCTACCTCGACGCGACCGCGGACGACTGAGGCCCGACGGCGTCAGCGGCGCGGCTGGTCGGACGGCCCGACGTGGTCGTCGAGCCACTGCTTCAACGGCGCCAGCTCACGCCAGGCCGTGGCGATGTGCGTCGCGGCCGCAGGCGTGTGCAGCCAGTCCGGCGCGCCGACGTCGACCCAGCCGACCAGCGCCTTCTGGCGCAGCAGCTCGATGCGCGGATGGTCGGCGTCGTAGCCGCGCGGCCGGGACTTCAGCGCGTCGCCGCCCACCACGTAGCCGGCGTCGCGCACCGACTCGACGATCTCCGCCAGCGGCTCGCCGCGGCGGGCGTCGTCGACGGCGACGCGGTAGCGGGCGATCTGGTCGGGCGCCATCTGGTAGTAGCCGACGGCGATGAACAGGCCGGGCGCGCCGACGTGCACGTAGTGGCCGCCGACCACGACACCCTGGTGGGTCTTGTACGGGCTCTTGTCGGCGGCGAACCGGACGTCGCGGTAGGGCCGGAAGAACCGGATGGTGCCGAACTCGGGCGAGAGCTCCTCGGCCAGCGCGCGCATCGGGTCGCGGACGGACTTCTCGTAGACGTGCTTGTTCGCGGTCCAGAACGACTTGCTGTTGTCGTTCTCGAGGTCCTCGTAGAAGTCCAGCGCCTCGACCGGGATGCCGGTGAAGGTCACGACTCGGCCTCCTCATCCGAACGCAGCGACGTGTGCAGCCGCACCTGCCGCAGCGTCACCGACCCGTCGCCGGTGAGGTCGAGCGTGCGGTGCGCGGTGTCGGGCGCCCAGCCGGCCGGTTCGAGGAACCCGCGCATGGCGTCGTCGCCCACGACCAGCCACATGCGGGCGCGGGTGAAACCGTCGGCGCGCATGGTGTCGGCGACGGCGGCCAGCAGCCGGGAGCCGTGCCCCTCGCCGAGGGCGGCGGGGTCGACGTGGAACGCGACCACCTCGCCGTCGCCGGGCTGGGCGTCGGGGTCCTCCGACGGCGCGGTAGCGGCGAACCCGACCACCCGGCCGGCGTCGAGCGCGACGAGCACGCGGTGCCGGGCCGATGGGGGACGGGTGACAGCCTCGCGCCAGGCGGACGCGAACGACGTGGCGTCGACGTCGGCGAGCAGGGCCGCGGGCAGCAGGGGAGCATAGGACGCCGTCCAGGCCCGGGCCTGCACGGCACCGATGGCGTCGGTGTCGGCGGCCCAGGCGAGACGGACGGAACGATCGGCGACGGGCTGCTCGGACACCCGTCCTACCCTACGTGGCCGGTCGCGTCCCAAGGAGGGCCGGGCAGGACCGGCGGTGAGAGGGGGCCGGAGGTCCCCTCGAGATCGTCGGTGCGCCGTTCAGGACTGAGCGACCGGGAAGCGCCTGCCCGGCCCGACGACTCCCGTGTCATGCGCGCGCGTGGTACGGGCACTCGGCGGGGACGTCCTCGTCGCTCGGCGGCGTCCAGCCGGGACTGGGCAGGAAGCCGGGCAGTGCCGTCGAGTCGTCGTAGTAACGGTGGTACACCGGCGAGGTCGTGCTGGACAGCGGCGGCACGACCCAGGACCACTCGGCGTGCGGGGTGCGGCCGGCCCGCTCCTCCTTCGTGACGAACTGCATGAACATCTCCGACTCGTGGTGGTGGTCGGCGATCTTCACCCCGGCGGCGTCGAACGAGTGCAGCACCGCCCGGTTGATCTCGACGAGGACGCGGTCCCTCCACAGCGACCGGTCGTCGTCGACGTCGAGGCCGAGCAGCCGGCCGACCTGCGTCATGCGGTCGTACCGGTCGGCGTCGACGAGGTTGCGCGAGCCGATCTCCGTCCCCATGTACCAGCCGTTGAACGGCGCCGTCGGGTAGGTGATGCCGCCGATGCGCAGCGGCATCGACGAGATGGCCGGGACGGCGTGCCACTTGAGGTCCAGGTCGGCGAACCAGGGGAGCTCCGGGTGGGAGAGAGGTACCTCGAGGACGGCGTCGCCGGGGATGTCGAACAGACGGACGCCGTCCTCGGGGGTCTCGATGGCCAGCGGGAGCACGTCGAAGTCGGTGCCCTTGCCCGACCAGCCCAGGCTCTCGACCCAGCGGGTGAACTCGGCCTGGGCGGGGTCGCCGATGACGGAGTCCATCCCCTGGTAGCCCGCGTACCGGACCAGCTGGCTGTTGCGCAGCCGCGGCGCCGGCCGGCCCGGCTGGTCCGGCGCGAACAGCGTCAGCACCGGCCGGATACGCCCGTCGTTGGTGGCGACCCGCAGGTGTTCGACGCACTCGGCGGCCACGCCCTCGGCGGTGCGGACGGTGCGCCGGTCGCGGACGATCAGGCTGCGCCAGTACAGCCGGCCGATGCATCGGTTGGCGTTGCGCCAGGCGACCCGGGCGCCGAACTCCAGCTCCTCGGTGGTGTGGCTGAACGTGCCACGCCGGCCGAACTCGATCAGCGCCTCGCTGAACCGCTCCTCGGGATCGGGAGCGTCAGCGTTCTCAGCGGCGTGCTGCCGGAAGAACGCTTCGGCTTCGCTGAGGTCGACGGAGTGGATCGGAACGTCTGGAAGGCCCGGATGGTGGTGCGTCCCATCGGTCGTCACAGGGTCAGCTCCTCCGCTGTCGCAGGTGGCGTCTGCCGGATCTCCAGATGCGGACATTTCCGGCAAATCGACCGGAACATGATCATCGTGCCGTGAAAATGACGCACCGTCACGAATGATCTCAGAAGGCGGACGACGCCGCCCGCGGTTCGCCGGAATCGGTCCCGACTATGCCAACCCGGGCCACAACAGCCGTTACGTTGCGTGACGATGCGGGCGCCGCAGGGCGGAGGCGGCCCGCCGGCGAAAACCGGTGGACCGCTGCCGCCGGCCACGGATAGTCATGGAGGATGACGGAGAACGGATCGCGCGCGGCGCTGGGCCGCGTCGTGCGCCGGGTCGGCGGCGAGGACGTACTCGAGGCGCTGGTGGGGCTGGCGGGATCCGACCTGACCACGCTGCAGCTCGAGCTCGCCCGCCGCCGGGCCGCCGCCCTGTCGCCGGCCGCGGTGCTGGAGCGGTATCGGCGCGACCGGTTCACCGCGCCGGCGGCGGTGCCCTTTCACGCGCTGCGCCGGGTCGAGGACGTGCTGCTCGATGGTCGGCTCAGGCTTCTCGTTGGTCGGTGTGCCCGTTCGGTCCGTTCGGTGGCGTCCCAGGTTGGCCGTCCCCCTGCTGCCCATTCTCTTAGCCGCGCAACCGCGCCTCAAGCGGACCAACTGGCGCTTCGCGCGACGATGACCACTTGACCCGCGGTCCCGCGGCCAAGAACGGGCAGCTATCAGGGGACGGGGCAAGTCTGGGCACGACTCGAGGGTTCGCGGCCGTGGTCACGGTGCGCCGTGGGCCTGTGGACAGCGATGATCATCAACGATCGTGTACGTCACCACGATTACCCGAGCCTCAACACGGTTGTAAGCGTGTTGAGGCTCGGGTAATCGTGGTGGGCGGCCCGCGAAACGCGGCGAAGTCTCACCACGTGGACGCCCTGCGACACCAGCGCCACACAGAAACGGGCCCGTGAGTCCGATCGGTCGTTGGCGGTCGTAGGCGGTGAGGCTCAGTGCTGCCGGACGGGCTCCGGCTCGGTGTCCTGGCGGGTTTGCTGCGCCAGGATCCGCAGCGCGTCGGCGGAGCTGGAGTCGTTCGGCGTGTAGATCTCGAGTCGGTGGTCGGGACTGTCGGGCTGGAGCCAGACCTGGTAGGCGACGCTCGCGGCGCCGACGGTGGGGTGCTGCAGGTGCATCGTCCCCACGGTGCAGTCGGCGACGTCCCCCGTCGCCCACATCGTCGCGAACTCGTCGCTGCGCATCGTGAGTTCCCCGATCAGTGCCGCCAGGCGTGCGTCGGTGGGGAATCGACCCGCCGTCAGCCGCAGATACGCGACGTGGATGCGGGCGAGCTCGTCCCAGTTGCGGTGCAGGTCGCGCGTGAGTGGATCGAGGAAGAACATCCGTGGGATGGAGGGGCGGCGCGCCGGCCCTGGCAGCGCTTCGTAGGGCAGGTGCTCGGCTTTGAGCGCGTGTCCGGTGCGGTTCCACGCGAGCACGTCGCCACGCCGGCCGAGCACGATCGCCGGCGTCGCGTCCCCCAGAGACTCCAGGAGCGCGAGGACCCGAGGGTGGGGTTCCTCGTCGCCCGGTTCGGAGAGCCCGGGATTCGCGGGTCGTCGAGCGAGGTTGTGCAGGTGGACGGTCTCGATCTCGTCCATCTGGAGCACCCGCGCGAGGGCGTCGAGAACCTGTTCGGAGGCGGTGTCGGCCTGGCCCTGCTCCAGACGCGTGTAGTACCCCGCGCTCACCCCGGCGAGCTGGGCGAGCTCTTCCCGCCGCAGTCCAGGGACCCGGCGAGCGGTGCCGTACGTGCGCAGGCCCACGTCGGCCGGGGTGACGCGATCGCGACGACTCTTCAGGAACGCTCCCAGGCTCTCCACGGCATCGAGCCTAGGCCGCCCGAGCAGGCGGGTGGGTGTACCTGCCGGGTGTACCCAGCGCACGGGGATGGCTGTCGAGCGCCGCGTGCCCGACCGTCGACGGCATGTCTCGACAGCACACGCGCAACGACCCACCGGGCCTGCGGGCCTGGCTCGGGCTCGTCGTGATCCTCGGGCCGGTACTCCTGGTCTCCATGGACGGGTCGATCCTGTTCCTGGCGACGCCGCGGATCGGCCAGGCCCTCACGCCGACCGCCGACCAGGCCTTGTGGATCTTGGACATCTACGGCTTCGCCGTCGGCTCCCTGCTGATCGCGTTCGGCAACCTCGGCGACCGGTACGGCCGGTTGAAGTTGCTCATGGTCGGCGCGACGGTGTTCGGCCTCGGCTCGTCGGCGGCGGCGTTCGCGCCCAGTCCGGAACTGCTGATCGCCGCCCGCGCACTGATGGGGGTGGCCGGCGCGACACTGCTGCCGTCGGCACTGGCGGTGTTGAGCGAGCTGTTCGCCGACCCGCGGCGACGGGCGCAGGCCATCGGCATCTTCGCCGCCGCGTTCGCCGCCGGATTCGCCGTCGGCCCCGTTGTGGGCGGACTCCTGCTGGAACGGTTCTGGTGGGGATCGGTCTTCCTGATCAACCTCCCCGTCATCGCGCTGTTCCTGGTCTTCGCGCCGATCCTGCTCCGCGAGGTCCGTGCGACCCGACCAGGTCGCGTCGACGTGCTCAGTGTCCTGACCTCCGCGGCCGGTCTCCTGTTCACGATCTACGCGCTCAAGCACGCCGCGGCCGACGGTCCATCGGTGGTCTCGGTTCTCGTCGGGATCGCGGGGCTGGTGCTGCTGGCCTGGTTCGCCCGCAGGCAGCGGCACCTCGAGCACCCGTTGCTGGATTTCGCGCTCTTCCGCGACCGTGTCTTCGCGGTCGCGATCATCACCGGTCTGCTGCCGTTGGCGGCGTGGTCGGCGGCCGCGTACTTGACCGGCCTCTACCTCCAGTCCGTCCTCGACCTGCCGGTGCTGAGCTCGGCGCTGTTCGCCCTTCCGGGCGCCGCGGTGCTCACCATCACCTGCATCGTGACGCCGGCCGTGGTCGATCGCCTCGGCAAGCGCACCGTCCTCGCCATCTCCCACTTCTCCATCGCGGCCGGCCTGCTGTTCGTGCTCCTCACGACGATCACGAGCGGGATCGGCTGGTACATCGCGTCCACGGCCGTCGCGGGCGTCGGCTACGGCATCTCCTTCGCCGTCGTCGCCGACACCGCCGTCGGCGCCGTCCCCGCGGAACGAGCCGGCTCAGCGGGGGCGATCGCGGAGACCAGCAACGAGATCGGCAACGCCCTCGGCATCGCACTCCTCGGCTCACTCGCCGCCCTGGTGTTCCGGCTCCAGGGGCCCGACCTCGCGCCCACGCTCGACGAAACACTCCAGCTCCCGGACATCGGGACCGCGGTGGTCGAGCAGGCGAAGACGGCCTTCGTCACCGGCCTGCACGCGGTCGCCGCGGCAGCCGGCCTCCTGCACATCGCACTCGGCATCCTCGCCCTGCGCTGGATTCCCCGATCGACGACGCGCGGAGTGTTACACGCGAACAGCACATCTGCTGGACATCTGTCACAAGCACCGCCTACTCTGGAGGCATGGCGGGTACCGAGGAGAGGGAGGCGGCGTTCTATGCGATCGTCGACGCCGACGGGCGCATCGAGCCGCGCGACGACATGCCGGAGGCGTATCGCAAGACGCTGATCCGGCAGATCGCCCAGCACGCGCACTCCGAGATCATCGGCATGCAGCCGGAGGGCAACTGGATCAGCCGCGCGCCGAGCCTGCGCCGCAAGGCGATCCTGCTGGCCAAAGTGCAGGACGAGGCCGGCCACGGGCTCTACCTCTACGCCGCGGCCGAGACCCTCGGCGTCTCGCGCGACCAGCTGCTCGAGCAGCTGCACACGCGCAAGCAGAAGTACTCGTCGATCTTCAACTACCCGACGCTGACCTGGGCCGACGTCGGCGCGATCGGCTGGCTGGTCGACGGCGCGGCGATCACCAACCAGGTGCCGCTGACGCGCTGCTCCTACGGCCCGTACGCTCGCGCGATGGTGCGCATCTGCAAGGAGGAGTCCTTCCACCAGCGGCAGGGGTTCGAGGCGCTGCTGACGCTCACCCGCGGCACGCCGGCGCAGAAGGCGATGGCCCAGGACGCGCTGGATCGCTGGTGGTACCCGAGCCTGGCCATGTTCGGCCCGCCCGACACCGGTGAGCAGGTCTCCGGCGGCCACACCGAGCAGTCGATGCGGTGGGGGATCAAGCGGTTCAGCAACGACGAGCTGCGGCAGCGGTTCGTCGACATGACGGTGCCGCAGTCCGAGGTGCTCGGGCTCACCATCCCCGACCCCGACCTGCGCTGGAACGCCGAACGCGGCCACTACGACTTCACCCCGCCCGACTACGACGAATTGTTCCGGGTCATCAAGGGAGATGGCCCCTGCAACGCGCAGCGGCTGGCGCACCGTGTCGCCGCGCACACCGACGGCGCCTGGGTGCGCGAGGCGGCCGCCGCCTACGCGGCGAAGCGGCGCGCGGAGACGGAGGCGGCATGACGAGCGAGTGGCCGCTGTGGGAGGTCTTCATCCGGGCACGGCGCGGGCTGTCGCACATCCACGTCGGCAGCCTGCACGCGCCCGACGCCGCCATGGCGGTCCGCAACGCCCGCGACGTCTACACCCGGCGCGGCGAGGGCGTCTCGATCTGGGTGGTGCCGTCCGACCAGATCACCGCCAGCAGCCCGGACGAGAAGGACGCGTTCTTCGACCCCGCGGGCGACAAGGTCTACCGGCACCCGACGTTCTACGAGGTGCCGGCGGAGGCGAAGCACCTGTGACCACGCCGCGGGTCGCGTACGCCCTGGCACTCGGCGACGACGCCCTGGTGCTGGCGCAGCGGCTTGGGGAGTGGGTGGCCCGCGCGCCGGAGCTGGAGGAGGACGTCGCGCTGGCGAACATCGCGCTGGACCTGCTCGGCCAGGCCCGCACGCTGCTCAGGTACGCCGGCGACCTGGAGGGCGCGGGCCGCGACGAGGACGCGCTGGCGTACTGGCGCGACGACCGCGACTTCCGCAACGCGCTGCTGGTCGAGCTGCCGAACGGCGACTTCGCGGTGACGATGGCCCGGCAACTGGTCTTCGCCGCCTACCAGTACGAGCTGTACGACCGGCTGCGCGCCAGCAGCGACGACACGCTGGCCGCCGTCGCGGGCAAGGCGGTCAAGGAGGTCCACTACCACCGCGACCACGCCACCCAGTGGGTGCTGCGGCTGGGCGACGGGACGGACGAGAGCCGCCGCCGCATGGTCGCCGGCCTCGCGACCGTCTGGCCCTACGCCGACGAGCTGTTCCAGCCCGACGACGCCACCGCCGCGCTCGTTGCGGACGGTGTCGCCGTCGATCCTCCGACCCTGCGCGAGCCGTGGACGTCCTACGTCGAGGGCGTGCTGGCCGAGGCCGGTCTGGAGCTTCCGGAAGCGGCCGCGCCGCGCAGCGGCGGCCGCCGCGGGCTGCACACCGAGCATCTCGGCTTCCTGCTGGCGGAGATGCAGCACCTGCACCGGTCACACCCAGGTGCGACATGGTGACGACGACACAGGATCTGCGCGAGATCGTCGCGACGGTCCCGGACCCGGAGCTGCCGGTGGTCACCATCGAGCAGCTCGGCATCTTGCGCGACGTCCGGGTCGGCCCCAGCGGCCACGTCACCGTCGACATCACGCCGACGTACTCCGGCTGCCCGGCGATGGACGCGATCAGGGCGGACATCGTCGCGCGGCTGGCCGAGCATGGAATCCACAGCGTCGACGTCCGGACGGAACTCGCCCCGGCGTGGACGACCGACTGGATCACCCCGGACGGCCGGGCCGCTCTGGAGGAGCACGGCATCGCGCCACCCGGCCGAGACACGCTTCTCAGTCGAGGCCGGAAATCGCATGGCCCGGCCGCTCCGATTGATCTCACGCTCTCCGTCCGCTGCCCGCACTGCGGCTCGCCGGACACTCGCGAGCTCTCCCGGTTCGGCTCGACGGCGTGCAAGGCGCTGTGGGTCTGCCGGGCCTGCCAGGAGCCGTTCGACCACGTGAAGGCGCTATGACGACGACCACCGCGGCCCCGCGCACCGAGCGGCGACGGCACTCCGTCACCCACCGGCTGCGCGTCGCCGCCGTCGACCGGCTGACCGACGACGCCGTCGCCGTCACGTTCGCCGTCCCGGCCGAGCTGGCCGCCGACTACGACTTCGCCGCCGGCCAGCACGTCAACGTCGCCCTGCCCGGAGGCGACGGTGTGCGGCGCAGCTACTCGATCTGCTCGCCGGCCGGCTCCGGCGTGCTGCGCATCGCGGTGAAGCGGATCCCCGGCGGCGTGTTCTCGTCGCACGCGCTGACGACGCTGGCGGCCGGCGACGAGGTCGACGTCATGACGCCGGCCGGCCGGTTCACGCCGTCGTTCGACCCGGACCAGGCCAAGCACTACGCGCTGGTCGCGGCCGGGAGCGGCATCACGCCGGTGCTGTCGATCGTCGCGACGGCGCTGGCCACCGAGCCGGGCAGCCGGGTCACGCTGCTCTACGGCAACCGGACGTCGTCGTCGGTGATGTTCCTCGACGAGCTGGCCGACCTCAAGGACCGGCACCCGGACCGGCTGCAGCTGGTGCACCTGCTGTCGCGCGAGCCCGGGTCGACGGAGCTGCTGTCGGGCCGCATCGACGGCGAGCGGCTCGGCCGCCTGCTGGACACCCTGCTGCCGCCGGAGACCGTCGACGACTGGTACCTGTGCGGGCCGTACGAGCTGATCACGACCGCACGCGACGTCCTCTCCCGCCGCGGCGTCGAACGCGCCCACGTCCACGCCGAGCTGTACCACGTGGGCGACCCGCCGCCGGCGATCCGCGAGGAGGCCCGCCTGCAGGCCGTGACCTGCGCCGTCACCGCCTCGCTCGACGGCCGCCGCACCGAGGTCACCGTGGACGACCCGGACGAGACCGTCCTCGAGGCCGTGCTGCGGGTCCGCAACGACGCGCCGTTCGCCTGCAAGGGCGGCGTCTGCGGCACCTGCCGGGCGAAGGTCGTCGACGGCGCCGTCACCATGGAGCGCCGCTACGCCCTGGAGGACGACGAGATCGCGGCCGGCTACGTCCTCACCTGCCAGTCGCACCCCACCACGCCGACCCTCGAGGTCGACTACGACGCCTGACCCACCAGGCCGTTCTCATAGGCGGCGATGACCAGCTGGGCGCGGTCGCGGGCGGCCAGCTTGGCCAGCAGATGACCGATGTGCGTCTTCACCGTCTTGATCGAGATGGTCAGCGCGGCGGCGATCTCGTCGTTGGACAGACCGGACGCCACCAGCGCCAGCACCTCGGTCTCCCGTTCGGTGAGCACGTCCAGCCGCGCGCGTGCCGCTGGACCGGCCGCGGGCCGGCCGAGGTAGTGCTCGACCAGCCGCGTCAGGATGGCCGGCGCGAACAGCGACTCGCCGCCGTGCGTGCGCCGGACCGCGTCGAGCAACTGCTCGGGCCGGGCGTCCTTGAGCAGGAACCCGCTGGCCCCGGCCCGCAGCGCGGCGTACACGTACTCGTCCAGCTCGAACATGCTGAGCACCAGCACCCGGACGGCGCCGAGCGCGGGGTCGCCGGTGATCCGCCGGGTCGCTTCGATCCCGTCGCCGCCGGGCATCCGGATGTCCATCAGCACGACGTCGGGCCGCAGCTCGCCGGCCAGCCGGACCGCCTCGCCGCCGGTCGCGGCCGTCCCCGCGACGGCCAGGTCCGGCGCGGCGTCGAGCAGCAGCGCCAGGCTGTGCCGCAGCAGCGGCTGGTCGTCGGCGATCAGGACCCGGACCGGCGACGACGCCGGCGCGGTCACGGCGCGGCTCCGTCGGGCAGCTGCCCGGTGACGGCGAACCCGGCGCCCTCGGCACGCGCGTCCAATGTGCCGCCGAGGGCCGTCACTCGTTCCCGCAGGGCGTCCAGCCCGTGCCCGGCGCCGGGCCGTGGCTCCCAGCCGTCGGCCGGTCCGTCGTCGACGGCCGTGACGACGACCGTCCCGCCGTCGCGCCGCACGCCCACCCGCACCCGGGTCGGGCCGGCGTGCCGGGCGGCGTTGCTCAGCGCCTCGCGAACCACCGCGCACACGGTGAGCTGCACGCCCGGCGAGACGCCGTCCAGGGCGGGCAGATCGAGCGTCGCGTCCAGGCCGGCGCCACGGGCGGCGGCGACGATGCCCGGCAGGTCGGCCAGCGACTCCGCCGGCCGCAGCGCCGCCGCGGCCTCGGGGGTGCGCAGGACGGTCAGCATGCGGCGCAGTTCGGTGGTGGTCTCGCGGCTGACCGCCTCGATGTCGGCGAGGGCGCTCGCCTGCTCGGCCGGCCCGTCCGGCCCGCCCAGCCGTGCGGCGACGGCGGCCCGGACGGTAATGAGGCCGAGCCCGTGCGAGACGAGGTCGTGCAGGTCGCCGGCGATGCGCAGCCGCTCGGCCTGCGCCGCTCGCTCGCCGGCCCACGCCGCGAGCCGGTCCTCGTGCGCCCGGCGCTCCCGGCGGGTCCGCAGCACGGCCCAGGCCGACACCAGCACCGCGAGCCCGACGACGACCAGCGGCAGCATCTGTGTCGCCGGGTCCTGGTTGCCGACCGTCATGAGCCCCGACACCAGCAGGAAGAGCATCGCCCAGGCCACCGGCCAGGCCCGCGAGCTCCAGGTCGGGCGGCTCTCCATGGTCCGAGTCTAGGGACGGCCCCGGCGCCGGGCATCGGACCACGGTCCGAGCGACCGTGGCCCGATGACAACCGGCCCGCGCTCGGCTGACATGGGCGCATGCTGACCTTCGACGATGTGGTGAAACGCCGCGGCTCCCGCGACGTGCTCGCCGGCGTGACGTTCCGGGCCGAGCCCGGCCGGGTGACCGCCTTCCTCGGGCCGAACGGCGCCGGCAAGTCCTCGACGCTGCGGATCCTGCTCGGGCTGGACCGGCCGACGTCCGGCACGGCGCTGGTGGACGGCCGTCCGTACCAGGCGCTGCGGCGGCCGTTGCAGGTGATCGGCTCGGTGCTGGACGGCTCCGGCGCACACCGGTCCCGCTCCGCCCGTCAGCACCTGACCTGGCTGGCCTGCAGCAACGGCATCCCGCGCCGCCGGGTCAGTGAGGTGCTGGAGCAGGTCGGCCTGACCGACGCGGCGCGCGTCCGGGCCGGCCGGCTCTCGCTCGGCATGGGGCAGCGGCTGGGCCTGGCCGCCGCGCTGCTCGGCGAGCCGGCGGCGCTGGTGCTGGACGAGCCGGTCAACGGGCTGGACCCGGAGGGGATCCGGTGGATCCGCCGGCTGCTGCGCTCGCACGCCGACGCAGGTGGGACGGTGCTGCTGTCCAGCCACCTCATGGCCGAGGTCGCGGAGCTGGCCGACGACCTCGTCGTCATCGCCGCCGGACGGGTGGTGGCGGCCGGGCCGCTGGACCGGGTCACGGCCGGGCACCCGACGCTGGAGGACGCGTTCTTCGCGCTGACCGGGGGTGCGTCGTGAGCGCCGCCGACGCCGTCGCCGCCGAGCTGCGCAAGGCGCTCACCCTGCCGGCCACCCTCGCCGGGCTGGCGGTCGCCGTGCTGGGGCCGGTCGCGCTGGCCGCGCTCAACGCCTCGCAGGGCACGGCCGACTCGGCGGCTGAGGCGGCTCTGGCCGCGGAGCCGCTGATCACGATCGGCGCGATCGTGCTCGGCGTCATCGCCGTCAGCAGCGAGTACAACGGCGGCCGGCAGATCGCCAGCACGTTCGCCGCGATGCCGCGGCGCCTGACCGTGCTGGCCGCCAAGGCAGCCGCCGTCGCCGTCCTGGTCGCGGTGGCGGCGGCCGTCGCGTTCCCGGCCTCGCTGCTGGTCGCCCGCCTGGTCGCCGGCCCCGGGCCGGGGGCGGACGACGTCCTCGGCCGGGCCATCGGGGCCGGCGTCTACGCCGTCCTCATCGGGCTGATCGCGCTGGCGATCACCGTGCTGACCCGCAGCGGGATCGTCCCGCTGATCGTCCTGATCGCGAACGGCTCGGTGGTGTCCGTGTCTTTCCTGCTGTACCTGGTCACACCGCTGGCCCGCTACCTGCCGGATCTGGCCGGCATGCGGATGCTCGCCGGCGACGACCGGATCGCGATCGACGACGCGCTCGCGCCGCTGCCCGGCGGGCTGGTGATGGCCGCGTGGACGGCCGCGCTGCTCGCCGTCGCCGGCGCCGTGCTGGTCCGCCGCGACGCCTGAGCCGACCCGATAGGGTCACATCCTGTGATGGGTCATGCACACCGGCGGCGACAGGGGGCCGGAGGTCCCCTCGAGCCGCCGGTCCAGGCCGCAGGACGACAGGTGGGCGTGAGGGTGTTGTGCATGACCCATCGCGTCAAGGGTGAATCGTGGTGCTGAAAGCCGAAGCGATCCTGCTCGACCTCGACGGGACGCTGGTCGACTCGACCGACTCCATCGCGCGCTGCTGGCTGCGCTGGTGCCGCGAGTACGACGTCGACCCGGCGAGCCTGGTCGGCGCACACGGCCGCACCACCGCCGACATCGTCGCCGAACTGCTGCCCGGCCGACTGGTGACGGCGGCGATCGCCCGCGTCGACGAGCTGGAGATCGAGGACGCCGGCACGGTCCGTCCGATGCCCGGCGCGGCCGAGCTGCTGGCCTCGATTCCGGCCGACCGGCGCGCCGTCGTCACGTCCGGCAACGCCGTCCTGGCCGCCGCCCGCATGCACGCCGCCGGGCTGCCGGCGCCCGCCGTCGTCGTCACCGCCGACGACGTCCTGCGCGGCAAGCCGCACCCCGAGCCGTACCTGCTCGGCGCCCAGCGGCTCGGCGTCGACCCCGAGCGGTGCGTCGTCGTCGAGGACGCGCCCAGCGGCATCGCCGCGGCGCGGGCGGCCGGCATGGCCGTCGTCGGCATCGTGTCCACCCACGAGGCCCGGCAGCTGGAGGCCGACCTGATCGCCGGCGCGCCGGCGCAGGTGCGCGTCGACGGAACCGGCCCGCTGCTCGTGGACGTCGTAGCCCCGTGACTACCCCACTCACCCGGCACCAGCCGTGGAGCCGGCAGCAGCGCCGCCGCGTCTTCTGGCCAGTCCTCGGGCTGGTCACGGCGGCCTGCTGCGCCGTCGTGGTGATCGGGCTCGCGGTCGGCGACCTCGCGCCGTCCACCGTCGCCACCGCGACGCTGTTCGCGTTGCTGCCGGTCGTGGTGGTCGTCGGCGCGTTCCTGTGGCTGGATCGCTGGGAGCCCGAGCCCGGACGGACGATGCTGGCGGCGTTCCTGTGGGGCGCCGGCGTCGCGACGATGGGCGCGCTGCTGGTGAACTCCGTCGTCGCCATCACCTACGGCGAGTACACGTCGTCGGTGGTGTCCGCGCCGTTCGCCGAGGAGGCGTTGAAGGGCGCGTTCCTCGTCGGCCTGCTGTTGTGGCGGCGCGACGAGATCGACGGGCTGGTCGACGGCATCGTCTACGCCGGGCTGGTGGCGGCCGGGTTCGCGTTCGTCGAGAACATCCTCTACCTGGGCCGGGCGTTCGACACCGCGTCCATCGACGGCTACACCGTGTTCGTCGTGCGCGGCGTCTTCTCGCCGTTCGCCCACCCGCTGTTCACCGTGTTCATCGGCATCGCCGTCGGCCTCGCGGCGCATCGGCGCTCGGCCGCCGTCCGGGTCGTGCTGCCGCTCGTCGGGTACCTGCTGGCGGCCGGGCTGCACGCGCTGTGGAACGCGTCGGCGCTGTGGGACGACAAGGGACGGGGCTTCATCGCCGTCTACGTCGTCGTCATGGTGCCGCTGTTCGGCAGCATGCTCGGCCTCGCGCTGTGGCAGCGCCGCCGCGAGCAGCGGGTCGTCGCCGCCCGGCTGGGCGAGTTCGTGCAGGCCGGCTGGATCCCGTGGTACGAGCTCGACCTGCTGTCGACCATGCGCAGCCGGCGCCGCTGGACCACTGCGATGAAGGCGCAGTACGGCCGCGACGCCGCCCGCGCGGTACGCGCCTACCAGGTGGCCGTCACCGAGCTGGCCTTCCTCGTCACCCGGCTGCGTCACAGCCGGTCGGACGAACGGACTGACCCACGGGTCGGTGAGCTGCTCGCCGCGGTGGGCGAGACCCGCGCCCGGGCCGTCGCCCTGACCAGCGCCGGACGGTGAGGCGGTCGGCCCGCGGGCCCGGACCACGGTAGCCTTTCATCCATGCCTGACGAGCTCTTCACCCTCGCCGCTGCCACGTCCGGCGTGCCGGCGGCCGCACCCTTCGGCCGCGTGTCGGTCGCCATGGTCACGCCGTTCCTCGACGACGGCGGGCTCGACCTCGAGGGGACCGCCGCGCTCGCGGAGAAGCTCGTCGACGACGGCTGCGACGGCCTCGTGGTGGGCGGCACCACCGGTGAGAGCCCCACCACCTCCGACGCCGAGAAGGATCTCGTCCTGCGGGCCGTGCTCGAGGCCGTCGGCTCGCGCGCCCGCGTCGTCGCCGGCGTCGGCACCAACGACACCCGCCACACCAGTGAGCTGGCCCAGGCCGCGCAGAAGGCCGGCGCGCACGGCCTGCTGATCGTCACGCCCTACTACAGCAAGCCGCCGCAGGAGGCGCTGTACCAGCACTTCACCGCGGTCGCCTCGGCCACCGACCTGCCGGTCATGCTCTACGACATCCCGGCCCGCACCGGCGTGCCCATCGCCACGGAGACGCTGATCCGCCTGAGCGAGCACGACCGCATCGTCGCGGTCAAGGACGCCAAGGGCGACGTGTTCGCGTCGTCGGAGGTCATGGCCCGCACCGGGCTGGCCTACTACAGCGGCGACGACGCCCTCAACCTCGCCCTGCTCACGCACGGCGCCGTCGGCATGGTCAGCGTGGTCGGCCACGTCGCGGCCGCCGAGTACGCCCACATGATCCGCGCGCTCGACTCCGGCGATCTGCCGCGCGCGCTGGAGCTGCACCGGCGGCTCATCCCTGCCGTGCGCGGCATCATGACCCGAACCCAAGGAGCCATCATGGCCAAGGCGGCCGTCCAGCTGCGCGGCGTCATCCGGAACCGCACGGTCCGCTCGCCCCTCATCCCCGCCACCGACGAGCAGGTCGCGCTGCTGCGCGCCGACCTCGCCGAGGCGGGGCTCGCATGAGTCATCCGCACCCGGAACTGTCCTCGCCACCCCCGCTCGACCCCGCCGCGCTGCGCGTCGTCCCGCTCGGCGGGCTGGGCGAGGTCGGCCGCAACATGACGGTGTTCGAGCACAGGGGCCGGCTGCTCGTCGTCGACTGCGGCGTGCTGTTCCCTGAGGACAACCAGCCCGGCGTCGACCTCATCCTGCCCGACTTCGAGTACATCCGCGACCGCCTCGACGACGTCGAAGCGATCCTGCTCACCCACGGGCACGAGGACCACATCGGCGCCGTGCCGTTCCTGTTGCGCGAGAAGCAGGACATCCCCATCGTCGGCTCCCGGCTGACCCTCGCGCTGGTCGAGGCGAAGCTCAAGGAGCACCGCATCGACGCCTACCAGCTGCAGGTCCGCGAGGGACAGACGGAGCGGTTCGGCCCGTTCGAGGTCGAGTTCCTGGCCGTCAACCACTCCATCCCGGACGCGCTGGCGCTGGCCATCCGCACACCGGCCGGTGTCGTGCTGCACACCGGCGACTTCAAGATGGACCAGCTGCCGCTGGACGGCCGGCTCACCGACCTCAACGGCTTCGCCCGGCTCGGCGACTCCGGGGTCGACCTGTTCATGGTCGACTCCACCAACGCCGAGGTACCCGGGTTCACGCCGCATGAGCGCGACATCGCCGACGTCCTCGACGGCGTCTTCGCCCGCGCGCCGCGACGCATCGTCGTCGCCTCGTTCGCCAGCCACGTCCACCGCGTGCAGCAGGTGCTCGACATCGCCGTCGCGCACGGCCGCAAGGTCGCCTTCGTCGGGCGGTCCATGGTCCGCAACATGGGCATCGCCCGCGACCTCGGCTACCTCACCGTCCCCGGCGGCACGCTGGTCGACCTCAAGAGCATCGACGACCTCTCGCCCGACAAGGTCGTGCTGATGTCGACCGGCTCGCAGGGCGAGCCGATGGCGGCGCTGTCGCGCATCGCCAACCGCGACCACCCGGCCATCCACATCGAGCCCGGCGACGTCGTCGTGCTGGCGTCGTCGCTGATCCCCGGCAACGAGAACGCCGTGTCCCGCGTCATCAACGGCCTCACCCGCGAGGGCGCCACCGTCGTGCACAAGGGCAACGCCAAGGTGCATACGTCCGGGCACGCCGCCGCCGGTGAGCTGCTGTTCGCGTACAACCTGGTCAAGCCGCGCAACGTGATGCCGATCCACGGTGAGACCCGGCACCTGTTCGCCAACGCCGACATCGCGGTCGCCGCCGGCGTGCCGCGCGAGCGGGTGGCGCTGGCCGAGGACGGCGTCGTCGTCGACCTCGTGGACGGCGTGGCGCGCGTCGTGGGCGCGGTGCCGTGCGGCTACGTCTACGTCGACGGCTCCAACGTCGGAGGGGTGGCCGAGGCGTCGCTGAAGGACCGCCGCATCCTCGGCGAGGAGGGCTTCATCTCCGTCGTCGTGGTGGTCGACTCCGTCACCGGCAAGGTCACCGGCGGACCGGAGATCCACGCCCGCGGGTTCGCCGAGGACGACAGCGTCTTCGACGACATCCGGCCGGAGCTGGTCAGCGCGCTGGAGAAGGCGGCCGAGGGCGGCAACGCCGACACCTACCAGCTGCAGCAGACGGTGCGCCGCACCATCGGCCGCTGGGTCGGCGGCCGCCTGCGGCGCCGTCCGATGATCATCCCGGTGGTCGTGGAGTCGTAGCGCCGGGCAGCCGGCGCCGCTCGCGCCCGCCACACCCCCAGGCAAAGTTGATCATGGAGAAATGGGGGTTCCCCGCGACTGGGAACCCCCATTTCTCCATGATCAACGGGGGGGGGGGGACAGGTCAGGCGCCGTTGCCGCCGTCGGCGGCCGCCTCGCCGAGCGCGGCGAGGATGCGCCGCCAGCCGCCGCCCATGATCGTCCGCGACAGCTGGGCGGTTGGGGAGTCGGGGTCGAAGCCGCGGTGGGCGAACAGCAGCCGGGTGCCGCGGCCCTCCGGGCGCAGCGCGAAGCTGACCACCCAGCCGCTGGGCTGGGCCGCGGCGGCGTCGTCCCAGCTGAAACTGAGCAGCTCGGGCTCGACCAGCTCGAGCACCTCGCAGGCGACGGTGCCGGAGAAGCCGACCGCCTCGATCGGCTTCGCCGCCATGGTGAACCGGGCGCCGACCCGCGGCTCGAACCCGTCCGGAGGCATCAGCCAGCGGGCCAGCAGCTCCGGTGTCGTCAACGCCCGCCACACGAGCTCCGGCGCGTGCGGGTAGAACTGGTCCAGCTCGATCGACGTGCGGTCGGTCACGGCTGCTCCCCGCCGGCGAGGTCGTCGAGCACCTCGCCCAGGTCGGTGAGGCGAGCCCGCCAGTACCGCTCGTACGGCGACAGCCAGTCGCGGACGCCGACCAGCGGCTCCGGATGCACCGCGTAGTAACGGTGCCGCCCGCGCTGCTCCTCGCGGACCAGGTCGGTGTCGCGGAGCACGCGCAGGTGCTCGGAGACGCTGGGCCGGGCCATGTCGAACCGGTCGGCGATCGTCTGGACCGTCTGCTCGCCGTCGAGGAGCAGGTCGAGGATGTCGCGCCGGGTCGGATTGGCCAGCGCGCCGAAGAGCCGGTCGGTGCTGGACGTCTTGCCGCGGTGGGGCACGCCGTCAGCCCGCCGCGGAGAGCACGAACCCGTTGCCGTCCGGATCGGCGAACGTCGCCTGCCGGCCCCAGGGCATCTCGGTGGGTCCGTCGACGCCGACCCCGGCGGACCGCAGCCGCTCCACGTCGGCGTCCAGGTCGGACGAGGCCAGGATCGTTCCGGCGGACGTGCCGGCGGTGGCGCCGGGGAACGGCCGGTGCAGGACGATCGCCGTCGCGGCGCCCGGCGGGGCGACCTCCAGCCAGCGGTTGTCACCCATGGTGACGTCGGTGCGGACCTCGAAGCCGAGCACGTCGGCGTAGAACGAGCGGGCGCGCTCCTGGTCGTCGACGAACACGGTCACGGTCTGGATCTGTGTCAGGCTCATGGCCGGAACTATAGGTAGGGAAAATCCTACGCGTCAAGCCGCGCGGGCGGCCGGAAATGATCATTTCCAGTTGCCGCGACCTGCGGGAACGGACATTTCACCCGACGCGCCGGGGCTCGTGTGACTGAAGATGCGCCTGTGTCGGCTGTAGTGTGATCTCCATGGCGACCCGAACAGCTACCGCACGGTCGCGAAGCTCGTCGGGTACCCCGAAGCGGCGTACCCCGGCTCGCGGCCGGAAGCGTCGCGCACCTCAGCCGCCCCCGCCGCCACCACCTCCGGAGCCGAGTCTCGCCGCGCAGTTCTTCGGCGGCATCGGCCGGATGATCGTCGGCATCTGGATGGGCATCGCCCACCTGGTCGGCGGCGTCGCGCGGAGCATCGGGCGCACCGCCACCAGTCTCGAGGCCGACCAGCGCCGCGACGGCGTGGGGCTGTTCCTCATCGGCGGGGCGTTCATCGTGGCCGCGTCGGTGTGGTGGACGCTCGACGGACAGGTCTACGACGCCGTCTACCAGGGCATCGCCGGCGCCATCGGCACCGGCGCCTACGTCGCGCCGGTGCTGCTGCTGATGGCGGCCTGGCGCACGCTGCGGCACCCCGACCGCAACGGTCCCGGCGGCCGCCAGGTCATCGGCTGGGCCTGCCTCGCGCTGGGCACGTTGGGCCTCGCGCACATCGCCGGCGGCATGCCGCGCCCGGTCGACGGGCAGGTGGCCATGGAGCGGGCCGGCGGCGCCATCGGGTACGTCTCGTCCACCATCCTCGCCGACCTGCTGACGGTGTGGGTGGCCGGCCCGCTGCTGGGCCTGCTGACGCTGTTCGGCGTGCTCGTCATCACCGGCATCCCACTGTACGAGGTCACCGCGCAGCTGCGCGCCGCCGCGCTGGTGGTCGGCGGCTGGCTGGGCTTCCGCCGTCCCGTCGCCGACGACGAGGAAGGCGGCCGACGCGACCGTCTCGCGCCCTCCGACGACGAGCCGTACGACTCACCGGTGCTGCGCGAGAAGCCCAAGCGCAGGCGTAAGAGCGACCCCGAGCCCGATTCCGACGCCGACACCGCCGAGCTGGGCGGTCTCGACGGCGAGGACGAGACACCGACCGAGCCGGCCATCGTCGCCCGCGAGCTGCGCAAGAAGAAGAAGGCAAACGACGGCCCGGCCGAGCCGCCACCGCACACACCGATCCCGCAGCGGGTCGAGCAGCTGGCGCTGTCCGGCGACATCACCTACACGCTGCCGAACAGCGACCTGCTCCGGCAGGGCAGCCCGCACAAGGCCAAGTCGGCCGCGTCCGACCAGGTGGTCGACGCGCTCATGGGCGTGTTCGATCAGTTCAACATCGACGCCGTCGTCACCGGTTACACGCGCGGCCCGACGGTCACCCGGTACGAGGTCGAGCTCGGCACCGCGGTGAAGGTCGAGCGGGTCACCGCGCTGTCGAAGAACATCTCGTACGCGGTCGCCAGCGCCGAGGTGCGCATCCTGTCGCCCATTCCGGGCAAGTCGGCCATCGGCATCGAGATCCCGAACACCGACAAGGAGATCGTCAGCCTCGGCGACGTCATGCGCTCAGCGGTGGCCCGCAAGGACCACCACCCGATGATCGCCGGGCTCGGCAAGGACGTCGAAGGCGGCTTCGTCGTCACCAACCTGGCGAAGATGCCGCACCTGCTGGTCGCCGGCGCCACCGGATCCGGCAAGTCCAGCTTCATCAACTCGATGATCACGTCGGTGCTCATGCGGGCCACACCCGACGAGGTCCGGCTGATCATGGTCGACCCGAAGCGGGTGGAGCTGTCGGCGTACGAGGGCATCCCGCACCTCATCACACCGATCATCACCAACCCGAAGAAGGCGGCCGAGGCGCTGCAGTGGGTCGTGCGCGAGATGGACATGCGCTACGACGACCTCGCGAACTTCGGCTTCCGGCACGTCGACGACTTCAACAAGGCCGTCCGCGCCGGCAAGGTGAAGGCCCCCGAGGGCAGCGAGCGGGTGCTCACGCCGTACCCGTACCTGCTGGTCATCGTCGACGAGCTGGCCGACCTCATGATGGTCGCCCCCCGCGACGTCGAGGACTCCGTCGTCCGCATCACCCAGCTGGCCCGGGCGGCCGGCATCCACCTGGTGCTGGCGACGCAGCGGCCGTCGGTCGACGTCGTCACCGGCCTCATCAAGGCCAACGTGCCGTCGCGGCTGGCGTTCGCGACGTCGTCACTGGCCGACTCGCGGGTC
Organism: Jiangella aurantiaca; assembly: GCF_004349105.1. Lineage (GTDB taxonomy): Bacteria > Actinomycetota > Actinomycetes > Jiangellales > Jiangellaceae > Jiangella > Jiangella aurantiaca. Next base: position 49,036 of record NZ_SMLB01000018.1, read on the forward strand.
ATCCTCGACCAGCCGGGCGCTGAGAAGCTGGTCGGTCAGGGCGACGGCCTGTTCCTGCCGATGGGCGCGAGCAAGCCGATCCGCGTCCAGGGCGCCTGGGTGACGGAGAGCGAGATCGCGTCGGTCGTCGCGCACTGCAAGGAGCAGCTGGCGCCGACCTACCGCGAAGATGTGACCGCGGCCACTGGGTCGTCGAGGCGCGAGGTCGACGAGGACATCGGCGACGACCTCGACCTGCTCTGCCAGGCCGCCGAGCTGGTCGTCAACACGCAGTTCGGTTCGACGTCGATGCTGCAGCGCAAGCTCCGGGTCGGGTTCGCCAAGGCCGGCCGGCTCATGGACCTGATGGAGAGCCGTGGCATCGTCGGCCCGTCCGAGGGGTCCAAGGCGCGCGACGTGCTGATCAAGCCCGACGACCTCGACGAGGTGCTGGACGCGCTGCGCGGTGGCTGAGCCGGCGTACGTCCTGACCGAGGACCGGCCGCGCGGCGACGTCCGCGCGGCCGTCCTGCTGCTGCACGGCGGCCGGTCGGAGAGCAGGGAGCCGGTGCGGCGGCGGCAGCCTTCGGTGGTCCGGCTGGCGCCGTTCGCCTTCGCACTGCGGCGGGCGGGTGGTCCGCTGGGGCTGACGGTGTGGCGGCTGCGCTACACGATCCGAGGGTGGAACGGCGCCGAGGAGTCGCCGCTGGCCGACGTGCGCTCGGCGCTCGCCGCGGTGCGGTCGCGGGACCCGGACGTGCCGGTCGCGCTGGTCGGGTACTCGATGGGCGGCCGGGCGGCGATCCGGGTGGCGGGGGAGGACGGGCGCGCGGGTGCCGGTGTCGTCGCGGTCGCCGCGCTGGCGCCGTGGCTGACGCCGTCGGAGCCGCCGGAGTTGCTGGCCGGGAAGCACGTGCTGCTCATGCACGGCAGCGCCGACACCACGACCGACCCGCGGGCGACGGCGGCGCTGGCAGCCGGGCTGGACGGGGTCGCGGCGTCCTGCCGGTACATTCCGGTGGCCGGCGACGGGCACGCACTGCTGCGGCACCCGTCGGTCTGGCACCGCGAGGTGACCAGTTTCGTCCTGGCCCGGACCGGGCTGACGGCCGGCTGATCAGGGGCGCCGACGGCGTCCAGTGCCGCCGCGCTGACCGGGGAGCGGGCCGTCGAGCGGCCGATACCCGACGTCCAGCGCGTCGAGGCGGCGCAGGTGCTCCGGCAGCCGCCGCAGCAGGCCGGCGGCGTCGCGGCGGGCCGGCGCGGTCCAGGCGACCTCGGCCAGGGCGTTCAGGCGCGGGAAGGCGGCGTACTCGACGGCGGCGGGCGTGGGCAGGTACTCGGTCCAGAGCTGGCCCTGGACGCCGAGCAGCCGGCCGGGCCCGGCACCGGCGGCCGGCTCCCAGGCCGCCACGTCCTCGACGGTGGTCAGCCCGCCGATGGCGAGCGGCTCGTCCGCGCCGTCGGATTGGTAGTGGTCGTAGTAGGTCACCTGCTGGGGGCTCATGACGACGTCGTGCCCGGCGGCCGTCGCGGCGGGTCCGCGGGCGCCGTCCTGCCAGGCCATGACGACGGTGTCCGCCGGCATGCCGCCGTCGTCGATCACCTCGTCCCAGCCGACGACCCGCCGGCCGGCCGCTGTCACGTCCGCGTGCAGCGCGCGCAGGAACCAGCTCTGCAGCTCGTCGACGGAGCCCAGGCCGAGCTGGGCGGCGCGGGTGGCGGCGGCCGGGCTCTCGCGCCACTCTGTGCGCGGGCACTCGTCGCCGCCGAGGTGCACCCACGGGCCCGGGAAGGCGTCCAGGACCGTGCCGAGCACCTCGCGGGCGAACGCCAGCGCCTCGTCGGTGGGCGCCAGGACGTGCGGCGAGATGCCCCACGTCCGGCGGACCTCGATCGGCCGGCCCGTGTTGCCCAGCTCCGGATACGCCGCGACAACCGCCTGCACGTGGCCGGGCAGGTCGATCTCGGGGACGACGGTGATGGAGCGCTGGGCGGCGTAGGTGACGATCTCGCGGAGGTCGTCGAGCGTGTAGTAGCCGCCGTGCGGCGTGCCGTCGAAGGCGTCGGTCTCCTTGCCGACGACGGTCTCGGTGCGCCAGGCGCCCACTTCGGTGAGCCGCGGGCGGGACGGGACCTCCAGGCGCCAGCCCTGGTCGTCGGTCAGGTGCAGGTGCACGACGTTGAGGCGGTGCAGCGCCGCGAGGTCGATGAGCTTGAGCACGAACGAGACCGGCATGAAGTGCCGCGCGACGTCGAGATGCACACCGCGCCAGTCGAACCGCGGCGCGTCCTCGATGTGACAGCACTCGATCGCCGGCGGGCCGTCGGCGACCGGTGCGCGGCGCAGGGCCGCGGGCGGCAGCAGCTGGCGGAACGTCTGGACGGCGCGCGCCAGGGCCGGGCCGGTGCCGCCGTCGAGCACGGTCCGCTCGGGCGTTACCGTCAGCCGGTAGCCCTCGGGGTGGTCCCGGACCGGCTCGCCCACGCGCAGGACGATCGACGCGCTGGGATCGGCGGCTGGTACGACCGGCGCGCGCACCCCTGCTCCCGCGAGCACGTCGTGCAGCACCCAGGCGGCCGGCCGGGCGTCGCCGTCCGCGCCGATCGCGGTGCCGGTGTCGACGGCGAACGTCCCGGCGCGCCGTTCGTGGACAAGGGGCAGTGGGATGAGGTCGGGGTCGGGCATGCGCGACAACGTAGCGGGCTGGGCCGCCGAGTAGAGTGGCGGGCGACATGAGCAAACATTCCGTCGCGATCGTCACGCTGGGCTGCAGCCGCAACGAGGTCGACTCCGAGGAACTGGCCGGGCGCCTCGACGCCGATGGCTTCGAGCTCGTCGACGACCCCGCCGCCGCCGAAACCGTCCTGGTCAACACCTGCGGCTTCGTCGAGCAGGCGAAGAAGGACTCCGTCGACTCCCTGCTGGCCGCGGCCGACCTCAAGTCGTCCGGCGCCACCAAGGCCGTCGTCGCCGTCGGCTGCATGGCCGAGCGGTACGGCGTCGAGCTGGCGGGCGAGCTGCCCGAGGCCGACGCCGTCCTGGGCTTCGACGACTACGCGGCCATCGGCGAGCGGCTGCGCGGCATCCTCGGCGGCACCGCGCACGTCCCGCACGTGCCACGCGACCGCCGCAAGCTGCTCCCCGTCACGCCGGTGGAGCGGCAGGCCGCCGCCTACGCGGCTCCCGACCTTCCCGCCGGCATGTCGCCCGCGTCGGGACCCCGGTCCGTGCGGCGGCGGCTCGATGGCGGCCCGATGGCGCCGCTGAAGCTGGCCAGCGGCTGCGACCGCGCCTGCACGTTCTGCGCCATCCCGATGTTCCGCGGCTCGTTCCTGTCCCGCCGTCCGTCAGATGTGCTGGCCGACGCCCGCTGGCTGGCCGGGCAGGGTGTGCGCGAGTTGTTCCTCGTCAGCGAGAACTCCACCTCGTACGGCAAGGACCTCGGCGACCTGCGGCTGCTCGAGACGCTGCTGCCGGAGCTGGCTCGTGTGGAAGGCATCGAGCGCGTGCGCGTCTCCTACCTGCAGCCGGCCGAGATGCGCCCGACGCTGGTCGACGCCATGCTGTCGACGCCCGGCGTCGTCCCGTACTTCGACCTCTCCTTCCAGCACGCCAGCACGCCGCTGCTGCGCCGGATGAAGCGGTTCGGCGGGACGGAGTCGTTCCTGGAGCTGATCTCGTCCATTCGTGACCGGGTGCCGTCGGCCGGCATTCGGTCCAACGTCATCGTCGGCTTCCCCGGCGAGACGGAGGACGACGTCGCCGAGCTGGAGTCGTTCCTCACCCAGGCCCGGCTCGACGTCGTCGGGGTGTTCGGCTATTCCGACGAGGACGGCACCGAGGCGGCGTCGTTCGACGGCAAGCTCGACGCCGACGAGATCGACGAGCGGGTCGCGCGGGTGGGCGACCTGGTCGAGGAACTGGTCGCCCAGCGCGCCGAGGACCGCGTCGGCGAGACGGTGTCCGTCCTGGTCGAGTCGGTGGGTGCGGACGGTGCGGTCGAGGGCCGCGCCGACCACCAGGGCCCCGAGGTCGACGGCACCACGACGGTCACAGGCACGCGGGCGGCCGTCGGTGACATCCTCACGGCGACTGTCACCGGAAGTGACGGCGCCGACCTGCTCGCGGTGCCCTAGCCTTGGGCCGTGGCCGAACAGTCGACCGTGCCGCCGAGCCCGTGGAACATCGCGAACGCGCTCACCGTCGCGCGCGTGGTGCTCGTTCCGCTGTTCGGCTGGCTGCTGCTGCGTGAGGGCGGCGACCACGACCCGTCCCGCGTCGCCGCGTTCTTCACGTTCGGCGTGGCGATGATGACGGACCGGCTGGACGGCGACCTCGCCCGCCGCCGCGGCCTGGTGACCGACTTCGGGAAGATCGCCGACCCGATCGCCGACAAGGCGCTCACCGGCATGGCGTTCGTCGGGCTGTCGCTGCTCGATGAGCTGCCCTGGTGGGTGACGGTGGTCGTGCTGGTGCGCGAGTGGGGCATCACGGTGCTGCGGTTCGCCGTCCTGCGCTACGGCGTCATGGCGGCCAACCGCGGTGGCAAGCTCAAGACCGTCCTGCAGGCGCTGGCGCTCGGCCTGTACATCCTCCCGCTGCCCGGCTGGTTCGACCCGATCGAGGCGTCGGTCATGGCCGTCGCCGTCATCGTCACCGTCGTCACCGGCGTCGACTACGTGCTGTCGGCCATCCGGCTGCGGCGCAGCGCGACGCCGTGAGCGTGGAGTGGGCCGCGGGCGGCGACGGTGCCGCCGACGTCGTCCGCCGGCTGAAGGCGCGCGGGCTGACCGTCGCCGCGGCGGAGTCGTTGACGGGCGGGCTGGTCTGCGCCGCGCTGACGTCGGTGCCCGGATCCTCGGCGGTGGTCCGTGGTGGTGTCGTCGTCTACGCGACGGAGCTGAAGGCGACGCTGGCCGGGGTGCCGGAGGCCGTGCTGGCCGCCGACGGGCCGGTCGCCGCGTCCACCGCGGTGGCGATGGCCGACGGCGTCCGGCGGCGGCTGGGTGCCGACGTCGGCCTGGCGACCACCGGCGTGGCCGGCCCGGACCCGCAGGACGGTCACCCGCCCGGCACAGTGCACGTCGCTGTCGCGACGGCCGGCGGCGCGCGGGTGCGGTCGTTCACGGGGGAGGAGGCGCTGCCCGGTGGCCGTGAGCAGGTCCGCGCTGCGACCGTCGGGGCCGTCCTGGCGCTGCTGTCCGAGGTCTGAGACGCCGCCCCGGCAGCCGGGAATCTCCGAGCGGGGCGGGACGTTTCAAAGCTCGAGATGAATTCTTCTGTGCACCCCGTCTTTCCCGGCGAGGCTGGAAACGCAAACGTACGAAACAGAAGGTACGGTGGACTCAAGCACAGTCGAGACGAATCGCGAGAGGGGTAGCCGATGGTTCTCATCAGACGGCTCGTCGGCGATGTCTTGAGGCGTCGCCGGATCGAGCAGGGCCGCACCCTCCGTGAGATCTCGGCCGCGGCGCGCGTGAGTCTCGGGTACCTGTCCGAGGTCGAGCGTGGCCGCAAGGAAGCGTCGTCTGAGCTGCTCGCGGCCATCTGCGAGGCTCTCGACCTGCCGATGTCCGAGGTGCTGCGCGAGGTCAGCGACGAGATGATGCGCGTCGAGGCGGCGGCGGTGGGTGCGCTCACCGAGCTGCGTCCCCGGGAGTCCGCCCGGCCTCGCGACGTCGTCAGGGTCGGCTGACGCTGCTGCCGGAGTCCACGCCGCGGTCGAAGCCTGCCCCGGAGTTCCGTGACGCCATGGCCCGTCTGGCGGGCGGTGTGGCGTTGCTCACGGTGCTCGACCCGGTCGGGCGCGACTGCGGCCTCACCGTGACCGCCGTGTCGTCGGTGTCGCTGGAGCCGCCGCTGGTGCTGGCCTGCGTCAAGAAGGACGGCTTCATCCACGACGCCCTGTTCGTCGCCGACGGGTGGTCGCTGTCGTTTCTCGCCGCCGACCAGCTGGATCTGTCCGACTACGGCGCCCGCGAGCGCCACCCCGGCGCCCGCGACGACTTCTCGCCCTGGCCGACCCGGCGGGCCGCCCGCGGCGAACTGATCTTCACCGGCGCCGTCGCCGCCGTCGAGTGTGTCCCCTATGACCTGGTCGACGCCGGCGACCACACCATCGCCCTCGGCCGTGTCACGGCGGTCGCCCGGGACGCCGGCGGAGCGGTGCCCCTGGTTCATGTGGATCGGCGCTACTACGAGCCCGGCACCGAGGTCTCGTTCGACTCCTGAACCCGCCGGCCCCCTACGGCGGCCGCCCTCCCCGTTGATCTTGGAGTAACCGGGGAGTTGCGGGGTGATTCGTCCGATTGATTCCCCGGTTACTCCAAGATCAACTTTGTTGGGTGGGGCGAGGGGGCGTCTGGCGGACCATGTAGCGGTCGAGCGACTCGATGGGCCCGAAGCCGAGCGGCGCGTACACTTCGTGGGCGTCCAGCGTGGCCAGCATCCAGCGCTCGACGCCGGCGTGGTCCGGGTGCTCCAGCACGGCCTTGACCAGAACCCGAGCCAGCCCCTGTCCTCGATGCTCCGGCAACACGAACACGTCGGCCAGCCAGGCGAACGTCGTGCCGTCGCCGACCACCCGCGCGAAGCCCGCCTGCGCACCGCCGGGCTCGTAGAGCCCGACGCCGAACGATCGGCGGACGGCGCGCTCGACCGTCTCGCGCGAACGGTGCTTGCTCCAGTAGGTCGTCAGCAGGAACCCGATGATGACATCGAGATCGAGCCGGTCCTGGTCGTCGTCGACCTCGTAGCCGGCGTGGGTCGCAAGAATCACCCGGCCAGGTTACGGCTCGTCGGCGGTCGGCCGTAGAGCGCGGGCCTTGGGCCGCCCACCGATCAACTCTGGCGGCGCAGAGGTGGGTGGGGATCGCCGGCGTCACCGGCCGGCAGGCGGGTCGTCAGCCGCGCAGGCGCAGGCCGCGCGGCGTCACGTGGAAACCGGCCGCGGTGAGGGCCTCGCCGAGCGGCGTGGTGGTGACCTGCGCGCCGTCGGCACGTTCGACCCGCAGCGCGCCGAGCGCCCCCTCGCGCACCGAGAGCGCCAACGCGTCGGCGGCGGCGCGCAGCTGGTCGGTGTCGTCGGTCCAGGACAGCAGTGTCCGGCCGCCCCGCTCGACGTACAGGGCCAAGGCGCCGTCGATGAGCACGACCAGGGCACCCGCCTTGCGCCCGGGCCGGTGTCCGGCCGACCCCGACTCGCCGCGCTCCGGCCAGGGCAGCGCCGCGCCATACGGGTTGGCGGGGTCGGTCGCGGCCAGCACCAGCGCGCTGGCCGGCCGCGCGTCGTCGAGCTGGGCGAACGAGCGCAGCCGGTCGACCGCGCCCGGTGTGCCGAACTGTGCCGCGCCGAGACCCGCGACGAAGTAGCCGCGCCGGGCCCGGCCGGTGTCCTCGAACGCCGACAGCACCCGGTACGCCGCCGCGAACCCGCCGGGCAGCCGCTCGGCCTGCACCGCGCCGCGGGTCACGACGCCGTGGCGGTCGAGTAGCGCCTCGGCGGCGGCGTGTGCGCGGCGGGTGGTGTCGGTGTCGCGGTCGGGCAGCAGCGACCAGCGGCCGGCCGCAGCCGGCGGACCCGTGCGCGACGGCATCGCCGGGCGGCCGCGGGCGTATCGCGACCGCGGCCGGGCCGGCCGGGACCGGTGCGCCGGCCGCCCGGTGAGCAGCGACCGCAACGGCGCCAGCGTGTCGTTGGTGACCAGCCCCGCCCACACGAGGTCCCACAGCGCCGTCGCCAACGCCGGGTCGTCGGGCGGCGACTCGAGCCGTCCCGCCACCGCGTCGCTGAGCTGCCGGAAGAAGTACGCGCCGCCGCCGGCCAGCGTCTCGATCACGGCCCGATGCAACTCGGCGTCGGCCTCCGCGAGATCGACGTCGGGCAGGGTCAGGTGCGCCGCGTCGGCCAGGTGCAGCGACACCCAGCCGTCCGACCCGGGCAGCGTCCCGTGCCCGGACCACACCACCTCGCCGGCCGCGGTCAGCTCGTCCAGCCAGGCCGGCGAGTACGCCGCGACCCGCGCCGGCAGCACGAGGCTCTCCAGCGCGCTGGCCGGAACCGCAGCACCGCCCAGCTGCTCGACCACCCGCAGCACGCCGTCGGGACCGCGCAGCGAGCTGCCGACCGACTGCCACGCGGGCAGGAACCGGCCCAGCGTCGCGGCGTCGACCGGCTCGGCCTCCTTGCGCAGCGCCGCCAGCGACCGGCGGCGCAGCAGCCGCAGCACCTCGGCGTCGCACCACTCGGTGCCGCTGCTGCCCGGCCGCAGCTCGCCCTCGACCACGCGGCCCTCGGCGGCCAGCCGGCGCAACGTCGACACGACGACGGCGACGCCCAGGCCGAACCGGGTGGCGAGGTCGGCGGCGTGGAACGGGCCGTGCGTGCGGGCGTACCGCGCGACGATGTCGCCGAGCGGGTCGGGCACCGGCGCGGTGAACGCGTCGTGCACGCCGCCCGGCAGCGCCACGCCGAGCGCGTCGCGCAGCCGGGCGGCGTCCTCGACGGCGGCCCAGACCTCCTGGCCGGCGATGCGCACCCCGATGACCCGCCGCTGCCGCACCAGCTCGTCGAGGTGCCCGGCGGCGTCGGCGGGCTCCGCCGAGCGGGCCGCCACCTCGTCCGTCGTCAGCGGGCCGAGCAGCCGGAGCAGGTCGGCGACCGCCTCGACGTTCTGCGCCTGCCGCTCGGGTACCAGCCGCTGGAGCTCGACCTCGGTGCGCTCGACCACCTCGAGGTCGAGCAGTTCGCGCAGCTCGGTCTGCCCGAGCAGCTCGGCCAGCAGGGTGGAGTCGAGCGTCAGCGCCTGCGCCCGCCGCTCGGCCAGCGGGGAGTCGCCCTCGTACATGAATGCCGCGACGTACCCGAACAGCAGCGACCGCGCGAACGGCGACGGCGTGGGGGTCTCGACCTCGACCACCTTGACCTGCCGCCCGGCGACGCGGCGCATGAGGTCGCGCAGGCCGTCGAGGTCGTAGACGTCCTGCAGGCACTCGCGCATGGTCTCGAGCAGCATGGGGAACGAGCCGTACTTCGACGCGACCTGCAGCAATTGGGCCGACCGCTGCCGCTGCTGCCACAGCGGCGAACGGCGGTCGGGGGAGCGACGGGGCAGCAGCAGCGCCCGCGCGGCGCACTCGCGGAACCGCGACGCGAACAGCGCCGACCCGCCGACCTCGCCGGTGACGATGTCGTCCAGCTCGTCGGGGTCGAGCACGACCAGCCGGGCGTCCGGCGCCTCCGTGCCGGCGAGCTCGTCGACGCCGTCGAGGGTGTCGGGGATGCGCAGGACGATGCCGTCGTCGGCGTGTGCGGCCTGGACGTCGACACCGTACCGCTCGCGCAGCCGGGCTCCGATGGCCAGGGCCCACGGCGCGTGCACCCGCGCGCCGTACGGGGAGTGCACCACCAGCCGCCAGTCGCCGAGCTCGTCGCGGAACCGCTCGACCACCAGTGTGCGGTCGTCGGGCACGTGGCCGGTGGCCTCGCGCTGGTCGCGCACGTAGCCGAGGAGGTTGTCGACGGCCCACTCGTCGAGCCCGGCGCTCGCCGCCCGCTCGCGCGCCTTCGCCTCCGGCAGCCGGTTGATCTCGCGGACGAAGCCGCCGACGGCCGCGCCCAGCTCGGCCGGCCGGCCCAGCGTGTCGCCATGCCAGAACGGCAGCTTGCCCGGGTGCCCGGGCGCGGGGGAGACCATGACGCGGTCGTGCGTGATGTCCTCGATGCGCCAGCTGGTGGCGCCGAGCGCGAACACGTCGCCCACCCGCGACTCGTACACCATCTCCTCGTCGAGCTCGCCGACCCGCGCGCCGCCGCGACGCGGGTCGGAGCCGACCAGGAACACGCCGAACAGCCCGCGGTCGGGGATGGTGCCGCCGCTGGTGACGGCCAGCCGCTGGGCGCCCGGGCGGCCCTTGAGGACGCCGGCGGTGCGGTCCCAGACCAGTCGCGGCCGCAGCTCGGCGAACTCGTCGGACGGATACCGCCCGGCCAGCATGTCGAGAACGGCGTCGTACGACGACTGCGGCAGCGTGGCGAACGGGTGCGCCCGCCGGACCAGCGTCAGGAGGTCGTCGACCGGCCAGTCGTCCATGGCCACCATGGCCACGATCTGCTGCGCGAGCACGTCGAGCGGGTTGCGCGGAACCGTCAGTTGCTCGATCTGCCCGGACACCATGCGCTCGGCGACGACGGCGGTCTGCACGAGATCGCCGCGGTACTTCGGGAACAGCACGCCGCTGGAGACCGCGCCGACCTGGTGACCGGCCCGGCCGACCCGCTGCAGCCCGCTGGCCACCGACGGCGGCGACTCGACCTGCACGACGAGGTCGACCGCGCCCATGTCGATGCCCAGCTCGAGGCTGCTGGTGGCGACGACGGCGGGCAGCCGGCCGGACTTGAGGTCGTCCTCGATGAGTGCCCGCTGCTCCTTGCTGACCGAGCCGTGGTGCGCCCGGGCGATGGTGGCCGTCGCGCCGTGCGTCGAACCCGCCTGGGCCATCAGCGACGCCGGGGGCGGATGGTTCGTGGCGGGTTTCTGATCAGGCGGGCGCTCGTCGTCGCGCTCGGCCGCGATCTCGTTCAGCCTGGCCGTCAGCCGCTCGGCCAGCCGCCGCGAGTTGGCGAACACGATGGTCGACCGGTGCTGCTCGACGAGGTCGACGACGCGCTGCTCGACGTGCGGCCAGATGGACGCGTTGCCGCCGTCGCCGTCCTCGTCGAACCCGACCGGGGCCGGGACCGGCGGCGCGACGGCGTCGAGCTCGTCGAGGTCGGGCACCGGCACGACGACGCGGAGGTCCCACCGCTTCTCATTCGGCGGCGTGACGACCTCGACCGGGCGGCTGCCGCCGAGGAACCGGGCCACCTCCTCGATGGGCCGCACCGTCGCGGACAGCCCGATGCGCTGCGCCGGCCGTTCCAGCAGCGCGTCGAGCCGCTCCAGCGACAAGGCCAGGTGTGCGCCCCGCTTGCTGCCGGCGACCGCGTGCACCTCGTCGACGACGACCGTCTCGACGTGCCGCAGCGACTCGCGCGCCTGCGACGTGAGCAGCAGGAACAACGACTCGGGCGTGGTGATGAGGATGTCGGGCGGATGCTTGGCGAACTTGCGCCGCTCGTCGGCCGGGGTGTCGCCGGTGCGGACGCCCACGCTGATGCCGGGCGCGGGGACGCCGAGGCGGGCCGCGGCGTGCCCGATGCCGGCCAGCGGCGCCCGCAGGTTCCGCTCGACGTCGACCGTCAGGGCCTTGAGCGGCGAGACGTAGAGGACGCGGCAGCGATGGGTGGGATCCTCCGGCGTCGGCTCCGACGCCAGCCGGTCCAGCGCCCACAGGAACGCCGCCAGCGTCTTGCCCGATCCCGTCGGCGCCACCACCAGCGCGTTGTGGCCGGCCGCGACCGACCGCCAGGCGCCCTCCTGCGCCGCCGTGGGCGCGGCGAACGACCCGGCGAACCACGCGCGCGTGGCCGGGCCGAACAGCTCGAGGACGTCACTCATGGACCCATCATCGCTCGGGGCACCGACAAGGTCGGCGTGCTCTCGCGGTGCCGACCGCGAGGTCTCCGGCGACGGTGAGTCTCACGAGGAAAGGAAACCACAGGGGTGGGGGATACTGGCGTCGTGCGGTTGACGGACTTCTGGGAGCGCATGGAGCGCCAGCTGGGCCCCGCGTACGCCGACTCGTGGGCGCGCGACTACGTCATCGATGGCCTCGGCGGGCGGACGGTCCACCAGGCGCTCCAGGCCGGCGAGGACACCAAGGTCGTCTGGCGGGCGGTCTGCGACGCGCTGCGCCTGCCGCCCAGCGAACGCTGAGTTCGCCGGGCGGCCGTTCGCCGCGACGGTCTCGGCGTGAGCTGCTGTGACGACCAGAAAGGCTGATGATCAAGGGACGGAGTCAACGTCTTGGTTCTGGGTAACGCTGGAGGGCTGTTTCGGGCCGGGAAGCGCTACTGAGGACCAAGAGGCGCACGGTCGCGGCAAGAGAATGGGGCAGCAGGGGGACGGCCAGCCTCAGAACCCGGCCAACGGCCGCACGCTCCAGCGCCGACCCCCGGCCACTTGACCTCCACCGCGCTTGAGGTTGCAGGCTGGGCCGCATGGAGACCCACCCGCCGGAAACTCGGATGCCGGTTGTCGGATCCGAGGGGTAGCGTCCGGAATCGTGACGCCTCGACCCGACCAGCCCATGATCAGCGCCCACCGCCTCACCAAACGGTTCGGCGAGTTCACCGCGGTCGACGCCATCGACGTCGAGGTGCGCCGGGGCGAGGCGTTCGGGTTCCTCGGGCCCAACGGCGCCGGCAAGTCGTCGACCATGCGCATGATCGGGTGCGTGTCGCCGCCGACGGACGGCAGCCTGCGCATCCTCGGGCTCGACCCGGCGACGGACGGGCCGGCCATCCGCGCGCGGCTGGGCGTGGTGCCGCAGCGCGACACGCTCGACGAAGAGCTCACCGTGCGCGAGAACATCCTCGTGTATGGCCGCTACTTCGGGCTCTCGCGGGCGCACGTGCGTGCGAAGGCCGACGAGCTGCTCGAGTTCGCCCAGCTCACCGAGCGGGCGAACAGCGTCGTCGAGCCGTTGTCCGGCGGCATGAAGCGGCGGCTCACCATCGCCCGATCGCTGGTCAACGACCCCGAGCTGCTGCTGCTCGACGAGCCCACCACCGGGCTGGACCCACAGGCCCGGCACGTGCTGTGGGACCGCCTGTTCCGGCTGAAACGCTCCGGCGTCACGCTGGTGCTCACCACGCACTACATGGACGAGGCCGAGCAGCTGTGCGACCGCCTGGTCGTCATGGACGGCGGCCGCATCGTCGCCGAGGGGTCGCCGCGGGAGCTCATCGCGCTGCACTCCACCCGCGAGGTGCTCGAGCTGCGCTTCGCCGCCGACGACCACGCGCCGTACGCCGCCAAGGTCACCGACCTCGCCGAACGCGTCGAGGTGCTGCCCGACCGCCTGCTCCTCTACACCGACGACGGCGACGCCACGGCCGCCGCGGTCCAGCGGCGCGGGCTGCAGCCGCTGTCGGTGCTGGCCCGCCGCTCGACGCTGGAGGACGTGTTCCTGCACCTCACCGGCCGGACGCTGGTGGACTGATGACGACGACGACGCGCGCGCAGCCGGCCGAGGGACGTATGGCGGGCCGAGCCTTCGCGTACTGGATCACCAACTACCGCCGGGTGTGGCGAGGCACGATCATCAGCGGCTTCCTCGGTCCGCTGTTCTTCCTGGTCGCCATGGGGTTCGGACTCGGCACGCTGGTCGACGACGGCGGCCTCGGCGCACCCGGGTACGTCGAGTTCATCGCGCCCGGCATCCTCGCCGCCCAGGCCATGCAGACCGCCGTCGGCGAGTCGACGTTCCCGGTCATGGGCGCGTTGAAGTGGCAGCGCCAGTACCACGCCATGCTGGCCGCGCCGCTGGGCATCGCCGACCTCGTCCTCGGGCACGTCGCGTTCGTCGCCATGCGGGTGGCCATCACCAGCGTCGCGTTCGCCGTCGTCGCCGTCGCGCTGGGCGCCATCACGTCCTGGTGGGTCGCCGCCGCGGTGTTCGCCGCCGTCCTGACGGGGCTCGCGTTCACCACGCCGGTGTTCGCGTTCGCCGCCCGGCAGGACAACGACAGCGGGTTCAACGTGCTGTTCCGGTTCATCGTCATGCCGATGTTCCTGTTCTCCGGCACGTTCTTCCCGGTCGAGCAGCTGCCCGCCGTACTCGAGGCGATCGCCAAGGTCACGCCGCTGTGGCACGGCGTCGAGCTGTGCCGGAGCCTCGTCATGGAGACGGCGACGGCGGCCGGCTCGCTCGGGCACGTCGCCTACCTCGCGGTGTGGGTCGTCGGCGGGCTGTGGCTGGCGTTCGCGAGCTTCCGGAAGCGGCTGGTCACATGAGCGCCGTCAATGCGATCGCCCGCGCGCTGCCCATCCCGGCCGGCGCCGGGCTGGCCCGCACGCTGGTCGAACGCAACGCCCGCGCGTTCCGGCACGGCTGGGTCACGCTGGTCAGCGGCGTGTTCGAGCCGGTCTTCTACCTGTTCTCGCTCGGCGTCGGGCTGGGTGCGCTGATCGGCGACGTCGACGCCGGCGGCGGGCGCATGATCGAGTACGCCGCCTACGTCGCGCCGGCCATGATGGCGGCCGCCGCGATGAACGGCGCCGTCTTCGACTCCACGTTCAACCTGTTCTTCAAGCTCAAGTACGCCAAGCTGTACGATTCCGTGCTGGCCACGCCGCTGGGGCCACGCGACGTCGCCGTCGGCGAGATCAGCTGGGCGCTGCTGCGCGGGCTGCTGTACTCCACGACGTTCCTGGTCGTGGCCGCGGCCGCCGGCGTCGTGCACTCCTGGTGGGCGCTGCTGGCGCTGCCCGCGGCCAGCCTCATCGGCCTGGCGTTCGCCGCCATCGGCATGTCCGTCACCACGTACCTGCGCAGCTGGCAGGATTTCGACTACATCCAGCTGGCCCTGCTGCCGATGTTCCTGTTCTCGGCCACGTTCTACCCGCTGTCGACGTACGACGAGTCGGTCCGGTGGGTGGTACAGGTGACGCCGCTGTACCACGGAGTCGCGATGATGAGGGACCTCATGCTCGGCGACGTCGCGTGGGGCATCTTGGCGCACGTGGCGTACCTCGTCGTCATGGGTCTGGCGGGGCTGCTGTTCGCGGCCCGGCGCATCGAACGGCTGTTGCTGCGGTGAGCGACGTCCAAGCGGTCCAGCCCGTCCAACGGCATACGGTGCGGACGCTCGTGGCGAGCCAGGTCGCGGGCGGGCTCGGCGTGTCCGCCGCGATCGCCGTCGGCGCGGTCGTCGTCACCGAGGTGTTCGGCCGCGACGACCTCTCCGGCCTGGTGCAGAGTGCGCAGGTGCTCGGTGCGGCGCTGCTGGCCATGCCCGCCGCGTCGCTGGCGGTGTCGTACGGACGGCGCGTCGGGCTCGGCGTGACGTACGCCCTCGGCGCCGTGGGCGCGCTGATCGCGGTGGTCGCCACGGAGTTACAGGTCTTCCCGCTGCTGCTGCTCGGCACGGCACTGCTGGGCGGCGGGACGGCGGCCGGGTTGCAGGCCCGCTACGCGGCGACGGACCTCGCGCCAGCGGGTGGTCGGGGGCGCGCGCTCTCCGTCGTCGTCTGGTCGACGACGGTGGGCGCGGTGGCCGGTCCGAACCTGGCCGGACCGGCCGGTGACCTCGCGTCGTCGATGGGCATCGAGCCGCTGGCCGGGCCGTTCCTCGTCGGCGCCGTGGTGCTCGGGCTGGGCGCGCTGGTGATTCTCACCGGCCTGCGCCCCGACCCGCTGCTGACGGCACGCCAGCTCGGCAGCGCGTCCGGCGATCCGCCTGTGCGCCGGCGAGGCGTGCTGCGGGCCGGGTGGACGGCCATCACGGCCAGCCCGCCCGCGGTGCTCGGGCTGACCACCGTCGTCGTCGGGCACACCGTGATGGTGACCGTCATGGTCATGACGCCGGTGCACATGACGCACGGCGGCGCCTCGATCTCCGTCATCGGGTTCGTCATCAGCGTGCACGTGGCCGGCATGTATGCGTTGTCGCCGGTCATGGGCTGGCTGGCCGACCGCGTCGGGCGGGTCCCGGTGATCCTGGGCGGCGTGCTGATCCTGCTCGCGTCGGTGGCGCTGGCGGGGACGGCGCACGAGGGCCACTCGGCAGGGCTGACGGCCGGGCTGTTCCTGCTGGGCCTGGGCTGGTCGGCGTGCATGGTGGCCGGCTCGACGCTGCTGACCGACGCCGTCGGCGGGGACGACCGGCCGGCCGTCCAAGGCGCGTCCGACCTGCTGATGGGGCTGGCGGCCGCCGGCGGGGGAGCACTGGCCGGGATCGTCGTGGGAACGTTCGGATACGGAGTGTTGAATGCCTCCGCCGCTGTCCTGCTCGCCGCTCCGGTCATCGCGATGCTGATTCCGGCGTGTCGCTCGCTCTCGAACACCCGTTCGGCATAGAGTCGACTCTGTCCACACCGGAGTCCGGTTGGCGCGGTTGTCCACAATCTCGGGAGTTCGTTCCCGATCCTGTCGGTGGCACCGCGTAACGTCTCCGGCGATGACCAAGAAAACGCAGGGCCGCGCGCCGGCCCGTCGACCCCAGGTGGTGCCCATGGCTGTTCCCGCGGACCGCGACAAGGCACTCGATGCCGCGCTCGCGCAGATCGAGCGCTCGTTCGGGAAGGGCTCGGTGATGCGGCTGGGCGAGGAGGCCCGGGTGCCCATCGAGGTGATCCCCACCGGTGCCATCTCGCTCGACGTCGCGCTCGGCATCGGCGGGCTGCCGCGCGGCCGAGTGGTCGAGATCTACGGCCCGGAGTCCTCCGGTAAGACCACCGTCGCGCTGCACGCGGTGGCCAACGCTCAGCGTGCGGGCGGCGTCGCCGGCTTCATCGACGCCGAGCACGCGCTCGACCCCGACTACGCGAAGGCGCTGGGGGTCGACACCGACTCCCTGCTCGTCTCCCAGCCCGACACCGGTGAGCAGGCGCTCGAGATCGCCGACACCCTCATCCGCTCCGGTGCGCTCGACATCATCGTCGTCGACTCGGTGGCGGCGCTGGTGCCGCGCGCCGAGATCGAGGGCGAGATGGGCGACAGCCACGTCGGTCTGCAGGCCCGGCTGATGAGCCAGGCGCTGCGCAAGCTCGCCGGTGCGCTGAACCAGTCCAAGACCACCGCCATCTTCATCAACCAGCTGCGCGAGAAGGTGGGCGTGTTCTTCGGCTCACCCGAGACCACCAGTGGCGGCAAGGCGCTGAAGTTCTACGCCTCCGTCCGCCTCGACGTCCGTCGCATCGAGACGCTCAAGGACGGCACCGACGCGGTCGGCAACCGCACCCGCGTCAAGGTGGTCAAGAACAAGGTGGCCCCGCCGTTCAAGCAGGCCGAGTTCGACATCATCTACGGCGAGGGCATCAGCCGCGAGGGCGGCCTCATCGACCTCGGCGTCGAGCAGAGCATCGTGCGCAAGTCCGGTGCCTGGTACACCTACGAGGGCGACCAGCTGGGGCAGGGCAAGGAGAACGCCCGCAACTTCCTCAAGGACAACCCCGACCTCGCCGACGAGATCGAGAAGAAGATCAAGGAGAAGCTCGGCGTCGGCCCGAAGGTCGATGCCGCCGTCGAAGAGGCCCCGGTCGACTTCTGAGCCGGCCATGGTGAGCACCAACGCCGGGCGGTCGCGACGCGGCCGCCCGGACCCTCCCGAGTCCGACGACCACGGGCGTGAGCCCGATCCCGACGCCGACCCGGAGTCGGTGGCGCGGAGGGTCGCGCTGAACCGGCTGTCGGTCGCGCCGCAGACGCGCGCCCAGCTCGACGCCGCCATGGCGCGCAAGGGCGTGCCGGAGGAAGTCCGCGACAGCGTCCTCGACCGGTTCGCCGACGTCGGCCTGGTCGACGACCCCGCCTACGCCCGCGCCTGGGTCGAGTCGCGCCACACCGGCCGCGGCCTCGCCCGCCGCGCCCTCGGCTACGAGCTGCGCAAACGCGGCGTCGAGCCCAAGGTCGCCGACGAAGCCGTCGAGACCGTCGACCCCGAGCAGGAGGAGGCGACCGCCCGCGCTCTCGTCGCGGCGCGGCTGCCGAGCACCCGGCGCCTCGATCCCGTCGCCCGCACCCGCCGGCTCGCCGGCATGCTGGCCCGCAAGGGTTACCCGCCCGGCCTGGCCTTCCGCGTCGTCCGCGAAGCCCTCGAGTCCGACGGCGTCGACGGCATGGACCTCCCCGAAGACTTCCTCGCCGACTGATGCCACGGCGACCTTGCGACGGCCGTCGGACTAGGCGTCTTCACGGTTCACCAGGCATGCCTGGTAGAGCGGTAGCACCCCTACTCAACGTGATCATTTCGAGTCCACCTCGCCGTCGCGAACCCGGCGTACCACTGCGCCCTGGCGAATGCGGCGGCATCGTCCCAGCCCAGCGCCGCAAAACGCGGCGCGGCGCGCGTTCCCGCTGCTTGACCGTCTGTACACCCTTACGTAACCTCAACTCCAAAGGTGGAGAACAACTCCGCGACCGCGGATCGGACATAGAGAACATGGCAATTCTCGACACCACAGCACCGTCGAGGCCGGCGCAGGGCAGGCCGAAACGGCTCGTCGAGGTGTGCGTGCCGCAGCGTTGATGCGGCACGTCGGTGGTTCGAGGCTCGCGCCGTCCGCGGTGTGGGTGCGGTCGCGGTGCGGTTCCCGCCATCAGCCGGTTTGCCTGCGCAGACCGCGATATGTGAGGGAGCCCGCCGATGGACACCGGAACGGCAATTCTGCTGGTCGGACTGGTGGTCGTGGCGCTACTGGGCGTAGCGCTGTTCGCCTTGTTCAGCCGGCTCCGCGGCGTCGAGGGCACGCGCGCCAACTCCGCTGAGCTGTTCGCACAAATCGAGACCGAGTCGCTGCGGCTGCGTTCGGCCGCCCAGAGCGACGCCGACGACGTCAGGGCCGCGGCCCGCCGCGAGGCCGAGGACCTGCGGACGAAGGCCGCCGCCGACGCCGCTGACGTGAAGGCCCGGGCCGCTGCCGAGGCCGAGAAGGCCCGCGAGCGCGCCGACGAAGCGACCGCCGAGCTCCGCGAGCAGCGCGCCGACCTCGACCGCCGCGAGCAGCGGCTGGTCGAGCGCGAGGAACGCGTCACCGCCGACACCCAGTCGCTGGAGGAGCGGCTCCGCGAGGTCGAGGCGCAGGCCGCCGAACTCGCCGTCCGCACCGAGGAGCTGACGGCGCTGGAGGCCGAGCGGCGCGCCGTCCTCGAGCGGACCGCCCAGCTGACCGCTGAGCAGGCGAAGGCCGAGCTGATCGCCGCCGTCGAGGACGAGGCGAAGCGCGCCGCCGTCGTGCGGGTGCGCGACATCGAGAAGGACGCGAACGAGAACGGCCAGGCCCGCGCCCGCGAGATCATCACGCTGGCCATCCAGCGGCTCGCCTCGGAGCAGACCGCGGAGTCGGTGGTGTCGGTGCTGCACCTGCCGGGCGACGAGATGAAGGGCCGCATCATCGGCCGCGAGGGCCGTAACATCCGTGCGTTCGAGCAGGTCACCGGCGTCAACCTGATCATCGACGACACGCCCGAGGCGGTCCTGCTGTCCTGCTTCGACCCCGTCCGCCGCGAGGTCGCGCGGCTGACGCTGGAGGAGCTCGTGCTCGACGGCCGCATCCACCCGCACCGCATCGAGGAGCAGTACGAGAAGAGCAAGGCCGAGGTCGAGGCGCTGTGCGTGCGCGCCGGCGAGGACGCGCTGGTCGAAGTCGGCGTCACTGACATGCACCCCGACCTCGTCGCGCTGCTCGGCCGGCTGCGCTACCGCACGTCGTACGGGCAGAACGTGCTCAAGCACCTCATCGAGTCCGCGCACCTGGCCGGCATGATGGCCGGCGAGCTGGGCCTCGACGTCAAGCTGACGAAGCGGTGCGCGCTGCTGCACGACATCGGCAAGGCGCTCACCCACGAGGTCGACGGCAGCCACGCGCTCATCGGCGCCGAGATCGCCCGCCGCTACGGCGAGAACGACGACGTCGTGCACGCCATCGAGGCGCACCACAATGAGGTCGAGCTGCGCACCGTCGAGGCCGTTCTCACCCAGGCCGCCGATGCCATCTCCGGCGGCCGGCCAGGCGCCCGCCGCGAGTCGCTCGAGGCGTACGTCAAGCGGCTGGAGCGGCTGGAGGAGATCTCGATGAGCCACGAGGGCGTCGAGAAGGTCTTCGCCATGCAGGCCGGCCGCGAGGTCCGGGTCATGGTGCTGCCCGACGTCGTCGACGACATCCAGGCGCAGGTGCTGGCCCGCG
Source organism: Jiangella aurantiaca (assembly GCF_004349105.1). Taxonomy (GTDB): domain Bacteria; phylum Actinomycetota; class Actinomycetes; order Jiangellales; family Jiangellaceae; genus Jiangella; species Jiangella aurantiaca. Next base: position 68,809 of record NZ_SMLB01000018.1, read on the forward strand.
ACATCGCCAAGCAGGTCGAGGAGGAGCTGACCTACCCGGGCCAGATCCGCATCACCGTCGTCCGCGAGTCGCGGTCGACGGAGTTCGCCCGCTAGCGCCCTACACGTACATGGGGGCCGGGCCGAGCGCCGACCAGTGCTCGTCGAGGCCGTTCAGCTGCTCCATGTGGGTGTCGGCGAGCTCGAAGTCGAAGACCTCGAGGTTCTCCGTGAGGTGATCCCGCCGATTCGCCTTCGGTATCGCCGAGACCCCGCGCTGGAGGTTCCACCGGATCAGAACCTGGGCGGGGCTCTTGCCGTACTCCGACGCGATGCCTGCCAGCTTGTCGTCGGTCAGCCGCTCGGCCCGGGTCAGCGGGCTGTACGCCTGGACGACGATCCGCCGCTGCCGGCAGTAGTCGAGCATCTGCGGACTCCAGCCGAACGGCGTCCACTCGATCTGGTTGACGGTGGGCACCTCGCCGGTCGCATCGATGAGTTCCTCGATCTGCTCGATCTTGTAGTTGCTCACACCGATGTCGCGGGTGAGGCCGTCCTCCTTCGCCCGGATGAGGCCCGCCCAGAGCTCTTGGCCGGCGCCGCCCGGCGGCGGCCGGTGGAGGAGCATCAGGTCGGCATGGTCCAAGTCGAGCTCGCGCAGGTCGCGGACCGTGCCCCTGTAAGCGTCCTCGTTCTCCTCGACCTTGGTCACCAGGTAGAAGTCCTGCCGATCCAGGCCGCTGCGGCGAATCCCCTCACCGATGCCGGGTTGGGTTTCGTAGTCGACAGCCGTGTCGATCATGCGGTAGCCGAGACGCAAGGCCTCCTCGACCGTCGCCGCCGTGTCGTGGGTGAGCTGCCAGGTGCCCAGCCCCAACATCGGCATCTCCCGGCCGCTGTGCAGGGGCAGCGTCGATTGGACGTCCATGGTTCCTCCTCGCGGGTGCGCAGGCATCACCGGAGTCTGGGAGGACCGTAGCCGTCGGGCCGCTTCTCAAACGTCGTGGGTGTCTCGTAGAGGTCAGACGGCCGGGCCGGCCTCGCCGCCGCCGACCTTCCCGCCGACGGGCTCCGCGGCCTTGGCGACACCGCCGGCCGCCTTCTTCGTGCCGCGTCGCTCCAGGTACACGGCCAGCCGCGACAGGGTGAAGTTGACCGCGATGTAGATGGCGGCGCCCACCACGAAGAACTGGAACCAGTACCGCTGCCCGAAGAACTGCGTGTTGGTCTGCAGATGCCGCAGCAACTCCGGGTAGGCGATGATGAAGCCCAGCGAGGTGTCCTTGAGCAGCACGACCAACTGGCTGACCAATGAAGGCAGCATCCGCCGAACCGCTTGCGGCAGCAGGATCGAGAAGAGCGTCTGCATCCGGCTCAGTCCGACGGCGTAGGCGGCCTCGGACTGGCCCTTGGGCAGCGACACGATGCCGGCTCGGAGGATCTCGGCGAAGATCGCGCTGTTGTACACGGCCAGCCCGAAGACGACACCCCAGAACGTCGGCAGCCCGAGGGCGAAGACGGCGAAGAACATGAGCAGCACGACCGGCAGGCCGCGGAAGAACTCGATGACGGTGGTGACGGGCCAGCGTACGAGCCTCGACGTCGACATCCGGATCACGGCCAGGACGAGGCCGGCGGTCAGGGCTATCACGGCGGCCACTCCCGCCGCTCGCAGCGTCGCGCCGAGCCCGGTGATCAGCATGGACCGCCACACGTCCTCGGCCGACTGACCCAGCGGCGGCTCCCAGAAGACCTGCCAGCGTTCGGCCTCCCACTGGCCGCGACTGTCGAGCTGTCGGTAGGCCAGGAACAGCAGGGCGAGCACGAAGAGGCCGCCGACGATCGACCAGGCCAACGTGCGGCGCCGGGTCCGTGGGCCGGCGACGTCGTAGAGAACCGAGCTCATCGCGCGAACGCCACCTTCCGCTCGGCGTACCCGGCCAGCAGGCCGGCCGGGATGGTGATGACCAGATAGCAGACGCCGACGCCCAGCAGCACGGCGATGATGTCACCCGGATGGGAATTGGCCAGCTGCTCGCCGACGCCGAACAGCTCGGCCACGAAGAAGCCACCGGCGACGGAGCTGTTCTTGGTCAGCGCGATGAAGATGTTGATCAATGGCGGGATGACGGTGCGGAACGACTGCGGTAGCACGATGAGCCGTAGCGTCTGGGGGAAGGTGAGACCGATGGCGCGGGCGGCCTCGGCCTGGCCCTGACCGACGCTGTTGATGCCGGAGCGGATCGCCTCGCATACGAAGGCCGCGGTGTACACCGACAGCGCGACCACAGCGGGAGCGAAGAAGTCACTCGGAGTCCAGCCCAGCTGTGGCGCGACGAAGACGAAGAAGATGAACACCAGGGTCAGCGGGGTGTTGCGGACGATCTCGACGTACGCGGTGCCGAACCCGCGCAGGGTGGGCACGGGCGAGACGCGGAAGGAACCGAGGATGGTCCCCAGCACGAGCGCGATCGCGGCGGAGACCAGCGTGAGTGCGAGGGTGGTACGAAAACCCTCCCAGTAGAGCGGAAGCTCATCCATGACGGCGTCCATCAGGCAGCCCTTCCCGTCCGGCCGAACTCAGGTGGGTGGGCCGCCGCCGTGCCGAGGCGACGGCGACGGCCCATCGATGACCCGTCAGTAGCGGTCGACCTGCGGCGGCTCCGGCGTCTCGAGGACCGCGCCGGCGGTCTCCGCCCACGCCTCCTCCCAGCGGCCGTCCTCGAAGGACGCCTCGAGGACGTCGTTGATCCAATTGCGGAACTCCGTGTCACCGTGCATCAGGCCGATGCCGTACGGCTCCTCGGTGAACGGCTCGCCGACCAGCTTGAACTCGCCCGGGTTCTGGTCGACGAAGCCGGACAGGATGACGTTGTCGGTGGTGACCGCGTCGACCTGGCCGTTGCGCAGCGGCTCGAGGCAGTCCGAGTACGCACCGGTCGGGAACAACTCCGCCTCGGGGTAGTTGGTGCGGATGTTCTCCGCCGGTGTGGAGCCCTCGACCGAGCAGACCCTCCGGCCGGCCAGATCGTCCGGGCCGTTGATGTCGGTGTTCTCCTCCAGCACCATGATCGTCTGGCCGGCGACGAAGTACGGGCCGGCGAAGTCGACCAGCTGCTTGCGCTCGTCGTTGATCGTGTAAGTGGCCACGACGATGTCGACGCGGCCGTCCTGGATGAACGGCTCGCGGTTGGCCGAGACGGTCTCGACCCACTCGATGTTGTCCTCGCTGATGCCCAGCTCGCTGGCGATGATCTTCGCGATCTCGACGTCGAAGCCGACGGGGGTGCCGTCGGGACCGACCAGGCCGAACAGCGGCTGGTCGAACTTGGTGCCGACGGTGATCTCACCGGCCTCGGCCAGTTCGGCCATGGTGCTGCCCTCGGGGAAGTCGCCGGCCTCGGCGGTCGGCTCCTCGCCGTTGCCGTCGTCGCCGCCGTCGTCGTCGCCACAGGCGGCCAGAACCAGCGACGCGGTCAGCGCCATTGCCGCCAGCGCGCTGGAGCGCCGCAGTGTCGATCGGGTACGCATCGTGTGCATCTCCTCTGCTTACTTTCGACGTCTCAGTGAGTCAGGATCTTGCTGAGGAAGTCCCGCGCCCGGTCGCTCTGGGCGTTCGTGAAGAACTCCTCCGGGGTGGCCTCTTCGACGATGCTCCCGGCGTCCATGAAGATCACCCGGTTGGCCGCCCTGCGGGCGAACCCCATCTCGTGGGTGATGACCATCATCGTCATGCCGTCCCGAGCCAGGGTGATCATGACGTCGAGCACCTCGTTGATCATTTCCGGGTCGAGCGCGGAGGTGGGCTCGTCGAACAGCATGACCTTGGGCTTCATGGCCAGCGCGCGGGCGATGGCGACCCGCTGCTGCTGGCCGCCGGAGAGCTGCGCGGGCAGCTTCGCGGCCTGGTCGGCGACGCCGACGCGATCGAGCAGCTCCATCGCAAGCTTCTCCGCGTCGGCCTTGCGCATCCCCTTGGCCTTGATGGGACCGAGGGTGACGTTCTGCAGCACCGTTTTGTGCGCGAACAGGTTGAACGCCTGGAACACCATGCCGACGTCGGCGCGCAACCGGGCCAGCGCCTTGCCCTCGGCGGGCAACGGCTGGCCGTCGATGGCGATGGTGCCGGAGTCGATGGTCTCCAGGCGGTTGATGGTCCGGCACAACGTCGACTTGCCCGACCCCGAAGGGCCGATGACGACGACGACCTCACCGCGGGCGACGCTCAGGTTGATGTCGCGCAGCACGTGCAGGGCGCCGAAGTGCTTGTTGACGTCGCGCAGCTCGACCAGCAGCTCGCCGGCCGACTCGACGCTCATCGGGTGACGCTCCGGCTGCGGTCTCGGCTCATGGACTCACACCACCACCTTCACGACGATCCCGGGACAAGCGTCAACGGTATGGTGGAGACGACCGCCTGTCATGCCCTTTGAGCTGCGGTTGCGGTCACTGGTTGGTAACAAACCGACAACGCCCGCGTCGGGCGCATGCGGCCGTCCGCTGTGTGGGCCGAGTCATGCGCTGTCATACTGCACTGTGGGATCATTCGCCCACAAGCCGGACGAATTGCCCCCCAACCGCGCCGGTGACTTGGCGGTTTCATCCCCGGAGGCTCTCGTGGTCACGTCGTGACGGTCGACCCGCCGTCGGAGTCCGGTCGGGGACGGGCGCTCGCCCGGACGGGCTGTCAGGGCGAGCGCTTATCCTGGGTGGCGAGATGAACGCGCGCACGTACGAGGTCCGCACCTACGGGTGCCAGATGAACGTCCACGACTCCGAGCGGCTGGCCGGGCTGCTGGAGGACGCCGGCTATGCCCGGGCGGCGGACGGTGAGCCGGCTGACGTCGTCGTGCTCAACACGTGCGCCGTCCGCGAGAACGCCGACAACAAGCTGTACGGCAACCTCGGCCACCTGGCGTCGGTGAAGGCCGGCCGCGACGGCATGCAGATCGCCGTCGGCGGCTGCCTGGCGCAGAAGGACCGGTCCGAGATCACCCGCCGGGCACCCTGGGTCGACGTCGTCTTCGGCACGCACAACGTCGGCTCGCTGCCGGCGCTGCTCGACCGCGCGCGCATCGAGCAGGAGGCGCAGGTCGAGATCGTGGAGGCGCTCGAGACGTTCCCGTCCGACCTCCCGTCGCGGCGCGAGAGCCCGTACGCGGCCTGGGTGGCCATCAGCGTCGGCTGCAACAACACCTGCACGTTCTGCATCGTGCCGGCGCTGCGCGGGCGCGAGCGCGACCGCCGTCCGGGCGACGTCCTGGCCGAGGTGCAGGCGCTGGTCGCCGAGGGCGTCATCGAGGTCACGCTGCTCGGCCAGAACGTCAACGCCTACGGCGTCGAGTTCGGCGACCGGTACGCGTTCGGCAAGCTGCTGCGCACCGTCGGCGCCGTCGACGGGCTCGAGCGGGTCCGGTTCACCAGCCCGCACCCGCGCGACTTCACCGACGACGTCATCGAGGCCATGGCGTCGACGCCGACGGTGATGCCGCAGCTGCACATGCCGTTGCAGTCGGGGTCCGATCGTGTGTTGCGCGCTATGCGCCGCTCTTACCGGCAGGAGCGCTACCTCGGCATCGTCGAGAAGGTGCGCGCCGCCATGCCGCACGCCGCCATCACGACGGACATCATCGTCGGGTTCCCGGGCGAGACCGACGACGACTTCGAGGAGACGCTGAAGGTCGTCCGCGAGGCGCGGTTCGCGTCGGCGTTCACGTTCCAGTACTCCAAGCGGCCCGGCACGCCGGCCGCCACCATGGACGACCAGGTGCCGCCCGAGGTGGTGCGCGAGCGCTACCAGCGCCTGGCGTCGCTGGTGGAGGAGGTGGCCTGGGACGAGAGCCGTGCCTTCGTCGGCCGCGACGTCGAGGTGCTGGTCGCCGAGGGCGAGGGCCGCAAGGACGGCTTGACGCACCGGCTGTCCGGCCGGGCCCGCGACAACCGCCTGGTGCACTTCTCCGTCCCGCCCGATGCCGAGACGCCACGGCCGGGCGACATGGTGACGGTGCGGGTCAGCTACGCCGCACCGCACCACCTGGTGGCCGACGGCCCCACCTACGCGCTGCGCCGCACCCGCGCCGGCGACGCCTACGAGCGGGCCACGACGTCGCCCGCGGCGGCCGCGCCCGGCGTGCTGCTCGGCATGCCGACCGTCGGCGCGCCGGCCCTGCTGCCCGTCGCCGACGCCGCGCCCGCCTGCGGCCATGCCTGACGATCCCGTGCTGCGGGCCGTCGACGCCGTCGTCGTCCGCGTGCCCGACGTCGACGCCGGCCTGGCGTTCTACCGCGACGAGCTGGGGCACGAGCTGCTCTGGCGGCACGACGCGATCGGACAGGCCGGGCTCCGGCTGCCCGGCGGCGAGAGCGAGCTGCTGCTGGCGACCGACGTGCCGGTGGGCCGGGTCGGGATCGTCGAGGACCCGTTCGGCAACGCACTGGTGCTCATCGACCTGTCCCGCGGCCGCTACCGCACCGACGTGGACGGCCGCGTCGTCGGCGTCGACGCCGCACAGGCCTAGGTGATGGTGAGTGCGATCGGAGGTGTTGACCTGAGCGCCAACTGTTGGCGTTGATGTCAACACGCCTGACGAGCAGTCCCGACTCCGAGCGCTCACCAGGTGAGGGCGGAACCGGCCGGCGACGGGACGCTGCGGATCGTCCCGCCGCCGGCCGAGCTCTGATCGCTACGCCGTGTCGTCGACCAGCAGCGCCAGGACCCGCCAGTAGTTGCCGGTCGGGCTGGACAGCCGCAGGTCCACCGTCCGGCCCGCCTCGCCGCCGTCGAGCGTGAACTGCTCCCAGGCGTACGACCCGGTCGGCAGCGTCGCCCGCGCCGGCACCACCACCTGGCCGTCGGCCTCCACCACGAAGCCGGACGTCGAGAAGTCCGGGTCGCCGGTCAGCAGCGACACCGTGTGCGGCCCCGGCGGCAGCGCCACTCGCAGGACGCCCGGACCCCGGTTGTCCAGCACGAAGTCGCGCCGCAGGGCGTCCGGGTGGCCGCGGTCGCGCAGCAGGGGCGCACCGGTGACCCAGCCGTAGCGGCGCGCCGGGTCCCACGCGTGCGACGGCGCCAGCGCGGCGTACGACGCCAGCACCGGGCTGGTAGCCGAGCCGCCGTCCAGGGCCAGCACGAGGTCGTCGCCGTGCGGGACGGCGTACGTGCGGGCCGTCGGCGCGCCGCCGACCACCACGCCGGGCACCGTCACGGACGCCGTCAGCACCGCCTCGGTGAGCGGCCCGGCGACGACGCCGCCGGCCGGCGCGGTGACCGGCACCTCCAGCGTCGCCGTCGCACCGGGCGCGACCGTCGCCGTCGCGCTGCCCGCGGTCCAGCCCTCAGGGACGGTGACCGTCGCGGTCACCTCCGCGGCGGCCGCCGAGCGGTGGTTCGTCACCGTCATCGACGCGGCCGACGTCCGGCCGCTGAACAGCGGCGCGCCTACCGTCACGCCGTCCGCCGACACCGCCGGCCGCACCACCACCGGTGCCGACAGCGGGACCGTGACCCGCTCCCGGCCCACGTGGGCATACCCGGCCGACCCGGTCAGCGTCACCTCGCCGGGCGCCGCATCGGCCGGGACGGACACGTCCCACGCACCGGTCAGCGTCGACCCGGGCTCCAGGGACGCCGCCGACGTCGGCCCGACAGCGACCGCCTGCCAGCCGTCGGGCACGGCGAGCTCGACCGCCGGCGCCCGCACGGTCTGCGCGCCGTCGTTGGTCAGCGTCGCCGTCACTCGGACCGTCTCGCCCGCGGTGACCTCGCCGCCGTCCGCCGCCAGCGTCGCGCTGACCCCGTCGACGATGCCGATGACGCCGTCGAGCGCGGCCGCGGCCTCGTCCAACGGCGCCAGCAGCGCGCCGGCGACCTCCGCCGGCAGCCCTTGGTCGCCGACCCACTGCCGGGCCTGATCGGTGAAGATCAGCGCGCGGTCGAGCCGCCGGGCGAAGTCCGGGTGGTCCGTCGCCGTGTCCATGGCGGCGGCCAGCTCGCCGTCGATCCGCGTCGCCGCGCTCGCGAGGTACGCGGCCTGCTCCTCGGTCAGCGCCCCTGCGTGCTCGTCCGCCGCGGCCGACACGTCCCGCACGGCCGCCCGCGCCGCCCGGACCCCGTCGAGCAGGGTGTGCCCGAAGCGGAACGCGTCGAGGTTGAACAGGTAGTCGTCGCCCGGATCGTTCGTGAACACCAGGAACAGCTCGTGGCTGCCGCCCGGGTCCTCGACCGGGATGCTGACCTCCTCGAACGCGTACGAGTCGCCGGTCGGCTCCAGCTGTCCGCTGCCGACGACCGGCCCGTCGACCGCGTCCAGCCGGACGGTCACCGTCCCGCCGGTCCCGGACGACGCGTACCGGAACGTCAGGCGGTTCACGCCGCGCAGGTTCACCGGCTCGTAGGACAGGTAGTCGCCGTGGCCGATCTGGCCGACCATCCGGTTGCCGGTGCCCTCCCGCGTGTCGTACAGGACGACGTCGCTCGCCGACGTCCAGTGCTCGGCCTGCTTGTGCCGCGGCTGCAGGATCGCCGAGTCGCCGCCGGTCAGCGGCGCGACGCCGTCGCCGCCGCGGTCGGTGTAGGTCGAGTCGACGATGTAGAAGATGTTGTCGGCCGCGTCGTGGCCGTCGTCGACGATGGTCTGGATCTCGCCGGTGCATCCGGTGTACTGCTCCAGTGGGTGACCGTGCTGGTCGTGCCCGAGCGCCGGCTGGGTGACGACGTCCGCACAGTCGACGCCGGCGCCGCTCACCCCGTCCTCTGCGTCGTCGACCCGCACCTCGTACGGCACCGGCTCGCCGAAGTCGAAGACCTGCCCGTCCAGCGGCTCGACCAGCTCGACCTCCGGCCGGGTGTTGCCGACGCTGATCGGCACGTTGGCGACGCCGGTGCGGCCGGTCGGGTCGGTGACCACCAGCTGCGCCGTGTAGTCGCCGTTCTCCGTGTACGTGTGGGACGGGTTCGGCGAGGCCGAATCGACGGTGCCGTCGGAGTCGAAGTCCCACGCGTACGTGATCTCGTGCTCGTCCGGGTCGCCGGAGCCGGCGCTGGAGAACTCCACCGTCAGCGGCGGCTGCCCGGACGTGGGGTCGGCCGTTGCGCGGGCGACAGGCGACCGCTCGCCCGGCCGGGCGTAGTTGATCTTGTAGATGCCTGAGTCGGTGTTAGGGTCGCCGCGCCCGGAGCCGCCGTAGTTCGACCCCCACTCGATGACGTACAGCGAGCCGTCCGGCCCGAACTGCAGGTCGATCGGGCGGAGGAACTCCACGCCGGGCAGGAACCGGTTGATGATCGCCGGCCGGCCGGCCTCGTCGAGCTGGACCTCGAAGATCGCGTTGCGGGTCCACTCGGCGATGAAGACGGTGTCGTCGTAGTACTCGGGGAACTTCGCCTCCGACGGGTTGTCACCGTCGAAGTGGTAGGTCGGGCCGCCGATCGCCAGCCGCCCGCCGCTGCCCAGCTCGGGGTACTCCGGCGTGACCTCGTACTGGTAGGGCAGCCAGGCCGGCTGGGCGGGCGGGAGCTGGGTCAGGCCGGTGTTGTTCGGCGAGTCGTTGACCGGGCCGCCGGCGCAGTCGTACAGCGGGCCGGACTCGCCGGTGGCGAAGTCGTGGTCGTTGTACGCCTTGTTCGCGCCGATGCAGTGTGGCCAGCCGAAGTTGCCGGCGCCGCGGGCCTGGTTCCACTCGTCGTAGCCGCGGCTGCCGCGCGTCGCGCTGTCGACGCGGGCGTCCGGGCCGACGTCGCCCCAGTAGAGCCAGCCGGTCTCCTCGTCGACGTGGATCCGGTACGGGTTGCGCAGGCCCATGACGTAGATCTCCGGCCGGGCGCCCTCGGTGCCGGGCGGGAACAGGTTGCCCTCCGGGATCGTGTAGGTGCCGTCGTCCTCGGGGTGGATGCGCAGGATCTTGCCGCGCAGGTCGTTGGTGTTCGCCGACGACCGCTGCGCGTCGTTGTACTCGAACCCGGGCCGCTCGTCGGTGGCGCCGTAGCCGCCGCAGCACGGCGAGGAGTTGTCGCCGGTCGCGACGTAGAGGTTGCCGGCCGCGTCGAAGTCCATGCCGCCGCCCTCGTGCGCGTTGACTTCGCGCTGCGACGGCAGCTCGAAGATCGTCACCCGCGAGTCCGGGTCGATGGTGCCGGTGGCCTCGTCGTAGGTGAACCGCGCGACGACGGTGTTCGGCTCGTCCAGCGGCGAGTAGTACAGGTACAGCCAGTGGTTCGTGGCGAAATCGGGGTCCAGGACGATGCCGTGCATGCCGTGCGTATGCTCGACCAGCACATCGAACGTCGCAGCCCGCGCCGTCCGTCTGGTCGCCGGGTCGTACACCTTCACGTCGCCGCCGCGCTGCACGTAGAAGACCCGGCCGGTGTCGTCGACGTCCATCGCCAGCGGGTCGTCGGTGTTGCCGTCGAGCTGGATCTTCTCGAAGTTCCTTTCGGAAGTCGCCGAGCAATTTCCCTCGATCACGCCGGCCGCCCACTGGATGCCGCCGAGCAGGTGCCGCACGAACAGCGGCTCGTCGGTGAACGCCGACGACGCGTGCCCCATCCCGGTGTACCAGGACCGGCCGCCGTCGAAGTTCTGGCACCAGCTGATCGGGTGGTCCGCGCCCATCCGGTGCCCGGTGTAGGACTTCGAGTCGTAGCTGGCCAGCACGTGCACGTCGCCGCGGGGGTTCGTGACGAAGTCGTACGGCTCCTCGGTGCGGGTCCACTCCTGCGGCAGGTGGCCGGTCGACGGGTGGATCCGGTCGTCCACCTCGACCTCGAGTTCCTGGATCGGCGGGTGGCTGAGGAAGAACGCGCCGACCAGCTCGCCGTACCACTCCCAGTCGCGCTCGGTGCCCGACGCGGAGTGGATGCCGACGTACCCGCCGCCGGCCTGGATATAGCGCTCGAACGCGGCGCGCTGGTCCGCGTTCAGCAGGTCGCCGGCCTGCGGCGTGGAGTTGGTGTTGTTGAAGATCACCACCTCGTAATGGGCCAGCGTCTCGTCGGTGAAGTTCGCCGGGTCGTCGGAGACGGTGACGTTGAACCCGTGCTCCTCGCCCAGCTGCTCGATCAGCGCCTGACCAGCAGGGATGGAGTCGTGATAGAAGTTCGTGACGCGCGAGAAGACCAGCGCGTCGAAGCTCTCGGCCGTCGGCTCCGCGGCATTGCTCGCGAGGCCGCCGCCGGTGAGCGCCGTGGCCGCCAGGGCGGCGGCGAGCCCGAATCGCAGCATGGCGCCCGCCTCCGTCAGAATCGCAGGTCGCGTAGGGACCGGAAGCTGTTGCGTGCGGTGCTCAGCTCGTCGGCGGGGTTGTCGTGCTCGACGAGGAACTGCCGGGCGCCGCCGCGGTGGGCGTGCTCGAACATCGCCGCGAAGTCGAGGATCCCGGAGCCGACGTCGGCGAACCCGCCGTCCGGCGCCATGTCCTTGACGTGCAGCGCTGGGAACCGTGCCGGGTAGCGGGCGAAGTAGTCGCCGGCGTCGTAGCCGCCGCGGGCCGCCCAGTACACGTCCAGCTCGAAGCCGACAAGATCCGGGTCGGTCTCCTCCAGCAGCACGTCGTAGAGCACGCGGCCGCCGTCGGTGCGGAACTCGGCGTCGTGGTTGTGGTGGAGGACCTTCAGCCCGTAGGTCGCGGCGACCGCGCCGGCCCGGTTGAACTCCGCGGCGGCGCGGCGGATGCCGTCGAGCGTGTAGAGCGAGCCGGGCAGGCTCGACGTGACGACCCAGTGGCCGCCGAGCGTGACGACGTCCGCGCAGGCGCCCTCGAGGTTGTCCGTCAGGCGGTTGTAGCCGACGTGCTCCAGGACGGCCTTCAGACTGGCGTCGTCGAGCATGGCCCGGATCGTGGCGGCGCTGTGGCCGTGCCGGCCGCTGACGCCGACCGTGGCGTAGCCGATGTCGGCGAGCGCCTGGACGGTGCCGGCGAAGTCGACGGCCAATGAGCGGCGCATCGTGTACAGGTGCATGCCGATGGCGGGGCGGGGGATCAGCCGGTTGCCGGTGCCGGCCGCAGCGGGGAGGACGCCGGCGTTGGTCGCCGCTCCGGCGGCGAGGGCGGTGGCGGCGGTCGCGGCAGTGGCGCGCAGGAACGAGCGGCGGTCGAGCGGGCGTGGGGACATCGGTGGGCTCCACCTTTCGTTGTTCGACGGTGAACTTCTCGCGGTGGTAAGCGCTTTCCGTGTGAACGGAAGGCTAACGGCGGGGCACGGGCGGAGTCAACGCCTGGAGCGGATCCGGTGATATCCGTGCACTCCGGCCGTGCAGAGAACAGCGGCGGCGAGGCCGGCGAGCGGGGCACCCGGCACGCCGGCGATCGTCAGGGCGACTCCGAGGGTGGCGGCCGGCAGCCACATCGCTGCGCTGACGGGGCGCGGCGGCCGGCGCTGCCGCCGTCGGGCCCGGGCCTCCCAGCCGAGCGGGACGACCAGCGGCGGCAGCACCGCGGCGAGCACCGTCAGCCAGGGAAGCAGGGCGTTCTCGAACCCGGTGGTCGCCACGGCGAGCCCGGCGACCCCGATGACGGCCGCCGCCGCCCGTTCGGGCAGCCCGGTCACCGACCGCAGCGCCAGCCCGCCGGAGTGGAACGACGTCAGGCACGGCGCCGCGACCGCCACCACGACCAGGGCCGTGCCCAGGTCGGACGTGCGCAGGTGCTCGACGAGGTCGGCGGAGTCGCTGCGCAGCGCGATCGTGGTCCCAGCGGTGGCCGCGACCAGGGTCGGCAGCACCAGGAACGCCGCGCACGCCCACAGGTCGCCGCGGCCGCGCAGCCCGGCGGTGAAGTCCGGCGCGCGTAGCCCGAACACCGCGACGTAGCCGACGAACACCGCGACGTCGGTGAGCAGCGTCGACGACGTCCCGAACCCGGCGTCCAGCGGCGTCTCGGAGCGCGCCCCGGCGCCATGCGTCGCGATGACCACGATCAGCGCGAGTGCGGCCGCCGTCGTCACCAGGGCCAGCGCGTTCCACCGGTGCTGACCGGCCGCCGCGATCGCCAGCAGTGGCAGCCCCAGCACGATGACGCCGGCCCACATCGGCATGCCGAGCAGCGACCCGAGCGCCGCGCCACCCAGGCCCGCGTTGAAGCCCAGCCAGCCGGCCATCGCCAGCGCCATCAGCGCGCCGACCACCGTGCGGTCGCCGCGCGGCAGGTACGCCTCGAGCAGTTCGGCCAGCGGCCGGCCCTCGCCGTACGGCGGCCGCAGCCCGAGCCGCCCCGGCACCAGCAGCAGCACCGTCATCGCGACGCCGCCGAGGAGCAGGGCGCCGACCGGCACGGGGCCGTCGTGCCGGTCGGCGAGTCCTGCTCCCAGCACCAGCGCCGCCGGGCCGGTGCCGATGGCGAGCCACGCGCCGGCGGTGTTCCACCAGCGGCGCTCGGCCGTCATCCGTGGTGGCCGCTGGCCCCCAGCAGCACCCGGATCTCGCGCGCCAGCTTCTCGAACGTCGGGCTGGACATGGTGGCGCCGTAGTCGCGGACCGCGGGCAGGTCGACGTCGTAGACCCGCTCGATGCGGCCCGGCCGCGGCGTCATCACGACCACCCGCTGTCCGAGGTAGACCGCCTCCGCGATGGAGTGCGTCACCAGCACCACCGTCGTGCCGGTCTCGCGCCAGATGCGGTGCAGCTCGACGTTCATGTGCTCGCGGGTGAGCGCGTCCAGTGCGCCGAACGGCTCGTCCATGAGCAGCACCGGCGGCTCGTGCAGCAGCGCACGGCACAGCGCGACGCGTTGCTGCATGCCGCCGGAGAGCTCGTGCGGCAGCGAGTTCTCGAACCCGGTCAGGCCGGTCAGCTCGATCAGGTGGTCGGCCCGGGCGGCGGCCTTGCGCTTGTCCATGTTGCGCATCTCCGCCTGCAGCAGGATGTTCGCCCGGACGCCGCGCCATTCCAGCAGCGCGGCCCGCTGGAAGGCGAAGCCGATCTCCCGCTGCGGGCCAGTGACCGGATTGCCGAGCAGGCGGACGTCGCCGCTGCTCGGCGGGACCAGCCCGGCGACGATCTTCAGCAGGGTGGACTTGCCGCATCCCGACGGTCCGACGATGCTGACGAACTCGCCCGCCCGGACCGACAGCGAGACGCCGGTGAGCGCCGTCGTCCGCTTCCGCTTGCTGGTGAACGTGCAGGTGAGGTCGGTGATGTCGATGGTGGCGTGCTGCTGCTCGGCGGCGTCCGAGGGCTGCGTCGTCATGGTCTCCGTCATCTCCGTGCTCACCCGGCCTCGCTGAACGACGACTCCCAGTAGGTCCCGGGATCGGCCGGTTCCGACAGCGAGCCGGCCTCGGCCAGCAGGTCGATGGTCTCCTGCCACTGCTCCTCGGTGTTGACGCCTGGCGTGCCCGCCTCGTCCAGACGGAGCAGTTCGATGCTCTGCTCCAGCTGGGCGCGCAGCACCTCGGCCGGCGGGGTCTCGTCAGCGCCCTCCTCCATGGCGGCGGCGGCGCCGTCCGGGTCGTCGGCGGCGGCCTCCCACGACCGCGCCGTCGCCCGCACGAACGCCTCGACCAGCTCGGGGTCGTCGTCGATGGTCTTCTGGTGCGCCACCAGACCGGTGCCCAGCAGGTTCATGCCCCAGTCGGTGAACAGCAGCGCGTCGACCTCCTTGCCGCTGAGGTCCTCGATGGTCGGGCCCTGGTCGTGGAAGAAGCCCATGATCGCGTCGGCGCGGCCCTCGACCAGCGCCGCGACCTTGCCGGCCGGGTCGACGTTGACGATCTCGACGTCGTCCGGGTTCACCCCGTTGAGCTCCAGCCAGGCGGGGAATGTCGCGTACATGGCGTCGCCCGGCGTCCCGGCCACGACCTTGCCGACGAGGTCGGAGGGCTCGCTGATGCCCTGGTCGGTGAAGAACTCCACCGAGGCCGGGCCGGTCTGCAGGAACACGCCGAGGCTCTTGATCGGCATGCCCTCGGTGATGCCGTTGAGCAGCGGCGGCGTGTCGGCCCAGCCGAAGTCGGTCTGCGACTGGGCGACCTGCTGGACCGTCGTGCCGGAGCCGCTGCCCGGCCGGATCTCCAGGTCGATGCCCTCCTCCTCGTAGATGCCCTCGGCGACGCCGTAGTAGAACGGCGCGTGCTCGCCGTACGGGACCCAGTTCAGGGTCAGAGTCACCGCGGTCAGTTCGCCGCCGTCGGCGCCGCTCTCGGCGGTGGTGTCGTCGCCGCCGCAGGCGGACAGGGCGAGGAGTGCCACGGCGGAGGTGACCAGCAGGCTACGTCGCATGATCGGCCCTTTCATGACGTGGTTCATGACGTGGTGAGCGGGACGCCCTGCCGCCGGCTGGCGTGCCAGGGGATGAGCAGTGCTTCGGCCGCTTCGACGATGACGAACAGGACGACGCCGAGGGCGGACATCAGGATCAGGTCGGCGAACAGCAGCGACGAGTTCAGGTTGCCGCTGGCCAGCAGCAGCACATACCCGAGTCCCTCGTCGGCGCCGACGAACTCGCCGACCACCGCGCCGACGACGGCCAGCGTCACGGCGACCTTCAGGCCGGACAGCAGGTGCGGCAGCGAGTTCGGGAACCTGATCTTCCGGAACGTCTTCCAGCGGCTCGCGCCCATCGTCGCGGAGAGGTCCAGCAGCTCCGGATCCGTCGACCGCAGGCCCGCGACCCCGGAGACGACCACCGGGAAGAACGCGATCAGCACGGCCAGGATCACCTTCGGCATCGGCCCGAACCCGAACCAGACGACGAGGATCGGCGCGATCGCGATCTTCGGGATCACCTGCGCGAACAGGATCAGCGGATACAGCGCCTTCTCCAGCGTCGGCGAGTACACGATGAGGACGGCGGCCAGCATCCCGATCGCCGCGGCGAGCAGGAAGCCCAGCACCGTCTCGTACGTCGTCACCCAGGTGTGGCGGGCGAGCATCTCGCGTTCGGTGACGAGCTCGTTCGCGACGTCGCCGGGCGTGGGGACCAGGTAGGCGGGGAACACTTCGGCCGCCGTGATCGCCCACCAGCCGACGCCCAGCAGGATCAGCAGGAGGGCGGGCCGCCAGGCGGCGGACAGGACCTGCCCCGCACGTTGCGCCGCTGTGTGTCGTGTGGGCGCGTCATCCTCGGCGGCGGGGGGTTCGGGGGGCTCGGCTGCGGGCGGCGCGGCCCGGGAGATCACCTCAGGCATCGAAGTACTCGTCCTCGTCGTCGGCGGCGGGGATGGCGACGACCAGCGCGCGGAGCTCGCCGATCGCCCGGTGCCGGGTGCCCGGCGGGATCAGGAAAGCGCTCAGCGGCCCGGCCGGGTACGCGACGCCGTCGAGCTCGACCCGGCCCTCACCCTCCAGGACCACGTAGATCTCGGTGGCCTTCCGGTGGTAGTGGCTGGTTGCGGCGTCGACATCGAGCAGGTGGACGCTCGCCGTCCCCGGCTCGACGTCCACGAAGGCCCGGCGGGTCTGTCCGCAGGAACACGCGCGCGGCTCGATCGTGTCGAGCTTGGCTGTGGCGGGTGCTGCCGGGGTTGTTGGCGACGGTGCTGTCGAGCGTGCGGCCATTCGCGCCTCCGCTGCAGAAGTACGTCAATGGAAAACGCTTTCCTGTGTCGGCCGACGTTACCGGTGTGTTGCCGAGATGGTCAAGGGTCAGGGCTAGCGAGCAACCCGTGATCATGTTCCCTCGCGGTCGCTGACACGCCGCCACCGCACATGATCAAGGAGACCGCACCGGGGGTGCCGCGCGGTTCAGTCGGCGGGCGGTGGTGGGGGCGGCGGCGTGCCGGGCGGTACGCCGACCACACGCACCGGCGTACGCCGAGCCGCCGGCGGCGGGGGAGGCGGCGGCAGCTTCACGCCGTTCACAGTCACGGCTGCGGTGGGCCGCTCTGGCGTTGCCGCGGGCTTCGCGGCGCCCGAGGGCTCGGACCCGGAGGCTGCAGTGTCGCGATCGCCGCGTGTCGACTCCGTCCGCGCCGAGTCGGACGCCGGCCGAGCGAACCGTCCACGGACCGCGTCCCGCAACCGGCCACCCCACGACGACACCGAGGTACCGGCGTCGTGGGCCAGCTCGCTCGTCGCCCGCTCGTCGCTCTTGCCTGGGACAGCCGCCCCCGACCCTCGCGCCGGCGTGTCCGTGCGCTCCGGCCCCGCTCCCTCGCCCTTCTCTACATCGCCCGTCGGAGCACCCGCCGACGTAGGTCGCCGGCTCGCCAGGACCGGCTCGGTGCCGTTGCGGCGCTTCCGGCCGGTGTCCGTGCGGGCCTCGGGTTCCTCGTCCAGCCGCTCCAGCCGGATCACCGTGAGCCGCTGCAAGGCGTCGCGGCGGGCCCAGGGTACGACTTCCTGAGCATCGTGCCGCGGGCCCTCGTCGTCGGGCGGAGCGGCGGACGGCGACCGCCAGCGCTCGGCCGCCAGCGGCTGATCGCCGAGCTGTTCCAGTCGCGACGTGGTGAGGCGGCGCAGGGAGTCGCGGGCGCGGACCCAGGCCGGCCCGCCCTGATCCTCCCGCGGCTCGGTGGGCTCGCCGGCCACGGTGTCGACGGGCAATGGGGCCGCAGGAGGCGGCTCGTCCACTGGCTCCGGCCGGGTGGTTCCGGCGCGGCCGAACGCCGCCCGGATCCGCGCCGCCCACGGCGGCGGTTCCTCCGGCGCGGAGCCGATTCGCGGACCGGGCTCCGACTGCGCTCGATCGGGCCACGACGCGGCGAGGCGCCGGCCGACCGCCCGCCGCAGCTCCAACTTCGAGCGGCTGGGGCCGGCCGGCGGGGCGGCGTCGGTCTCGGTAGCGGGTGCCTCGACGGTGTTCGGCCGGGCTGGGGGCTCGGCGATGTCCGGGCGGGCGGAGTCGGCCGTCTCGGTCGCGGGCTCGGCCTCACGCCGGGTGGCAGCGAGCCGGCGGGTGAGCGCGTCGCGGAGCTGAGCCGGGGACCGGCCGGCGACGGTGATCTCGCTCGACGGTCGCGACACCCGGCGCCGGCCGCGGGGCTGCGCCGACTCCGCCGGCGCCGACTCCGCCGGCGCCGATTCACCGGGGGTCGATTCACTGGGCGCCGATTCGGCCGGCGGTACCGGTGCCGACGACTCGGTGCGCAGGCGCGGGGCGGCGAACCGGTGGCGGATGACGCCGGAGGGGCGGCTCGGCGACTGGGCGGCGATGCTGGCCGACCGGGGCCGCAACTCCGGCTGCGCCGGCTCGTCGGCCGCGAGGTTCCTTGGGGCCGCTTCAGCGACCGTGAGCTTCCTCATGGCCGCCTGACCAGCGGCGGCCTCCTGAACGGCGCTGACCGCGGCACCAGCCTCCACGTGGGCGACCCGCGGCCGCGGCCGGACGGGAGCGAAGCGGCGCCTGATCGCGACCCGGAGCCGCACCCGGGCGCGGTCGGCGATCGCCAGGGTCGCCAGCGCGCCGGTCACCCCGACGACGAGCGTCGCCACCACACGCAGCTCCGGCGGGACCCGGGTCAGCGAACCCCAGCCCTCGAACGTTCCCAGCGCGGCCAGCCCGGCCAGGACGGCCGCGACCACGATGCCGCCGCGGTGCGGGCGCGGAACCTCCGGTGCGGGCTGCGCCTCCCAGGTGATCAGCGCGCCCATCGCGGCCAGGGTGAAGCCGAGCACGCTGCCGAGCCCGCCGAGGTCGGCGATGCCCATGATCAGGCCCGCGGTCACCAGCAGTCGCGACGACAGTCCCGCGGGGTCGCGGCGGCGCGCGGGGAGCCAGGCGATGATGAAGCCGAGGCCGAGCAGCAGCACCACACCGGCGACGGTGAGGCGGAAGCTGTGGTCGGCGTCGAACATATCCGACATTCGACCATGAGAGAGGCATGTAGCGCAGCCGGGCCCCGCCGCATCTAGGCTTTCGGTGTGCTCATCGCCGCCGCCGTGTGTCCCTATCCGCCGCTGATGGTGGCCGGAGTCGGCCCGTCCGGAGACACCCGACTGGACGATCTCCGCGCGGCCTGCTGGTCCGCGCTCGACGATCTGCGGGCGGCCAGTCCCGACGTCCTGGTGGTGATCGGGCCGGGGGACACGACGGAGGACGAGGCGCCGCGGGCGGGTAGCCTCGCCCCCTACGGCGTCGACCTCACGGTCGCGCTCCCCGGGGACGAACCGCCCCCAACGGAACGAAACCTGCCCCTGTCGATCAGCGTCGGCGCCTGGCTGCTGCAGCGCGACGGCTGGGAGGGGACGGTGTCGGCGGCGACGGTGGCCGGCGACGCGGGCGACGCCGACTGCGTCGAGCTGGGCCGGCGCATCGCGAGCCGGGCCGACCGCGTCGCGCTGCTGGTGATGGCGGACGGGTCGCCGCTGCGGGCGGACACCACGCCTCGCGACCTGCGCGCCCGCGCGACGGCCTACGACACCGCGCTGGCGAACGCCCTACGCGACGGTGACCCGCAGCGGCTGCTGGACCTCGACGCGGCGCTGGCCGCGGAGGTCGGGTCGCCGGGACGCAAGGCGCTGCGGGTGCTGGCGGGCGCCGCCGACGACGGGCTGTTCGACGCCGAGGTCACCTACGAGGACGCCCCGTACGGCGTCGGCTACCTGGTCGGCGTCTGGGAGCGGCACGGCTGACGGCACGACGGAGCACTCATCCGCGCCGCTCCCACGACGGACGGACAGCGTCAGGCCGGGTTGTTGTCATCCTTCTGGCCGTCCATGCCGTCGATGAAGTCGCGGGCCTTGTCGTCGACGCCCTCCAGCTGCTCGCTGTACTTGCCGCCGGTCTTGTCGTCGATGAAGTCAGTCGCCTTGTCGACGCCGTCGCTGACCTTGTCAGCGTTGTCGGAGACCAGGTCGGTGATCTTGTTCTTGATCTCGTCGAAGCCCATGATCGGCACTTCCCCTCGTTGACGTGGGCCGTCGGGCCGCCCGCTGCGGCTCGACCAGCGCCCCACCGACGTTCATACCCCCACCCACCATGGCCCGCAACGAGTTCGGGGCATTCCGGCGACACGACTGGCCCCCTTTCCCTCGTGGGGCTCGCCGCGGCCTGGGACCTCGCGGTCGGCCTTGGTCTGGCCGTGGCACACTCGGCGGGTGAGTCAGCACGTCCCCGTCGTCGCCGTCGTCGGGCCCACCGCCGCGGGCAAGAGCGAT
This sequence comes from Jiangella aurantiaca, assembly GCF_004349105.1. GTDB lineage: Bacteria > Actinomycetota > Actinomycetes > Jiangellales > Jiangellaceae > Jiangella > Jiangella aurantiaca. The sequence goes on from NZ_SMLB01000018.1 coordinate 88,820, forward strand.
CTCGCCGTCGACCTCGCGCTACGGCTGGACGGCGAGGTCGTCAACGCCGACTCCATGCAGCTCTACCGCGGGATGGACATCGGCACCGCCAAGCTGACCGCGGCGGAGCGCCGCGGCGTCCCGCACCACCTGCTCGACCTCTTCGACGTCACCCGCCCGGCCACCGTCGCCGAGTTCCAGCAGCTCGCACGCCACGCCATCGACGACTGCAGGCGCCGCGGCGTCACCCCGATCCTCGTGGGCGGCAGCGCGCTCTACGTCCGCGCCGTCCTCGACCGATTCGAGTTCCCCGGCACCGACCCCGGCGTCCGCGCCCGCCTGGAGGAGGAGCTCACGCAGGTCGGCGCCGCCGCGCTGCACCGGCGACTGGCCGGCCGCGACCCCGCCGCCGCGGCCGCGATCCTGCCCACCAACGGCCGGCGCGTCGTGCGCGCGCTCGAGGTCATCGAGCTGACCGGCCGCCCGTTCACCGCCACTCTGCCGCCGCGCGAGTACCACTACGACGACGTCGTGCAGATCGGGCTGGACGTCCCGCGCGACGTCCTCGACGAGCGGATCGAGCGCAGGGTCGACCGCATGTGGGAGCAGGGTCTGGTCGGCGAGGTCCGCCGCCTGGAGGCGAAGGGGCTGCGCGACGGGCCGACGGCGAGCCGGGCGCTGGGCTACGCGCAGGTGCTCGCCTACCTCGCCGGCGACCTCACCGAGGACGCCGCACGCGCCGAGACCGTGCAGCTCACGCGCCGGTTCGCCCGCCGCCAGCACGGCTGGTTCGGCAAGGACGACCGCATCGGCTGGGTGCCGTTCGACGCCGATGACCGGTTGGAGCGCGCTCTGACCTACCATCGTCGGTCGTGAGCGGCATCTCCTTCGTCAAGGGACACGGCACCCAGAACGACTTCGTGCTGATCCCGGACGCCGACGGCGCCCTGGCCGGCCGCCTCGACGAGCAGGCGGTCCGGCGGCTGGCCGACCGGTACGCCGGCATCGGGGCCGACGGCGTCATCCGGGTCACCCGGACGGAGACCGCCGACGAGGTCCGCGAGCTGGCCGACGACGCCGAGTGGTTCATGGACTACCGCAACGCCGACGGCTCCGTCGCGGAGATGTGCGGCAACGGCGTGCGCGTCATGGCTCGCTACCTGTGGGAGAACGGCCTGGTCGACGGGCCGGTGCTGGCCATAGCCACGCGCGGCGGCGTCCGGACGGTGCACGCCGAGCAGGACGGCCAGATCACCGTCGAGATGGGCCGCGCCAAGCCGGCCGCCACCCGCCAGCTGGCCTTCGTCGCCGCTGGCGGGCACACCTGGGAGGCCACCCCGGTCCGGGTGCCGAACCCGCACGCCGTCGTGTTCGTCGACGACCTCGAGGCACCCGGCTACCTCACGTCCGCGCCCGACTTGCGGCCCGCCGCCGTCTTCCCCGATTCCGCGAACGTCGAGTTCGTCGTCGACCGCGGGCACAAGCACATCGCCATGCGGGTGTGGGAGCGCGGCGTCGGCGAAACCCGCTCCTGCGGCACCGGCGTCTGCGCGGCGGCCTGGGTGGCGATGCGGCGCGACGGTGCCGGCGTCGGCGCCCGCTACCTGGTCGACGTGCCCGGGGGCCGGCTGGTCGTGACGGAGCGGCCGGACGGCGAACTGCTGCTCACCGGCCCGGCGGTGCTGGGCCTGCGGGGGACCGTCGAGCTCTGACCGGCCGCTGTGACTCAGATCACAGCATCCTGAGAAGCCCGGAGGACGTCTCCTTCAGTAGAAGGAGCACGACGTCAGACTCGCGGTCGATGCAAACCGCCGGGGAGCGGGCCTAACGTTGTGAGCGTGGGGCGGCAACGAGGCCGGCCGCGCGCCTGACGGGAGGCGGTGCCATGGGTGCAACGGAGAAGCAGCGACGCGAGGCCGTGCTGCAGGAAGTGGCCCGGCGCGCCCAGGAGAAGTCCACCGGCAAGGCCGAACGGCGCGCCGCCACGCTGCGCGCCGCGGCGAAATTACGGTGGGCGGCGTCCACCGGGTCGAGCTATGGTCGCTCTTGAAGACGTCGTTCGGCGAAAGCAGGAGCATTGAGCAATAGTCCAGGCCACGCATACAACCCCTATGACGGCTCCGGCGAGCTGCCGGAGGTCGAGGAACTCGACCACCTCGACGGCGAGACCACCGGGGACTACGACCTGGACGAGCGGCACGCGCTGCGGCGCGTGGCGGGCCTGTCGACCGAACTCGAGGACGTCACCGAGGTCGAGTATCGGCGGCTCCGGCTCGAGCGGGTCGTGCTCGTCGGCGTCTGGCCCGGCGGGTCGTTCACCGAGGCCGAGAACTCCCTCGCTGAGCTCGCCGCGCTGGCCGAGACTGCCGGTTCGCAGGTGCTCGAGGGTCTCGCCCAGCGCCGGTTGAAGCCCGACCCGGCCACGTTCGTCGGCTCCGGCAAGGTCGAGGAGCTGCGCGAGGTCGTGTTGGCCCAGGGCGCCGACACCGTGATCGTCGACGGCGAGCTGTCGGCGTCGCAGCTGCGCAACCTGGAGGACAAGGTCGGCGTCAAGGTCGTCGACCGCACCATGCTGATCCTCGACATCTTCGCCCAGCACGCGAAGAGCCGCGAGGGCAAGGCGCAGGTCGAGCTGGCCCAGCTGGAGTACCTCTCCCAGCGGCTGCGCGGCTGGGGCGCCAGCCTGTCCCGGCAGGCCGGTGGTCGCGCCGGCGGCGCGGGCGGCGGCGTCGGCACCCGCGGTCCCGGTGAGACCAAGCTCGAGACCGACCGCCGGCGCATCCGTACCCGCGTCGCCAAGCTGCGCCGCGAGCTCACCGACATGCGCACCGCCCGCGACACCAAGCGGGCCGGCCGGCGCCGGCACGCGGTGCCCGCGGTGTCGATCGTCGGGTACACCAACGCCGGCAAGTCGTCGCTGCTCAACCGCTTCACCGGCGCGGGCGTGCTGGTCGAGGACGCGCTGTTCGCGACCCTCGACCCCACGGTGCGCCGGTCGCAGACGGCCGAGGGCCGGGTGTTCACGCTCGCCGACACCGTCGGGTTCGTCCGGCACCTGCCGCACGAGCTGGTCGAGTCGTTCCGGTCGACGCTCGAGGAGGCCGCCGACGCCGACCTGCTGGTGCACGTCGTCGACGGCTCGCACCCCGATCCCGAGGGCCAGATGACGGCCGTGCGTTCGGTGCTCGCCGACATCGGCGCCGGCGGGGTGCGCGAGATCGTCGCCGTCAACAAGTCCGACGCCGCCGACCCCATGGTCGTCGCCCGGCTACTGCGCAACGAGCCGCACGCGGTCGCGGTCTCCGCGCGCACCGGCGCCGGAATCGACAAGCTGCGCGCGCTGATCGAGAGCGAGCTGCCGCAGCCGCCGGTCGAGGTCGACGCGCTGGTGCCGTACGACCACGGCGAGCTGGTGGCGCGCATGCACACCGTCGGCGAGGTGCTGTCCATCGACCACGAGGCCGAGGGCACCCGGGTACGTGCCCGCGTCCCCGAGGCGCTGGCCGCGGCGCTGGAGCCGTACGCCGTCGCCCGCCGGTAGCGGGCGACGGCGCCGGGTGTCCGTCAGTCCGCGAAGCGCACGGTGACGAAGCGCGGGCGGTAGATCGTGACGTCCTCGTAGTGGTCGGTGTTGACGAACGTGTTGACGTTGTACGAGACCACCAGCCCGCCGTCGCGGTCGATGTGCGGGTGGGCGTGCGCGTTGTAGGTGAAGACGTTCGGATCGCCGTAGCTGCCCGTCGCGCCGGTCTCCGGCGTGGTGTACAGCACGGTCTTGTCGGTGAACGGGCCATACGGGGTGCACGAGGCGTAGGCGACGATCTCGGCGTTGAGCGGCACGGTGGTGTCGTGGGTGACCAGCAGGTAGCGGTCGCCGTGCTGTGACACGCTGTACTCGTTGGCCACGCCGACCATGACCCGCGCGGATTCCGCTTCGTCGCGCGACCAGCCGTCCGCGGTGCGGTACTCCCAGGCGCCGAGCAGGCTGGTGCCGCGGACCCGGGCGACGTGCAGGTACTTCTCCGAGCCGAGGTCCTCGACGCCGTAGACGTAGGTGTACGGGCCGACCCGCCGGATCGCCGACGCCCATGAGACGCCGGCGTCGGACGGGAGCGGGTGGACGCTGAGCGGCTCGTCCGGGTGCTCGGGGGAGTAGCGGGCGAGGACGTTGCGGTTCCAGCGCCAGTCCCAGGCGCCGGGGCCGAACCGCTCGTACTCCTGGTAGGTGGCCTCGATGACGTTGCCGCTGGCGTGCGCGTCGCCGGCCCAGAACCAGTGCGAGCCGTCGACGGGCGGCATCAGCGGCTCGGGGTCGTCGGCGGTGCCGCGGTAGACCGTGGTGAGCTCGTCGCCGTCCTGTATGACGAACGAGTTGTTGATGAACGGCGTCTCGCCGCCCTCGTCGGTGACCGGCGACCGCCCGCCGTCGGCGTCGACCCGGCCGAGGAACGTGTCGGAGAAGACCCAGAAGACGCGGCCGTCGCGCAGCGGGACGGAGTACGTGCCGTCCGCGCCGGTCCAGTCGTCCAGCGCGGTGTTGTCGTTGCCGTACGCGGTGAACATGCTGGTCAGCTGGGCGTCCGGGGCGGCGCTGACCACCTCCGGAACCTCACCGCAGGAGCGCCCGTCGGGGGTCGCGGGCGCTGCGGTGGATGGGGGACCGAACGCGCTGAGCCCGCTCAAGGCGAGCGCGACAGCGCCGGAGACGAAGGATCGACCGGGACGACGCACCATTGAGACCTCCTGACGGTTGCCAAGAGTTCTAGTCATCTAATCAATATTTGTCCAGTTCTGACCCGAAGATCGGTGGTTTGCGCCGCTGGGCCCACGCCGGTGACGTCAGGCCTCCTGCACCCGTCCGCCCAGGTGGGTGGCGAGGAACCGCTCGGCCGCGGCGTAGAACCGCTCGCGGTTCTCCGGCCGGGCCAGGCCGTGGCCCTCGTCGTCGAACAGCAGGTACTCGTGGTCGAGGCCCTTCTCCTCGAGCGCGGCGACGATCTGCTCGGCCTCGGCGATCTTCACCCGGGGGTCGTTCTTGCCCTGCGCGACAAGCACCGGGATGGTGATCTGGTCGACCTTCGACAGCGGCGAGCGCTCCCACAGCATGTCGCGCTCGGTCTCGGGGTTGCCGACGCGGTTGTGCATGAGCGCGATCTGCGGCTTCCAGTACTCCGGCACCGACGCGAGCAGCGTGAGCAGGTTCGACGGCCCGACGATGTCGACGGCGCAGCGGAACACGTCGGGCGTGAACGCGGCGCCGGCCAGCGCGGCGTACCCGCCGTACGAGCCGCCGTAGATGCCGACCCGGTCGCGGTCGATCAGCCCGTGGCCGACCAGGTGGTCGACGGCGTCGAGGAGGTCGGTGTGCATGGCCCGGCCCCACTGCTTGTTGCCGGCGTTGCCGAACGCCTTGCCGTAGCCGGTGGAGCCGCGGAAGTTCACCTGGACGCACACGTAGCCGCGGTTGGCGAACCACTGCGCCTCGGGGTCGTAGCCCCAGGTGTCGCGCGCCCAGGGGCCGCCGTGCACGTCGAGCACCGCCGGCAGGTGCGCGCGGTCGACACCGCGCGGGAAGGTCAGGTAGCCATGCACCGTCAGGCCGTCGCGGGCGGTGTAGGAGAACGGCTCCATCTCGGCGAGGTCGTACTGCTCCAGCTCCGGACGGTGCGAGAACAGGAACGTCAGGTCGCCGGAGTCGCGGTCGTAGCGGTAGTACCGGACCGGGCCGTCGGACAGCACGTCGTGCACCAGCCAGGTGCGGTCGTCGCGGACCGGGCGCGAGATGCCCACCTCGCCGCGCAGCCGCTGCGTCAGCCGCTCGACCTCAGCGCCGAACGCTGGGTCGAGGAAGGTCCAGGACTTGCGCTCCTTGACGAACGTGACGGCCTGCGGCTCCAGCGTCTCGGGGTGGCGGGCGACGCCGGCGACGTCGTACTCGGAATCCTCGGCGAGCACCGTCTCGTCGCCTGTCGTGAGGTCGACGCGAATCAGCCGGGCGGCGTTGACGCCGACGCTGGAGAGCAGGTAAGCGGCCGAGCCGTCGCGGCTGAACCCGGCGACGTCGGTGGTGAGGACGTCGTCGGGGCCGATCTCGAACCACGGCTCGTCGGTGTCGTCGTCGCCGCGGCGGTAGACGACCGCGCCGCCGTCCTCCGTCATCGCCACCCCGCCACGGACGCGCTGCTCGGAGTCGACCAGCCAGCCGGCGTAGCCGGGGTTGACGGCGACCTTCGTCAGCTCGCGGGTGGCGAGGTCGAAGCGGTAGACGTCGTGCAGCTCCGGGTTGTCGGCGTTCAGCCCGACGAGCATGGACGTGGGGTGCCAGCGGTTGTGCTCGAGGATGTGCGCGGTGACCTTGCTCTGCGGCGTGACCAGCGTGGTCTGGCCGGACTCGAGGTCGAGCGCGTAGAGCCGCCAATCCTCGTCGCCGTCGGTGTCCTGCAGGTACACCAGCGTTCGATCGTCGTGGCAGAACATGAAGGTGCGCACGCCGCGGTGCCGGTCGTGTGTGACCGGGCGCGCGGCGGCGGGGTCGTCGGCGGGTCCGACCCAGACGTTCAGCACGCCATCCTCCGGGGCGACGAAGCCGAGCCTGGAGCCGTCGGGCGACAGCGTGGGGAGCAACCGCTCGGGGTTGCCGAACAGGACGTCCCGGGGGATCAGCGGCACCGCGTCATACATCATTGCGGCATTCCATCATGGCCCTCGGACAGGATCGATACGCGGCTGTGGACAACCGCTTTCCGGGCCGTGCGTTCGGGTAGGGTCGAGCCGGTGAGCCAGGGCGAAGTGACGGCCGGGATGCCTGACAGGCCGCCGGCCGAGGGCGCGATAGAAGAACTGTTGACGGCGGCCGTCGGGGCCGTCGGCGGTGCGGAACGCCCTGGTCAGGTCGAGATGGCCGAGGCGGTCGGCGAGGCGGTGGCCGGCGGCGAGCACCTGCTCGTGCAGGCCGGCACCGGCACCGGCAAGTCGCTGGCCTACCTGGTGCCGTCGCTGCTGCACGCCGACGCCACCGACGGGCCGGTCATCGTCGCGACGGCGACGCTCGCGCTGCAGGCGCAGCTGGTCGACCGCGACCTCCCGGCTCTGGCGAAGGCGGCCGAGCCGCTGCTGGGCCGGCTGCCCAGGTGGGCGACGCTCAAAGGCCGGGCCAACTACGCGTGCCTCCATCGCGTCCGCGACGGCGCCCCGGACGACCAGGGCGAGCTGGTCCCCGTCGAGGAACTGTCCGCGGGTCCGCTGGGTGCTGAGGTGCTGCGGGCCCGCGAGTGGGCCGAGCAGCAGGCCGCGACGGGCGGCACCGGCGACCGCGACAAGCTCGAACCCGGCGTCAGCGACCGCGCGTGGTCGCAGGTCGCGGTGTCGTCGCGCGAGTGCCTCGGCGCGACGCGCTGCCCGTACGGCCAGGAGTGCTTCGCCGAGCTGGCCCGGGCCCGCTCCGACGGCGCCGACGTCGTCGTCACCAACCACGCGCTGCTGGCTATCGATGCGCTCGAGGGTCTGCCGGTGCTGCCCGAGCACGACGTCGTGGTGGTCGACGAGGCGCACGAGCTGGCCGCGCGGGTCACCAGCGTCGCCACGGCCGATCTGTGGCCGGGCGTCATCGACCGCGCGGCGGTGCGCTCGCGCGCGCACGTCGACGACGGCGACGCCGAAGAGCTGCGCGCGGCGGGGGAGCACCTGCGGGCGGCGCTGCTCGACGCACCGGTCGGCCGGCTCGACTCCGTGCCTGAGGGGCTGCTGACGGCGCTGGTCGGCGTGCGCGATGCGGCCCGCGCGGTGCAGTCGGGGTTCGCCGGGTCGGCGCGCGAGGAGCGGGCCGCCGACGTCGAGGCGGCGCGGCGGGCGGCCAAGACCATGATCGACGACGTGTACGGCACGGCCGAGCGCCTGGTGGCGAACGGCGAGCACGACGTCGTGTGGGTCGAGGACCGCGAGCGCGGCGGGCGGTCGCTGCGGGTCGCGCCGCTGTCGGTGGCCGGGCTGCTGCGCGAGCGGCTCTTCGGGCAGAACACCGTCGTGGCGACGTCGGCGACGCTCGAGCTGGGCGGGTCGTTCGACGCCGCCGCGGGGGCGTTCGGGCTGCAGGGGGAGGGGGCGCCGGCGTGGCGCTCGCTCGACGTCGGGTCGCCGTTCGACTACGGCAGGCAGGCCATCCTCTACGTCGCCCGCGACCTCCCGACGCCCGGCCGCGACGGCCTGCGGTCCGAGGTGGTCGACGTCCTGGTCGAGCTGATGGCGTCGGCCGGCGGCCGGACGCTGGGCCTGTTCTCGTCGCGGCGGGCGGCACAGGAGGCGGCCGAGGCGGTGCGCAAGCGGCTGCCCGACCTGCCCGTTCTCTGTCAGGGCGACGACGTGGTGGCGACGCTGCTGCGCACGTTCGCGGCCGACGAGAAGACGTGCCTGTTCGGGACGTTGTCGCTGTGGCAGGGCGTGGACGTGCCGGGCGGGTCGTGCCAGTTGGTGGTCATCGACCGCATCCCGTTCCCGCGGCCGGACGAGCCGCTGGCGTCGGCGCGGCAGCGGGCGGTCGAGAAGGCCGGCGGCAACGGCTTCATGTCGGTGGCGGCCACGCACGCGGCGCTGCTGCTGGCGCAGGGCGCCGGGCGGCTGATCCGCCGGTCGACCGACCGGGGTGTGGTGGCCGTGCTGGACCCGCGGCTGGTGACGGCTCGCTACGGCGGCTACCTGCGGGCGTCGCTGCCGCCGATGTGGTTCACGACCGACAAGGCGGTCGTCTCCGGGGCACTGCAGCGGCTGGCGGTGTCGTCGTAGGGCGGTCCTCGTCGCGGCCGCGGGGTTGAGCATCGGCCGGGGCGGGTGGTGGCCTGGACGCCCCGGCCGATGCCGGCTCAGTGAGCTCAGATGCGGCGCATGACCGCGACCACCCGGCCGAGGATGGTGGCGTCGTCGCCGTCGATGGGCTCGTAGTCGGCGTTGTGCGGCAAGAGCCAGATGTGGCCGTCGCGCTTCTTGAACGTCTTCACCGTCGCCTCGCCGTCGATCATCGCCGCGACGATCTCGCCGTTCTCGGCCACCGGCTGCTGCCGGACGACCACCCAGTCGCCGTCGCAGATGGCGGCGTCGACCATGGAGTCGCCGACGACGCGCAGCATGAACAGCGTGCCCTCGCCGACCAGCTCGCGCGGCAGCGGGAAGACGTCCTCGACCGCCTGCTCGGCCAACACCGGCCCACCGGCGGCGATGCGGCCGACCATCGGTACGTAGGACGGCGTGGGCAGGTTGCTCTCTTCGTCCTCCATCACCTGACGGGTGAAGTCGCCCGGCGCCGTCCCCGGAGGTAGCACCTCGAGCGCGCGCGGACGGTGCGGGTCGCGGCGGATGTAGCCCTTGTTCTCGAGCACGCCCAGCTGGTGGGCGACGCTGGACGGGCTGGACAGGCCGGCGGCCTGGCCGATCTCGCGCATGCTGGGCGGGTAGCCGCGACGGCCCACCGACTCGCGGATGACCTCGAGCACCTTGCGCTGCCGCACCGTCAGGTCGGCGGGATGCTGATGTGTCTCCGGGAAGTTGTGCACCGAGGCGACAGCTGCCTCGCCGCGCTCGTCGTCGTCGTTCCTGGCCACCACGCCACCTCCGGATCGCTCAATGTCGGTCGATGCGACGGCGCTTCGTAGCGTGCGTTCGAATACGCCTCGCAAGGTCGATTGATGGGGTCAGAGTAGCCGGAATGCAGGACACGATCAAACATCTGTTCGAACGTGTCTCGACTTTGTCAGTGGCAGCGTGTACAACCTTTCGTACAGTCGTTCTATCGAACGGTTGTGCGACACAGACCGGAGGCTGACCATGGCGACGACGACCTACATCCCGCCGTTCGAGACCCGTGCACGGGTGGTGATCGAGCCCGAGCGCACCGACGCTCCGCCGCGCCGCCACGTCGCGCGCCGTCGGCCGGCCGGGCGCCCCACGGCGGTGGCGTGCGTGGGTTCGGCCGAGCCCAGCCTGCACGGCTCGCGGCTCACCCGGCGCGGCCGGGTCGTCGTCGGGTTCGCCTGGCTGCTGCTGATCGTCGCCGGCGTCCTGGCGTTCGTCCGCCCCTGGGGCGGCGCCGAGTCGTCGGGTGGCGGCTCGGCTGCCGTCACCACGGTCGAGGTGCGCGGCGGCGACACCCTGTGGGAGCTCGCCGCCGACGTCGCGCCCACGGCCGACCCGCGCGAGACGGTCGCCGCCATCATGGAGCTGAACGACCTCTCCGCGGCGAGCGACATCCGCCCCGGCGACCTGATCCAGGTTCCGTCCGGCCAGTAGCCGATCGGAGTCCGGCGCGCCGGGCGGACGTGGGCTGGCATCGCCTCCATGCCCTCACACGTCTGCTGGTGTGCCCCAAGCTTTCACCGGGTTTTCTCGAGCGTCGACACGATGACAGGCGTAGTGCGACACGAGATCTCGTAGTGAATGTGATCTCCGGATCGGCTTACGAGGCCAACGGCGTTCACCTGTGCGCTGAACCGCACGACGCGCCGACGCGCTTGATCGACTCATCCATGACCTGCGGCTTTGGAAGACCCTCCGCCGAGTCCGGCGATGTCGGTTGCAGGCGCCCCTCTGGCGGACGTACGGTACCCCTATATCTAGTAGTTACACGGGTGTAAGCTGTCCACAGGTAGTGGTCGAGAGTGCACAAGTTGTCCCCATCTCGTCCACAGGTCCAGCGCCGAGGAGGTGCCCCGAATGCACTGTCCGTTCTGCCGTCACGCCGACAGCCGGGTGGTCGACAGCCGTACCGCTGACGAGGGCACCGTGATCCGCCGGCGGCGGCAGTGCCTGGCTTGCGAACGCCGGTTCACCACCGTCGAGCAGTTGACGCTCGCCGTGGTGAAGCGGTCCGGGGTCACCGAGCCGTTCAGCCGCGAGAAGGTCGTCGCCGGGGTACGCCGCGCGTGCCAGGGGAGGGGCGTCAGCGAGGACGCCCTGGCCCGGCTGGCCCAGCGGGTCGAGGAGCAGTTCCGCGCGTCGGGGAGCGCGGAGATTCCGAGCCGCGAGGTGGGCCTGGCCATCCTGAGCCCGCTGCGCGAGCTGGACGAGGTCGCGTACCTGCGCTTCGCCAGCGTCTACCGCGACTTCGACAGCCTGGCCGACTTCGAGAACGAGATCGCGACGCTGCGGGCCGACCGCGAGCAGGCCGAGCGTCACCGCGACGAGGACGGCGAGGAACGCGACTCCACGCTGACCGTCGCGGAACCGTGAGCCAGCAGTCCAGCACGACAACCGAATGACAGGCCCGGACACACGGGTAAGTACCGGGGGAAGTGAGGAAGGTCCATGACGGAGACGGTGAGCGGGCCGAGCCGCAACAGCGCGGGGAGCAAGCCGGGCGGACGGTCGAAGAAGGCGCGCGGGCTGAGCGTCCAGCGCATCTACACGACCGCAGGCGTGCACCCGTACGACGAGGTGACGTGGGAGCGCCGCGACGTCGTCCAGCAGAACTGGAAGACCGGCGAGACCGTCTTCGAACAGAAGGGCGTCGAGTTCCCCGACTTCTGGTCGCTGAACGCGTCGACGATCGTCACCACGAAGTACTTCCGCGGCGCCGTCGGTACCGACGTGCGCGAGTGGAGCCTGCGCCAGCTCATCGACCGGGTGGTGAAGAAGTACCGGACCACCGGTGAGGACGAGGGCTACTTCGCCACGCCGGACGACGCCGAGATCTTCGAGCACGAGCTCACGTGGATGCTGCTGCACCAGGTGTTCAGCTTCAACTCGCCGGTGTGGTTCAACGTCGGCACGAAGTCGCCGCAGCAGGTGTCGGCGTGTTTCATCCTCTCCGTCGACGACTCCATGGAGTCGATCCTCAACTGGTACCGCGAAGAGGGAATGATCTTCAAGGGCGGCTCCGGCGCCGGCCTGAACCTCTCCCGCATCCGCTCCAGCAAGGAGCTGCTGTCTTCCGGCGGCACGGCGTCCGGCCCGGTCAGCTTCATGCGCGGTGCCGACGCCTCGGCCGGGACGATCAAGTCCGGCGGCGCCACCCGGCGCGCGGCCAAGATGGTCGTCCTGGACGTCGACCACCCCGACGTCGAGGAGTTCATCCAGACGAAGGCGCGCGAGGAGGACAAGATCCGCGCGCTGCGCGACGCCGGCTTCGACATGGACCTCGGCGGCGCCGACATCGTCTCCGTCCAGTACCAGAACGCCAACAACTCCGTCCGGGTCAACGACGAGTTCATGCGCGCGGTCGAGTCCGGCGACGAGTTCGGCCTGCGGGCCCGCATGACCGGTGAGGTCATCTCCACCGTCAACGCGCGCAAGCTGTTCCGCGACATGGCGCAGGCCGCGTGGGAGTGCGCCGACCCCGGCATCCAGTACGACGGCACCATCAACGACTGGCACACCAACCCCGAGACCGGTCGCATCACCGCGTCCAACCCGTGCTCGGAGTACATGAGCCTCGACAACTCCAGCTGCAACCTCGCCAGCCTCAACCTGATGAAGTTCCTGCAGCCCGACGGGAGCTTCGACGGCGCCACGTTCGCCAAGGCGGTCGAGCTGATCATCACGGCGATGGACATCTCCATCACGTTCGCCGACTTCCCGACCGAGTCGATCACCGAGACCACCCGCGCCTACCGGCAGCTGGGCATCGGCTACGCCAACCTGGGCGCCCTGCTCATGGCGTCGGGCCTGGCGTACGACTCCGAGGGCGGCCGGGCGCTGGCCGCGGCCATCACGTCGCTGATGACCGGCGCCGCCTACAAGCGCTCCGCCGAGCTGGCCGGCGTCGTCGGCCCGTACGACGGCTTCGCGCGCAACGCCGAGGCGCACGCCCGGGTCATGCGCAAGCACGCGGCCGCCACCGACGACCTCCGCTCGGTCGCCACGCTCGACGCCGACGTGCGCAGCCTCGCGACCAAGGTGTGGGCCGAGGGCAACAAGATCGGCGAGAAGAACGGCTGGCGCAACGCCCAGGCGTCGCTGCTGGCGCCCACCGGCACCATCGGCTTCATGATGGACTGCGACACCACCGGCATCGAGCCCGACTTCTCGCTGGTCAAGTTCAAGAAGCTGGTCGGCGGCGGCTCCATGCAGATCGTCAACCTGACGGTCCCGAAGGCGCTGAAGAAGCTCGGCTACGCCGACGAGACCATCGAGGCGATCGTCGAGTACATCGCCGAGCACGGCAACGTCGTCGACGCCCCCGGCCTCAAGCCCGAGCACTACGAGGTGTTCGACTGCGCCGCCGGCCAGCCGCGGGCCATCGAGCCGATGGGCCACGTGCGCATGATGGCCGCCGTCCAGCCGTTCCTGTCCGGCGCCATCTCCAAGACCGTCAACATGCCCGAGTCGGCGACGGTCGAGGAGATCGAGGAGATCTACCTGCAGGGCTGGAAGCTCGGCCTCAAGGCGCTGGCCGTCTACCGCGACAACTGCAAGGTCGGCCAGCCGCTGTCCGACGCCAAGGCCAAGACCGCCGGAAAGGAGAAGGCCGGCAGCGATGTCATAGTCGAGTACCGGCCGACCCGCCAGCGGCTGCCGAAGACCCGGCCGAGCCGGACCACGTCCTTCACGGTCGGCGGCGCCGAGGGCTACATGACGGCGGGCTCCTACCCCGACGACGGCCTCGGCGAGGTCTTCCTGAAGCTGGGCAAGCAGGGCTCCACGCTGGCCGGCATCATGGACGCCTTCTCGATCGCCATCTCCATCGCGCTGCAGTACGGCGTGCCGCTGGAGACGTACGTCGAGAAGTTCACCAACATGCGCTTCGAGCCGTCGGGCATGACCGACGACCCGGACGTGCGGATGGCGCAGAGCGTGGTCGACTACATCTTCCGTCGGCTCGCCCTCGACCACCTGCCCTTCGAGTCGCGCGCCGCGCTCGGCATCTACAGCGCGACGGAGCGGGCCCGGCAGCTCGACACGGGGGAGTACACCCCCGACTCCGACGTCGAGGTCGAGGTCGACACGTTCCGGCAGTCGGCCCCGGTGAAGGCCGAGGCAGCGCCGGCCAAGGCGGCTCCGGCCGCAGAGGTCGCGTCCGCCCGGCCGGCCCCGATCGAGGCGCACACGTCCGCCGAGCTGCTCGAGGTCATCCAGGGCACCAGCACCGACGCGCCGCTCTGCTTCACCTGCGGCACGAAGATGCGCCCGGCCGGCAGCTGCTACGTGTGCGAGGGCTGCGGCTCCACCAGCGGCTGCAGCTGACGCACGCACCACGACGGCCGCAGGGATCTCCCTGCGGCCGTCGTCGCGTTCACGGGGTCAGCGCGCCATCCGGGCGCAGGTGACGGCCAGCCAGGTCCAGCCGGCCAGGATGCCGGCCGTGAAGGCGAGCACGCCCCAGCTGGCGCCCGCGCTCGCCGACACGGCGAGGAAGCCGCCCAGGACCAGCACCCCACTGGCGACGGAGTACGCGGCACCGGCGCGGCCGGTCCGGCGCAGCCGGCGGCCCAGCGCGAAGCACGCGATCGCCAGGCAGGTGAACCCGACGGTGCCGGCGGCCAGGTGGGCGAGCCCGTGCCAGCTCATGGTGTCGGCGGCCGAGGCGGGCGTGCCGGGCGGGAAGCCCTCGACCGGGTCGGCGACGAAGGCGGCCGCGGCCAGCAGCGACACCCCGAACACGCCGACCAGCCGGGGCGCCCATGTGCCGGCGAGCCCCGTCCGGCGCAGCCCCGCGGCGGCCGCCAGCGTCAGCGCCGCGGCGACGACGAAGTTCGTGATCTGCACCCAGCCGTAGTCGCCGTTGGCCAGCACACTCGCGGCGTGCCGGCTCGGGTCGTAGCCGTCGCGGAGGAGGTACTGCCCGACGACGGTCGCGACGTACAGCGGGCCGGCGACGATCCCGGCGGTGAGCAGGCGGCGGGAGGCCCGGCCGGCCTCGGTGGTCGAGGCGGCGGTGGTAGCGGAGGCGGTGGCGGCTATGGCGGTCATGATCCGGTCCTTCCGAGGCGTCGTGTGAGCGGCTGACCCAACGGTCCCACCGAAAATAAAAACTGTCAAGACGCCTGGAGTTGTCGGTGGGCGCGCACGGCGCCGGCGGACGGCGACGTTCAGTGCCGGGGCTTGACGCCCGCGACCAGCTCCTTCACCCGGGCCGGCTCGACGAAGCGGGCACGGACGGCGCCGCCGGCGAGCTTGCGGATCAGCGCGTCCTCCGGCAGCGGCGCCTGTGACGCCACCAGCACGACGTTGCCGTACCGGCGGCCGCGCAGCTGGCCCGGCTCCGCGATCATCGCGACGTGCGCGAACACCTCCAGCGCCGTCGCCGCCTCGACCCGCGACTCCCGCACCTGCGCGGTGTCGGCGATGTTGCCGACGTACACGCCGCCGGCGGTCAGCACCCGCGCGGCCTCCGCGTAGAACCCGACGTCAGCCAGGTGCGGCGGCACCTGCGCACCGTCGAAGGCGTCCCGGATGACGACGGCGGAGTACACGTCCGGCAGCGACCGCAGCCCGTCCAGCCCGTCCATGGCCTTCAACCGCAGTCCTCGCACCGCCCGCAGCGCGAACGCCTGCCGCATCAGCCGGACCAGCAGGGCGTCGACCTCGAACACCGTCTGCGGCGAGCCGGGCCGCGTCGCCGCCACGTAGCGCGCGAGGGTGCAGGCGGCCCCACCGATGTGGACGGCGGATAGGGGCTCACCGGGCGGCGCAGCGACGTCGAGGACGTGGCCGGCCCACTGCATGTACTCGAAGTCCAGCCGGGTCGGGTCGCCCAGGTGGACGTACGAACTGGACACCCCGTTGACGAAAATCGACCAGCCGCCCGGGTCGGAGCGGTCCGGCACCAGCTCCGCCGTGCCGGAGTCGATGTGATGGACTCCGGCGAACCACTCGGGACGGGGGCGGTCGCTGCCACGGGACGGGGACACGAGCGATAGGTTCGCAGCATGGCTGACCGTCCGACAAGGAACCTCCACGTAGGCGCGCCGTACCGGGCCGACGAGGCGCGCTACATCGACACCCCGTACCGCCGCAGCGGCCGCACCGGCCTGAAGCTGCCCGCCATCTCACTCGGGCTGTGGCAGAACTTCGGCGACGAGTCGCCGCTGGCCACGCAGCGGGCCATCCTGCGCACGGCGTTCGACCACGGTGTCACCCACTTCGACCTGGCCAACAACTACGGCCCGCCGCCCGGCTCGGCGGAGAAGAACTTCGGCCGCATCTTCGCCGAGGACTTCCGTCCGTACCGCGACGAGCTGATCATCTCGACGAAGGCCGGTTACGACATGTGGCCCGGCCCGTACGGCGAGTGGGGCTCGCGGAAGTACCTGCTGGCCAGCCTCGATGCGTCGCTGAACCGCATGGGCCTGGACTACGTCGACATCTTCTACTCGCACCGGTTCGACCCCGACACGCCGCTCGAGGAGACGATGGGCGCCCTCGACACCGCGGTGCGGTCCGGCCGGGCGCTGTACGCGGGCATCTCGTCGTACTCGCCGGAACGGACCCGTGAGGCGGTCGCCATCATGCGCGATCTGGGCACCCCGCTGGCCATCCACCAGCCGTCCTACTCGATGTTCAACCGATGGATCGAGGCCGGCCTGACCGACGCCTGCGAGGAGGAAGGGCTCGGCATCATCGCCTTCTCGCCGCTGGCGCAGGGCCTGCTGACGAACAAGTACCTCGGCGGCGTGCCCGACGACTCCCGCGCGGCCCGCGGCGGGTCGTTCTCGCCGTCGCTGGTCACTCAGGACGTCGTCGAGCGGCTCAACTCATTGGCCGGCATCGCCGGGTCGCGGGGCCAGACGCTCGCGCAGCTGGCGCTGTCGTGGGCGCTGCGTGACGAGCGGGTGACGTCGGTGCTGATCGGCGCCCGGACGGTGGCGCAGCTCGAGGACAGCCTTGGCGCGCTGGACCGGCTCGACTTCGCCGCCGAAGAGCTCGCCGAGATCGACAAGTACGCCGTCGAGGCGGGTTTGAACCTCTGGGCGCGATCGAGCGACGAGTGACCCGATGAACGAGCGTCTGCGCCGCAACCCGCGCACCGAGGCCATCTGGACGCAGCTGAACGAGGCGCTGGCCGCGCTGAGCACGTCCACCGGCCGCCGGGAGCTCGACATCGTCGACGTCGGCGGCGGGAGCGGCGTGTTCGCGGTGCCGCTGGCCCGCATCGGCCACCGCGTCACCGTCGTCGACCCGAGCCCGAACGCGCTGGCCACGCTGGCCCGCCGGGCTGCCGAGGAGGGCGTCGGCGACCAAGTCACCGGCGTCCAGGGCGACGCCGCCGGCCTGGCCGGCGTGGTCGGACCGGCCGGCGCCGACGTCGTGGTGTGTCATGGCGTGCTCGAGGTGGTCGACGACGTGTCCGGCGCGGTGACGGCGATCGCGGCGGCGCTGCGCCCCGGCGGCGTCGCCAGCGTCGTCGTCGCCCAGCGGTACGCCGCCGTGCTGGCCAAGGCCCTCGCCGGGCACTTCGCCGATGCGCGGCGGCTGCTCGACGACCCGGACGGCCACTGGGGCCGCTCGGACCCGCTGCCGCGCCGGTTCGACGAGAGCGGCGTCAGGGCGCTGCTCACGGGCGCCGGGCTGCGGGTCGACGAGGTGCACGGCGTGCGGGTGCTCACCGACCTGGTCGCCGGCAGCGTCGTCGACGACCCCGCCGAGGTGGCCGCGCTCGCCGAGCTCGAGGCCGCCGCGGTCGCACATCCGGCGTTCCGGGCGGTGGCCGCGGCCCTGCACGTGCTCGCCACCAAGGCCTAAGGCGACGGCCGACCGCGAGGTCCAGGCGGCCGCGAGCCCCTCGAGGAGAAGGTAATCAGCCCGACCGCGAGGTCCCGAGCGGCGGCCAGTCCCACAAGGAAAGGGAGAACAGCCTGCGGCGGCGGACGTGTGACCGGGCCGTCGGACGGGTACTCCGACATCGATGCGCTTCGGTCGAACGCCCGGCTTTCTTCGGTGGCGTCGGCCGCATATGCTGGTCCTTACAGCAGGTGCCCATAGGTTTCCGTGTTCATTGGAGGGGAACGGTGCCACTCTCCGATCATGAGCAGCGGCTGCTCGAGCAGATGGAGCAGGCGCTCCTCGCCGAGGATCCGAAGTTCGCCACGGCCATGCGTGGCGCGGATCTGCGGCGGCGGTACCGGCGGCGTGCGGTCTTTGCCGGTCTGGTCTTCGTCGTCGGTGTCGTGATGCTCATGACGGGCGCCGTGACCCAGGTGATCGCGCTCGGTGTGGCGGGCTTCGTCGTGATGCTCGGCTCGGCGTTCTACGCCGTCACCTCCTGGCGGCGCGTCCCGCCGGCCGACGCCGCAGCGGCTGCCGGCGAGGTTCCCGACATCAGCCCCGGCTCGCCGCGGCGGCAGCGTCGCCCCAAGGGGCCGCGCAACAACGGCTCGTTCATCGAGCGCATGGAGCAGCGCTGGCGCAACCGGCGCGAGCGCGGCTACGGGCAGTAACTCCTCGATCCACGCGGACGGCGTCGCCCTCGGGCGGCGCCAATCGTGTTTCCGGGCGACGCCGAGGAAGCAGGTCGCCGCCTCGCGGTGAGGCGACGCCCGTCACCTGCCCTCCCGGCCCGCCGCTCACTCCGCGGGCGGGCGGGGGG
>NZ_SMLB01000019.1 GCF_004349105.1 Jiangella aurantiaca
GGTCGAGCGGGGCGCAGGCGTCGGCGTCGAGCTCGTGGTCGTTGTGGTCGACCAGGCCGAGGTTGAGCAGCCCACCGGTGTCGCCCTGGTCCGGGTTTGCCGGGCACTGGACGGACTCGGCGGTCGCGGTGGCCGGGTCGACGGTGACCGCCACCGTCACCTGGTAGGTGTGGGTGGTGTCGACGTCGATGGTGACGTCGCCGGTGATGGCGTTCTCCGCCGCGTCGGGCTCGGCGCCCTGGCCGGTGAAGGTGTCCAGCACCGGGACGTCCCCCGGCTCGGTGTTGGCCGCGGTGACGTCGACGATCTCGATGCCGGCACCGTAGTTGAGCTGGTCGGACAGGACGTAGTCCCCGGCGGCGGCACCGTCGTTGGTGACCTCCAGCTCGTAGGTGATGGTGTAGGCGTTCTCACCGGTCGAGGTGGGCCCGGACGCGATCGTCTTGTCCAGGTGGATCGACGGCAGGTCCGCGCAGTCGGTGTCGGTGAGCTCGTCGCCGCCCTCGGTGGTGAGGGTCGCGGCGTTGTTCAGCCCGCCGTTCTCGAAGTTCGAACCTGGCTCGTCCTGGCAGGCGGCCTGCGTGTTGCCGTCATCGTCCACCTCGAAGCTCGGCGGCACGTCGGCCACCACGGTGATGGTGTAGACGTGCGGCGCGTACGCCTCGTCGTCCATCCCCGCGAGCGGCACATCCTCGGCGATGAGGGTGTCCTCGAGACCGTCCCAGTCCTCGTTCACCTCGACCCCGTCGGGGTAGTCGGTGACCTCGGCGTAGTCGACCTCGACGGTGTCGCCGAACAGCAGCTCGTCCTCGAGGTCGTAGGTGGTCTCGCCGGGCAGCAGGTTGTTCACCGTCAACTGGTAGACGACCTGCCACTGCCCGTCACCGACCGGCTCGGCGGACACGAGTTCCTTGTCCAGGTCCGGCTCACCCAGGCTCAGGCACGCCTCGTCGTCGTCGGTGAGGTCGTTGTGCTCGATGCCGGTGCTGTTGGCCAGCCCGCCGTTCTCGCCGGAGTCCGGCTCCGGGCAGGCCATCGACTCCTCGGTGAGGGTGTCCTCGTCGAGGGAGAACACCACCTGCACCTGGTAGATGTGCACCCCGCCCGCGGCGAGCGGCACGTCCTCGGCGATGACGTTCGCCGGATCGTCCGCCGGGCCCTGGCCGGTCCAGGTGTCCAGCGCCGTCACACCCTCCGGTGTGGTGATCACCTGAGCGTCCTCGACCACGATGCCCTCGCCGTAGCGCAGCTGGTCGGTGATGGTGTAGACGCCGTCACCCTGGCCGGTGTTGGTGGCCACCAGGTCGTAGGTGATGGTCCAGGTGTCGTCGCCGTTCGACGTCGGACCGGCGCTGATCGTCTTGTCGATGTCGATCGACGGCGGTTCCGCACAGGCCTGATCGTCTTCCTCGAGGCCGGACTCGTCGGTCAGCGTCGAGGTGTTGTTGAACGCCGTGTCGGCCGTCGGGTCCTCCCCCTCACCAGGGCAGGCCGTCGGATCCGAGCCGCCCTCACCGATCTCGAACTGCAGCGGCGCGTCGGCGATCACCGTCAGCTCGTAGTGGTGCGGCGCGTACCCCTCGTCGTCGGTGCCCAGGATCGGCACACCTTCGGCGATGACCAGCTCGTCCCGCCCGTTCCACGCCGGATCGAACAGAGTCACCCCGTCCGGCGACGCGGTGACGTCGGCGGACACGATCGTGACCTGGTCGGTGAAGTGCAGCTCATCGTCCAGGTCGTAGAACGTCGCGGCGACGCCCTTGTTGATCACGTCGATGCCGTACACGACCTGCCACTGCCCGTTCCCGATCGGCTCAGCCGAGATCAGCGACTTGGTGTGCGTCGGCTGCCCCACCTCACGGCACTCCGTGTCTTCGTCCGGGTACCCGTTGAACGACGAGTTCGCGTCGTTGTACAGGCCCGTGCCGTCCTCACCCTCGCCGGCCAGCGTGCAGTCCGACGGGTCCGGCTGCGCCGGCGGGTTCGGCAGATTCACCGTGAACTGGACGGTGACGGTGTACTGGTGCGACTCCTGCTCGCCGATCGGCTGGTCTTCGACGATCAGCAGGTCGGTGACGCCGTCGTACTCCGGCCGCGTGGTGATGTCACCGGGGACGGTGTTCGTGGTGGTCACCGAGCCGTCGACGATCTCGATGCCGGTGCCGAAGCGCAGCGCGTCTTCGAGGTCGTAGTCGGTGGGGACGTCGGTCTCGTTGGTGACGGTGAGCCCGTAGGTGATCTCCCACACGCCGGGCTGGTTCTCCCGGTCGACGACGTGCGGCTCGGTGACGACCGTCTTGTCGAGGGTCACCAGTGGCAGCTCGCTGCACTCGTTGTCGGTGAGGTCCTCGTGGTTGGTCGGGTCCATCGTGGCCGTGTTGAACAGCCCCGTCGTCCCCTCACCCGGAACCTGCTCCGGAGTGCAGGCCAGCTGGTCCGGCGTGGCGATCGCCTCACCGGTCTGCGGGTCCGTCTCCAGCGCGACCGTCACCGTCAGCGTGTAGACGTGCTCGGTGCCGTTCTCGACCGTCGACTGCGGCGCTATCGGCACCTCGCCGGTGACGACGTTCATGTCACCGGTGCCGTCCCAGTCCGGGTTCAGCAGCCCCTCAGCCTGCGGCGGACCACTGACGACCTGGGTGTCCACCACCACGATGCCATCGCCGTAGCCGGTCAGGTCGTCGGTGAGCAGGTACGCCCCGGGGATCATGCCGGTGTTCTCGGCGACCAGCTCGTAGGTGATGGTCCAGGTGCCGTCGTCGTCCGGGTTCTCCGTCGGACCCGACACCATGCGTTTGTCGAACTCGTAGTCGATGTTGGAGTAGCCGAAGTCGATCGTGTGGTCGTTCTCGCCCGGCCCGCCGGTGGTGATGGCGGCATACGGGAAGTCGCCGTCCTCGGTGGTCTCCACGATGCCGTCGGAGTCGTTCCGATCGGCGTCGACGGAATTCGGGTCACCGGTGTCGGGCACCGTCGGGTACCAGTTCTCCAGCGGCCCGCCCGGTTCGTAGTCGGCCGGGTTGTCCACGCCGACGACGTAGTCGGTGTGCGTCTGCAGCTGGTAGTCGGCGTCGTTCGACGAGAAGTAGTACTCCCCGTTCGCGTCGGTCGTGGTGGTCGAGACGAGCGTGCGGGTGCCGTCCGCGGCCACCTCGTACAGATTCACCGTCGCACCCGCGACCACCGCCTCATCCGGATCCTGCACACCATCGTTGTCCACGTCGTACCAGACATAATTCCCGATCTCGATCGGCGCCGCCGACGCCATCGCCGTCAACTCACCCAGACCATTACCCTTCGTGGTCGCACCGGGCCCGACGTTCGTGCCGGTGATGATCGCCGCACCCCGCGGCTCCACCGGCGCACCGGTGTTCTGAAGGAATCGGCGGGTACCGACCTGGAACGCCCCCTCGGCGGCGTGGATGCCGGTCTCCAGGATGCCGTCCTCGCGGCTGGGCACCACCAGCGTCGCGCCGAGGTGCTCCGACCCGTTCAGCCAGAGGTCCACGAAGAACTTGTCCGGCCCCGATGGGCCGCTCAGCTGCGACGCACCGGCAGATCCCGCTCCCTTGACGCCGCCGACGACGCCGTTCTGCTCGATCGTCCAGGTGCCGTCCCCGTTCGAGCCGGCCTTCAGCAGCTCACCACCGAGCGAGCGGCTGATGACGAGACGGTCGTCGCCCGGAGCGTAGGCCGTCTGCGCGCCGAAAAGATCACCGCCCAGATCGCGGATGCCGACGATCAGATCACCGTGCAGGTAGCGCGCATCGGCGACAATCGGCACGGCGGTGTACATGATGTCCTCCGCCGCGTTGAACGGATACCGCTGCGACAGCCAGGCCGCCGGGTTGGTGCTCCACGGGCGATAGTTCGCGCTGTAGGGGCCGTGGACGCCACGCTCGTAGTCGAGCGGGAAGTCGAGCACCAGGCGCAGGTCGGTCGGGTCGGCCGGGTCGAACGCGTACACGAAGGCATGCAGGTCGGCCCGGTTCCCGGTGGATTCGGCGGTGTTCGTGACCGTCAGGTACATCTCGTTGGTCAGCGGGTTCGCCGAGATGCCATGGGGGCGCAGGTCACTGGCGTCCGGGAAGTACGCATCCAGCTCGTGCTCGGTCACCCCGAGCACCTGCGTGCCGTCCCGGCTGATCTCGATCTCCACCAGCGACCGGTTGTACAGATTGACCGCGAACAGCGACTCCTGGTCGTTGGAGATCTCCATCGCACCGAGACCGACCCGCCCGACCCGGTCCCACGCCTGCACATCGCGCAGCCAGCTGTACGCCGGGTTGTCGAAGGTCATGGAGGGACGCAGGCCGTTCGGATCGCCTGCGACGGCGCCGTCATCGGAGTCGCTGCCCACGTCGATGCCGTAGTCGGACAGGTTCACGAAGACGTCGGCGCTGGCCGTCGGCGACGACGGGGTGCCGTCGTCGGACGTGATCTTGTAGATCGCATCGATGCCGCCCGGGCCGAGGCCCGAGTGCCGCCGGACGTAGGCCGAGGCGAACACCGACCCCATGCCGCCGGGCTCCTCGGCGCGCTGCCAGGCCGTGCCGTAGGTCGCGCCGACCTGCGCGAACGGCACCTGCATGGTCGTCGGAACGGCGGTGGTGGTGTTCGGGCTCATCGCCTCGTACTCGTGCGCTGCCCCGCCGAAGCTGCCGCCCTGGGCACCGTCGCTCGCTCCGAACCGGAAGGCCGGCAGGAACACGTGAGGATTGTTCTCCACGAAGGTGCTGGGCACCTGGAAGGAGAAGTCCACCTCCGTCGCCGGCACAGAGTCGATGAACTGCACAGTCGTGCCGTTGCTCCGCCCGGCCGCCCGGCCGACGACGGAGTCGCGCCACTCGGCCCACTCCGGCGTGTCGGGCACGTTCGCCTCGACCCGCCACGGACCCGCGTCACTGGTCACCGGCAGCGAGTAGTTGCCGTTCGCGTCCGTGATCGCCGGACCCGCGACGTTGCCCTCGGCGTCGTAGGCGTACACCTCGATGCCCTCCAGCAGGCCCGACTCCTCGAACGTGTCGTACATACCGTCGGAGTCGTAGTCCTGCCAGATCGTGCCGGTGATGGGGTCACCGACGGCGGCCTCGGCCGGCAGCGTGGACATGCCGGCCGCCCCGAGCACAGACCCCAGGAGGCCCAACGCGGCGAGTCCCCCTATCGCTGCGCGGGCCCGTCGCGGGCGGGAGTGGGGCGGTCGGCCGTGGCCGCGTTCCTGGAGCGCTCTCACAGGGGTCCTCCGTTGCTGTCGTACAACTGCGGGTGCACATCCCGGCGCCGCTGGCTCCCGGGTCGGGGTACGCACCGGCGCTGACCGTGAAGAGGCGGTTCGCATCTCGATCAGCACGCAATGTGACACAGATCACGTTTCTCAGCGGAACTCCGCGGTCTGAGTGTCCGAATTGCCAGGTCAGTAAGGCACGACGGTGCTTACACTCGGCGCCATGACCACACCCGGCCGCCGCCCGAGCGGTCCGCCCGCACGCCGGCTCGGACGCGTCGCCGCGCTTGCCGCGCTCGCCACGATCGCCGTCATCGCCCTCACCGGATGCTCGGGCGACGACGATCCGGCGGCCGCGCCGAGCGCGTCGGAGTCCGGTGACGGGCCACGGCCGCTGACCGGAGACGAGGCGCAGCGGCTGTCGATGATGCGGTACACGAACTACACCGATGGCGTCCGCGGGCTGAGGTTCGAGGTGATCGACAACGGCCGCACGTTCT
This sequence comes from Jiangella aurantiaca, assembly GCF_004349105.1. Classification (GTDB taxonomy): domain Bacteria; phylum Actinomycetota; class Actinomycetes; order Jiangellales; family Jiangellaceae; genus Jiangella; species Jiangella aurantiaca. Next base: position 5,725 of record NZ_SMLB01000019.1, read on the forward strand.
CCGTCGACGGCTGGGCCGACTTCACCCGGCACGTCGGCTACGTCAACGTCAGCCAGGACGGCGCCGACCCTGAGCTGGTGGCGTGGACGCTGTCCCAGATCACGTCGCACGCGCCGGTCGGACCCGCCACCGACGACCCGCCGCTCCCCCCGCCCGACGACACCGCGTGGACGTCGTCGACGCTGGCGCCGGAGCAGTCCCGGCTGCACGCGATGCTCGCGCTGGTCTTCCAGGCCGCCAGCGACCGGCCGGACAACCCGCTGCTGCTGCAGCAGACCGACGCGCGCTGGCTGCGCTCCGACGAGGTCGACGGGGTGCCCGTCGACGTCGTGGCCGGGCCGACCGCCGACCGCGCCTACGACCCCGCGACCGCCACCACCGCGCCGGACGGCAGTGACGCGACGGTCCGGTACTGGGTCGACGAACAGGGCCGGCTGCTGCGGCTGGAGGCGCGGCTGGGCGCCGCGGGCGACTGGACCGCGGTCGACTTCTCCGACGCGCCGGGCGTTGACTTCGCCGGCCAGTTCCTCGCGACCACGGCGAGCGGCTGATGAGCGAGCCCACCACGGACCAGCTGTCCGACGACCAGCAGCCGCCCCGCCGCACCCGCCGCCGCGACCTGCTGCGCGGGCTGGCCGCCGCCGGTGCCGCCGCGGGCTTCGCGGGCGCCGCCGGACTGGCCGCCGGACGGGCGACCGCCGACGACGGCGAGCGCCGAGCCGCCACCGCGTCCGACGACGGCCCGGCCGCCTCGGCCGGACGGCCGGACGCCGTCGACCCCACGGGCACCCACCAGGCCGGCATCGCCCGGCCGGGCACGCCGCAGCCGCACGGTCTGCTGCTCGTCCTCGACCTGGTCGCGACGCCGTCCCCCACGGCGCCGTTCCGCGACGCCGTCCGCGCCCTGTGCGCCCGGCTGGGCACCGCGATCCTCGACCTCACCGGCGAGCGGGCGGCCGAGGCCGGGCTGCTGGATGGGCCGGGCGACCTGACGGCGACGGTCGGGCTCGGCCCGCGCGTCGTCGCGGCGTTCGGCGCCGATCTCCCTGGCGCGCAGCCGCTGCCGGCGTTCGCGAAGGACACCGCCGTCCCGCCCGAGCGAACCGGCGGCGACCTGCTGATCGCCGTCTACGCGAACGACCCGAACGACGTACACCGGGCCGCGTCCTGGCTGGTCGAGCGCGCCGCGCCGGACGCCGTCCCGCGCTGGTCGCAGCGCGGTTTCCGGGCGCCCGGCACCGGCACCATCGCGCGCAACCCGTTCGGCTTCCACGACGGCGTCATCGTCCCGCAGACCGCCGCGGAGCAGGACGAGCACGTGTGGATCTCCGCCGGCCCGCTCGCCGGTGGCAGCATCTGCGTCGTGCGCCGGCTCCGGCTCGACGTCCCCCGGTTCACCGCGGAGCCGGTCGAGCGTCAGGAGGCGATCGTCGGCCGGCACCGCAACGACGGCTCGCCGCTGTCCGGCGGCGGTCCGACCGGCGAGGTCGACCTCTTGGCCAAGACGCCGGACGGCCAGTACGTCACCCCGGCCCGGTCCCACGTGCGGGCCGCGCACCCGTCGGTCACCGGCAGCGCGCTGATGCTGCGCCGCGGCTACGCCTTCGACGACGGCGGATCCGACGCCGGCCTGCTGTTCGTCTGCTTCCAGCGCGACCTGCGCACGTTCGTGCAGACCCAGTTCCGCCTCGACGAGGTCGACGACCTGGGCGAGTACGTGACGCCCACCGGCAGCGCGACGTTCCTGATCCTGCCCGGATTCGACGCCGGCCGTCCCCTCGGCGCGTCACTGCCGTGATCAGGTTCCCTTGCGGTCGCCGTGAGCGAACGTGAGGTTCCTCGACCCGTTCCGTGAATCGGACACGCCGGGCGTTCGCCGCGTTGGCTGGGAGTTGGCGGCATTGGCCGTCCCCCTGCTGCCCATTCTCTTGGCCGCGCACGCGCGCCTCAAGCGGACTGTTGGGCGCTTCGCGCCGGCGATGACCGCTTGACCCGCACGCAAGCGGCCGAAGAACGGGCAGCTATCAGGGGGACGGGGGAGTGTGGCGACGGGGCGTCGGGCGACGGTGCCCGGGTGTCGAGCGACGGCGTCGGTCCGGGCGACGGTCACGGCGTGTCGGGCGGGGTTCTGGCTGTTCTGGCCGCCATCGGTGTCCACTTGGTGAGATTTCACGGCGGTTCGGGGGGCATCACGAGGATTACCCGTGCGTCGACACGGTTGTAGGCGTGGTGATGCTCGGGTAATCCTGGTGATGTAGCCGATCGTTGATGATCTCCGCCGTCCACAATCCGGCGAATCGGGGCGAAACGGCGCGGGTTCGCGGCAAGAGAATGGGGCAGCCGGGGGGGACGGCGACGCGGCAGACCCGGCGCACGGAACGTCGGCACACGGGCAACAACCCGCACCGACGCCGAGCCGACGGGTCGGAGAGCCGAAGACGATCACGGGATCGGGGCCACCTCCTCGATCGGGCGGCCGAAATCGACGGCGTCGAGGACGGCCTGCGGCGCGTGGTCCAGGATCTGCGGGTCCGGCCGGGTGCCGAGCGCGTCGTTCACCGTCGAGAACGCCACCCGCAGCGCGCAGAACACCGTGATGGCGAAGATCTCGCCGTCGGCCCAGCCGGCGTCGCGCAGTTCCTGCACGTCGCGCTGAGCGGTGCCGTTCGGGTCATGGACCACCTTGCGCGCCCACGCCGCCATCGCCCGCTCCTTCGCGGTGAGCCCGTCGTCGCGGCCGGTGAGGACCGCGGCCGCGGTCTCCGGGTCGGCCTCGCCGGCCAGCCGGGTGCCCCACACCAGTGAGCAGACGGAGTCGCCGAGCGCCGACGCGGTGGCGCCGACCAGGATGCCGCGCTGCCGGAACGTCATCCCGTTGCTCTCCCACACGTGCGTGATCAGGTCGAACAGCTTCTCGTGTTCGTCGGGGCCGTACGTCCACAGCCGCGAGACGTTCATGACGTAGCCGTCCTCGGCCAGGTCGTCGTCGTAGAGGCGCTGCGCGCCGGGCTAGTCCGGTGCGTCGCCGAGGAAATGCCGACCGGTCATCGTGCCACCTTCGGTCGGTCGGGATCGTCGATCAGGGCGAGCAGGGCGGGGTTGTCGACGTCGGCGGCGAGCACTCGCGCGGTCGCGAGCGCGCCACCGTCGCCGAGCCGGTGCCGGTGCACCTGCGCGCGCACCACCAGCTCGCGCATGTCGCCGCGCGCGGCCAGCGCGCCGAGCGTGGCGACGAGCGGCCGGGCCCGGCCCTCGTCGCCACGGTCCAGCGCCGAGTCGATGGCGGTGTCCAGGATGTGGCCCTGCATCCAGTGGTAGCGATCGGTCACCCGGTTGCAGCGGACGGTCGCCTCGCCCAGCCATTCGGCGGCCGCGCGGTGGTCCCCGCGTCCGGCGCTCAGCAGGCCGAGCCCTCGAGCCGCCATGGCCTCCCAGCACGGGTCGCCGACCTGGCAGCCCAGCACCCAGGACTGCTCGAACGCGTCGGCGGCCGCGGCGAGCTCGCCGTTGCGCAGGTCCACCTCGGCACGCAGTGCCTTCGGCCAGGGCAGGAAGGCCATCCACCGTTGCTGCTGGACGATGCGCATCGACAGGTCCGCGGCCGCCGCGGCCTGGTGCCGCTCGTCGCGCAGCAGGTGCGCCCGGGCCAGGATCGACAGCGACCACGCCTCCTGCCGGTCATCGCCGGCGGCGCGGGCGCGCTCGATCGACTCGCCGAGGTGGATGAACGCCGCTGGGTAGTCGCCCTCGTCGGAGGCGTTCTGCCCGCGCACGCCCAGGATCGAGGCCAGCTCGGCGTCGGTCTCGGCGAGCGCCTGGGCCTTGGACAGCCACCGGTCGGCGGCGGACCGGCGGCCGGCCAGCACCTCGACGTAGCCCAGCTCGCGGTGGGCGATGACCGCGGTGGCGCGGTCCCCCGCCACCGCCGCGAACCGCAGCGCCTCCTGCAGGACCAGCGCACCTTCCTCGTCTCGGCCGCGGACGGCGTGCACCAGTGCCCCGCCGAGCGCCGCCAGCGTCCGGGCCTGCAGCTGCGGGTCCCGGCAGCGGGCCGCCTCGGCGACCGCCCGGCGCAGGCACTGGATGCCGGGATCGATCGCGCCCGCGTCGATCGCCGCCAGGCCCGCGTCGAGCTGGCTCAGGGCCGCTGCCCGGCCGCTCAGTGCCGGCGTCCGGGGCGAGTCCGACCCGGCCGACGCGGCCTCCGTCAGCGCCTCCGACGCCTCGACGCCCAGCTCGCGGCGGAGCACGTCGCGGCCGGCCGCCACCTGCCGCAGCGCCGCCGTCCGGTCTCCGGCCATCGCCAGGCTGCGGACCAGCAGCTCGTGGTTGCCCTCCTCGAGCGGGTTCAGCTCGACTGCCCGGGCGGCGTACGGGACGGCGTCGGCGGCCCGGCCGGCGGCCAGCAGCGTCACCGCCGTCTGCCGCAGGCGGGTCTCGATCAGCGCCGATACCCGGTGCCGTTCGACCGCCAGCCATGACTCCACCTCGGGGCAGGACGCCACGTAGACGCCCTCGAGCAGCTCACCGCGGGCCTCGAGCAGTGGGGCGGGGTCGGCCAGCTCGTCCATGAGCGCCCGCGCGTCGACGGCGTCGTCGGGCAGGCCGCCGCGCGAGACCGGGTCACCGGTCAGCACGTCGGACCGGCCGAGCGTGCGGCGCAGTTCCGCCAGCGTCCAGCGCAAAGCGCCGAGCGGGTCGTCGGCGTCGGCGAAGAACAGCTCGGCCAGCCGCTGCCTGCTTGGCGGGCGGTCGGCGAGCAGCACGTACGCCAGCAGTACCCATGCCTTCCGGCCGCGGGGCGCACGTGCGGGCCGGCCCTCGTGCTCGATGGCCGGTGGCCCCAGGAGCCGGATCGTCCCCATGCGTACCCCCCGCTGGGTCGATTGTGGCCCCGGAACCCGCGCCAGGGAACGATTCGCCGCTCGTCTTTTGCGGATTCGTACGTCCGCCTCGCCGTGGGCCCGCCCGGCGGCCGGCGCCGTCCGTTCCGCGTATGCCTGCAGCGTTCCCAAGGTGTCCCCCTGTGCTCGGATGTGCTGCCACTCCATCGCGCACGATCCGGCGGCCCCGTGTGAAGACGCGTGTGATGGCGATTGCCCTGGAGCGGCCGCGTGGGGCATCCTGCACGGACGCACTTTCGACGGCGTTGCGCGAAAGGGGGACGGCGCGATGGCAGAGACACTGGTCGGCGAGCGAGTCGTGCTGTTGGACCCGGCCGGGGCCGCCGTCGGCACGGCGCTCAAGAGCGAGGTCCACCACGCGGCGACGCCGCTGCACCTGGCGTTCTCCTGCTACGTGTTCGACGCCGCCGGCTCGCTGCTGGTCACCAAGCGCGCTGCCAGCAAGCCGACGTGGCCGGACGTGTGGACGAACTCGTTCTGCGGCCACCCGGGTCCGGATGAGGACGTGGTCGCGGCGCTGGCGCGGCGGGCGGTCGACGAGCTGACCATCCGCCTGAGCGACCTGCGCCCCGTCCTGCCCCGGTTCCGCTACCGCGCCGTGATGCCCAACGGCGTCGTCGAGAACGAGGTCTGCCCGGTCTTCGCCGCCACGACGGCCGACCCGCCCGAGCCGCACGCGTCCGAGGTCGGCGGGCTGGAGTGGGTCCCCTGGTCCATGTTCCGCGACGACGTCCTGGCCGGCCGACGTGAGGTGTCGCCGTGGTGCGCCTGGCAGGTGGCCGAGCTGGCGGCGCTCCCCGACGATCCGCTCGCCTGGCCACCCGGCGACTGGGGCGCGCTTCCGCCCGCCGCGCTCGGCTCGGCCGCCTGAGAGCCGCCGCGGCGCTACGCCTCACTCGCCCGGCCGGCACCTCACTCGCCGGAATGCCGGATGGCCGGCTGATCCCGGCCTCATGCGGTCTCGCGGCGAGCGAGGTGCTCCCGAGACGAGTGACGGCATCGGGTCTCCGCTCGGCGCGCGACCGGGTCTACCGACGCACACGCGGGACCGCTATGATGATCGTGTACGGCACGCCTTCCGGCTCGGCTCCACCGACCCGGGAGGCTTTCGGCGTTTCTAGGCCCGGTTCGCGGCCCGCCGTCCTCACCACACCCCATCCCGAGGGAGCACTATGTCCATGCCCGTCGTCCGTCCCGCAGGCGCCGCCGACCACGCCGTCCTCGAGCGGCTGTGGCTGATGTTCCGGCACGACATGTCCGAGTTCCAGGGCGGGCTGCCGAATCCCGACGGCACGTTCCGCAGCGACCGTCTGACCGCCGCGTTCACCGACCCCGACCGGCTGGCCTACATCGTGACCGACGACGACCACCCCGCCGGCCTCGCGATCGTCCGCGGACTGGCCGCACCGACCCGTGTGCTGAACAGCTTCTTCGTCGTCCGCGGGCTGCGCCGCCGCGGCGGCGGGCTGGCCGCCGTCCGCGAGGTCGTCGAACGGCACCCGGGCACGTGGGAGGTCGCCTTCCAGGACGCCAACACCGGCGCGGTCCGGTTCTGGCGACGTGTCGCGACGGCGCTGGCCGGGCAGCGGTGGACGGAGGAACGGCGGGCCGTGCCCGGCCGGCCTGAGCTGCCGCCGGACGTCTGGATCTCGTTCGCCGTGCCCGCGGCGACGAGCTGAGCGCTCGCGGCAGGGCACAATGCCACGATGGTGACGAACCCGCCCTCCTCGCCGACCCGCCTGACCCGCATGGCCGACAAGGCCGTCACCGACCTCGCCGCGCTGCACGCCCTGCTCGACGACGTCCTGCTGGGGCACGTGGCGGTGCTGGTCGACGGGCATCCGGTCGCGTTCCCGACCGCCGTGGCCCGCGACGGTGACCGGCTGCTGGTGCACGGGTCGACCGGCTCGTCCTGGCTGCGGGCACTGAGCGCCGGCGCGCCCGCGTCGGTCACCGTCACCGCGATGGACGCCGTCGTGGTGGCGCGGGCGTCGTTCGAGTCGTCGTTCCACTACCGCAGCGCGGTGCTGTTCGGCCGGTTCACCGCGCTCGACGGCGACGAGAAGGAGCGCGCCCTCGACGTGCTGGTCGACCGCATCCTGCCCGGCCGCTCCGCCGAGCTGCGCCGGCCGACGAAGCGCGAACTGGCCGCGACGCTGATCCTCGCGCTGCCCATCACCGAGTGGTCGCTCAAGGTGTCGGAGCGCTGGCCGGACGACCTCCCCGAGGACGTCGACGGGCCGACGTGGGCGGGCATCGTCCCGCTGCGCCGCGGCTACGGCGACCCCGTTCCGGCACCGGACCTGCGCGCCGGCATCCCCGTTCCGCCGTCGGTGCGGGCGCTGTCTGACTGACCAGCAGCGGGGTATGAACCCGCCATGCGCGTGATGACCTGGAACGTCTGGTGGCGATTCGGCGAGCGCTGGCGGGAGCGGCAGATCGGCATCGCCGCGACCCTGGTCGCGCTCCGGCCGGACATCGTCGGCCTGCAGGAGTCGTGGGCCGCCCGTGAGGCGTCGCAGGCCGTGGTGCTGGCGGCACCGTTGGGCCTGCACTCGGTGTTCGCCGGCCCGTCCCTGCCCCATCCCATCGAGGAACCTGGCCACGACGGCGTCGACCTCGGCCTGGCGATCCTCAGCCGCTGGCCGATCCGGCATTCGTGGACGCACCGCCTGCCGTCTAGCCGAGAGCAGCCGCCGGTGGCGCTGATCGCCGTTGTCGAGCACCCCGACGGCCCGCTGTACGTCGTCTGCACCTGTGCCGAGCACCACGCCCACCTCGCCGACGACCACCTCGCACAGACGCGGGCGCTGGCCCGGCTGGTCACCGACCTGAGCAGCCTCGGCGGCACGCTGCCGGTACTGCTGGTCGGCGACCTCAACGCCGGCCCGGACACGCCGGAGATCACCGCGCTCACCGACGGCGACACGCTCACGGACGCGTGGACAGCGAGCGGCGCCGTCGGCGAGGGCGTCACGCTGAGCGCCGCGCTGCCGGACGCCCCGCTGGGCGCGGTGAAGCAACTGAACCGCCGCATCGACTACGTCATGTTCCGCCCATCCACCGGCGGACCCGCGCCGGCGGTGAAGAGCGCCGCCGTGCTGGACGAGCCGGTCGAGGGCCTCTACCCCTCCGACCACTTCGCCGTCGTCGCCGACCTCGCGCTGTGACGGCGGGCAACGCGGGTGCCCTCGTACCCTGAATCCCTGTTGATCATGGAGAATTCCCCCTTCAGAGGCGCGGGAAAGGGGCGTTTCTCCATGATCAACGTGGTGAGGACGCTCCAGGGCCGCCAGCGAACTACGGCGCGATGTTCTGGTTCAGGTGGAACACGTTGTCCGGGTCGTAGGCGCGCTTCACCGCCCGCAGCCGGTCATAGTTGCCGCCGTAGTTCGCCGCGACCCGGCCCTGGTCGTCGCCGGCCATGAAGTTGACGTAGCCGCCCTCCTCCGAGTGCGGTGCCGTCGCGCCGTAATAGTCGCGCACCCACTGGATGTTCGCGTCGTTCTGGGCCGGGTCCGGCCACATCCCCGCGATCACCGCCGCGAACGTCGCGTCGCGGTGGCCGAACGCGGTCGCGTCCGGCGCGACCCGCTGCACCGCGCCGTTGATCGGGTAGATGTGCACCGTCGAGTTGACGACGGGCACCTTCGGCCCGTGCTCCAGATGCGCCGCGATCGCGTCGTCCGTCAACTCCCGGACGAAGTTCGCCTTCCAGTAGTGCTGCAGGCCGGGCGGCACCAAGCCGTCGAACGCACTGTTCAGCGCCGGGTACGGCATCGGCCCCACGTGCTCGGCGACCACCGGCGCGACGTCGTGCAGCGGCTTGAGCACCCGCTCGCCGTCCCCCAGCGGCCCGGCCCAGCAGGTGACGAACGCCAGGAACGGCTCGCCGTGCCGGTCCGCCGGGATGAACGGCAGCGGCGGCGCGATCTGGTACGCCGGGAAGCCGCCGAACTGCTCCGGCGCGTCCTGGATGAACTCGCGGTAGAACCGCAGCACGTCGCCGGCATCGTCGAGCGAGAAGAACATCGGCCCGCCGTAGATGTCCTTCACCGGGTGCAGCCGGAACTCCAGCGACGTGACGACGCCGAAGTTGCCGCCGCCCCCGCGCAGCGCCCAGAACAGGTCAGCGTTCTCCTGCTCGCTCGCCACCAGGATGCGGCCGTCGGCGGTGACGACGTCGGCGGAGATCAGGTTGTCGCAGGACAGCCCGAGGCCGCGGGCCAGGTAGCCGATGCCGCCGCCCAGCGTCAGCCCGCCGACCCCCGTCGTCGAGATGATGCCGCCGGTCGTGGCCAGGCCGTACGGATACGTCGCGGCGTTGAAGTCGCCCCAGGTCGCGCCGCCTTCCGCGCGCGCCGTCCGGGCGCCCGGGTCGACCCGGACCCCGCGCATGCCGCCCAGATCGATGACGACGCCGTCGTCGACGGTGCCGAAGCCGGGCACGCTGTGCGAGCCGCCGCGGACGGCGATCTCCAGGTCGTTCGCGCGAGCGAACCGGACGGCGGTCGCGGCGTCGCCCGCGTTGGCGACCCGCACCACGACGCGCGGCCGGCGGTCGATCATCGCGTTGTACACGCGCCGCGCCTGGTCGTAGCCGTCGTCGCCGGCGGCGATCACCGCGCCGCGCACTTGCTCGCGCAGTTGGTCGAGCGTGAATTCGGACATGGTTTCCCCCTCGGATGTCAGCCGACCCCACAGGTCTCCCACCCCGGCGTGTGACGCCGCGTGTGACCTGCTGGGACTGTTGCCAGCCGCGCGGCCGGGGAGTACGACTGGACGATGAACACGGTCGAGGAGTGGGTCAGCGAACCGGCGCGCATCGCCGGTCCAGGCGAGGACATCTCGGTCGACGAGCTGCGGCTCGCGGCCCGCAACCACGGCCTGCCGCTCGAGGCGTTGCGCTACGACGTCACGCCGGCCGGCCTGCACTACCTGCTGACGCACTACGACATCCCGGCGCTCGATCCGGACACCTGGCGGGTGACGGTCTCCGGCGCGGTGGAGCGGCCGCTCTCGCTGCGCCTGGACGACCTGCGCGCCCGGCCGCGGGTCACCCACCGCGTCACGCTGGAGTGCGCCGGCAACGGCCGGGCCCGGCTGAGCCCGCGGCCGGTCAGCCAGCCGTGGCTGGACGAGGCGGTCGGCACCGCGGAATGGACCGGCGCCCCGCTCGCCGGCCTGCTCGCCGAGGCGGGCGTGGCCACCAGCGCCGTCGACGTCGCGTTCACCGGCGCCGACCACGGTTTCGAGCGCGGCGTCGAGCAGACCTACCGGCGCGGCCTGCCGCTCATCGAAGCCCTGCGCGACGACGTCCTGCTGGTCTACGAGATGAACGGCCAGCCGCTGCCGCCGCAGCACGGTGCGCCGGTGCGGCTGATCGTGCCCGGGTGGTACGGCATGGCGCACGTGAAGTGGCTGGTCGACGTCGCCGTGCTGGAGTCGGAGTTCGACGGCTTCCAGAACGCGACGGCGTACCGGCTCAAGCAGGCGGCCGACGATCCCGGCGAGCCGGTCACCCGCATCCTGCCGAAGGCGCTCATCCAGCCGCCGGGTGTGCCGGACTTCCAGAGCCGCGTCCGGGTCGTGGACCGCGGGGTGGTGGAGCTGACCGGACGGGCGTGGTCGGGCTGGGCGCCGGTGGAGTCCGTCGAGGTGAGCACCGACGACGGCGCCAGCTGGCGGCCGGCCGAGCTGGGCCCGCAGCCGGCCCCGTACGCGTGGCGGTCCTGGCGGTACGAGTGGACGGCGGCCCAGTCCGGCCGCTACGAGCTGCGGGCCCGCGCCCGCGACGCCGCCGGCCACGGACAGCCAGTCAACCAGGCCTGGAACCGGCAGGGCATGGCCAACAACCACGCGCAGCGGGTCACCGTCGTCGTCCGCTGAGAAAATTCCGCCGCCCGACTTTGTCGGAATCCGCCGCTACGGTTCGACGTCTCGGTGGGGACGCAGCGTGCGCCCCCTGTGGCACAGACCACGAGGAGGGACGATGAACGCACTCGCGATCGAGGCCGAAGGCCTGGTGAAGCAGTATCGCGGGCGAACCGGCACGGTCGACGCGGTCCGCGGCGTGGATCTCAGCGTCGCGGCGGGCGAGGTCTTCGGATTCCTGGGGCCGAACGGCGCCGGAAAGTCGACGACCGTGCGAATGCTCACCACCCTGCTGTCGATCACGTCGGGCACCGCCCGCGTCGCCGGCATCGACGTCACGGCCGACCCTGACGCCGTCCGCCGGCGGATCGGCGTGGCGCTGCAGGAGGCCGGGCTGGACCCGCGCCAGACCGGGCGCGAGCTGATCGAGCTGCAGGCCCGGCTGTTCGGCAGCAGCCCCGCCGAGGCGGCCGGACGAGCGGAGGAGCTGCTCGAGCTGGTGGAGCTCACCGACGCCGCTGACCGGCGCATCAAGGGCTACTCCGGCGGCATGAAACGGCGGCTCGACCTCGCGTCGGCCCTGGTGCACCAGCCGGAGGTGCTGTTCCTCGACGAGCCGACGACCGGCCTCGACCCCGCCAGCCGGCTGGGCGTCTGGGACGAGGTGCGGCGGATCAACCAGCGCGGCACCACGGTGTTCCTCACCACGCAGTACCTGGAGGAGGCCGACCAGCTCTGCCACCGGCTGGCGATCATCGACGACGGCAGGATCGTCCGCTCCGGCACACCGGCGTCGCTCAAGGCGGAGCTGCGCGCCCGCCTCGCGCTGTCGTCCGACCCGACGCTCGACGAGGTGTTCCTCGACGCCACCGGCCGGACCCGCGAACGCGTGGCCGGCGAGGTCCAGGAGGTGGGGGCATGACTGCGGCCCGCCGCGAGGCGTCAGGGGGAGAACAATGAGCGTCCTCGTCCAGACCGAGCTGCTCGGCCGGCGCGCCATCCGCGAATCGCTGCGCACGCCCGAGGCGCTCGCGCCGACCCTGTTCATCCCGGTGTTCTTCCTGGTGGTCAACTTCGGCCAGGCCGGCCGGATCTTCCCGTCCGACTCCACCCCGTTCCTGCACGGTCAGACCTACGCGGCGTTCCAGCTGCCCAGCTCGCTGCTGCTGGCGGCCTCGTTCGGCTCGGCCGCGCTCTACCTCGTCGAGGACATCGAGGGCGGCTACTTCGACAAGCTGCGTGCGGCCCCGGTCTCGCGCAGTGCCCTGGTGCTCGGCCGGCTGATCGCCGAGGGCGCGAAGACCGCCGTGCTCACCGCCGCGCTGATCGTCATCGCGCTGCCGTTCGGCGTGACGATCGCCAGCGGCACCGCCGGCCTGGTGCTGCTGCTGGTGCTCACGTCGCTGTGGGGCATGGTCTTCGCCGGGTTCATGCAGCTCATCGCATTGAAGACGCGCAGCGCCGCGGCGACGAACTCGGGCGGGCTGGTGTTCTTCCCGTTGCTGTTCCTCACGCCCAACTTCGTGCCGCGCGACCTGCTGACCCGGCCCATGGAGATCGCGGCGACGTTCAACCCCGTCACGTACGTGATGGAGGCGCTGCGCTCGCTCATCCTCCAGGACCTGCAATGGGACGTGCTGGCGCGCGGGTTCGGCGTGGTGGCGGCGTTCGGCGCGCTGATGCTGTTCCTCAACGTCCGGCTGGTGCGCCGCTACGACTGACGCCTCGCAGATCAGTGGTTGACAACCTGTTCCCGATATGACAACATGTTGTCTATGGCTGCTCCTACCGCACACATCGCCCTGTACGACACGCTCGCTGACTCGGAGATCGGGCACCTGCTCGTCGAACTGCGCACCGGCCGGTTCACCGGCACGCCGTGGAACGTCGTGACCGTCGCCGAGTCGGCCGAGCCGATCACCACCATGGGCGGGCTGCGCATCGCCCCGGACCTGGCACTCGCCGACCTCGACCCGCGGCACAGTGACCTGCTGGTGCTGGCGGGCGCGGAGATGTGGGACACCGGCGGCGGCGAGGTGTGGGCCGCGGCCGCACGCCGGTTCCTCGACGCGCAGGTGCCGGTGGCGGCGATCTGCGGAGCGACCGCGGGACTGGCCCGGGCCGGCCTGCTGGACGACCGCGACCACACCAGTGCCGCGCTCGAGTACCTGATGACCGCCGACGGCTACCACGGCGAGGACCGCTACGTCGACGCGCGAGCCGTCGTCGGCGGTGACCTGATCACCGCTGGGCCGGACTCGCCGGTGCAGTTCGCCCGCGCGACGCTGAGCCGGCTCGGGCTGGCGCCGGAGCAGACCCTGCAGGCGTACGAGGACGTGTTCCACCGCGCCGACGCGAGCGCCTTCCCGGTGCTCATGCAGGCACACTGATCCGCATGACCGCAGCGGAGCCCGCCCCCGACACCGTCGTCCCGCCCCGGGAGGACTGGCCGGAGCCGCCACCGGCGACTCCGGCCGGCCAGGCGCTGACCGACGTCGCTCTGACGACGCTCCGGCTCAGCGCCCGGCTCATGGAGGCCGCGCAGGACATGGCCGCGGCCGGCGGCATCACCGCCGCGTGGTGGCAGGTGCTGGGCGGCGTCCTCGACCAGCCGCGCACGCACGCCGACATCGGCCGGCTCATGGGGATGTCGCGGCAGGGCGTGCGCCGGGTCGCCGACCTGCTCGTCGAAAAGGGGCTGGCGGAGTACCGCGACAACCCCGCGCACCGCCGCGCCAAACTGCTGGCCTGCACCGAGGCCGGCTACTGGGCCATCCGCCGAATCTCGCTCGTGCAGCATCCGTGGGCCGAGCACATCGGCTCGCAGGTCGACCTCGACGACCTCACGCACGCGCTGGCCACGATGCGCATGCTGGTCGCCGTGCTCGAGGCGGACCGCCCGGCCGGCGGCTGAGCTCGTCGGGGCTACAGACCCGTCCGCAGTCCGGCTACGAGCACCGCACCCACCAGCACGAGCACGATCAACGCCGACGCAGTCCACTGGACCAGCAGCAGCGTCCCCCGCAGGTCACGCGCGAACGCCGGCGTCACGACGTCGGCGAACCGCCGCCGGCGCAACCGGAACCTCCCCCGTCGCGGCGCCATGTCGCGACCTCCCATTCTCCCCCCGAGGGCACCTCCTCCGGGACGTCGTCGGCGTCCCACCCGCCGGCGCGGCCCGGAGGAGGCTGCTTTCCCTCGTCGAGTAGGAGACCCCCGCCGTAAGGATCAGCACGCGACGGCCGATGTGATCTGCGACACACGCCCGATTCGTCCGGGTTCCCGTACACCACACCTCACACGCTGTGGATTACCCCGATGTGTTATGTCGCCCGCTACCCGGAGGGTCATCGCAGCAGGGGGTGACATGACCGAGTGTTCCGATGTCTTGGCGTTGGCAGGACAGGGCGACGACCGTGCCTTCGAGACGCTGTACCGCGAGGTGGCGCCGCGTGCCCGGCGGGTGGCCTATCGCATCGTCCGTGACGCCGACGCCGCCGACGACCTCGTCCAGGAGGCGTTCTACCTGGTGCTCCGGTCGATGCGGTCCGGCGGCGGCCCGCGGGAGCAGTTCGCCGGCTACGTCTTCACGACGACGAAGCGGCTGGCCTTCCAGCACTGCCGGGCCCGCGCCGCGCTGGCCGGCCACGACGACCCGGCCGCGCTGCGAGCCGGCGACGACCCGTACGACACCGAACCCAAGGGCGCCTCGGACGCTCTGGCGACGCTGCCGCAGCGGTGGCGGACCATCCTGTGGTTGGTCGAGGTCGAGCGCTATTCGCCGGCCGAGCTGGCCGCGCCGATGTCGATGACGCCGAGCGCGGTGGCCAGCCTTGCCCACCGGGCCAGGCGCGCGCTGCGGACGGCGTACCTGGCGGCGAGCTGACGGGGGCGCGATTTCACCGTCGCGCACCTCAGCGAGCGCATCGCGAATGTTGGACGTACTGGTCGGATCGTGGCGGACGGCAGCGCCGCGGCAGAGGCCCTAAAGGGTGCGGGTCATGAAGACGCTGAGCGGGTCGGGCACGTAGTCGGCGAACGGCTCGCAGTACTCGAACCCGAACTTCTCGTAGAGGCGCCGGGCCGGCAGGAAGAACTCGTCCGAGCCGGTCTCGAGGCTCAGCCGGCGGTACCCCATGCGGCGTGCCTCGTCGACGATGTGCCCGAGCACCAGCGACGCGATGCCGCTGCGCTTGCGCGCGGCCGCCGTCCGCATCGACTTCACCTCGGCGTGCCGCTCGTCCAGCGCCTTGATCGCCCCGCACCCGACGATGTCGCCGTCGTCGTCGCGGACCACCCAGAACGTCACCTCGGGCCGGCGTAGCCCATCGAGGTCGAGGGCGTGCTTGCTCTCCGGCGGCGTGATGGACCGCATCTCCTGGACGTGCTCGTCCAGGAAGACGGCGATCTCCGGTCCCGACAGGTCGTCGACGGCGATCTTCATGATGCTCCTCTCGTTCCGCCCCGAGCGTATGGCGCCCGTGTCACCCGGAGGTTTCGGTGCCGATCAACGGCCGTACCCTGGAAATGATCACGTGCCGACGGAGTGCGCCGAGGCGATCGCGCGCGTCGTCAGCGGGTGACGGCGCGGCGGCGGACGTCGCGGAGCATGCGGCCGACGATGCGGCGGTGCGCGCCCGAGCCGATGACCAGCAGCCGATACGCCCGTCCGTGCGGCCCGGGGAAGGCCGCCTCGGTGCGCGCGCTCAGCATCGTCCCGCCCGGCGCCGCGGCCAGAGTGAACGTGAGCGCGTAGCGGGAGAACCGGTGCCGGCCGGTGAGCCGCACGAGCCGCTCCGGCTCCGCCGCTGCGACGGCGAAGCCCGGCACCGTCGCGCCCGGCTCGAGCGGCACGCCGGACGCCCGGCGCGGGTCGGTCCCGAGCACCCACGCGAGCGGACCGGCCCCCGTCATGTCGCGCACGTGCGCCGCGAGCACCGACCACACCGCCGCCGGCGGGGCGGCCACCAGCAGGCGGTGCTCGTCGACGAAGGGCAGCGTGGTCATGCCGGCGAGATCGCGTCGGCGACGGCCGACGACCACAGCCCGTAGCCGGTCGCCGACGGGTGAAAGCGGTCGGCCGAAAAGAAGTCCAGCGACGGCGGCACGTCGGTGCCGACGGTCGTCCATGTCACCCGCGGCCGCGCCGCGCATACCTCGCGGGCCACCGCGTCGAGGGCGGCCGCCCGCTCGCCGAGATAGCGCCGCAGCGTCCGGGGCAGCCCTGGGAACAGGCCGAACGGCGGGATCCCGGCGACGACGACCCGCTCCGCGCGCTCGCCGAGCCCGTCGACGATCACGGCGAGGTCGGCGCCCCAGTCGGCCGCCGGACGCCGGGTGAGCACGTCGTTCGCGCCGGCCAGCAGCACGGCGACGTCGTAGTCGCCGGTCAGCCGGGGCAGCAGGCGGTACCGGATCCGCCGCGCGGTCGCGCCGAACTGCGCGGCCACCTCCCAGTCGACGGGGCGGCCGGTACGAGCGGCGAGCGCGGCCGCCAGCCCGCCGGCGAACCCGTCGTCGTGCGAGTCGACGCCGGACCCGGCCGCCGTCGACTCGCCGAGGATCGCCACCCGCAGCGGCGGGCCGGCGCCTTCGCCGGTGGTGCCGGTGAGCGGTCCGTCGACCGGGCCGGCCAGCGTGAACGTCGAGCGCACCCACAACCCTTGCAGCGCGACGATGGGGAACAGCAGCCGATTCATGGGGTCGCCCTTCCGGGGATCAGGGTGTCGACGGCGGCCCGGCTGCCGTCGCTCAGGTCCACGCCGATGGCCTGCAGCAGCACCACCAGCGCGCCGTCGGCCAGGAACCGGGCGAGGTCGTCGGCCCCGGCGCCGGTCAGGCGGGCCGTCTCTGCGAGGAGGACGGCGATCACCTCGCGGCAGCGTGCCGCCACGACCTCGTCGTGCCGCGCGATCGCGGACGCCTGCAGCCACAGCCCACCGGTGACGCCGCCCGCGAGCAGCTCGCGGAAACCCGCTCCCATCGCCGTCATCGGGTCGCCGGGCCGCTCCGCCGCGGCGGAGCGGAACGTCGTCCGTACCCGCGACCCCACCTCGTCGATGCAGGCCAGCAGCAGTCCCTGCTTGCTGCCGAAGAGCCGGAAGACGTACGGCTGCGACACCCCGATCTCGTCGGCGACGCGCTGCATCGCGGCCGTCGTCAGGCCGTCGTCGGCGATCACCCGCATCCCGGCGGCGACGGCGTCGGCCCGCCGCTGGGTCGCGGTACTGCGGACGGGTGCCATGCACCGCAGAATGGCAGAAGTAAGTACTTACTTACAAGCTTCAGGGCAGCACAGCCCCCGTAGGCTGGACGTCTATCGGCCGATCGGAGGGTGGATGAAGGTCATGATCGACGGGGCAGTGGCCGGGTGACCGGCGTCAGCCCGATCATCGCGCCGGTCCACATCGTGGGGCTACTAGTCTCGCCGGTGCACGCCTACGAGGGCCGGCCGCAGGACGGGCCGACGCCCGATCCGGAGCCGGCCGCCCGGACGGAGGTGACGGTGCGCGCCGGCCTCGGGCTCGTCGGGGACCGCTACTTCGGCCGGCCCGCGCATCGCAACGCCGCCGTGACCGTGATCGACGCGGAGGCGCTGGACGACCTCGCCGCATCGCTGGACCTGGACCGTCCGCTGGACCCGCTGCTGACGAGGCGCAACATCGTGGTCCGCGGCTTCCCGGTCGACGACCTCGCGGCGCGCCGGCCGCACCCGGGCGCGGTGTTCGCGCTCGACTCCGGCCCGGGGGCGGTCCGGTTCCAGGCCAACCGCCCGGCCCATCCGTGCGCCTGGATGGACGTCGTGCTCGCGCCGGGCGCGTTCCGCGGACTGCGCGGCCGCGGCGGCGTGCGCTGCACACCTCTCGACGACGGCGTACTGCGGCTCGGTCCGGCGACGCTCACCGTCCTGCCGCCGGACCCCGAGTGAGCGCAGTCACCGAGGCCGACCACGAGCGGCTGGGCCCTCCTCCTTGTAGAGATCTCGGTACTTCTTGCCGCGCAGTGATCGGGACGAAAGTCGCCGCGCACTCTTGCCGCCCGAGCGCCGCACCGCTATCGTGGCACGACGTTTCATGTCGATCCGCCGGATGTGTACAGGAGTGGACGCATGCCACGCACCGCCGTCGTCGCCGCCATCGCCGCACTGGGACTCATTGCCGGGCTGGGGGTGAGTACGACGGCCTCCGCGCCGGCCGCACGAGCCGCCGCCGGCGACGTCCGCACGTTCGACGCCGAGCCACTCGGCGCGCCGCCGGCCGGCTACACCACGCAGGGCGACGTCACCGTCGCCGAGGCGCCGTTCGGCGCGCCTGGTAACCGCGCGGTGCACCTGGCCGACTACACGTCGACACTCCAGTCCCGCCTGCAGATTCCCGCACCAGCGGCCGCTGCCAGGCGGTTCGAGTTCGACTTCGCCATGCACACGACCCGGCAGGCGGTGTTCGTCGCCGTGCACGCCGCCGGCGACAACCCGGCGCTCGGGACGTACCGGTTCATGATCAACCCGGTGTACCCGTACGGCGGTAGCACCACCGCCCAGGTGTCGGTGTATGACGGGCAGCGGTACCTGCGCCTGGCGACCGTCCCGATGCTCACCGCGCGCGACCACCCGAGCCGCGTCCGCATCGACGCGAGCATCGAGGCGGCCGTGCTGACGGTGAACGGAATGTCGTTCCGTACCACTGTCCGGGCGTCCGGCGGTAGCGCGATCACCGGCCTCGAGTTGGCCTCGAGCGGCGCGTCCGGAGTCGGCTCCGACGCCTACCTGGACGACGTCGCGCTGAGCGACCTCGACCCGGCCGGCCCGGCGCTGGCCGAAGGGCTACCCGTCACCGGCGTCCTGCCGTCCTACGTCGCCGAGAAGCACCCGGCGTCCACCGTCGTCGCGACCATCGACGCGCCGGACGTGCGGGCGGCGCAGGTGCGAGCAGAGGTCGTCGTCGACGGCGTCGACGAGCCGTTCGCGGGACGCGTGCACGGCGAGACCGGGCGGCTGCTCGTCAGCGCCCCGATCGACAGCGAAGACATCGGGCTGCACCCGGTGACCGTCACCGTCACCGACCTGCGGACCGGCGTCACCCGCTCCACCCAGATGCGGATCCAGGCGTACGCGCCGATACCCGCGCGGGTCGTGTCCCAGGAGCCGGCGGGTGCGGCCGAGCCGCGCTTCCCCGACGCGGTCCGGCTGGCCGACGGCACGATAGTGCTGGCCTACCACTTCGCCGACGCGCACACCAACGCGAACGGCGTGGTCCGCATGGTGCGTTCCGCGGACGGCGGCAAGACGTGGACGGACCCCGTCACCGTCGCGGCGACCGCCGGCGCCGACAACCGCGACCCCAAGCTCAACGTGCTGCGCGACGGGACCGTGCTGCTGACGGTGTTCCGCACCGACTGGTCGACCCGGCCGGAGAGCAACCTCGGCACGTTCGTCTACCGGTCGGTCGACGGCGGGCTGACGTTCCCGGAGGTCACGCGGGTCGAGAGCGCACAACCCGGCGCCTGGCAGCACGGCCCCGCCGTCGAGCTGCCGAGCGGCGACATCCTGCAGCCGCTGTATGGGTACGGCGCCCGGGTCGCCCGCAGCACCGACGGCGGCCGCACCTTCCCTGCGGCGAACGAGCTCACCGTCGTCGAGGACGACGCGCGGTTCTCCAACGGCGAGCCGAACATCGTCCGGCTGCCCAGCGGCGAGCTGGTCATGCAGATCCGCCGTCACGACAACCTGCTGGGCATCGAGAGCGAGTCGACCCTCGTCCGCTCCTATGACGACGGCCGCACCTGGACCGACCCCGAGCCCACCGGCCTCCCGGCGTCGTCGGCACACCTGCTGCTCACCGCCGACGGCTCGGTGCTGATGACGTACGGCAACTACGCGCAGCCGGGCCGGCCGACGTACGGCGTGCTGATCGCGGATCCGGCCGGGCCGTGGACGCAGCACCGGCCGGTGCCGCTGTACAACTCAGGCTGGGAGGACCAGGCCAACCCCACGAGCGTCCAGCTCGACGACGGCACGTTCCTCACCTTCGGCTTCGACGTCGCCGACCGCACCGTCGTCTCCTTCCGCTCGGCCGCCGACGACTACGAGGCCCGCTTGTTCCAGCCGTAGAACGGCGCGCGGTCGCCGGCCTCCCAGCGTTCCCGCAGGCCCGGCGTGGTCAGGTCCCAGTCGGGCCGGATCTCGCGGGTCACCTCGCGCAGGTCGTGCCACAGGTCCACGGTCGAGGGGCGGCCCCAGAACCAATAGCCGTTGTAGACCGAGTGCACGACGAGCCCCGGCTTGAGAACCAGCGTGTGCGGGATCATCGGGTCGTCTGCGGGGTCGGTGTACTCCTGGATGTCGAGATCGCGCTGCACGGTCCGCTCCGGGTCGGAGAGGAACGGCCACTGCGCGCCCACCGCGTCGTGGAACTCCTGGGCTCCACGGGGCGTGTCGGGCGTGATCGTGGCGATCTTGGTGTAGCCCACGACGATCTTCGGGTAGAACGCGGCGAGCTCGAGGTGCTGCTGGTGCTCCTTGGGGCAGTAGCCGCCACGGGCCAGGGTGAGGATCATCGGGTCCTCACCCTGGATGTCGCTGAGCCGGCGCGGGGTGTTGGTGTGGTCGGGCAGTTCGTAGTCCGGGAACGTCCCGCCCGGGGCGAGTTCGGGTCGCACGACTGGTCTCCTTCGGTTGACGAGCCCGGCCGGGCTCTCGGTGACGTGGACGACCGGCCTGCTAGCGGACACTCGCCATCGCGGCCCGCTCGATCACCCTGGTCACGGTCTTGGGGTCCGACATCAGGCCGACGTGCCCCTCGTTGTACTCGAGGATGGTGGAGCCGGCTCGTTCGGCCATGGCCCGCTGGACGTCGCCCGGGATGATCGTGTCCTTGGTGCCGACGAGGTACCACGACGGGATCGTCCGCCACGCAGGCGACCCGGACGGCTCGTTGAGCGCCCCGACGGTGGCCGGCCGCTGGGTGGCCGCCACGAGCGCCTTGTCATCGGCCTTCAGCCCGGTGGCGAACGAGTCGAACACGGTCGACCTCTTGAGGTACAGGTCGGTGTCCGCGGTGGGTGGGAGGGTGGCGGGAACGAAGTCGAAGATGGTCGTCGGGTCGGGCACCGAGAGCGCGGAGTCCGGCCCCGCGAGTTGTGTCGCGGACTCGCCGGCGTCGGGCGCGAAGGCGTTGACGTAGACCAGCGCCTCGACGTTCGGGAGCCCGGTGGCCGCGTTGGTGATCACCGCCCCGCCGTAGGAGTGGCCGACGAGGACGACCGGTCCTGGAATCGTCTCGAGGAACGTCCGCACGTACGCGGCGTCACCCGAGAGCGATCGGAGCGGATCGGCGACCGCCGCGACGGTGTACCCGTCGTCCTGGAGCCGCTCGATCACTCCGTTCCAGCTGGAGGCGTCGGCCCAGGCTCCGTGCACGAGCACGACGGTGGGTTTCGGGGTCCCCGGCCGGCCCTCCTGGGCGACGACGCTCTGCGCCGAATGGGGGCTCACCAGGACGAGGGCGGCTGCGGCGAGGAGCATCGCCGCCGCGCGGGGTCGTCTTCTGGCTTGGACGGATGCGTTACGGGCGCTGGTCATTGCTCTGTCCTGTCTGTGCGATGGACGACTCGCTAGATCAGACCGGACACCGGCTGCCGACGTGACACTCGCCGGCTCGGGACGGACGGGGTGAGCGTCGACTCGCGGTTTCGCCCGGCGGACGGTCGTCGGGATGCGTGGCGTTCGCCGTCCCCCTGCTGATCATGGTTCTCGCGTCACTTCACCAGGCGTCGTTCCGCTCCACCAGGCATGCATGGGTGGTCCGTTCACCGTCGCCCGCGGCCGGGTGGTCGAGATCGAGACCGTCATGGATCCCGACCGGATCCGCGAGTTCGACATCCAGTTACTCGACGCCTGACCGGAGCACGCCGTGAGACGCTGGAGCGCATGCCGGGCGGCGAGGGCGACAGCCAGCGACCCATCGCGGACGGCGTCGACGGGCTGCGGGAGTTGCACGACCGCGAGCTGCCGGCGGCCGTCGGCGAGGTCGCCGAGCACGTCCGCGACGAGCTTGCCGAGGTGCGGCGCCTGGCCGAACGGGCCCGCCGGCACGTCGACCCGCGCGTGCTGACGGCCCTGGCCGACGCGGCCCGGCGGATGCCGGACGGCGTCCACGCGTTCGGCGCGGACGTGTCCGCCGTGCTCTCGTCGGTCACCGGCGAGCTTGACGCGCTGCGACGACCCGACACCGGAGCGTCGACGACTGCCGTGCCTCGGCTGGTCGACGCCGACGCGGCCGTGACCTCCGCCCTGGCGGGTCCGCACGCCGACGTCGCGGCCCTGGTGGCGCGGCTGCTGGCCGACGTCGCGCATCCGCTGGACCTGACCCGCGCGCTGCGCGACCCGGACCTTCGCGCCGGCACGCTGGCGATCCTCGCGGAGCTGGCCGACGGCCGCGCGCTGGCCGGCCGGAGCCTGGACGAGTACCTCGCCGCGCGTCCCGGTCGCGGCCCGTTGTTCGCGCCGGTGCCCGGCGAGGCGCTGACCACGGCCGACGGCCGGTCCCGCAAGGAGCTGTTCGTCGCCGCGGCCGTCCGGCTCGATCCCGGCCGGGCCGTCGGCGCCGATCCCACCCCGGAGCAGCGGGCCCTCCTCGACGACTACGTCCGGCGGCTGGTCGAGCAGGTCGAGCCGCACGTGCGGGTCGAGTTGGGCGAGCTGGCCGCCGCCTATCCGGGCACCACCGTGAGCACGCGCGTCAAGGACCCGAACGGCCTGGTCGACAAGGTCCGGCGGATGTCGGCCGGCGGCACGAACCGTCCGGCCCGCGAGGGCTACCGGGTCGGCGACGTCCTCGACGCCGTGGGCACGCGGATCACCGTCGCCGGCACCGCCGAGCTGGCCGCGCTCACCGCCACCGTGGTGGAGCGCTACGGCGTCGGCGACGGCGGCCGGGTGCTGGACTGGGAGAACCGGTACACCGACCCGAAGCCGCACAATCCGGCCTACCGGGTGGTGCCGTTCATCCTCGGTGTGCGCGTCGGCGGACTCCCGTACCCGTTCGAACTACAGTTGACCACGCGACGGGCCTCGGTCGCCGCGGACCTCGAGCACAACACCGTCTACAAGCCGTACGTGCCCGTCAGCGACCCGGAGCGCGACCGCGTTCGCCGCATGCAGGCCGAGGCGGCCGCACTCGATCAGGACGACACCAGGAGCGACGCGCGGTGACCGACACGAACCATGCGTGGGTGTGGATCGGGCATGTGACGACCGGCGACGGCGAGACCGCCGCGGCCTTCGTCATCGACGAGCGCCAGTACCCCGACGCCGACGCCGCCCAGGCGGCCCTCAACGCGGCCGCCGCGGAGCTGCGCCGGCGCCGCATCCCGCACGAGCTGGAACACGTGCGGGTCCGCATCGACGCGCCGGCGGAGCCGCTGCCCACCTGGGCCGAGTACCGTGCCACACTGCCCGACGGCGACGCGTGAAGACCTTCGGTACCTGGCTGACCTGGGACGACGCCCGGGCCGCACTGACGGGGCGGCTGCCCGCCACGGACCTCGACCTGCTGGCCGCCGCCTACGCGTTCGCCGCCGAACGGCACGCCGGGCAGACGCGGCCGGCCGGCGAGCCGTACACCCGGCACCTGCTGGAGGCGGCCGAGATCCTCGCCACCGAGCTCGCCGTCACCGACGCCGAGCTGCTCGCCGCCGCTCTGCTGCACGACGTCGTCGAGGACACTCCGACCACGTCCGCTGAGGTCGCGCAGCGCTTCGGGCCGCGAGTCGCCGCGCTCGTCGACGGCGTCACCAAGCCGCCGCCGGGGCCGGGCGAGGACCCCGCCGCCGTCAGACGGCGTTATCTCATCGGCCTGCGCGATCTGCCCGCCGACGGGCTGCGCCTCAAGCTGGCCGACCGGTACAGCAACGTGCAGCGCCTCCACACCCACCCGCGGCCGGAGAAGCAGCGCAGCTACTACGCAGAGACCTGCCGCGACCTCGTCCCGCTGGCCGCTGTCGACCCGCGCCTGGCCGCCCTCTTCGCCGACTGGGAGCGCGCCTACGCCTACCTCGCCGACACCCCGGCCTGAGGTCTCCTGGGGTTTGACGCGGTCGGTGACGGTGCGCCAGGCTATGAACCTGGCGTGGCTCCCGCCTCACCTTCGCCGACCGGCCCCAGCCTGGTCCTGCTCAGAAGGCAAAGGGACTTCCTGTCTCGAGCCGCTCGTCCTGGTCACCTGCCTCGGGCGAGATCGCTGGGGGATCGCGCGCGAGTGCTTGGGAGGCCGGATGACAGCGCACAGGAACCTCAAACGCCGGGTACGTGCTCGCGCCGCCAAGACGGGCGAGTCTTACGTGGCTGCTCTCCGGCACTTCCGTCCGACTCCGACAGGAGATGACATGCCGGACCACACTCACACCACCCTGCGGATCGCCGTCGCTCAGTCGACGGTGCGCGACGATCCCACCGACGCCGACGGCTTGCGCGGCAGCGCGGCGGAGGTCCGCCGGTTGATGAAGGAGGCGGCCGAGGCCGGGGCCCGACTGGTGCATTTCACCGAGGGCGCGATCTGCTTCCCGAGCAAGTTCGTGTTGTCCGAGCTCGGGCCGGACCAGGTCGGGCCGTCCGACTGGAGCCGGGCCGCCTGGGCGGTGCTGGACGAGGAGCTCGACCGGATCGCCGCGCTGTCGGGCGAGCTCGGGATCTGGACGGTGATCGCCTCGGTGCACCGGCGGCCCGCTCCGGCACGTCCGCACAACAGCCTGTACGTCCTCTCCGACGAGGGAAGGGCCGCGGCGCGGTACGACGAGCGCACGTTGTCCAACACGAAGATCAGCTACATGTACTCCCCTGGTTCGAGGCCGGTGACATTCGCCGTCGACGGGTACCGGTTCGGCCTCGCTCTGGGGATGGACGCGCATTTCCCCGAGGTGTTCACGGAGTACGAACGGCTCGACGTCGACGGCGTGCTGATGTCGTACGAGACGGGCGGACTTCCCGGCCGGGAGACGGTGGCGACAGAGGTCCGCGGGTACGCCGCGGCGAACAGCTACTGGATCAGCCTGGCCGTGCCGGCCGACCCGTCCGGTCCGCACGCGGGGGTGATCGGTCCGCGTGGCGCCTGGGCCGCCGAGTGCCCGCCGGACGGCCAGCCGGCGGTCGCCGTCGCCGACCTGCACCGTGAGGACACGCTCGGCCCGCTCGCCCGCGACTGGCGCCGCCGGACGCGGAGCCGCATCGGCGTCTAGCGGCAGCCGAGGCATGCGTCACCGCGACGCCGTCAGGCGGACGGCGTCCGCGGTGACGACCGTGCCGAAGCGAGGAAGGTTCAGCCCGACGGCGGCGTCGTGCTCGGGTGCGGTGAGTGCGGTCATGGCCTCGGCCACGAAGACGAGGTCGTAGCCGAGGTCGGACGCGGCCCGGGCGGTGGACTCGACGCCGAGGTTGGTGGCGATGCCGCCGAAGACGAGCGTGCTCACACCCCGCGCCTGCAGCTGTTCGTGCAGTTCGGTGCCGTAGAAGCCGCCGATCGTCCGCTTGAC
The DNA here is from genome assembly GCF_004349105.1 of Jiangella aurantiaca. Taxonomy (GTDB): domain Bacteria; phylum Actinomycetota; class Actinomycetes; order Jiangellales; family Jiangellaceae; genus Jiangella; species Jiangella aurantiaca. Next base: position 31,029 of record NZ_SMLB01000019.1, read on the forward strand.
CACGACGATGTCGCCGTCGGACACCAGGCCGGCGACCAGGTCGCTGCCGGGCGGCTGCTCGGCGACGCCGGGCCGCTCGACCCGGATGAGGACGACGGCCGCACCGGCGGCACGGAACCCGGCGGCCAGCTCGCGCGCCGTCGCGACGACGTCCGTGCCGCTGCGTGGCGCGAGCGGCTGCCCCACGATGCGGTCCATGAGGTCGACGAGGACGAGTGCGGTGGCCGACGGGTCCAGCTCCAGCTGATCGGGCATGTCGGCCAACCTATCGCCCGGCCTGCGCCGTGCTGCTCGGGCCCGCAGCTGGGCAAGATCGACACAATGATCGCGACGCGCAGTCCGGCGACCTGTACGACAACATGGACGCTCTTCTTTGAACAGGCAAATACCTTTGGGTGGACTTGACGGACATGGGCTTGTCAGGGAAGGCTAGGCGACCGGTCGCGACGGAAATAGAGAGGTATTTACTCATGCAAGCAATTCATAGGGCTGCGATGGCCGCGCCACTGGCTGTCGTTGCACTCGCCATCGCAACGCCTGCATTTGCAGTCGACGACGACGCACTCACCTCGTTGAATACTGACGTGAAGGCGCAGCTGGAGGCAGACCTCGAGGCGGCGATCGAGGCCCGCATCGAGGCCGACGTCGACGTGGACATCGAGGCTGACGTGCACGTCTCCCTCGCCGGCACCGTCGCTGTCGACGTTCACCTCGACGGCGAGGTCCAAGCCGATGTCGACGCCGAGGTCGAGAGCGCCATCGAGGCAGACCTCGAGGCCGCGATCGAGGCCGAACTCCAGGCTGCGGTCGCGGCCGGCATCGAGGGCGTCGTCGGCACCGGCGTGGAGCCTGAGGTCGATGTCGACGTCGATGTCAGGCTCGAGGCAGGGGCCGATGCCGAGATCGCGGTCGTTGCCGAACTCGCTGCCGGCGCGCAGGCGGATGCCGAAGTCGCCGATGCCGAGGCCGGCGCCGATGCGGACGCCGGGGTCGCGGCCGAAGCGGAGGCCGGCGCCAGCGCTGACGCTGGCGCTGCTGCCGAAGCCGAGGCCCAGGCCGGTGTCGTGGTCGGCAAGGTCCTGCGTCAGCTTTGAGCGCCCGGGTCGTTCGCGCTGCGTGGTGACTCCCCGCACAGTCGTGGCGCTGTTCGTCACCGTTCAGCGGACGAACAGCGCCACGACAATGCGATTTCTGAAGCCGAACGAGAATCCGGACGGTCCTGGAGTTCAGCGAGAACTCGCGGGGTGAATTGATCCTCGGACTATTTCCGATCGAAAACCGCTCAGGGCGCCGTGCTCATCGAGCCAGTTCCGCTTGAAGGATTTCCGCTGTCGGGCGGCGACCTCCGAGGCGAGCCGGAATGAGCGTGAGCACAGCCACCACCAGGACTGTCGCGGGCGGGACGGCGAGCAGCTGCCACAGCGGCGGGTTCGCTGCCTCGTCGCTCAGAGCGGACCACAGGGCGAGACCTCCGGGGATGGCCAGCACGGCACCGGCGAGCGCGGGGAGCACCTGGGCGGCCGAGAGCGCGGTGCTGACGGCGCGCGGCGTCGCGCCGAGCGCCCGCGCCAGCGCCGTGGAGTGCCTGGCGTCGAGGGCGGTCGTCCAGGTGACGAAGACCGCGTTGAGGGCGGCCAGCGCGATCAACATCACCGCGATCACGAGCAGCAGCCGGTCGACCTGGGCAGCGTCGGGATCCAACTGGGAAGGACCTTCCCATTCCCGCGCGATCTCGTTGCGCGCGGCCAGCAACGTGACGATCCCGCTGACTGTGACGACGATACTGAGTGTGCTCAGCACCATGCGGCGCGGCCGCCGGGCGGCCGTCCGCAACCCGAGCAACAGCGGGGCCGGCAGTCGGGCCGCGAGGGCGATCAGCCAGGGCGTGCGCCGGGGTGGCCGAGCCTTGTCGGCGAGAGCCTCGACGGTGCTGGTCGAGGCGGCACGGAGCGCGGGAACGAGGGACGCCACCATTGCTACCCCGAGCGCCACTGCCGTGACCACGCCAGCGGTGGCCAGGGTCAGCGAGGGCGCGCCGGCACTGCCGAGGAGGCCGGCACCGGGGTCGGTGAACAAGCGCGCGGTCAGCCATCCGACAGCGAGCCCGCCCACCGCGGCGACAAGCGCCAGGACGACGTATTCGGCGAGGAGGACAACGGCGACCAGGCGCGGTGTGCCGCCGACCGCCTTGAGCAGTCCGACCCGACGGGTCTGGTCGGCGAGCCGGCCGCCGACCAGTACGGCGACGCTGGCCAGGCCGAGCACGGCGAGCAGCCAGCTGAACGTGACCAGCACTTCTCCTCGCACCTCCACCAGCTCGCGATACGCGTCGCGGAGGTCCTGCCACGACAGCAGCACGGGTTCCGTCGTGATGCCCGACGCGGCATGCCCACTGACGAACGCCGGAGCTGCGGCCGGCTCGGCCAGCTCCAGATTCACGACGTAGGACAGGAGATCCTGCTCGGAGGCGAGGCCACGGAGGTCCTCCTCGGTCAGCCAGACCAAGCCGGCGTCGTCGGGCGGGATCGGGAACGATTCGAAGTCGACCCGTCGGGCGGTCGACGGGACCGGCGGCGAAGAAGGGTTGATGACCTCTTCCGCCGTGAATATGGTGCACACCCAGCCGAAGCAGACATCGGTGTACGGCAACGCAGCCGCCGTGACGGCGACGCCGACGACCTCGAAGCGGTCGCCGTTGAGCGCCAGCCGATCCCCGACGCCGACATCGAGGACGTCGGCGAAGGCGGCCTCGACGACGACACCACCGGCTTCGAGCCACCGTCCGGCAGTCAGCTCGGGCCGGTCGACGGCGGCCCCGTCGGGGTCGTGCCCCTGCGCCCACACCTCGGTGGTGACGGCGTCCACCTCGAGATCGGCGACGATCGCCGGGTACGGACCGCTGTGGGCGATGACGCCGGACTCCTCGGCCAACTCCTCCAGGGCGGCGATGTCGGCGGGAACGACGGCGGCCTCGGCGGGCTGCCGGAAGCCCTCGTCGTCGACCACCGTCCCGTCCGAGGTCGGGACGAAGTCGGGCCCGGCGCTGGCGACGACGTCGGGACCGGCTGTCGCCTCCTTGGTGCGCTGGTAGGGGCTGTCGGTCACGCCGTGCAAGGCGAGTCCGAGAGTGAGCGTTGTTGTGGCGGCCATGATGGCAAGCAACAGGAGCGCGGATTCGACCGCGCGTCTCCGCACGCTGCGGGCGGCGAGGCGGCCTACGAGCAGGACGCGGCCCATCGGCTCAGCCCTCCAGTCCGGCCAGGGCGCCGAGCTTTCCGCTCGTGCCGCCGGCCAGCCTGGTCTCGTCGACGAAGGCACCGTCGCGCATGGAGATCAGCCGATCTGCAGTTGCTGCGATCCGGTCGTCGTGGGTGACGATGACCAGCGTATGACCTGCTTCGTGCAGGCTCTCGAAGAGCCGCAGCACATCGAGAGTGGCAGCGCTGTCGAGGTTGCCGGTGGGTTCGTCGGCCAGGACGACGCGCGGTTCGTTGCACAGCGCGCGGGCGATCGCGACCCGCTGACGCTGACCACCCGACAGCGCGGCCGGCAGGAAACCCGCCCGATCGGCCAGCCCGACCCGCTCCAGCAGCTCGGTGGCCCGCCGTCGTGCCGCGCGCGGCGAGTTCCCGGCGAGCAGCGCCGACAGCTCGACGTTCTCCACCGCGGTGAGCTCGTCCATGAGGTGGAAACCCTGGAACACGAACCCGACGGCCTCGCGGCGCATCCGGGCCAGGGCCTTCTCTCCGAGCCGGTCGATGCGGCGCCCGTCGAGCCATACCTCTCCCTCCGAAGGGCGATCGAGGCCACCCAACACGTGCAGAAGCGTGGACTTGCCGCAGCCGCTGGGCCCCATCACCGCAACCGTCTCGCCAGAGGCGACATCGAGATCGACGCCAGCGACGGCGCGCACCAGAACTTCGCCCTTGCCGTACTGCTTGCGCAACCCGCGGGTGCGCAGCACGGGTGTGTCGGCTGTATCGCTCACAAGTTGCCCCTTCGCTCGGTCCAGTTCCGCTCGCAGGCCTCCAGCCAGCGAAGGTCCGCCTGCAGCCGGAGCACGATCCCTTCCAGCAGCAGCGCGGCGTCTGAGCGATCCGGCTCGGCCATCGCGGCGCGCTGAGCATCGCGCAGTCGACGCAGCAACTCGCGACGCTGCTGGTCCACGATGGCGAGCGGGTCAGCCAGCCCGGCTGCCGCAGCGGCGACCAGCTTGAGATGAAATTCGGCAAGATCGGGCCTCGGCCAGCTCACCTCCGCCAGCCACGCACCGACTCGCTCCTGGCCCGCGGATGTCAGCCCGTACACCTTGCGAGCCGGCCCCTCCGTGCTCGTCGCCTCCTCAGAGGCCACCAAGCCAGCCTTCTCCAGCCGGGTCAGCGTGACGTAGATCTGCCCGGCGTTCATCGCGTCCCCGAGCGGGCCCAGCGCCGCACTCAGCCGGGCGCGCAGCGCATACCCGTATGCGGGCTCCTTGGCCAGCATCGCCAATACGACTTCCTGCTGCATGACGCTCCTACGTAACGGTTAGCTAGGACTATATAACCGTTATCCCCCCTGGAGCAAGTGGGTGGCGAAGCGTCGGGGAGCAACCCCGGCCGTCCGAGGCCTCGCGGGAGTGCTGGCACCACACTGGTCGCCGCCAGTCCGTGCCACGAACCATGCCACGCGCCACCGTCATCACTGCTGCGTCCAGGTGTTGGTGACAGCAACGGCAGCCAGCTATGCGCGTCGGTTTGCGGCGTGCTCCGACGGGTAACGCGTGGCAGGGAGGCCGCCATGCGGATCGGAAGCGCGCTCATCGCAATCTGGTTGATCATCGGTGTGCTGGCCACCTGGCAACGGGGCTATTTCACTGGCAGTGAGGATCCCGACTGTGCGCGGGCCACCACAATCGCGATAACCGTCATCGCAGGACCGCTCAACTATGTTGGTGTGAACCCCAAGGTCGAGGAGTGCGACCTCCCCGAGCCGTCACAGTAGACCAGTGGGACTCGCGCGCATCTTGTGCTGCGCACGTCTCCCCGGTCCCGGACGACGGGAGCGGATCTTCAGGCGGACTGGATGAGGAAATCAAAACTGCCGCCATCCGAAGGCTGACCCTTTGCCACGCCACGCAGCTCGCCATCCGGCAGGACGATCAGGCGGACCTGCCCCGCGCGGAGATGAGCCAGGTCACCTGCCGGCGTCTGGGTGACGGAGAACTCGAGGCGTTTGCCGTCGACCAGCCTGAGCATTCCGGTTCCTGCCTCTTCGAGCGTGATCTGGCCTGTCACGCCCAGTCCGGCTGCGGACGCGCCGCTGAGCTCTCCGACGGACGAGATCGTCAGCTCGTAGAGGCCCGCCGCACCAGATGGTGGGGTGGCCTCGTATCCGACCGTCGTGCCATCGGGTAGCTGGACGGTGCCGGTCACCGAGCCGGCGGTCAGCGTGCCCTCCGTCGCCGCGTCGCCGTCATCGGATTCCGCGACGAAGCCGCCGTCCGAGATCGGGCCGGAGAACCACTCGCTCAGGCCTCCGCCGTCGGAAAGGTAGATCTGCACGGCACCAGAGCCCTTCTCGCCCTCGACGGGTGCGGCGACGACGGCCACGAAGGCCTCCGTCCCCGAAACCTCGCCGACGAACGTGCCGGCGACCGCGTCGTCAGCCTCCGCCGCCGCGCCGGTCTTGTCGCCATCGGGGCTGTCATCGCCGCTGCAGGCGCCGAGAGACATGAGCAGGAGCACGACCGCTATGACCTCCACCCGCATCCGTGTCCGCTTGGCCATCCGTCCATCCCTCCATGAGGTCTTGAGTGGTCGCTCACGAGGCCGGCTTGAAGGTGAGAACGAGCTGGGGGACGTTGTCGCCCTTCTCGCGTGCGTGGAACTGCTGCTCGGCGTCCTGACCCTCGGTGGCGTCCTTGATCAGGAAGCCGTGGTTCGATCCGCTGGAGTACATCGCTTGGACGAGCGTCGCGACGTTCCACTCGCGGTAGCCGCTGCCCGACGTCGTCGTGGCCGCCGAGCCGGACGTCTGCGGTGCGTTCGCCCAAGTGACGCCGTTCTCTGTCCAAGATCCGCCGAGCCGGAAGACCTGGAGGGTGCGCTGGGTCCCGGAGGTGGAGGCCGCGTACAGACGCAGCTTCGCCGTGTCGAGGACGCAGCCCGCCGGGATCGCCGGGAGATCGAACCGGACGAGTGCTCGCAGGTTCGCATTCCCGCTCTTGGACATGAGTTTGAGGATCGAGTCACCGCCCTTGTTCGACGACGCACTGCTCTGATCGATCCACGCGTCGGCGACGGACGTCATGGTCTGCGCGGAGCCGCAGGCGGGAGGCGTCCCGCCAGGCTGGATGGTCCACGAGTAGCTGACAGGCGTCTGGTCGACGTTGCCGGCCGCGTCGGCCGCGCGCACCCGGAACGTGTGCTGACCGGCCGTCAGGCCCGTGTAGTCCCTCGGTGAGCTGCACGCGGCGTACGGCGCCGAGTCGAGCGAGCACTCGAAGGTCGCGCCGCTCTCGGGCGAGAGGAACCTGAACGTGGCGCTCGTGCTCGTCGTGGACGAGTCCGGGCCGGAGCTGAGGACGGTCTCAGGCGCTGTCTGGTCGATCGTCCAGGTGTACGCGGCCGGCTGCGGGTCGACGGCACCGCTGCCGTCAGTGGCGCGGACGCGGAAGGTGTGCGAGCCTGCCGCGAGGTTCGAGTAGCTCTGCGGGCTCGCGCAGGCCGTCCAGGTGCCGGCGCCGTCGAGCTGGCACTCGAACGTCAGGCCGCTTGCCGGCGTCGCGTCGTCGGTGCCCGTGAAGGTGAAGGTCGCCGAGCTGCTCGACGTCGCCGCCAGCGGGCTGCCGGTGATCTGCGTGTCGGGCACGCCGTTCGGCGGCGCGGTGGTTCCGAACGTCAGCACGAGCTGCGGCCGGTTGGTGCTCTCCTCGCGGCTGTGGAACTGCTGTTCCGCGTCCTGGCTCTCGTTCGCGTCGCGAACGAGGAAGCCGTGGTTCGCGCTCGTGTACATGGCCTGCACCATCCCGGCCACGTTCCACTCGCGGTAGCCGGTGCCGGAGCTGGTCGTCGCGGCCGAGCCCGTCGTCGACGGCTGGTTCGCCCAGGTGACCCCGCCCTCCGTCCAGGAGGCACCGAGCTGGAACACCTGCAGCGTGCGACCGCCGGCGGCCGACTTGGCGTAGATGCGCAGCGTCGCGCTCTCGACCGAGCAGCCCTGCGGCATGGTCGGCAGGTCGAAGCGGAGGAGGGCGCGGAGGTTCGCGCCGCTCTTGGACATGACCTTGAGGATCGCGTCCGGGCCCTTGTTGCTCGTCGCGCTGCCTTCGTCGATCCAGGCGTCGGCGGTGGCCGTCAGGGTCTGCTGCGAGCCGCAGTTCACCGTGGAGTTCTGGATCGTCCACGAGTAGGTCGTGGGCGTCTGGTCGACGTTGCCGGCGGCGTCCTTGGCGCGGACGGAGAAGGTGTGCGTCCCGATCGCCAGTCCCGTGTACGCCTTCGGCGTGGTGCAGGCCGCGTACGTGCCAGTGTCGAGCTTGCATTCGAAGGTCAGGTCGCCCGCCGGCGTCTCGTTGTCGGTGCCCGCGAAGGAGAACGAGGCGTTCGTCTCCGTCGTGGTGGCCGGCGGGTTCGCACTGATCGTCGTCTCCGGCGCCGTGGTGTCGGGCGTCGGAGCGGTCTCCTGGATCTCCCACGAGTAGCTCGCGGGCGACTGGTCGGTGTTGCCGGCGGCGTCCTTCGCGCGCACCTGGAAGGTGTGCCCGCCGACCGCCAGGCCCGTGTATTCCTTCCCCGAGGTGCACGCGGCGAACGCGGCGTCGTCGAGCGAGCACTCGAACGTGAGGCTCGCCGGCGCCGTGCCGTCGTCGCTACCGGTGAAGGTGAACGTCGCCGTGGTGTTGGTCGTCGTGGCCGCCGGCCGGCCCGTGATCGACGTGTCCGGGGCCTTCGTGTCGGGTACCGTGAACGTGCGGCTGTCGGGCTGGCCGACGTTGCCCGCCTCGTCCATGGCACGCACCTGGAAGGTGTGGTCGCCAGGTGTCATCGCCGCCAGGTCGACGTCGGAGTAGGTCCTCGGGCTGGTGCAGACGCTGTACGCCTCGCTGTCGACCCGGCACTCGAACCGCAGGTCGGCTGGAGCCGTGTGGTCGTCCGTCCCCGTGAACTCGATGACCAGCGAACCCGTCGTGACGCTCGTGATCTGAGCCTCCGGGTCCACGACGTCCTGCACCGTCCAGCTGTAGCTCTCCGTCCGGGCGTTGCCCGCGGAGTCGGTCGCCCGCACGTCGAACGTGTGCTGGGCCGCCGACAGACCGGAGTACGACGTCGGCGAGGCGCAGGCTGCGAACGCCGCTCCGTCGAGGCGGCACTCGGTCGTGACCGCGCCGCCCCAGTTGTCGCTGGTGGTGAAGCTGAACTGGGCGGTCGTATCGGACGTCGTCGCCGCCGGCTGCTCGCCGATCGTGATGTTCGGCGCCGTGAGGTCGGCCACTGTCCAGCTCCGGCGCACCGGCTCACTCGGGTTCTCTCCCTCGGAGAGATCGTCGGCGCGGACGTCGAACGTGTGCTCGCCGAGGCCCAGGCCCGTGTATGTGACACCGGACTGGCACATGCCGAAGGGCGCGCCGTCGAGCGAGCACTCGAACGTGGATGGCTCACTGGCCGAGAACGTGAAGTTCGCGCTGGTCGAGTCGACCGTGCCCTCCGGGCCACTGTCGATCGTGACGGTCGGAGCGCTGAGGTCGGCGACCTCCCACTCGTACTGGGCGGGCACGAAGCTCGCGTTGCCGTCCTTGATCGCCTGCACCTCGAAGGTGTACTCCCCGAGCCCGAGGTTCTCGTAGCTCTTCGGTGACGAGCAGGTCTCCCACGTCGTACCGGTCGCCTCACCGGTCAGGCGGCACTCGAAGGTGCTGGACGACTGGTCGGAGCTGAAGACGAACTCCGCCGAGCGGCTCTCGTTCTCGACGTCCGGAGTCGACGGATTCTGGTCCGCGGGCCCGGACTGGATCGTCGCGACCGGCCGAGCGAGGACCGTCCACGTGTACACGGCAGGCGTCGCATCGCGGACGCCCGTGTCGGTCCATGCCCGGACGCGGAGCGTGTGCTCGCCGAACAGCGCGTTGAACTGGAACGGCGTGTCACAGGAGCTCCACGGCTCGGCGTCCAGCCGGCACTCGAACTGGGCCGGGCGCTCGATCGTGTCGATGGTCGAGGAGAACTGGAACCGCACGTCGGCGCCATCGCCCGTCGACTGGACGGTCGGATCCGCTGGGGCCTGGACGATCGTGGTGTCGGGAGCGACCTCCGCCGAGGCCTCGGCGACGGCGAACGGCGACAGGCTGCTCACGACGCCACACACCAGGTCGCCCTGCTCTTCGAGGGTGACGTCGACCCACACGCCGTCGAAGTGGAGGACGTGCGCGTCCACGAGCGTGTCGTACGGCAGGCACACCGTGACGGCGCCGACGAAGGTGGCCGTCGTGGAGACGTCGTAGTACCGCGCGCCGGCCGCGTCGTAGCCGGCCGGCAGGCCGGGCGCCGACCCCGCGGTGAGGGCGGAGACCGCGGTGAAGCCGGCGCCCGTGACCTCGGCGAAGGTGATCCGCGCGCCGTCAGCGGTCACCTCGACCTCCGTGCCCACCGGCGTGTTGTCGGCGCCTGGAGCCTCGATCGTCCACTCGAAGGTGGCCGGCGAGTCGTCGACGTTCGGGGGCACGGCCGTGTCGGACGCGCGCACCGCGAAGGTGTGCGGGCCGCCCGTGAGGCCGGTGTAGGCGTCGCCGCTCTGGCAGCCGGCGAAGTCGGACCCGTCCAGCGAGCACTCGAACGTCAGGTTGCCGGCCGCGGTCAGGTTGTCCGTACCGCTGAAGAGGAACGTGGCCGAGGTGCTCGTGGCCGGGTTCGCCGGACCGAGCTGGATGGTCGTGTCCGGCGCCGTCGTGTCGGCGGCGTCGACCGTCCACGTGTACCTCGCGGCCGGGCTCTCGGTCATGCGCTGCCCGTTCAGCGGCAGCGTCGTCGCCCTGACCTCGAACACGTGCTCGCCGTTCGACAGGTCGTACGAGTACGGCGACTCGCACGGGGTGAACAGATCGACGTCCGTATCGACCGCGTCGAGGCGGCACTCGTACGTCGAGCCCGGCTGGTCAGCGAAGGACAGCTCGCCGGTCGCGCTGATGCTGATGTCACCGTCGGGCACGTCGACGCCGGCCGGCGCCTCGTTCGTGATGGTGGTCAGCGGCGGCGCGATGACGTCCCAGCTGTAGCTCGCCGGCTCGGGATCGGCTTGGAGCGTCTCGTCGACGGCGCGCACCTCGAACGTGTGCTCTCCGCCGGTGAGATCGGCAATCGTGTGCGGCGAGGAGCAGCCGGCCCACGGGTCGACCCCGTCCAGCCGGCACTCGAACTCCAGGTTCGCGGGGACCGTGCCGTTGTCGGAGCCGGTGAACCGGAACTCGACCTCGTTGCCGCTCGGGCTCGAGGGCGTGGCGAGCAGGACCGTCTCGGGAGCGGCCTCGTCGTTGATCACCCATTCGTGGGTGGCCGTGTTGAGGGTGACGCTCGGCAGGAGGTCCGTCCTCGTCGCGGTCACCTCGAAGGTGTGCGGGTTCTGCTCGCCGGCCAGGAGGTCGGCGTATTCGAACGGCGACGAGCACGGGCGCTCGGGTCCACCATCGAGGACGCAGAGGAAGGACGCCTGCGGGTCGGCCGAGCTGAACTCGATCGTGCCCGAGGTCGCGGTGCTGCCGGTCGCCGGCGGGCCGCTCGTGATCGTCACATCAGGCGCGACGTCGGTGCCGCTCACCCACTCGAAGACCGCGGGTGACAGGTCGGGAGTGCCGAACTCGCCGACGGCGAAGACCCGGAACTCGTGCTCGCCGTACGGCACGTCTGTGTACTCCTTCGGCGACGTGCACGGCTCGAAGACCGTCGAGTCGAGGGCGCACCTGAACGAGGCACCGGTTCCGGAGAACGTGAAGGTGACCGAGGTGCTCGTCGTCTCGAGGTCGACGCCCATGTCCGGAGTGACGGTGCCGATCGTCGTCTCCGGCTCGCCCTCGACCGTGAACTCGTACGGAGCCAGCGGAGCCGGCGTCTCGTCGGCGTTCGCGGCGAGGTCGAGGGCGCGGACCTGGAAGGTGTACGCGCCACCCGTCAGGTCGGCGTACACGATGTCGTGGAAGAACGAGTCGTTCGCCGCCGGCTCGCCACACGACTCCCACACCACAGGATCACCCGCGGTCGTGTTCGTGATCGCGCACTCGAACGTGAGCTCGTAGGAGGAGCCCTGGTCGTCGTCGCCGCGGAAGGTGAACCGCAGGCCGGGCTCGAGGAACTGCTCGGGTCCGATCTCCTGGGCGCCCAGGAACTGGGTCTCGGGCGGCGTGACGTCCTGCACCGTCCAGGTGTGGGTCGCGGGCGACAGGTCCATGACCTGCTCGCCGTTGGCGTTGCGGTACTGGTTCACCGCGCGCACCTGGAACTCGTGCTCCATCGGCGCTCCACCCGGGCCGGGCAGGAACGGGCCGGCCTGGAACCCGGAGGAGCAGCCGACCCACGACGACCCGTTGACGGAGCACTGGAAGGTGGCGCCGGGCTGGTCGGAGTGGAACTCGAAGATCGCGGTGGACGAGCCGGTCGGATCGGCGGGCCCGGAGTCGACGATGGTGTCCGGCTCGCCCGTCGTCGTCCACACGAACGGCGCCGTGTCGTTCGGCCCGAAGCCGCGGTCCCGGCCCGCCGGCGTCGGATCCACGTTCGGGGTCGGAGCGCTGTCGAGCGCGCGCACCCAAAGCCAGTGCTGGCCGGAGCCGAGGGCCTCGAGGAGCCACACCGCCTCGCACTGCTCCCACGTCGTCGGCTCGGCCGGCGGCGCACCGCTCCCCCACGAGCACTCGAACGTCTCGACCGGCTCGTTGCTGGCGAAGCCGAAGGTGACGTCGGGGCCGGAGTTGGCCGGATCCGGGTAGGTGGTGATGAACGTGTCGGGCGGCGTCGTGTCGTCGGACCCGAGGATCAGCCACTCGTAGAAGGCGGGCGAGATGTCGCGGTTGCCGTCGGGATCGACGGCGCGGACGTGCAAGACATGCACCCCGCCGCCCAGCGGGCCGGCGATCTCGTGCGGTGACGTGCAGGGAGCGAACTCCCCCTGGTCGAGCGCACACTCGAACTCCGTGACAGGGATCGGCCCGTTCGGACCGTCGATCAGCTCGAAGCCCTCGAACGTGAACGTCGCGCTGGTCTCGGTCGTCTCCTCTTCCGGCCCGGTGAGGATCGCCGTGTCCGGGCCGGACATGTCGACGACCGTCCAGGTTCGCGTAGCGCCCACCGGGTCGACGTTGCCGGCGGCGTCGATCGCCTGGACGACGAGGGTGTGCTCACCAGGCGTGAAGACCTCGATCTCCTGGGGCGTCTCGCAACCCCCGATGGCCTCGCCGTCGAGCGTGCACTCGAATTCGAGGTCGAGCGCGGGCGTCATGTCGTCGGTGCCGCCGAACTCGAAGAAGCTGATGAAGTTCGGCGTCGACGAGCCCTCGCGGGGGCCGTTCGTGATGACGGTCGTCGGGGGCGTCACGTCGGGCCCGATGACCTCGAACTCGTAGATCGCTGGCGTCAGGTCCACCCAGCCGAACTCGTTGACCGCCTGGACGAGGAGCTCGTGGCCGCCCTCCTCGAGCGGGCCGACGGTGAGGGGAGACTCGCAGAAGAAGTAAGGGTCGCCGTCGAGCGAGCACTGGGTGATCGCGTTCTCCTGGTCGGTCCAGAACTCGAACGTCGCGGAGCCGCTCGTCGTGGACGGGCGGCCCTCGGGGCCGGGCGGACCGTCAGGGCCGGACAGGATGAACGTCTCGGGCGCCATGCCCGACGAGGCGGTGGCGATCGCGAAGACCGAGAATCCCCCCGCTTCGGAGCTGCACAGGCGGGCCGGCGTGGAGAACGGGTTGTGCAGCGTGGTGATGTCCATCCACTCGCTGCCGTCGAAGTGGAGCAGGCGGAGGGACTTCGTCCCGCCGAAGTCCGCGGGGTCGTAGTCGATGCAGATGGTGACGGGCTCGGAGTATTCCGCGGTCGTCGAGATGTCGTAGTACCGCGCGCCGCCGTAGCCCTCGGGCAGGGACGGGCCGCCGCCGAGTCGTTCGGCGGTGGTCGTGCCGGCTGTGCCGACCGAGAAATACGTCACCGTGACGTCGCCGAGGGTGACCTCGACGTTCTCCCCGGCGGGCGTGTTCGGCGGGCCGTCGGGCGTTCCGATCGTCCACTCGTGCGTGGCCGGGCTCGTGTCGGCGTTGCCGGACAGGTCGGTGGCCACCGCCGTGAAGGTGTACGCGCCCGGAGCCAGGTCGGTGAGCTCGGTCACGACTCCCGGTTCGCAGTCGGCCTGCTGGGTGCCGGCCGGCCCGGTCAGCGTGCACTCGATCGTCGCCGACGGGTCGTCCGAGCTGACCTGGAGGTACGCACTGGTGCTCATCGTGGTCGCGGGCGGCCCGAAGTCGATCGTGGTGTCGGGCGCCGTGAGGTCCTGAACCGTCCATGTGTGCACGGCCGGGACAGGGTGGTGCTCGAACGGCAGGCCCCGCCAGTCGGTGCCGGTGTAGAGCGTCTGCACCTGGAACGTGTGCTCGCCGGCCCAGAGGTTCGTGTACGTCTTGCTGTACGTGCCCGGCGAGCCCTCCACAGGCGTGCCGGTGCACAGGGAGAACGGGCGGTCGTCGAGCGAGCAGTAGAAGACCGCGTCCGGATCGGACGGCTCGCTGGTGAACTCGAATGTCGCCGTCGTGCTCGTTCCGCTTGCCGGGGCCGACAGCATCCGAGCCTCGGACGGGGTGACCCGGAACTCCGAGTCCTCCCACTGGCCGATGTTCCCGAACTGGTCGACCGCGCGCACCGCGAAGAGGTGCTCGCCGATGCCGAGGTCTGCGTAGGTCTGGCCGGCGGGGTCGCACGGGGCAGGCTGCGACGGGTCACCCGGCGCGTGCGGGTCGAACGCGCCGTCGAGCCAGCAGTGGAACGTCACCGGCGAGACGTCGGACGAGAAGGTGAACGTCGCCGTCCGGTCCGTCGACTCCTCCTGCTCGACGCCCGGGCCGGAGAGGATCGTGACGACCGGCGGAGGCGCGACCGTCCAGGTGTACACGGCCGGCGTCGACTCGATGTTACCGGCGGCGTCGATGGCGCGTAGGCGCAGCGTGTGCGCGCCGCGGGTGAGGTCGGAGAACTGCTCGGGAGAGGTGCACGAGTTCCACGACGTCGTCGAGTCGAGCGCGCACTCGAAGTTCAGGTCACGCGTGGGCGTGCGGTTGTCCGTTCCGGTGAAGGTGAATGTGGCGACCGTGTTCAGCGTGCCGTTCTGCGGCCCGGTGGCGAACTGCGAGTTCGGCTCGGTGGCGTCCGGACCGAGCTGGACGAGCCACTCGTAGACCGCTTCCTCGCCCACGATCCCCTGCGGGTTGGTCGCCCGGACCACGAACGCGTGCTCGCCGTTGTCGACGACCCAGGCCGCGCCGCTCGCCGGCACGGTCGTCCCGCCGCACGGCAGGAAGTCGGAGCCGTCGACCGAGCACTCGAACGTGGACCCGGACTGGTCGGACTCGAAGGTGAAGACGGCGTTCTCGGTGCCGCTCGCTCCGTCGGGCTGGCCCGAGGTGGGGTCGAGGCGGCCGTCCGGCCCGCTGAGGAAGGTCACGACCGGGGCTGCCGAGACCGTCACCGTGCGCGTGGCGGCCGGCCCGACGTTCCCGGCGAGGTCGGTCGCCCGCACGGCGACGGTGTAGGCGCCGGGCTCCAGACCGCTGATGTCGTAGCCGCCGCCGGCCGGCGATTCGCACGACTGCCATTCGGCGGAGCCGATGCCGGCCGTGGTGAGGTAGGCCGCGCACTCGAACTCGAGTCGGAGCTGGGGCGTCGCGTTGTCGTTGCCGGCGAACGTGTACAGCTCGGGCTCCTGGCCCACGGTCGCGCCGTCGGCCGGGCCACCGGTGACGGTGACCACGGGTTTCCGGGTGTCGGCGACCGGAGTCCAGGTGTAGGAGGCCGGCGTCGGATCGGGGTTGCCCTCGAATTCGGGCTGCGTCGGATCGGGGAACTCGGGCTCGAACATGTCCACCGCACGCACGTAGAACGTGTGCTCCGTGAGCAGCAGCTCGGGATCGGTGTACGAGTAGACGTCGAGCAGGTTGAACGGGCTGGTGCACTGCACCCACTCGTTGTCGTTCGGCGCAGCCGTGCCGTTCGTGACCTGGCACTCGAACGTGAGCAGGAACTCCGGCGTCAGGTCGTCCGTGCCACTGAACTCGAAGATCGTCGAACTGAGATCGGCGGCACCGGGAGCGCGCTCGATGCTCGTCTGCGGCGGCAAGGTGTCGACAGCGTCGACGACCTCCCACTCGTAGACCGCGGGCTCGAGCTCGGCCGCGGATGCCATCGTCTCGGACTCGGCGTAGACCTCGAGGATGTGGTCGCCCGGAAGGAGCGGCTCCGGGAAGGTCGTGTCAGCGGCGAACGCTGGGCCGGCCCGGAACGGCGAATCGCACGGGAAGTAGTCGCCCGGATCGACGCTGTCGAAGCGGCACCAGAACTGGGCATCGGCGACGTTGGCCTCGAAGGTGATCTCCGCCGAGGTGCTCGCCGTCGGACCGCCCGTCGCCGGCGTGCCCTCCGGGCCGCCGGTCGCCGGCGTGAAGCCGGGTCCGTCGGTGAAGACGACGTTGACGCCCAGGAGCTCCCAGGTGAAGGTGGTCGGTGCTCCGACGTTCCCCTCGAAGTCGATCGCGCGCACGGAGAAGGTGTGCGGGCCGACCTCGTTCTCGGCGAGCGCCCACTCGAAGGCGCCCTGGCTCATGAGAGTGGCGCTCTCGAAGCCGCATGGCTCGTACGCGTTGGTGTCGACCTTGCACTGGAACGTGACGTCCGGCTCGTTCGCGTGGAAGGTGAAGACCGCGTCGAGCAGCCACGTCTGAACGCCGGCCACCGCCGGCTCGGTGTCCTCCGGCCCGACGTCCACCGCCACCTCGGGCGCGACGCCGGTCGGCAGCGGCACGTACGTCCAGGTGAAGCTCGCAGGAGTCGGGTCCGCCAGGCCCTGGCCCATCATGTCGACGGCGCGGATGTCGAGGGTGTGCTCGCCGGGGCTCAGGTTGAGGTACTCGGCCGGATACTCGCAGTCCTCCCAGGCGAGCGCATTGGTCGAGTCCATGCGGCACTCGAACACGAGCTCGGTGATCGGGCTGGACTCGTCGGCGCCCATGTAGGTGAAGCTCGCGTTGCGGCTCGCGCTCTGGATTCCGGGCGTGCTGGTGTCCCAGTCCGCGGGACCCGAGACGATCCAGGTGTCCGGCGCGCCTGGCACGACGCCGAGCTCGCAGACGACGCCGAAGCACTGGTCGGGCTCCGCGTTGCCGGCGGCGAGGTTGCCACCGCCGTCGGCCGCGCCGACGGAGTAGATGCCCCAGCCGCCGTTGAGCTGCGCGACGTTGGTCCTGATCGTGTGCCCGGCGCCCTCGACGAGGATGCCGTCGCCGCCGTTCGCGTCCGCGGTGTTGCTCTCGACCAGCGTCCCGCGGTCGATGACGGACGACTCCGTGATCTCGATCCCGTCGCCGCCGTTCCCGCTCGTGGTGTTGTCCCGGACGACGGAGTCGAGGGACAGCTCGCCGATCTCGATGCCGGAGCCGAGGGTGCCGCTGGCGTTGTTGGCCTCGACGATGGTTCCCGTGGCCTCGCCGACGACGATGCCGCCCGCGCTCCCGCTGAGGTCGTTCCCCTTGACGAGTGTGTTGGTGGCGAGCTCCACCATGACGCCCGGACCCGTCGTGCCGATCACGTCGTTGTTGAGGACCGTGTTGCCGTCGCCCGCGACCATGACGCCGCCCTGGCCGCCCCGGATCGTGTTCCGCTGGACGCGGTTGTCGTCGGAGGCCAGCAGATCGTCGCCGGCCATGATCCCGATGCCGCCATTGTCCTTGAGGACGTTCTCGGTGACGGTGTTGCTGCCGCCGCCGAGCATGGACACACCGCTTGCGGCGCTCTGACCGATCTGGTTGCCCTCGATCAGGTTCTCGCTCGCGAACTCGAGGAGGATCGCGCCCTCGCCCCGGTTGGCGGCGAGCGTGTTGCCACGGATCACGGCGTGCCGCGTGCCCGTGTAGAGCGCGATGCCGATCTCGTTCGCGACGATCGAGTTGTCGCGGATCGTGTTTCCGTCGGCGCCCTGGTCGGCGTCGGAGAGCGCTATCCCGGCCTCCTCGTTCCCCTCGACCCGAAGAGCGTGCACCACGTTGCGAGCGGTCCCGGGGTTGAGCTGCACGCCGTTGAGGAACTGGGTGACGAGACCGTTCGTGATCGTGACGTCGTCGTGGCCGTTGTTGAGGATGCCGGCATCGAGCCCCAGGCCGTCGACGACGTGGCCGTCGAGGTCGATGGTGATGCCGGGCGCGCCGACGATGAGGCCGTGGCCGCCGCAGTCGACGAGGTCGTTGAGCAGCCGGGTGCTCTGGGTCAGGATCTCGCCGCACGTGAGGCGTGAGGCGACCGGCGACGGCCCGACCGTCCAGGCGTACATCTTCGTGTTGTAGGTGCTCGCCGCGTCGGTGGCGCGGACCCAGAACTCGTACTGGCCGGGCTCGAGGTCGGTGTACGTCGTCGGTGACGAGCACCGGGGCGCCGTGTCCCAGAGGTCGCTGAGGTCCGTGCCCGCGGGCACGCGCAGGCACTGGAACGTGACGCCGCTCTGCCGGTTGGCGGAGAACTCGAACGTCGCGGTCGTGTCGACGGTGACCTTGTCCGGCGTCGAGTCGATCGAGACCGTGAAGGTTCCGAGCTGGACCGCCCATGTGTAGCTCGCCGGGGTCGGATCGACGTTGCCGGAGAAGTCGACCGCTCGAACCTCGAACGTGTACGTGTCGTTGACGAGGTTGTCGTACGTCTTGGGACTGGAGCACGGCTGCCAGGCGGACTCGAGCGTGCTCTCGAACCGGCACTCGAACGTGACCGGGCTCGCGTTGTCGGCCCCTGTGAAGCGGAAGACGGCGACGCTCTCCGTGCTCGGGTCGAGCGGCGTCTCCAGGATGCTGGTGTTCGGAGCGATCTGGTCGCCGCCGCCGGGCCCGCCGAGGCAGGTGATGTTGTAGCACTGCTGCGGCTTGAGGTCGACGCCGAGCGGACCGTCGTTGCTCTGCGCGACGTTGCCGCCGCCGTCGATGTTCGCCTTGCCGTTGGACGGGTCGCCGACCCAGATGCCCCAGCTGTCGTTGTCCATGGCGACGTTGTCCTTGAAGATGTGGCTCGGCTTCGTCGCCTGGATCCCCGTGCCCTTGTTGGAGTTGGCCGTGTTGCCCTGGACGAGGGTGCCCTGGCCGGACGGCGCCTCGTCGCCGATGTAGATCCCGCCGGCGTTGTTGCCGCTGGAGACGTTGTTGAGCAGCGTGTTCGAGTACGAGTGCGACTCGAGCGTGATGCCCGTCGAGTCCGAGTCGCTGGCGTCGTTGTCCTTGATCAGGTTGCCGGTCGACTCCTTGAGCGAGATGCCGCCCTTGTTGCCGCTGACGTCGTTGCCGCGGACGAGGTTGTCGTTGGCGCGGTACAGCTCGATCGCGTACGAGTCGGTCAGCTGGCCGACGTTGTCGATCAACTGGTTCGAGCTCGACGTGTCGATCTCGAGTGCGGGGCCGCTGCTCTCGGTGACGAGGTTGCCCTGGACGAGATTGCCGGTCGACTCGATGCCGGTCGCGCCGCTCGTGGTGGCGCGCACGATGACGCCGGTGCCGGCCTCGACGATCGAGTTCTCCTTGATCGTGTTGTCGGTCGCGCCCTCGAGGAGGATGCCGGCCTTGCTGGCGACCTGGATGTCGTTGCCCTCGATCAGGTTGGACCCGGCGCGCTCGATCCAGACCGCCTCGCCGCTCGTCGAGCCGATGAGGTTGCCGCGAACGACGTTGTCCTTCGCCCCGTTCAGCAGCCAGACGCCGCGCGTGTTGGACACCAGTGTGTTCGACCGGAGGATGTTGCCGTCGACACCCGACTGGAAGCCGGGCACCGGCTCGCTCGGCGCCAGGGTCGGATCCTCAGGGAACGTCCCGTGGCCGAGGCCGATGGCCGCCTCCTGGTTCACGTCCGCCGTGACGCCCTCGACGATGTTCAGCCTGGCGCCGTTGTTGAGCATGACGCCGTAGTCGAAGTCGGTCAGCCGGCCGTTCTTGATCGTCACCGAGTCATAGCCGTTGTTGAGGATCGCCGCGCCGAGAGACTTGCCGTCGATCGTCCTGCCGTTCAGGTCGATGGTGATGCCGTCGGCGCCGACGATGAGGCCGTGGCCCAGGCAGTCGCCGAGGTTGTTGTTGACCTTGATGCTGTGCGTGATCTTCTGGCCGCAGAAGACAGTCTTCGGCACCGGGGCGTCGCCCACGCTCCAGACGTAGGCCGCCGGAACCCCGTCACCCGGGTCGTTGACGTCGGGCGCGCTCGGGTCGTCCACGTTCCCGTTCACGTCGTCGACGTTCCCGGCCAGGTCGACGGCTCGGACCTGCAGCACGTGCTCGGCCGGGGTGAGCCCGTTGACGGTGTGCGGCGAGGTGCACGTCGTCCAGGCAGGCTGGCCGGCGTCCATGGCGCCGTCGAGCCGGCACTGGAACTCCAGCTCCTCGGCCGGCGTCTGGTTGTCGCTGCCCGTGAAGGTGAACGTCGCGCTCGTCTGCACGGTCGTCGGATCCGGCCCGGACCGGAACTGCGTGTCAGGTGGCGTCGTGTCCGGGGGCGGCGGGTGGATCCACCACGTGTGCGAGGCCGGGCTCAGGTCCTTGTTGCCGACGAGGTCGACGGCCCGCACCTGGAAGATGTGGCCTCCGTGGGCCAGGTTCGAGTACTGCTTCGGTGACTCGCACGAGCCCCACTCGGCCGTCGCGGGAATGTCCGCGGGTGTGAGGTGGTCGTTGAACTGGTCGTAGTACGTCCGGCACTCGTACGTCAGGTTGTAGCCCGCGGTCCGGTTGTCGTTGCCGGTGAACGTGAAGCTCGCCGCTCTGTTCGTCGTGTCGTAGCGCGTTCCGGCGGCGTCGGTGATCAGCTCACCGGGCGCGGCGGTGATGCGGGTGTCCGGCGTGGCACCCGCGACGGTGCAGTCCACGCCGAGGGTCTCGCCGGGGCCGCACTCCTCGGTGCCGTCCTCCTCGACGCCCGCCTCGATCCGCCACGTGAACTCGGCGGGAGTGGGATCGAAGTTGCCGGCCTGGTCGATCGCGCGCACCTCGAAGTGGTGGTCCATGGCCGGCTCGAGGCTCAGGTACGTCTGCGGGCTCGAGCACTCTCCCCAGCGCTCACCTTCTGGCGGCTCGGGCAGCTCGGGCGGCTCGTTCGGGTCGGGCGGCTCGAGGTCGGGCTCCTCCGGAGGCACCGACGGGTCCGGCGGCGCGTCGAGGCGGCACTCGAAGGTCAGTGCGGTCAGCGGGTCGCCGTCGGCGCCGTCGTCGGCGGTGAACTCGAAGCGCGCCGTCTCGTTCCCGGTCAGTGCGGGAGGCGTCGACGTGAGGATCGTCTGGGGCGCCTGGAGGTCGGGCGGGGTGATCTCGCCCAGGTCACCGGTCTCGCAGACGACGCCGACACATTGCACGGCGTCGGGGAGGCCCGGCGTGACGCCGTCCGAGTGGTTGCCGGCGGCCTTGTTGCCGCCGCCGTCGATGTTCCGGTTCGGGTCGGGCGGCTCGCCGGAGGCGGTGTCCTCGCCGGCCTCGATGCCGTAGTTGGCGTTCAGGTTCGCGGTGTTGTTGCGGATCGTGTGCTTGCCGACCGCGACCGAGATGCCGCTCGCGGCGTTCTCGTGCGCGGTGTTGCCCTCGATCAGCGCGCCGCCGACGGCGACGCCGCTGGCGTCGAACGCGGCGCCGTCCACGGAGATGCCGGGCCCGCCGTTGTTGTTCGCGATGTTGCCGCGGATCACCATGCCGACGCCGTCACCGAGCGCGATCCCCGCCTGGAGCGAGTGCGAGACGTCGTTGTTCTCCACCACCAGGTAGTTCGTGCGAGCGGCATCGACGCCCGACGGGTTGTAGCCGAGCTCGCTGTTCTTGACCACGCTGTTGCTCGAGTTCGACAGCACGACGCCGCCGTCGGACTGCTGATGTGCGAGGACGCCGTCGATCTCGATCCGGTCCGCGTCCTGCACGATCACACCGGCGTCGCCGTTCCGGACGAGGACGCCGCCGCGCACGATGTTCCCGTGCGAGCCCTGGTGGATCTTGATGCCGGCGTCGCCGGTGTCGCTGACGTCGTTGTTCTCGAGGACGTTCTGCCGCGAGCCGTTCTCCAGCACGATGCCGGCGTCGGAGTCCAGGGCCGGGTCCAGGATGATGCCGCTGATCGTGTTGCCGCGGATGACGTTCCGATGACTGTCGAACACGTGGATCGACATGCCGTTGGAGACGAAGTGGTTGTTCTCGATCAGGGCGCCCTCGGTACCGCTCATGAGCTGGAGACCGGTCTCGCCGTTGGAGTCGAAGACGTTGTCATGGACCGTACTCCCCAGCCGCCCGTTGTCGGCGTCGAAGAGCTGGACGCCGGTGAGGGCGTTGCGGACCAGCGTCATCCCATGGACTTCACTGTGGACTGAGCCAGGGCCGAGCAGGACGCCGTAGCCGAAGTTCGTGACGGTGCCGTTGCGGATCTCGACGTTCGGGTAGCCGCTGCGGATGCCCGGCGTCAGGTTGTCCTCTTCGCCCGGCTCGAGCACGAGGCCACTCGACACCGTGTGCCCGTTCAGGTCGAGGACGATGTTCGGTGCCCCGATGGCGATGCCCTGCCCGAGGCAGCCGGTGACGTCCGCCGCCAGCTTCGTGCTCTCGGTGATGATCTGCCCGCAGGTCACGACCTCCGGAGCCCCCGGCTCCTCACGATCCGGCGGAGGCGGCGTGTCGGCCGCCTCGAAGCGCAGCTCGAGCTCGGGCAGCGTGACCTCCGGCGGATCCTGCGGCGTCTCCCGGGAGAGGAACGACTGGTCGCCGCCTTCGAGATCGCTCTCGTTCCCGTCGCGGATCACCCAGCCCTGGCTGGGGAGCGTGCCCGCGAAGATGGCCTCGACGTGCGCCTTGACGTCGAACTCGCGGTAGCCCTCTCCAGCTGAGGTCTGGGCGATCGCGGCGCCGGCGACCGGGTCGGGCTGGTTGGTCCAGGTGAGCGTGCTCTCCTTCCACGTCTCTGCGAGCGGCACGGCCGCCAGCGTCCGGCCCTCGGTGTTGGAGCCGGAGTAGAGACGCAGCGTGGCGGAGACCAGCTCACAGTCGGGCGCGTCCGACTGCAGTGGGAAGCGGAAGAAGGCGCGCGCGTTCTCGGGGACCACGGGCTGGCCGTTCCCCGGGTCGGTCGCCCCCGAGCGGACCTCGAGCTCCGTCATCGACCAGTAGTTCTCGAGCGGGGTGACCTGGTCGGCCCAGCCGTCCGCGTTCGGGGTCAGGGTGATGTTGGCCTCGTCGCAGCTGATCGGCGTCGCGCCCGGATCGTCGGGATCCGGCCCGACGCGCCAGGTGTAGCGCGCGGGCGTCGGATCCGGCCCCGCGGCCTCGCCCGCGAGCGCCCGCACCTCGAAGGTGTGGAGGCCGGTCGTCAGGTCGGAGAACATCGTCGGGTTGAAGCACTCCACCCACATCTCCGGATCGCGGCTGTCCAGGCGACACTCGTACTCGGCGAACTGCGACGGCGTGAAGTCGCTCACGGCCATGAAGCTGAAGAGCGCCGAACGGCTGTTCGTCGAGGGGGTGGTGGCCGGAGCGGGGGGAACGGTCCGGCCGGGCGTCAGTCCTGGCGCCTCGACGATCACCGTGTCAGGCGGGGTCATCCCGACGCCGCTGATGAGCTGGCTCACGGGTGTCGGGTCGACGTTGTCCGCGCGGTCGATGGCACGGACCTCGAACCTGAACTGGCCTTCCTCGGGAAGCGGTACCGACCACGGGCTGGAGCAGCCGTTCCATCGAAGCTCGGGCGGGACCGGGTCCCACGGCGCGACCGGGTCGGGTTCCTCGGCCAGGTCGATCTCCAGGAAGCGGCACTCGAAGTTGAGGTCCTCCGGCGCGGTCACGTTGTCGGTTCCCCGGAACCGGAACGCCATCGTCTCGATCCCGTCCTGGAACGGCCCGTCCTCGGGGTAGTCGAAGACGGTCTCCGGTGGCTCGACGTCCGAGGGTGGCGGCTCTCCTTCGAACTCGAAGGCGCCCGCGTCGCAGCGTCCGTTCTGCGGTCGCTCGATCCCACGCTGGTCGACGGTCGAGCACGGCGGGGCGCTCGAGTCGATCGCCAGGCTTCCGTGCTGAAGGGCGTGCGTCAGCGTCGGCCCGCCGTTGTCGGCGATGGCCAGCAGCCGCGGGTCACCGCGCCGGTCGCGGACGCCGAGCTCGATCGGGCTCTCCGCGGTCTCGTGGGTCACGGCCAGGAAGCAGGTGTTCGTCGCTCCGGTCTCGAGGTTCCCACCCTCCGACCTCACGTACCAGTCGCAGCTACCGCCGTTGAGGCTGCCGCCGACGATGGAGTTCTTGAGGATCACCGCCGAGTTCGCGGCCGGCGGGACGGGCGGTACGAAGTCTGATTCACGGACGCCGATGCCGCCGCCGGACGGCGCCGAGTTGCGCCAGATCGTCACCTGCGTGAGCCTGAGCTCGCCGTCGGCGTCGTGGAAGACGCCGCCGCCGGCGCTCGCGGCCTTGTTCCCGGAGATGGTCGTGTTCTCGTAGAGCGAGTCGCCGTCGGCGAAGCTCATGATGCCGCCGCCCTGGCCGGCCTCCTCCGGGAGCTCACCGTCCTCGCCGGTTGTACCCATGTGCGCGGTGTTGTTCAGGAACAGGGAGCCACGGACGATGATGGCCTGGTCCGGGGCGTTCGCGAGACCGCCGCCCATCTGTCCGCTGTTTCCCCTGATCGTCGAGTCGAGGAGATGGAACTCCCCGCTCGAGGTGTTGAAGATGCCGCCGCCCGCGCCCTGTGCCCGGTTTCCCGAGACCGTCACTCGCTGGAACGTGACCTCGGTGGCGCTGTTCTCCAGGCCGCCGCCGTCGAGCGCGCGGTTGTTGCTGATGGTGCTGTCCACGATCTCGACGTCGGCCGCGTTGTGGAGGCTGAGGGCGCCTCCCTCGTCGGTCGCCACGTTGCCGTCGAAGGTCGAGTCCCGGACGGTGAGCGGGCCACCGTCCGTGTGCAGGGCGCCGCCGCCCGCGATGTTGTCGCCCAGAGTGCCGTCGTCCTCGACGACGGGCACGCCCGCCTTGTTCTTCGTGAAGGTCGAGTCGATGATCGTGTGCTGGCGCTCGCTGTGGGTCCAGACGCCGCCGCCCTCGCCGTTCGACGCGTTCTCGGTCACGGTCACGCGGGTGAGCGTCATGTTCGACCGCCCCTCGCTCGCGATCGCGGCGCCGTGGTCGGACGAGTGGTTCTTCCTGAACGTCGTGTCGGTCACGGAGAGCTGGGCGTCGCCGCCGTTGAGAATGCCGCCGCCGTTCTCGGCGATGTTCTCGAAGACCTGCGAGTCCTTGACCGTGAACGAGCCGCGCAGGCCGTGTTGCGAGACCTGGCCGCCGCTGTAGAGGCCGCCGCCGTTGGCGGCCTGGTTCTTGGAGACCGTGCTGCCCGAGACGGTGACCTTGCCGCCCTCGGTATAGAGGCCGCCACCGGCCGCCGCGCGGTTCTGGGTGAGCGTCGAATTCGTGATCTCGACGATGCTGTCGCCCTCGTTGAGGATCCCGGCGCCGTTGCCCTCCGTCGCGTTCAGCGAAATGGTCGAGTCGGAGATCTTGAGCGTGCCGGCCTTCTCCCAGCGCGCCTGGTTCGCGACGGCACTCGCAGCGATCGGGTAGTCCGACGGGTCGACGAGGACGAACCGCTCCGGGTCGAGCGGATCCGGCTTGATCGCCCCGGGGTTGAGCGTGACGAGGCTCTCCTGGGAGATCGTGATCGTGCCTCCGGAGACGTTGTTGATCGCCGCGCCGCTCCCGCCGGCCGAACCGTTGCCCGTGAACGTCGAGCGCAGGATCTCCACGCGGCCGTACGGGAGCAGCTCGAGGTTCGGCGGCTCGGTCGTCCATGGATAGTCGTGCAGGTCCGCGTAGTTGAGACCGCCGCCGGCCTTCTCCGCATAACTGTCCTTGACCGTCACCCCGTCGAGCGTCAGCTTGCCCATCGACCAGTTCTGGATGGCGCCGCCCTCCTCCGGGGTGAACCCGTTCTGGAGGGTGACGTTCCTGATGGTGACGTCGCCGGCACCGGGGTGGATCTCGAACAGACGGTCGAGCCCACGGGCGATGACGGGTGCACTCGGAAGGGGCGTGCCGCCGTCGATGACGACGGTGCCGAGGTAGTCGGGCGCCTTCTCGATCGTCACCGGATCGAGGATCTCGAAGTCCCCGACGTTGGCGCCGTTCTCGTTGATCGGAGCGATCCCGATCGCGTACGTGCCGGGAAGGATGTGGATGGTGTCAGGACCGGCGATCGCGTTGGCCTCCTGGACCGCCGCGCGCAGCGTACAGCCCCCTCCGGATGCCCTGCACACACGGTCGCCGACGTTGGCGTCGACCTGGTCGTTCGTGTCGTCGACCAGGAGCGTCGTGCCGGTGGGGGCGCTGGCGGCGGCCAGCGCCGGCAAGACGGGCAGCATCCCGGCGAGCACCAGAGCGGTAGCCAGGACCGCGATGATCAGGTGCCGGCGCCGCCGGCGCACATCGTGCAAACGACCTTCGGATGTCGCCACGAGATGCTCCCCCCGGGCGGAGGCAGCCGAGCCTGACTGCTGCCTCGAATTGGTTGTACCAATGCGGTCAGTCAAGACCTGGCGCATAAGGGAGCTGTAAGAGTCCGGTGAAGAGATCCTTATCGACGTTCTCATCCGGGCCGCCGGCGGCTGACACCATGGCGTCAGCGGCGCAGCCGGTAGCCGACACCCCTCACCGTCTCGATGACCTCGGTGCCGAGCTTCTTGCGAAGCGTGTTGATGTAGACATTGACGACGTTGGTTCCCGGATCGAACGCATAGCCCCAGACCTGAGACAGCAATTGCTGGCGGGTGAGCACCTGGTCGGCGTGGCGTAGGAAGGTCTCGAGCAGACAGAATTCGCGGGCGGTCAGCTCGACGGTCTTCTCGTGCGACGTCACGCGATGCGTCTGCAGGTCGAGACGCAGCCCGCCGGCGCCCAGGACATGCGGCTGCTCGCTTCCGGCGTGCCGGAGCCGGGCCCGAACCCGGGCGAGCAACTCATCGAATCGGAACGGTTTCGTCATGTAGTCGTCCGCACCCGCGTCGAGGCACGCCACCACATCACGCTCACTTCGCCCAGTGACGACAAGCACCGGCAGTCTGCTCCCTCTGGCCCGGAGCTCCTGCAGAACTTGGTACCCTTCCCGGTCGGGCAAGTGGATGTCGAGGATCAGCAGGTCGAACGCACCACTGAGGCCGAGTGACTGAGCCTGCTCGCCAGTGCCGACGAGCGTGGTGGAGTAGCCACCAGCTCTGAGACCCTTTTCGATGAACGAGCCGACAAGTGGGTCGTCCTCGGTAATCAGAATCTTTGCCACTCGAGCCCCCCAGCGTGACAACTACCACGCGAATGCCCCCGGAGGGGGCGATCCCCCGACTGCACCCCGGTCGGCAGTCTAGTGCGAGACCACGATCGGCACTACGCCCCGTGTTGACTCATCGAAGTCGGCCGCACCACGCGCCTCATTCAAGATCGTCATGAAAAGACGTCCTCATGCAGGGCTACCTGGCCGGCCAACGCGACGCCATGATGGGCAGCATGGCAGAGCTGAGCCGGTCGAGAAACTTGCTCGGCGGGATGCGGGTCCGCATCCTCGCTGCGGTCATCGTGCTGCTTGCCGGGTCGTCAGTCGTCTCCATCCTGCTTCTGCGCGGCGCACTGCTGGAACGCCTCGATGAGGAGATCGAGGGCAACATGCACCGTGAGACGGATGAGTTCCGGACCGCGGCGGAACGTCTGCTTCCACCGGATCGGGCGCCGACCGAAGCCGATCTGACCGCGGTGTACGACGCGTACTTCGCACGCGAGGTGCCCGACGAGGGCGAGACGCTGATCTCGTTCATCGGCCCTGACATCTACATCACCGAGAGTGCGGCCAACGCCGTACCGGCGAGTGAGCTCGGCGATGCCATCCGATTCTGGTTGAGTCTCGACGAGGACACCGAGGACGAGATCGACACGAGCGGAGGTACGGCCCGGTTCATCGCGCTACCGCTGCGCGAAGGTAGCACCGACGGACTGTTCGTGATCGCCAACTTCCCGGCCGGTGAACAGCAGGAACTCACCGCCGCCATCGGCGCCCAGGCCTTGATCCACTTCGGGACGATAGTGCTGGCCTCGGTTGTCGGATGGTTCCTGGCGGGGCGCGTGTTGCGACCACTGAACACGCTCGCCGACACGGCTCGGGTGATCTCCGAGACCGACCTGACGCGGCGTATCCCAGGACGCGGCGACGACGAGGCGTCCCGGATCGCCACCGCGTTCAATGACATGCTGGCCCGGCTGGAGCGGGCGTTCGCCACGCAACGTGACTTCCTCGACGAGGTCAGCCACGAGCTACGGGCACCGCTGACCGTCATTCGCGGTCATGTCGAGCTGCTCGACCTGGAAGATGACCCGCAGGAGCGAGCCTCGACCACGCTGCTCATCACGAACGAGATCGACCGCATGAACCGGATGGTGGAGGATCTGCTCACGCTGGCCAGGGCGGAGCGGCCCGACTTCCTGACGCCAGAACCGGTCGACCTGGAGATGTGGACCCACGACATGTTTCGCAAAGCGTCGATGCTCTGCTCCAGGACGTGGGAGCTCGAAGCGTGCGCCTCGGGAGTGCTTTGGGCGGACAGCCAACGGCTCACGCAGGCGATCATGCAACTGGCGGAGAACGCCTGCCAGCACACCGAGGCCACGGCGACGGTCCGCATCGGGTCCGAGGTCGATGGAGGCTTTGTTCGCCTGTGGGTTCACGACGATGGTCCCGGTGTAGCGGCCGAGGACGCGGAGCGCATCTTCGAGCGCTTCGTCAGGTCCTCCGGTCGTCGGACCGGCAGCGGGCTGGGCCTGTCGATCGTAGCCGCGATAGCCGAGGCCCACGGCGGATATGCCCGGCTGAATCCTCACGCCGGACCCGGCGCTCTGTTCGAGATATTCATCTCGAGGAATCTCGTACGCGAGCACACCAAGGTGAGTTCGACGGCTTCCGCGCTGCGAGTGGATTGACGGGAGTCAGAGGGCGGCATCGACCATGGCGAACAGGTCGGCGAGAGGGAATGGCTTGGTCAGGTAGGCCCTGACGCCCAAGCCCTCGGCTATGGTTCGGTCCACGGGGTCACTTCGGGACGTGATGATGATGACCGGAGTCTGATCGCCGCGCTCCTTGAGTTGTCGCAGCACGTCGAGACCGTCGATGTCGGGCAGCCCGAGATCGAGTAGCTGGAGATCCACACCCGTCCTGTCGATGCGATCCAGCGCCGCCTTCCCGGTCTGGACCCATTCGACGTCGTGGCCATGCCGAACGAGGGCCTTCTGGATGAAAGACGCAATCAGCGGATCATCCTCCACGATGAGTACCGTTGCCACCCGTTCTCCCCTGACGCACCGGCGGAAAAGGCCTGACAGGACGATGCCCGACAACCCTATGCCGCTCGTTGCCCCGAGCCAACCGCTTCCTGGTGAGCGCAGCAGCGTCCTGGCGCAGCAGGGTTCGAACCTGCGACCTGGTTTGTAAGGCTGCGCGACACAGCGCGAGCTCAGGACGTGCCGATGGCGAGCGACATGAACTCGCGCCGTGATCGCTCGTCGCTGCGCAGGCGGCCCATCAGTGCGGAGGTGACCGTCCGCGAGCCGGTGGCCGCCACGCCGCGCAGGGACATGCACTGGTGCTCGGCTTGGATGACGACGCCGACCCCCCTGGAGCCGAGGTGGTCCTGGAGCCAGCCGGCGACCTGCTGTGTCAACCGCTCCTGGACTTGCAGGTCGCGGGCGAACAACTCGACCACGCGGGCCAGTTTCGAGAGCCCGAGGATCCGCTCGCCCGGCAGGTACCCGACGTGGGCGACACCGTGGAAGGGAAGCAGGTGGTGCTCGCACAGCGAGTGGACCGGGATGTCTCGGGCCAGCACGAGCTCGTCGTACCCCTCGTGGTTGGGGAAGGTCGTCAGCTCGAAGTCGCGCGGCGTCAGCAGCTCGGCGTAGGCCTCGGCGACGCGTCGGGGCGTGTCGGCCAGGTGCGGGTCGGTCGTGTCCTTGCCGAACGCGGCCAGCAGGTCGGCGACCGCGCGTGCGGCCGCGCCCAGATCCGGCTCGCCTCGACCATGAACCACTCGGAGCCTGGCCGGCACGGCCGCGAGAGGCGCCGGCATCGCGGCCAATTCCGAGTCCGGTGCGCTCACCGGGCCTCTCCGGCGGCTCGGTCCGCGCTGACCGCGAGGCGAAAGAGCGCCACGGCTGCGATGAGCAGGCCGAAGTCGCGCAACGCGATGTCGTAGTACCCGGGAATGGTGAGCAGGTTGACGATGATGCCGGCCAGCCAGGCCGCCACCAGCAGTCCGCCCCACCGAGGGGCGAGCGCGACGACGACACCGGCGACGATCTCGATCGCTCCGACGGCATACATCGCCTGCTGGGCGGTTCCGGGAACGATGTCGTCGATCCAAGGCGAGAGGTAGATCGGCCAGTCGACCAGCACGTTGGCGAACTTGTCCAGCCCGAAGACGATCGGCGCCACGGCGAACACCGTGCGCAGCAGCATGAACGCCTGCCAGGACGGGTCACCCAAGCCACGAGCGACGGCGGAATCGCGCGACACGGATGCAGGAGACATGGTGGGCCGCCTTTCTAAAAGAAGAAGATATTGCTATTAGAGATCCGTCCACACTCTTCCGTCAAGACCTGTGTGTTTTAGAATGTCCGACATGGACGAGCGGTCGACCTCCGAGCGGATCGCCGCGGCGGTGACCGCCCTCGACGACCCGGTCCGCCGCGCGCTGCTCGAGCTGGTGTCACGCAGCCCCGAGCTGGTGAGCCGCGACCAAGCCGCCGCGGCCATGCGGCTCCCCCGCAGCACCGTCGCGTTCCACCTCGACCGGCTCGCCGACGCGGGCCTCGTGGAGGTGGAGTACCAGCGCCTCAGCGGGAAGACCGGGCCTGGCGCTGGACGACCGGCCAAGCTCTACCGGCGTGCCGAGGGCGAGGTCGCGGTGAGCGTTCCGGAACGGCATTACGAGCTGGCCGCCGAGCTGCTGGCGGCCGCGGTCGAGCAGGCCGGTCGCAGCGGCGAACCGGTGTCCGCCGCGCTCGCCCGGCTCGCGGCCGAGACCGGCCGGGCCATGGGCGAGGTGGCCGGCTCGCTCGAGCAGGCGCTGGAGGACAATGGCTTCGAACCGCGCACGGAGGCCGACGGCGGCATCGTGCTCGGCAACTGCCCGTTCCACCGGCTCGCCCGGCGGCACACCGAGATTGTGTGCGCCATGAACCTCGACCTGCTGCGTGGAGTCGCCCACGGCGCCGGAGACACCGACCACGTCATGCTGCTCGACCCCGGCGCCGGGCGCTGCTGCGTACGGGCTGGTGTCCGGTCAGGTTGAAGGCTCGTCCGGCGCCCCTCAGGAGCACTGAGATCACAGCAGGTGCCTCCAGTTCACGCCGCGAAGGATGCCACGCGACCATCGCATCAGTGGCGGCCAGGCGGGCGAGGAGAAGCGGGGTCGGCAGCCGGGCGGCAGGTCTCGAGCCGCCAGCACTACCCCGAGCCGTGACCGATGGGGAACCCACCCACAGGCACCGGAAGCCGGCCGGTCGCGGGGCGGTCGCCGAGGAGCACCGTCGCGATGCCCGTGTAGACCTCGGGCGATCCCACCCGGTTGACGTTCTGCGCGTAGGTCGCCAGCCTGGCGTTCGCCGTGTCCAGGCCGGCCAGGTCGTAGGGCAGTCCGAGGGAGACCGCGACGGTCGGGGTGCCGGTGGCCGCGACGTCGTTCAGCAGCTGCGCCTGGGCGGCGTTGGGCGCCCCTGAGGTGAAGGTCGTCACCACGGCGACGTCGTGGTCGGCGGCCAGTGCCACTGCCTGCGCCCGCACGGCGGCAGACGGTGACTGGGGTGTCGTCAGCGGGGTGACCGCCGTAGCGCCGAGTGCCGTCAGCTCGCCGGCCACTCGGTTGGCGTCCCGTCCGGCGACCAGGATGCGCGCGTCGCGTTCGACGGGCAGTGCGACGCCGTCGTCGTCTAGCAGCGTCATGCTGTCGACCGCCTGGTCGAGGCCCTGCTGGTGCGCCTCCGGAGTGCCGACGACGGTCAGCGCGTGCTGCGGGTCGGCGTAGCGGTTGCCCCACAGACCCATCTCGCACTTGGTCCGCACCACCCGGGTCGCCGACTCCCGCACCCGGGCGGCGGAGAGCTGACGCGAGTCGAGCGCCTCCACGAGGAAATCGGACACCGGCCGGGCGTCACCCTGCACCATGACGATGTCGGCTCCGGCCTCGATGGCCATTGCGGCGGCCTCGTGGAGACCCCAGGTGTCCCTGATGGCGTCCATGGCCATGGAGTCGGTGACGACGACGCCGTCGAAGCCCAGCTCCCCGCGCAGCAGGCCGGTGAGCACCTTAGGCGACAGCGTCGCCGGGAGATCCGGGTCGACGGCCTCGACGACGACGTGCGCCGTCATCGCGCCCTTGCTGCCGGCGTCGAATGCCGACCGGAACGGCGTCAGGTGCCGATCGAGCGTGGCGCCCTCGTATTCGACCGTCGGCAGCCCGGTGTGCGAGTCGACGCTGGTGTCGCCGTGGCCGGGGAAGTGTTTGGCGGCGGAGAGCACACCGGCCTCCTGCAGCGCCACCGCGTAGGCCGCGGTATGTGGGGCGACGGCGGTGTCGTCCGCGCCGAAGCTCCGCACCCCGATGACAGGGTTCTCCGGGTTGGTGTTGAGGTCGGCGACCGGGCCGAAGCTCCAGTTGATCCCGATCGCCTCCGCCTCGGTTCCGGCGACCCGCGCGGCCGCCGAGGTGGCCGCCGGGTCCCGGGTCGCGCCCAGCCCCATCGGAAACGGGTGCCCGGCCGCGACCGGGATCTGCTGGACCGTGCCGTTCTCCAGGTCCATGCCGATGAACAGGGGCACGCCGGACCGGGACTCCTGCGCCCAGGCCTGCATCCGGTTGTGGAAGACCGCGGCGCCGTCGGGCGTGCGGGGCACGCTGTTCTGCGTGATGAAGGAGCCGATGCCGTAGTCCTGGATCTGCGCGCGGGCCGCCTCGTCCGGCAGCGCACCGGACCGGGCGGGCTGACCCATGAGCAGTTGCCCGATGCGTTCGCGCGGCGTCATCCGGGCGACGAGCGACGCCGCGACACCTCGGCAGGCGTTCGGCGGCACCAGCGTGGGGTCGGGCTCGGCCTGGGCGGGCATGCTTGGTGCTGCCAGCGCGAGCCCGCAGGTCAGAGCGGCAGCCACCGCTGCCGCCGTGCTCCGGCGAAGGCGTCGGACGCGCGACATCAGAAGCTCAGCCCGACGACGGCGGCGATTCCCACGGCCAATCGGGAGCGGACGGATCGACGGGTGCGGACGGCACGTCCCATGGCGCATACCTTTCGCCAATTGATCTAGCCAACGGTCCCCCAACGTCCGATACGCGCCCTGGGGTGTCAAGCGTGGGCGTTCCTCCCCTCCGCGTTCCTCCGCTCCGCGTTTCCCCCTCCCCTGCGTGCCGGGCGCCGAGTTCGGCGGAGATCGTCCGGGCGGTGGCGAGGACGCGCGCCGATGGCGTACCCGGTCCGGCGGTAGTCGTCGGCGGCGCGGCGCAGGCCACTGGCGTCGTCGATGGTCCGATGGGTGATGGCCCGGCAGAGGGGTGGGCCCCCAGGGGATCGAACCCTGAACCCGCGGATTAAAAGTCCGCTGCTCTGCCAATTGAGCTAGAGGCCCCGCGGACAGGCTACCCAGTCCCGACGCCGACCGCCGACCGCCTGCCACTCCGATCGGCTACACCTGCGCCAATGCTCTTGACGGCCGGGTCACGGGGAGTTCATATCGTCGCTACGGATCGGTCACCTCGGGACAGGCAGAATGCAGAACATACTGGACAGCGTTGATCCCTTCATCGGCACCATGGCCACCGACCTGCCGCCCGCTCAGGGGCTGGCCGCGACGTGGTGGTGGCCGAAGGCGCAGGTCGGCAACACCCACCCCGGCGCGAGCTACCCGCTGGGCATGGTGTCGGCGTGCGCCTACTCCGGCGCGTACCCGACCGGCTACGGGGTCTACCGCATCAGCACCGAGGGCCAGCCGACGCAGCTGTACGAGCGGAACCAGGCGTCCGGGTTCACGCATTTCCAGCAGTCCGGCACCGGCGCGATCCGCAAGTACTACAACTACTTCCGCGTCACCCCGATGATCGAACCGCTCGACGCGCTCGGCACGCTCTGGCAGCTGCATGACGAGGTCGCGGAGCCGGGGTACTACGCGGCGACGCTTGACACCGGCGTTCGCTGCGAGGTGACCGTCGGGGCGAAGACGGCCGTCCATCGGTACACGTTTCCCGAGAGCCGCAGCGCCCGCGTCGTCGTCGACTTCTCGTACGGCGGGCTGGCCATCGAGCACGGCCGCACCGTGCCGCTGCGCGCCCACATGCAGAGCCTCGGGCGCGGCCAGGCCGAGGGCACCCTCGTCATGGAGGGCGTGCCGCTGTCGGTCTTCATCGAGGCCGACACCCCGGACTGGCGGCAGCTCCTCTGGTACGACCGTCGGCTGGTCGACGGCGGGACGCGGCTGGACTTCGACTACATCCGGCGGACGACGCTGCGGCCGTTCGGCCTGATCCTCATGGGGCCGGCGGTCGCCGGGCAGACGGTCGAGCTGAAGATGGGCTTCTCGCTGCGCGGGACGGAGCAGGCGCGGGCGAACCTGGCGGAGGAGCTCGGCCTGGGCCGAACCCGGTTCGACAAGTGCCGGTCGCGCACCCGCAAGAAGTGGTCGTCCTCCTTCGACCAGGTGAAGGTCGACGGCGGGACGCCCGCGCGGCGGACGGTGTTCGCCACCAGCCTGTACCACTCGCTCATCAAGCCGTGCTTCGCCGACGACGAGAGCCCGTTCTGGCCGACGTCTGGGCCGTTCGTGTTCGACATCTGCACGATGTGGGACATCTACAAGACGCAGATCCCGCTGATCACCGCGCTCGAGCCGAGGAAGGGCTCGGCGCTGCTGGAGTCGCTGATCCGGGTCTGCGAGGAGGAGGGCAACTTCCCGATCGGCTACCGCATGGCCAAGGGCGCGGACCGGTTCTTCCGTCAGGGCAGCGCGCTGGCGCATACGGCGCTCGCCGACGGATACCTGCTCGGCCTGGATGGCATCGACTGGGACTGGGCCCTGGTGCACATGCAGGACGACCTGCGGCGGGTGTACGGCGAGGACTTCCTGGAGAAGGACATCGCCCACCCGATCACGCACACGCTGGATCTCGCCTACGGCTACCACTGCACCGCGGTCATCGCTCGCGGCCTCGGCGACCGCCGGCTCGGCGACGAGCTGGAACAGCGGGCCCGGTACTGGGTCAACGCGTTCGACCGGGAGACCGGGCTGCTGAAGAAGTCGACGTACTACGAGGGCGGCCGGTGGAACTACTCGTTCCGCCTCCTGCACGACATGGCCGCGCGGATCGCACTGGCCGGCGGTGACGACCGGTTCGTGCACATGCTCGACGGGTTCTTCGGCTACGGGCAGCCGCCGGTCCGGCAGCTCGGCACGCCGCCGTTCGCGGACGAGTACAGCGCGGGCGCTGCGCTGCACCGGTTCGAGGGGCTGAACAACGAGCCGGACATGGAGGCGCCGTGGGCCTACCACTACGCGGGCCGGCCGGACCGGACGGCCGAGATCGTCCACGCGGCGCTCACGTACCAGTTCGCGCCGACCCCCGGCGGGCTGCCGGGCAACGACGACTCCGGCGCGCTGAGCTCGTGGTACGTGTGGGCGTCGCTGGGTCTGTTCCCCGTCGCCGGGCAGAACCTGTTCCTGGTGAACACGCCGGCGTTCGCCACGGCGAGCCTGGAGATCGGCGGCAACGAGTTCCTCATCGAGACGATCGGGCACCGCGAGACCCCGATCAGCAGCGAGACGGGAACCCCATCGGCACCGCAGTTCGTCCAATCGGCAACTTTCAACGGCAAGCCGCTCGACGGCGGATTCATCACAGGGAACGAGCTGCACGGCGGGGGCCGCCTGCAGATCGAACTGGGCCCGGAACCCTCGGCCTGGGCGACGAAGGTGCGTCCGCCGTCGGTCTCGGACCGTACAGACGGTTAGAAGACTCGGAGGTGTTGCCATGAGCCGACCCACCCGCCGACTGGTGATCGTCGTACGCGCCGATCCAGTGATCTGCGGCCATTCGGGCGAGGCTCGCAACCTCGCCGAGGTCGCCCTCACCCGGGGGTTCGACGACGTCCGCATCGTGACTTGGCCGATCCCCGCGCTGCAGGCCGCGGGCCTCCCGCTCAAGCCGCTGGACTCGATCCTCCCGTACAGCGCTGGCATCACCGTCGAACGTCCCGAGCCGGTCGGCGACTATCGCGTCCCCGACGGCCGGTACGTGCTGGGCCTGACCAGCCGGTTGTATGAGCTGTTCAGCGACGGTGTCCCGACGATGTGCATCTCGATGTACCTGACGCCGCACACGAACGCCGTCCTCGAGGCGCTGCGCGGCGCCCGGGCCAGCGGCGCCGGGTTCGACGTCACGACCATCGCCAAGGCGGTCGGCTCCGACATCACGAACATCGTCCGCACCAGCATCGCTGAGGGCCGGGCCGGCGCCGCGGCCTTCCTGCTCACGACGTTCCTGGCCAACGACGGATGCGTCGCGGTGTCGGAGTACACGCGCGACCTCATCATCGAGTCGGCGCGGCAGGTCGACGCCGCCTGCGGGACCCGGTTCGCCGAGGAGTGCGCGGCCCGGGTCAGCGTCAGCTACCCGCCCATCGACACCGGCGCGTACGTCGACCTCGACCCCGCCGCCGTCGACGAGGTGCTGGCCCGCCGCGGCCTCCGCCGCGACGGGTACGTGCTGTTCCTGTCGCGGGTCACGTTGGCGAAGGGGGTCGACGACCTCATCGCGGCCTACCAGGCGTCGGCCGCACGCGACCACGTCGCGCTGGTCGTCGCCGGGACCGGGCCGGAGCTGCCGCAGATGCGCGCGCTGGCCGCCGGCGACGACCGCATCGTCTTCCTCACCGACGTCGGTGACGAAGAGAAGTCGCTGCTCATGAACGGGAGCGCCGCCTTCGCGCTGCCCAGCAAGCCGCGGCCGGAGTTCGTCGAGACGTTCGGCATCGCGCTGGTCGAGGCGATGCTGGCCGGCGGCGGCCCGGTCATCACGACGACGACGGGCGGCATCCCGGAGTCCGTCGGCGACACCGCCATCGAGATCGCGACCGCCGACCCGGCCGGGCTCGCGGCGGCGCTCGACCGCGCGGTGCTGGAATTGACGCCCGAGGACCGGCGGGCGGCGGCGTTGCGGGCACGGGAGTACGCGATGCGGTTCGACCGTGTGCAGGTCTTCGACCGGCTCATCGACGACCTCGCCGTCCCGGCCGGCTGATTATCCGGACACACTGACAGAACGCTGACAGAACCTGGCGGAAAATCGTGCGGACTCTGTCAGTGCGCAGGGGTTCAATGGTCTCCACGCCGGGCGGCACACCCATCCGGTCCGGCGTGGCGACCTCGAAGGAGAACCCTGCCCGATGACCACGATCGACGTCTCCGCTGTCCGCACCCGATTCACCGGCCAGATCGTCGCCCCGGGCGACGACGGCTACGACCGCGCTCGCACCCTCTTCTACGGTGGCTTCGACCCCAAGCCGGCCGTCGTCATCCGCCCGTCCGATCCCGCCGAAGTGGCCGGCGTCATCGCGCTGGCCCGCGAGACCGGTCTCGACCTCGCTGTCCGCTGCGGCGGGCACAGCATCGCCGGCCACAGCGTCGTCGACGGCGGCATCGTCCTCGACCTCGCCCACCTGCGCGCCATCGCCGTCGACGTCGACGAACGCACCGTGTGGGCACAGACCGGCCTTACGGCGGGCGACGTCACCAAGGCCGTCGCCGAGCGCGGGCTCGCGATCGGTTTCGGCGACACCGGCACCGTCGGCATCGGCGGCATCACCACCGGCGGGGGCGTCGGCTACCTCTCCCGCAAGTACGGCATGACGATCGACAACGTGCTGGCCGCCGAGGTCGTCACCGCCGACGGCCAGATCCTGCAGGTCGACGCCGACAGTCATCCCGACCTCTTCTGGGCCGTCCGGGGCGGCGGCGGCAACTTCGGCGTGGTCACCCGGTTCAAGTACCAGCTGCACGAGCTGCCGGAGGTCGTGGGCGGCATGCTCCTGCTCCCGGCCACGCCCGAGGTGGTGCACGGATTCATCCGCGAGGCGGCCGCGGCGCCCGAGGAGCTGTCGGTCATCGTCAACGTCATGCCGGCGCCGCCGATGCCGTTCGTGCCTGAGCACGTGCGCGGATCATTGGTCGTGCTCGGCCTGGTCTGCTACGCCGGCCCGGCCGAGGAGGGCGCGAAGGTGCTGGCGCCCATCCGCGCCCTGGCCGAGCCGATCGCCGACTTCGTCCGGCCCATCACCTACCCCGAGATGTTCCCGGAGGGCGAGGGCGGCGAGGAGTTCCACCCCACCGCCGCATCCCGCACCCTGTTCGCCGACGAGCTCGACCTCCCCCGGATCACACAGATCCTCGAGCGCCTGCGCACCGCGCCGGCGCCCATGCGGGTGACGCAGTTCCGGCCGCTCGGCGGCGCCATCTCCCGGGTCGCCGACGACGCGACGGCCTACGCCCACCGCGGGCGGGCGTTCATGGTGAACGTCGCCTCGTTCCTCGACGGCCCCGACACCAGGGCCGAGCGGGAACAGTGGGTGCTCGACACCGCCGCGATCGCCGAGAACGGCGCACCGGGCGCCTACGTCAACTTCCTCGGCGACGACGGGCCCGCGCGGGCGCGGGAGGCTTATCCGGGCGCTACGTGGGAGCGGCTCACGCAGGTGAAGCGGCAGTACGACCCGGACAACCTGTTCCACCGCAACGTCAACATCCCGCCGGCGAGCTGACGGTGGGAGGGTAGCGCCGGGGCGGGTGTGCTGTCGCCCGCCCGGCGACCGGATCGAGGCCGAGCTCCGCGACAAGATCGGGCCCGCGCGACGACGTCGATCACGGAGAAACACCCCTTTCCCGCGCCTCGAAAGGGGTGTTTCCCCATGGTCATCAAGGTTCGGGGCGCCGCGGCGCTCGCCGAGCGGGAGGTCACCGGCAGCCGGGTGTGACCGCCGGCGGCCGGGCCCGGCACCAGTAGCCGGGCCTGACCAGCGGCATCTTTGCGCCATTGGCGCCTACCGGCCACGCAGAGTCCTTCCGCCACGGGCGGCGGCGGTGCCATCTTGTCCGGACCGGACATCCGGCACATCTGGTACCGACCACGTCTCGCCCTGCAGGAGGAGCCGTGCGATCTCGCCGCCCGAGCCGCCCGAGCCGCCCAATCGTGACCGGAACCGCCGTCGCCGCGGTGGTCGCCGCCCTCCTGCCGGCGGCGACCGCCCCGGCCACCAGTGCTCCCGCCATCAGCCCACCCGCCGCCGAACCGGCCGCGACCGAACCGGCCGCCAGCAACGGCACCATCACGCTCCTCACCGGCGACGTCGTCACGGTCACCGAGGAGCCGACCGGCGAGCGCACCTACGCCGTCACGCCGGCGCCGCGGGAGAGCGGCCACGCGGTCACGTTCACCACCGTCTCGGACGGCGAGAGCTACTACGTGCTGCCGTCCGACGCGTTCGGACCCGTGGCCGCCGGCAGCGTGGACCAGCGGCTGTTCGACGTCGCGGCGCTCGCCGGCCAGGCGGCCGGCGACGGGCCGCCACCGGTCATCGTCCGCTACGCCGGTGCCCGCGCCGCCCGAACCGCCGTCGCCGGCCTGCCCGAGGAACCACGCCGCACCCTGGAGAGCATCGACGCCGTCGCGCTCGACCCCGCGGACCCGGACGACGGCGCCGCGCTCTGGGCCGCCCTCACCGAGCAGGGTCCGGCCGACGCCACCGCGCGGCTGAGCGCGAGCGTCACGCAGGTCTGGCTGGACGCCACCACCACGGCCAGCCTCGACGTCAGCGTTCCACACATCGGCGCGCCCGACGCGTGGGCGGCGGGGTACGACGGCGACGGCGTCACCGTCGCGGTCCTGGACACCGGGGTCGACGCCGGCCATCCAGACCTTGCCGGCCAGGTGACGGCGACGCGGAACTTCACCGACACGGCGGCGGACCCGGCCGTCGTCACCGACGGCCACGGCCATGGCACTCACGTCGCCGCCACGGTGGCGGGCACCGGGAACGCGGCCGGTGGTCACCCCGGAGTCGCTCCCGGCGCCGACCTGATGATCGGCAAGGTGCTCACCGACGGCGGCGAGGGCCTGCTGTCCTGGGTGATCGACGGCATGGAGTGGGCCGCGCACAACGGCGCCGACGTCGTCAACCTCAGCCTCAGCGCGCCTGCGACCGACGGCACCGACCCCGGCAGTCTCGCCGTGGATGCGCTCTCGGAACAGACCGGCACGCTGTTCGTCATCGCCGCCGGCAACGACGGCCGGAACCTCGCCGTGGGGACGCCCGGCGCCGCCGGCAGCGCGCTCACCGTCGGCGCCGTCGATGACAGCGACACCCTCGCCGACTTCTCCAACCGAGGTCCGCGCCGCGGCGACGCCGCGATCAAGCCGAACATCACCGCCCCCGGTGTCGGGGTCGTCGCCGCCCGCGCGGCCGGGACCAGCATGGGCACGCCGGTCAGCGACCTGCACACCAGCGCCAACGGCACCTCGATGGCCACGCCGCACGTCGCCGGCGCCGCCGCGCTGCTGGCGCAGGCCCACCCGGACTGGGGTCAGCGCGAGCTCAGGGACGCCCTGGCCTCCACCGCCACGCCCGGCGAGTACACGCCGTTCCAGCAGGGCGCCGGCCGCATGGACGTGACCCGCGCGATCGGCCAGCGGGTGTACGGCCCGGTCAGCGTGGACTTCGGCCGCATCCCGAACCCGGCCACGGAGCCGGCCACGACGACGTTCACCTACCGCAACGAGACCGACGCCGAGGTGACCCTCGAGCTCAGCGTCACCGGCACCGGCTGGGACGGCCGTACCGTCCCGGCCGCGGCGGCCGCGCTCGACACCGCGACCCTCACCGTCCCGGCGCACGGCACCGCGACCGCGCGGTTCACCGTCGACCCGACCGCCCTCGAAGCCGGTGTCTACAGCGGCATCGTGACGGCGACGGCCGACGGCGTCATCGTCCGTACCCCGTGGAGCCTGTACGAGGGCGACGTCACGCACACCATCGACGTGCAGGCGACCGACCGGCGCGGCGAGCCGGCGGACCCCGGCCTGCCGATCTGGGTGGTCAAGGCCGACCCCGGCTTCGACGAGAACGACCCGTTCCGCACCTGGAGCCACTTCGCGTGGACCGACGGCGACGGCCGCGCCTCGTTCGAGGTCGCCGCCGGTGTGTACGACGTCTACGCCCAGATCACCACGTGGGACCTGCGCGCCACCGAGTCGACCATCGCGATCGCCGGCGAAGTGGAGGTCGGCGCCGACACCGCCGTCAGCCTCGACGCCCGCGACGCGATCCTGCGCAACCCCGACGTCGGCGAGCCCG
Source organism: Jiangella aurantiaca (assembly GCF_004349105.1). Classification (GTDB taxonomy): domain Bacteria; phylum Actinomycetota; class Actinomycetes; order Jiangellales; family Jiangellaceae; genus Jiangella; species Jiangella aurantiaca. The sequence continues at coordinate 71,689 of NZ_SMLB01000019.1, forward strand.
TGGACCTGCTGTTCGGCGAGGTGGGCGTGATCCGGAAGACGCCGGACGGGCGCACGTTCGTCCTCGGGGCGCTGTTCGACCAGTCCAGCGAATGGCGGCTCCACACGACGCCGACGCCCGAGCCGCGGCTCGGCGAGGCGGAGTCGTTCACCAAGTGGATCTACGGCTCGGCCCTGGCCGACGTGCAGGCCGGGGGCATCCGGGTGCGACCGGAGTACTGGCCGCATCTGGCCGGGCCCGGGCTGGCCGGAAGCCGCACGCTGCCGCTCGTCTTCGCCGGCGACGGCACCGAAGCCGAGCTGCGGCCGGCCCGCGGCAAGCTCGCGCTGGTCCGCATCCGCATCCCCGCCGACGAGCCGTTCGACTACGCGTATGCGCTGAACGCGATCCAGCGGGCCACCGACGCCGCCGTCGCCACCGGCGTGGCCGGGCTGCTGTTCTACACCGATGTGCCCGGTTCGCTGGGCATCCAGATCCGCGCCGACCGGCTGTTCCAGCTCGGCCTGAGCCACGACGAGGGCGAGGCGCTGCGCCGGGCGCTGGAGATCCGGCCGCGGCTGCGGCTCGACGTCGACGGCCGCCGCTCACCCGAGCGCGTCTACCACCTGCGGGTCGGCCACGACGGCGGCTTCCCGGCGACCGGCGAGCACCGCTTCACCCGCGACGACCTGGCCACCGTCCCGTCCCGCTACCACACCGACACCGCCGGGCACGAAGGCACGCTGGCCTGGTTCGCGTTCAGCGCCAACATGGCCGACAGCGCCCAGATCGCGATCGGCGTCTACGGCGGCACCGAGCAGACCGAGCTCGTCGCCAGCACCGGCCCGCACCTGCGCTGGCTGCGTGAGGTCGCGATGGAGGGCGCCACGTTACGCACCTGGAACGAGTTCGAGCCCGGCGACCGGCTGCCGGCCGAGCGCTGGTTCGAGTCGCCGGTGCACTACGGCGCCCTCGACGTCGCCGGCGCCTACCCGACGACGCTGCGCTGCACGTTCTGCCGTCAGGGCGACCGGTTCGTCACCGGCCAGTACCGCCTCGACGGCCAGGCCGACCACTACCAGCACGCCTGGTTCGACCAGCCGGTGACGCTGCTGTTCCACGGCACCGAGGAGATCCCGGTCCGCGGCTCGGTGAACCAGTGGTTCCAGCTGCCGCCCGGCACCGGCGACTACCGCCTGACCATGGACTACGTCCAGCCCGGCCCGCCCTACGGGCTGGCCACCCGGGTCGCGACGGAGTGGGAGTTCACCTCTGCGCCGCCGTCGCCGGGCCGGCTGCCCGAGGCGTACTCGTGCCCGGTCGCCGCGCTCACCGACCCGTGCGCGTTCCAGCCACTGCTGCAGATGCGGTGGGACCTGGGGCTCGACCTGCTCAACACCGCACCCGCCGGCCGCCGGCACACCGTCGAGGTGCATGCCGCGGCGCCTGGCGGCGGCCCTGTCGCCGACCGGCTGCGGGTCTGGTTCTCCGTCGACGACGGGGTCAGCTGGCGGCCCGCGCAGGTCCGGGCCGACGGCCGCCCGGGCAGCGGCGACTTCCGGGTCACCGTCCCGCATCCCGGCCTCGACGCCACGCACGGCCACGTCTGGCTGCGCACCGAGGCGTCGACGGCCGCCGGCGACTCCGTCACCCAGACGATCGAACGCGCCTACCGGCTCACCGGCTGATCCCACCGCAGCACCGGCCCCATCCCGCCGAGAGAGGACAACGCGATGCCCCCGTCCGCGCCCGTGTCCCGATCCCGCCGACGACGACTCGCCGGCTGGTCCGCCACCGTGCTGGCCGTCGCGCTGACCGCCACCGCCGGCGCGGCCAGCCCCGCGATGTCGGCACCGGCCGCCCCCGTCACCACGCCGGCCGAGACCGCCGCCGCCGGCGAGTCCGTCACCCGGGTCACGTTGGTCACCGGCGACGTCGTCGACGTGACCACGGTGGACGGGAAGACGTCGGTCGCGGTCGAGCCGGTGGACGGGGGCGCGGTCGAGGCGTACGAGCTGGACGGCGACACGTACGTCGTCCCGGCCCGGGTCGCGCCGCTGGTCCGCGCCGGCACCGTCGACGACCAGCTGTTCAACGTCACCCGCCTCATCGCGGAGGGTTACGCCGACGACGCGGCCGCCGAGCTGCCGGTCATCGTCACCTACGACGGCGCCGCCGCCCGGTCCGCGTCCGCCGTCGCGAGCCGGGCCGAGAACCTCCCGGCGAGCGACGCCACTCTCCCGCTGCTCAGCATCAACGGCGCCGCTGTCGAGGTCGCCAAGGCCGACGCCGGCAGCTTCTGGGCCGCCGTCCAGGCCGACCGAACCGTCGAGGGCGTCTGGCTCGACGGCAGCGTCACCGCGGCGCTGGACGTCAGCGTGCCGCTGGTCGGTGCGCCCGAGGCGTGGGCGAGCGGCCTCGACGGCACCGGCACCACCGTCGCCGTCCTGGACACCGGGATCGACCCGAGCCACCCGGACGTCGCCGGTCAGATCACCGTTCAACAGGACTTCACTGGTGGGACCGGCCCGATCGACCGGCATGGCCACGGCACCCACGTCGCGGCCACCGTCGCCGGCACCGGCGCGGGCTCCGGCGGCGCCCGCCGCGGCGTCGCGCCCGGCGCCGACCTGATGATCGGCAAGGTCCTCGACGACGGCGGCAGCGGCCTGGACTCCTGGGTGATCGCCGGCATGGAGTGGGCCGCGCGGGGCGGCGCCGACGTCGTCAGCATGAGCCTCGGCGGGTACGCCAGCGACGGCACCGACCCGCTCAGCCAGGCGGTGAACGAGCTGACCGCGGAGACCGGCGCGTTGTTCGTCATCGCCGGCGGCAACTACGGCCCGGGCGACTACTCGCTGACCAACCCGGGCGCCGCCGACGCCGCGCTCACCGTCGGCAACGTCACGAAGACCGATGACCTGGCGGCGACGTCCGGCCGCGGGCCGCGGGTCGGCGACCACGCCGTCAAGCCCGACATCACCGCGCCCGGCACGAACATCGTCGCCGCCCGGGCCGCGGGCACGGCGATGGGAACTCCCGTCGACCAGCTCTACACCAGCGCGTCCGGCACCTCGATGGCCACGCCGCACGTCGCCGGCGCCGCCGCGATCGTCCGTCAGCAGCACCCCGACTGGACGCCCGAGCAGGTCAAGGCCGCGCTCGTGTCGACCGCCGTCCCGCGCGACGGGCTCAACGTCTACCAGCAGGGCGGCGGGCGCCTCGACGTCGCGACCGCCGTCGGCCAGGGTGTCTACGCCGGCCCGGCGCCGCTGAACTTCGGCTACCTGCCGTACCCGCAGACCGAGCTGGAGCCGATCGTCCGCACCGTCACGTTCACCAACGTCACGGCGAGCCCCGTCACTCTGGACCTCACCGCGACCGCCACCAGCGGCGGCGCACCGGCGCCGGCCGGCATGCTCACGCTCGGCGCGCCGACGGTCACCGTCCCCGCGAACGGCACCGCCGCCGTCGACGTCACGCTCGACCCGTCGCTCGGCGCCGCCGGCCTGTACAGCGGCTTCGTCATCGGGACCGGCCCGAACGGGACGAGCGTCTCGCTGCCGCTCGGGCTGAACAAGGAGCCGGAGGTCTATGAGCTCACCGTCACCGTCCTGGACCGCGACGGTGCCCCGAACCGCGGCGCGACCCTCCAGGTGGGCAACGTCGACGATTCCTCCAAGCACGTCTCGTTCCCGAACCTGGACGCGCGCGGGCAGGCGACCGTGCGCGTCGCACCGGGCACGTACAGCGTGCTGAGCATCATGGCCGAGATCGACGGCGAGCGGTACACGTACACGTTCGCCGGCGACCCGCAGGTCGAGGTCGGGCCGGGCGGCGCGAGCGTCGTGCTCGACGGCCGCACCGCGGTCCCCATCACGGCCGACGTCGGCCGGACCGTCGAGGGTGTCTCGGCGAAGCTGGAGTTCTGGCGGTTCCCGGTTGCCGGCGAGTCGATGCACTACCGGTACCTGCTCGGTGAGCCGTTCACCGACCTGTACGCGACGCCGACCGAACAGGTCACCGAGGGCGGCTTCCACCTGGTGTCGCAGCTCTCGCTGGCCGAGCCGGACATCGTCGTCGACGGCGCCGGGCTGGCCGCCTTCGAGCCGGAGTACTTCGTCTACGCGCCGGAACTGCCGGCCGGCCGGTCCCGGTGGGACGTCGTCGACGCCGGCGCAGGAACGCCGGCGGAGCTGGCCGAGGTCGACCTGGACGGGAGGATCGCGCTGGTCGAGGCGACCGGCGGGCAGTGGAGTGAGCAGATCCGGGCGGTCGCGGCGGCCGGTGCCGAGCTGGCGCTCCTCTACAGCCGGTCCGGCTACCCCTTCGCCGGCGCCGTCGAGCACGGGCTGCCCATCCCGGCAGCCGCGCTGGACCTCAGCGAGGCCGAGACGCTGCTGGCCCGCGGCGGCGCCGTCACCGTCCACTCGACGCCGGACAGCCCCTTCCTCTACGACCTGCGCTTCGACCAGGACGGCGGTGTGGGGACGGACCTCTCCTACGTCGTCGACGCCGACGACCTCGCGACCGTCTCGAGCAGCTACCACGCGGACGCGCCTGAACGCACGGTCGCCGACGTGAACGCGTCGTTCGCCCCGTGGCAGGACTGGTCGTTCGACTCGTTCCGCTACTTCCGGGCCCCGGCCGAGCGGACGGAGTACGTGACGGCGTCGCCCGGGATGCTGTGGCTGAAGCAGCTCGCCGGCTACGAGACGGCCGACGTCGTCCTGGCCCGCCACGCGCGCGACCGGCTGCGGACGCTCTCCGCCGGCGAGGAGCTCGAGGACAGCTGGTTCGGCGGGCCGTTCGTGCCGTCGCCGCGCCGCGAGGTGCTCGACCAGGATCGCGTGGGCATCCCGTGCCCGGCCTGCCGCGACGCCGACGAGCTGTTCTTCTGGATCGAGGACTACGCCGACTCCGGCGACGGCCACTACGGCGTCTGGGACACCCGCTGGGAGAACTCGGCCACGCGGCTGTACCGCGACGACCAGCTGGTGGTCAGCCGGCGCACGGGACGCGGGGTGCTCGCGGCGGTCGCGGGGGACGCGGAGTACCGGCTGGAGATCGACGCGTGGTCCGACGCGCCGTGGAGCTGGGGCACGCGGTCGTCGACGGCGTGGACGTTCCGGTCCGCGGCCCCGTCGTCCGGCGTGGGCGACCTGCCGTCGTGGTACCGCTGTACGGACGGCGGCCACCGCGACTGCGCGTTCCTGCCGCTGCTGTTCGCGTCGTACGACGTGCCGCTCGATCCGCTCAACCGGGCGCCGGCCGGCCGCACGTTCCACTTCGGCCTCGCCGTGGGCGGGCCGGTGGGCGCGCCGTCGCCGTCCGTTCGCCGGGTGCGGGTCGAGGTCTCGTACGACGACGGCGCCAGCTGGCGGCCCGCGGTGGTCCGGCCAGCGGCGGGCGCCGCGGGACGATACACCGTCACCGTCAAGCACCCCGGGGACGCCGACCACGTGTCGCTGCGGATCGACGCCGAGGGCGATGGGACGCGGCTGGAGCAGAAGGTGATCCGCGCCTACCCGCTGGACTGACGCCGCTACACACGTTGATCATGGAGAAATCGGGGTTCCTGGCGCCAGGAACCCCGATTTCTCCTTGATCAACTCGGCGGAGGCTGCCCACGACCTAGACGTCGTCAGCCACATCGTGATACACCTTGTATCGTGCGTGAAGCAAAGGTGTCTCACGACGTACTCGCCGCGGCCAAGCGGCTGGCCGAGCGGCAGGAGCTCGGCGGCGCGTCGATGGCCGACATCGCCAAGGAGGCCGGGATCACCCGCGTCACGCTGTACCGGCGCGGCGAGACGCGCGCCGCCATCCTGGTCGCGCTGCGCGACGAGCTGGCCCGCGAGGAGCGCGAGCGGCTGCTTCCCGTCCTGACCGCCGCGGGCGACGCGCGCACCCGGCTCACCGCGACGTTCGAGGTGCTCTGCGCACTCACCGACGAGCGGGCCGACCTGCTCACCGGGCTCGACGACCCGACGCTGAACGCGATCTACCACGACCCTGGCGACGAGTCGCTCACGCGCGCCGAGTTCACCGCGCCCATCGTCCGGCTGTTGCGCGACGGCGCGCTGGACGGCTCGCTGCGCGAGCTCGCCGATCCCGAGGAGACCGCCACCGTGCTGTACGTCCAGATCTGCGAGACCTACCGGCACCTGCGCCGCGAACACCGCTGGTCGGCGAAACGCGCGACAGACGCCGTCCTCGACCTGACGCTGCACGGGCTACTGCCATGAGCCCCGTGGCGACCGTACTCGAGCGAGTGATCCCCGGCGAGGACGTCGACCGCGGCCGGGTGGCCCGGCTGACCATCGCGCACGCCGGCGCTGACCTGTTCCAGGCCGCCGTGCCCGCGCTCATCCCGTTCTTCGTCGCCGAACGCGGCATGACCTACGCCGACGCCGGCCTGCTCGTGCTGGCCGGCAGTCTCGCGTCGTCGGTCATGCAGCCGCTGGCGGGCGTGGTCGGCGACCGCGTCCGGGCCGCCTGGCTGCAGCCGCTCGGGCTGGCGCTGGCCGGTGGCGGGCTACTGGCGGCGACCATGCTCGACTCGTTCGCCGCCATCGCCGCCGCGCTGCTGCTCGGCGGCCTCGGCGTCGCGATCTTCCACCCGGAGGCCTTCCGCGCGACCCGGGCCGCGGCCGCCGCCAGCCCGGGCGCCGCGCTGGGCGTCTTCGCGCTCGGCGGCAACATCGGCTTCGCGTTGGGTCCTTCTCTGGTGGTGCCGCTCGGCGCGGCGTACGGCATCGAGGCGGCCGGCGCGGTCGCTGTCATCCCGCTGGCCGGCGCGTTGTTGCTCGGCCGCGGGATCGACTCGGGCCTCGCCGAGCCCGTGCCGGACGAGCCCGGCGCGGTGCCGGTGCCGAGCGACTGGCGCACGTTCGGCTTCGCGACCCTCGGCGCGACGGCGGCCGCCGGCGTGCTGTTCGGGCTGATGGCGTTCGCGCCGGTCTGGTTCGACGAGACGCTCGGCGCCGGCGTCGGCCTGGGTAGTGCGGCGGTCACCGGCATGCTGCTGGCCGGCGCGGTGGGGACGTACGCGGCCGGCGCGCTCGGCGACCGCCACGGACGGCGGCCGGTCGTGCTGGTGTCGGTGCTCGCGCTGGTCCCCTTGTCGGCCGTGCTTCCGCTGGCCGGGCCGCTGCTGGCGGTGGCGCTGCTGATCGTGATCGGGCTGGTGCTGGAGGGCATCTTCTACCCGCTGGTCATCGTCGCCCAGGACGGCCTGCCGCGGCACGCCGGGCTGGCCGCCGGCATGGCGCTCGGCCTCAGCGTCGGCATCGCGGCCGCGACCACCAGCCTGCTCGGCGTCCTCGTCGACGCGAACGGCCCGGTCGCCGCCCTCTGGGGCTGCGCCGTCATGGCGGTGGTCGCGCTCGGCGCCGGCGCTCTCGCCGTCCGCCGTCCGCACTGACGCCGCGGACGGGCCAGCCGGCGGACGAGAATGTTGATCTTGGAGTTGTTCGGCCATCTATCGGACATTTCACCCCACGATTGCCGAACAACTCCAAGATCAACATGGGGACGCGGGGGCCGCCGCGACGCCGTCGACGAAGTCGAGCATCGCGGTCTGGAGCTGCTCGGCCGGGGCGCCACCATCGGCAAGGATGTCGGTGCCATGCCGGGGAGTGGGCAGGACGAGCAGCTCGCTCCCCGGCAGCCACGCGTGCAGCTGCTGGGTGTCCTCGGTGGCGCCGTAGCTGTCGCCGTCGCCGGTGATCAGCAGCACCGGGCAGCTCAGCCCCGTGACCGCGGCCTGGTCGAAGTCCATGCCCTCCGAGTGCAGGCCGCCGGCGACCCACACGACAGCGTCCGTTGGCGGCGACGGCTGCAGCGCGACGCGCAGCGACGCCATGGCGCCGAGACTCGCGCCGGCGACGACCACGCGCTCGGCGCCGTGGTCGCGGAGGTACTCGACGGCGCCGACGACGTCCTGCCAGATCTGGAACCGCGGCCGGAGCCGCTGGTACGTCAGCACCTGGTGGCCGCGCTCGGCGAGCGCCTCCGCGGTCGCCGTCCAGTCGTCCTGGCTGTCGCCGTCGCGGCCCATGTGCGACAGCACGACGGCGACCGGCGCATCGTCGGGACCGAACAGCCGGCCCTGCCGCGGCTGGCCGTCGCCGCCGGTGAACTCGATCTCCTGGTACGGCCCGGCGGGCGTGGTCGCCGACGGCGCCGCGGACGGCGAGCTGCCACGGTCGTCGGAGCCGTCGCCGGAGCAGCCGGTCAGGCAGAGCGCGAGCAGCAGGGCGAGGGCGGCGGGACGCGGCATGGGTGGCATGCTGGCCTAGGAGCCGCGGCGCGTCCAGGCCAGCAGGTCGTCGACCGGCCAGGTGTTGACGATCTTCTGCACCGGCACCCCGCAGGCGGCCGCCCGCTCGCACCCGTACGGCTGCCAGTCCAGCTGGCCGGGCGCGTGCGCGTCGGTGTCGAGCGCGAACGAGCAGCCGGCCTCGACCGCCAGTCGCAGCAGCCGCTTGGGCGGGTCGAGCCGCTCCGGCCGCGAGTTGATCTCGACGGCGACACCGAACCGCTCGCACGCGGCGAAGACGATCTCCGGGTCGAACGTCGACTCGGGCCGGGTGCCGCGGCCGCCGGTGATCAGCCGGCCGGTGCAGTGCCCGAGCACGTCGACGTGCGGGTTGGCGATGGCGGTGACCATGCGCTCGGTCATCTCGTCCGACGCCATCCGCAGCTTCGAGTGCACGCTCGCCACGACGACGTCGAGGCGGCCGAGCAGCTCGTCGGACTGGTCGAGCGAGCCGTCCTCGTTGATGTCGACCTCGATGCCGGTGAGGATCCGGATGCCGGGGTCCTTCTCGTTGAGCTCGGCCACGATGTCGAGCTGCTGGCGCAACCGCTCCGGCGACAGCCCGTTGGCGACGGTGAGCCGCGGCGAGTGGTCGGTCAGCGCGATGTACTCGTGACCGAGCTCGGCGGCGGCCTGGACCATCTCGGGGATCGGGCTGCCGCCGTCGGACCAGTCGGAGTGCATGTGCAGGTCGCCACGGAGGGCGGCCCGGATCTCCGCGCCGCCCTCGGCGACCGGCCGGCCGCCCGTCGCCTCGAGCCGGCGCAGGTACACCGGGACCTCGCCGGCCAGCGCCTCGGTGATGACGGTGGCGGTCACCTTGCCGATGCCGGGCAGCTCGGTCAGCGTGCCGGCCTCGACCCGGTCGGCCAGCTCGGCGATGCCGATGGAGTCGACGGTCTTCGCGGCCGTGCGGAAGGCCCGTACCCGGTACGTGGGTTCGCGGGCGCGCTCCAGCAGGAACGCGATGCGCCGCATCAGGTCGCCAGGCGTGGGATCGGCTGTCACGGACCCAGTGTCTCCTGAGCCAGCGCCGTGGCGACCGCTTCGGCGAGCCGGCGGGCGGTGGAGCCGTCAGGCTCGCCGTGGTCGGGGTTGAACTCCGTGAGCACGAGGCCGGCGAAGCCGGGGTGCTGGGTCAGCACCGTCACCGCGCGCATGACCTGGTCGAGCGTGAGCCCGCGATACTGCGGCACGTCGGCGGCCGGGAGGTCGAGGAAGTTCACGACGTCGACGTCGAGGTGGACGACGAACCGTTCGGTGACGGAGGTGAGGGCGGACAGCGCCAGCTCGGCCGCGGCGGCCGGGTCGGGCGCGACGGACGACGCGGGGAAGCGCCAGCTGGGCACGCGGCCGTGGACGTCCTCCTCGTCGTCGGCGTAGCCGAAGAAGCAGACGTGGTCGGCGGTGATCAGCGGGCGGCGCGGCCCGAAGCCGCTCAGGGCGGGCGCGGTGCCGGGCAGGTCGAGCAGGTGCGCGACGCCCATGCCGTCGGCGATCGGTTCGTGCGGGTGGTCGGCCGGCGTCATGAGGTCCTGCCCGCCGTCGACGTACATGAGGCCGACGTCCTGGCCTGCGGCGGCGAACGCGCTGACCACGGCGATGGTCAGGGTGCACTCGCCGCCGACGACGAACGGGGTCTCGCCGGCGGCCAGGATGCCGGCGACGGCGTCGCGGGTGTCGCCGAGCACGTCGAGCACGGCGTCGAGGTTGTTCGGCCCTCCGTCGAGCGTGCCGCTGGGCGACGCCGCCCAGCGCCGCACCGGACGGTCACCGTGCTCGGCGACGTCGCGGCCGGCCCGCCGCAGCAGCTCGACCAGGCCGGCGGCCCGGAGCACGGCCGGCGCCCGCTCCTGGCCGGGCCAGTGCGCGGCCGCGCTGGACGGCACGCCGAGCAAGCCGAGCGTCGTCATGGCGTCAGTCCCGCCCCTGCCAGGTGCAGATGCAGATCTCGTTGCCCTCCGGATCGGCGAGCACCCAGAACGCAGGCGCGCGTCCGTCGTTCACCAGCCGTCCGCCGGCGTAGAGCGCCGCCGCCAGCCGCCGCTGCGCTTCGTCGTGCGGGACGCTGATGTCGAAGTGGATGCGGTTGCGCTGCGGCCGCGGCGCTTCCATCTGCTGGAACCAGACCGCCGGCCCCTGCCCGAGCGGGTCGACCAGCGGGTCGGCCGGGCCGTCTTGGCCGGGCTCGTCGGTGTAGGCGAGAACGGCCTTCCAGAACGGGCGCACCGCCGGGATGTCAAGCGCGTCGATGGCGATCTCGAGGGACTGCTCGGCCCGCGGCACAGCCGTCGCGACAGCCGGGTCAGTCGCTTGGGGGCCGACCGCACGGTCTGACGTCAGCCCCGATGAGGTGGTGTGCGCGGTCGCGCGCAATACCGTCGTGATGCGGGCCGCCGCCTCGACGTCCTCGCTCGTCACGTCGGCCAGCGCGGGGTCCTGCAGGCTGAGCAGCACCCGCCCCGGCCGCAGGTCGGCGCGCAGGTGACCGTCGGCCGGACCGGCCGCCCGCACCGCCGTCGCCGTCACGTCGGCCGCCTCGGCCGGCGACCCCACCGCGACGCCGGTGTGGAACCGCGCCAGGAGGTAGCGCCAGCCCAGGTGCTCGACGGCGGCCGACGCCTCCGGCCGGCGCAACCGCCGCGGCGCGGTGTCGTCGCTCATGGCAGTCATGTTGGCACGCGGGTCCGACACCCGCGCGGTTCAGGCCACGACCGGCGCCTCGTCGTCGGCGGGGCCGCGGACGGCGGCTTCGAGGTCGGTGCGCAGCGCGAACGGCACGAACGCGGCCAGCACCAGCACCGCGAGCACCGTCGCCGCGACGAACGCCGTCCGCAGCCCCCACAGCTCGGCGACGATGCCGCCCAGCGCGGCGCTCGCCGGGATGACGCCCCAGCTGATCATCCGCGACGCGGAGTAGAGGCGGCCGAGCAGCTCCGGCGGCGACAGGTTCTGCCGGATCGTCCCCGCGAGGATGCGCCAGATGCTCGACCCCGCCCCCGCGACGACGGCGCCGGCCGCGACCACCCAGATCCCGGCGTCGAGGGCCACCGGCGCCACGAACAGCACCGTCCCGACCGCATCGGCGATCATCAGGCGGGTCGTGCCGATCCACCGGCGCAGCGGCTCGACGAGGACCGACGCGATGAGACCGCCGACCGCCATCCCCGTCAGCAGCAGGCCGTACTGCGCGGCCGTCAGCCCCAGCGGCCCGGGGTCGACGGCGTAGACGACGAGCAGCGACACCGCCACGGCCCAGACGACGTTCATCGCGGCGGTGAACAGCGTCAACGTCCGCACGACCCGTTGCCGCCAGAGGAACCGGAACCCGGCGACCAGCTCGCCGCGTCGTCGGCCCGCCGCGGGCGGATCGGCTGAGGCAGCCGCCGGCCGGCGCACCGTCATCACGAGCACCCCGCCGACCGCGAGGACGTAGAGCGCCGCGCTGGCGCCGGTCGCGAGCGCCAGCGTCGCCCCGGCGAGCAGACCGGCGAGCGGCGGACCGGCCAGCTGGTTCGCCACGTTGATGGTCGCCTCGATGCGCGCGTTGGCCCGGCTGCGCCCGACCGGGTCGACGACCAGCGGGATGGTCGAGGTCAGGGCGGTGTCGACCAGTGTCTCGGCGACGCCGAGCAGCACCGCCGCGACCAGGATCAGCGGCAGCGACAGCACATCGGCCAGGAAGGCGGCCGTGACCCCGCCCAGCACCAGGCCGCGCGCCGCATTCACGGCGCTCAGCAACGTCCGCCGATCCACGCGGTCGACGATCCAGCCGGCGTGCAGCCCGAACAGCGGCCACGCCAGGGTGAGCGCCGCCGTCACCGCCGCGACGCCGCCCGCGGACGCATCGACGGCGATGGCCAGCAGCGGCAGCACGAACAGCGCCATGCCGTCGCCGAGGTTGGCGGCCCCCGTCCCGAACCACAACCCGTTGAACGACCGGCCCAGCGACACCGGCAGCACGCGCATCGGATTCTCACCCTTCATCGGCGTTTTGCTGGTTGTAGTTCTGGCACACAACCGTCTCACCTGTCAACGCTCGATGAACGGTGAGATATTCTCGAGAGCATGACCGACGTCGAACTTGTCGGCAACGCGCTCTGCCTCGACTTCGCCAACACCGTCAACGCTCGGCCGGTCGCCCAGCGCGATTGGCTGGCGACGCCGGAGGAGGCGGTGATCTGGGCGCGGGCCGCCGGGCACCCCGTCGATGACGATCCGAGCCTGCGGTTCACGCTCCCGGTCGCTCGCGACCTGCGCGAGACCGTGTTCCGGGTGTTCCAACCGCTGGCGCACGGCGAGCGCCCCTCGCCCGACGACCTCGACAGCATCCACGCGGTGCACGCCGAGGGGGTCGCGTGCGGCCGATTCGTCGAGGACGGCGCGACGTTCCGGCTGTCCTGGGGGGAGCCGCAGACGCTCCGGGTGCTGCTCTGGGAAGTCGCGGCGTCGGCTGTCGGGCTGCTCACCCACGGCCCGCTGAACCGGCTGGGCGACTGCCCGTCCTGCCACTGGCTGTTCCTCGACACCAGCAAGAACGGGCGGCGCCGCTGGTGCAGCATGGCCACCTGCGGCAGCCGCGACAAGGCCCGCCGCTACTACGAGTCGCGTAGCCCGTCGTGATCAGGCCCGCAACGTCTTGGTGAAATGCGCGTCCAGCGCCTCGACGGCGAAGGAGACCTGGGCCGGCTGGTCGTAGAAGTCGGTCTGGGTTCCCTCGCCCCACGCGATCTCCACCGGCCCGCGCAGCCGCGACCGCAGCGCCTCGACGTGCGAGGGGAAGACGCAGCCGTCCGAGTGGACGAACACCGTCGGCACCGACACCGCGTCCGCCGCCGACAGCCCGTCGAACGTCAGCCATGGCAGCCAGCTCGCCTCGGCCATCTCGTTGCGCCAGGCCGGCACCGCGCCGCGCGCCGGGTTCGCGTAGTAATCCATCTCGAAGAACATGCCGGCGCGGTCGTTCCCGGGCTCGTATGCGGGCACCGTCACCACCGTCCCGTCCCCGTGAAAGGCCTCCAGGGCCGCCGCTCCCCGCTCCAGCCGGCCACGGACACCGTCGAGACCGCCGTAGAACGGGGCGGCCGACTCGGTGTCGTGGAACCAGCCGGCGACGCTACCGAACGAGGCGATCGGCGCACCGGCCGCGATCGCCGCCAGCGCGTACTGGGCGCTCGCGCACACGCCGACGTAGCCGAGGGCGCCCGGCCGGACGAACGACAGCGACGAGGCGAACCGGGCGGCCGCGACGATGTCGGCGATCTTGCGGCTGGGCAGCTCGAACTGACGGGGTTCGCCGCCGCTCTCGCCGAAGCCGGCGAAGTCGAACGTGATGGCGGTGTAGCCGCGAGCGACGAGCTCAGCGGCGTAGCGGTCGGCCATCTGCTCCTTGACGGTCAGCCATGAGCCAGTGATCAGCACGGTGGGCTGCCGTTCGACGAGGTCGTCCGCGACACGGTGCACGCGCCCGGTGAGCAGCGCGCCGTTGCTCTCGAACACGACCGGGAAGGTCGTCGATCCGGTGGTCATGGGCCGACGGTGCCACGCCGGCCCATGACCGCGGAGGGTCGAAACCTGCTGACCTATCGGGCGAGGGTCACGGGCGGGCCTGGTGGAACTCGCGGCGGCACTCCTCGAGGTCGACGGTCACCCGCTCGCCGAGGTCGACGTTCACGGGGACGGTCTGGAGGACGGTGCCGTCGGGGCGCTCGCAGGTGAGGATCCACGGCTCCTCGTAGAACCCGGTCTGGAAACCGTGGATCCCGTCCTCCTGGTACGCCGGGATCGGCCGGTACGACGGGTTCACCGCCCACTCGAACTTGCCGTTGCGGCTGTCGACGTCGAGGTCCGACGTCAGCGTGGAGGTGAACGACGACGGCCGGGTGCTGCCGTCGGGCTGGAGGTAGGGGCTGGTGTACATGTCGAACGCCTTGGTGATCCGCAGAACGGCGCCCTTCGGCCCCTTGCCCGCGATGACGGCGTATTGGGCCGGGTCGGCGGCCGTCTCGAGCATCGTCAGCATCGCCTCACGGTGCTCGTCGTACACGTCGAGGACCTGGGTCTGGTAGGTGCGCTCGACACCGGCGTCGGGGCAGGTCTCGGTGGTGAGGGCGAGGCCGCGGGTCGCGTAGTAGGCCCAGTCGATCGCCTCGCCCGTGGTCTCGTAGTCCTCGGCCGACGGCAGCGCGTCGTAGCCGGGCCCATAGATCGACGCGACCTCGGAAGCGAGCGCGTGCAGCCGGTCGACGTCCTGGGCGGGGCCGGCCTCGAGCTGCAGCGGCGGGTACAGCACGACCTGGATGCACGTGTGCTGGGTGTTGAACACGACCGCCTGGCGGGTCGACAGCAGCCACTCCATGTTCCGCGTCTCCGGCTCCGACCACGGCGCGGCACCGCCGGTGGTGATGGGCAGCCAGCCCATGCCGTAGTTGCGGTTCATGTCGGTGTTGGTGTCGGTCTGCCGGCGCGCGCGCACGAACCCGTCGACGTTCACGACGGGCACGACGACGACGCGGGCGCGGCCGAGCAGGCCGGTGACGTACGGGTCGCCGGCCGCGGCACGCTCGACCAGGTCGATGGCGAACTCCATGGTCAGCTCGCCGCTGGGGAACTCGTTGCCGTGGTGCATGCCGACGTCGACGAAGACCGGCTTGCCGTCGTCGGCGTCGACGTTCGTACTGATCTCGACGCCGCGGACGGTGCGCCCCGACGTCGTCGGGTAGGGCAGCGTGATCGGCTTGACCAGGTCCGGGTGGTCGGCGACCAGCTCCGCCAGGTCGGCCTCGTAGTCGGCCAGCGTCCGGTAGGCGGTGTTGCCGCTGGGCAGCCCGGCGGCCGCGGCCGACGGGGACGGCTCGGCCGCGCCCACGGCGGCCGGGACGGCGACCGCGGGCACCGCCAGGACGGCGGCCGCGGCCAGCAGGACGGTGCGACGACTCGGACGGGAGCGATCAGTACGCCTCATGAACGCGTTCCTCTCCGCAGTACCGGCAGGGGCAGGGCAGGACCAAGTCAAGATCGGCCGAGCCGCGCCGAGGTTATCGCTTCGTTACGTTTCGCACGAGAGGTATGGCATGTCACGTTGCTACGCGGCCAAAGGCCGACCGCGAGGTCCCAGGCGGCGGCGAGCCCGACAAGGGAAAGGAAACTTGAGTCCGGGCGTCGCGATAGCTTCCCGCCATGTCCGAGCCCGAGGCGCCCACCCCGCCGGCCGAGCCCAACCCGTACGCGACGCCGGCCACCACGCCGGCCATGCCGCCGCCCTCGTACGACGAGCACCGGGCCGCGACCGCACAGCAGCCGTACCCGCAGTTCGGCGCCTACGCGCAGTACGGCGGCCAGCCGCAGCAGCCGTACGGCCCGCCGAACCCGTGGCCGGTGACACCACAGCCGGAGCGCATACAGGGCACGAACGGCTTCGCCGTCGCGACGCTGGTGTTCGGCATCATCGGCGGCATCCCGCTGGCGATCATCTTCGGTGTCATCGCCCTCGGCCGGACGGCGAACGGCCGGCAGCAGGGCCGCGGCATGGCCGTCGCCGGGCTCGTCTGCGCCGGCCTCTGGCTGACGGGGATGGTGGCGGCCGGCGTCTACGCCGCGGTCGCCGAGCCCGATCGCGACGACAGCGGCCGGATCACCGAGGAGGGCGAGCTGTCGACCTACGACGTCGAGATCGGCGACTGCCTCAACGGGCTGCGCGACGTCGAGGCTGACGCCGCGATCACATCGCTGCCCGCCGTCCCGTGCACCGAGCCGCACGAGGGCGAGGTCTACGCGTCGTTCGAGCTGACCGGGGACGACTACCCCGGCGTCGACGGCATCGTCGCCCAGGGGGACGAACGCTGCGCCGAGGCGCTGCTCACGTACTCCACGCGGGCGTACGAGGACCAGAACGTCGGCCTCTTCTATCTCTACCCGGACGAACTCGGCTGGCCGCAGGACCGCACGATGGTCTGCATCGCCGTCGCCTTGGAGGGCACGCTCACCGGGAGTCTCACGGAGCGACCGGGTACCTGACGGAGTCACTTGCGGTCTGAGTTAGGTTAGGCAAACCTAGTTGACTGCAGATCATTCTCCGTGAAAGGACCGCGCCCGTGGCGTACCACGAGGGTGTCAGGCTCGCCGAACCGCCGGCAACCGGATCCGCTGAAACCGCCGACGACCTGCTCGAACGCCAGCGCCTCCGAGAATCCTCGGCCCGCTCCTACCCCCGCCGCCTGCCGATCGCGCTGGTCGAGGGCCGCGGCTCCACCGTCCGCGACCGCCAGGGCCGCGAGTACATCGACTGCCTGGCCGGCGCCGGTGCGCTGGCGCTCGGCCACCACCACCCCGTCGTCGTACAGGCGTTGCGCGACGTGCTCGACGAGGGCACGCCGCTGTCGACGCTGGATCTGCCGACGCCGATCCGGGACCGGTTCGTCGAGCAGCTGTTCGCCGTCATGCCGGAGCCGCTGCGCGAGGGGCGCATCCTGTTCTGCGGGCCGACCGGCGCCGACGCCGTCGAGGCGGCCGTCAAGCTGGCCCGCACCGCCACCGGCCGGTCGGGATCGATCGCGTTCGGCGGCGCCTACCACGGCATGACGCAGGGCGCGCTCGCGCTCACCGGCCGCAAGGCGGTCAAGGAGCCGCTGGGCACGCTCCTCCCCGACGTCCACCATCTGCCATTCCCGACGGCGTTCCGATCGCCGTTCGGCCTGGACGACGGCGCCGCGATGGCCGGGCGGCTGGTCGAGTGGGCACTGACGGACGACCTCAGCGGCATCGCGACGCCGGCCGCCGTCATCGCCGAGCCGGTGCAGGGAGAGGGCGGCGTGCAGCCCATGCCCGCCGCGTTCGCCGCCACTCTCCGGCGCGCCACCAAAGCCGCCGGCACCGTGCTCATCGCCGACGAGGTGCAGACCGGCCTCGGCCGCACCGGCGACCTGTGGGCCAGCGAGGCGATCGGGCTGGATCCGGACGTGCTGGTGCTGTCGAAGGCGGTCGGCGGCGGGCTGCCGCTCGCGGTGATCATCCACCGCGGCGAGCTGGACGGCTGGCAGCCGGGCGCGCACGCGGGCACGTTCCGCGGCCAGACACTGGCGCTGGCCGCGGGGGCGGCGACGATCCGTGAGGTCGTCCGCGCCGGACTGGCGCAGCGGGCGCGCGAGGCCGGCCGCCGGCTCACCGAAGGGCTGCTCGCGGTGGCGGCCGACGACCCGCGGGTCGGGCACGTCCGCGGCCGCGGGCTCATGACCGGCGCCGAGCTGGTCGACCCAGGCGTGGTCGACGCCGACGGCGTCCCGGTGCCGGACGGCTGGCTGGCCGGCAAGGTGCAGGGCGAGATGCTGCGCCGTGGCGTCATCGTCGAGGTCGGCGGCACGCATGACGCCGTGGTCCGGTTCCTGCCGCCGCTGGTCATCACCGACAAGGAGATCGACCGGGTGGTCGACGCGTTCGGCGCGGCGCTGCGGGGCGTGCACGCCGAGGCCGACGAAGGGGACGACCGATGACCCCGGCGCCCGGACCGCTGTTCCTCGACGGCAGCCCGGCCGCGCACGAGGCGTTGCGGGCCGCCGTCGCCGAGGTGCTCGCCGTCCTGGCCGCCACCGACGACCGCGGCCCGTTCCCGTCCGCCGGCGCGGCCCGGCTGCGCGAGACGGCGACCGCGATCGAACCGCTGCCCGACGATGCCGAGCCGCTCGGCGAGGTGCTCGCGGACGTCGGCCGGACGGTGCTGGCGCACGGCGCGCGGGTCACCGACCCGTGGTGCGCCGCCCACCTGCACCCGCCGACGCTGGTGACCGCGGCCGCGGCCGAGCTGGCCATCGCCGCGACGAACCAGTCGATGGACTCCTACGACCAGGCGCCGATGGCGACGTACGTCGAGGACCGGCTGATCGGCCGCCTCAACCAGCTGATCGGGCTGCCGGCCACCGGCTCCGGCGTGCTGACCTCCGGCGGGACGGCGTCCAACCTGCTCGGGCTGCTGCTCGCCCGCGACCACGCCGCCGGCGGGGCGAACCTCAGCGGGCTGCCGGCCGGCGCGGGCCGCTGGCGGATCCTGGCGTCGGCCGGGGCGCACGTCAGCGTCCGGCAGGCCGCCGCCGTGCTCGGGCTGGGCCGCGACGCCGTCGTCGCCGTCACCACCGACGATGACGGCCGCATGGACGTCGCCGCACTGGACCGGACGCTGGGCCAGCTGACACAGACCGGGGCGGTGCCGATCGCCGTCGTCGGGACCGCCGGCACCACCGACACCGGCGCCGTCGACCCGCTCGCCGCGCTGGCCGACCGGGCCGCCGCCGTCGGGGCGTGGTTCCACGTCGACGCGGCCGTGGGGTCGGCGCTGGTGCTCAGCGACCGGCTGCGACCGCTGGTCGCCGGCCTGGAGCGGGCCGACTCCATCACCGCCGACCTGCACAAGCTGTGGTGGCAGCCGATCGGCGCGAGCGCGCTGCTGGTCCGCGACGCCGCCGCGCTGCGGAGCGTCCGTGAGCCGGCCGACTACCTCAACCGGACCGACGACGACGTGCTCAACCTGGTCGACCGGTCGCTGGACACGTCGCGCCGGTTCGACGCGCTGAAGATCCTGGTCTCGCTGCGGGCCACCGGCCGGCGTCGGCTGGCCGGGCTGGTCGAGCACCTGGTCGACCTCGCCGCGAAGGCCGGCGAGGCGGTCCGCCGCCACCCCGACCTGGAGCTGCTGGCGCCGCCGCAGACGGTCACCGTGCTGTTCCGCTGCCGTCCCGACGGCGTCGACGAGGACCGGCTGGACGGGCTGAACGTCGACGTGCAGCGGCGGCTGCTGGCGTCCGGGCGGGCGGTCGTCGGCCGGACCCGGTACCGCGGCCGGGTGGCCCTGAAGCTCACCTTCACCAACCCGCTGACCAACCACGACGACGTTGCCGCGCTGCTCGCCGCGGTCGCCGCCGAGGCGTCCGCCGGACTCGAGGAGGCGGCCGAGGAGGCTCATGCAGCACCGACGGCGACGCGGGGCCGGAGGTCCCGCCGAGTCGTCGGTCGAGACCGAAAGCCGAATGGTGCGAGGGAGGCATCGCTGCATGGGCCGATCGACTGATGTCATGACGGGCCTGCTCGAGACCACCGCGACGACGCCGACGGAGGCGGCGGACGACGCGACCGCGCACGCGCTGCTGTCGTGCTGGCTGCGCGAGGTGCCCGGCTGGACGCTGGACGAGGGCGCCGGCCGCATCGTCATACCGCTGCCGCACTGGAACGCCCGCCTGCTGGTCGGCGTCCGCCGGGCGTCGGCGACCTTCCGGCACCAGCTGGAGCTGCCGCCGCTGGTCCAGATCGCCGGCGGTTCGCCGCGCCCTGTCGGGCTGGCGCAGCTGGCCGTGCTGCTGGCCGACGCCCTTCCCGGGACCGGCCTGCGCACGGAACCGCTGCTCACCCGCGTCCTGGACAGTGCCGCAGCGGTCGCCGGCTATCTCGACGGGCGAGCGCGGGACATCGACCGGCTCTGGTCCGCCGCGCCGCTGACGTTCGCCGAGACCGAGCAGGCGCTGCTGCTCGGCCACCCGGTCCACCCGACGCCGAAGAGCCGCGGCGAGCTGGGCGCTGTCGAGCGGCAGCGGTTCTCCCCCGAGACCGGCGGCCGGTTCGCGGTGCGCTGGCTGGCCGTCGACCGCGACGTCGTGCGGCACGGCAGCGCCCTGGACACGTCGGCGCCCGAGCTGGCCGAGGCGCTGCTGCGCGACGATCCCGCCGTCGACCAGGCGGCGCTTCGGGCGACCCGCGACGCCGTTGGCGGCGACCGGATCCTGCTGCCGGCGCACCCGTACGAGGCGGACCGGCTCGCCGCGGACCCGCTGACCGCGGACCTGTTCGACACCGGCGCCGTCGTCGACCTCGGTGCGTGGGGCGCGCCGTTCCTGCCGACGACGTCCGTGCGCACGGTGTACCGGGCGGACGCGCCGTGGCAGCTGAAGTTCTCGCTGCATGTGCGAGTGACGAACTCGATGCGCGTGACGCTGCCGAAGGAGCTGGACCGCGCGGTGGAGTCGGCGGCGCTGGCGCGCACTGTCGTCGGCGCCCGCACCCGCGAGGCCGCGCCGCACTTCGTTCTCGTCCAGGACCCCGCCTACCTGACGGTGGCCCGCGACGGCGAGGTGCTCGACGGCTTCTCGGTGCTGCTGCGGGAGAATCGGTGGGCCGACGGCGGCCCGCGCGACGTCAGCGCGCTGACCACCCTCTGCCAGGACCACCCCTACGGCGGCAGCAGCCGGCTGGTCGCGCTGGTCGCGGCGCTGGCCGCGCGGCACGGCCGCACCGAGGACGCCGTCGCCCGCGAGTGGTTCGGCCGGTTCTGCGACGTCGTCGTGCGCGCGCTGGTCCGGCTCTACCTCGACGTCGGGCTGTGCTTCGAGGCGCACCAGCAGAACACGCTGGTCGAGCTCGAGGACGGCTGGCCGGTGCGCGGCGTGTACCGCGACAGCCAGGGCTACTTCCACCGCGAGGCCGCGCACGGTGACCTCGTCGCCGTCGTGCCCGGGCTGGGCGAGGTCACCGAGTCGATCTTCCCGGAGGAGCTGGCCGACGAGCGGCTGGTCTACTACCTGTTCGTCAACCTCACGCTCGGCGTGATCAATGCGCTCGGCCCGTGCGTGGACGAAACCGTCCTGCTCGGCGACCTGCGCCGGGTGCTGACGGAGGAGCGGTCGCGCGGCGGGCGGTACCCGGCGACTCTGCTGGACCGGCTGCTCGACGACGATCGCTGGCCGTGCAAGGCGAACCTGCTGACCCGGGCGCACGACATGGACGAGCTGGTCGGCGACATCGCGACGCAGTCGGTGTACGTGACGCTGCCGAACCCGCTGCTGGGGGTGGGCGCGTGAGCGCGGCCTGGTCCGTCACGTTGCCGGATGCGACCGCCGAGCTGACGTTCGCGCCGGTCCGCGTCGACGCGGACGCGGAGCTGATCCACGACTGGATGAACCGGTCGCACGTCGTGCCATGGTGGCAGCTCGGGGTGTCGCTGGCGGAGATCCGTGCCTACCTGGCCGGGCTGACGCACCTGCGGCCGTGGCTGGTGTCGGCGCACGGGGTTCCGTTCGGCTACGTCGAGACATACGTCGTCGCGGCAGACCCGCTGGCCGGCTACTACCCGGCGCGCGCCGACGACCAGGGGTTCCACCTGCTGGTCGGGCCGCTGTCGATGCTCGGGACCGGGGTGCCGCGGCTGATGGGCCGGGCGGTGCTCGCCTGGCTGCTGAACCACGGCGACCGCGCCGTCTGCGAGCCGGACGTCCGCAACGGCCGGATGCTCGCCTACTGCGACCGGCTCGGGCTGACGCCGCTGGGCGAGGCCGACCTGCCGGAGAAGCGGGCGGCGGTGCTGGCCTGCGAGCGGACGACGTTCGACGCGCGCTGGCCGGGCGACCGCGCGGCCGTCTCCGCTGCCGTGGGGGTGACCAGGGAGGCTCATGCGGCACCTCCGGCGACGCGGGGCCGGAGGTCCCGCCGAGTCGTCGGTCGAGACCGCTCGCCGACTGGAGCGAAGGAGGCGGCGCCGCATGAGCCGACCGACTGATGTCAGCAGCATGAGCGAGTACGACGTCGTCGGCGTGGGGCTGGGGCCGTTCAACCTGGGGCTGGCGGCGTTGCTCGAGCCGGTGTCCGACGTGGACGCGGTGTTCTTCGAGGCCGCGCCGCGGTTCGCCTGGCACCCCGGCCTCATGCTGCCCGGCACGACGCTGCAGGTGCCGTTCCTCGCCGACCTGGTGACGCTGGCCGACCCCACCAGCCGCTGGTCGTTCCTCAAGTACCTGCACGAGCGCGGCCGGCTGTACCGGTTCTACTTCTACGAGCGGTTCCACGTGCCGCGAGCGGAGTTCGACGCGTACGCCCGCTGGGTCGCCGAGTCGCTGCCGTCCTGCCGGTTCGGGACGCGGGTGACGACGGTGGCACCTGCGGCCGGCGGGGGCTGGCGGGTCGGCGTCGAGACCGCCGACGGTGCCGTCGAGGAGCACAAGGCGCGCTCGGTGGTGTTCGGCGTCGGCACCCGGCCGTCCGTGCCGCCGGTGACCCGCGACGTCCTGGGTGCGGACGTCTTCCACACCGAGGACTACCTCACGTACCGCGAGAAGGCGGTGACCGCGTCCGCCGTCACGGTCGTCGGTTCCGGGCAGAGCGCGGGCGAGGTGGTCGCCGACCTGCTCGAGGCCGGGCTGCCCGGCGGCCTGACCGTCGACTGGTTCACGCGGTCGCGCGGGTTCCTGCCGATGGAGTACTCCAAGCTCGGGCTGGAGCACTTCACGCCCGAGTACACCGCGTACTTCCACGGGCTGCCGCCGTCGACCCGCGACGAGATCCGGGCCGGTCAGGACCTGCTCTACAAAGGGCTGTCGGCCGAGACCAGCGAGCGGATCTACGACCTGTTGTACGCCGCGACGGTGGACCGCGCCGACCCGCCGGTGGTGTACGGGGGCGGCTGCGAGCTGCGGGCGATCGAGCCGTCGCCGGTGCCGGGACGTCGGTGGCGGCTCACCTGGCACCACCGCGACCAGGACCGCAGGTTCACCCGCGACACCGACGTCGTCGTGCTGGGGACCGGTCACGAGCCGGCGCCGCTGCCGGTGGCGTCCGGAGTCGTGGCCGTCGACGCGCTCGGCCGGCCGGAGGTGTCGCTGGACTACCGGCTGGCGCTGACGTCCGGCGCGCCGTCGACGCTGTTCGCGCAGAACGCCGAACTGCACACCCACGGCGTCGGCGCACCGGACCTGGGCCTGGGCGCGCACCGCAACTCCGTCATCGTCAACGCGCTCGCCGGCCGCGAGGTCTACGCCGTCCGCGACCGCACCGTCTACCAGAGCTTCGGCGTCCCCGAGGAGGCCCGTCCGCATGACCGCACCTGACCTGGAGCAGTGGGAGCGGGCGAACCGCGAGCTGATCGCGAAGCTGCTCACCGAGTTCGGCTACGAGGAGATCATCGCGCTGGACGTCGCGGATGACGGCGTGCTGACGGTGCCGCAGCCTGGCGGGACGCTGACCGGCCGGGCGGTGCGGCGGGCGCTCGGCTGGTGGCGGGTGGATCCGTCGTCGCTGGCGATGGAGGGCGGCGGACCGCTGCCCGACGCCGTCGAAATCTTCACCGCGGTGCTGGGTGCGGCGGGAGCCGAGGCGTCCACCGTCGCGGGGGCCGTGTCGGAGCTCTCGTCGACGCTGCTCACCGACGCACGGCAGCTGGCGGCCGCCCGGCCGGCGGCCGAGCTCGTCGACCTCGAGCCGGTGCTGGTCGAGGCCGAGCTGACCGGACACCCGTGGATCGTCGCGAACAAGGGCCGGGTGGGGTTCGGCGCCGACGACCTGCTCGCCTACCCGCCGGAGGCGCGGGCCGACGTCCGGCTGCTCTGGCTGGCCGCGTCGCCGGTCATCGCTGACGCCGTCGGGCTCGACCATCACGCGGTGGTGCGGGACCAGGTCGGTGAGGCGGGGTTCGAGGCCTTGAGGGCCGGGGCGCAGCTGGGCGGGCTGGACCCGGACACCTGCGTCTACCTGCCCGTGCACCCGTGGCAGTGGGCGCACCGGATCCTTCCGCTGCACGCGCCGCAACTGGCGCGGGGCGAGCTGGTGTTCCTCGGCGAGGGGCCGGCGCGGTATCGGCCGCAGCTGGCGATCCGCACGATGACCGACCTCGACGACCCCGCACGGCGCTACCTCAAGCTGCCGCTGTCGATCCTCAACACGTCGGTCTATCGCGGGCTGCCGCGGGAGCGGACGCTGGCCGCGCCGGCGTTGACGTCGTGGCTCTCCTCGGTCGTCGACGGCGACGAGTTCCTGCGCGAGACCGGGCTGATCCTGCTCGGCGAGGTGGCCGGGGTGAGCGTCGCCCACCCGGTGTACTCGGGGCTGCCCGGAGTGCCGTACCAATACACCGAGCTGCTGGGCGCGATCTGGCGCGAGCCGGTGCAGCCGTACCTGCGCGACGGCGAGCAGGCGGTCTCGCTGGCCGCGCTGCTGCACGTCGACCCCTCCGGCGGCACCTTCGCCGGCGCATTGGTGGAACGCAGCGGACTGTCGCCGGCGGACTGGGTGCGGCGGCTGCACGAGGCGATCCTGCCGCCACTACTCCACGTCCTGTACAAGTACGGCGCGATGTTCTCGCCGCATGGCCAGAACTGCCTGATCGTCCACCGCGACGGCATCCCAACGCGACTGGTCGTCAAGGACTTCGTCGATGACCTCGCGATCTGCTCCGAGTCCATCCCCGAACACGCCGGCCTGACGCCCCCGGTCCGGGCCGCCCTGGCCGACGTCATCCTCGACGGCAAGACGCTGCGCAAGTATCTGCAGAACGGCCTACTCATCTGCGTCTATCGCTACCTGTCAGAGATCACGGCCGATCGACTCGGCGTACCAGAACATGAATTCTGGGACTCGGCACGAGCAGTACTGACGGCCTACCAGGACCGCTTCCGCGACGAACTGGCCGAGCGCTTCACCATGTTCGACCTCGAATCGCCGACGTTCCCGAAGCTCTGCCTCAACCGGCTGCGGCTGTTCGAACGCGGCTACGCCGACGACCCCGAACGCCCCGTCGTCGCCGCGGTCGGCACCGTCCCAAACCCGCTGGTTGGCGGTCGATCGAGCTCGGAGTAGCGTTGCATACGCACGTCTTGGGGGGTTGCGGATGCAACCTGATCGCTGGTTCGCAGTGGGCTCGGCTCAAGGTACCGGACGGGGTTCCGGAGCACGAGCGCTCGATGATGCGTTGCAATCTGGCGACCCGAAGCTGGTCCTCGTGTTCTGCTCCCCGTCGCAGAATCTCCCGGAGCTGCTGCGCGAGATCCGGTCGCGGTCGGCGGGCGCGCCACTGATCGGATGCACGACCGGGGGCGAGATCGCGACAGCGGGCCCGCACGATGCGAGCGTCGTCGTCGCCGTGTTCGGTGGACCCGGGTTCGCGATACAGACGGCCGTCGCGACCCATGCGTCGCAAGACCTGCGAAGGGCCGGTGCACTCGTGGCGCAGTGTGTTCCCGATCGGCCGGATCTTCCTCACCGTGTGCTGCTGCTCCTGAGCGACGGTCTTGCGGGCGATCAGCAGGAACTGGTCCGCGGCGCCTACGGCGTCCTGGGAGCCGCCGTGCCACTCGTGGGCGGTTGTGCCGGCGACGATCTCAAGATGGCGACGACCTTCCAGCTCTACGGCGACCGCGTGCTCACCGATGCGGTCGTTGCCGCAGGCATCGCGTCCGATGCACCGCTAGGGATCGGTGTCCACCACGGCTGGCGGCGGGTCGGCGAACCGATGCTCGTCACGGCCAGTGCCGGTAACCGCGTCTTCACACTCGATGACCGCCCGGCCATCGACGTCTACCTCGATCACCTGGGCCTCGACGAGCCCACCGGCTCCGATCAGGAGTGGCTTGCGCGGATCGCCCTCACGCATCCACTCGGGCTCCGGCGGGCGAGCGGCGAAGATCACGTCCGATTCATCACAGGTGGCGACTTCTCAGAGCGCTCGCTCTCCTGCGCCGCCGAGGTGTCGAACGGCGCGCTGGTATGGATCATGGAGGGGGATGCCAAGTCGGTCCTGGAAGCGACTGACACGGCGTGTCGTGGTTCGCTGGCGGCACTCGACGGGCAGGCGCCGCTGGGCATGCTCGCATTCGACTGCATCGCCCGGCGTGGCGTCCTGGGCTCCGCCGGGATCCGGACCGAGATCGAGAGGATCGCCACGATCGCCTCCGGGGCGCCGGTGGCCGGGTTCTACACCTACGGCGAGATCGCGCGGGTCCGCGGCTTGCATGGATTCCACAACCAGACCCTGGTCGTTCTCGCGGTCGCATGAGAT
This sequence comes from Jiangella aurantiaca, assembly GCF_004349105.1. Taxonomy (GTDB): domain Bacteria; phylum Actinomycetota; class Actinomycetes; order Jiangellales; family Jiangellaceae; genus Jiangella; species Jiangella aurantiaca. The sequence continues at coordinate 97,788 of NZ_SMLB01000019.1, forward strand.
GGACGTGTCGCAGTGGTCCGCTCAGTACCTCGCGGAGTTCGCAGCTGCGATCTCCATCGCCGGCAGCGAGGCAACGGCCGCGCGGATATCCGTCGAGAGAGCGGCCGAGGCACTCGACGCGGACGTGGCGGCCATCGTCAGCGGGGACGATCTCGTCGCCGCGGTCGGGTACGCGCAAGGTGACGTGCCCGTCGCCGAGCTCGCTCGGGTGCAGCCCGGCGCTGCGGAGACCCAGCTCGTCGTTCCAGGGGTCGGCGTGTGCATGACGGCGACGGCGACGCTCGAGTATCCAATCGGTGCGACGCTGCTCGTCGCCAGGACCGATGCCCTGACGCGTCAGGAGACGGGCCTGCTTCACGGGATGGCACGCGTCGCGTCGACGACCATGAGAATGCGGCGTGTCCTCGCCGATGAACGTGCGACGCGCGAGGAACTCGAGCGACTGGCTCGCGAGCAGGCAGCATTGCGTCATGTGGCCACCCTGGTTGCTCGTGGGGTGCCACCGACAGGAGTCTTCGCTGTCGTCGCCGAGGAGGTCGGCCGGTTGTTCGCCGCCGATGCGACCAGCGTCGTCCGGTTCGACGCCGACGGCGCCGCCACGTGGGTCGGCTCATGGAGCGCCACGGGACAGCGATCCCGGGTGGGGCTCCGGAGGGCTCTTGTCGGTCAGCACGTGACCACCATCGTCTTCCAGACCGGGCGTCCGGCACGCCTGGACGGGCGACCGACCGGCGACTCCGTCGCTACCACGGACGACACTCATGACATCAGCTTGCTGTCCGTGGTCGGCGCGCCGATCACCGTCGAGCGACGCCTTTGGGGGTCCTTGCAGGTGGCGAGTTCACGGGAGACCGGTCTGCCTTCGGGTACCGAGGAGCGTCTCTCGGCATTCGCCGAACTCGTGGCGGCCGCGATCGCGAACGCCGAGGCACGTGCCGAGCTGACCGCGTCGCGGGCACGCATCGTCGCCACTGCTGACGAAACCAGGCGCAGAATCGAGCGCGACCTCCATGACGGCGCCCAGCAACGGCTGGTCACGCTCGCGCTGCAGCTGCGCGCGTTACAGGAGACGGTGCCGCCTGAGCTCGGTGAGCTGGCCGCCGAACTCGACGCGCTGGCCGCAGGTCTGACGAATGCGCTCGACGAGCTCCGCGAGTTCGCCCGCGGCATCCACCCAGCGCTCCTCACCGAGAGCGGTCTGGGACCTGCGGTGAGGATGCTGACCCGACGCTGCCCGATGGTGGTGCACCTCGACCTGCGTCTGGAGGGCCGCCCGCGGGGGCCGGTGGAGGTAGCGGCGTACTACGTCGTCTCGGAGGCGCTCGCCAATGCGGTCAAGTACGCGAACGCGACCACCGTTGCCGTCGACGTCGAGACGGCCGATGAATACCTGCGCGTATCCGTCCGCGACGACGGCGTCGGAGGTGCCGATGCCACGTCCGGATCGGGCCTCCTCGGTCTCAGGGACCGGGTCGAGGCGCTCGGGGGCCGCCTCGTCGTCGAGAGCCCACGCGGCGCCGGCACATCGGTGCGGGCCGAGCTCCCACTCACCGATGGCATCATGGCCGCCGACTGACCGCAGTCGTCAGGCGGCGGAGCAGCAACATCCGTGCGGCTCGCAACACCGCCGGTAACGCATTCGGCGGCACGCGCAGGATCTGCGCGAGCTGTGCCCGCGGTACGCGTTCGTGATCGGCCAGCCAGATCGGCAGCCGCAAGCCAGGCGGCAGAGCCGCTACCGCCGCGCTGACGTGATCCGGGGTCGGCGAGTCCACCAGCCGCATCGTCGTGGGATCGACCGCGGCGGCTGCCTCGGCGGCCCCCTGGAACACCCACCCGGACACGTCGACCACCGCTTGCAGCAGCCGAGTTCGCAAGCCGTGGGTCGCCCGAGTGCGGAACCGATCCGTCGCAAGCCAGTAGCCGCGCAGCGCGAGGTCTTCGGCGGCACCGCGATCGCCGGTGAGGATCAGCGCCGTCGAATAGACGCAGGGCAGCAGAGTGAGCGCCTGCCGCTCGAACGCGTCACCGGTCGCGGTGACGCCCGAATCCTCGGGTCTGCACCGAGCACTCATGCCGGCCGCTCCTTCCCCGCCGCACTGGCGAACGAACGCCATGGCGCTGCTTGCATGATCGGGCCCGGCGACCCGCGGTGTCGTCCTGGCAGACCCCCGATCCGTCTACCTGCTAGCTGGAATCATCAGACTGCTGCTGGCCACGGGTGGAGATGGCTGCTGACGGCGATGTCACGCCGCCGTCCCTTCACGAGGATGTCGGGTAGCTGTAGTCCGGGTGCCCACTGGAGGCCGGTGATGAGCAGTTCGAGCGCGACCGAACCCGCGGTTGTCGAAGTTTTCGCGGCCGCGAGTTCGCTCGATTCGATGCCTGTGCTTCCCGGGCGCGCGGAGCACCCCGAGAACGTCGTGGCGCTGGGCCGGAGGCCGGAACCCCCAAGGGCTGACCCCTGGCTTCACGATACTCGCGTGCAAGCGTCGACCCGGACTCGCTCCGGCGACCACCGACCTGGTGTGGCGCGCGGAATGGACCCGAACCCGTCCCCGCTGCTGCGATCCCACTCGACCGATCCACATACGCCCGCCACCGTCCATGGCCTGCACCACAACGGCCTGCTGCGGGTCCACCTGACCGACATCGGCGGGGCGATCGACGAGTACGAGCTGACCGTGGAGCACGCCCTGCACCTGGCGCAACGGCTTCGGGACGCTGCGACCGCGATGCAGGCGTTCGCGGCCACTCGACCACACGCGAGATGACCGCGGCAGGCGGGAGGATCGCGGGCCGGCAGGGGTGCGGCAGGGTTCAGTGGAGCTCGTTGCGGCGCCAGAGCGCGGCGGCGCGTTCGAGCTCCTCTGCCATGCGCAGATTGCCTTTCGCCAGCCGGGTCTGCCGCTGGCCGTCCTCGTGCGGGAGGTCGTCCGCGGCGTGGGCCCGGCCGGCGGCGACGACCCGGCAGAACGCGGCCGCCCGTTCCAGCGCCACCGCGAAGTCGCCGGTGAACGCGCTGGTCAGGACCGCGTCGCCGAGAGCGGCGACCTCGTCGGGGC
>NZ_SMLB01000001.1 GCF_004349105.1 Jiangella aurantiaca
CCAATCGCCTCCGCCGTCGAAGCCGCCGCCCCAGTCGCCGCCGCCGCTGTCACCGCCCCAGCCGCCGTCGCCGCCGCCGTCGACGTAGACCGGGGTCGACATTGCGGAACCCAGCATCGTGCCCATCAGCATGCCGGGCAGCAGTCCGCCGAAGTAGCCGCCGGCCCACCCGCCGTACGCCGGCCCGGCGTCGTAGTACGGACGCCGCTCACCCTCGCCGACCGGAACCATACGTATGGCGGGATCGGCGCCGTTCTTGATCCGTAGCGCGTCGGCGGCGCACGCCGGCACCGTGCGCGGGACACCTCCCGGCGGTGCCCACTCGATGTCCTCGGCCGACGGGCCGTGCCCCGGATCGAAGAAGCAGGGGAGACGACGATCCGGAAGCGGCTCGCCCTTCATCCTGGCGTCGACGGTGGCCAACAGCCAGCGGCCCTCCTCGAGGGCGTTGGTCACCGGCTTCATGTCGCCCGGTCGCTCGGCGCGCTCGGCGTAGACCTTCGCGTTCTCGTAGAGGTCGAGGGCGCGGCTGTACTCGTTGCGCGCCTCGATCGGGACCTTGGAGTCCTGTCGGAGGTCCAGGTCCAGCTCCGACAGCCGCTCACCGTACATGGTGATGTCCTCGTCGAGGGCGCCGCGGACCTGCTCGAGCTGGGCGCGCTCCTTGCTGCGCTTGTTGCGGCGGTAGAGCAGGAAACCACCGCCGCCGGCTGCGACGAGAATCGCCAGCGGAAGCAGGCCGCCACCACCGCCGTCACCGGACGACGCCGAGTCGTTGCCGGAGTCGGATCCACCGCCGCCCGCGGCGAGGTCGTTGACCCGGCTGACGAGACCGTCGACGAAGCTGGACATGTCCGCGGCGTTGTCCGCGACGCTGATCACGACGTCGTTCGCGTCGCGGATGACATCGGAGGCGCCGTTCACCATCCCGTTGGGCGCCAGCACCACGACGTAGGTGCCGCTCTGGTCGACCTTGGCGGCGAGGTCGGCGCCGGTGATGTCGGAGTCGCGCGGCAGCACGGCCACGCGAATGGGCGTGCCTGAGCCCCGCAGCTGTTCGCGGGCTGCGGACTGTGCGCTACCGTCGAACTCCAACTCCGCCGCTGCGTCCAGGTCGACGTAGAGCGGGTCGTTTCGGAGGGCGGCGGCGACGTCGTCCAAGCTGCTCGACATATACCCATCATCCACGGTCTGGCGCGTCGTGCCACGAGGAGGTCCGGCCGTCATGATCGCGACAGACGCGACCCCTGTCGGGGGCAGGTGGTTCGATGGACGCGTGGAGAAGGTCACCTGGGGCCAGGTGCTCGCCCGCCGGCTGCGGCGCCTGCACGTCACCGACCCGTCCGCCGACCTCGTCGGCACGGCGGCGCGGCTGGTCGGGCTGCACGCTCAAGTGGCGTCGTCCGCGGAGCTCATCGCGGCCGTCCGCACCCCGGCCTACGAACGAGGCGACATCGCGACCGCGTTGTGGACCGACCGCACGCTCGTCAAGACGTGGGGGATGAGGGGCACGCTGCACCTGTTCCCAGCCGCCGAGCTGCCGCAGCTGGTCGCGGCGTGGGCGCAGCGCCAGTGGCCCAAGGTCAACGCCGCCTGGGAGCGCTACCACGGCGTCAACCTCGCCGTCCTGCGGCAGGTCACCGAGATCATCGGCGAGGTGCTCCCGGGCAAGGTGCTCACTCGCGAGGAGCTGTTGGCCGAGATCGCCCGCGAGGTCCGCGCACCTGGCATCGAGGCCGCGGTGAGGTCGGGCTGGGGCCAGATGTTCAAGCCGGCCGCTGCCGGCGGCCTGCTCTGCTCCGGTCCCGAACGCGACCGCAACGTCACCTTCACCAGCCCGCGCACCTGGCTGCCCGACGTGCCCTGGGACGAGCAGCCCGACGAGCACACCGCCATGGCCGCCGTCATCGAGCGGTTCCTCGACGTCTACGGGCCCGCCACGCACGAGGACTTCGGCCGCTGGTGGGGCACCGACGCCGCGAAGGCACGCCGGCTGTTCAAGGAGCACGCCGCGGTCATGGTCCAGGTCGACATCGACGGCGCCACCTGCTGGTCCACGCCGGCCGCCCTCGCCGACCTCCAGCAGAACAAGCAGAACGACGACGCCGTCGGCGTGCACCTGCTACCGGGGTTCGACCCGTACGTCATCGCGCCGCTCGGGCACCGTGCGTACACGGTGCCCGAGGGCTTCATCGACCGGGTGTCGCGGGCCGCGGGCTGGATCTCACCGGTGCTGCTGGTCGACGGCGTCGTGCGCGGCGTGTGGAGCCACGAGCTGAAGAACGGCACCCTCACCGTCGCCGTCGAGCCGTCCGCGAAGGTCACCGCCGCCACCAAGAAGGCGGCGACGGCCGCCGCCGGGCGTTACGGCGAGCTGTTCGACTCCGACGTCCGGCTCACCTGGGGGTAGCTCAGGCGGCCTCTCCGCGCACATGGTCGACGGCGACCCGCACCGTCACCCGCTGCTCGCCCTTCTTGCGGTACGGGTAGCTGTCGGCGTCGAGGTACTTCTTCGCCAGCCGGTCGATCACCTCGTCGCCGTCCTCGGTGCTCAGCGTGGCGCGGCCGGTCACGCTGGCCCACCGCCACGCGTTCTCGGGGTCGAGCACGCTGACCGAGACGACGTCGTTCTCGCGGAGCCGCCGCTCCTTCACGCGGCCGGCGGCGGTGTTGAAGATCACGCCGTCGCCGTCGACGTCCACCCAGACGATCGAGTTGTGCGGGCGGCCGTCGGCGTCGATCACGGTCGCCCAGGCCGGGATCGGGCGGGAGAACAGGTCACGGGCGGTGTCCGGCAGAGCGGGCATACGGGGGTGCATCCCTTCATAAGGTTGACGTGTCAAGCGTTGCCATGAACGACAACGCCGGACGCACCCGTAGAGCTTCCCGATCCGGCGTCAGCCTTCGATCGTGCAGATGACGGCGCCGTTGGCGATCGTCGCGCCGACCTCGGCGGTCAGCCCGCTGACCGTGCCGGCCTTGTGCGCCGTGATCGGCTGCTCCATCTTCATCGCCTCCATGACGACGACGACGTCGCCCTCGGCGACGGTCTGGCCGTCCTCGGCGACCACCTTGATGATCGTGCCCTGCATCGGCGAGGTGAGCGCGTCGCCGCTGGCGGCGGCCGCACCGGACCGGCCCGCGCTGCGGCGGGCCGGCCGCCGGGCCGCACCAGCGCCCGCGCCCGCACCCGTGCCCGCGCCACTGGACAGGCCGGCCGACGCGCCCAGGCCGGCAGGCAGCACGACCTCCAGCCGCTTCCCGCCGACCTCGACGGTGATCCGCTCGCGGCCGTCGTCACCGCCCTCGGCGCCGCCGGCGGTCCCGTCGAACGGCGTGAACGGGTTCTCCCACTCGGTCTCGATCCAGCGGGTGTGCACGGCGAACGGCTCGTCGTCGGCGGCCGGGACGAACGCGGCGTCGTCGAGTACCGCCCGGTGGAACGGGATGACCGTGGCCAGCCCGCCGACCTCGAACTCGGCCAGCGCCCGCCGGGCCCGCTCGACCGCCTGCCGCCGCGAGGCGCCGGTGACGACCACCTTGGCCAGCAGCGAGTCGAAGTTCTGCCCGACGACACTGCCCGGGTCGACGCCGGCGTCGACCCGCACGCCCGGCCCGGACGGCGGCCGGAACGTCGTGACGGTGCCCGGGGTGGGCAGGAAGTTGCGGCCGGGGTCCTCGCCGTTGATGCGGAACTCGATGGAGTGGCCGCGGATGACGGGGTCGTCGAAGCCCAGTTCTTCTCCCTCGGCGATGCGGAACATCTCGCGGACGAGGTCGAGGCCGGTGACCTCCTCGGTGACCGGGTGCTCGACCTGCAGCCGGGTGTTGACCTCGAGGAACGAGACGGTGCCGTCGATGCCGACGAGGAACTCGCAGGTGCCGGCGCCGACGTAGCCGGCCTCGCGCAGGATCGCCTTGGACGCACGGTACAGCTCGGCGTTCTGCTCGTCGGTGAGGAACGGGGCGGGGGCCTCCTCCACCAGCTTCTGGTGCCGCCGCTGCAGCGAGCAGTCGCGCGTCGACACCACGATGACGTTGCCGTGGCGGTCGGCCAGGCACTGGGTCTCGACGTGTCGCGGCCGGTCGAGGTAGCGCTCGACGAAGCACTCGCCGCGGCCGAACGCCGCCACGGCCTCACGCACCGCGGACTCGTAGAGGTGGGGGATCTCCTCCAGCGTGCGGGCCACTTTGAGGCCGCGTCCGCCGCCGCCGTAGGCCGCCTTGATCGCCACCGGCAGGCCGTGCTCCTCGGCGAACGCGACGACCTCGCCGGCGCTGGTGACGGGGTCGGGGGTGCCGGCGACCAGCGGCGCACCGGCGCGTGCGGCGATGTGCCGGGCGCTGACCTTGTCACCCAGCGCGGTGATGGCGGCCGGCGGTGGGCCGATCCAGACCAGCCCGGCGTCGAGGACGGCCTGCGCGAACTCGGCGTTCTCGGCCAGGAAGCCGTAGCCGGGGTGGACGGCGTCGGCGCCGGCCCGCTCGGCGACGTCGAGCAGCTTCGCGATGACCAGGTAGGTCTCGGCGGCGGTCTCGCCGCCCAGCGCGTAGGCCTCGTCGGCGAGCCGGGCGTGCGGCGCGTCGCGGTCGCCGTCGGCGTAGACGGCGACGCTGGTCAGGCCGGCATCGCGGCAGGCGCGGATCACCCGCACCGCGATCTCGCCGCGGTTGGCCACGAGAACCTTGCTGATCCGGCGGTACTCCACGCTGACTCCTCCCAGAACTGGTGGCGAGTCTAGGGGACCGCCGGATGAACGCCGTCTGACGCACGATGCATTGAGGCAACCCGGCGGGCCGCTCATGCGTGTACAGCAGCGACGAGGGTTCACCACACGAGGGCGGGGTCGTGATGCTTATACAGTCCCCAGACGAGGAAGACGCGGCCGCGAGCGCGACGGTGACGGCTGATCGTTCCGAGCTGGACGAGGCGACGATGGATTTCGAGGAGTTCGTCCGGGCGAGCCTGCCCGGGCTGCTGCGCTACGGTCACGCGCTGACCGGGTCGCCGCACGACGCTGCCGACCTCGTGCAGACCGCCCTGGAGAAGGTCGGGTCGCGCTGGACCAAGATCATGCGGCAGAACGCCGACCCGCAGGCCTACGTCCGGCGGTCGATGGCGAACGCTCACGTCAGCCGGTGGCGGCGGCGCCGCCGTGAGGTGCTCGTCGACGAGTTTCCCGAGCACGCGGCGTTCCAGCCGGATCGGCTCGACGGCGAGCCGATGTGGAAGGCGCTGGCCGAGCTGCCGCCACGGCAGCGGGCGGTGCTGGTGCTGCGCTACTACGAGGACCTGTCCGAGGCGGAGATCGCCGCGGCGTTGGGCATCAGTCAGGGCACGGTCAAGAGCCAGGCGAGCAAGGCACTGGTGAAGTTGCGGGCGAGCGTGTCCGCGGTGGAGGGACGAGATCGATGAACGACTTCGACGACGAACTGCGCCGGATCCTCGGCGACGACCGGCTGTCGCTCACCGCGCGCGCCGACGCCGTCGGGCGGATCGTCAAGGGCGCACAGCGGCGGCACACCACACGGGTCGTGGCCTCGGCCGTCGGATCGGTCGGGCTGGTGGCCGCGGTGGCGGTCGGTTCGGTCGCGGTGACCGGTCAGTTCACCGCCGCGCCCGACGTCAACCCGGCGGGCACGCCGACGACACTTGAGACGCCCGAGACGCCGACGATCGAGGAAACCCCCGCGCCGCCGACCCTGCAGCCGTCCGAGACACCGGCGACCGAGGAGACGGGCGAACCGCCGGTGAACACCGAGACCCCGGACCCGCCGCCGGACGAGGACACCACCGAGGCGCCGCCGGTATCCGAGACCGGTGACGAGACCGGCAGCGACACCGGAACCGAGACCGGCGAGGATCCGGCCACCGACGACCCGGCGGCGAACGCGATCGTGATCTACCCCAACGAGGGAATCGACGGCTTCACCGTCGGCACACCGCTCACCGAGCTGGAGGGCATCGACGGCGTCGAGATCACACCGTACGAGCCCGGCTCGGGCTACCACGAGGCCTGCTACGGCGAGTACCGCAGCGCGAACGCACACGGCGTCATCTCGGTGCGCGGCAGTTGGGGCGAGTACCCGGACGACCTGCGGCCGCACTACGAGGTCGCGACGATGCACTTCTACACCCCGGTGTCGACGCCGGAGGGCATCGCGGCCGGCTCGACGGAGAGCGACATGCTGGCGGCCTACCCTCAGGCGTGGGTCATGGGTGACGGCAACTACCGCGCGGAGTTCCACGGCGAGGACGTCATCGTCCGGGCCTGGCACTTCCTGATGTCCGCCGGTGAAGTCGCCGAGGTCGTCATGGACGGAGCCGCCCGATGCGAAAAGCAGCCCATCGTCGACCCGCCGGCGGAGGGCGGGGAGCAGGCCGCCGGGACCGAGACCGGCTAACCCGCGAGCCGCTCCAGGTCGGCGCGACATCGGCGCTCCAGTTCGGCGAGGTCGGACAGGGTGGCGTCGATGTCGCGCCGGCGCTGTTCCAGTTCCGAGCGCCGGTGCTCGATCTGGTCGAGCAGGTAGCGCAGCTGGCCGACCTCGCCGGGCTCGGCGTCGTACATGCCGATGATCTTCTTGATCTCGTCCAGCGGGAAGCCCAGCCGCTTTCCGCGCAGCACCAGGCCCAGCCGCACCTTGTCGCCGTCGTGGAAGATGCGGCGGGTGCCGTCGCGGGCCGGCGTCAGCAGCCCCTGCTCCTCGTAGAACCGGATCGTGCGCAGGGTGACGCCGTACTCGTCGGCCAGTTCGGCGATGCTCCACGTCCGCTCGTCGGCCACGCCGGCTCCTCCGTTCCCGTCCGCTCGAACCCCTGGTTTCGGGCCTGAACTTACGTTAACGTAAACGTCAAGTACCGGTGCACTACGGAAAGCGGGAACGATGATGTTCGAGCTCTCCGCGGAACACGAGGAGTTCCGCACGGTCGTCCGCGACTTCGCCCGGGAGCGGATCGCGCCGCACGCGGCGGAGTGGGACCGCAAGCACGAGTTCCCGGTCGGCGTCGTGCGGGCCATGGGCGAGCTGGGGCTGTTCGGCCTGACCGCGCCCGAGGAGTACGGCGGCGCCGGCGGCGACCTCACCAGCCTTTGCGTGGCGATCGAGGAGGTCGGCCGGGTCGACCAGTCGCTGGGCATCACGGTGGAGGCCGCCGTCGGGCTGGGCATCACGCCGATCCTGACCTATGGAACCGACGAGCAGAAGGCCCGCTGGCTGCCCGACCTCGTCGCCGGGCGGGCGCTGGCCGGGTTCGGCCTCACCGAGCCGGGCTCCGGGTCCGACGCGGCGGCGACGGCGACCCGCGCGGTGCTCGACGGCGACGAATGGGTCATCGACGGCGCCAAGCAGTTCATCACCAACTCCGGCTCGGAGCTGACCAGCTGCGTCACCATCACCGCGCGGACCGGCGAACGGCCGGACGGCGGCGCGGAGATCTCCGCGATCATCGTCCCGGCCGGCACGCCCGGCTTCGTCGTCGAGCCGGCCTACGACAAGCTCGGCTGGCACGCGTCCGACACCCACCCGCTGACGTTCGACGGCGCGCGGGTGCCGGCCGACCACCTGCTCGGCGAGCGCGGCCAGGGGTTCGCCCAGTTCCTGGCGACGCTCGACGACGGCCGCATCGCGATCGCGGCGCTGGCGGTCGGCTGCATCCAGGCGATGCTCGACGCGTCGGTCGGCTACGCGCACGAGCGGACGTCGTTCGGCGTGCCCATCGGCGCCAAGCAGGCGGTCGCCTTCCAGATCGCCGACCTGCACGTCATGGCGCAGGCCGCCCGGCTGCTGACGTACAGGGCAGCGGCCCTGCGCGACGCCGGCGCTCCGGCCGAGCAGGTCAAGCAGGCGGCGGCGTCGGCCAAGCTCTACGCGACGGAGTCCGCCGTCACCGCCACCCGCGTCGCCACCCAGGTGCACGGCGGCTACGGGTTCATGGAGGAGTACCCGGTGGCCCGCTTCTACCGCGACGCCAAGATCCTCGAGATCGGCGAGGGGACCAGCGAGATCCAGCGGCTCGTCCTCGCGCGTGGGCTCGGCCTGCCCGTTCAGTCGTGAAGGGGTTCAGTGCCGCAGTCTCATGCAGGATCAGGGTGACCACGCGATGATGGCAGGGGTGTGACGGAAGGGGGCGCTGTGGGGCACGACCACTACGCCGAGGTCGACGCGGCCAGGAAGGCCACCGAGGTCCCGTCGGACTCCGGCGCCGCCAAGCTCGCCGCGCAGGGCAAGCTCTACGTCCGCGACCGCATCGACCTGCTGTTCGACGCCGGCACCTTCGTCGAGGACGGCCAGCTGGCCAACGCCATGGCCACGAACCTGCCGGCCGACGGCGTCGTCACCGGCCGCGGGCTGGTCGAGGGCCGGCCGGCTCTCGTCGTCGCCAACGACCCCACCGTCAAGGCCGGGTCCTGGGGCGCCCGGACCGTCGAGAAGATCGTCCGCGTCACCGAGACCGCACTGCGCGACGAGCTGCCGGTGTTCTGGTTCATCGACTCCGCCGGCGCGCGCATCACCGACCAGGTCGAGCTGTTCCCGGGCCGCCGCGGCGCCGGGCGCATCTTCCACAACCAGATCGCGCTGTCCGGCAAGGTGCCGCAGATCTGCTGCCTCTTCGGGCCCAGCGCGGCCGGCGGCGCCTACATCCCGTCGTTCTGCGACGTCGTGATCATGGTCGAGGGCAACGCCTCGATGTACCTGGGCTCGCCGCGGATGGCCGAGATGGTGGTCGGCGAGAAGGTGACGCTGGAGGAGATGGGCGGCGCTCGCATGCACGCGACGGTGTCCGGCTGTGGCGACAACCTCGCCGCCGACGACGCCGAGGCGATCGAGCAGGCGAAGGCGTTCTTCTCCTACCTGCCCGGGTCGTGGCGGCAGGCGCCGCCGTCGTACACCGCCGGTGGTGCCGCCCGCGAGTTCACCCGCGACCTCGTCCCCGCCGAGGAGTCCCTCGGCTACGACATCCACCACGTCATCGACGCGATCGTCGACGACAGCTCGTTCCTCGAGGTCAAGCCGCTGTTCGCGGCCGAGCTGGTGACCGGGTTCGGGCTGCTGGAGGGCCAGCCGGTCGGCATCGTCGCGAACCAGCCGGCGGTCAAGGGCGGCGTGCTGTTCACCGACTCCGCGGACAAGGCGGCCCGGTTCATCTGGCTGTGCGACGCGTTCAACGTGCCGCTGATCTACCTGGCCGACGTGCCCGGCTTCATGATCGGCTCCGAGGTCGAGCGGCAGGGCATCATCCGGCACGGCGCCAAGATGATCACCGCGGTCGCCGAGGCGACGGTGCCGACGGTGTCGGTGATCATCCGCAAGGCCTACGGGGCCGGCCTCTACGCGATGTGCGGTCCCGGCTTCGGACCCGACGCGTGCCTCGCGCTGCCGACGGCGAAGATCGCCGTCATGGGCCCGGAGGCCGCCGTCAACGCCGTCTACTTCAACAAGATCGCCGCCATCGCCGACGACGAGGAGCGCGCCGCGTACGTCGCCGGGCTGCGGCTGGAGTACGAGGCCGACATCGACATCCTGCGGCTGGCGTCCGACCTCGTCATCGACGCGATCGTGGAGCCGGAGGAGCTACGGGGCCAACTGGTCGCCCGCCTGGCGGCCGCGGCCGGCAAGGACCGCCGGTTCTCCGAGCGCCGGCACGGCGTGCCGCCGGTCTGAGCGCCGTCAGCGGGCCGCGCGGCGGGCGCGGCGGCGGACCGGCTCGTGGTCGGGGTCGGTGCGCCACAGCTCGGTGATCGAGACGCCGAGCCGGCCCAGCAGGGTCCGCAGCAGCGGCAGCGACAGCCCGACGACCGCGTGGTGGTCGCCGTCGATGGCGGTGACGAACGGGCCGCCGAGGCCGTCGATGGTGAACGCGCCGGCCACCCGCAGCGGCTCGCCGGTGGCGACGTAGGCGCGGATCTCGGCGTCGGAGAGGTCGGCGAAGTGCACCGTCGTGCTGGCGGTGTCGCCGATGGCCCGGCCGGTGCCGCCGTCCTCGGGCTCGCGCAGGTCGATCAGCCAATGGCCGGTGTGCAGCACACCGGACCGGCCGCGCATGCGCTGCCAGCGGCGCACCGCGTCGACGGAGTCGGCCGGCTTGCCGTGGATCTCGCCGTCGAGCTCGAGCACGGAGTCGCAGCCGAGGACGATCATGCCGGTGAACGTCTTGCCGGCGACCTGTTCCGCCTTGGCGCGGCCGAGCAGCAGTGGGACGTCGTGCGGCGGGAGCGGCCCGCGCGCCCGGGCGTCGGCCAGGACGGCGTCCTCGTCGACGCCGGAGACCTGGACCACGGGTTCGATGCCGGCCGAGCGCAGGGTCGCCAGCCGGGCGGGGGACTGGGAAGCGAGCAGCAGGCGCACCACGGACCTCACGTTACCGAAAATGATCATCGGCGGTCGATGCCTGAAACGGATCGGCCGCCGCCGATATCGGGTGATCATGGTCATGGAGAGGCTAACCCGCGGTCGGCCGCTTTGTCTCGGCCTTGCCCGGGACCCGGCCCGGCCGCTGGAGGGCCGCCGTCACATCCGACAGCAGCCCTCCAGCGCGGCGATCAGGCCGTCGCCAGGCTCCCCGGCCGGGTCGCGGCCTCGTCGGCCTCCGGCGCGGGCCGGTCCTCGCCGCCGTCGGCGAACACGTCACCGCGCCGGTCGGAGTTGTAGACCGCCACGTCCAGCAGACCCTCGCGCTTGGCGACGATGGTCGGGACCAGCGCCTGCCCGGCGACGTTGACCGCCGTCCGGCCCATGTCGAGGATCGGGTCGACGGCCAGCAGCAGGCCCACGCCGGCCAGCGGCAGGCCCAGCGTCGACAGCGTCAGCGTGAGCATGACGGTGGCGCCCGTCGTGCCGGCGGTCGCGGCCGAGCCGACGACGGAGACCAGCACGATCAGCAGGTAGTCGGACACCGACAGGTCCAGGCCGAAGAACTGCGCGACGAAGATCGCGGCGATCGCCGGGTAGATCGCGGCGCAACCGTCCATCTTCGTCGTCGCGCCGAACGGCACCGCGAACGACGCGTACGACCGCGAGACGCCGAGGTTGCGCTCGGTGACCTGCTCGGTGACCGGCAGCGTGCCGACCGACGAGCGCGACACGAACGCCAGCTGGATGGCCGGCCAGGCGCCGGTGAAGAACTTGACCGGGTTCAGGCCGTGCGAGCGCAGCAGGATCGGGTAGACGGCGAACAGCACCAGCGCCAGGCCGATGTAGATGGCCAGCGTGAACCGGCCGAGCGAGCCGATGGCGTCCCAGCCGTAGTCGGCGACGGCGTAGCCCAGCAGGCCGATGGTGCCGATCGGGGCCAGCCGGATGATCCACCAGAGCACCTTCTGCACGATCGACAGCGCGGCCCGGTTGAACGCGAGGAACGGCTCGGCCTTCTCGCCGTGCTTCAGGGCGGCGATGCCGATGGCCGCCGACACGACCACGAACTGCAGCACGTTGAAGCTGAGGCTGGTGGTCGCCGCGCCGGTCTCGGGGTCGAGCGACGTGTCCGCCGTCAGGGCGAGGAAGTTGGTCGGGACCAGGCTGGTGAGGAACGCCCACCAGTCGCCGGTGCGGCCCGGCTCGGCGGCCTGGTCCTGCGTGACGGACGTGTGCTCGCCCGGCTGCAGGATCAGGCCGAGCGCGATCCCGATGGCGACCGCGATCAAGGCGGTGATCGCGAACCACAGCAGCGTCTGCCCGGCCAGCCGGGCCGCGTTGGTGACGTTGCGCAGGTTCGCGATGCTCGCGACGATCGCGGTGAAGATCAGCGGGATGACGGCCGCGCGCAGCAGGTCGACGAAGAGCCCGCCGACGGTGTCGAGAGTGCTGGTCAGCCAGTTGGGGTTGCCGTCGGCGGCCGGGCCCAGCTCGCGGGCCACGAGGCCGAGGACGATTCCGAGCGCCAGGCCGATCAGGACCTGGACGGAGAACGAGGGCAGGCGCAGCCGGCGGGACGCGGGCGCGCCTGCGGTCGCGGTTTCGGACATGCGAAGACCTTCCGGAACGGGGAGGGGACGGGGTGAGGCGGGGACCGCGCGCGGGCAGACGGCGCCGATCGAGGGCAGGGCTCCGCCCGGGGCGCGCGCGGATGCGGCTAGCTAGGCCGGACAGGCAGAGCTGGCCTGCCGTCGCAGATCGACGTGCAGGCGCTGAGTGAGACCCCAGATGTTCACCATGTCAGCGTCCTCAACGACCCGGGTTGACGTGGGTATTCCCGATTTCCGCCAGTATTTCGCGGCCAGTGGCGAATGACGTAGGTCACACCCGTGGTCCCGGCCGACCGGAACGGCACGTCAGAGGCGGGCCAGCGCCTCGCGCAGCGGGTCGAGGCCGAGCGAGCCGAGGTCGAGCGCCGCGCGGTGGAACTCGCGCAGGTCGAACGCGTCGCCCTTGCGCCGCTGTGCGTCGTCGCGGGCGGCCAGCCAGATCCGCTCGCCGATCTTGTATGACGGCGCCTGCCCGGGCCAGCCGAGGTAGCGGTCCAGTTCGAAGCGGAGGAACTCTTCGGGCAGGCGGCAGTGGGCGCGCAGGAACGCGTACGCCGACTCCGGCGTCCACACGCCGGCCGGCAGCTCGTCGGCCGCCACCACCGACGCCGGGATCTGCTTGCCGAGGTGGACGCCGATGTCGACGACGACCCGGGCGGCGCGGAACGCCTGGCTGTCGAGCATGCCGAGGCGGTCGCCGGGGTCGTCGAGGAAGCCGAGGTCGGCCATCAGCCGCTCGGCGTAGAGCGCCCAGCCCTCGCCGTGGCCGGACACCCAGCACAGCAGCCGCTGCCAGCGGTTGAGCACCTCGCGGCGGTAGATGACCTGGGCGACCTGCAGGTGGTGGCCGGGCACGCCCTCGTGGAAGACCGTCGTGGTCTCGCGCCAGGTCGAGAACTCCTCGACGCCCTCGGGCACCGACCACCACATGCGGCCGGGGCGGGTGAAGTCCTCGCTCGGGCTGGTGTAGTAGATGCCGCCCTCCTTGGTGGGCGCGATGCGGCACTCCAGCCGGCGGATCGGCTCCGGGATGTCGAAGTGCACGCCGCTCATCGCCTCGATGGTGCGGTCGGACAGCTTCTGCATCCACTCCTGCAGCGCGTCGGTTCCGGCGATCTTGCGGGCGGGGTCGGCGTCGAGGGCGGCGACGGCGTCGTCGACGGTGCCGCCGGGGACGATGTCCTGCGCGACCTCGGCCAGCTCGGTCTCGATGCGGGCCAGCTCGGCGACGCCCCACTCGTAGGTCTCGTCGAGGTCGACGGTGGCACCGAGGAAGTAGCGGGAGGCGACGGCGTAGGCGTCGCGGCCGACGGCGTCCTGCTCGCGCGCCACCGGGGCCACCGTCTCGGCGAGGTAGCCGCCGAACGACCGGAACGCCTCGGACGCCGCCGCGGCGGCCGCGTCGAGGTAGGCGCGCAGCGCCTCCGGACCGCCCGCGGCCAGGCCGGTGAAGAACGTGTTCGCGACCCGGCCGGCCTGCTCGGCGACGGCGAGCACCTGACGGCGGGCCGGCGGGAGGCCCGCGGCGACGTCGGCGTCCATCGTCCGCCGGTACTGATCCAGCGCCGTGGGCACGGCGCGCATGCGGGCGGCGATGTTCGCCCACTGCTCGTCGGTGTCGGTCGGCATCAGGTCGAACGTCTCGCGGGCCCAGTGCATCGGGCTCTCGATGACGTTGAGGTTGCGGTTCAGCCCGACGTCGTCCAGCTCGACGTCGAGCGACAGCCGCTCGCGCATCGCCTTGCCCGCGACCCGCTCCCGCTCGTCGGCCGCTGTGGCCGTCTCGAGTGCGGCAAGAGTCCGCTCCGCGAGCGCCCGGCGCTGCGCGAACCCGTCCGGCGACAGGTCCGTGCTCTGGGCGTCGTAGCCGCTCAGGCCGGCGTAGGTGGCGGTGTAGGGGTCGAGGGCAGCGTACTCGTCGACGTAGGCGTCAGCGATCTCGTCGACGGACGGCGGCTGCGGAGTCGTCACGCTGCGACCCTATCCGGGCGATCCTTGCGGCGAGAAGGACGATCGACGGGCAGATCCTCGTCAATGCGGCAGCGCGCTGGCCCGCCATGCGCCGGCGCCCGGGGTGAGCGGCGCCCGTCGCCTCGTCCAGTACGACGCCCACGCCGACCGCGGCGGGCTCGCCGACGCGCGTCCGGCCGCGGCCTTCGCCGTCAGTACCACGACGAGCGCGACCAGCTCCTCGTCGGTCGGGTTTCCCCGGACCACCCGCAGCAGCGGCGTCTCGCTCACGCCGTCCACCCTAATGGCCGCCGCTCACAGCGGGATGTTGCCGTGCTTCTTCGGCGGCAGCGTCTCGCGCTTGGTGCGCAGCGCCCGCAGCGCCTGCGTCACCGCGACCCGGGTGCGCGACGGCTCGATGACGGCGTCGACGTAGCCGCGCTCAGCCGCGACGTAGGGGTTGGCCAGCGTGTCCTCGTACTCGGTGATGAGCTGGGCTCGGCGCTCGGCCGGGTCGTCGGCGTCGGCGAGTTCGCGGCGGTACAGGATGTTCACCGCGCCCTGGGCGCCCATGACGGCGATCTGCGCGGTCGGCCAGGCGAGGTTGACGTCGGCGCCGAGGTGCTTGGAGCCCATGACGTCGTAGGCACCGCCGTAGGCCTTGCGGGTGATGATCGTGACCAGCGGCACGGTCGCCTCGGCGTAGGCGAAGATGAGTTTGGCGCCGCGCCGGATGATCCCGTTCCACTCCTGGTCGGTGCCGGGCAGGAAGCCGGGCACGTCGACGAACGTCAGCACGGGGATGTTGAACGCGTCGCAGGTGCGGACGAACCGGGCGGCCTTCTCCGACGCGTCGATGTCGAGGGTGCCGGCGAACTGCAGCGGCTGGTTGGCGACGACGCCGACGGACTGGCCCTCGACCCGGCCGAAGCCGACGATGATGTTGCCGGCGAACAGCGGCTGCACCTCGAGAAAATCGGCGGAACCATCGGCAGCGACATCCATCACCGCCTCGACCACCGCATGCATGTCGTACGGCTGGTTCGCGCTGTCCGGGACCAGCGTGTCGAGCGCGAGATCGGTGTCGGTGAGCTCCAGCGACGCGACGGCGTCGGGGAACGACGGCGCGGGGTCGAGGTTGTTCTGCGGGAGGTAGGAGAGCAGCGCCTTGACGTAGTCGACGGCGTCGGCCTCGTCGCCGGCCATGTAGTGGGCGTTGCCGCTCTTGGTGTTGTGCGCCCGGGCGCCGCCGAGGTCCTCGAAGCCGACGTCCTCGCCGGTGACGGTCTTGATGACGTCTGGGCCGGTGATGAACATGTGCGACGTCTGGTCGACCATGACGGTGAAGTCGGTGATCGCCGGCGAGTACACGGCGCCGCCGGCGCACGGGCCCATGATCAGCGAGATCTGCGGGATCACGCCCGACGCGTGCACGTTGCGGCGGAAGATCTCGCCGTACAGCCCGAGCGAGACGACGCCCTCCTGGATGCGCGCGCCGCCGGAGTCGTTGATGCCGATCATCGGACAGCCGGTCTTCAGCGCGAAGTCCATGACCTTGACGATCTTCTCCCCGAAGACCTGGCCGAGGCTGCCGCCGAAGACGGTGAAGTCCTGCGCGAACACCGCGACCTGGCGGCCGTCGACGGTGCCGAAGCCGGTGACGACGCCGTCGCCGTAGGGCCGGTTCCTCTCCATGCCGAACGCGGTGGAGCGGTGCCGGGCCAGCTCGTCGAACTCCACGAACGAGCCCTCGTCGAGCAGCATCGCGATGCGCTCGCGGGCAGTCTTCTTGCCGCGCGCGTGTTGCTTCTCGACGGCCCGCTCGGAGCCGGCGTGCACGGCGTCGTCGATCCGCTGCCGCAGGTCGGCGAGCTTGCCCGCGGTCGTGTGGATGTCCGGACCCTCGTGCGTCGTCATGTCGTGGCCTCCGTGATCGGTGGAGCCCTAGCAGGGTAGAGCACGTCCGTCTCGCACTGTGGGGCACGGCCGCGGCGTTCCACGTCGGCTGTCTACGCTGGGCGCATGGCCTCCACTGCCACCGGATCCCGCGAAGCCGCGCGCTTCGAGATGCCCGAACGGCTGCGTGCCGACGTCCGGCAGCTCGGCGACGCGCTGGGCCAGGTGCTGCGCGAGTACGGCGGCGACGGCCTGCTGGCCGACGTCGAGCGGCTGCGCGAGCTGACCATCGCCTCGCACCACGAGGACCAGACGGTCGCCGACGACGCCGCCACTCTGGCCGAGCAGCTGGTCGCGTCGTGGACGCTGGACCGCGCCGACGAGGTCGCGCGCGCGTTCACCGTCTACTTCCACCTGGTCAACGCCGCCGAGGAGTACCACCGCGTCCGCTCGCTGCGAGCCGGCGACCGCGCCGACCACCCGCTGGCCGGCACCGTCGCGAAGGCGGTCGAGGACGTCGCCCGGCTCGCCGGGCACGACAAGGCCAAGCACCTGCTCGACGGCCTGGAGTTCCGGCCGGTCCTGACGGCGCACCCGACGGAGGCGCGCCGCCGGGCCATCGTCACCGCCATCCGCCGCATCGCCGCCCTGCTGGAGCGCCGCGACGACCCGCGCCTGGGCGCGTCCGAGGACGCCGAGACGCAGCGGCAGCTGCTGGAGCAGATCGACGTGCTGTGGCGTACGGCTCCGCTGCGGGTCGATCGTCCCGGCCCGCTCGACGAGGTCCGCACCGCGATGTCCGCCTTCGACGACGTGCTGTTCCACGTCGTGCCGCAGGTGTACCGGCGCGCCGAGATGGCGCTGGCGGGCGGCTCCGAGGCGGTCGCCGCGCCCCAGGTGCCTGCGTTCGTCCGGCTCGGCTCCTGGATCGGCGGCGACCGCGACGGCAACCCGCACGTCACCAGCGCCGTCACCCGGCAGGCGATGGCCGTCCAGTCCGACCATGTGCTGCGGGCGCTGGAAGGCGCCTGTACCCGGGTCGGCCGCGGGCTGACGCTCGACGCCTCGACCACGCCGGCGGCCACCGAGCTGCGCCGCATCCTGGCCGATGCCCAGGCCGCCCAGCCCGAGCTGTACACCGAGCTGGCCTCGCGTTCGCCCAACGAGCCGCACCGCATCGCCGTCCTGTACGCCGCCACCCGCATCGGCGCCACCCGCCGGCGCGACGCCGACCTGTCCTACGCGTCGGCGGCCGAGCTGCTGGCCGACCTGCGCGCCGTCCAGGCCAGCCTGGCCGAGGCCGGCGCCGCGCGGCAGGCCTACGGCGAGCTGCAGGGCCTCATCTGGCAGGTCGAGTCGTTCGGGTTCCACCTGGCCGAGCTGGAGGTCCGTCAGCACAGCGCCGTGCACCGGGCGGCGCTCGAGGAGGTCCGCGCCGGCGGCATGCTGTCCGACCGTACCGAGGAGGTCCTGGCCACCATCCGGGTGATGGCGCAGATCCAGGCCCGGTTCGGCCCCGACGCCTGCCGCCGCTACGTCGTCTCGTTCACCCAGTCCTCCGGCGACGTCGCCGCCGTGTTCGAACTGGCCCGGTACGCGCTCGACGGCCGGCCGCTCGCGCTCGACGTCGTGCCGCTGTTCGAGACCGGCGCCGACCTCGCGGCCTGCGTCGACATCCTCGACGGCGTGCTGGAGCTGCCCGAGGTGCGGTCCCGGCTGGAGGAGACCGGCCGGCGCATGGAGATCATGCTCGGCTACTCCGACTCCGCGAAGGACGTCGGCCCGGTGTCGGCCACGCTGGCGTTGTACGACGCGCAGGATCGGCTCACCGCGTGGGCCCGGGAGCACGAGCTGACGCTGACGATGTTCCACGGCCGCGGCGGGGCGCTGGGGCGGGGCGGCGGGCCGGCCAACCGCGCGGTCCTGGCGCAGGCGCCGGGTTCGGTCGACGGCCGGTTCAAGCTCACCGAGCAGGGCGAGGTCATCTTCGCCCGGTACGGCGACCCCGCCATCGCACGGCGGCACATCGAGCAGGTCGCGTCCGCCGTCCTGCTGGCGTCGACGCCGGCGGTGGAGGAGCGGGCCCGGGCGGCCGCCGTCGAGTTCGCCTCGGTCGCCTCGGTGCTCGACACCGCTGCCCGCGACGCCTACCACGCGCTCGTCCGCACCGACGGCTTCCCGGAGTGGTTCGCCCGGGTCACCCCCCTGGAGGAGGTCGGCTCGCTGCCCATCGGCTCGCGGCCGGCCCGGCGCGGGCTGACGGTGTCGTCGCTGGACGACTTGCGGGCCATCCCGTGGGTGTTCTCGTGGTCGCAGACCCGCGTCACACTGCCCGGCTGGTACGGCCTCGGCTCCGGCCTGGCCGCCGTCGGCGACCTCGACGTCCTGCGCCGCGCGTACGAGGAGTGGCCGCTGTTCACCGTGATGATGGAGAACGCGGAGATGTCGCTGGCCAAGTCCGACCGCCGCATCGCCGCGCGGTACCTGGCGCTCGGCGACCGTCCCGAGCTGACCGAGCGGATCCTCGCCGAGCACGCGCTGACCACCCGCTGGGTGCTCGACGTCACCGGGCACAGCCGGCTGCTCGAGGACCGCCACGTGCTGGGCCGCGCGGTCGCGCTGCGCAACCCCTACGTCGACGCGCTGTCGTACCTGCAGGTCCGGGCACTGCGGGCGCTCCGGCAGGCCGACGTCGAGTCCGGCTCGGCGGAGGAGAAGGCCACCAGGCGGCTGCTGCAGATCAGTGTCAACGGCGTCGCGGCCGGCCTGCAGAACACCGGCTGATGTGGTCGGTGCACCGGGTCGCGACCACGGGGTCGACCAACGCCGACGTCGCCGCGGCGGCCCGCTCCGGTGCCGCTGAGGGCTACGCCGTCGTCGCCGACCACCAGAGCGCGGGCCGCGGCCGGCTGGATCGCCGCTGGGAGGCTCCGCCCGGCACGGCGCTGGCGATGTCGTTCCTGCTCCGGCCCGATGGCGTCCCGGCGACCCGGTGGTCGTGGCTGCCGTTGCTGGCCGGGGTCGCCGTCGTCGACGCGGTCGCGGCGGCGGCCGGGGCGTCCGCCGTCCTCAAGTGGCCGAACGACGTGCTGCTGGACGGCGGCAAGCTGTCCGGCATCCTCGCCGAGCGGGTCGAGACGCCGTCCGGGCCGGCCGCCGTCCTCGGCATCGGGCTCAACGTCGCGCAGACGCCGGACCAGCTGCCACCCGGAGGGGCGTCGCTCGCACCGTACGGCGCCGCGGCCGACGCCGTGCTCGACGCCGTCGTGGACGGGCTGGCGGTGCGGTATTCGGATTGGCGGGCGGCCGCCGGCGACCCGTACGCGTCCGGGCTGGCCGCCGACTACGCCCGCCGCTGCGACACGATCGGCCGCCACGTCCGGGCCGAGCTGCCCGGGGGCGAGGCCGTCGTGGGCCGGGCGACGCGCGTCGACGACGCCGGGCGGCTGGTGCTGCGGGTCGACGGCACCGGCGACGAGGTCGCGGTCGGCGCCGGCGATGTCGTCCACCTGCGGCCGCAGTGAGAGCGCCTGTTCTCGCCTGCGGGTCCGACGTGCCAGGATTCACGACATGGGGTTTTCCGACAAGCACCTCAGCGACGACGAGCAGGTGATCTACCACCTGCACACGCACGTCAAGGCGCTGATCGTGCCGGTGCTGGTGTTGTTGCTGCTGGCGGCAGGCGTCGGCTTCGGCCTGGGCGCGCTGCCCGACGACGAGCTGGTCGGCACGGTGGGCCGCTGGGCCATCGTCATCGTCGGCATCGTGGCGCTGTGCGCGTGGGTCATCTGGCCGTTCCTCACCTGGCTGACCACGACGTACACCATCACCAGCGAGCGACTGGTCACGCGGCGCGGCATCATCACCCGCACCGGCCGTGACATCCCGCTGCGGGTCATCAACGACGTCGCCTACGAGATGCAGCTCAACGACCGCATCCTGCGCTGCGGCACGCTGGTGGTGTCGGCCGCCAGCGAGCAGGGCCAGGTGCGGCTCCACGACGTGCCGCGGGTGCAGCAGGTGCAGTTGCGGCTCAGCGAGCTCGTGCGCGAGGCGCACGACGAGGACGAGCGCGCGTGACCCTGCCGCCCGAACCGCCGCGGAAACCGACCCCCGACGAGCTCGAACGGCTGCTGCTCGGTGCGTCCCGCCGCTACACGCGGGAGCAGATCGCCGAGGGCGCCGGGCTCACCGTCGACGAGGTGACGCGGTACTGGCGGGCGCTGGGGTTCCCCGACGTCGGCGAGGAGCAGGCGTTCACCGTCTGGGACATGGAGGCGCTACGCGGCGTCACCGAGCTGGTGCGCGACGAGGTGGTCGACGAGGCCACCGCGGTGCAGATGGTGCGGGCGCTGGGCCGGATGACCGGCCGCCTGGCGGAGTGGCACGTCGAGACGCTCGCCGAGATCATCGAGGACAACGAGGCCGCCGGGCACGGCACCGGCAGCCGGCTGACGTCGGCGTACCTGGTGGCGCAGAAGCTGTTGCCGGAGTTCGAGCGGCTGCTCATCTACGCGTGGCGGCGCAAGCTGGCCGCGTCCGTCAACCGGCTGGTCGCCATCGGCCGCATCGGCGACGCGCCGCTGCTGGCGGCACCCGCGTCCGTCGGGTTCGCCGACCTCGTCTCGTTCACCCGGCTCTCCCGCGGCCTGAGCGTCGACGAGCTCGGCCAGCTGGTCGAGCGGTTCGAGGCCACCACGAACGACGTCATCTTCGGCACCGGCGGGCGGGTGATCAAGACGCTCGGCGACGAGGTCGTGTTCACGGCCGACGACCCCGAGACCGCAGCGCTGATCGGCTGCCGGCTGGTCGAGGAGATCGGCGAGAACGCCGACCTGCCCGACATCCGGGTCGGCATCGCGACCGGCCCGGTGGTGGCCCGGCTCGGCGACGTGTTCGGCACCCCGACGAACCTCGCCGCCCGCCTGACCGCGCTGGCAGAGCGGAACACCGTACTGATCGACGACGTGACGGCGAAGGAGCTGGCCGACGCGCCCGCCTTCGCGCTGCGCGCGCTGCCGCCGACGACGGTGCGCGGCCTCGGCGTCGTCAACGCGTTCACCGTCACCCCGCGCCGCGAACCCCCGGCGCCGGCATGACGGTCGAGCACCGGGTCGCCGCCGCGGTGCTGGTGCGCGACTCGCACGTCCTGTTGTGCCATCGTCGCGCCGATCGCGCGTGGTACCCGGACGTGTGGGACTTTCCGGGCGGGCACGTCGAGGACGGCGAGACCGTGGTCGACACGGTGCGCCGCGAGTGCCGCGAAGAGCTCGGCATCGCTGCGGCCGCGGCACATCGCGAGCTGGCGCGCTGGGTCGAGGCTGACGAGGACATCACGTTCGTCCAGCTGCTGCGCTGGGACGGCACGCCGCGCAACCTCGCGCCGGAGGAGCACGACGACGTGCGCTGGTTCGCCCTCGCGGAGGCGGTGGACCTGACGCTGCCCGATCCCCGCTATCCCGGCCTCCTGCGGCGGGTGTTGCCCGCCGAGTGACGGGCGGCCGGCTCGCGGTCACCAGAGCCTTGCCGATGCGTCACCATGAGCGGGTAGGGTCCGCGGCATGACGAGCGGAGCGACGGCATGACGAGTGCGGCGACGGTGCGCCAGGCCGTGATCCTCGCCGGTGGGCAGGGGTCGCGGCTCAAGCCGTACACCGACACCGTGCCGAAGGTGATGATCGAGATCGCGGGCCGGTGCATCATCGACCACCAGCTGGACTGGCTGGCCGAGGCCGGCGTCACTGACGTCGTCGTGTCGGCCGGGCACCTCAGCGAGGTCCTGCTGGCCCACCTCGACTCCCGCGAGCTGCCGGTGCGGGTGCGCACGGTCGTCGAGGAGCAGCCGCTGGGCCGCGGCGGCGGGCTGAAGTACGCCGGCAAGCAGCTGCCCGCGCCCGACGAGGGCTGGTACGCGCTCAACGGCGACATCTGGACCCGCTTCGACCTGCGCGGCATGGCGGCCTACCACGTCGAGCGGCAGGCCGTCGCCACCATCGCGCTGGCCCGGCCGCGGATGCCGTGGGGCGTCGTCGAGCTGGACGAGCTGGGCCGGGTCACCGACTTCGTCGAGTCGCCGCCGTCGCCGTACCCGATCAACGGTGGGGTGTACGTGTTCTCGCCGCAGATCCTCGACCTGCTGCCCGACGTCGGCGACCACGAGCGCACGACGTTCCCGTCACTGGCCAAGGAGCGGCTGCTGGCCGGGTATCCGATCGAGACGTACTGGCGGGCCATCGACACCGCGAAGGACCTCGCCGAGGCCGCGAAGGAGCTCGCGGCGCTCCGGCAGACACTCGGGGAGTGACCGCCGCGCCCCGGTAGTGTTCGAGGCATGGGAAGTGTGACGATCAACCGGCTCGATGGCGTGCCGGGTGTCATAGAGCTGGTCCTGGACCGGCCCGAGGCGCACAACGCGCTCTCCACCGACCACGCGCGGCAGCTCGCCGCGGCGACGGCGGAGGTCGCCGCCGACCCGGCCGCTCGCGCCGTCGTGCTGTCGTCGTCGGCGCCGAAGGCGTTCTGCGTCGGCGCCGACCTCAAGGAGCGCAACACCATCGACGACGACGGCCTGCGTGCGCAGCGAGTCGTGTTCCGCGCGATGTTCACCGGCCTGGTGGAGCTGCCGGTGCCCACCGTCGCGGCCGTGCACGGGTACGCGCTCGGCGGCGGCCTGGAGCTGGCGCTGTCCTGCGACCTCATCGTCGCCGACGAGACCGCCGTCGTCGGGCTGCCGGAGGTGTCCGTCGGCGTCATCCCGGGCGGCGGCGGCACGCAGCTGCTCACCCGTCGCCTGGGCTGGAGCCGGGCCGCCGACCTGATCTTCACCGCCCGCCGGCTCGACGCCGACGAGGCGTACCGGCTCGGGCTGGCCGACCGGCTGGTCCCGGCCGGGTCCGCGCGCGCCGCCGCGCTGGAGCTGGCTGCCGCCGTCGCCGCGAATTCGCCGGTGGGGATCCGCAACGCGAAGCGGGCCATGCGGCACGGATTCGACGCCCCGCTCGCGGCCGGCCTGGACATCGAGGACGCCGCCTGGCGCGCCACCGCCTTCAGCGGGGATAGAAAGGAAGGTGTGGCGGCGTTCAACGAGAAACGGCGTCCGGATTGGCCAGGTGAGTGACGTGGCGTTCCCAACGAAGGTGAGCGTGCGCGAGGTAGGCCCGCGCGACGGCCTGCAGAACGAGGACCCGATCCCGACGGCCGCCAAGGTCGAGCTGATCGACGCGCTGGCGATGACCGGCGTCCGGCGCATCGAGGCGGTGTCGTTCGTCCACCCCAAAGCGATCCCGCAGATGGCCGACGCCGACGAGGTGTGGTCGCGGGTCCGGCGCGACCCCCGCATCCGCTACTCCGCGCTGGTGCCGAACCTGCGCGGCGCCGAGCGGGCGCTCGCCGCCGGGTTCACCGAGCTGGAAGTCGTGGTGTCGGCGTCTGACACGCACAACCAGCGCAACATCAACCGGACGACGGAGGAGTCACTGGCGGAACTGCCCGCGCTGGTCTCGCTCGTCCATGAGGCCGGCGGGACGCTGCAGCTCATCGTGTCGACGTCGTGGGGCTGCCCGTACGAGGGCGACGTGCCGGTCGAGCGGGTGCTGTGGGTGGCCGGCCGCGGCGTCGAGGCCGGTGTGGACAGCCTGGTCTACGGCGACACCACCGGGATGGCGACGCCGCCGCGGGTGACGCGGCTGGTCGGCGCAACGCGCACCGCGCACCCCGGTCTGCCGCTGGGCCTGCACTTCCACAACACTCGCGGGACCGGGCTGGCCAACGTCTACGCCGCCCTGGAACTCGGCGTCGACGACTTCGACGCCTCGGTCGGCGGCCTGGGCGGCTGCCCGTACGCGCCCGGAGCGTCCGGCAACATCGCCACCGAAGAACTCGTCTACCTGCTCGAGGACATGGGCATCGACACCGGCATCGACCTGCCGGCGCTCATCGGGGTCGCCGGGCTGGCCGAGCGGCTGGTCGGCCACAAGCTCGACTCGCAGGTGCTGCGGGCCGGCCCAGCCGTGCGCTGAGCCGGTTCTACGTCGTCTGTTCCTGGACTTGGACCCGGTGCGCCGGGAACACCCAGGTGCGGTACGACCAGAACCGGAACAGCGTGCCCAGCAGCAGCCCGACCACGTTGGCGGCGACGTTGTCGGCCAGCGGGCCGGAGAGCCCCAGCACGTAGCGGGAGAACCCGAGGCAGGCCAGCGCGATGCCCAGCCCGATGCCGTTGAGCACGAAGAACAGCGTGTACTCGCGGGCGAGGCCGGTGCGGGCGCGGTGCCGGAACGTCCACAGCCGGTTGCCGGTGTAGGTGACCGTGGTGGCGCCGACGACGGCGATGGTCTTGGCCCACAGCGGGGAGTCGTGCAGCGGGCCGATGCCGTTCTCGCCCCAGAACAGCAGGGCGTTGAAGATCGCAAGGTCGAAGACGAAGCCGACGCCACCGACGGTCGCGAACTTGGCGGCCTCGCGGATCAGGTGGTGCAGGCCGTACCAGACACGAGACACCGCACCTGGCAGACGCGAGGTGCGGTGTTGCGGTGGCGCGGTATCGAGCACCCGCCAAGGGTAAGGCACAACGCCCGGATCCGGACATCCCGCATGGTTTGCGCAGGTCAGGCGCTGATCGTTTGTCTCACGAGCCCAGTCCGCCGGCCGTGCCGTACGCTCGTGGCCTGTGGGTGATGATGCGACGTGGCCCGTGGTGGGCATGGTTGGCGGGGGCCAGCTGGCCCGGATGACCCAGCCGGCGGCGGTGGCGCTCGGCGTGCGGCTGAAGGTGCTGGCCGCGGGGCCGGACGAGTCGGCGGCGCAGGTGGTCCACGATCCGGTGATCGCCGACGAGAAGGCGCTGGCCGACCTGCGCGCGTTCGCCGCCGGGTGCGACGTCCTGACGTTCGACCACGAGCACGTGCCGCCCGCTCACCTGGAGGCGCTGGAGGCCGACGGCGTGCTGGTGCGGCCGGGGTCGGCGGCGCTGCTGCACGCCCAGGACAAGGGTGTGATGCGGTCGCGGCTGACGTCGCTGGGGATTCCGTGCCCGCGGTGGACCGTGGTGTCCGGGCCGGATGAGGTGGCGTCGTTCGCCGCGTCCCTCGGGGGAGACGTCGTGCTGAAGACCACGCGCGGCGGTTACGACGGCAAGGGCGTCTGGCTGGTGACGTCGTCCACCCCGGCCGAGGTCGTCGCGGAGCCGTTCCGCGCCGGTGTCCCGGTGCTGGCGGAGGAGCGTGTCGACTACGCGCGCGAGCTGTCCGCCGTCGTCGCCCGCTCGCCGCACGGCCAGGCCGTCGCGTACCCCGTCGTCGAGTCGGTGCAGCGCGACGGCATCTGCGTCGAGGTGGTCGCGCCGGCGCCCGGGCTGTCGTCGGACCTGGCGGTGGAGGCGCAGCGGCTGGCGTTGACGATCGCGTCGGCGCTGGACGTCGTGGGGGTGCTGGCGGTGGAGCTGTTCGAGACCGTCGATGGGCGGCTGCTGGTCAACGAGCTGGCGATGCGGCCGCACAACTCCGGGCACTGGTCCATCGACGGCGCCGTCACTAGCCAATTCGAGAACCACCTGCGGGCGGTGCTAAACCTGCCGCTGGGCTCGCCGGTCGCGCGGGCGCCGTACACCGTCATGGTGAACCTGCTGGGCGGCGACCTGCCCGACGTCTACCCGGCCTATCGGCACGTCATGGCCCGCGACCCCGAGCTGAAGGTGCACTGGTACGGCAAGGGCGTGCGGCCGGGCCGGAAGGTCGGCCACGTGACGGCGTACGGTTCGGACCTCGCGGACCTGCGCTCGCGGGCCTGGCACGCGGCGGACTACATCCGGGGGGACATCGATGAGTGACGTTTCCGACCTGGTGACGGCTCGAGGTGCGGGCGCGCCGCTGGTCGGCATCGTCATGGGCTCGGACTCCGACTGGCCGGTGATGTCGGCGGCCGCTTCGGCGCTCGACGAGCTGGCCGTGCCGTACGAGGTCGGCGTCGTGTCGGCGCACCGGATGCCGCAGGCGATGCTCGCGTACGGGGAGGCGGCGGCCGGGCGCGGGCTGCGGGTGCTGATCGCCGGCGCCGGTGGGGCCGCGCACCTGCCGGGCATGCTGGCCTCGGTGACGTCGCTACCCGTGATAGGGGTCCCGGTGCCGCTGAAGTACCTGGACGGTCTCGACTCGCTGCTGTCGATCGTCCAG
The DNA here is from genome assembly GCF_004349105.1 of Jiangella aurantiaca. Lineage (GTDB taxonomy): Bacteria > Actinomycetota > Actinomycetes > Jiangellales > Jiangellaceae > Jiangella > Jiangella aurantiaca. Next base: position 25,982 of record NZ_SMLB01000001.1, read on the forward strand.
ATGCCGGCCGGCGTCCCCGTCGCGACGGTGTCGGTGGGCGGCGCCCGGAACGCCGGACTGCTGGCGGCCCGGATCCTCGGCTCGTCCGACGCCGCCCTGCGTTCACGCTTGGACGACTTCCGTTCGTCACTCGAGGCGGCGGCGACGGACAAGGGCGTCGCCCTCCGCGCTCGGCTGGCGTCCGAGGAGGCCTGAGCCAACCCCCCCGGCGCTCGTACCTCGCCCCACGGGCGCTCGCCCTCGCCCCCGCGCTCGCCCAGGCGCGCCCGCACCTCGCCCGCGTCTGTGGCGCCTCGCGCGCTGACGGAGCACTTCACTCGGCTGGGGACCGCATCCGCGCCAGAAACGGCGCTCATGCGGTCCCCAGACGAGCGAGGTGTACCTCGGCCGAGCGAGGACGGGGATATCCACAGGCCGGCATGGTTCCGGCGGTTGTCCACAGATCGACCGCCGGCCCTGGTGCGCCACCGCTGCGACGACGACGCTGGGCCGGTGCCTGGACGACCCCGCCGGATTCCCGACGACATCGCCGAGCTCATCGAACGTGAGCACGGCGTGGTCGCGGTCGGCGTCGCCCGGGCCGCCGGCGTCGACCCGCGCCGGCTGCGGCGATTGCGCGACGCCGGGCTGCTCACGGTGCTGCTTCCCGGCTGTTTCGCCGCCACGACCTCGTTCGATGACGAGTGGGAGGTGTTCCGTCTCGGCGCCCGTGCGTTCGCCGCTCACTGCGGACCGGCGGCACTCCTGACCGGCTGGTCCGCGGTGGTCACGTGGCGGCTCCCGGCGATCGGACGACCGCCGGCACGACACACCGCCGTGCGTCACGTCGCGGATGGTCACTCCGTACGGAACACGCCGTTCGGCGACCTGCGCGCCGTCACCCTCGCTCCGAACCACGCCCGCCGGACCAGCGGCGTGAACGTGGTGAGCCGGGCCTGGGCGGTGGCCGATCTCGCGCGCACTGGGCCGATCCTGCCGGCGCTCGTCGCCGCGGACGCCGCCGCCGCGTTGGGGGCGGACCTCGCCGACGCGCTGCGGTACATGTCGCATTGGCCAGGAGTCGGGCGGGCGCGGTGGGTGGCGGAGCACGCCGACCCAGGGGCGGAGTCGCCGCTGGAGACGCTCGGGCGGTTCACGTGTCTGCAGTTCGACCTGCCGCTGCCGGTGTGCAACGCGTGGGTCGGCGAGGGCGGGCCCGAGTACCGGGTCGACGGTCTGTGGCCGTTCCACGGGGTGGTGTTCGAGGCCGATGGTGCGCTGAAGTACGACAACCGGCCCGATGCGTCGCGGATCGTGGCGCGGCAGGGTGAACGCGAGTGGCGGCTGCGGCGTCTGGGTCTCGACGTCGTCCGTTTCGGGTGGGACCTCGCCTGGCGGAACCGGGCGGAGCTGGCGGCGCGGTTCGCCGGGCTGCTGCGCGAGCACGCCGGGCGCGAGCGGCCGGTGCGCTGGTGGAAGCACGTACCAGGCGCCGGCGCCGTCGATCCCGAGCCGGCGGACTGGCCGTCGCCGAGTCCGAGCGGCATCGTCCTCCCGGCCGGCTGGGACCGGTGAAGCGGCTGGCTCACGCGCCGTGACGACACGTCACCCGCCTGAGGACCGCATGCGGCCGCTTTGCGGCGTCCATGCGCCCTCGGCGCGGGTGGGGAGCGCGGCGGGCGGGTGAGGAGCGCGGCGGGCGACGGCCGCCGGTCCGGCCGGAAATTCGGTTGCGCGGGCGGGCGCCGAACCGGTTGGCTGGCCTCGCACACAGGAGCCGGAGTCGTGGAGACGTCCGGCGGAGGCGAAGGGAGGCGTGTCCGATGGCTGCCCACTCGAGGCGGCGCGCTGTCGCTTGCGCGCCATACCGCCCTCACTTCGCCGTTCCCACCGCCTGACGCCGAAACACACGCGGTGGGGACCTCCTCGTCAGGAGACCACCGCAGTGCCGAACCATCACGAGTTCCAACCCATGCGCACCCGTGGGCGGGCCCGCACCCGCGAGGACCGCGCCGACGTCGCCGGGCGCAGCCTCGATGACACCTTCGCCTACTACGCCGCGAAGTACGGCCTCACCGCCCCCGGCGAGGAGGCGGTCACGGACGACCCGCCGTACGGCGACCGCTGGACCACCTGGGACGACTCGACCGCGGGTCAGCGCGGCCCGCGGCCGTACCCGGACTGGGTCGTCACCGAGCTCGGCGCAGTCGACACCGAGCTCGGCATCCTGAAGACCGGCAAGGAGGCCGACGTCTTCCTGGTGGAGCGCTCGGTCCCCGGCACCGACCGCCGCACGCTGATGGCGGCCAAGCGCTACCGCGACCCGAAGCATCGCATGTTCCACCGCGACGTCGGCTATCGCGAGGGCCGCCGCGACAAGGAATCACGGATCAACCGGGCCATCGCCAAGGGCAGCGCGTTCGGCCGCGAGGCGGTCGCCGGGCAGTGGGCGCACGCCGAGTTCGCCGCGCTGACCGCGCTGTGGAGCGCCGGCGTCGCCGTACCGTACCCGGTGCAGATCCTCGGCACCGAGCTGCTCATGGAGTTCATCGGCGACGACGACGGCAACGCGGCGCCGCGGCTGGCGCAGCTGCGGCCCGACCCCGTCGAACTCGATGACCTGTGGGAGCAGCTTGCGCACAACCTGTCGCTGCTGGCGCTGGCCGGTTACGCGCACGGCGATCTGTCCGCGTACAACCTGCTGGTGCACGACGGCCGGCTGGTGGTCATCGACGTGCCGCAGATCGTCGACGTCGTCGGGAACCCGCACGGCCGCGAGTTCCTCGACCGCGACGTCCGCAACGTCGGCGGCTGGTTCATCGCCCGCGGCCTCGACCCGGACCGCGTCGACCGGCTCGGCCGGGACCTGGCCGCCGACGCCCGCCTCACCTGACCACGAAACGCCGGCGCGGCGAGCCCCTGAAGGAGCCCGCCGCGCCGGTCCTACTCAGATCAGCGGCCGTCGCTGATGATGTCGACGGTCGCCGAGGCGGGATCGCCCACGCGGTAGCCGGCGCCCGGCTCGACGGTGACGGTCACCGAACGCTCCCGAGGGCTGGGCCCGCGTCGGTCGATGACCTCGATCACCTCGGTCGCCGTGGTCTGCCCGGGAGCGAACGTGACCTCGCCGTCCAGGGCCTCGTAGTCGCGGCCCGGCCGGGTGTACCGGCTGTTCTCGACGGAGTACGTGACGGTCAGCTCGCGGGCCGCCGACCCCGCCGGACGGGTGAAGGTGAGTGCGCCGTCCGTCGCCGGCTCGACCGCGTCCGCCGTCGCCGCCACCGTGATGGCCGGCACGGACACCGTCACGCTGTCGGAGACGGTGACCTCCTGCGCGCCCGGGTTGTCGGTCACGTGCACCGCCGAGTTCGTCAGCACCTGGCCGTTCTCGACGTCGTCGTTCACGGTGACGTCGTAGGTGATGACGACGGGGTCGACATTCGGCCCGGCATAGTTTGCGCAGACGACGGTGTCGTCGGCGATGACGCCCGCCGCGCTACCCGCGTTGACCAGCGCCGTCGCCGACGTGCCGGTGGCGTTCTCGGTGCCGATGGTGATCGGCCCGGCCAGCGGCCCGGTGATGTTGTCGTAGGCGAACACCAGGTCGTTGCTGCCGGAGAAGACGATCGCCTCCATGTCGTACGTGCCCTGCGCGCCGGTCGGATCGCCGGCGAGCCGCAGGTCGTCGTACTCGATGATGCCCACGCCGCCGCTGGTCGTCGCCGCCAGCGTGACGCCGGAGTTCGTCGCCGCGTTGTGGACGATCTGCATGTCGTGCCAGAGCAGCGCGGCCAGGTTGTTCGGCCGGGCCGACGAGGGCAGCGCTTGTGGCGTGCCCGGGTCGCCGCCGTAGTTCGCGTCGACGTCGTAGATCAGGAAGCCGTCGTCGCTGAAGCCCACCTGGGTGTAAGGCTGGTCGTAGAACCCGTACGTGCCGCCGAAATTGACCCCGAACGCGACGCCGTCGCCGCTCACATTCGGGTTCGGTGCCCGGCCGATACTGGCGAGGTCGAAGTACGAGGCCGCGCCGGTGAACGGGTTGATGCACTGCGGGTCGGTGGCGCTGGTGGTGATCTCGTACGCGCCCTCGACGCCGACCAGGGTTTCCAATGCGCCTTCCCACGTCAGCACGCCGTCCTCGACGGTGGCCCCGCCGGTCGCCGACCCCTCCACGTACCGGGTGCCCTTGGGCAGGGTGTCGGTGATCGTGTAGGCGAGGTCCTCCGGCGTGACGTTCGGCTGCACCGTCAGCGTGTACCGGATCGTGTCGCCCGGCCCGGCGGTCTCGACGGACGCCGTCTTGGTGACATCGTCGGCGTGCCGCGTGACGGTGACCGGGATGACGCCGATGTCGCCCGGCGAGTCCGGCGACGTCCCCAGCGCGACCGCGCCGAACCATGTTTCGCCGGGGTCGAGGTCGGGCTCGTCGTAGAACGCCCGGATGGTGAACGGCTCGCCCTGCGGCTGCGACGCCGGCCCTTCGACCGTCAGGTTGCCCTGGGCGCCGGCGACGACGGCGGTGCCGAGCGTGACGGTGTCGGTGCCACCCGGCGTCGAGGCGTCCCAGTTCTGCACCAGGATCCACCAGGTGCCGGCGTCGGGGTTGCCGACGTCGCAGAACTCGTCGGCGCTGCCGGTGGCGCTGGCGCACACCTCGGTCGCCTCGCTCGGCGTGTCACCGGTGCCGACGAACAGGTCGAGGTCCGGCGCGGTGGAGTCGGACAGCGAGGCGACCAGCCGGCCGGCGTCCTCCGGCACGTCCACCAGGATCGTCACCGTCCCGTTGCCGTCGTAGGGGTTGGTGTTCGTGGTGTCCTCGGGGATCGACAGCTGCTGCTCCTGCAGCGGGACCAGCCCGGACACCGTCGCGGTGAAGTCGTCGATCTCGATGGCTTCGATGGGCGAGGACTCCTGCGAGCCGGCGTCGCGGCGGGTGTCGATGTCGATGCCGTCGGGCAGCACGCCGGTCGACGGCAGCGCGGCCACCGGCAGGTGCGCGACCGGCGCGGCCGAGACCTCGGCCGGCGTCAGGACGACGGTGCCGAACTGGTAGGCGTCGGTCGGCGAGCCGGTGACGTCGGCCGTGATCGTCAGCTCGATGTCCTGGCCCTCGGCGATGGTGAACGTCGACGGCTCCACCGTGAGCGTGATGCCGTCGGTGATCGACTCGGTGCTGACGGTCCAGGTCCCGGCGCCGGTCGAGGTGCCGGTGACGGTACGGGTCCACTCGCAGGTCACCAGGCACTGGCGATCGGCCATGCTGGCGGTGTTGAGGTCCTTGACGTCGCCGCCCTCGGCAGGGTCGGCGGCGGCGTACTCGGCCGGCGTGACGTCCATGACCAGGCCGGCCATCGCCGCGACGTTGAGGTCGACGCGGCCGGAGCCCATGTCGAACCAGTCGGCCGGCGAGCCGTCGGTGTCGGTGACGTCGGTGGCCGACGTCGTCATCAGCGCCGACTGCGCCTCCGCCGGCGTCCAGTCGTCACCGTGCAGCGCCTTCAACAGCGCGTACGAGCCGGCCACGTGCGGGCTGGCCATCGAGGTGCCGGAGATGAAGCCCCAGGACACGTCGTTGCCGGTGCCGTTGGCGGCGAGCACGTCGACGCCGGGCGCGCTGACGACCGGTGAGATCAGCTCGACGGTACGGTTCGGGCCGCGGCTGGAGAACGACGCCATGATGTCGCCGAGGTCGTCGGAGATCACCTCGAGGCCGCCGGACAGCGAGGCCTGTTCACCGGTGACCGACGCCATCCACTGCTTCAGCGCGACGCCGTCGGCGTAGGTGATGTGCACCGCCGGGATCGCGTGGGGGTCGGCGTTGAGTGATGTGCCGCTGGCCTCGTCGTTGGCCAGGATGAAGCCCTCGGCGCCGAGGTCGCCGACGATCTGGCCCTTCTCGACCCGGCCGTTCTCGCCGCGGTCGCAGATCACGATCCGGCCGGTGAAGTCGGTGCCGGCGGGGAACCCGTCGACCAGGCACAGCGGGTTGCCCAGGTCGCCGGCGTAGGCCAGCGGGAAAGCTCCGTCGGTGGCGGCGCTGAAGGCCTGGCCGCGGATCGCCGGCAGCGACTGGCCGCCGTCGGCCGCGATGTTCTGCACCTCGGACTGCCACTGCCGGTTGTGCTGGACCGCGCCGACGGCGGTGACCCACGGCACGTCGCCGGGCGAGCCGGTGGTGGCCGCGCCGGGACCCTCGTTGCCGGCCGACGTGGCGACGTACACGCCGGCCGCGCGGGCGTTGAGGAACGCGACGGAGTCCGGGTCGCTCCACGGGTCCGGCGAGGCCGACGGGCTGCCGATGGAGTAGTTGATGACGTCGACGCCGTCGGCGATGGCCCGGTTGATGCCGGCGAGGGTGGCCGACCCGGGGCAGCCCTCGGCGTCGCAGACGTCGTAGGCGATGAGGTTCGCGTGCGGTGCCACGCCCTTGATGGTGCGGGTGGCGCTGAACTCGTGCTCGGTGCCTTCGGCGCTGAACGTGGTGGCCTCGACCTGGTTGCCGGCGGACGTGCTGGCGGTGTGGCTGCCGTGGCCGTCGTGGTCGTACGGGTTCGTGCCGTCCACGGGGGTGAAGTCCCACGCGCCGACCAGCTTGTCGTTGCAGCCCCAGTCGGGGATGAAGGCGGGGTTCGCCGGGTCGCAGACGCCGACGTAGCTGCCGGCGCCGCGCGGGTTGGTGTGGTCGTAGCCGTCGCCGCCGTCCTCCGGTGCGACGACGTCGGCGAACGAGGGGTTCGCCGGGTTGATGCCGGTGTCGAGGATTCCGACGACGATGCCCTCGCCCCTGGTGCCGGTGTCGCCGGTGTCCGGGGTGCCGGACCCGTCCCAGAGCGCCGGCGCGCCGATCCACTCCGGCCCGACGTCGGTGTGCAGCTCACGCCGCTGGTCGACCTGGACGGACGTGACGCCGGGCAGCTCGGCGACCGCCAGCGCCTCGTCCTTGGTCAGCTCGACGGCGATGCCGTTGAGCGCGTACGTGTAGGTAAAGGCGACCTCGGGGGTGCGGCCGATCTCGTCGTCGATCCGCGCGACCAGTTCGGCCTGCGCCTCCTCGAGGTGGCCGGCGTACGCCTGGGCGGCCCGGCTGTCCGCGTCGAGCGGCACGGCACCGCGGGCCTCGGGCCCGGTGGCCGCGAGGTCGTCGACGCCGCCGTCGTAGGTGGGGACGGCCGGCTGTTCGAGCTGCACGATGTACAGCTCCGGCGCGGCCGCCGTGCCGAGGCTGAGGGCGACGCCCTTCTCCTGCTGCTGCACGGAGACGTCGGTCACCGCCTCGAGCTGCTCGGGCAACGGCGGATCCGAAGGGACGGCCCCGGCGGCCTGGGTGAGTCCAAGGGCCAGGGCCGCCGCCGCCGGAAAGGTCAGGCTTCGTCGCAACATGCGGGCTCCTTCAACGACGAACCCGCCGGCCACTCCGGGGTGTGGTGGCGACGGGTCGGTAGTACGCGCGAACGTGCTGGCGGGATGGAAACGTGGCACCGGTGTCCGCGCGGTGGCGTCGGCATCACCGGCCTCCTCAGGAGCGAGGTTCCTGGCAGCTGGCGTGCTGCTATGCACATTGCCATGAGCTGCTCGGTAACGGGTGAAACTAGACGAAGCCTGTCACCACTGTCAATGGTGACAGACTAGGGTGAAGCGCATGGACACGTCCGCGAACGTCGCTGGCCTGGTCGACCTCGGCCTGACCAGCTACGAGGCGCGGGCGTACGTCGCGCTCGTCGGCCGCCGCGACGCCACCCCGGCGGAGATCTCGAGGATGGCGTCCATCCCGCGGCAGCGCGCCTACGACGTGCTGGCGACGCTGTCCGAGCGTGGGCTGGTCGTGCAAGTGCCGGGCCATGTGGTGCGCTACCGCGCGCAGCCGCCGGACCACGTCGCCGAGCTGCTGCTCGCGGTGCGCCGGCGCGAGCTGGACCGGCTGACGCAGATCAGCGCGGACGTCGCGGGCGAGCTGCGTTCGCTGTTCCAGCGCGGCCAGGACCACGGCAACCCGTTCGACTACGTCGAGGTGCTGCGCGACCGCGAACACGCCGTCGAACGCGTGCAGCAGCTGTGGACCGACGCCCGGCACGAGGTGCTGACGTTCGTCCACCCGCCCTATCTCGGCGCGTCGACGCCGTCGACGGACGCGGTGCCGGCGGGCATCGTGCAGCGCTCCATCTACGAGACGTCCATCCTCGACGACCCGCGGATGGCCGAGCGGGTGCGGACGTGGGCAGCGCTGGGCGAGCAGATCCGGCTGGCCACCGAGCTGCCGCTGAAGCTGACCATCGTCGACGGCCGGTCGGTGGCGTTCAACATGCCCGACCCCGCCGAGGGCGACGGCTCGGTGACGACGCTGGTCGTCCAGCACGAGGCGTTGGCGGCGACGCTGAAGATCGCGTTCGAGAGCCTGTGGGCGCAGGCGCGGACGCTGGACGACGTGGCCGCGGCGCGGTCGTACTGACCGTTCAGAGCCCGAGCCGGGGCGCCTCGATGGCGGGGCAGGTGTCCATGACGACGTCCAGCCCGGCGGCCTTGGCCCGCTCAGCCGCCTCCTCGTCGATGACGCCCAGCTGCAGCCAGACGGCCCTGATGCCCAGCCGCTCCTTCTCCGCGATCGCGTCGTCGACCACCTCGCCGACCCGCCGGCTGTTCACGAAGCAGTCCACGACGTCCACCGGCCCCGGCACGTCGGCCAGCTTCTTGTAGCCGATCGCGCCGAGGGTGTCCTCGCCGCGCGGGTTCACCGGCACGATCGTCATGCCGAGGCGGTCGCCGAGGAACTGCGCGACCCCGTACGCGGCGCGCGCCGTGTTCTGCGACAACCCGACGACGGCCCAGGTGGCGGGGGTGGCAAGCAGCCGGCGGACGGTCTCGGGATCGTTCACGTGCGTGCTCACTCCCTCCACCCTACGTCGGGTCTAGGATCGCCCGCATGGGCCGCCGTCCCTCGACGAACACCGTGGTTTCTTCACTCGCTTCGTGGGCACTTCACCCGCCGGAGGACCGGATACCGCGCCGTTCCGGCCCTGGTGTGGTCTCGAAACGAGTGAGGTGCACACCGCCCGGGTGACAACGCCCGGTTCAGGCCGTGCCGGTCGACTCGACGTCGAGGGTGCCGGGGCGGTAGGAGGACATCCACGAGTGCAGCAGCTCGACGCGGTCGGTGTTGGCGTCGTTGCCGACGACGACCGGCTCCTCGTTGTAGGCCATGGTGTCCGACCGGCGCCGCAGCTTGATGTAGAGGCCGGACGCCTCGATGGCGTAGCGCTCCATGTCGTCCTGCAGCGCGCCGACGACGGTGATGTTGTGGTCGTTGCCGATCCGCTCGAACAGGGCGACGGCCTCGCGGCGGTGCTGCTTGCCGAGGTTGCGGCCGAGCTCGTCGAGGATGAGCAGTAGCGGCCGGTCGCCGCCGCGGGCCAGCGCCGCGGCGCAGACCAGCTTGACCGCCTTCTCGTCCATCTGGGCGGTGTTGCTGCGCAGCGTGTAGGCGGACATCCGCTGGCCCTCGGCGCGGCGCCACTTCGGGCTGACCGTCCACCGCCACGGCTTGTCCGGCTCCGACGGCGGCTCGGGCTCGGGGTAGTCCAGGCCGGCGCCGTAGCCGCCGTACTCCTGGTCGAGCCGGTCGAACTCCGCGGCTACCTTACGAAGCATCGTCTTGATGCCGGCGGCGAGCGACGTCCGGTGGGCGCGCACCGTCTGCTCGGCCTCGCTGTACCCGAGCCGGGCGGCGTCGAGGTCGGCGGTGCGGCGGGCCCGCTGCTCGGCGATCTGCTTGAGCTGGTGCCGGTCGTGGTCCTCGTGGTCGCGCAGGTGGGTGTCCAGCGCCCGCAGCAGCGCCGCGACCAGCGAGACCCGCGTCTCCAGGGCCGCGCCGGACCAGTTCGGCGTGACCAGCAGCTCGCGCAGCTCCGCGGTCAGCTCCTCCGGTGGGGTGCCGGGCGGGAAGCAGCGGACGGCGACCTCGTCGGTGAGGCGGGTGGCGTCCTCGTCCCAGGCCGTAGTGGTGCGGGTTTGCAGGTCGGCCTGGAGCTCGACGAGGTGCCGGCGGGCGGCGTCGGGGGAATCGCCCCAGGCCTTCTCGCGGTCGAGCAGGGCGAGGCGGTCGCGCTCCTCGGTCAGCGCGAACCGGTCGGCCTCCTTCTCGCGCAGCGTCTGCGTGAGCCGCTTGCGGGTGTCGCGGAGGCTGGTGATCCGCTCCTCGCGGGAGTTGTGCACACCCAGCTCGTGGGCGTAGGCGGCCTCGGCCTCGGTCAGCCCGGGGGCGAGCGCATCGCGGTGCTCCTGGCGCTCCGCGTTGGCCGCGCGCAGCTCGCCGATCTCGTCCTGCAACGCCTCGGCGCGCTCCGCGGCCTCGGCCGCCTTCGCCCGCGTCTCGGCGCGCGACAGCGCCGTCCGGGCCTGCTCGACCACCGCGGCCGCCGCGTCGAGGGACGCGGTCAGCTCGCGGTGCGCCTCCTGGGCGGCGGCGACGCGGGCCGGCTGGCCGGTGATCGGCTCGGCGAACCCGCCGATGGCCAGCACCCCGGCGGCTTCGTCGACGACGGCGCCCTTGCCGGCCCGCGCGGCGACGGCGTCGAGGAACGTCGACAGATCGAAGCCACCGGCAGCGACATTTCGGGGGTCGGCCAGCACCAGCAGCGACCCGGGCAGCCCGGCCAGCGCCTTCGCCGCCTTCGTCGCGTCCTTCCGGCCGACCACCACGGCCTCGCGGTACGGCGACAGCCGCGGCTCCCACGCGTCCCGCTCGGCGGGGTCGACGGCGACGACGTCGACCAGCGCCGCGGCGCCGAGACCGGCCGCGCGCAGCCGTTCCACCTGCTCCGCGGCGACGTCGTCGCCGGACTCGGCCGCCGCCATCCGGCGGGCCGCCTCGTTCGCCGCGGCCCGGGCCACCGCCTGCGCCGCGATCGCGTCCTCCAGCGCGGTCCGCGCCTCGGCCAGCTCCGCCGCGGCGACGTCCGGGGTGCGGCCGTCTGCGGCGCGTGCCTCGTCGGAGAGCTGGCGCTGCGTCGTCGTCAGGCGGTCGAGGTGCTGGGTGGCGGCCAGCTGGGCGGCCTCCAGCTCGCGGTCGCGGGCGATCAGTTCGTTGCGCTTGCGCTGGGCCGCCTCGAACCGGCGCGCGGACTCGTCGTCGTCGGTCAGCGCGGCCAGCCGGTCCTCGACCGCCTCGAGCTCCTGGCGCAGCGCCGCCTCGGTGTCGTCCAGCTCGGCCAGCGCCTGACGCAGCTCCGCCGCGCGCTCGACGCCGTCCAGCAGGTGCCGGGCGCAGCGCGACCGCCACGCCGTCCGCGCCTCGCCGAGCAGCTCCCTGGCCGCGAGCCGGCGGGCGATGCCGGCTTCGATGACCGCGACCTCGCTCTCCCACTCGGCGATCTGCCGCTCGGTCTCCTCGACCTCGCTGCGGTGCCGGTGCTCGGCCGAGCGGAGCACCTGCTCGTGCTCCAGCTCGCGGTCCAGTCCGGTGAGCGTGGCGATCGCGTCGAAGATCCGGTGCGGCGGGAGGTCGTTCAGAGGCTGGGCCAGCAGGTTCGCCGCCTGGCTGGACCGCACCGACGTCGAGAGGAACGACACGCAGCGCGCGTTCTGCCCGAACAACACCCGCGACAGCTGACCGGCGTGGAAGTCGGTGCGGCCGTTGCTGCGCGGCAGTTGCCCCCACAGCTCGTCGACTCGCGCGGCCCGCTCGGACTCCGTCGCCCCATAGGGCACGTGCAGCCCACTGGTCCAGCGCAGGTCGAGGTAGGGCGCCTTGCGGTTGATCCGGAGCCAGACCGTGACGGCGTCGTCCTGCGGCGCGCTGCCGGGCGGCGCGAAGACGCCGATGACGTAGCCGCGGTCGACGTTGGACCAGCGGCCCTCCTGCGCGGCCAGCTCGGCGGTGAACAGCAGCTCGGCCGCGCCGGCGGCGCCGCTGGCCAGCTTCCACTGCTCGTCGGCATGCAGCAGGCTCAGCGCGGCGATGAACGAGGACTTCCCGGCGCCGTTGGAGTCCTTCGGCCCCTGCCCGGCGACGGTGACCAGGCCCTGGCCGATCATCGGGACCGGGTGGGTGGACAGCCGGGAGATGTCGACGACCTGGACGCCGACGAGCACCCGCTCGCCGACGACGTCGAAGGCGCCCGGTGCGGCAGCGCTCACGTGTCCTCGTTCCTCTCGGTGGTGCTCGTCGCCGGGTCGGCCGCGGCCGCGACCGGGGCGGGGGCCGCCGCCGGACGGCGGGCGCGGATCGCCGCGGCCAGCGGGCTGTCCGGCGCGGCGGCCAGGATCAGCTCGTGCTCCAGCCGCTCCCGGGCCGCCTTGGTGAGCCGGTGCAGCGCGGGTCCGGGCAGGTAGGCGGGGCCGTCGGTGACCGCGGACCGGCCGCGCGGCGGGGCGATCTGCACCAGCCCAGCGGCCCGCAGCCGCTGCAGCGCCGGCCGGATCTCGCCGCGTGGCAACTGGGTGTACCGCGTCAGCTCGTCGACCGAGGTCGGATGGGCCGACGTCCACGAGTCGCCGCTGACCAGCCCTTGACTTCGCGGGATCGCGACCGAGTGGACCAGCACCAGCACCAGGACCGCGCGGTCGATGCGCGACTGGGCCGTGGCGCCCTCGGCGGCCAGCCGCGCCACGACGTCGTCGCGGAACCCCGACGTCCAGTGCGTGCTGCCGACCCGGACCAGCGTGCGGCCGAGCCGGTACAGCAGCCGTTGCAGGTCGCGGCGGACGGTCGCGTCGCGCAGCGCCAGCAGCTGCGCCTCGGGGACCGGCTCGCGGCCGTGCTCCAGCGCGGCGAACGCGGCCAGCACCTCGTCGCGGTGGCGCTCGTTCAGCTCGGCGAGGGCACTGTCGAAGACCGCGCTCATGCGCCGCCCGCCGGTGGGGCGGGCAGCGAGCGCCACAGCTCGCGCAGCGTGCTCAGCTCCGCGGCGCTCCACGACGCGACCCGCGGGCCGAGCCGGACGACGCGGGTGTCCTCGTCGAACAGCACCCAGCCGGCACCGGCCAGCCGGCGCACCGCGCCCATCGCGGCGGCGTGCAGCGCGCGCTCGTCGCGGCTGCCGGTGATGGCCCGGAACACGCCGATGACGTGGTCGAACGGCGCCGGCACGGCAGGCCAGACCGGGCCGGTGGGCTCGTTCCAGCAGCAGCGCAGGCAGGCCGCCAGCACGCGCGCGGTGTCGTTCGGCTGGTCGACGGCGATGCCCGGCAGCCCGAGCTCGTCGAGCACGTCCGGGCGGGCGTTGTCAGGCAGCTCGGGCAGCAGCCAGACGGCACTCGCGTCCGGCTCGACCAGGCGGATCATGCCGGTGGGGTGGGCGCTGGCGGGCGGGACGCGCTCGGGTCCGGCCGCGCGGTGCCGCGCCCACCAGAGGGCGGTGTCGTCGATGCTCATGTCAGGCGGCGTCCTCGGTGCGGCCGCGGCGGAACGTCCCGTCCGACACCCAGGACGGGCTGCCGCCGGGGTCGACGTGCAGGCCGTCGGACCAGGTCAGCTCGTACGCGAGGTCGGGATGGTGGTGGATGGCGGTGAGGTCGGCCAGCAACCGGCGGGCGGCCAGCCAGTCGCCGGCATCGTCGAGCACATCCGAGACCGCCACGGCGTCGCCGTCGCCGAGCAGCCGCTCCGCGGTCTCGCGCAGGCTCGCGGCGTCGTCGGCCGGGCGGACGTCGTCCGGCGGTGGTGCGGCCGGGCCCTCGGGCCGGGGCGGCGGCTGCCGGACGGTGTTCGCGCCGCGGCCGCTCTCGACCGCCTCGGTGAGCAGGTTCGGCGAGAACCACGGCGCCGGCGCGTCGAAGACGAACGTGTCGAGCACCCCGGCGAGGTCGTCCTCGTTCGCCGTCCTGGCGAAGCTCAGCCAGGTCTCGACGGACAGCAGCCCGAGCGCCCGCGTCGTCCCGGCCCGCTCGATCAGCCGCCCGGCCGCCTTCTCGACGGCGTCGCCGTACGCGGCCAGCGCGACCCGCAGCGCCGTGCACTCGCGGTCCAGCTGCGGCCAGCGGTTCAGCACGACGGTGTGGACCTCTTCGGCCTGGCTGATCAGGCCCTTGTTGCCCCAGAGCAGCTGCGCGTGGTCGCCCAGCTGCTCGGCGGTGCTGCCGGCGGCGAGGATGGCCAGCTCGTTGCCGAGGTGGCGGAAGATCCGGGTCAGCCGGCTGATCGTGGTCTGCCCGGTCTCGGGTTCGGCGTCGGGCGCGGTGACGCTGACGTGCTCGAGCGTGAGCAGCTGGTGCAGCTCGGCCTGACCGCCCTGCTCGGCCAGCCGGCGCAGGAACAGCAGCATGACATACGGCGCGAACGCGGCCCGGTGGAACCGCTCGTTGGGGCGGTCGACGACCTTGCTGATCGCGCCGTAGTCGCGGAGCACCTCGAACCGGCGGTGGATGAGGCCGGGGTCGATCGGCCGGCACGCGGCGACCGCCTGGTCGACGGTGAGCCCGTCGCGCCCGGCGTCGGCGAACGCGTCGAGGATCGCCTCGTCGACGTCGAGCAGCTCGAGATCGCTGATCATCGCGCCGGACTCGCGCGCGAGCACCGCGAAGACCTGCCGGTACAGCCGCTCGACGGCGGCGTCGCCGGCGAGCTGGTCCAGCGTCAGCTCGGGCCCGGCGGTCATCGGGACAGCATGCCATCCGGGGTGGGCCGTCTGTCCAACCGAAAGGCGTTGCAGCCGACCGCGAGGTCTGACGCAGTCGGTGAAGAAGAGTCAGTTCCGCTGGCCCGCCGGCCGGACGATGATCTCGTTGACGTCGACGTGCGGCGGCTGCCCGACGGCGTAGAGGACCGCGCGGGCGACGTCGTCGGGGTGGAGCCTCGGGTCGTTTGCCCGGCTCGGCGGGATCGACTCGGTGTCGACGAGTCCCGGCTGCAGCAGCGTGACCCGGATGCCGGTGCCGACGCACTCCGCGCGGATCGCCTGGGCCAGCCCGGTGACCGCCCACTTGGTCGCGGCGTACAGGTTGCCGGGACGGACGCCGCGCCCGGCGGCCGAGCCGGTGAAGAGTAGGTGACCTCGCGTCTTCAGCAGCGCGGGGAGGGTCGCGCGCGCGGTCAGCGCCGGGCCGTAGACGTTGGTGAGCACCAGGTCGCGCCACTCCTCGGGTGGTGCGCCGGTGGTGCCGAGGAACGACGTGACGACGCTGGCGCCGGCGTTCGCAAGGGCGACGTCGAGCCGGCCGAAGCGCTCCTCGGCCTCGGCGACGACGCTGGTCAGCGCCGTCCAGTCGGTGACATCGGCGACGCGAGCGAGCGCCCGGGACGGCCCGCCGAACTCGTCGGCCAGGGCCTCGAGCGGTGCCGCCGTCCGGCCGGTGAGGACGAGGCGATGGCCCGCGGCGGCAGCCTGCCGGGCGACGGCCGCGCCGATGCCGCGGGACGCGCCGGTGATCAGGAACACGGGGTCGGTCATGCGCCGACCCTAGGCCGCCGTCAGGGCTTGTCGACCACCACCACGTCGTAGTCCGTGCCCGGCGGGACGCCGCTTCCCAGCGGTGGCGGCAGGCCGACGTCGAAGCGGGCGTTGACCACGGCCAGCCGGTTGCCGTGCTCTGCCACCGTGGTGGGGATACGGAACAGGCCATCCACGTCGGCGTCGGTGATGACGTCGGTGATCCGGCCGCTGGACAGGTCCGGGCTCAGCGTGACGCCGACGACACGGTTGGCGAAGTTCTCCACCACCCAGAGCGTCCGGCCGTCGAGCAGGATGCCGTCGAGCGTGCCGGGCGTGAGAGCGCCGCCGGTCACCGTGATCTGCCGGCTGGCGCCGGTGGCCGGGTCGACCGTCATGATCGCGCCCAGGCCGGTGTGCGCGACGATCAGCGTGCGGCCGTTCGGCGTGGCGGTGATGCCGTTGAGGTTGAAGTCGCCCGCGATGGTGGCGGCCGGGCCGCTCAGCGGGATCGTCTCGGGCGAGCCGGCGCCGTCGGGGCCGAGCGGTATCCGGTAGAGCACCGGGTTGGCCGAGTCGGTGACGTACGCCGCCTCCCGGGTGACCGTGACGTCGTTGATGATGCCCGTTCCGGGCGGCGTGAGCTCGACGTCGGCCAGCGGGGCGCCGTCGCGGCTGTCGTAGACGAAGACCCGCCCGGTGATGCCGCCGGCGACGACGATCGTGTGGTGCCGCTCGTCCACCTTCAGGCCGACGGCCTGCCGGCCGGGCGGCGCGTCGACGAAGACGGCGCCGGCGCCGGTGCCCAGATCGCCCCGGTAGATGTCGCCGTCGACCAGCGAGCCGACGTAGAAGGTGTCGCCGGTGCCGACGGCGATTCCCTCGGGCGAGAAGTCGTCCGGCAGCGGCACCGATTCGGGCGAGGGCCGCGCGGCGGCCGTCGTCAGCACGGCGGCTGGTATGACGAGCAACAGCGTGACGAGCTTGGACGTGCTGGACATGATGGCCTTGGACATGATGGCCGCCCCCTCGAGGCCGGGTCCGATGCGCTTGTTCCGGTATAGCCGTCGTCGCCCGCGACGTCCAGCGCTGTGGACGCCGATCCTCGCCGGGTCCGGGGGCCGGTTGTACCGTGTCGGCAAGAATTCTTTTCACAAGAGTGTTTCCAGATGCCGGATCGGAGATCACGTGTCGCAACGACCTGGCACCCCGAGCCTGCTGCGGGCGATCAACGACCGCAGCGCGCTCGAGCTGCTGCTCACCGCTGGACCGCTGACCCGCGTCGACCTCGGCCGCATGACCGGGCTGTCCAAGGTGACGGCGTCGCAGCTCCTCGCGCGGCTGCAGGAGCGCGACCTCGTCGAGGTCGTCGGCACCCGGTCGGCCGGCCGCGGTCCCAACGCCGAGCTGTACGCCGTCCGGGCCGGCTGCTCGTACTCCATCGGCGTCGAGCTGAACCCGGACGTCGCCGAGGCCGCCGTCGCCGACGTCACCGGCACGGTCATCGGCTCGGTGACGGCCCCGGTCGCGGCCGAGATCTCCGCGGCCGGCGGGCCCGACTCGCGCCGGCTCGTCCACGACATCGCGCTGGCCGCGACCGCCGACGCCGGTATCGTCCTGGCCGACGTCGACGACGTCGTCATCGGCATGCCTGGAGTCGTCGACCCGTCGACCGGCGACATCGAGCTCTCCTTCGACCTGCCCGGCTGGCACCGCGGCATGCGCGACCTGCTCGCCGACGACCTCGGCTGCGACGTGACGTTCGAGAACGACGTCAACCTCGCCGCCGTCGCCGAACGGGCCGAGGGCGCCGGCCGCGACGTCGACGACATGGTGCTGCTGTGGATCGGCCGCGGCGTCGGTCTCGCGGTCGTGCTCAGCGGTCACCTGCACCGCGGCGCGACCGGTGCGGCCGGCGAGATCGGCTACTTGCCGATGCCCGGCGTTCCATCTCCGGCCAGCGTGGAGCGCCCGGCGAAGGGTGCGTTCCAGGCGCTGGTCGGTGCCGGCGCCGTGGACGAACTGGCTGGTGAGTACGGCATCGTGGCCAATGGTGCGGCCGCGGCGGTCCGGGCGGCGCTGGCCGGTGGCGGTGCCGCGGCGGACGGGTTCCTGCAGGCGTTCTCGCATCGACTGGCGCTGGGGGTCGCGTCGGTGTGCACGGTCGTCGACCCGGCACTGGTGGTCGTGGCCGGGGAGGTCGGGGCGGCGGGCGGGGACCGGCTGTGCGACATGGTCGGCGAGGACGTCCGGCGCATCGCTCCGGTCAACCCCCGCGTCGTCCCGACGACGGTCCCCGGCGCCCCGGTTCTCCGCGGCGCCGTCCTCACGGCCGTCGACCACGCCCGGCAGACCCTCTTCGCCTCGACGGAGTAGCCGGACGGCCCGTTCCATGATCATCAAGGATTCGACACCCTATGGTGTGGTGGATACTTGATGATCATGGGGCGGCGGATGGGCGGCTGCCCGGCACTTCTCGCCCAGCGCCAACCAGCCCCGATTCGGTAGCGGGTGTTACGGAAACGTGACTGCCGAGACTGGCAAGAAACCTTACAGTAGGCAGAATTACTGGAAGGTTAGCTTTCAGTTCACCCGTCCCGCGCCCTGCTCGGGCCGAATCGGAGGAATCCGCCGTGAACAGAGCACTTCGTCTCACCGCCGGCCTGGCCGCCGCGGCGCTCGCCCTCTCCGCATGCGGCGGCGACGGCGACGACAGCACCGAACCCGCCGCCGATGCCGAGAACGGCGGCACGCCGGAGCCGGCGGACATCCGCCTCTGGCTCAACGGTCCCGACACGCCCCAGTCGATGCGCGACTGGCTGGTCGCCGAGTTCGAGCAGCAGAACCCCGGCTCGACGCTGACCATCGAGGAGCAGCAGTGGGAGGGCCTGGTCGACCGCCTGACGACGTCACTGGGCAGCGAGTCCGAGACCCCGGATGTCGTCGAGGTCGGCAACACGCAGGCGCCGACGTTCACCACGATCGGGGCGTTCACCGACATCACCGACCTCGTGCCTGAGCTCGGCGGGGACGACCTGCTGCAGGGCTTCGTCGAGGCGGGGAGCGCGGACGACAAGACGTACGCCGTCCCGCTGTACGCCGGCTCGTCCTACGTCTTCTACCGCAAGGACCTGTTCGCGGCGTCGGGCATCGAGGTCCCGACGACGATGCAGGAGTTCGTCGACGCGGCGGTCAAGCTGAAGCAGGACAACGCCAGTGTCCCGAACTTCTCCGGCTTCTGGCTGCCCGGCCAGGACTGGCGTGACGGCGCCGCCTTCCTGTGGGACGCCGGCGGCGAGTTCGCCGTCGAGGAGAACGGCGAATGGACCGGCGCGCTGTCGGCGCCGGAGTCGCAGGAGGGCCTGCAGCTCGTGCAGCGGCTGTTCACCGAGGCCTCCGGCGCGCCGAAGGACGGTAACGAGGCCGACGGTCACGTCCCGTTCTGCGCTGGTGAGGTCGGCATGATGCTGCGGCCGGGCTGGCTGCGCGGCAGCCTCGAGGACCCGGAGATCGGCTGCCCGGACATGATGCCGAACGTCGGCGTCTTCGCCCTCCCGGGCAGCGACGGCGAGCCGGCCCCCGTCCTGCTCGGCGGCTCGAACATCGCCATCTCCGCGAAGTCGCCGAACCAGGAGCTGGCCGCGAACCTGCTGCGCATCATCATGAGCGACGAGTTTCAGAGCCAGTACGCCGAGAACGGCCTCACTCCGGCGAAGGTCTCGCTGGCCGACGGCCTGGGCACGGACGAGTTCGCCGCCGCCACCGTCGAGGCGGTCACGAACGCGAAGCTGACCCCCGCCGCAGCCAACTGGGCCACCGTCGAGGGCTCCCGGGTGCTCGAGGACCTCTTCGTCGCCATCGCCAACGGCGGCGACGTGCAGCAGCTGGCTGAGGACGCCGATGCCGCCATCGCCGACCAGCTGGGATAGGCGACGGCCGGCCGCCAAGGCCCAGGCTGTCGTGAGTCCCGCAGGGGAAAAGGGGAATCGCCGAGCGGCGGGGCGGACCGGCCGGGACCAGGGACCCGGCCGGTCGGTCCCCGCGCCGCCGCCGCACGACCCACGGGCCGACCGGGGGACGGCGGGTGACATCGCACCCCGCCGGCCACGACGGCCTCGACGTTCGCTGCTGCCGTACGTGCTCCTGCTGCCGGCGCTGGCGATCCTGGTCGCCGCGCTGGGCTACCCGCTGTACCGCCAGGCGGTGATGTCGTTCCAGGAGTACGGCCTGGCGCAGCAGTTCGGACAGCCGCCGGAGTGGGTCGGCCTGGACAACTACGTCACGCTGGTCACCGACTCCTACCTGTGGACGGTCATCGTCCGGTCGGTGCTGTTCTGCTTCGCCAACGCCGCCATCACGATGGTGATCGGGGTCGCACTGGCGGTCCTGATGACGCTGGTCGGCCGCGGCCCGCGGCTGATGCTGCAGATCGGCCTGCTACTCGCCTGGGCGATGCCGCACCTGGCGTCGCTGACGGTGTGGCAGTGGCTGTTCGACTCGCAGTACGGAGTCATCAACTGGCTGCTGCTGAACCTCGGTTTCGAGCAGTTCGCCGGGCACTCATGGCTGATCGACCAGCTCTCGTTCTTCGTCGTCGCGACGGTGATCGTCGTCTGGATGAGCGTGCCGTTCGTCGCGTTCGCGGTCTACGCGGGCCTGACGCAGGTGCCGGGTGAGCTGTACGAGGCGGCGCAGATCGACGGCGCGTCGGCGTGGGCGCGGTTCCGCACCGTGACCGTCCCGCTGGTGAGACCGGTGCTGCTGATCGTCATGCTGCTGCAGATCATTTGGGACCTGAAGGTGTTCACCCAGATCTTCGTGCTGCAGGACGCCGGCGGCATCACCGCGCAGACGAACCTGATCGGGACGTACATCTACCGGCTCGGGCTGGGCGAGGGCGAGTTCGGGCTGGCGGCGGCCGCGTCGTGGTTCGTGCTGCTGCTGACCGTCGTGCTGAGCCTTTACTACGTCCGGGTCCTGATCCGCGAGGAGGAGCTGTGAGAACCCGCACCCGGCAGCGGACGTTCGGCGCGCTGGCCGTCGTCATCGCGCTGATCTGGATGTTCCCGGTCTACTGGATGCTGAACAGCTCCTTCCTGCCGTACAACCGCATTCGCGCCGCCGAGCCGACCTTCCTGCCGCTGAACGGGACGCTGTCCGCGTACGGCCGCGTGTTCGACAGCAACTTCTTCGACACGCTGCGGATCAGCGCGATGGTCACCGGGATCACCGTCGTCGCGGCGTTGCTGTTCGCTTTCCTGGCCGCGCTGGCGCTGTCGCGGTTCCGGTTCAGAGGCCGGCGCAGCTTCATCCTGGCGGTGCTGATCATCCAGATGATCCCGGCCGAGGGCCTGTTCATCTCGCAGTTCAAGCTCCTGGAGGGCTGGCAGCTGCTGAACAGCGTCGTCGGGCTGTCGCTGCTCTACATCGCTGCGGTCGTGCCGTTCACCATCTGGATGCTGCGCGGGTTCGTCAACGGCGTGCCGCGTGAGCTGGAGGAGGCGGCGCTGGTCGACGGCTGCAGCCGGCTGCAGGCCTTCTTCCGCATCACGTTCCCCCTGCTGGCACCCGGGTTGGTTGCCAGTGGCGTGTACGCGTTCCTGCAGGCCTGGAACGAATTCACCCTGTCCCTAGTGATCATGACGAGACCGGAGAACATGACTCTTCCACTGTGGCTGCGCTCGTTCACGGAGGCGAATCGCGTCAGTGACTGGGCCGGTATCATGGCCGGATCCGTCCTCGTGGCGGTGCCGGTGATGATCTTCTTCCTGCTCGTCCAGCACCGCATGACCTCGGGTCTGGTGTCCGGGGCGGTGAAGGGCTGACATGAACGCCAGTGACCTGCGAGGTCTCGCCCTCGCCACGATCTTCCCCGGCTTCCTGGGCGCCCACGCCGTCCCGCCGTGGCTGACCGCGCTAGCCGCCGAAGGACTGGGCGGCGTCGTGCTGTTCGGTCGCAACGTCGACCCCGACCGCGGTGATGCCGGCGTGGCCGCGCTCACTGGCGCGCTGCACGCCGTCAACCCCGACCTGCTGGTCGGCATCGACGAGGAGGGCGGCGACGTCACCCGGCTCGACGTCGCGGCCGGGTCCATGCTGCCTGGCAACTCCGCGCTCGGCGCGCTGGACGACCCCGCCGCGACCGAGCGGGTGGCGGCCGAGGTGGGCGCCCGGCTGCGCGCCTGCGGCATCGACCTCAACTTCGCGCCCGTCGCCGACGTCGACTCCAACCCGCTGAACCCGGTCATCGGGGTCCGCTCGTTCGGTTTCGACCCCGACCTCGTCGCGCGGCACGTCGCGGCGTTCGTCGCCGGTCAGCAGGCGCAGGGCGTCGCCGCCACGGCCAAGCACTTCCCCGGCCACGGCGGCACCAGCGAGGACAGCCACCTCACCGTGCCGTCCATCGACGACCCGCTGGACGTCATCCAGGCCCGCGACCTGCCGCCGTTCCGGGCGGCGGTGAAGGCCGACGTCAAGATCGTCATGACGGCGCACATCCGGTTCCCCGCGCTCGACGGCGACCGCCCGGCCACGCTGTCGCGGCCGGTCGTCACCGGCGTGCTCCGCGACGAACTCGGCTACGACGGCCTGGTCATGACCGACGGCATGGACATGCACGCCATCAGCCACACCGTCGGGCACCCCGAGGGCGCGGTGCTGGCGCTGCAGGCCGGCGTCGACGCGCTGTGCGTCGGCGGCGACACCGTCGGCCCCCAGACCCTCGAGGCGATGGTGGCGGCGCTCGTCGACGCTGTGCGGACCGGCCGGCTGCCGGAGGAGCGGCTGGCCGAGGCGGCGGGACGGGTCCAGGCGCTGCGCCGCTGGCTGCGCGACGTGTCGCCGTCGCCCGTGGTGCACGGATCGGCGGCCGACGCCGCGCGGGGCGCCGTCACCGTCCACGGCGACGTCACGCTCACCGCGCCGCCGCTGGTGGTCGAGCTCGACGACGACCCGTCCATTGCCGCCGGCCCGATCCCGTGGGGCATCGGCCGGCACCTGGTCGACCGTCTGCCCGGCACGGTCCTGGCGCGCGTGACGGAGTCGACCGCGGACCTGTCCGCGGTGCTCGCCGCGCTGCCGTCGCGGCGCCTGGTGATCGGTGTGCGTGGCGTCCGACGGCGTCCGTGGCAGGTCGCGGTCGTCGAGGCCGCCCGGGCCGCCCGGCCGGACCTCATCGTCGTCGACCACGACGTCAACCCGCTGCCCGAAGTGCTCGGCGACCATTACGTGTTGACCCACGGCGCCGCCCGGGTGACGGCGGAGGCGGCGGCCGACCGGCTGGCGGCCGGGCTAGCTCCACAGGGGTAGCCGGCACGGCTCACTCCCTCGCTCGGGGGAGGCCGAGCACGGGTCCGGACCGGAAGCATCGTCGGCATGACGACTGTGCGCACTCGGTCCGGGCCGGTCCGGCCTCGTCAGCTGGCCGGCGACGTGCTGGCGATCGGCCGGCCGTGGTTCTGGTTCGTCTCGCTCGTGCCGTACTACCTGGGCGTCGTCCTGGCGACCCGTCGGGTGGTCCCGCCGGCGGCGGACTGGCCGGTGCTGGCGCTCGGCGCGGCGGTGATCGGCCCGCTGATGTGGATCTCGGTGCTGGCCGTCAACGACGCGCACGACCTGCGCGGCGACCGGCTCAATCCGCGCAAGGCCGGATCGCCGCTGGTCGGCGGCCGGTTGACGCCGTTCGCGGCGCAGGTCGTGGCGCTGCTGGCCGGGGTGCTGGCGGTGGCCGCGGCACTGTTCGCCGGGCCGCTGTTCGCGCTCGGGACGGCGATCGTGCTCCTGGTCGGCTGGGCGTACAGCGCGCCGCCGCTGCGGCTGAAAGCGCGGCCGGGCTTCGACGTCACGGTCAACGCGCTGGCCATCGGGGCCGCCGGCCAGTTGGCCGGGTGGTCGTTGCTGCGGCCGCTCGCGGAGTTCCCGTGGCCGATGGCGGTGCTCGGGACGCTGGTGGGCGCCGCGCTGTACGTCCCAACGACGCTGGCCGACCTCGAGGCGGACCGGAGCAGCGGCTACACGACCGTGGCCGTGCGACTCGGCCCGCGGCGGGCGTACCTGCTCGGGCTCGGGCTGTGGCTGGCGGCCGGGACGTTGTCGCTGGTCATGTCGGCCGCGGACGTGGTGATCCCGCGGTCGATGCTGCCGATGGAGATCGTCCTGGTGCCGCTGCTGGTGCTCGCGTACCGGCGGCTGGTCCGGGCCGAGCGCAGCTTCCGCGGGATCATCGCGGTCGCCGTCCTGTTCATGGTGCCGAGCCTGACGTTCGTCCTCACCTACACCGGCACGCTCCCGTGATCATCAAGGATCGACCACGTCATGATGGGATCGATCCTTGATGATCACGGGACGGGTGGGGGCAGGACGGGCCGCACGACCGCGGGCGCCGGGTCCAGCCGCGGGCTCGGAGGACGCGGGCCTGTTCGGCGGCGACGCCGCACGGGTCGCCGAAGACGTCGGCGTGGCCGTAGCGCAGCGTGGCATGGCCGTCGACGGTGGCGCGGTTGTCGCGGTGTCGGTCGCGGAAGCGTCCTTCGCCGGTGTGGCCGATGCGGCCGTCCAGCTCGACTCGTAGGCGGTATTCGGGGTAGTCGACGTCGATCCAGATGACGCGGTTGCCGGCGATGCGGCGTTGCCGGTGGCCGGTGGGAAGCCCGTGGGCGCGTTCGACCCGGCGCAGGTGGCGTAGTTCCAGCGGCGACTGGGCCCCGTCGGCGACGTCGGCGAGCATCGCTTCGACCATCGCGCGCCAGCGGATCTTCTTCCGCCGGCCCAGCGCGTCAGCGAGTCGCTCGGGAGTGGTCAGGCGGCGTTGGCAGGCGGCGGTCACCCAGGTCTCGGCCTCGCGTGGGCGCGGTGCGACGTCGACGAGGTCGAGCACGGTCTCTTCCACCCGGGTCCGTGGTGGTGTCGCGGCGGGGTGCCGGGTCCGCGCCAGTCGGTGCGCGAAATGGACCCGGACTCCGTCGATGCGAGGCTCCACGTACCGGTCGGCGGGCACGGTCACGTGGATGACCGGGCCGGGATCGTCGCACAGACCGTCGAGGTAGGCGGCGGTGCGGTGACTTGCCACGGAGCCTGGGCCGGCGCGCAGGATCGCCGCCCACACCCACGCGAGATAGGGCAGCGGGCCGGAGAACGTGGCGTACACGCCGAGGTGAACGCGCTGCCAGCGGCCGGACGAGACCAGCCACTCCAACCGGCGATCCGTCAGGCGGCAGGCGTGCGCCTGAGCACGGCTGATCACGCCCTGCTGCGATGCCAGGAGGTCGTCGAGATCCACGCATGTCAGCGTGCGTGAGTCGGCGCCGTCGCGCCAGGCCCGGTTCGCCACCTGTGGATAAACCATGATCATCAAGGATCGACCACGTCATGACGGGGTCAATCCTTGATGATCACGGGAGATCTCGGCGTTCGCACGCTCCAGCTGCGCTCTACCGCTACTTCCCGTCCCGCGCTGATCGCTCCGCGGGGGATCGGCCGGAGAGCTGTTCCACCTGGAGCAGCAGGGCGGTGTGGTCGAGGTCGCCGTGGCCCTGGGCGCGTAGCGCACCCATGAGCGTCGCCACGAGGGAGCCGGCCGGGAGGGCGACGCCGGCGTCGCGGGCGGCGGCGGTGACGATGCCGAGGTCCTTGTGGTGCAGGTCGACCCGGAAGCCGGGCTGGAAGTTCCGGTCCAGCATGTCCGGCGCCTTGCGGTCGAGTACGGCGCTGCCGGCCAGGCCGCCGGCCAGCACGTCCACCGCCCGGGACCGGTCGACGCCGTGGGCGTCGAGGAAGACCAGCGCCTCGGCGACCAG
Organism: Jiangella aurantiaca; assembly: GCF_004349105.1. Classification (GTDB taxonomy): domain Bacteria; phylum Actinomycetota; class Actinomycetes; order Jiangellales; family Jiangellaceae; genus Jiangella; species Jiangella aurantiaca. Next base: position 51,114 of record NZ_SMLB01000001.1, read on the forward strand.
CTGCAGGGTGCCGCCGACGATCAGCTGGTTGGCCGCCTTGACGGTCTGACCGGCGCCGGGCGGGCCGACATGGACCACGGTGCGGCCGAGCGCGTCGAGCACCGGCCGGGCCGCGGCGAACGTCTCGGCGTCGCCGCCCACCATGATCGAGAGCGTGGCGTCGACGGCGCCCTGCTCGCCGCCGCTGACCGGGGCGTCCAGCACCCGCACGCCGCGCGACGCGCCGGCCGCGGTCAGCGACCGGGCGACGTCGGGGCGGATGGTGCTCATGTCGACGACGATCGTCCCGGGCGCCAGCCGGTCCAGCACGCCGTCGTCGTCGCCGTCGCCCAGCAGCACTGCCTCCACGTCGGGGGAGTCGGGCAGCATCGTGATGACGACGTCGGCGCCCTCGGCGGCCGCCGCAGCCGATGCAGCGCCGCGTCCGCCGGCCTCGACCAGCCGCTGGACCTTCGCCGGGCTGCGGTTGAACCCGGTCACCTCGAACCCGGCCTTGACCAGGTTCGCCGCCATCGGCCCGCCCATGACGCCCAGCCCGATGAAGCCGATGGCCGTCATCGCCGGCTCCCTCCAGTCCGCCACGCCGCGCGCCACGCGAACGGGTCCGCGTCGTCGCTCACGTGTTCCAGTGCCATCCACCCGTCGTACCCGCCCGCGACGAGGTCGTCCACCCAGGCGCGCAACGGCAGCGTCCCGGTGCCGGGCGCGCCCCGGCCGGGCGCGTCGGCCAGCTGGACGTGCGCGATGCGGTCGCGGAACCGCTCGATCGCGCCCGCGACGTCGTCGCCGTTGACCGCGAGGTGATAGACGTCGAGCAGCAGGCCCAGGTTCGTTTGTCCCGACGACTCCGCGACTTGGTCGGCCACGGCGACCACCTGCTCCGCGGTACGTAGCGGGTAGGCGTCGATGCCGCTGACCGGCTCGAGCAGCACCGTCCCGCCGATGGCGGCCAGCCCGGCGGCCGCGGCGGCGAGGTTCCCGGCGGCGACGGCGTCCTGCTCGGCCGGGTCGCGGCCTGGCAGGCGGTTGCCGTACAGCGCGTTGAAGTTGCGGCAGCCCAGCTCTGCCCCGACGTGCGCCGCCACCTGCACGCTGGCCAGCAGCTCGTCCTCGCGGCCGGGCCAGGACACGACGCCGCGCTCGCCCGCGGGCAGGTCGCCGGCGAACAGGTTCAGCCCGGCCAGCCGCAGCCCGGACGCCCGGATCGCGTCGACGAACGCCTCGACCTCGGCGTCACCGGGCGTCGCGGTGGGGAACGGCCACCAGAACTCGGCCGCCTCGAACCCCGCCGCACGGACGGCGTCGAGCCGCTCGCGCAGCGGCAGCCGGGTCAGGAGGATCGAGCAGCTGACGGCGAATCGCGGCTCAGGCATCGACATCCCGTCGTTGATTGGTCTGACCACCCATCCGATACCGACCATAGAAGCACCGCGACGGCACTATAGCCGGGGTTCCGGCGCTGTCGAGCGGGCGGCCGGTGCGGTCAGGTGGTCGCGTAGAGGCCGCTCAGCGCGTCGACCAGCGGCTTCAGCTCGGGCGACTCGGCGGCCTCGTCGAGCGCCGCGCGCAGCGCCTGGTCGTGCGTCGACCGCGCCTCGGCCAGCAGCGCGCAGCCGGCCTCCGTGACCTCGGTGTAGATGCCGCGCCGGTCGGTGTCGCACAGGTAGCGGCCGAGGTAGTCCTGGTTCTCCAGCCGCGTCACCAGCCGCGTGGTGGCGCTCTGGCTCATCACGACGGCGTCGGCCAGCTGCTGCATGCGCATGTGCCAGCCGTCCTGGCGGCTGAGCACGTCGAGCACGGTGTACTCGCTCACGCTCAGGCCGTGCGCCTCCTGCAGTGCACGCTCGATGCGTGACTCCAGGCGCCCATGCAGCGCGGCCAATACCCGCCAGCCCTGCGCCCGCGCTTCCACGGCGTCGTCGGCGAGGAACATCGCGGCACCTCCTTCGGTCCGTTCATGCCAGTTTACCTGTCCGAGAGGGTAGCCCGCTTCTGTAGATAGAGCGCGTGTGCAATTATTTGCAACGCCCGGTAATTCGCTCGACTCCAGGGACCTTCATGCCTCTCGCTCTGCTCGCACTGGCCATCGGCGCCTTCGGCATCGGCACGACGGAGTTCGTCATCGCCGGTCTGCTCCCGGAGGTGGCCGCCGATTTCGGCGTCTCCATCCCGACGGCCGGCTGGCTGATCTCCGGCTACGCCCTCGGGGTGGCGGCCGGTGCGGTGCCGATGACGGTGCTCGGCTCACGGATGCGTCGCAAGCACCTGCTCTTGCTCCTCATGGTGGTCTTCATCGCCGGGAACGCGATCTCCGCGCTGGCCCCGTCGTACGCGGTGATGATGACCGGCCGGATCGTCGCGGCGTTCTGCCACGGCGCGTTCTTCGGCATCGGCTCGGTCGTCGCGGCCGACCTCGTCGCGCCGACCAAGCGGGCCAGCGCCATTGCGTTCATGTTCACCGGGCTGACGCTGGCCAACGTGCTGGGCGTGCCGATGGGCACGTTCCTCGGGCAGGAGTTCGGCTGGCGGTCGACGTTCTGGGCGGTCGTGGCGCTCGGCGTGATCGGGTTCGCCGGCATCGCCGTCCTGGTCCCGGACCTGCCGCGGGCCGCGTCGGGCGGCGTGCTGCAGGAGCTGCGGGTGCTGCGCAGCGGACGGGTCTGGCTGGCGGTCTCGATGACCGTGCTCGGCTTCGGCGGCGTGTTCGCATCGTTCACCTACGTCGCGCCGATGATGACCGAGGAGGCGGGGTTCTCCGAGGGCGCGGTGAGCTGGCTGCTCGTGCTGTTCGGCGCCGGCCTGGTGCTCGGCAACCTGCTCGGCGGCCGGTTCGCCGACCGGCGGCTGATGCTCAGCCTCTACCTGCTGCTCGGTGGGCTCGCGGTCGTGCTGGCGGTGTTCACGCTGACGGCGACCGCACCGGTGCCGGCGGCGGTCACGCTCTTTTTGCTCGGCGCCTTCGGGTTCGCGACCGTCCCGCCGCTGCAGATGCGCGTGCTCGACAGCGCGGCGGCGGCGCCCACGATCGCGTCGGCGGTCAACATCGGCGCGTTCAACGTCGGCAACGCGCTGGCTGCCTGGCTCGGCGGGCTGGTGATCTCCGCCGGGCTCGGCTACACGGCGCCGAACTGGGTGGGGGCGCTGATGGCGCTCGGCGCGCTGCTGCTCGCCGTCGTCGCCGGGCGGCTGGACCGCGTTCCGGCCGCCGAGGCGACGGGTGCCGCCGTGCCGGTACGGGTGGCGACGCCCTGCTGACGACGGGGTCAGGCGGCGATCGGCGTCGGCGTCTCCTGCGAGCGGAACTGCTCCGGCCTTCTGGGCGCGTTGATCATCGAGAAGGTGGGCGTCCGCCTGCCCCGGAACGCCGACTTCTCCGTGATCAACAGTGTCGCCGACGAGCCGGCGCTGGTGGTTGCGGGCTGAACGGTCACGATTGGACGCTGACCTCGCGGCTCAGGCGTCGAGGCCGGTCCGAACGGTGTCGAGCAGGTCGGCGGGCTTGCAGCGGTCCGCCACCTGCTCGACCGGCACCCACTCGGAGAGGGTGTGCTCGGCGCTGAGCTTCACGGGCGTGCCCCACGGCACCTCGAGCCGGTAGATCCCCACCTCGTCGGATTCGTCGACGCGGACGGGCTCCGGAGCGGCCACGATCCCGGTCTCCTCGCGCAGTTCGCGAGCGGCGCAGTCGGCGATCTTCTCGCCCGGTTGCCTGACGCCGCCCGGCGGCACCCAGGACCAATCGCCGTCCAGGATCTCGATGTCGGCCGGGTGCAGGAGCAGCACGTGCGGCCCTTTCGGTCCCCGGCTGGTCACGACGATGGTGGCGACGAACGGTCCCGTGTCGAGCGCCTCGCTGGTGGGGTCGGTCATGGCGGACAAGTGTGACGCAAGAGGCGGCCGAATGCGGGCGGATCGCCGGGATGTCGCCTCGGCGCGCCCGATCCGACCACGAGACGTCCGTCATGACCGACTCGACCAGCCGGCCGGGTGGATCGCGGGGGCATAGGCGCGGACCTCGAAGACGGCGGCCGGGGCATCGCCGTGGGTGGCGAGGATGTCGATGGTCAGCCGGTCGGTCTCCAGCGGCGGGTCGAACGCGAGGGTGTTGCGGGTGTGGTGGTTGCCGGTGCGTTCGGCGACGACGGTGTCGCCGGCCCGGACGCGGTAGTCGCGTACGCAGAACGGCATCGCCCGCTCCGGATGCCCCCACAGCACCGTCTCCATGGCGTGGTCGAAGTCCGTGTCGAACGCGAGGTCCAGGCGGGCGATCCGTCGCGGCGCCGGCCAGCGGACCGTGACGGAGGGCGCGTCGTCGCCGGCGGCGGCCACCCAGGCGTTCGGCTGCGCGGTGGGCCGGGCGAAGCCGTTGGCCAGGTTCTCGACCTTCCAGGCCGTGATCGGCGGGTCGAGGGTGAGCGCCAGGTTGTGGCCGCCCGGCCGGCGCTCCGGCGTCCAGAACTCGACCCGCGGACGGCCGATCCCGGGCTCGGACTCCTGTGTTCCGGTGTGCCGGACGGAGACCAGGCCGCTGATCCGGGTCTGCGTCGTGTGGACGGCGACGTCGTCGTTGGCCATCAGGGCCACGAACACGTAGCGAGGTTCGTCGATCTCGACGTCGAGGTCGATCTTCACCTGTTGATCCGGGCCGGCCTCGAGGTCGAATTCGCGGGTGCCGAGCACGACGTCGGGGGTGTAGTCGTCGGGCCTGGCGCCAGAACGCAGCTCCACCCGCAGAGTCGTCGGCGTGGCGACGTCGACCGAGAGGGCGAGTTGCGGCAGCCGCCCGGCAGGCACCGGCAGGAGCTGGGCCAGCGACGTGTCCAGGGCGACGGCCGGGCCGTCGTCGGGCAACGACGACAGCACGAACGAGCTGGACGCCGACAGCTCGGCGTGCCGGACGAGGTCGTCCGGGTCGTCCAGCCGCAGTCGTGGGATGTGCTGGCCGGTCCGCAGCAGTTCGCGCTGCAGCTCGCTCATCCGGGCCGGCTCGACGAGGTCCGCGGGAGCCACGCCCTGCCGCGTGCACAACGCGGCGGCCATGCCGATGGCCTGGGCGATCTGCCCACAGGTGGCCATCACCCGGGTCGAGGCGAACGCGACGTGCGAGACGCTGATGATCCGCCCGGCCAGGAACAGGTTGCCGATGTCACGGCTGACCAGTGACCGGTACGGCACCTGGTAGACGCCGCGCGCGTGCAGGTGGTGGCTGCCCGGGTGCTCGCTGAACACGCCGTCGGCCGGATGGAGGTCGATCGACCAGCCACCGGAGGCGATGGCGTCGTGGTGCTCGCGCTGCTCGACGAGGTCCTGCTGGCGCAGCATGTACAGGCCCTCGAACCGGCGGCTCTCGCGCTTGCCCGGGATCAGGCCGACCCACTCCAGCGTCAGCGTCTCCGCCTCCGGGAACTGCCCGGAGTTCTTGAGGTGGTTCCAGACGCCGTAGACGACCTTCCACAGCTCCCACTTGATCGTCTCGGTGTCGTGCACGGTGTCGAGGCGCCCGCCGTACTCGATCCACCACAGCCGGCAGCCTTGCACCTTCGTGGTGAAGCTGCGCCACCGCGGGATCGTCGTGATGTCGGCCAGCGCGTAGTCCGGCGGCGTGAACTCGACCGGCGCACCGACGTCCTTGCTGTAGAAGTAGATCGACTGGCCGAGCAGGCTGCCGTACGACTCCTCGGGTGCGAACAGCTCGCCGAACTCGTCCGTGCTCTCCGCGCCCATCCGGAACGCCGCGCCGGCCAGGAAGCCGAGGACGCCGTCGCCGGACGCGTCGCAGAACAATGGGGCGGAGAGTTCGTAGCGGGTCGAGTTCTGGCTGTTGAACGCCGTCACGGAGGCGATGTCGCCGTCGCCGTCCTTCGTGACACTGATCGCCGCGGTGTTCAGCAGCAGGGTGATGTTGGGCTCGGCCATGACCTTGTCGAGGAGAACGGTGTCGACCAGGACGGCATTGCCCTCCGGGTTGCGATAGACGTTCTCGACCATGATCTCGTCCATGACCCCGCCCTCGCGGGACCAGCGGTTGTTGTTGAACATGTGCGCGGTCGCGCCGAGCGCCCACAGCCGCACCTCGCTGGATGCGTTGCCACCCAGCACCGGCCGGTCCTGGACGAGGACGACCCGGATGCCGGCACGTGCGGCCGTGATAGCGGCGCAGGTGCCGGCCAGTCCGCCGCCGACGACGACGAGGTCGGCCCCGTGCTGCTCGGTGCGGAACTCACGGTGGTCTGTGGCGGGGGCGGCGACCAGACGGTCACGGACGTTCACGAGACTCCTCTACAGGGCCGGAAGACGGACATCGTCGGCGGGGAACTCGACGAACGGGACCTCTCGGTGCAGCCGTTCCTCCAGGCCGACGACGCGGTCGACGAGCATCGCCCGGAGCTCGTCGCGTATGGCGGCGCAGTCCGGGTCGTCGTAGCGGTTGATCGTCTCGCCGGGATCGCTCACGAGGTGGTAGAGCTCGCCGTACGCCTTGGCCCGGTAGTGCACCAGCTTCCATTCGCGGGTACGGATCATCCGCTGGTCGACGGCCTCGGCATACACGGCCGTCCGGGCGCGGGACGAGTCACCGGACAGCAGCGGGAGCAGATCGTCGCCCTGCATTCCGTCGTGTGGTTCGAGGCCGGCAAGTCGGAGCATCGTGACCGGCAGGTCGATCTCCTCGACGAAGTCGTCCACCACGCGTGGGCCCCAGAGGGCGGGAGCGGAGACGATGAGCGGTACGCGCAGCAGATCGTCGTAGCAGAAGGCGTTCTTGAACAGCAGGTCGTGATGACCGGCGAAGTCGCCGTGATCGGTCGTCACGATGACGACCGTGTTGCCCGCGTCGCCGAGTTCGGCCAGCTGCCCGAGGATCTGGCCGATGAACTCGTCGATCATGCTGATCTTGCCCCAGTAGTGGGCAAGTAGTCGTCTCAACCTCGTCGGATCGCGGGTGATGTGCCGGTAGTCGCCGAAGCCGTTGCCGCGGCTCGTGTTGCGCTGGAACGCGCGCTGTTCGGGCGGCTTCGTGTCGAGTTCGTCCGCACTCGGATCGGGCATCGGAATGTCGGCCGGGTCGTACAAGGTGTCCCACGGCGTGGCCGGGTCGAGCGGCAGATGCGGGCCGTGGAAGGACGTCCAGCAGAAGAACGGCTTGTCCCGATCGCGGTCGCGCAGGAACCGCATCGCCGTGTCCGCGACGAAACCGTCGACATGGGCCTTCGCGGGGAGCGGGGACGCCACCGCGCCGTAGGTCGGGCCGTAGGCCGAGTGCGACGTCACCGGCGGCACGTCCGCCGAGCCGATGGACTGGAGATACTCGCGATACGTCGGTCCGGCGCCGCCCGCGGAGACGCCCCCGTCGTCGAGCACGTTGACGAAGTCCAGCCCGAAGTCGGCGGTCGTGTCGCCCCAGTGCATCTTGCCGATGGCGGCCGTCTGGTAGCCGGCATCCCGTAGGCGACGGGTGATGGTCGTTTCGTGCGCGGCCAGGCCGCCCGCGTTCCAGCGAACCCCGTGTGCGCTCGGCACCTTGCCCGTGAACAGCGACGCCCGGGACGGCATGCAGACGGGGTTGTTGACGAACGCGTTCGTGAAGCGCACACCGGACGCGGCCAGCGCATCGAGGTGCGGTGTCGCGATGTGGGTGTTGCCGTTGCAGCCGAGGGTGTCGTAGCGCTGCATGTCGGTGGTGATGAACAGGATGTTCGGTGGCGCAGGCATGACATTCCCCCGGCTCACGTGTAGACGAACTGGGCGCTGGCGACGGTGTCGGTGTCGCTGACCAGGCGCGCCCAGTGCGCGCTGAACCCGGTCGGGAAGACGTGGGTGACGGTCTGCCCGGGCTCGACCATGAGGGTCTCGGCAGCGCCGAACCGGCCGTGGCCGTGGAAGTCGATCTCGATCGTGAACCGAGCCGTGGCGTCGCCGGCATTCTCGACGTGCAGGCACTTGTGCTCGAACCCCGTCATCAGATAGGGATCCGACGGCTCGCCGGCCCGCACGTCGGACAGCCACCACGGGCCGCCCCAGCCGGCCGGCTTCCCGAACGACCACAGGTCGTCGGTCTTGCCGAACCACAGACCCGACTGCGGCTCGGCGGTGGTCGAGCTCATCCCACGGCTGGGGGAGGCGTTGTCCATCCCGGCGACCAGCAGGCCCCGCCACGAGCAGAAGTCGCCGAGCACCCACAGGTGCGTCGAGACCGGGCGGACACCCCAGATCCGCCCGCCGTACGCCCACGGGGACAGCTCGTAGAACATGCCGTGGTGATCGAGCAGGAGACGCTCGTGCTCGACCTCACGGATGCGCGGCCATTCCGTCTGCCACTTGTGGTCGAACGTGTGCGACGCCTTCGGCAGCCGGTACCGGGTCCATTGCCGGTCGCGGGCGGTGTAGACGGAAAGGATCGCCGAGGCCTGATCCCAGCCGGAGGCGAAGATCGTGTCGGCGAACTCGTGCCGCCCGCCGATCGCGGTGTACGGCTTGCGTTCGATGATCCGCCACTCCTGCCCGTCGAACTCGGCGAGCCGGCCCTCGGCCTGCTCGCCGGCCCAGTCCGGCTCGTGGTACTCGTTCGAGCACACCACGAGACGGTCGTGCGCGGTGTAGCAGTCCTTGTAGTGGACGTAGAACTCGCCGGCGGAGTCGAGCTCGTCGTTGAGATCCGCGACCTGCCGGCATTCGAGCGTGTGGACGTTCAGCTCGAACAGCTCGCCCTCCATGCACAGCACGTAGACGAGGTTCTCCGGATCGGTCAGGTGCCGCGTCGTCCCGCAGACCCGCAGCGGCTCCAGCTCGGGAACGGTGCGGATCTTGTGGTCGGCGTCGATGACGTGCGGGCCGATGATCAGCTGGTTCGACGGGAAGTGGACGAACCGGTTGGTGTACGTCCCGTCGACGCCGGCGGTCTCGGGGACCACCTCCATGGTGAAGTCGTCGTCGATCCGCCGCAGGCTGGTGCCACTGCCGCTGGTTCCCTTGTGGGACACGTAGTTCTCGACGTACAGCTTCCCGGCCCACGGCATCAGCGCTCCGATGCCGATCTCGCTGCGCGGCGGACCGAGATCGGCGACCTGGGCCAGCTGCGGGATGACGCCGGAGATGTTCACGCCTGCTCCTTGCTGTTGTCGATCTTCTGGGCAACTTCGAAGAGGGCGGTTCGGAGGGCCGGGACCACGTCGTCGCCGAACGCACCGGAGACACCGACCGCGGCGTAGGGCTGGTCGCCGACGGCCACGGCGATGGTCCGCCGGCCGGGTTCGGTGTCCACGAGTGCGTAGCCCTGCTCACGGGTGCGCTTCAAGAGCGCGAGCAGGCCGTGGTCGCCGTCGAGTTCGGGTGGCTCGGAGCTCAGCAGGAAATGCGACGGCTCCGTGGGCGCGTAGAGCTCCCGGACGTGCTCCTCGGTCTCGTGGGCGAGCAGCGCGATGCCGATACCCGACGCCGTCGCCGGGAACGGGAGGCCCTGGAGCATGTGGGCGGCCGGTTCGTCCGGACCGACGTGGTACAGGTAGCTGACCTGATCGCGCCACAGCACGCCGAGGGCCACGCTGTGGCCGAAGTCGTGGAGTCCGCGCAGGTGTCGCAGGGAAAGGTCGATCAGCCCGGAACCGTGCAGGCTCTGGGCCGCGAGGACGTGGATGCCCGGGCCCGGACGGTACTTGCGGTGCTCGTCCTGCTCGGCGAGTCCCATCGAGGCCAGCGTGCGAAGCAGCCGGTTCACCCGGGTCGGTTCGAGCCCGAGACGCCGTGCCAGCTCACGTGTGCCCACCGGGCGTTCGCTGGTGGCCAGGGCCTGGAGACAGGCGAGCCCGTCCATCAGGGACCTGTTGGGCTGTGCGGGAAGCATGTTGCTTTTATAGCATTCTTTCGCCTATGTTGCTTTATCAGCATCGGAATGTTGCTCTATGAGCACCGCATCGTAGCCGTGACGAAGGTCATGCACCAGGCCCAACGAAGGGAGTTCCGCCATGGCGGCACGGACCCACTCGCACTGGCTGGACGGTCGCGTGTATGCCCAGGTCAAGCGGTTCTGCGACGTGATCGCACTAGGCGCGCTGTGGACGGTGGTGTCGCTTCCCCTGGTCACGCTCCTCCCGGCGAGCGCCGCGGTGTTCGGTGTGGCCCGGCAGTGGTCGCTCGGGCGAGCGCCGTCGATCTGGTCGGCGTTCTGGCGCTACTTCCGCGAGAATGGGCGCGCCGCCGTCGCGCTCGAGGCGGTATGGGTCGTGGCGGCCGCCGGGTTCGTGGCCGACCTGCGGCTGGCCGCTGCGCTCCCTCCGTCGGCGTCGGTCGTCCTGCGGGTGGCTGTCGCGTTGACGATGGTGGTGGCGGCTGCGGCGACCGTGTATGCGCTGTCGCTCATGGTCACGTACGACATGCCGCTTCGCCGGCTGGCCCGCACGTCGATGATCTTCGTGATCGGCCGGCCCGCGACGACGGCGAGGTGCCTGCTGCTGCTCGGTGCCGTCGCGGCGGTCGGCTCCGTGTTCCCGCTCGCGCCGATCCTGGCCGCCGGGCTCCTGGCCGCCGTCCTGTATCGCTGGTGCGCCCGAGTGTTCGAGCAGGTCGCGAACCAAAGCGTGGCGGCTGCGGCATGAGTGCCGCGCCCGCCCCGTCGCCGCCGAGGGCCGTGACCGCGTCGGCGCCGGCGACCCATGACGCTGCCGGGCCGCCCTCGCGGTGGGTGCGGCTGCGGCGCTCGCGCTGGTGGCGGCACCGCGCTGCCTATCTGATGCTCCTGCCGGGCCTCGTGTGGTTCGCGATCTACAAGTACGCGCCGATGTACGGCGTCGTGATCGCGTTCAAGGACTACAACCTGGGCCTCGGCATCGTCGGAAGTCCATGGGCAGACCCCTGGTACAAGTACTTCGAGCAGTTCTTCAGCTCGCCGTACTTCGTCCCGCTGCTGCGGAACACGTTCCTGATCTCGATCTACAAGATCATCTGGGGCACGATCCCGCCGTTGCTGCTCGCCCTCCTGCTGAACGAGTGCCGGCGCACGTGGTTGCGGCGGTGGGTGCAGACGCTCAGCTACATGCCGCACTTCCTGTCGTGGGTGATCGTGTTCGGCATCACCGTGGCGTTCCTGTCGCAGAGCACCGGCCTGGTGAATCGGACGCTGGAGTCACTCGGCGGGGACCCCATCGGGTTCCTGACGTCGAACGACTGGTTCCGGAGCGTTCTCGTCGGCGCTGACGCCTGGAAGGACCTCGGCTGGGGCGCGATCATCTACCTCGCCGCGATGATCGGCATCGACCCGCAGCGGTACGAGGCGGCGCGGGTCGACGGCGCGAGCAGGCTCCAGCAGATCTGGCACGTCACGCTGCCGGGGATCCGCACCGTCGTCATCCTGCTGTTCGTTCTCCGACTCGGCCACATCCTCGAGGCCGGGTTCGAACAGGTCTACATCTTCTACAACGTCCAGGTGTACCCGGTGGCCGACATCATCGACACCTGGGTGTTCCGCACCGGCCTGGAGAGCCTGAACTTCTCCCTCGCCGCGGCGGTCGGACTGTTCAAAGCCATGATCGGATTGGTGCTGATCGTCGTCGCCAACCGGCTGGCCAAGCGATGGGACGGCCAGCTGTGGTGACCGGACGCGAGGACCGCATCGTCAACACGATCGTGAACACGCTGCTGGTGCTGGTGGCCGTGATGGCGGTGTTCCCCCTGCTGTTCGTCGTGTCGGCGTCGCTCACTCCCTACAGCGAGGTGCTGCGCAACGGCGGTTATGTCGTCATTCCGAGCGAGTTCACCCTCGACGCCTACCGGCAGCTGCTCGACCGCCCGGAGATCCCACGCGCGTTCGGTGTCACGGTGTTCATCACGGTCGTCGGAACGGCGGTCAACATGGTCCTCACCACGCTGTTGGCCTATCCGCTGTCCCGCAAGGACCTGCCTGGCCGGTCGGTGGTGCTGTTCGCGCTGCTGTTCACCATGATGTTCGGGGCCGGCCTGATCCCGACGTATCTGATCGTGAAGTCGACCGGGCTGCTCGACACGATCTGGGCGATGATCATCCCCAACGCGATCTGGGTGTTCAACGTCCTGATCATGAAGACGTTCTTCGAGAACCTGCCGATCGAGCTGATCGAGTCGGCCCGCATCGACGGTGCGGGGGAGTTCCGGATCCTGCTCCGCATCGTGTTGCCGCTCTCGGTTCCGGTCATGCTCACGCTCGGCCTGTTCTACGCGGTGGGGCATTGGAACGAGTTCTTCAACGCGATCATCTACATCCGCGACCAGGACCTGATGCCGTTGCAGGTCGTCGTGCGCAACCTGCTCGCGCAGTCACAGTCGATGGAGAACGTCGAGGCGGCCGTGCCCACGGTCACGGTTCAGATGGCCGCCGTCGTGGTGGCGGCCATTCCCATGATCGCCATCTATCCGTTCATTCAAAGGCACTTCCAGAAGGGTGTCCTCCTCGGCTCGGTCAAGGGCTGAGGAGCACGCCGCGGACGAGTCCCAATGGAGGTTGACATGTCCACCATCACGAAGGCCACGGCGGCCGCGCTCGGCGCCGGCGCTCTGGTGCTCACCGCATGCGGCGGGTCGTCCGACGACGCGGGCGGCGACGGACCCATCGGGATCTCCGTCCACATGATCGGGTATGGGACCGCGCCGCCGGACGACGACATCATCAAGACCGAGCTCGACAAGGCTCTGGACATCGACATCGAGCTGACTGTGGCCGCCGACGAGGAGGAGTACTACAACCAGCTCGCCACGTCGCTGGCCGGGGGCGATGCTCCCGATCTGTTCGTCGTCAACCGGGCTCATCTGTCGCAGTACGTCAGCCAGGGCCTGGTCCTCGACCTCAGCGACCGACTCGACGACCTGGCGGACTACAAGAACCTCTTGGGCGACGACGACAAGCTCAGGGCCGGAACCATCGACGACAAGCTCTACGCGCTCCCGAAGCGGCTGAACTACGAGTACAACTCGTACTGGATCCGGAAGGACTGGCTGGACAACCTGGGCCTCGAGATGCCCGAGACGGTCGACGACTTCTTCGCGGTCGCCCAGGCCTTCACCGAGCAGGATCCCGACGGCAACGGCCAGGACGACACGTACGGGCTGACCGGCGCCACGAACAATGCGCTCTGGAATCCCCTGTGGGCCGCGTTCGGAGCCGCCCCGGTCGGCGCGACGGGTGGCGGCACTTTCTACGTCGAGGACGGGCAGGTCGTGAACAGTTACGACGACCCGGACCTGGCCGACGCGCTGACGTACTTCAACAGCCTGGTGGCGGCCGGATACGTCGATCCGGACTACGCCACCAACCAGAACCTGCAGGACCACGAGCGGGCGATGCAGGGCGTGGCCGGAATTCTCACCACGGACTGGCCGCACATGACGAAGCCGGAGTTCGTGGACCAGTACAAGGACGTGCAGCCGGACGCCGAATGGGTGCAGCTCGGCCCGCTGTCGGGCCCGGCTGGCCCCGGGGCGTTCCCGGTCGAGGGCTATGCCAGGACGATGTACGCGGTACCGTCCACGCTGAGCGACGACGACGCGAAGCTGTCGAAGATCGTCGAGCTGGTCAACTACCTGTCCGGCGACGAGGGCAATCGCCTCGCGTCCTACGGCATCGAGGGCGAGCATTACACCATGTCCGGGGACGAGGTGACCCTGACCGAGAGGGGCAAGACCGAAGGCGAGTACTTCTGGCTCTACCTGATCCCTGGACGCGATGACGGCGAGTACCTTCCGGTGAAGTTCGCCGATCAGGCTGCCGAGATCGAGTTCGCCGCGAACCAGGCGCCGCTGACGATGCTCGGCAGCCTGGTGACACCGCCGGAGGGGTACAACTCGGCCGACGCGTCGACGTTCGCGAGCGAGCAGATCGCCCGGTTCATCAGCGGCGAGCTGCCGATGAGCGAGTACTCCGACTTCCTCGCGACGCTGAAAAACGACTTCGGCTACCAGGCATACATCGACTCCGGAATCGAGCAGCTCGAAGCCCTCGGCGTCGCCGAGTAGACGCCACAGAACGATGTCGCGCTCACGGTCTCACGGCTTCACGCCGGTGGGATCGTGAGCGCGATTCTGTCTCGGTGCACATTTGCTCGGCGCTCGCGCTAGAAGCTCACGACCCCTTTGAGCAGCTGTCTTGCCATGACCATGCGCTGGATCTGGTTGGTGCCCTCGTAGATCTGGGTGATCTTCGCGTCCCGCATCATTCGCTCGACCGGGTAGTCGCGCGTGTAGCCGTACCCGCCGAACAGCTGCACTGCGTCGGTCGTCACCTGCATGGCGACGTCGGAAGCGAAGCATTTCGCCGCGGCGCCCAAGAACCCCAGCTCCGCCTCGTCCCGCTCGGACGCGGCGGCCGCGCGGTAGACCGTCTGGCGGGCCGCCTCGGTCTTCATGGCCATGTCGGCGAGCATGAACTGGACGCCCTGAAAGTCGGCGATGGGGCGCCCGAACTGCTGGCGCTCCTGCACGTACGCCGTCGCCGCGGCGACCGCGCCGGCGGCGATGCCGACCGCCTGCGCACCGATGGTCACCCGGGTGTGGTCGAGCGTGCGCAGCGCGATCTTCAGCCCCTGCCCGAGGTCGCCGACCACCCGATCAGAAGGAATCCAGCAGCTGTCGAACAGCAGCTCGCGGGTGGGCGAACCCTTGATGCCCAGCTTGCGCTCCGGTGCGCCGTACGAGAGCCCTTCGTCGGAGTCCTCGACGACGAAGGCGGTGATGCCGCGCGACCCCGCGTCGGGGTCGGTGACGGCCATGACGGTGTAGAACTTCGAGACGCCGGCGTTGGTGATCCACGACTTCTGGCCCGACAGCCGCCAGCCGTCGCCGTCGGGGACGGCGCGGGTCTTCATGGACGCGGTGTCGGAACCGGCCTCGCGCTCGGACAGGCCGTAGGAGAACATCGCCTCGCCGGTGGCCACCGGCGGCAGGTACCGCTCCTTGACGGAGTCGGACGCGGCCAGCAGCAGCGGCATGGTGCCGAGCTTGTTGACCGCCGGGATCAGCGAGGACGACGCGCAGGCGCGGGCGACCTCCTCGATGACGATGCAGGTGGCCAGCGCGTCGGCGCCGGCTCCGCCGTACTCGGCCGGGATGTGCGGCGCGTGGAAGTCGGCCGAGCGGAGGGCGTCGTACGAGGCCTGCGGGAACGAGCTGGTCTCGTCGGCCTCGGCGGCGTGCGGCGCCACCTTGTCGGTGCACAGCTCGCGCACCGCGGACCGGATCGCCTCGTGCTCGTCGCTGAGCCGGTACAGGTCGAAGTCGGCATCCATTCTCCGATGCTACTCATCAGTAGGGTCGTTGTCGCAAGAGCGGCATAGCGGCCCTGTCCGCCGACTTGTACTGTCGACCCCGACGAACCGGCCACAACGGGTGGGGGAATGATCGTGACCATGCGCATCTCCGTCATCGGCAACGGATACCTGGGTGCCGTCCACGCTGTCGGCATGGCGGAGCTGGGCTACACCGTCGTCGGCATCGACGTCGACGCGGAGAAGGTGGCGGCGCTCGCCCGCGGCGAGGCGCCGTTCTACGAGCCCGGGCTGGACGAGCTGCTGGCCAAGCACGCCGGCACTGGCCGCCTGACGTTCACCACCGACTTCGCCGCGGCCGCCGGCGCCGACGTCCACTTCGTCTGCGTCGGCACCCCGCAGCGCCGCGACGGCCTGGCCGCCGACATGCGCTACGTCGAGGCGGCCATCGACTCCCTCGCGCCGCACCTCGACAGCGAGTGCCTGGTGGTGGGGAAGTCGACGGTGCCGGTGGGCACCGCCACGGCGCTGGCCGACCGGCTGGCCAAGACCGCACCCGTCGGCGCCGGTGCCGAGCTGGCGTGGAACCCGGAGTTCCTGCGCGAGGGGTTCGCCGTCGAGGACACCCTGCGCCCCGACCGCCTGGTCTTCGGCGTGACGTCAGGCGAGGCGGAGCAGAAGCTTCGCAAGGTCTACGCGCAGGCCATCGCCGCCGACACCCCGGTGATCGTCACCGACCTCCCGACCGCGGAGCTGGTGAAGGTCTCCGCGAACGCGTTCCTCGCCACCAAGATCTCCTTCATCAACGCGATGGCCGAGATCGCTGAGGTGGCCGGCGCCGACGTCACCAAGCTGGCCGACGCCCTCGGGCACGACGCCCGCATCGGCCGCAAGTTCCTCAACGCCGGCATCGGCTTCGGCGGCGGCTGCCTGCCCAAGGACATCCGCGCGTTCATGGCCCGCGCCGGCGAGCTGGGCGCGTCGCAGTCACTGGCGTTCCTCGCCGAGATCGACGCCATCAACCTGCGCCGCCGCCAGTACGTCGTCGACCTCGCCCGCCACCTCGTCGGCGGCAGCGTCGCCGACAAGCGCATCGCGGTGCTCGGCGCGGCGTTCAAGCCGCAGTCCGACGACGTCCGCGACTCGCCCGCGCTGAACATCGCCGGGCAGCTGCACCTGCAGGGCGTCCGCGTGTCGGTGTACGACCCGAAGGCCATGGACAACGCCCGCAAGGTCTTCCCGACGCTGCGGTACGCCGAGTCCGCCGTCGAGGCGTGCCGCGACGCCAGCGTCGTCCTGCATCTCACCGAGTGGCAGGAGTTCCGCGAGCTCGACCCCGCCGAGCTGGCCGGCATCGTCGAGACCCCGGTCGTGGTCGACGGCCGCAACTGCCTCGACGCCGACGCATGGCGGGCGGCCGGCTGGACCTACCGGGGCCTGGGCCGTCCCTGAGCGAGATCCTGCCCGCCTGAGGGCCCTCCGCGGAGGGCTCGACGGGTCAGCGGTGGGTCGCCTTCGGTGTCACCTCGAGCGCGGCGTGCCAGGCCCGCGCCGCGTCGATCATCCGCGGCTCGATCTGCGTGGGCGTGAACAGGTAGTTCATGTGCTGGAACGTCGGGTCGCCCACGATCACCCCGGTCTCCACCAGCGGGTCGGCGCCGTTCAGGTGGAAGAAGTGGTAGCCGAAGCCGCTCATCAGCGCCGTCAGCTCCTTCTCCGGTGCCCGGTTGGCCAGCACCTCGCAGAAGATCCACGGCCGGTTCCGGGCGACGACTTCGCGCGCGCCCCGTAGTACGTGATGCTCGGTGGTCTCGGTGTCGATCTTGAGCACAGCCGGGACCGAGCCGGTGCGACGGGAGTAGCGGTCCAGCGGTTCCACGAGCACGTCGAGCTGCCGCTTGGAGGTCCGGAACCCCTCGGCCAGCGAGTTGGAGGCATCGCTCGTCTCCGAGAGGTAGAACGTGGCGACACCCGGGGACTCGCCGGCGGCGACCTGCTCCAGCCGGTAGTCGAGATCGTTGTCCGCGGACAGCTGCCGGGCCCAGCCCGCAAGCTCCGGCGTCGGCTCGAACGCCACGACCTCACGATCGGTGTACGCCCGTGCGAGCAGGGCGTAGAGACCCAGGTTGGCGCCGACGTCCCAGACGGCCCCGGGCTGCACGGTGTCGCAGAGTGCCAGGTACCAGGCCATCATCGTCGGCTCATAGCCGCTCACGCCATTGCGGAACAGGCTACGCGCGACCATGGACGTCGCCGGCACGTCGACCCGCAACGCGTCCGGCCGGTGCCGGCCTTCGCCCGGCGGGAACGGGATCGGCACCTCGAGACGCAACCTGCGCGGGCCACCGTGCGTCGCTCGGGAACGGCTGTCCAGCCGCCAGGCCCTCCGCAGCTTCCCGACGGATCGGCGGGCGGACGTGAACGGGTGCCGGGCCAGCGTCACGGCCGCCTGTCCGACCTGCGGCGTCGTGGAGCTACGGAGCGTCTCCAGGCGTGCCGCGGCGCGGTCCCATTGGACGGTCACGGCGTCGAGCCTCGCCTCGGCCGCGGCGAGCTCCGCCTCGGCCGCGCCGATCGTGTCGGCGTAGGTCTCGTGCCGTTCCGTCACCCGGGCGAAGGCCCGCCGGGCCTGCTCCCAGTCGGGCTCGCCATCGCCGACGGTGACCGCCGCCAGGTTCGCGGCGGCTAGGTCGCCGCGGGCACCGGTGCGCTGGAGCGACAGACCCGCCAGCACCTGGATGGTGGCGGCGTCGTCGATGTATACCGCGTGCAGGAGTTCGAGGCCGCGCTCCGCCAACTCGACGGCCAGCTCGCGGCTCACCGGCTCGGCCAGCAGCGCGTCGGTGAGGAGCACCGCACGGTCCTTCTCGGCCAGATCGTCGAGGATGGTCAGCGCGGCCGGCAGTTCGGCGGTGCGGATCGCGGACACCTGGACCACGACGCGCTCGCCCGCATCGGCCACCCGCATGCCGGTGAACGCGGCGTGGTCGGGCAACGGCGAACCGGCCCATGCGAGGCCCTCCGGGTGCGGCGCTTGCGACGCGAGGAAGTCGCTGATGAGCATCGGAAGTCCTTTTGGGAGGCGGCGCCTCCTACGGTTGGGCATCGATGACCGAGGAGGGTATATCACTGCCGTTCTGCAGCGCCGACCACAACTCACCGGAGAGCTCCGGGTCCCAGGTGACGGTGTTGCCGACGTCGCCCAGCGGGACGGTGATGGTGTCGCCGGAGCCGCCGGAGACCGAGCCGATGGCGCGGACGAACGAGAACATGTCCAACGGGCCGGTGTCCTCGTCGAGCACCAGGGCGTCGCCGCCGGCCAGCGCCGTGCGGGTCAGCTCGATCGGGTTGACCAGGGTACCGGGGGAGAACGCCTTGTCGGCGATGGCGGAGATCAGCTCGCGCTGCCGCTGCACCCGGCCGATGTCTGAGGTCGGGTCGAAGTGCCGGGCCCGGGCGTAGCCGAGCGCGTCGGGACCCTGGAGCGTCTGGCAGCCGGCCGGCAGGTCGATGTGCGCCTGCTCGTCCTGGACCGGCTCGTCGAGGCAGATCTCGACGCCACCGAGGGCATCGACGATGCCGGCGAAGCCGCCGAAGCCGATCTGCACGTAGTCGTCGACGGCGACGCCGGTGGCCGCCTCGATCGTCTCGACCAGCAGCGGCGCGCCGCCGAACGCGAACGCGGCGTTGATGCGGTTCTCGCCGTGGCCCGGGATGTCGACGACGGAGTCGCGTGGGATGCTGATGAGCGCGTTACGGGCGCCGCCGCCGGGCACGTGCAGCAGCATGATGGTGTCGGTGCGCTGGCCCTCGACGCTGCCGGTGCCCAGCTCGCTCTGCTCCTCGGCGGAGAGGTCCTCGCGGCTGTCCGAGCCGACCAGCAGGAACACCCGGCCGTCAGAGACCGCCGAGCCGTGGTCGGACGGGATGGCGTCGACCTTCTCGATACGGCCCCACACGTACCAGCCGAGCACGCCGAGGGCGACGATGACGATCAGCCAGAACGCCAGGAACCAGCGGAGGAAGCGGCCGAAGCCGGAGCGCCGCTTCTTCGGCCGGCCCGGCGGCTCCGCGCCCTCGCGGCGACGGCGGGTGGGCGGCGTCGCGGGCGGTGCGCCGGCGCCGTCGGTGTCGGCCGGGCCGTAAGGGTCGGCCGGCATCACGCTGGTGCCGCCCGGCGCGGCCATCGCCTGCGCCGGCCCGGGTACGGCCTCGTCGTCGCGCGGGCTGTGGGCCACGCCGCCGCGATAGGACACACCCGGGACGTGGCCGGCCTGGTACGTGGTGACCTTGACGTCAGTCCCCCGTTCTCCGCCGTCCGCCCCGTGCGCCGCCATGCCTGCCTCGCCGTCTGCTCGCATCACGCTCGACCATACCGTCGCCGGACGGCTCTGTAACCTGCCGATCTGGCGTGTCAGCCCTGGAGAGCGATGGCGTCACCGGCGCGCAGACCGAACTCGGCCGCCGCCGAGCCGCCGTTGACGACCAGCTCCAGGAATCCCGGGCCGGAGCTGCCGGTGACCAGCGCGGCCGTGCCGACGGGCACGTCGGAGAGCCGCTCGTGGCAGGGCACTTTCGACGAACCGACGGCGACCCGGTCGCCCGCGAGAATGCCCAGGTCAGCGGCGGTGCAGGTCAGCTTGCAATTGCCGAAGTTGTCGACCAGGGCGACGCGGACGCCGTCCGGCCGGTCGGGCGCGGGCAGCTCCACCGGCGTGAACGGCACCGGGCGCTCGTCGAGCACCCACTTCGCCAGCAGTGGCAGGTACCAGAGGCTGCGGAACTGCGTGCCGGCGAGGTCGGCCGCGTCCGGCTCACCGATGGCGGCCCACTCGGCCGCCGCCAGCACCGTCCGCGCGTCCGTCACCGAGACCGACGACACGCCCAGATGACGTCGCACCGGGTCCAGCAGCACCGGGTCGTACGTTGTGAACACCGTGTGCCGGCCGTGCCCGAACCAGCCGAACGGCGCGCCGTTGGGCCAGCGGCCGTCCCGGGGCGCCACGTTGACCAGCGTCACCGTCGGGAACCCGTCCTCACCGAGCAGCCGCGTCGACAGCAGCACGTCCAGCAGCGTCAGCCCGGCGGCCTCCAGCGGCGCCGGGCCGCCGAGCGGCAGCACCACCGGCGGCCGTCCGAACAGCGCCGCCATGCGGGTCGTCAGCCGGGCCTGCGCGTTGGTGTCCGAACAGTCGGTGAGATAGGTGATCGACGGATACATGGTTCCCCTCGGGGCCGGATGCGGGCACGAGCACGTCACTGAAAACAAAAATGGGCCCCCGCGCAGTGCGGGAGCCCGGTGAGCTGACGGTGGACGCGTCAGGCCAGCATCGAACGGCCGCACATGGAGTGCAGCATTCGCATCATGGCCTGGCCGTGCGTCACGGCGACGACGGTACGGCGCTGAGTTCCTGGCGGTCAAGCCGCTCGCCTTACCCTGGCGGCATGAGTCCCGAGGGTCGGCCGACGTCGGCCGCGCAGACCAGCCTGTCGCGCATCATGACCGCGCTCGACACCAACCTGCTCGGCACGGTGCACGGTGGCGTCATCATGAAGCTTGTCGACGACGTCGCCGGCGCGGTGGCGCAGCGGCACGCCGGCGGCCCGGCCGTCACGGCGTCGATGGACGAGATGACGTTCCTCGAGCCGGTGCACGTCGGCAACCTCGTGCACGCGCACGCGAGGGTGAACTGGACCGGCCGGACGTCGATGGAGGTCGGCGTGCGGGTGGTCGCGGAGCCGTGGAACGAGGTCAAGCCGCCCACTCCGGTGGCCACGGCCTACCTGGTGTTCGTCGCGCTCGGGCCGGACGGGACGCCGCGCGAGGTGCCGCCGGTGATCCCGGAGACCGACGAGGACCGCCGCCGGTTCGCCGAGGCGGAGATCCGCCGCACCCACCGGCTCGCCCGCCGCACGGCCATCCTGCGCTCCCGAGAGCGCGGCCACGCCGAGGTCTGACGGCGTCAGCCATCACCAGGACTTCTCCCGCTTCACCAGGCATGCATGCCTGGTCGAGCGCGATGGGCCCTACTTGACCTGATCATTTCCGGCTCTCCTGCAGCTTCCGTGGGTGCGTTGCCCGGTGAGCGGCAGTGTCCGGAGGATCGACACCGCACGCGTGCGATCACCATCGGCCCGTGCCGGCCGCTCCGATGGTGACGGCCCACCGTGTGGCAGACACGACCGTGATCACGAGGGAGTTCTCCCTGCTATTGGCGGAGTGAACTCCATCCTGATCACGCGCCCGGATGACACCTCACCCGCGTGAGGGCCGTGACGGGGACCCGTGGGCACGCCGCGTGGCGTTTCAGGCGGGTGAGGTGTTCGCGCGGCAGGTGACGACACCGGCCGATGCCCGGGAAACCGGCGGATGCCCACCCCACCGACGGACGCCGGTCCGATCCCGGTGGTTGTCCGGCGGTCTCGCGGGCATCCGCCGGTTTCGCGGGTACCACCGACGGCACGGTTCCGCGATCGAACCTGAGGCACGCACCCACCCACGGAAGCAGCGAAGAGCCTCATTTCCCGGGGTGGGTTCGGGGGGAATGTCGGTGGAGGGGGGTTATGGCCCGGTTCGTCCTCGTTGTGTGACTGATGTGACAGACGAGGCCCTTGGGCTCGGCGTGCCGCCGGTGACATCGGCCGGGGCTGTGGTGATACTGACGAAGCGGCGAGCTCCAGGTACTCGCCGGCTTTGAACGGGGATATTGGGGGAAGTGCATGACGACAGCGGCACGGCCGCCGGATCCACGGCGGGCGCGGGCCCGTCGCGAAGCCATCGCCGCGCTCCGCGCCCAGCGGGCCGAGGCGGCGCGGTTCCGTCGTTCGGTGACGCTCGTCGCGCTGTCCGTCGTCGCTCCCGGCAGCGCGCAGCTGATCGCCGGCCACCAGAAGACCGGCAGGATCGCGCTCGGCGTCTACGGCGGCCTGGTCGCCGTCCTGCTGATGGTGCTCTGGCTGGTGCCACTGCAGGATCTCGCCGGACTCGCCGTCCGGCCCTGGCTGCTGACGACGTTCAAGCTGCTCGCGTTCGGGATCGCGGCCGCGTGGGTCGTGCTGCTGCTGGACGCGTGGCGGCTCGGCCACCCGCCCGGCCTGAACCAGAAGCACCGGCTGATCATGATCGGCGCGACGCTCGCGCTGGCCGCGATGGTGTCGACGCCGTTCGTCGTCGCCGCCCGGTACGCGACGGCCGCGCACGACGCCGTCGTCGAGATGTTCCCGTCCGGCGAGGTCGCGGCGGCCAGCGACGGCCGGCTCAACATCCTGCTGCTCGGCGTCGACGCCGGTGACGGCCGCGTCGGTGTGCGTCCCGACAGCGTCAACCTGGTCTCCGTCGACGTCCGCACCGGCGAGCCGGCGATGATCAGCCTGCCGCGCAACCTGGAGAACGCCCGCTTTCCCGACGGCACCCCGGCCGACGAGGAGTTCCCGCGCGGCTTCTCCGGCGACGGCGACGAGTCCGACTACATGCTGAACGCGACGTGGACGTTCGGCGAGGAGAACCCGGAGCTGTTCGAGGGCCCGTCCGGTCCCGGGCCGACGGCGGTCAAGCAGGCCGTCGAGGGCACCCTCGGCGTGCCGGTGCACTACTACGTCGCCGTCGACCTGCAGGGGTTCCGCGACATCATCGACGCCATCGGCGGCATCACGCTCCGCGTCAACGAGGAGCTGCCGATCGGCGAGAAGGGCCGCGTCCTCGAGCCCGGCCTGCAGGAGCTCGACGGCTACCACGCGCTCTGGTACGCCCGGTCGCGCGAGGGATCGTCGGACTACG
Organism: Jiangella aurantiaca; assembly: GCF_004349105.1. Lineage (GTDB taxonomy): Bacteria > Actinomycetota > Actinomycetes > Jiangellales > Jiangellaceae > Jiangella > Jiangella aurantiaca. The sequence continues at coordinate 74,112 of NZ_SMLB01000001.1, forward strand.
CCCGCATGGCCCGGCAACGCTGCGTCATCGGCGCGCTGGTCAACCAGGCCGACCCGCAGACCGTGCTGTCGAACTTCATCGAGCTGGCCGACGCGTCGAAGTCCGTCATCACCACCGACATCCCGCAGCAGGACCTCGCCAACCTCGTCGACCTCGCGTTGAAGGCGAAGGACGAGGAGATCACCTCGCTGCAGTTCGTGCCGCCGCTCATCGTGCCGGCCGACCCGGACATCGGGCTCATGCACGACGAGGTCGACGCGCTGCTGTCCGGTGACGCGGAGCCGGCGCCGTCGGAGTCCGCGTCTGACGAGCCCAGCGACGAGCCGTCGGACGAGCCCAGCGACGAGCCGTCCGACGACCCGAGCGACGAGCCGGCCGCGGAGCCGTCCGAGGAGTCCCGTGACGAACCGGCCGACGAGCCCGCCGACGAGCCCGCCGACGAGCCAACCCAGGACGAGGAGACGGACGAGACGGCGCCGGTCGAGATGTCGTCGGTCTGCTCCTACGAGTGACCCGAGGTCAGGGCCGGCGGGTGTGCAGGAGCAGCGCGCCGCCGGCCGCCAGCAGCGCGGCACCGGCCAGCAGGACCGGCAGCCGGCCCGTCCCGGTGTCGGGCAGCTCGTCGTCGCCGTCGGCCGCGCCGCCAGTGTCCGTGCCGGAGTCGTCGCCGTCGTCGGAGCCGGTGCCGGCGGTGACCGTCAGCACCGTCTCGGCGGTGTCGACCGTCAGCTTACCCCCCTGGTCGCCGACGCCGCGGGCCGTGACGACGCCCAGTTCGCCGGCCTCCGCGTCCTCGTCGATGCGCACCTGGAAGGTGGTGACGTAGTAGCCGTCGTACGCGACCAGCGTCGCCTCGGTGTGGCACTCGAGCCGGCGAGGCGTCACCAACGCGCAGCCCTCATCGGGGCGTTCGGTGCCGTCGACGAGCTCCTGGCCGTCGACACCGACGATCGTCGCTCCCTCGGGCACATCGACGTCGAGGCCGGCGCCGTGGACGTCCTCGCCGCCGACGTTGGCCACCGTGGTCGTCAGGTCCACCACCTCGCCGGGCGCCGCCTCGGCCGAGGTGGGGTCGGTGACGACGAGGAACCGGTAGCCGTCGTGCGGGCCGACCTCGAGCACCGAGGTGACGGTGTCCTCGCCGCCGTTGTCGCCGGCGACGTGCAGCGTGGCGTCGCCGACGACCGTCTCGGTGACGTTGCCCGGCAACTGCACCAGGAAGGTCGCGGTGACCGTGTCGCCGACGGCGAGCGTCTCGTTCGTGTGGCACTCGACGCGCTGCGGTGTCACCAGCGCGCAGCCCTCATCGGGGCGTTCGGTGCCGTCGACGAGCTCCAGGCCCTCGATGCCGACGATCGTCACGTCGCCGACCACCTCGGTCACCTCGAAGTCCACGATGCCGCCCTCCATGTCGGCCGAACCGGTGTTCGTCACCGACGCCTCCAGCTCGGCGACGGAGCCGGGCGGGGCGAAGACGTTCTGCGGCTCCATGGTCGCGTCCAGGACGACCTCGCCGGGCTCCTGGACGTCGGAGGTCTCCGCCGGCGCTTCGGCCGCGGGCTCGTGGGCGGGCGGCGCCGTCGGTTCTTCCGTGGGTGATGCCGTCGGCGTCTCGGTCGGCGTGTCCGACGGCGGTGCCGTCGGCGACTCCGTCGGCGTGACGTCGATCACGGCGCTCCCGTCCTGGGCCACCGCCGGAGCGGCGAGCGGACTCAGGGCGATGGCGAGAGCTCCCGGCAGTGCGAGTGCCGCGATTCGGAGTGGGTTGCGTGTTCCCGAGTTCATAGATGCCCCCAACGAGCGTTCGGCAGTTGCCAAGACGGCCTGTCGTCGCGCGGGCGCAGGGCCGCCATGAAAGGACGACGCCCGAGCCCCGCGGGCGGTTGCACGGCCGCCGTCGGCGGATGGACGGGCTGCGTGCAGCCGCACCGGGTAAGGTGCTCGCCGACATGAACGCCGCCGATCTTCCCCTCACCGGCCGCCCGGACACGCCCGACCAGCGGGCGTGGCCGGCGGTGTCGGTCATCATGCCCGTGCTCGACGAGGAGCGGCACCTGGCCGAGGCCGTGTCCGGCGTGCTCGCGCAGGAGTACCCGGGCGAGCTCGAGCTGGTGCTGGCGCTCGGCCCGTCGCGCGACCGCACCGACGAGATCGCCCGCGAGCTGGCCGCCGCCGACCCCCGGATCCGGCTGGTCGCGAACCCGGCCGGTCGCACGCCGGCCGGGCTCAACGCCGCGCTGGGCGCGGCCCGGCACGGCATCGTCGTGCGGGTCGACGGCCACGGCGTGCTCTCGGACCACTACATCCGCACCGCCGTCGCCGAGCTGGAGCGCACCGGCGCGGCCAACGTCGGGGGCATCATGAACGCCGAGGGGCAGACCGACTTCGAGCGGGCCGTCGCCTGGGCGTACACGTCGCCGTTCGGGCTGGGCGGGGCGAAGTTCCACCTCGGCGGGCAGGCCGGGCCCGCGGACACCGTCTACCTGGGGGTGTTCCGGCGCGAGGTGCTCGACCGCCTCGGCGGCTTCGACGAGCACTTCGTCCGGGCCCAGGACTGGGAGCTCAACTACCGCATCCGGGCGGCCGGCGAGACCGTCTGGTTCACGCCCGACCTCGTCGTCAGCTACCGGCCGCGGCCGAACCTGCGCGCGCTGGCCCGGCAGTTCCTCAAGACCGGCCAGTGGCGCCGCGAGGTGGTCCGCCGCTACCCCGACACCGCGAACGTCCGCTACCTCGCCGCGCCCGCCGTGACGGTCGCCGTCGCCGTGGGGACGGTGGCCGGGCTGGCCGGGCTGGCCGGCCTCGTCGGGCCATCGTGGCTGCTGATCGGCTGGCTGGCGCCGGCCGGGTACGCCCTCGGGGTGACCGCCGCCGCGGCGGTGTCCGGCCGCGGGCTGCCCGCCAAGGCGCGCGCCTGGCTGCCGCCCGTCCTCGCGACGATGCACCTGACCTGGGGCGCCGGCTTCATCGTCGGGTCGCGCGACGCCGCCCGCTCCCGCCGGGCGGCCGGGCAGGACGCCGCGCCCGCGGGAGGACCGGCGACGTGAAGGTCCTGATGCTCGTGCAGTCACCGGTGGCCGGCGACTCGCGCGTGCTCCGCGAGGCCGCCACGCTGACGGCCGAGGGGCACTCCGTGCACATCGTCGGCCGCGACGTCCCGGACGGCTTCGACCCCGACGACGGCGTCACCGTCGAGTCGGTCACCCGGTCCCGCGGCATGCGCCCACCCGGCACCCCGCGCGGCGCCGCGCTCGCGTCGTCGTCCGGCCCCAAGGCGGTGGTGCGCCGGGCCGGGCGCTGGCTGCTGCTGCCCGAGCACCGCCAGCGCACCGAGCGGCGCTGGCGCGACGACGCCGCCCGGCTGCTCACCGGCCGGCCCGCCCACGACGTCGTCCACGCGCACGACTACAACACGCTGGCGCTCGGCGAGAAGCTGGCCCGGCAGTGGTCCGCGCGGCTGGTCTACGACAGCCACGAGCTCTGGTTCGACCGCGGGCTGCCCGGCCGGCCCACCCCGCTGGCCCGGTGGCACGGCCGGCGCACCGAGACCCGGCTGGCCGGGCAGGCGCAGGTGGTGCTCACCGTCAGCGAGGGGATCGCCGCCCGGCTGCGCGCTCGCGGCCTGCGCGACGTCCGCGTCGTCCGCAACACCTTCCCGCTGGCCGAGCACGAGCCGCCGGACCTGCCGGACGCGCCCGCGGGCTTCGCCTACGCCGGGCGTATCGGCCCCGGCCGCGACCTCGAGGCCGTCGTCGGCGCCGCTGCCCGGCTGTCCTCGCTGCGCACCGTCGTCGCCGGTCCGGCCGACCCCGGCTACCGCCTCGACACCACCGGCGTCGAGGTGCTGCCGCCGATGGCGCTGCCCGACGTGGACCGGTTGTATCAGGAGGTCGGTGTGGCCGTCGTCACCCTCACCGATACCTGTGAGAACCACCGGCTCGCGCTGCCGAACAAGCTCTTCCACGCCGTGCGCGCCGGCGTCCCCGTGGTGGCGGCGAACCTGCCGGAACTCCACGCCTTCGTCCTCCGTTACGGCTTGGGTCGCCTATACGTGCCCGGCGATGCGTCGTCGCTGGCCACGGCCGTGGAAGCGGTGGCGGCCGACTACACTGGGTACGTCGAGGCAGTGCGCAAGGCGCGACTGGAACTGGCCTGGGAGCGCGACTCCCGCGTGCTCGCCGGCGCGTACGCGGACCTGGAGGCGGCGTGAGATGGTCGACATCGTCGCGCGTGGCCGACGGGTGCGATATTTCGTCAGTGTGTCGTCTACCCTTGACCCGATCCGGTGCGGATCCAGTCGATCCGGCACCCGGCCGCGGTAGAAAGGCAAGCCTTCGATGAACGCCACTCGTACCGACGAGGACTTCACCTCGTCGGTGCACGTGTACGAGCCGCACCGGGCCGGGCTGCCCCGGCTCGGGCCGTACATCCGCACCCTGTGGCACCGCAGGCAGTTCGCCGCGGAGATGTCGCGGTCGAACATCCGCGCCGCGAACACGAACACGTTCTTCGGCCAGATCTGGCTGGTGCTCAACCCGCTGCTGCTGGCCTGCGTCTACTACGTGCTGATCACGATCCTGCGGAGCGACAACACCGACGCGGCGGAGCGGTTCGTGCACCTGTGCGCCGGGCTGTTCGCGTTCTACTACTTCTCCGGCTGCCTGCAGACCGGCGCGTCCAGCGTGGTGGGCGGCGGCAAGCTGCTGCTCAACATGTCGTTCCCGCGGCTGCTGCTGCCGCTGTCGGCGGTGCGCACGGCGTTCTTCCGGTTCCTGCCCACGCTCATCGTCTACTTCCCGATCCACATCGGGTTCGGGCAGCCGCTGAGCTGGCACATGCTGCTGGCGCCGGTCTTCCTGCTGCTGCTGACGGTGTTCGGCGCGGGCATGGCGATGATCTTCGCGACGCTGCAGGTGTACTTCCGCGACACCGCCAGCTTCCTGCCGTACTTCGTGCGCATGTGGCTCTACCTGTCGCCGGTGCTGTGGTTCCCCGAGGACGCGCCGGAGCGGTTCGAGCCGTTCATGATCTTCAACCCGCTGTACTCGTTGCTGGGTGGGTGGACCGATCTCATCGTCCGCGGGCAGATCCCCGACCTCACGCTGTGGATCTTCGGCGTCGCCTGGGCGGTCGCCGCCGCCGTGGTGGGGAGCCTGTTCTTCATGTCGAGGGAGCGCGAGTTTGTCGTCCGTCTCTGAGGTTGGCGCCGTGACCACCACCCCGGCAGCCACGAACGCCGTCGTCGTCGAGAACGTCTCGCTGACGTACCGGACCACGTTCGAGCGCGTGCCGACGTTCAAGACCGCGCTCGTGCGCTTCGGCCGCGGCGAGCGCGCGGTCAAGGAGGTCCAGGCGGTCCAGGACGTCTCGTTCGAGGTGCCGCACGGCAACGCCATCGGCATCATCGGCGCCAACGGCGCCGGCAAGTCCACGCTCATGCGCATGATCGCCGGCATCCTGCCACCCACCAAGGGCCGCATCCAGGTCAACGGCCGGGTCAGCACGCTGCTGGCACTCGGCGTCGGCTTCAATGCGGCGCTGTCGGGGCGCGAGAACGTCGTCCTGGGCGGGCTGGCCGCGGGCCTGAGCCGCAAGGAGATCCAGGCGCGCTACGAAGAGATCGCCGACTTCGCCGAGCTGGGCGAGTTCATCGACATGCCGATGCGCACCTACTCCTCCGGCATGTTCCAGCGGCTCGCGTTCTCCGTCGCGGTCCATATGGATCCCGACATCCTGCTCATCGACGAGGCGCTGTCGGCCGGCGACGCCAAGTTCAAGCAGAAGGCCGCGGCCAAGATGAAGGACCTGGTGACCAACGCGCGCACCATGTTCCTCGTCAGCCACGCGCTCAGCAGCGTGCGCGACCTCTGCAACGACGCCCTCTGGCTGCACAAGGGCAAGCTGATGATGCGCGGCACCCCCAACGAGGTCATCGAGGCCTACAACACCTTCCTCAAGGTCGGCGAGGACGCCTTCAGCCTCGAGGACCTCTGAGCCGTGGGCACTCCCCGTGTCGACGTCGCCATCGTGTCCGCCGGCCACGACGTCGCCGACGCGCGGGTGCACAAGATCACCGCGGCGCTGCGGCGGGTGGGCCTGAGCGTCGAACTGGCCGGGCTCGGTGACGCCGACGATGGGCCGGCCGGCATCCGGGTGCGCACCGCGGAGCGCGGCGGCATGGCCCGGCGCGCCGTGCGCGCGGCTGTCCTGCCGTGGCGCTCCCGCGCGCGGGTCCTCATGACGGTCGACCCCGACGTCGTGCCGGCGGCCCGCGCCGCCGCGTCGGTGCGCCGCTGCAAGGTCGTCGTCGACGTCCACGAGGACTACGCGCGGCTGCTGTCCGACCGGTCCTGGGCCCGCGGCGTCATCGGCCTCGGCGCCCGCATGATCGTCCACGCCAGCACCCGGCTGGCCGCCGGCGCCGACATCACCGTCGTCGCCGACGACCACATCCCGCCGCAGCGGGCCCGCCGGCGCCTCGTCGTCGAGAACCTGCCCGACCTGCAGCTGCTCTCGCCCGGGCCGCCCGACGCCACTCCGCGCGCCGTCTACATCGGCGACCTGCGCGCCAGCCGCGGCCTGTTCGACATGGTCGACGCCATCGCGGGCGCGCCCGCATGGACTCTCGACCTCATCGGCCCGGTGGCGGCCGCCGACCGCGACCAGCTGACCGCGCGCCTCGCCCGCCCCGACGTCGCCGGGCGGGTCGTCCTGCACGGCCGGCAGCCACCGGAGCTGGCCTGGCAGATCGCGAAGGGCGCCTGGGCCGGTCTGGTGTTCCTGCGTGAGACGCCGGCGTTCCGCCAGGCGATGCCGACCAAGCTCTACGAGTACCTCGCCAGCGGCCTGCCGGTGCTCTCGACGCCGCTGCCTCGGCAGACGTCTGTCATCAAGGAGTCCGGCGGCGGCGTGCTGATCGGCAACCCGGCCGAGGCCGCCGACGTGCTCTGCCGCTGGAGCGACCACCCCGAGGAGCTCGAGAGCTACCGCAAGGCCGCGCACGAGTGGACCGAGCGCAAGCTCAGCGAGCGCACGCCCTACGACCTGCTGGCCGAGACCGTCGCCGAGCTGCTCGGCCACCGCCGCGACGTCGCCTGATCGTTTCGGGCGCGACGGCCCGGCGTACCGTGCGCCGTCCTCCTGCTGCCCGTTCTTAGCCACGAAACCGCGCCTCAACGATCGCGTACATCACCAGGATTACCCGAGCCTCATCACGATTACAGGCGTGGTGAAGCTCCAGAAATCCTGATGATGGCCCCCCGGGCGGCGAGGTCGCGGCCGGCCGCGGCGGCGCCGTTGAGGACCCGCGGAGCCGACGGCCGGCGGGCGAGCTGCCAGCCGGCCCGGATGGCCCGGCTGTCGAGGACGACGACGAGGTCGGCGCCGGTGGCGGCGGCCAGCGCGTCGGGGCGGGAGCGCAGCTGCGACCAGTACTGCGCCGCCAGCCGCCCGGCCTTCACCTGCCGCACCACCTTGCGCAGCCGCGAGACCGGCCGCGCGGGAGTAGGCGGCGCGGGAGCGGGCGGCGTGGGAGCGGGCGGCGTGGGAGCGGCCGCCGGGACCTCGGCCGCCGGGACCTCGGCCGCTGGGGCGGCGGGCGCGGGCGCGACCGGCGCGCCGGCCGCCGGCGCCCGGCCGTTCAGCACGATGACATGGGGCACGACGTCGTCGACCGGGTCGAGCGGCGCCTGCCAAGAGATCAGCGTGAGTTCGAGGTCGTCACGCTGGAGGTCTTTGGCGACGGTGGCCAGCTGGGCGTGGCCCAGCTTCCCGGTGCCCAGCAGGGTGACCTTCACGGTGTCGCCTCCACGGTGAGCGCCGCACCGCCGGCGGACGTGCGCAGCGCCTCGATGCGCGGGTCGAGCTGGAGGTCGCGCCGGTAGCCCGCGCCGAACGCGCGGGCCCGGGCGCGCTGCTCGGGCGTGGCCGTGCGGGCGGCGTCGGCGGCCGCGGCCAGGGCGGCGGCGACGATCTCGGGCCGCAGGTCGGCGACGGGGAACCAGAGCGGGTGGCCGCGCAGCACCTCGGTGGCGGCGTTGCCGGGCTCGTGGACGGAGACGACCGGCAGCCCGGTGGCGAGGTACTCGAAGACCTTGCCGCTGGTGACGTAGCGGCCGGCGCCGAGGATGAGCAGCAGGACGTCGAAGTGCGCGTACGTGGCGGCGATGTCGGCCTTGCCGACCGGACCGCGGTAGCTGACGCCGTCGGCGGCCGCGGACTCGATGGTGGCGAGCATGTCCGGCCGCGGCTGCCCGTAGAAGCCGAGGTAGCCGTGGATGCGGGCCTCCGCGCCGGCCAGCGCGGGCTCGGTGGCGCGGCCGTGCTGCCAGCCGCGGGCGAACTCGGCCAGCGGGACCTTCGGGGTGACGGTGCCGACGTAGCCGAACACGACGGGCCGGTCGCCGACCGGCGGCCGCTCTCCCGTGGGCGCCGGCGCCAGCTCGGGGTCGTAGCCGTTGGCGACGGTGTGCATCTTGGCGGCGTGCGCGGGGTAGAGCCGCTGGTGCCAGTCGCGGATGGGGTCGTTGACGAACCACACCTCGCGGGCGCCGGCGACCAGCCGGCGCTCCCAGCGGGCCGCGCGGCTGCGCTCGGAGTACAGCCGCTCGCCGCTGAAGACGTCGAGCAACCAGGCGTCGCGGTAGTCCATGACGTACGGGACACCGTGCTTGCGGTGCAGCCGCCAGGCGGCGGTGAACGCGACGTGGGGGTTGGCGGTGGCGAGCACGAGGTCAACGGGGTCGGCGGCGTGGATGCGCTCGGCGGCGGCCTCGATGACGCGGCGCCACGGGCCGTACCCGACCTCGGGGAACGGCACGGTGTCGCGGCGGGCTCGTAGCTTGGCCCAGGCCCGCGGGAAGCGGGCCCGGAACCGCGACCACCGGCGCAGGTCGGGCTCGTGGATGGGCCACGCGAACGGCACCCTCACCACCTCGACGGCGGGGTCGACGCGGTCCTCGAGCGTGGGATCGGTGCCGGTGAAGCGGACGAATGTGTCACGCTCGACCGTCAGCACCGTGACGCGCCAGCCCAGCCGGGCGAAGCGGTTGGCGGTGGCGAGCCCGCGGTAGACGCCGCCACCCCGGCACGGCGGAAAGCCCCAGGCCACGTAGAGCAGGTGCGGCCGGTGGTCGGGGGGCGGACCGGCCCGCCCCGAGCTGGCGTGCGTCATCATGTCACGCACAGGTTACGACACCCGGAGGGCTCCATGGCACTGCGCACGGCGGCGAGGCGCTGGCTGCCCGGCGCCCTCGTCGACGCCCTCGCTCGGGCCGCTCGGCGGGCCACCTGGCTGCGCCGGCCGCTGCCGCCCCAGGAGCCGTTCCCGCAGGTCCGCGCGGCTGCGGCGCGGCTGCTGGTCGGCCCGACGAACTCCGCCGGCCAGGGCTGGGCCTGGGCGCGCGCCGCCGAGCGGGTGGCCGGGGACGACGTCGCCGCCGCCTGCTTCGCCGTCCGGCGCAACAGCTACGGGTTCGCCGACGACTACGGCGTGCCGGTGCCGGTCTACGCGCACCCGCAGTGGCAGCGGGCGCACGAGCGGTACGTGGTCAGCACGTTCACGCACGTCGTGATCGAGTCGATGCGGCCGCTCTTCGGCTCGCGGCACGCCCGCGACGCCCGCGGCGACGTCGCCGTGCTGACGGAGGCCGGCCTGCGGGTCGCGCTGGCGTTCCACGGGTCCGACGTCCGGCTGCCCAGCCGGCACGCCGAGCGCGAGCCGTGGTCACCGTTCCGGATCCGCGACGACCTCACCGAGCGGCTGGAGGAGCAGGCCCGGCGCCTCGCCGCCTTCGCCACGGCGTTCGAGCGCGACGGCGGGCCGGTCCTGGTGTCGACGCCGGACCTGTTCGACGACCTGCCCGGCGCCATCTGGCTGCCGGTCGTCGTCGACCCCGATCGCTGGCAGGCGCCGCCGTCGCCGCGGCGCCGCCGTCCGGTGGTGGTGCACGCGCCGTCGAACTCGCGGCTCAAGGGGACGGAGATCGTCGAGGCGGCCATGGCCGAGCTGAGCGCCAAACGCGTGGTCGAGTACCGCCGGCTCGAGGGCGTCCCCAACGACCGCATGCCGGCCGCGCTGGCCGACGCCGACATCGTCGTCGACCAGCTGACCATGGGCCTGTACGGGGTCGCCGCGTGCGAGGCCATGGCGGCCGGCCGCACGGTGGTCTCGTACGTGGGCGACGCCGTCCGCGAGCGGGTCCGCGAGCGCACCGGCCACGACGTCCCCATCGTCGAGGCGACGCCCGACGACCTCGCCGATGTGGTCGCCGCCCTGGCCGCCGACCCCGACGTGGCGGGGGAGCGGGCGGCCCGCGGCCCCGGGTTCGTGCGCGCGGTCCACGACGGCCGGGTCTCCGGGTCCGTGCTCGCCGATTGGCTTCGGCGGACGACCCGATGATCTGATAGGAACCGGCGGAGCCCCTCTGCGAGACTGGGTATATTCGCCGATCGGCCGGCAACGGCTCCGGGACGTCCCGGGGCCGATATCTCGTGAAGGGCGTGGAGGGCAACACGGTGGCGAGGGGAACAGACAGGCGCCGAGACGGCCGGCCAGGGCCGGAGGCCGACGACGCACCCGCCACCCGCGACGGCCTGCCGCCGCGGCTCGACGCGCCGGTTCGCCTGCTGGTCGGGCCGGCCAACTTCGCGGGTCAGGGCACTCGCTGGGCGCGCGCACTCGAGGAGCGGGTCCCCACCACGAAGGCGACCTCCTACGCGTTCCTCAAGGGCGTCCTCGACTATCCGGTCGACTACGGCATCCCGGCCGGCACCTACCGGCGCAGCCGCCGCTGGCAGCTGAACTTCGTCAACCACGTCATCCGCAACTACACGCACGTGCTCATCGAGGCGTCGCGGCCCATCTTCGGCACCTGGTACGGCCAGGACGCGTCGTACGACATCCCGCCGCTGCTCGCCAAGGGCCTGCAGGTGGGGCTCATCGCGCACGGCTCCGACGTCCGCATTCCGAGCCGGCACGTCGAGACCGAGCCGTGGTCGCCGTTCCCCGACCTCGAGGACGAGACCGTCGAGCTACTCGAGCGCAACTCCACCCGCGCGGTCGAGCTGTTCACGTCGTTCCCGGGCGCGGTCTACGTCTCCACCCCCGACCTCCTCGACTACGTCCCCAACGCGGTCTGGTGCCCGGTGGTCGTCGACGTCGACACCTGGCGCAGCGACGCGCCGGTGCTCGAGCACGAGAAGCCGGTGGTGGCGCACGCACCGAGCAAGTCGGCCATGAAGGGCTCCGAGCTCATCGACCCCATCATGGAGGGCCTCGCCGAGCGCGGCCTCATCACCTACCGCCGGGTCGAGGGCGTCGACCCCGCCGACATGCCGGGGGTCTACCGCGACGCCGACATCGTCCTCGACCAGTTCCGCGTCGGCAGTTACGGCGTCGCCGCGTGCGAGGCGATGGCCGCGGGCCGGGTCGTGGTCGGCCACATCGCCCAGCACGTCCGCGACCGCGTCCTGGCCGACACCGGCCTCGAGCTGCCCATCGTCGAGGCGACGCCCGACACCATCGAGCAGGTCGTCCTCGACCTCGTCTCGCACCCCGAACGCGGCCGCGAGGTCGCCGCGCGCGGCCCGGCCTTCGTCGAGCAGGTGCACGACGGCCGCCGCTCGGCCGAGGCGCTGGCCTCGTTCGTCGAACGGCCGAGCGCTGTGCCGGCCGACTGGAAGCCGTCCTGGATCCGGCCCAAGGTCGTCATGATGGCCGGCAACGACATCGTCGTCGACGCCCGCGTGCTCAAGTACGCGCAGACGGTGGCCAACTGGGACCTCGACGTCACCTGCATCGGCATTCCCGGCCGCAAGCTCAAGGGCGCCCGCGAACTCGGCAAGGTGCACGTCCTCTGCCCGCCCATCCAGTCGAAGGTGCTGGTCACCGGGTGGCGCAAGCGGCTGGCCAACCTCAAGCCGTGGTTCAGCTCCGAGGCCGAGTACACGCTGGCCTACGGCCGCTGGCAGTACGCCAGCCGCGAGCTGCGCGGCGACCGTGGGCGCGACCGCCGCGACCGCGAGCGCGCCGGCGGCGTCGCAGCGGCGCCCGCGCCGGCCCGGCGACCCACCCGGGAGCGGCTGCTGCGGGCGGCGCGCTGGCGCTCGCTGCGGCTGCACCGCGCCATCCTCGATGCCCGCGCGTACCCGATCCGGCGGGCCAAGCGCAAGGTCGCCACGACCGACATGGGCATCGGCAAGCGGCGTGAGCGGCAGCTGGCCCTCTACCGCTACCTGCCCTCCGGCCGGTGGCGCCGGGTGATGCCCGAGGTGGTCGACCAGGAGCTGACGCTGGGCCCGCTGCTCGACCGCATCCAGCCCGAGGTCATCCACGTGCACGACGTGTTCATGCTCGGCATCGCGGCGCGCGCGGCGCACCGTGCGGCCCTCGACGACCGCACCATCAAGATCATCTACGACGCGCACGAGTACATCCCGGGCGTGCCGGTCGTGGCGCCGCGCCGGGTCGCGGCCTACAGCGACCTCGAGCGCGAGTTCATCCACGACGCCGATCGCGTCATCACGGTGTCCGAGCCGCTGGCCGGGTGGCTGCAGCGCGACCACAAGCTGGCCACCCTGCCCGACGTCGTCCTCAACGCGCCTGTGGAGCCGCCGGAGGATGCCCAGGTCAAGGGCCTGCGCGAGCAGCTGCGGCTGCCCGAGGACGTCCCGCTGCTGGTGTACGGCGGCGGGGTCAACCGCGCCCGCGGCGTCGGGACGGCAGTCGAGGCGCTGCGGCAGCTGCCCGACGTCCACCTCGCCATCGTGGCTCGGGCCAACCCCGTCACCGCGGAGCTGCAGGCGCGCGCCGTCGAGCTGGGCGTGGGCGACCGCGTGCACCTGGCGCCGTTCGTCGACGCCGAGGTCGTGCCGCTGTACCTGCGCTCGGCCACCATCGGCCTCAGCCCGCTGCTGCACGCGCCCAACCACGACATCGCGGTGACGAACAAGTTCTGCGAATACATCGCCGCCGGGCTGCCCATCGTCACCAGCGACACCCCGGCCCAGGCCGACCTGGTACGCGAGCTCGACCTCGGCGCGGTCTACAGCGCCGGCGACGTCGACGGCTTCGTGCGGGCGGTCCGGACGGTGCTCGCCGACCGCGACCGCATCGCCAAGCGCATCGCCGACGACCCCCAGCTGCGGCACCGGTTCTCGTGGGCCGCACAGGCCGAGGTCATCCGGTCGGTGTACGCCGAGGTCATGGAGAAGCTGCCCGACGCCGCCTGGGCGCCCGGCGCCACCATCGTCAAGCGGCTCGTGCCCGACCCGCCGGAGCCGCCGGAGACGAAGTGGCGCGCTTTCAAGGACGCCGCAAGCGCCGCCGAGCGGGACCAGGAACAGACCCAGGAGAAGAAGCAGCGGTGAACGTGCGCATCATGGCCTCGGCCGACGTCGACGACAACGCCGAGATCGGTGCGGGCTCGTCGGTCTGGCACCTGGCCCAGGTCCGCGAGAAGGCCGTGCTCGGCCGTAACTGCGTCATCGGCCGCGGCGCCTACATCGGCACCGGCGTCCGGGCCGGCGACAACTGCAAGGTCCAGAACTACGCGCTGGTCTACGAGCCGGCGGTGCTCGAGGACGGCGTGTTCGTGGGCCCCGCGGCGGTGCTCACCAACGACACCTTCCCGCGTGCGGTGAACCCGGACGGCAGCGCCAAGAGCGCCGCTGACTGGGACGCCGTCGGCGTCACGCTGCGCGAGGGGTGCTCCGTGGGCGCGCGGGCGGTGTGCGTGGCTCCGGTCACCGTGGGACGATGGGCTACCGTAGCCGCCGGAGCCGTCGTCACCCGCGACGTCCCCGATTTCGCGCTGGTGGTGGGCGTGCCGGCGCGGCGGGTCGCGTGGGTGGGACGCGCCGGTGTCCCGCTCGAGGACGCCGGCGGGGGCACGTGGCGGTGCCCGCGCACCGGCGAGCTGTACATCGAAGAGCACGGGCACCTGCGGGAAGCCGGTCAGAGCACGGAGGACAACGCATGAGCACCAGCCCGATCCCCGCCGCGAAGCCGATCATCGGCGACGAGGAGCGGGAGGCGGTCGACCGCGTGCTGCGCACCGGCATGATGGCGCAGGGACCGGAGGTCGCGGCTTTCGAGCAGGAGTTCTCGGCCGAGCTGGTGGCCGGGCGCGCCTGCGTCGCCGTCAATTCCGGCACCTCGGGCCTGCACCTGGGCCTGTTGGCCGCCGGCGTGGGCCCCGGTGACGAGGTCATCGTCCCGTCCTTCACCTTCGCCGCCACCGCCAACTCCGTCGCGCTCACCGGCGCCACCCCGGTGTTCGCCGACATCGAGCCGCAGTACTTCTGTCTCGATCCGGCCTCCGTCGAGGCCGCGGTCTCGGAGCGGACCGTCGGCATCATGCCGGTCCACCTTTACGGCCACCCTGCCGACATGACGGCGCTCGGCGACATCGCCGAGCGGCAGGGCCTCAAGCTGTTCGAGGACGCCGCCCAGGCGCACGCCGCCACCTGGAAGGGCGCGCCGGTTGGCTCGTTCGGCACGTTCGCCATGTTCAGCCTGTACCCGACGAAGAACATGACGTCGGGCGAGGGCGGCATGGTCAGCACCGGCGACACCGACCTCGAGCGCCGGCTGCGGCTGCTGCGCAACCAGGGCATGCTGCGCCAGTACGAGAACGAGCTGGTCGGCCTGAACAACCGGATGACCGACATCCACGCCGCCATCGGCCGTGTGCAGCTGAGGAAGCTGGCCGGCTGGACCAAGCAGCGGCAGGAGAACGCGGCGTTCCTCGACGCCAACCTCGAGGGTGTCGTGGTCCCGCCGGTGTCCGAGCACGCGACGCACGTCTACCACCAGTACACGATCCGGGTGGCCGGCGACCGCGACCGCTTCGCCGCGGCGCTGCGCGACGAGCACGGTGTCGGCTGCGGGGTCTACTACCCGATCCCCAACCACCGGCTGCCGTCGTTCGGCCGCGAGGCCGACCTCCCCGAGACGGAGCGGGCCGCCGCCGAGGTCCTCTCGCTGCCGGTCCATCCGTCGCTGAGCTCCGACGACCTCGACCGCATCGCGACGGCTGTGAACACGCTGGCGAAGGCGGGTGCGTGATGACCAACCTGCGAGCCGGGCTGATCGGCCTGGGCATGATGGGCCGGCACCACGCGCGGGTGCTGCGCTCCATCGACGGCGTCGACCTCGTGGGCGTGGCCGACCCCGCCGGCGACCCGCACAAGGTGGCCGGCGGCCTGCCCGTGCTGCCCGACATCGAGTCGCTCATCGGCGTCGGCCTCGATTACTGCGTCGTCGCCACGCCGACGGCCTACCACGAAGAGGTCGGCCTGGCGCTGGCCGCTGCGGGCGTGCACGCGCTCGTCGAGAAGCCGCTGGCCAAGGACAGCGAGGGCTCGGCCAAGCTGGCCGCGGCGTTCCAGGCGGCCGGCCTGGTCGGCGCCGTCGGCCACATCGAGCGCTACAACCCGGCGCTGCAGAGTCTGCGCTCGCGGCTGCTCGACGGCGAGCTCGGCGACATCTACCAGATCATCACCCGGCGGCAGGGCCCGTTCCCGGCCCGCATCGCCGACGTCGGCGTCGTCAAGGATCTTGCCACGCACGACATCGACCTCACCGCCTGGGTCGTGGGCTCGCCGTTCGTGTCCGTGGCGGCCCGGACGGTGCACAAGAGCGGCCGCGACCACGAGGACCTCGTCGCCGTGACCGGCCAGCTGGCCGACGGCACCGTCACCAGCCACCTGGTCAACTGGCTGTCACCGATGAAGGAGCGGGTCACCATCGTCACCGGTGACCGCGGCGCCTACATCGCCGACACCCTGCACGCCGACCTCACGTTCCACGCCAACGGGTCCATCCCTACGGCCTGGGACGACCTCGCCCAGTTCCGCGGCGTGTCCGAGGGCGACGTCGTCCGGTACGCCATCGCCAAGCCGGAGCCGCTGCGCACCGAGCACGAGGCGTTCCGCGACGCCCTCCTCGGCAAGGAGACCGACATCGTCACCATGCAGCAGGGCCTGGCGACGGTCGAGGTCGCCGAGGCCGTCCTCGCCTCCGCCCGCGACGGCAGCACCGTGCGGTTGCCACACTAGCGTCCCGCGGCAGCGACGGATGCCCGGCAATCCGGCGGATGCCCGCCGATCCGGCCGGTCAGGGTCGGATCACGGCTGCAAGCGTCGGATTCGCGGGCATCCGCCGGATCCACCGGCAACTCGTTGGGGCGGGATGGAGGGCGGTCACTCCTGCGGCGTCATCGCCCGGTTCAGCCGTTCGCCCAGAACCGGAGCCAGCGCCGCAGCGTACTCCCGTGTGAGGTGGCTGTAGTCGCGGTAGACGATGACGTCGCCCACCACCGGGTAGCAGTACTCGTCGTCGCAGAAGCGGTCGGTGAGGTCGGCCACGTGCACCTTGGGGTCGTCGAGGCGCTCGGCCGCCACAGCCGCGGCGTCGTCGGGCAGGTCGTCGGGCGACGTGGCACAGTCGATCGGGTCGCCCGGATGCGCCGACAGGCAGGTGGGCACGTACTCGCCGTTCGTCGGCGGCACGTCGCGGAGCACGACGACGTCCTTGCCCGACTCCGTCCACTCGTCCCAGATCGGTGCGAAACCGTCGTGGGCGGGGTCGTCGAACTCGGTGTCAGCGCCGTCGGTGAACCCGTAGGCGTTGGTGAACGACGAGGTCAGGACCATGGAGATGGCGTCGTCGGCAGCGACCTCGTCGCGGACGTCGCGCACCCACTGGTCGCAGCTGTCGGCGGCCTCGCCGGTCTGCTCGGAGTCGAGCTCGCGGCGCGCGGCCGTCACCGGGCAGGAGCCCTTGAGGTAGGTGACGATCGTCCAGTGGCTCGACTCGGCGATGAGCTCGAGCGCGGGCAGCCAGTGGGTGGCGTGGGAGTCGCCGACCAGCGCGATGACCCGCTTGGGGTCGGGCCCGGTGTAGCCCTTTTCGCACCGGATGACGTCGGGCTGGGTGATGGCCTGCTGGCACTCCTGGTAGTCGGAGCGCCGGTTCTGCTCGACCGCGACCTCGGGCGGCGGGATGAGCGGTCCGGAGCCGACGGGGTCGCAGCCGCTGTCAGCGGCGAGCGCGGCCGGCCCCACGCACGGCTCGGTGACGGCCTCGGCGGACAGGACGGCCTCGGCGCGGGCCTCTGCCTCGGCCTCACGGCGGTCGAGGTCGTCGGTCACGGCGACGGTGCCGGCCACGACCAGCGCCATGCCGGTGACGGCGAACGCGAACGACCGCCACGGGGCGGCGGCGAGGAACGTGCGGGTGCGCAGCGGATCCTCGACGTAGACCTTGCTGAGCCAGGCCAGCACCAGGGTGGCCGCGAAGATGCCGAGCTTGTCGCCGACGCGCAACTCCGTGCCGGTGACGTGCGGCAGCACCACGATCAGCGGCCAGTGCCACAGGTACACCGAGTAGGAGATGTCGCCGACGAACGTGGCCGGGCGGCGGGTCAGCCACCAGTGCGGCGTGAACCGGCGGGACGTCGGGCCGGCAGCCATGACGGCCACCGTGCCCAGCACCGGCAGCAGTGCCACCCAGCCGGGGAACAGCGTGGCGCCGTCGTAGGTGACGCCGGCGACGACGATGGCGGCCAGCCCGGCGCCGCCGAGCAGCGCGCGGACGATGCCGCGGCGGGCCGTACGGACGGGCAGCAGCGCCAGCAGCGCGCCCGCGGCGAACTCCCAGATGCGGGTGGGCGTGACGAAGTAGGCGGCGGCAGGATCGGCGTACGTGGCGACGACGGACCAGGTCAGCGACGCCGCGCCGAGGACCGCGATGCCGGCGGCCAGCAGTCGCCGGGTGGACCACCGGACCCACGCGCGGCGGCTCAGCACGACGATGCCCAGCACCAGCACCGGCCACACGACGTAGAACTGCTCCTCGACCGACAGTGACCAGTAGTGCTGCGCCAGCGTGGGCGCGGTGTCCTGGGCCATGTAGTCGACGGCGTCGGAGGCCAGCGCCCAGTTCTGCACGTAGAGGGCGCTGGCGGCCAGCTGGCGCGCGGTGGCGGCCCACTCCGTCGCCGGCAGCAGCGTGACCGCCGCGACCGCGCCCAGCGCCAGCACCAGCAGCGACGCCGGCAACAGCCGGCGGATACGGCGTGCCCAGAACCGGCGCAGCGACAGCGTGCCGGTGCGGATGGTCTCGCGGTGGATGTGGTCGGTGATGAGGTAGCCGGAGATGACGAAGAACACGTCGACGCCGACGAACCCGCCGCTCAGCTCGGTGGGCCAGAGGTGGAAGAACACCACGAGCAGCACGGCGACCGCGCGCAGCCCCTGGAGCTCCGGCCGGTGCCGGGTCACCCCCGCGGCCGTGGCCGTGGTGGTCCGCCGCCGCGCCGCCGGCGCCGCGGGCTCGGCCGGGTGGTCCGGACGGACCTGGGCATCGGTGCTCATGCCGGACCCCCGCGGACCAGGGCGTCGACCACCTGACCCGCGGCATGGCCGTCGCCGTACGGGGTGCCCTGCGGCGCCGACGGCACCGGCCGGGTGACGGCGTCGGCGAGGTCGGCAGGCTCGGGCACCAGCACGTTCCAGTCGTCGTGCAGGGTCTCCAGCCACTCCGTCTCGGTGCGCAGCGTGCTGCAGGGCCGGCCCAGCAGGTAGGCCTCCTTCTGCAGGCCGCCGGAGTCGGTGACCACGCCCGCGGAGTGCAGGACGGCCGCGACCATGCCCGGGTAGGGCAGCGGCGACGCGGTGTGCAGCGCGCTGCCCGGCCGCTCGAGGGCGATGCCGAACTCGCGGCAGCGGACCACCAGGCGCGGGTGCGCCAGCAGCAGCACCGGCACCGGCAGCCCGGCCAGCGCGTCGACCACCGCGGTGAGCCGCTTGGGGTCGTCGGTGTTCTCGGCCCGGTGGATGGTGGCCGCGACGTAGCCGCCCGGCTCGAACCCGGCCGGCAGCTCCGGCGCGGTGTCGCGGACGGCGTCGCGGACCCGGAAGCAGACGTCGGTCATGACGTCGCCGACCCGGACGGTGCGCTCGGCCAGGCCCTCGCGGGCGAGGTTCGTCACGGCGACGTCGGTGGGCGCCAGCAGGAGGTCGGCGGCATGGTCGGTGAGTACCCGATTGTGCTCCTCGGGCATCGCCCGGTTGAACGAGCGCAGGCCGGCCTCGAGGTGGGCGACGGGCAGGTGCAGCTTGACCGCGGCAAGCGTTCCGGCCAGGGTGGAGTTGGTGTCGCCGTAGACGAGCACCCAGTCGGGGCGGCGGTCGGCCAGCACGCTGTCCAGCGCCGCCAGCATGGTGCCGGTCTGCGTGCCGTGGCTGCCCGAGCCGATGCCCAGGTGCACGTCGGGTGCGGGGATGCGCAGGTCGGCGAAGAACACGTCGGACATGTCGGCGTCGTAGTGCTGCCCCGTGTGCACGATGACGTGCTCGTGTCCGCCCGCCGTCAAGGCCTCGGCCACCGGAGCGAGCTTGACGAATTGCGGGCGGGCTCCGACGATGCTGAGCACCTGCATGGAAGACCGTCCTCGAAACCTCTGCACGACCAGACGTAGGGCAAGGCCGCAAGCCAACCCCGGTAGCCTATACGCCGGACCGAATCCGCCATCACGACCGAGGTCATACGTGAGAATCACCGTCGTCGCCCTGGGCAAGATAGGGCTGCCACTCGCCGTCCAGTTCGCCGCCAAGGGTCACGAGGTCATCGGCGTCGATGTCAACGAGACCGTCGTCGACCTCGTGAACAAGGGGGACGAGCCCTTCCCCGGTGAGGACCAGCTGGCCGAGAAGCTGTCCGAGGTGGTGACCGCCGGCCGGCTGCGGGCCACCACCGACTACGCCGACGCCGTCCCCGGCAGCGACGCCGTCGTCCTGGTGGTGCCGTTGTTCGTCGACGACACCACCGGAGAGCCTGACTTCGGCTGGATGGACTCCGCCACCCAGTCGCTGGCCGAGAACCTGACGCCGGGCACGCTGGTCTCCTACGAGACCACACTGCCGGTCGGTACCACCCGGAACCGGTGGCGGCCGCTCATCGAGAAGGTGTCCGGCCTCACCGAGGGCACCGACTTCCATCTGGTGTTCTCGCCCGAGCGGGTGCTCACCGGCCGAATCTTCGCCGACCTGCGGAAGTACCCGAAGCTCATCGGCGGCCTGACGCCGTCCGGCGCCGAGCGGGCGCGCGCGTTCTACGAGGCCGTCCTCGACTTCGACGAGCGGCCCGACCTCGCCCGCGGCAACGGCGTCTGGGACCTCGGCAGCGCCGAGGCGGCCGAGATGGCCAAGCTCGCCGAGACCACTTACCGCGACGTCAACATCGGCCTGGCCAACCAGTTCGGCCGGTTCGCCGCCGCCAACGGCATCGACGTCTTCCAGGTCATCGAGGCGTCGAACTCGCAGCCCTACAGCCACATCCACCGGCCCGGCATCGCGGTCGGCGGGCACTGCATCCCGGTGTACCCGCGGCTGTACCTGTGGACCGACCCCGACGCCTCCGTCGTCCGGGCCGCCCGCGAGGCCAATGTCGGCATGCCGGAGTACACGATCGGCCTGGTCGAGGCGGCGTTCGGCGGCTCGCTGACCGGCGCGCGGGTCGTCGTGCTGGGAGCGGCGTACCGTGGCAAGGTGAAGGAGACGGCATTCTCCGGCGTCTTCCCGACGGTGCGCGCGCTGCGCGACCGCGGCGCCGAGGTGTTCGTGCACGACCCCATGTACACCGACGACGAGCTGCGCGGGCTCGGCTTCGAGCCGTACCACTTGGGTGAGCCGGCCGACGCCGTCGTCGTGCAGGCCGACCACCCCGAGTACGCCGAGGTCGGCTCCGCCGACGTCCCTGGCGCGAAGGTCCTGGTCGACGGCCGCGACGTCACCGACGCCGCGCGCTGGGACGGCGTCACGCGCATCGTCGTCGGCCAGGCATCCTCCCCGGCATGACCTCCGACCCGGCCACGGCGGCCGGCCGCCCGCACGTCGTCATGCTGGTGGCCAACGACGTCATCACTGATAGCCGGGTCAAGAAGGAGGCGCAGGCCGTCGCCGATGCCGGGCACCGGGTCACTGTGCTCGGCGTCGCCGCGGACGGCCGCCGGTCGCTGGAGCTGCTCGGCGACGTGCTGGTCGTCCGGGTGCCGGTGGCGTTCCAGCTGCGCGACGAGCGGGACCGGAAGCGCCGCTCGCACCGTGACTGGCGCCCGCCGTTCGTCGGGTATCCGGTCAAGTCCGCGCAGGTGGCGCGCAAGCAGGCGCTGAAGGCGCGGCGCGGCGAGCTGGCCGGCCGGTCCAGCGGTGGCCTCGGGGACAGGCTTGCGGGATTGCGGCTGAGCGCCGCCGAGCGGGCTGCCTGGCTGCGTGCCGGCGTCGGCAACCGGGCCGACAAGGCGTTCCGGTTCGGCTGGCGGGCCTGGGACGGCGTCGCCGCCCGGACCCCGTGGCCGGCCCGCTGGCGGCTGGTGCACCCGCAGGCCTACGACTACGAGCTGGCGTTCGGGCCGCTGCTGGACCAGCTGGCGCCCGACGCCGTCCACGCACACGACATGCACGTCATCGGCGTCGCGATGCGCGCGGCCGAGCGGGCCCGTCGGCAGGGCCGCCGGCTCGCCGTCGTCTACGACGCGCACGAGTACGTCCCCGGGCTGTCGCGCTACGGCGCCCGGACGCCTCGGTTCATCGCCGCCTGGGCGCACCACGAACGCGAGTACATCGGCCGCGCCGACCGCGTCGTCACCGTCAGTCCGGCCATCGCCCGCACGCTGCACCGCCGGTACCGCCTCGACCGCGAGCCGGCCGTCGTCATCAACTCGCCGAGCATGACGGAGCTGGCCGACGGCGACGTGCCCGGGCTGCGGTCGCGCATCGGCCTCGCGCCGGACGTGCCGCTGCTGGTCTACAGCGGCGGCGTCACCAAGGCCCGCGGCGTCGAGACCGCCGTCGAGGCGCTGCCGTCGCTGCCCGGCGTGCACCTGGCGGTCGTGTCCGTCCCGCACATCGACATCGCACCGGTCGAGCAGCTGCGCGCGCTGGCCGGGCGGCTCGGCGTCGAGGACCGCGTGCACTTCCTCGACCCGGTGCGGCCACACGAGGTGGTGGCGTTCCTCTCCTCGGCCGACGTCGGGCTGATCCCGATTCTGCGCTACCCCAGCCACGAGATGGCGCTGCCGAACAAGGTCTTCGAGTACGCCTTCGCCGGCCTGCCGGTCGTCACCAGCGACATGCCGAGCCTGACGGAGTTCATGGAGCAGTCCGGCATCGGCGAGGTGTACCGCGTCGGCGACGCCGCCGACCTCGCCGCCAAGGTCCGCACCGTCCTGGCGGACCCCGCACCGTACCGGGCCCGGCTGGAGCGGCCGGAGTTCCGCCAGGAGGTCTCCTGGGAGGGCCAGGCGCTGCGGCTGCGCCAGCTGTACGCCGACCTGCTCGGGACGGTGGGTGCAGATGCGCCGGCCGTGGCGCCGGCTGCGACCGAGAAGTCGACGCCGCACCTGCTGATCGGCCCGTCGAACAGCGCTGGGCAGGGCTGGCGGTGGGCGCGCGCCGTCGAGCGGTACGCGCCGCCGGCGACGGCCGAGAACCTCATGGCCGAAGCGGGCACGTTCGCCTTCCGGGCCGACCACGTCGTACCGGCCGAGCGGTTCCTGAACGACGCCGCCTGGGTGGTCGGGTTCGCCGACCACGTGCTGCGCACCGCCACCCATGTGCTGTTCGAGGCGGCCCGGCCGGTGCTCGGCCAGGCCCGCGGGCAGCTGTTCGTCGAGGACCTGCCGACGCTGCGGGCGGCCGGCATCGCGGCAGGGGTGATCCTGCACGGATCCGAGGTCCGCGACCCGCGCCGGCACCGCGAGCTGTTCCGGTACTCGCCGTTCGCCGACCGCGACGACCCCCTGACGCAGCGGCTGCAGCAGGCCACGCAGGTGGTGCTGGGACACCTCCGCGACTTCGACGGCCCGCGCTTCGTCACCACGCCCGACCTGCTCGACTTCGTCGACGGCGCCCAGTGGCTGCCCGTGGTGGTCGACGCCGACGACCTCGCCACCGACCGGCCGGTGCTGGAGCGGCCGGTGCCGGTCGTGCTGCACGCGCCGTCGCGGGGCGCGCTCAAGGGCTCCGCCGCCGCCGATCCCGTGCTGCGCGACCTGCACGACCGCGGGCTGATCGAGTACCGGCGGGTCGAGGGCGTGCCGCACACCGAGCTGATGGCCCGCGTGCGGGAGGCCGACATCGTGGTCGACCAGTTGCTGCTCGGGTCGTACGGCGTGCTGGCCTGCGAGGCGATGGCGGCCGGCCGGGTCACCGTCGGGCACGTCGCGGATCACGTCCGGGCCGCGATTCCGGCCGAGCTGCCGATCGTCGAGGCGACGCCGGACGATCTCGGCGCCGTCGTCGAGCGCCTGGTGGCCGAGCGCGAGCCCGCGATCAAGACGGCGGCGGCCGGCCCCGACTTCGTCCGCCGGTTCCACGACGGACGGGCGTCGGCGCGGGTCCTGGCGCCGTTCCTGGGTGTGGGGGACTGAACCGAATCGTCCGAACGATTCCCGACAACGGGTTGCGTGGCTTGTGTGACTGGTGAGACTGTTGATGCATCAGTAGTCATCTGAAGCATCACACCTGGTCGGCGGGGGACGAGTCGTGACGGTCACCAAGGCGGGTCTGGCGGGCGCGCTCGTCGCGTTCGCGATGGCGCCGGTCGTGCCCTCGTGGGCCGCTCCGGAGGTGCCACCGACGGGGACGGGCACGCCGGCCGTGCCGGCGGAGACCGCGCCGACCGCCGACGACCTGCAGATGATCAGCCTCCCGGTCGCGGCCGGCGGGTTCGGGCGGCTGCCCAGCCTGCCGCCGGCGCCCGGCGGTGCGCCGCGCGAGTTCGCCGACGTCACCGCGCAGATCCCCATCGTCTACACCGAGGAGTACACCGTCCGGCCGTTCCGGCTGGCGGCCGTCACCTGGACCGGCGCCGCCCCGGTGCAGGCGTGGGTGCGCGTGCGCTCCGACGGCACGTGGTCGCCGTGGTACGAGCTGCCGGGCGGCGACGACCACCAGCCCGACCCCGGCACCGCCGAGGCGGCGGCCACCCGCAACGGGACCGACCCGCTGCTGGTGCCGGAGTCCGACGGCATCCAGGTCCGCGTCGACGGCGCGCAGGCCGGAGCCCGCCGGCCGGCCGACCTCAGGCTGGACCTCGTCGAGCCGGGCACGGCGCCGGCCATGAAGTCCGACGCGCCGGAGCTCGCCGTCAGCGGCGGCCCGACGATCTACAGCCGGGCGCAGTGGGGCGCCGACGAGTCGCTGCGGGCCGACCCGCCCAGCTACGGCGAGGTGCGCGGCGCGTTCGTGCACCACACCGTCAGCGCGAACGCGTACAGCTCCGGCGACGTCCCCGCGCTGATCAGGTCGATCTACGTCTACCACGTGCGGTCACGCGGCTGGAACGACATCGGCTACAACTTCGTCATCGACCGCTTCGGCCGCATCTGGGAGGGCCGCTACGGCGGCGTCGACCGCGCGGTCGTCGGCGCGCACACCCAGGGCTACAACGACGACGCCTTCGCCGCGTCCGCACTGGGCACCTATGAGAACACCGCGCCGCCCAGCGTCATGCTCGGCGCGTACTCCCGGCTGTTCGCGTGGAAGTTCCGCCTCCACGGCGTCCGCCCGCTGCGCCAGGTCAACTACGACGGCGAGGCGTGGCCGGCCATCGCCGGGCACCGCGACGCCGCCGCGACGGCCTGCCCCGGCGACGCCCTGTACGCGCGGCTGGGCACCATCCGCTCCGGCACGCTGCGGCAGATGGGCATCGGCGGCGACGCCACCGGCGGCCGCGACGTCAACGGCGGCGGCCGGTCCGACCTCATGGCCCGGCAACGGTCGGACGGCTCGTTCTGGCTCTGGCCGGGCGGTAGCTCGGCCGGGTACGGCAGCCGCATCCCGTTCGGCACCGGCTGGTCGTCCATGGTCTCCGCCGCGCTGCCTGGCGACTGGGACGGCGACGGTCACGACGACGTCATCGCCCGTAGCTCGACCGGCGGCCTCTGGCTGTACTCCGGCCGGTCCGACCGGGGTTTCGCGGCGCAGCGGCGCATCGGCACCGGCTGGGCCGGGTTCACCGCCGTGGTCGCGCCGGGCGACTGGGACCGCGACGGCCGGGTCGACCTCATCGCCCGCCGCCGCGACGGCGTGCTCGTGCTGTACCCGGGCGACGGCCGCGGCGGGTTCCGCACCGCTCGCGTCATCGGCACCGGCTGGGCCGGGTTCACCGCCATCGTCGGCCCGGGCGACTGGAGCAGCGACGGCGTCGCCGACCTCATCGCGCGGCTGCCCAACGGCGGACTGCTGCTCTACCCGGGCAACGGCTCGGGCGGCTTCGGCAAGGCGCGGAGCATCGGCACCGGCTGGGCCGGGTTCACGGGCATCGCCGCGGCGGGCGACGTGGACGACGACTACGTCCTGGACCTCGTCGCGTGGAAGGCGGACGGCACGATGATCCTCTATCCCGGCAGCGGGACGGGCGCCTTCCTGCCGAGCCGGGCCATCGGTACCGGCTGGAACGCCTTCGACCTGCGCAGCTGAGCGGCGGTTCGCGGTGGGTGGGTGAGCGGTATCACTCAGAGCAGTGTCGAGCTGCGACCGCCCGGCGCCGGGTAGCGCAGGTACGCCAGCCGAGCGGCCTCCTCGCGGCCGCGCCGGATCGTCTCGAGCAGGTAGCCGATGCCTAGCGTGCCCACCGCGATGATGGAGACGGCCGCCGCCAGGAACGCCGTGGGGAACCGCGGTACCAGTCCGGTCTCGAGGAACTCGGCGATCACGGGAATGCCGAGGATCAGCGCCACCGCGCCGAACAGGCCGGCGAGTACGCCGTGGAACAGCGTGGGCCGTTCGTGACGGGTGACCGTGACGAGCCATCGGAGAATCCGCAACCCGTCGCGGTAGGTGCGGAGTTTGCTCTCGCTGCCGTCCGGGCGCTCTTTGTATCCGACCGGCATCTCGGCCACCGGAACGCGTAGCCGCAGCGAATGGATGGTCAGTTCGGTTTCGATCTCGAATTCCCGGGACAGGGCCGGGAACGATTTCACGTACCGCCGGGAGAACGCACGGTAGCCGCTGAGCAGGTCGGTGATCTGGCGGCCGAACAGGGTGCCGACAACGCCGTTGAACAGCCGGTTGCCCAGGACGTGGCCAACCCGGTAGGCGGTCTCGCTGACGTGTGTCCGGACCCCGACGACGTGATCGTACGGGCCGTCGAGCAACACCTTGACCAGCATGGACGCGGATGAGGCGTCGTACGTGTCGTCGCCGTCGACCAGCACGTAGACGTCGGCGTCGACGTCGGCGAAGGCGCGGCGCACGACGTTGCCCTTGCCCTGCCGTGACTCGGTGCGGACGACGGCGCCCGCGGCGAGCGCCTCCGCGACAGTCGCGTCGGTGGAGTTGTTGTCGTAGACGTAGATGGTCGCGTCGGGCAGTGCGGCCCGGATGTCGGTCACCACGGCCGCTATTGCGACCGCCTCGTTATGGCACGGAATGATCACAGCGATGGCCGGCCCACCCGATTCTTGCACGCCATCCTCCATTGTCATTATCTAATGAATGACATGATACGGTCTACCTGATCGGAGTGCCGAATTTGTTACTCCCTCGTGACCTGATGGATTGGGGCATCACTGTGTATACGCGCAGACCGCTGGTGAGGTTGCATGGATTGCCGGCTCTCGTGGCCGCGGTCCTCGCCGCGGGCGGCTTCGTCGTGAGCGGGATGATCCGCGGGACGTTCCCCTTCGGCGACGTGTCGCGTAACACCAACGACCTCGGCCAGCAGTTGATCCCCATGCACGCGCACCTGCGCGACGTGCTCACCGGGAGCGCCGCGGGCGACCTGACGTTCACCTGGGGCAGCGGGTTCGGCGTTCCGTTCCTCGGCGACTACATGTCCTACATCGGCAGCACGCTGTCCTGGCTGGTGCTGCTGTTCCCGCGGGACGGCATGGACCTCGCGCTGTTCGCCATCGCCGTCGTGGCGCTGGCGTCGGCGGCGGCCGCCATGACGGCCTACCTGCGCCTGCTGCGTCCCGCCGGGCCGGCCTGGCTCGCCGTCGTCGCCGGGGTTTCGTACGCCCTGTGCGGCTGGGCCCTCGACGACGGCGCCTACATGACCATCTGGCTGCACGGGCTGGTGGCGTTCCCGGTGCTGTGCCTGCTGTGCGAGTGGATCCTGCGGCGGCGGCGGTCGTGGCTGCCCGTCTGTGTGGCCCCGTTCGTGGTGGCGCTGCTGTGGACGTCGCACTTCTACACCGTCTACATGGCGACCATCGGCGCGGCGATCGTCGTGCTGGTGCGGGTGATCTCCTACGACGCGTCGGTCTCGTGGCGAGTGCGGGTGGCCGGCGTGCTGCGCTGCGCGGTCGCCGTCGCGGCCGGCATCGGAGTGGCCGCGCCCCTGCTGGTGCCGACATTCTGGGCGGTGCGGTACTCGCGGCCGAGCCCCGAGGTCGAGTTTCATGTCATGGACTGGCTCGACTTCCTGTCGCGGCTGCTGGCCGGCAGCGAGGGCGTCGGTTCCAGCCCCGGGCTGGCCGTCGGGACGCTGATGCTGCTGCTGGCGGTCAGCCTGCCGTTCAACGCGGCGGTGCGGTGGCGCGAGCGGCTGGTGTGGACGGTCGCCATCGGGCTGACGGTGCTGAGCATGCAGGTCGCGCTGACGCACGCCGTGTGGCACGGATTCGACACCCCGAACGGCAGCCCGTTCCGTCAGGCGTTCGTCGTCGCCGGGCTGCTGGTGATCGCCGGCTGGATCTCGGGCTCGGCCGGGCTGCGCGGCGTCGTGCCGGTGGTGGCGCCGCTGGTGGTGGTCGCGGGGCTGTACGTCGCGGTGCGTTCCGGCCCGTTCGTCACACCGACCACTCGCGTGGTCGTGCCGGTGGTCGCGGCGATCGCCCTGGTCGCGTGGCTGGTCCGGCGGGTTGCGGAGCGCGGCCGGTCGCGTCCGCCGTCGTGGGTCGCGGCAGTGGCGGCGGGTGTCGTCGGTGCCGCCGTCGTGGCCGAGGCGACGGCCGGCGCGGTGGCCATCGACCAGGCCCGGGCGCAGTTCCTGTACGCCTATCCCGTCTGGAGCGACGAGAACGACCACGTCCGCGCGCTGGTGCAGGCGGCGGACGAGTGGCCGGCGGCGCGGGTGTCGCCCGGGGCACACGTCACGCAGAACGACCCCATGCTGCTGGGCGGGCAGGGGTCGCAGTACTACTCGAGCACCATCCCCGACGACCTCTCCGAGGTGCTGGCGGGCCTGGGTTTCGGGTACAGCGCCTACGTGCGGGCCAACATCGACCCTGCCAATCCGGTGCTCGACGCGGTGTTCGCCATCGGCGCCCGGGTCGTCGCCGACGACGACGGATCGCGGCCGCGGCTGGCGGAGAACCCTGACGTGGCGCCGCTGGTCACCGTCCGCCCCGCCGACCCGTGGACGTCACCGGACCCGGCGCCGTTCGGGAACCAGGAGACCGCGCTCGGCGCCGACGTCTACACCGTCCCGCGGGTGCAGCTGGCGCCCGACCCCGCGTTGTCGGTCACCGGGCGGCGGAGCGACTTCCTGCTGGAACTGGTGCCGGACGCGGTGGTGCCGGTCGAACTGCGGGTGAGGGCGTCCTGCCCGGCCGGCTCCGAGGTGTACCTCGCGGCGCCCGCCTTCGTCGGCGAGGTGCTCGACGACGCCGCCGGCTGGCGGACCGTCCTGCGGCAGACGACGCGAGCTCCGGGCGTCTACACCGGCGCTCCCGTCCTGCGGGTCGGCACCGCCGGCCCCGACGGCGCCGTCGAGGTGGCGCTGCGCGTCTACGGTCCGGCGCGGCTGCCGGCCAGCCCGCTCGGCTGCCTCGACCGTGGGCTGCTGTCGGCCGCGGTGGCGGAGTTGCGGGCCGGCGCGCCCACGTCGATCGACGTCAGCGGCCACGGGGTCGCTGTCTCGCTGCCGCCGTCGTCGGCCACCGCGACAGTGGTGTTCGGCGTGGTGCGCACGCCCGGCTGGCGGTGCTCGGCCGGCGACGGCGCTGCTGATACGCCGGCGACGGTGGGCGGGCTGATCGCGGTGCCGGTCGAGGCCGGGGTCAGCGAGGTCTCGTGCACCTACCGGCCGCGTGGCCTGCGCATGGGCCTCGCCGTCGGCGCGGGCGCCCTTGCTGTTGTCGCCGCGCTGGGCGTCGTCGCCGTCGTCCGCCGCCGTCGTGACGACGCGGTGCTCAGCGGAGCAGGCGGAAGAACGTCCTGATCTCGTCGACGACGACGTCCGGCTGTTCGAGGGCGGCGAAGTGGCCGCCGCGGGCCGGCTCGTTCCAGTGCCGGATGTTCGTGAACCGGCGCTCCGCCCATCGCCGCGACGGCCGCTGCAGTTCCTTCGGGAACACCGTGCACCCGGCCGGGACGTCGACGGCGACGCCGGCGCTGCCGGAGATCCACTCGTCGACCTGGCGGATGCTCTCCCAGTACAGCCGCGCGGCCGACGCGCCGGCGGCGGGCAGCCAGTAGAGCATGACGGTGTCGAGCAGCTCGTCCCGGCTGACGACGGAGTCGAGCGAGCCGTCATGGTCGGCCCAGAACCAGTACTTCTCCGCGATCCACGCGCACAGCGCCGCCGGCGAGTCGACCAGCCCGTAGCCGACGGTCTGCGGCCGGGTGGCCTGCTGCCGCGAGTAGCCCGAGCCCCACTCGTCGGCCTCGCGCAGGCTGTCCAGTGCCGACCGTTCGGCGTCGGTGAGGTCGTCGAAGGTGGCGGGGTCGGGCGGCGCGAGCGGCGGCATCAGGTGGATCCCGGCGACGCGGTCGGGATGCGCGACGCCGAGCAACGTGGACACCGTCGTGCCCCAGTCGCTGCCCTGCGCGCCGTAGCGGTCGTAGCCGAGCCGCTCCATGAGCGTCGCCCATGCCACGGCGATCCGCTCGACGCCCCAGCCGGTGCGGGCGGGCTTGTCGCTGAACCCGTACCCGGGCAGCGACGGGACGACGACGTGGAAGGCGTCGGCCGCGCTGCCGCCGTAGGCCACAGGATCGGTGAGCGGCCCGATGACCTTGCGGAACTCCAGGATCGAGCCCGGCCAGCCGTGCGTCAGCACCAGCGGGAACGCGTCGTCGTGCGGTGAGCGGACGTGCAGCAGGTGGATGCCCAGCCCGTCGACGACCGTCCGGAACTGCGGCAGCCCGTTCAGCCAGCCCTCCGCGCGCCGCCAGTCGTACCCCGCCGCCCAGTACTCGCAGAGGTCGCGTAGGTAGTCCAGTGGCACGCCCTGCGACCAGTCGTCGACGGTGGCCGGCTCGGGCCAGCGGGTGGCGCGCAATCGCCGGCGGAGGTCGTCGAGCTGGTCGTCGGGGACGTCGATGCGGAACGGTTCCACACGCACGACCCTACGGGCGGTCACCGACAGGTTCGGGTGCGCTTCATCCACTCATCACCGCGGCGACGGCTGCTGGTGCCCATCGCTCACTAGCGTCCCCGCTGACCACTCACCGCCGCACGAGGAGATGGGGACGCCATGAGCGAGCACGACCAGCAGCCGGCCGAGCAGGAGCCCGGCTGGGACCGGCGCGACTTCGTCCGGATGGGCGGCCTGGGCACTGCCGCCCTCGCGCTCGGCGCCACCGGCGCGCTCGCGGGCGCGGCGCCGGCCGGCGCGACGGACGACGACCGGCCGCTGCGGTTCAAGGCCGACGGCACATTCACGATCGTCCAGTTCAACGACACCCAGGACGACGAGCGCATCGACCGGCGCACGATCGAGCTGATGGAGAAGGTCCTCGACAGCGAGCGGCCCGACCTCGTCGTCCACAACGGCGACAACATCACCGGCGGCTGCGCGAACGCCACCGAGATGAAGCAGGCGATGAACAACATCGTCCAGCCGATGGAGGAGCGGCGGATCCCGTGGGTGATCACCTACGGCAACCACGACGAGGACTCCACGCCGGACACCGGGATGGACGAGGAAGCCATGCTGGCCTTCTACCGGTCCTACGGCTACAACCTGAACCAGCCGAGCCCGCGCGGCGTCACCGGCTCGGGCAACATGAACCTGCTGATCCGCGGCTCCCGCGGCCAGCGTCCCGCGTTCAACCTGTTCCTGCTGGACAGTGGCCGGTACGCCCCGGAGACCATCGCCGGGCAGGACTTCGCCGGCTACCCGACGTGGGACTGGCTGCGGATGAACCAGGTGCACTGGTACACCGAGACCTCCGAGCTGGTGGAGAAGCGGGCCGGGTACAAGGTCCCGGCGCTGATGTTCATCCACATCCCGCTCTGGGAGTACCGCTTCATGTGGTTCGCCAGCGTCGACAGTCGCACCGCTGCCGACCACGAGCGCGCCGTCGCCAAGCACGGCATCGTGGGCGAGCGCAACGAGGACGAGTGCCCCGGGCCGTTCAACAGCGGCATGTTCTCCGCCATCCTCGACCGCGGCGACGTCCGTGGCGTGTTCTGCGGCCACGACCACGTCAACACCTACATGGGCAACTACTACGGCGTCATGCTCGGGTACTCGGGCAACACCGGCTTCGGCACGTACGGCCTCAGCGGCGCCGAGCGGAACCGGCTGCGCGGCGCCCGTGTCTTCAACCTCACCCAGCAGGGCGACGACGTCGACATCGAGACGCACATGGTGTTCGCGGGCGACCTCGGCATCGACCTCACGGCGAACGACCAGAGCGTCGACCCGCTGCCGCTGCCGGGCTCGCGCCGCAAGTAGGGCGTCTCTCGTCGCCCCGCCGCGTTGATCTTGGAGTAACTGGGGGATCAACCGGACGAATCGCCCGGCAACTCCCCGGTTACTCCAAGATCGACTTGGGCTGGTGGCGTCGCGGGCGCTGGGCGGCCTGGGCAGCCTCGCGGCCGGGCCCGTCAGCGGGCGCCGGCCAGGGCGACGAAGGGGTCGAGGGCCGCGGGGTTGCGCAGCGCCTCGCGGCTGACCGCCTTCTCGGGCGCTACCCCGGCGAGGATCCGCTTCACCGGGACCTCGCACTTCTTGCCCGTCAGGGTCCGCGGCACGTCGCCGACCGCCACGAAGCGGTCGGGGACGTGCCGCGGCGACAGCTCCGCGCGCAGCGCCTTGCGCAGCTCCGGCTCGACCTCGTCGAGCGCCACACCCGGCGCCAGCACCAGGAAGCAGAGCAGCTCGCCGTCGGACGAACCCGCGCTGGACGTGTCGATGACCAGCGAGTCCAGCACGGCCGGGTGGGCCTCGACGACGCGGTAGAACTCGGCGGTGCCCATGCGGACGCCCCCGCGGTTGAGGGTGGAGTCGCTGCGGCCGTGGATGACGGCGGACCCGCGCGGCGTGATGGTGATCCAGTCGCCGTGCCGCCAGACACCCGGGAAGTCCTCGAAGTAGGCCGCCCGCAGCCGTGAGCCGTCGGTGTCGCCCCAGAAGGAGACCGGCATCGACGGCAGCGGCGCGGTGAGCACCAGCTCGCCGACCTCGCCGATGACGGGGTGCCCGGCCTCGTCGAACGCGGCAAGTGCTGCGCCCAGCGCCGGCCGGGACAGCTCGCCCAGCCACACCGGCACGTCCGGCGCCGGGCCGACGAACGCGGTGCACGCGTCGGTACCCCCGGAGAGGCTGGCGATCTGCACCGACGGGCCGAGGTTGCGGCTCAGCCAGCGGAAGCCGTCGGTCGACAACGGTGCGCCGGTGCTGCCCACCGCGCGCAGCTCCGGCAGCGCCGACGGGTCCAGCGTCAGGCCGTCCTTGAGGCAGGCCTGCACGAACGGCGCCGACGTGCCGGAGACGGCGACGCGCTCCTCGGCCGCCAGGTCCCACAGCGACCGCAGCGACGGATGACCCGGGCTGCCGTCGTACAGCACCACCGTCGAGCCGACGAGCAGGCCGCCGATGAGGAAGTTCCACATCATCCAGCCGGTGGTGGTGAACCAGAAGAACCGCTCGCCGGGCTTCAGGTCCAGCTGCAGGCCGACCGCCTTGACGTGCTCCAGCACGATGCCGCCGTGGCCCTGGACGATGCCCTTCGGCAGGCCGGTCGTGCCGGACGAGTACAGCACCCAGAGCGGGTGGTCGAACGGCACCGCCTCGAACTCAAGCGGCGCGCCGTCGTGCCGGGCCAGCAGGTCGTCGAAGCCCACGGCGTCCGGGAGCGCCGCGCCGCCGAACGGGATGCCGACGACGGCGCGGACGGTGGGCAGCTGGGCCCGCAGCGCTGCCACCGTCGGCCGGACGTCGACCGCCTTGCCGTTGTAGACGTAGCCGTCGCAGGCCACCAGCACCACCGGCTCGATCTGCGCGAACCGGTCCGCCGCCGCGCGCACGCCGAAGTCGGGGGAGCAGGACGACCAGACGGCGCCCAGACTGGCCGTGGCCAAGAACGCGACCAGCGTCTGCGGCGCGTTGGGCACCAGCGCGGCCACGCGGTCGCCGCGGCCGACGCCGAGCTCGGCCAGGGCGGCGCACATCGCGGCGACCCGCCGGCGCAGCTCGCCGTACGTCAGCTCCGTCCGCAGCCCGTCCTCGCGGCGGAAGATCACCGCGACGTCGTCGTCGCCCTTGCCGTCGCCGGGGCGCAGCGCTTGCTCGGCGTAGTTGAGCGTCGCGCCGGGGAACCAGCGGGTTTCCGGCATCGCGACGTCGGGCAGCACGTCGTCGGGCGGGGAGTGGAACGTGACGTCGAAGAAGCGGGCGACCGCGCCCCAGAACGCGCCCGGCTCGCCGACCGACCAGCGCCACAGCTCGTCGTAGTCGGCGGCGTCGACCAGGCCCTCGTCGCGCAGCCAGCTGCGGAACGCGGCCATCCGGCTCGCGGCCACCCGCTCCGGATCGGGCCGCCACACGACCTCGGCGTCGTCGCTCATGCGGCTCAACCTAACGCAACGCGGATCGGGCCTGCGCACGTCCAACGAGTGAGCCCGGAGAGGACGGAACCATGCGGTCGAGACGATGGTGGCGGGTGCTGCCCGCCGCACTGCTGGTCGCCCTGTCCGTCGGGTGCGCCGGACAGCAGGACGATGTGACGGCGGCACCGTCGCCCGAGCCGCCGAGCTGGCAGGAGCGGGTCCTCCCCGACGAACGGACGACGATCCGCCCGTCGCCCGAGGTGGCGGCCGCGACCGAACTCGTCCTCCAAGTGTTCGCCGACCCGAGCCGGGACGCGATCTGGGCCAAGTACCACTACACCGACGGCGGCGATGGTGTCGTGGTGAACCTCGTGGCCGGCTGGGAGAACACGGTTGTCGGGCCGGAGATCCGACGGGTGATCGCCACGGCGCCGGCGCCGGTCGAGGTGCGAGAGGTCGAGCACAGCCACGACGACCTCATGCAGCCCGTCTTCGACCTCTTCGGCGAGGAGCCGCGCTCCTTCGCCGGCGCCTCGATGACGACGGCGTCAGTGGACGCGGAGCGGAACGCACTCGTCGTCGGGTTGACACGAGTCGACGAGGAGTCCGTCGCCGCGGTCACCGAGCTGTTCGGCCCGGACGTCTACGTGCGCCAGGGAGTGCAAGCGACATTAGCGCCGGCTTGGTGATCACATGTGCTCGACGTTGTCGCCCAGTGGGGTGATGCCACGGGTGTCGAAGACCCGCTTGGCGCTCTTGGCGATGAGGTTGCCGTCGTAGTCGCTGTGCGGCTGCAGGACGACGGTGAGGTCGGCCGTGGCCAGCGCGGCCTCGAGGTCGGGCACGGACTCGAGGACGGTGTCGTCGACCTTCCAGGTGGGGACCTTGGGGTCGTGGAAGACGACGTTGGCGCCGAGCGAGGCGAGCCGCTTGGCCAGCGGGACGGCGGGCGACTCGCGCTGGTCGGCGATGTCGGGCTTGTACGTGACGCCGAGCAGCAGGACGGTCGAGCCGTTCAGCGCCTTGCCGTCGACGTTGAGCAGGTTCTGGATCCGCTGGACGACGTACGCCGGCATGGTGGCGTTGATCTCCTGCGCCAGCTCGACGAACCGGAACGGGTAGCCGAGGCGCACGCGCACGTTGTGGCTCAGGTAGTTCGGGTCGATCGGGATGCAGTGCCCGCCGACGCCCGGGCCGGGGTAGAACGCCTGGAAGCCGAACGGCTTGGTCTTGGCCAGCCGGATGACGTCCCAGAGGTCGATGCCGAGCTCGTGGCAGAACCGCGCCATCTCGTTGACCAGCGCGATGTTGACGTGCCGGTAGGTGTTCTCGAGCAGCTTCGCGGTCTCGGCCTCGCGGGTGCCCTTGGCCTCGACGACGGTGTCGACGAAGCGGCGGTAGAACGTGGCCGCCCGCTCGGTGCAGGCCGGCGTCTGGCCGCCGACGACCTTGGGGGTGTTGCGCATGCCGAACTTCGGGTTGCCCGGGTCGATGCGCTCGGGCGAGAACGCGAGGTGGAAGTCGCGGCCGGCGGCCAGCCCGGAGGCCTCCTCCAGCATCGGCCGGACCACCTCGTCGGTAGTGCCAGGGTAGGTGGTGGACTCCAGCACCACCAGCATGCCGGCGGACAGGTGCCGGCCGACCGTGGCGACCGCGGCTTTGACGGCGCCGAGGTCGGGCCCGCCGTCGTCGGACAGCGGCGTCGGCACGCAGATGACGATGGCGTCGGCACCGTCGAGGTCGGCCTCGTCCGCCGTCGCCCGGAAACCCGCCGCCCGCATCTCCGCGATGTCGGCGTCGGAGAGGTCGTCGACGTGCGACCGGCCCTCGTTCAGACCTTCGACGACCTTGGCGCTGACGTCGAAACCCATGACCTGCAAGCCGGACCGGCTGGCCTCCTGTGCCAGCGGCAAGCCCACGTAACCCAGTCCAACCACTGCGACATCTGTCGACACTGCTTCGTTCCCGTCCATGTGGCGCTCGTGACCGGACGACTTTACAGCAGGTCTGGGCGGAGAGCGCTTCCCACGCCCCGCGGCACCCGTCCGGATGATGAGAGCACTCTCATGAAATTCCCCTCCAAACCGGGCTGAACCGCGACGTCGCGCTGGTAGATATATGTGATGCATGCCGCCTCCGACGCCGTCCGGTCCCTCGAATGGGCCGCTGTGATCGAGCGGACGACGGAGAGTCTGCCGTCCGCTCGGGGCGTCGCCCGGCTGCGCCGCCGGCACTTCTTCCACGACAACCGCATCGCCTTCTCCGTCCGGCTGGATCCGGCGACCCCGTTCCCGTCCAGCGGCGTCTTTGTCGACCAGCGCACCGGGGCGTCCGTTCTGGTCGCGGGCGACCGGCCGCCGGTGCGGTCGGCGGCCGTCGCGGACGTCGTCCTCGCCGGGGCGATGCGCACCGCCGAGCAACTGCGGTTCCGCGCCTTCTATGTCACCGAGATGCACCGGACCCTCGTCGTGCAGCAGCGATTCGCCCCCGGGACGCCGACGCCGCTGGTCGCGGGCAGTGCGCACCAGCGGGCGCTGGCCGGCCG
This sequence comes from Jiangella aurantiaca, assembly GCF_004349105.1. Taxonomy (GTDB): domain Bacteria; phylum Actinomycetota; class Actinomycetes; order Jiangellales; family Jiangellaceae; genus Jiangella; species Jiangella aurantiaca. The sequence continues at coordinate 110,393 of NZ_SMLB01000001.1, forward strand.
CACGCCGTTCGCCGTCCCCCGGGTGCTGGAGAGCGGGCTGGCCGGGCAGGGGCTCTCCGGCGATGCCGTCGTCGACTGGCTGGTCGAGGAGGCCGTCGACGGCGCGGCCGTCCGACCCGAGGACGCCGAGGACACCGTCCACGAACTGCTCGCCCTGCTGGGCGAGACCTGGCAGCGGCTGGGCGTGACGCATGAGCCGCTCGGCGGCGAGCAGCGGTCCCGCGCGCTGGCCGCGTTCTCCAGCCTGGCCGACGCCCCGCCGCGCGACAGCTGGCCCGGCGACCTCGACCCGCACGGCGTCTTGCTGCGCGCCCGCGCCCTGCTCGACGACGCACGGCCGCTCACCGTCGGGCTCAGCCACGGCGACCCCGGCCTGGGCAACGTACTGCGGACGACCGGCGGCCGGCTGGCCCTGGTCGACTGGGAGGACGCCGGCTACCGGCCGCTCGCCCACGACGTGCTCAAGGTGCTGATGTCCGCGCCCGACCCGTTGGCCCTCGTGGCGGCGCTGGAGGCGCCGGCGTCGCTGCGGCCCGCCCTGACCTCCGCCGGCGCCGTCCCGTGGCGGCTCCAGGTCGCGGTCGCGCTGCTGCTGTTCCTGAGCGGCTGGCGCAACCGTTACTTCCGCGCCGTCAAGCGGGGCAGTGGCAGGGTCGCCAGCCGGCGCATACACACGATGCTCGCCATGCTCGACGACCTGCTGCCGTGAGCAGCGCCCCGTATGGGAAGGAGTCGCGTCGGGTTTCGACCGTTCGCCGAAGTTTGCCGCGTTGGGGGAGTGTGGCGACGGGCCGGTCCGGGTTCGGCTGGAGCGTCCACATGGTGAGATTTGCTGGCGTTTCGCGGGCCATCATGAGGTTTTCTGGAGCCTCACCACGCCTGTAATCGTGTTGAGGCTCGGGTGATCCTGGTGATGTACGCAATCCTTGATGATCATCGCTGTCCACAGGCGCCAACGGCACACCGGACCACGCCAAGCGACCTCGAGCTGTGCCCAGACGCGCCCCGTCCCCTGATAGCTGCCCGTTCTTAGGCCGCGGGGCCGCCGGTCAAGCGGTCATCGCCGCGCGAAGCGCCAATAGTCCGCTTGAGGCGCGGTTTCGCGGCCAAGAGAATGGGCAGCAGGGGGACGGCGACGGTACGACCTCGACGAACGTACGCCCGGCCAACGCCGTACACCAGGCATACTCACAGCCCAGACGCCGGGTCGAGCTTGGCGCGCGGCGAGCAGGCGACGGTGAAGCCGGAGCCGGTGCTCAGGTGGTACCGCCACTGCGATTCGCCGCTGCCTCTGCCGCAGCGGCCGCGGTAGCCGAGGTCCGCGTCGCCGTCGCCGTCGACGTCGCCGACCGAGAGGCCGAAATGGGCGGTCGACCCGTCGGCCTCGGGCCAGAACGCGGCGCCCCAGCTGCGCACCGTGAAGCCGTTCTCGCCGCTGACGTGCATCCGGAAGCACGGCTCGCCTCCGCGCGGCCCGCACGCGCCGCGGTAGGCGACGTCGTCGCGGCCGTCGCCGCTGAAGTCGGCCACGAGCAGCCCGTACACGTCCGTCTCGGTCGTCCAGGCGGCGTCGTCGCCCCAGGAGGCAGCCTGGAAGGCCTCGCCGTCGCTGCCCAGCATGCGCCAGCACGGTTCGCCGGGCTGGCCGCAGGCGCCCCGGTAGAGGAGGTCGTCGCGGGCGTCGCCGTCGAAGTCGCCGACCTGGACGCCGAACCGGGTGGTCTCGTCCGTGGTCGGCCCGAGCCGCGCCCACGGCCGCGGCGGCGCGAACCCGTCGTCGCCGGCCAGCGCGACCCGCCAGCAGTTCCCCTGGTCGCGGCAGGTGCCGGCCCAGGCGAGGTCGTCGCGGCCGTCGCCGTCGAAGTCGCCGACCTCGACGCCGAGCCGCGCGGCCAGCTGGGCGCCGCCGACGTGCGCCGGCCACCGCTCGATCTGGACGCCGTTGCCCGCGCTCAGGTGGGCCCGCCAGTACGGGTCGTCGCCGTCGTCGCGGACCAGCTGCACGAAGTCCTCGCGGCCGTCGCCGTCGAAGTCGCCGCGCTGCACCCCGGCGAACGGCTCCTCCCACTCCGGTGCGGCGCCGCAGTCGGTGGTCCGGACCGAGCCGAGGTGGGAGATCAGCGCGGCCTGGTTGTTGCCCTGCACGCAGAACGCGGCCGCCCGGTCGGTGGAGACGGAGATCAGCCCGCCGTCGACGAACGCGTTGCCGCCGATGAACACGTCGCTCTCCGGCGTGCCCTGCGCGCCGAGGATCTCCGCGTCGCGCCAGTACGTCACGCCGCAGTAGTGCCGGCAGCCGGTCGCGCCGCGCATGTCGATGGTGTTGTCGCGCAGCGACACCCGGCGGAACACCTCGGGCATGTGCGTGCTGGCGTAGACGTAGCTGAGGATGCCCGACGAGCGCAGCCGGTTGCCGACGACGAACGTGTCGGTCTGGTTGCGCAGCTTCATCGAGCCGCCGGCCGGCGAGGCGTCCCAGCCGTCGGCGCGGTTGCCGACGATCGACAGCCGCCGGCTGCCCCACGCGTACAGGCCGTGGTCCTGGCAGAACTTGCACCCGGCCGGCGCGCCGATACCGGGCGTGCGCCGCCACACGTTCCCGTCGACGACGACCTCGTCGTTGCCCGTGCCGGTCGCGAGGTCATGACCCCAGAAGTTGATCGCGGTGCGGAACCAGCCGTCGGGCACGGCCGGGTCGAGGTCAGCGGTGGTGCCGAACCAGGAGTCCTTGACGACGGTGTACCGGGTGCTGTCGGCGACCACGCCGCGGCCGGGGTGCGCGCTGTCGCGGAGGAACTCGCAGCCGTCGACCGTCACCCCGCTGGTGTGCCGGAGCAGCACGTGCGCGACGCCCCACTCGCTGCCGAGCGGCCCGTTGCGGAACGTGCAGTCGCGCAGCGTCACGTCGGCGACGGACTCGAAGTCGTCCGAGCCGTTCAGCTCCAGACGGACGTTGTCGAACTCCAGCCCGCCGATCGTGACGTCGCGGAGCCGGTCGTGGGCGAGGGTGACGCCGTCCTCGCCGGAACCGCGCAGCACCACCCGCGCGCCGTCGGCGGCCACGTAGTTGCGCTCCGACGCGAACCGGACCGAACGGTCCAGCTCGTACACGCCCGCCGGGAAGACGACCGTCTGGCCGGGGTCGGACGCGTCGATCGCGGCCTGGATGGCGGCGGCGTCGTCCCGGCCGGAGGCGAGGAAGACGCCGACGTCGACGGTCTTGGAGGCGGGCCGGCGGACGTCGCGCGGCGCATCGGACGCATCGCCAGGTCCACCGCCGGGCCAGCCGGGCGACCAGCCCGTGAGAAGGGCCGCCGCCAGCACCGTCGCCACGATGACGCCGATCCCACGCCGCAAGTCCTCGAATCCTCCCGATCCACCACAGGTCGACTTCGAGTATCCCCCGGACCGGACCGCTTCAACCGTGCGGACGGCCCGTGGGTCAGCGGTTCTTCAGCGGCTCCCACCACGACCGCTGGTCGCGGTACCAGGCCACGGTCTGCGCCAGACCCGACGCGAAGTCCTGCCGCGGCGCGTACCCCAGCTCGGCGCGGATCTTGCCGTCGTCGACGGAGTAGCGACGGTCGTGCGCGAGGCGGTCCTCGACGTGGTCGACGCGGCTCCAGTCGGCGCCGCACGCCTCCAGCAGCAGGCCGGTGAGCTCCTTGTTCGTCAGCTCGCGGCCGCCGCCGATGTTGTAGATCTCGCCGGACCGCCCGGCCGACCGGACCAGCTCGATGCCCTGGCAGTGGTCGTCGACGTGCAGCCAGTCGCGCACGTTGAGGCCGTCGCCGTACAGCGGCACGTTCAGCCCGTCGAGCAGGTTCGTCACGAACAGCGGGATGACCTTCTCGGGGTACTGGTACGGCCCGTAGTTGTTGGAGCAGCGGGTCACCGAGACCGGCACGCCGTGGGTGCGGTGGTAGGCCAGCGCGACGAGGTCGCTGCCGGCCTTGCTGGCGCTGTACGGCGAGTTGGGCGCCAGGACGTGGTCCTCGGTCCAGGAGCCTGACTCGATGGAGCCGTAGACCTCGTCGGTGGAGACGTGGACGAACCGCTCGACGCCGTGCCGCCGGGCCGCGTCGAGCAGTGTCTGCGTGCCGACCACGTTGGTCTGGACGAACGCGGCCGCGCCCTGGATGGAGCGGTCGACGTGGCTCTCGGCGGCGAAGTGGACGACCTGGTCGCACTCGGCCAGCAGTTCGTCGACGAGGCCGGCGTCGAGGATGTCGCCCTTGACGAAGGTGAACCGCGGATGGTCGGTGACCGGTTCGAGGTTGGCGGGGTTGCCGGCGTAGGTCAGCTTGTCCATCACGACGACGTCGGCGCCGTCGAGACAGGGGTACGCGCCGGACAGCGCCTGACGGACATAGTGCGAGCCGATGAAGCCGGCACCGCCAGTGATCAACAGCCGCATCTCGTCCCCTCCTGGAGCGGTCGCTTTCGCGGGCTATCGTAGGCGCTCATGCGAGGAATCATCCTGGCGGGCGGCTCGGGAACACGGCTGCATCCGCTCACGGTGGCGGTGAGCAAGCAGATGCTGCCGGTCTACGACAAACCGATGATCTACTACCCGCTGACGACGCTGATGATGGCCGGCATCCGCGACATCCTCGTCATCACCACGCCGCGGGACGCCGATCAGTTCGCCACGTTGCTCGGCGACGGCTCCGATCTGGGGCTGTCCATCTCCTACGCCCAGCAGCCCAGTCCCGAGGGCCTGGCGCAGGCGTTCGTCATCGGCGCCGAGTTCGTCGGCTCCGAGCACGTCGCGCTCGTCCTCGGCGACAACATCTTCTACGGTGGCGGGCTCGGCACCCAGCTGCGCAAATACGCCGAGGTCGACGGGGGGTTGGTTTTCGCCTACCACGTCGCCGACCCCACCGCGTACGGCGTCGTCGAGTTCGACGCCGACGGCCGGGCGGTCAGCCTGGAGGAGAAGCCGGCGAAGCCGCGCAGTAGCTTCGCCGTACCCGGCCTCTACTTCTACGACAGCGACGTCGTCGAGATCGCCCGCGGGCTGAAGCCGTCGGCTCGCGGCGAGCTGGAGATCACCGACGTGAACCGCACCTACCTCGATCGCGGCTCGCTGCACGTCGAGGTGCTGCCGCGCGGCACCGCCTGGCTCGACACCGGCACGTTCGACAACCTCATGGCCGCCGGCGAGTACGTCCGCGTCATCGAGGCGCGGCAGGGCCAGAAGATCGGCTGCCCCGAGGAGGTGGCCTGGCGCATGGGCTTCATCGACGACGACCAGCTGCGGGCCCGTGGCGAGGCGCTGGCGAAGTCCGGCTACGGCGACTACCTCATCGGGCTGCTCGACGGGGAGCGGCCCAGGGAGGCTCATGCGGCACCGACGGCGACGCGGGGCCGGAGGTCCCGCCGAGTCGTCGGTCGAGACCACTTGCCGAATGGTGTGAATGAGGTGTCGCCGCATGAGCCGACCGACTGATGTCATGAGCCCGAAGATCGAGCCGCTGTCCGTGCCCGGCTCGTGGATGGTGACGCCGCAGCAGTTCGGCGACGCCCGCGGCGTCTTCCTCGAGTCGTTCCGCGGCGACCTGCTCGCCCCGCACGTCGGTCACCGGCCGGACATCGTCCAGACCAACCTGTCCGTGTCGGCCGCCGGCGTGCTGCGCGGCCTGCACTTCGCCGACGTCCCGCCCAGCCAGGCCAAGTACGTCACCTGCGTGAGCGGTGCCGTCCTCGACGTCGTGGTCGACATCCGGGTCGGCTCGCCGACGTTCGGCCGCTGGGAATCGGTGCTGCTCGACGACGCCGACCGGCGGGCCGTGTACGTGGCGGAGGGGCTCGGGCACGCGTTCCTGTCGCTGGCCGACGACTCCGCTGTCTTGTACCTGTGCACGGCCCCGTACGCGCCCGGCCGCGAGCACGGGATCGACCCGCTCGACCCCGAGCTGGGCATCGACTGGCCGGCGACCGCCCGCGACGGCCGGCCGATCACTCCGGTCCTGTCCGACAAGGACCGCGCGGCGCCGTCGCTGGCCGAGGCGCGCGAAGCGGGCCTGCTGCCCGACTACGCCGCCACCCTGGAGTTCTACGCCTCGCTCGCGGCGCGGTCGCGCCCCTGAGCCAGGCAACCCGGCGGCCCCGCGGCGCGTCTTTCCTGACGAGGGGAACCGCTGGCGACAGGGTTCACCGGGGGGCCGGGGCGCCCGTGACGTCCGAGAAATCGAGTCGAAACGGGACGCGCCGGAACCGCCCGTAGTGTCCGCCGCCAGAACGCGGCGGACAGCACGGGAAGGTGGCCGGCCTTGGGCACAGTCAGCAGGATCGGGCGGTTGCCCCGGCGGGTGCGGTCGGGCCTCATCCGGCGGCGGGTCGCGCTGGGCGCCGGGGTCCGGGCTTACCGCAGCCGGGTCAGCCGGCCGCTCGGACCCTGGCCGCCGCGGCGGCCGGTCCTCGCCGAGCCGGTCGAGGAGCTCCTCACCTGGAACGTGCTGGACCGGGACTTCTACGCCGCCCAGTCAGGCAAGGAGTTCGCCGACGACACCGTCGCGGCCCGGCACTACCTACGCTGGGGGCTGCAGCGAGGGCTCTCGCCGCACCCGCTGTACGAGCCGGAGTTCCACGACCCGAAGTACCGGGCACGCAAGGGCGTCGACCCGTTCCTCCGAGCCCGCCGGGCCACGACCGGCGCACTGGGACCGCTGTTCGACGTCGCGACGTATCTCGACCAGCATCCGGAGGCGGTCGAGCACCCCGGCGGTGCGCTTGGCCACTTCCTCTCCTGGGCGACGCCGGAGACACCGCTACCGGTGCGGCCGGACCACGTCGGCGCCGTGCCGACGCTGGCCGCCGTCCGCGACCGGGCGATCGCGGCCGCCCGACGATGGCGCGAGCAGCACACCACCGGCCACGGCACCCGGCTGACCGACGACTTCGACGCGGCCGCCGAGCGGGACTGGATCACCCGGGTGTCCCGGCTGCCGCTGCCCGTCGCCGGGGACGAGCCGCTGGTCAGCGTCGTCATCGCGGTGCGGAACCGGCCGGCGCAGATCCGGGCGGCGGTCGCGTCGGTGCTCGGGCAGAGCCTGCGCGACCTCGAGCTGATCGTCGTCGACGACGGGTCGTCCGACGAGACGCCCGAAGTGCTGCACGAGCTGGCCGGCCGTGACTACCGGGTCCGGGTGCTCGCCGGGCCGTGGCGCGGGGTGTGCGCCGCCAGGAACACCGGGATCGCGGCGGCGCGCGGTCGCTACGTCGCCTTCCTGGACTCGGACGACGTGTACCGCCCGCGGTTCCTGGAACTGGCGGTGAAGGCGATGGCCGGCGACGGACTGCGCGCCGTGCACGCCGTCCTCGATCACGGCCCGGGTGCGTCACCGCGGTATCTCGCCTTCGACGGCACCCACGACCACCTGCTGGTCAAGAACCACGTGAACATGATCTCGCTGGTCGTGGAGCGCTCCTTGCTCACGGCGATCGGCGGGTTCGACGAGTCGCTGCGCCGCTGGGTCGACCACGATCTGGTCATCCGGATCGCCCGCGAGACGCCGTTGCGGCTGCTGCCGTTCGTCGGCGGGGCAGCGGGCGGGACGGCCACGAGCAAGGACCGGATCACCCTGACGGAGGCGCCCGGCTGGGAGTACGTCGTGCTGGCCAAGCACCACGTGGACTGGTCCGCCGTCGCCGACGGGCTGGCCGGGCGGGTGCCGGGACGCGTGTCGGTGCTGATCCCGACGTTCCAGGACTGGCGGATGACGACGGACGCGGTGACGTCGGTGCTGGCCGCCGCCGCGGTGGAGGGCGACGACGTCGAGGTCGTCGTGGTCGACAACGGGTCGCGGCGGGCGGTGTCGGCGATCCTGGCGGCGCGGTTCGCGGCGACGCCGGAGGTGACGGTGGTGCGTGCGGCCCGGAACCTCAACTTCGCGCTCGGCTCGAACCTGGCGTTCGCGCACTCGACGGGCTCGACCGTGGTCTTCCTCAACAACGACACCGTCGTGCGGCCTGGCTGGCTGCGGCCGCTCGTGGACGCGCTCGCCGACGACGCCGTCGCCGGGGCCCAGCCGCTCCTGGTGTACCCCGACGGGACGATCCAGTCGGCCGGCACGGTGTTCGCCGGCGGCGACAGCTTCCCGCACGCGTTCCTGGCACACCACCCGATGGAGGACGCGCAGGCGCTCGGCACGATGACTGGCTTCACCGCAGTCACGGCCGCTGCCCTGGCCATGCGGGCTACCGATGTCGTCGCGCTGCGCGGCTTCGACCCGATGTTCATCAACGGCTGCGAGGACGTCGACCTGTGCCTGCGCGCCGGCGCCGAGCTGGGCCGGCGGTTCGCGGTCGTCACCGCGTCCGTCGTCGAGCACCTCGAGAGCAAGACACCGGGCCGGTCCGCCTTCGGCGGGGCGAACCGGCAGCAGTTCGCGGCGCGGTGGGCCGGTCGGTTGCCGGCCCCGGAGCTGGACCGGTACGAGGCGGCCGGGTTCGCGGTGGCGCACCTGCAGCCCGGTGTGGTCGACCCGGCCGGACTGCGGACGGCGCTGCCGGTGCTGGTCCGCCCGTCGCGCGCCTCGGTCGCCGCCGTCGACGAGCGGCCCCCCGAGCTGCGGTGGGCGCTCAAGATCGGCGCGCATGCCGGGCCGCGCGGCGACACGTGGGGCGACGTGCACTTCGCCCGCGACCTCGCGGCCGCGCTGCGCCGGCTCGGCCAGCAGGTCGTCGTGGACCGGCGGCTGGCCTTCGAACGCCCCACCGGTTACCTCGACGATGTCACGCTCACGCTGCGTGGCCTCGAGCCCTACGCGCCCGGCCCCGGCCGGACCAACCTGCTCTGGGTGATCAGCCATCCGGACGCGGTGACCGCTGAGGAGGCACGCCGCTACGACGCGGTGTTCGCGGCGTCCGTGCCGTGGGCGGCCTCGGTGTCCGAGCAGTGGGCCCTGGACGTGCGGCCGCTGCTGCAGGCAACGGAGCCGTCCCGGTTCCAGCCGGGGACGTCCGCTGCGTCGGCCGGTCCGGTGCTGTTCCTCGGCTCCGGCCGGCGCGGCGAGGTCCGGCCGATCGTCCGCGACGCCATCCAGGCCGGCGTCGACCTGCACGTCTACGGGTTGAACTGGCGTGACGAGATCCCGGCGCGGTACCTGCGCGGTGAGTACCTGGCCAACGACGCGGCTGGTGCGGCGTACGAACAGGCCCGCGTGGTGCTCAACGACCACTGGGCGGACATGCGGGCGCACGGCTTCGTGTCGAACCGGGTCTTCGACGCGGTGGCGGCGGGCGGGCGAGTGATCAGCGATCCGGTCGAGGGCCTGACCGAGCTGTTCGGGCCGGCCGTGCGGACGTACTCGTCGCCGGAGGAGCTGGCGGCGCTGTGCGCGCTGGAGCCCGAGGAGTTCTGCCCGCCGGAGGCGCTGAAGCTGGTGTCCGAGGAGGTCCGGACGGTGCACTCGTTCGACGCCCGCGCCCGGGTGCTCCTGGACGCCGCGCTGGCCGCCCGCGCCCGGACCGCGGTCTAGCCGTGGGGGAGGACGACGGGGGCGGCGGCGGCCAGCGCCCCCTCCCAGGGGCGCAGTGGCGGCAGGCCGGCGCGGGTCCAGCCGGCGTGGCCGAGGACGGAGTACGCGGGCCGCGGCGCCGGGCGCGGGAACTTGTCCGTGGTGGTGGGCCGGACCCGCGCGGGGTCGAGGCCGAGATGCGCGAATACCGCGCGGGCCAGGCCGAACCACGTCGTCTCGCCGCTGTTCGTCGCGTGGTAGATGCCGGCCGGCGCGTCGGCTCGGACGATCTCGACCAGCCGCGTCGCGACGTCCATCGACCACGTCGGCTGGCCGCGCTGGTCGTCGACGACGTCGAGGAACTCGCGGGCCGCCGAGAGCCGGGCCATCGTCGCGACGAAGTTGCCGCCGTGTTCGCCGTACAGCCACGCGGTGCGGACGACGTAGCCGGCGTCCGGCAGTGCCGACAGCACCGCCCGCTCGCCGGCCAGCTTGCTCCGTCCGTACGCCGACCGCGGCGCCGTGGGCGCGTCCTCGGCGTAAGGCGCCGAAGCGGCGCCGTCGAAGACGTAGTCGGTGGAGACATGCACCAGCCGGGCGTCGTGCCGGGCGCACGCCGCGGCCAGGTTCGCCGGGCCGGTGCCGTTGACGGCCGTCGCCTCCGCCTCGGCCGTTTCGGCGCCGTCGACGTCCGTCCAGGCCGCGGTGTTGACGACGACGTCGTGACCGCGGACCGCGGCGTCGACGGCGTCAGCGTCGGTGACGTCGAGCTGCGCGCGGCCCAGAGCCGTCACGTCGGCGCCGTCGAGCACGGCCACCACGTCGCGGCCGAGCATGCCCGCCGCGCCCGTGACCAACCACCGCACTCGGCACCTCCTGTCGTCGTCGAACGTCTGGTTTCCTTTTCCCTTGCGCGACTTGCCGCCGCCGGGGGCCTGCGCGGCCGGCGCCCAGATAGGATACCGAGGGTCCGAATGCGGCCGATGCACTTGGGTCCGATGGCCTGGGGCACTCTGGGTCAAGATCGTTCCCGAGGAGATTCATCGTATGAAGCTGCCGGTCGGCAGGGTCCGTCGGTTGGTCAAGAAGGTGCTGCCGCAGGCGTACCTCGACGACGTCGCGCGGCGGCGTCGCATCGCGTCGGCCATCCGCGCCAGCGGGTTGTTCGACGCCGCCTGGTATCGCGAACAGCTGAACGAGCCGATCCCGGCCGGCGTCGATCCCATCGACCATTACGTCATGGTCGGGTCGGCCACCGACGTCTCGCCCAACCCGTGCTTCGTCAGCGAGTGGTACCGCGACCACCCCAAGAGCCCGAAGAAGCTCGACGTCGCGCCGTTCATCCACTACGTCAACCGCGGCATCGCCCGCGGCCTGTCGCCGCATCCGCTGTTCGACCCCGAGTTCTACACCGAGCGGCACCCCGACGCCGCGAAGCACCGCGGCGGTCCGCTCGGCCACTACCTCGAGACCGGCTGGAAGACCGGCGCGCAGCCCAGCGCCGCCTTCGACGTCGACGTCTACGCCGCGAACGTCGGCGACGTGCAAGGCCCGTCGCTGGCCGACTTCGCCCGCCGCGCCCGCCGGCTCATGCGGGAGACCCGCGGCTGGGAGCACCTGCCGCGCACCGCGGACACCTTCGACCACGAGGCCGCCGAGGCGTTCAAGCGCCGCGTCCTGGCCGAGTACGCCGAGCGCGGCGAGGAGCCGCCGCTGGTCACCGTCGTCATCCCGACGAAGGACCGGCGCGACGGCGTGCTCACCGCCATCGCGTCCGTCGTCGCGCAGACGTACCGGAACTGGCAGCTCGTCGTCGTCGACGACGGCTCCACCGACGGCACCGCGGAGGCCATCGAGCCGCTGCTGGCCGACGAGCGCATCGAGCTGGTCCGCCGCGAGCGGGCCGGCGGCGTGTCCGCGGCCCGCAACGCGGGCCTGGCGCTGGCCCGCGGCGAATACGTCGCCTACCTCGACAGCGACAACATCTGGACGCCGGACTTCCTCGAGGTCATGGTGGCGTTCGTCCGCACCCGGTCGCTGCGGTTCGGCTACGCCGTCTCGGAGCTGCTGGAGGAGAAGAAGAACGGCCGCCGCGGCTACCGGTCGCTGCCGTTCAACCGGGCGGCGCTGGTCGAGCGCAACTTCATCGACTGCATCGTCGTCCTGCACGAGCGGTCGCTGCTCGACGAGGTCGGCATGTTCGACGAGAACCTGCGCCGCAACGTCGACTGGGACCTGTTCATCCGGATGTCCGCGGTCACCGACTTCGAGCTGGCACCGTTCGTCGCCACCCGCTACGACGCGTGGGAACAGCGCAGCGACCGCATCACCATCAACGAGCTGTTCGGCTACCGCTTCGTCATCCGGGCCAAACACCTGGTCGACTGGGCCGCCGTCGACGCCGGGCTGGCCGCGCGCCGGCCCGGCACGGTCTCCGTCGTCATCCACGCCGGCGAGGAGGCCCAGGCCGTCACGGCCACCGTCCAGCGGCTGATGGAGGGCGCGGACGCCGATGACCTCGAGGTGGTGATCGTCGACGCGAAGGCCGACGAGGCCGAGGCGATGCGGCTCCAGTTCCTGCCGATCCGCTTCCCGAACGTGCGGGTGCTGCGGCAGACCCAGCGGCTGTCGACGGAGCTCTCGCGGACCATCGGCGCCGCGTATTCCACTGGCGAGACCATCGTCTTCCTCACCCCGGCCAGCTGGGTCGAGACCGGCTGGCTGGAGCCGCTGACCGCCGCGCTGGCCGACGGCGCCGCGGCCGCCCAGCCGCTGGTGCTGCTGCACGACGGCACGGTGTGGTCGGCCGGCGTGGCGTTCGCCCGCGGCGCGCACCCGCACAGCCTCTTCCGGCGGTTCCCCGGCGACGCGCACGAGGTGGTCGCGCGGTCGTCGCCGGCCGGGCTGTCGCCGGTCGCGCTCGCCGTCCGGGCCGCCGACTTCGCCGCCGTCCGCGGCTTCGACCCGCTGTTCGTCAACGACATCGACAACCCCGACCTCAGCCTCCGGCTGGCCCGCGAGACCGGCCGCCCGCTGCGGTACGTGCCGTCGAGCCTGGTCGCGCTCACCGAGACCCCGGTGCGGCGCACGACGGCGTCGGCGACGACCACCGCGACTGACAACCAGGAGCTGTTCACCGGCCGCTGGCAGGACACCGTCGCCCAGGACGACGTCACCGTGTGGGGCGAGCGCGGCTACGCCATCGTCGGCTACGACGGCGCGGCGCCGACGCACTGGGGCTTCGACCCGATCGTCGTGCACGACCGGCCGGAGCGGCCGCTGCGCTGGGCGATCAAGATCGGCGCGCCCGACGTCGAGCGGCGCACCAACTGGGGTGACTGGCACTACGCCATCGGCCTCAAGGAGGCGCTTGAACGGCTCGGCCACGAGGCCGTCATCGACGCCAAGCAGGCGTGGTACCGGCCGACGTCCCGGCTCGACGACGTCGCCCTCGTGCTGCGCGGCGTCAGCGTGTACACGGTGAACCCGCAGCAGATCAACCTGTCCTGGGTGATCAGCCACCCGGAGCGGGTCACCCGGCGCGAGCTGGCCTCGTTCGACGCCGTCTTCGCGGCGTCGACGAGCCTGGCCCGGCGAATGTCCACCGACCTCGGCGCGCCGGTGCGGCCGCTCTTGCAGGCCACCGACAAGTACCGCTTCCACCCCGTCCCCGCCGACCCGCGCCGCCGCCACGACGTGCTGTTCGTCGGCAACGCGCGCGGCATGCGGGCCTCGGTCGGCGCGGCACTGGAGGCCGGCATCGTCCCGTCCGTCTACGGCGTGCGCTGGCGCGGCCTGCTGCCCGAGGGTGCCTGGCTGGGCGAGTACATCCCCAACGAGGACCTGCCGGCCGTCTACGCCGGCGCCGGCGTCGTCCTCAACGACCACTGGGAGGACATGAAGGCCGAGGGCCTGATGTCCAACCGGCTGTTCGACCTCGCGGCCTGCGGCGCCCGCATCGTCACCGACGTCGTCCCCGGCATCGAGGACGTCTTCGGCGATGTCGTGCTGACCTTCTCGACGCCGCAGGAGCTGGCCGCCGCCGTCAACACCCAGCTGGCCGAGACGCCGGAGCGTGCGGCCGCCCGCGAGAAGCTGTCAGAGCTGGTCCGGCGCGAGCACTCGTTCGACGCACGCGCCGAGGAGCTGGTCGAGACGGTGCGCAAGCTCCAGGCCGAGCGGGCCGTCGGCTAAGAACCGGCCGTCACGAGGATTACCCGAGCCTCAACACGCCTGCACCGTGTTGAGGCTCGGGCAATCCTCGTGATGTAGAGCCCCGGGCTCACGTCTCACTACGCCGTGCGGGCGAAGTAGGAGGCGTAGCCGGGGTCGATCCGGCCCGTCCCGTCGACCTGCCGCCCGCCCGCCCGCAGCGCCGCGTCCACCGTCGCCGCGTCGCGGGCGATGCGGCGGACACCGAGGTCGTGGATGGCGTACCCGTCGTCGCCGACATCCACGGTTGCCGCCGGGGCGTCCGACCGGTCCAGCCCGAGCGCCAGCAGGTCGGCCGGCGAGCCGAGCACCGTCGCCGCGGTCAGTGTGCGGGCCGGCCGTTCGCCGCCCTCGCCGGCCGCACGCACCGTCGTGTCGAGCGCCGGCAGGAAGGTGCGCCGCATCAGGACGCCGCTCACCGGGCGCTGGCCGTATCCGCGCCCGAGCACGAGGTCCTCGACGTGCTCCGGCGCGTAGCTCAGCCCGGCCACCGGCAGCGTGACGAGGTCGGTCTCGCAGGTCTCCAGCGCCTGCCGCCGCTCCGCCGCACCGTCGGCGACCCGAACGGTCACCGCCGGCCACGTCTGCCGGCGCAGGTCGCGCAGCAGCGCGGCGTCGCCGGGCGCGACGACGGCGGTGACCGACGGCGGTGACGACGCGACGCCGGCGGCCGCGGTGGCCGCGCGCAGGGCGGCGCGGCGGGCCGCGACCGACCAGCGCTCGCGCCGGTAGGGGTCGGCCAGCGTCGACGGCGTCAGCGTCGCCACCAGCTCGCCGAGCACCGGCCCGAGCAGCCGCCGGACCACCAGGGGGAGGTCCGGCGCGTACACCGGGACGCCGCCGACCAGCAGCTGGCGCAGGAACCCGGCCAGTTCCACCGGGCCGGGCGCCGCGCCGAACGGCACCTGCACGCCGGCGTACGGGCGCAGCCGCGTCAGCGCCGTGGGGTCGAGGATCGCGGGCCGGCCGAGGTCGGCGAGCCGCGTGCGCCCGGCGTAGAGCCGCATCACGCCTGACGCCGTGGTGCGCAGTTGCGCGAGCGGCCGGGGCGGCGTGCCGGGGCCGTCGTCGTCGAACGCGTCGAACCCGGCGGGGGAGACCAGCGTGGTGTTCACCGCAGGCAGCGGCGCCGCGATGACGGCGCCGGCGGCGGCCCGCAGCGCGGCCGGGTCGAGTGCGGCCAGGCCGGTCCACTTCGGGACAAACGGCTCAGCGATCGGTGCTGGTGGGAGGTCGGTTTTGGTCGGCATCACAGGGCCCGGTAGGTTCTCAGCGTGGCGCCGCCCGGAGAGCGGCGACCCCACACTACCCGGCTAGCGGAGGAACGATGTCGCCCACGGCCCGGACACCGGTCGCCGTACCCCGTCAGGAGTGGAACACCGTCCAGGTGCCCGAGCTCGGGGCCTGGGCGCCGACCCTGACGGTGACGGTGGTGCTCCCGGCGAAGGACTGCCAGGACGAGCTGGACCTCACGCTGGCCGCCCTGGCGGCGCAGACCTACCCGGCCGAGCTGCTCGACGTCATCGTCGTCGACGACGCGTCCGCGGAGCCGCTGCGGCTGCAGGCCGTCCACCCGGAGCGGACCCGTGTGCTGCGGCAGCCGCCCGGCGACGGTCATGGCTCCGGACGGGCGCGGCACGCCGGCGCCGAGGCGGCCACCGGCGACATCGTGCTGTTCCTCGACGCCGACATGGTCGCCACCCGCACGCACGTCGAGGCGCACGCCCGCTGGCACCACACCCTTGCCGACGCCGTCGTGCTCGGGCACAAGCTGTTCGTCGACTTCGACGACATCACCGCCGCCGACGTCCTCGCGGCAACCCGCGACGACACCTTCGACCAGCTGCTCGACGGCCGGAAGCTGAAGAAGCACACCTGGCACGAGGACTTCATCCGCGAGGCCGGCCGGCTCACCACGTATGCCGACGACACCTTCATCGCCGTGGTCGGCGCGAGCGTGTCCGTACCGCGGGCGCTGTACGCCGAGAGCGGCGGGTTCTCGACGTTCGGGCTGCGCGGCATCGTCGACACCGAGTTCGGCTACCGCATCTTCACCGCCGGCGCCGTCATCGTCCCGGAGCCGGCCGCCCGCAGCTACCACCAGGGCGCCCGCAACTTCGCCGTCCGCGGCGACGAGATCAAGCGCGAGCGGTCCGGGCTGGCCGCCAACCACCTGCCGATCCCGCTGTTCCGCCCCTCCGACGTCGGCCGCATGTGGCAGGTGCCGATGGTGCACGCCGTCGTCGACGCCACCAGCGGGACGCCCGAGGAGGTCCAGGTCACCGTCGACAGCATCCTGGCCTCGGCCTACACCGACCTCGTCGTCACGGTGTCGCCGAGCAAGGAGCTGCCGCGCTGGATCGAGGACTACTTCGCCGCCGACGCCCGGGTGCGGTTCGCGCCCGAACCCGTCCGCACCGGTTTCCCGGCGCCGTTCTCGCTGGTCGTGCCGGCCGGCGTGGCCATCGGCCGGTCGGCGGTCGGGACGCTGCTGGCGCTGTCGGCGTCGGAGCAGGTGGGGCTGGTCCGGGCGACGGTATCCGACCAGCCCGGCCCGCCGGTCGAGCTGTGGGCCACCCGGGCGCTGCACCGCGCGCGCCGTCACGCCGGCGCCGACGGGCTTGACGAGACCGCGCGGCGGCTGTTCGGGGTGCACTGGGTCAGCGGCACGGAGATCGGCGTCCGGCCGGCGGTCGTCGGCGTCACCAAGCAGGGCATGCTGATCGAGGCGTCGGCCGCGGACTGATCCGGGCTCGACGGCGGCTCCGGTTGCGCGGGGCCCGTCAGGCGCGGGTCGCGGTGAAGAACCGGGTGCGGCCGACCACCTCGTCGTCGGCGAGGCGGACGCCGTCGACGCTCTCGGCCAGCCAGTCGGCGGCGATGTCGGCCTCGTCCTGCCGCTGCGCGTCGTCGAGCGCGACGATGGCGCCGTCGTCGAGGGCGGCCGCGAGCAGCGGGAACGCCGGATACCGCGACCGCGGCCCGACGGCGCCGGGCGGCCCGTCGACGAACAGCAGGTCGATGCCGCGCAGGTCGGTCCACTGCGGCGCCGCGTACCAGTCGTGCTTCTCGCCGCCGACGGTGACCGGCTCGAGCGGCGCGAGCCGCACCTCGGCAACGTCGCCGAGGCCGTGCCGGGCCAGCGCCTCGCGGGTGCGCCTGGCATAGAGCTCGAGATGCTCCAGCGCGACGACGCGGCCCTTCCCGGCGCGCCGGCAGGCCAGCGCCAGCCAGACCGTCGAGCTGCCGCTCCCGCACTCGACGATCAGCGCGTCGGACGGCAGCCGCCGCACCAGCGAGGCCAGCCGGAGCACCGTCCGCGGCGACGCCGCGTAGCCGCCGAACGCCGGGACCTCGTCGTCGGCGCCGAGCATCGCGTACAGGTTGGCCAGCGCCGACAGCTCGGCCAGCTGCTGCTCGGTCAGGGTGGCGTGCACGTCGGCGCGGAGCTCGTCGTGCCGCGCGATGAGCTCGTCGTGCCGCACGGCGGCGTCGAGCCGTTGCGCCCCGATGATCGCGGCGAGCGGTCCGCCGCTGGGGTCGTTCTGCCGCTCCTCGACCGCCTGTACGGCCGTCGCGATGGCCTGGACCGACTCGGTGAGCGACTTGAGCTGCTTCTCGGTCTTGCGGGCGCGCTGCTCCGCCTCGCGCGCACTCGCCCCGACGACGACCAGCCCGACGAGCGTCAGCCCCAGCAGCAGGGCGAGCGCCGCCTGGGCGAGGCCACCGCCGGTGGCGACGATGACGACCGCCACCACGACGGCGGCGAAGGCGCCGAGCATGCCCAGCAGGGGCCAGCGGGAGCCGAGTAGCGCGCGTACCGCCCGTTGCATCGAATCTCCGTCGTAGGTGTGGTCCGGAAAGGGGCAACTGTACCGACGCCGGGTCAGTGCGCGGTCGCGTGTGCCAGCTTCTCCAGCGAGTGGACGAACAGGTCGGCGTCGGCGTCCCAGCTGTAGTGGGCGATGACGGCCGCCCGCCCGGCGTCGGCCATGCGCCGCCGCTCCGCGGGATCGGCCTTCAGCGCGCGCACCGCCACCTCCGCCGCGTCGATGTCGCCGAACGGGACGATGGTGCCGCAGCGGTGCCGCATTATCAGCTCGGCCGACGCCGGGTTCGGCGTGCTGATGACCGGCAGGCCGTGCGCCATGTACTCGACGATCTTGGTGGGCCGCGAGTGCGCGTAGTTCGGCTGCTCGTGCAGCAGGCTGAGTCCCGCGAGCGCGCCCGGCAGCATCGTCAGCGCCTCGTCGTTGGGGACGAAGCCGTGCCAGGTGACGACGCCCTCGGCCTGGGCGGCCTCGATGGCGGCCGCGCAGTCGGCGTCGGCCGGGCCGACCAGGTGCACCTGGATCTCCGGCGCCAGCCGGCGGGCCAGCTCGACGAGGTCGTGGCCGCCGCGGGGCGCCGTCAGCCGGCCGAGGTAGATGACGCGGTCGTCGACCGGTGCGCTGACTTCCTCGGGGATGGCGACGCTGTTGCGGACGACGGTGTGCTGCTTGCGGAAGCGGTCGGCGTAGGACTCCTCGGCCAGCAGCAGCGGCATCCGGCGCTCCGCGTGGCGCTCGATCGCGCGGATCAGCGCCGCGCCCGCCGGGCGGCCCATCTTCGGCAGCCAGGCCTTCATCCGCAGCGCCGCGGCGGTGTCCTCGTGCACGTCCCAGACCAGGCCTGGGATGCGCAGGCCGATGCTGGCCAGCACCAGCTCGGGGTCGTGCATGAGGACGATGTCGTAGTCGCGGCCGTGCCGTTTCAGCAGCCGGCGGGCCGTGCGGACGGCGTTCAGCCGGTGCCGTCCGTGCGAGCGCGGGATGTCGATGACGGCCAGATCGGCCGGGATGGAGCGGCCGGTGTCGGTGAACGGCGCCGCCAGCGTGACGTCGTGCCCGGCCTCCCGCAGGGCGACGATCTGCCGGTGCCTGATGCGTGCGTCTTCCGGGTCGTGCACCACGGTGAGGACGAGGACGCGCATGGCGCTAGCCAGTCCGCCCGCTGACCGTGAGCCGTACTCGCACGTCTGAATCCCCGGCTTCCCCATCGACAGTGCCACACTCGGATGACGCCCAGGCCCACCTGCCCGGTTGCACGATGAGCGTCCCCAGTTTCCTGCGCCCCCACATGCCCGTCAGCCGGCCGCACGGAAGGCGGCGCATCCTCGATGGATCCTACAGCAGCGTAGGTCCACGCCCCTGGGGTTGATTGTGTTGTGATGATTCATCTCTGGGCGGCTGGGGGGAGAGCACGCCGTGCACGTGCGTGCGGTCCTGGTCAGCATGATCCTGACGGCCTTGACCGTGCACGGGGCTCTGGCTGGATGCCTGGCCACGCAACCCGGTCCGCCACGGATGCCTCTTGCATCGGCATGGATCCTGGTCTAGCGCAGTCGCGATAGAGTCCCGGATGGATCAGTCGGTGTCGAGCACCGGCGTTGTGTCCCGAGCAGGAGAGTGGTGTCGTCAATGGTGAGCGGGTGGGTCCGGAACGCCGTCGCGGAGGCGTTCGGGGCGTTCGTCATCGTGTTCAGCACGGTGGTCGTCACGAACCTGGGGTGGACGCCGAGGGCGCTGATCTACGGCTTTGGCGTCGCTGGGCTCGTTGCGGCGCTGGGACATGTGTCCGGGGCGCACTTCAACCCCGCCGTCACCGTGGCGATGTTCCTCGGCGGGCACATCAGCGGCCTAGGTGCAGCCATCTACTGCGTGGCCCAGGTGGCCGGCGGAGTCTTGGGCGGCTTCACGGTGCTCTGGACGACGAACGAGGCCGTCGTGGACAACGGAACTCCGGTCATCGCTGACGAGCCGGTGAACGTGTCGGTCGGTGGGGCCATCGCGATCGAGGCCATCGCCACGATGGTCGTCGTCCTCATCGTGTTCGGAAGCATCGTCGATCGCCGAGCGCCCGTGTCGGTATACCCGTTCGCCATCGGCCTGGCCATCACGGCGGGCGTGATGGTGTCGGGCCCGCTGGCCGGCGGCGCGTTGAATCCGGTCCGGGGCTTCGGCGCGGCGGTCGCCGGTGGTGAGTGGAGCGGCTGGCCGGCCTGGCTGATCGGGCCGATGGCCGGCGGGTTGGCAGCGTGGGCGCTGTACGAGTTCGTGATCTCTGACCGGAACCCGCCGGCGAAGAGGAGGGGCATGGTGTTCTCCGAGCCGATGCCGCCGCCTCCCGGGCCATCGCTGCTTCCCTGACGTCGAGGCCGGCGTCGGTGAACGGGCGTGGGCACGAGCGCCTGTCTAGAATGACCTGACCTGCCGGTAGTCCAGTACGGGCGGGCTGCCGCTCTCTACCAGGTGAGGTCGATGCACAGGTCAACCGGAATGTACCCGGGACCGGTGCCGCCGCCTCCACCGCCGCCGGCGCGCGCTTCGACGAACGGCCGTCTCGAGAGCCAGGCAGCCGGTGGCCGCGAGCCCGCCTTCCGCGGGGACATCCAGGGACTGCGAGCTGTCGCGGTTCTGCTGGTGGTCGCCTATCACGCGGGGGTGCCGTTCCTCCCTGGCGGCTTCGTCGGGGTCGACGTCTTCTTCGTCATCTCCGGCTTCCTCATCACCGGCGTCATCGACCGGGAGATCGGCCGCACGGGCACGATCAACCTGGCGCGCTTCTGGGCCCGACGAGTCCGGCGCATCCTCCCCGCGGCAGCGGTCGTCCTCGCCGCGGTCGCGGTGATGACGTTGCTCGTGCTCCCCGTGACGCGCTGGCCGTCGATCGCCTGGGATCTCGTGACCAGTTCGCTCTACGTCGTGAACTGGCGGTTCGCCGATCAGTCGACGAACTACATGGCGTACGAGGACGCCGCCAGCCCGCTCCAGCACTACTGGTCTCTGGCGGTCGAGGAGCAGTTCTACCTGATCTGGCCGTTGATGATGCTCGCAGTGCTGTGGCTACAGCGGCGCTATCGGCTCCCGCTCACGAAGGCGATGCTTTTCGGCGTGGCTGCCATCGGTGTGCCGTCGCTGGTCTGGTCGGTGTACGCCACCTGGACGGGCCCGGCCGCGGCATACTTCGTGTCGACCACACGTCTGTGGGAGCTGGCTGTCGGGGCTGCGCTCGCGGTCGTCGCCCATCGACTGGTTCGGCTGCCTGCCGCGGTGGCTCACTCGATCGGCGTCGCTGGTATGGCCGCGATCGTGGTCGCGGCGTGCACGTTCGACGAGACCACCCGCTTCCCAGGCATCGCCGCACTTCTTCCGACGGCCGGCGCCGCCGCCGTCCTGGCAGCTGGTGTCAGCCGGCGCCGTACGATCGCAGGGGCGGTCCTGGACACCCCGGTCCTGCGCGACATCGGAGCGATGTCGTACTCGCTCTACCTCTGGCATTGGCCGTTACTGGTCGGCGCCACGGCGCAGTGGGGAGGAGCCGACGGGGAGCTGTCGGTTGCGATGGGCCTGCTGGTCGTGGGCTTCTCCGCGGTCCCTGCTTGGCTCACCTATCGGACCGTCGAGGCGCCACTGCACCGGTCGGTCCAGCTGGTGCGCTTCCCCCGCCGTGCCGCAGCGGTCGGTGCGGTGTGTACGGCCATCGGCCTCAGCGCGGCGATGATGGTCTCTATCGCCGCGCCGGTGTCGAACGCGCGAGCCGGCGGCCAAGACATCCTGGGTGCGGTCGCGCTCGACAGAGACCCGGCCGAGTACGACCTTCCCGACGCGGTGGACGTGATCGTGCCCGACGTGCTCGACGCACCCGCCGACGTCGCGACCCTGGACGGCGAGCGTCGCTGCATCAGCGGTGTCGAGGGGACCGAGCTCGAGTCCTGCACCTACGGGCCTGACGAGGGCGACGTGACGGTCGCCATCGTCGGCGACTCAAAGATGCACCAATGGCTGCCAGCCTTGCGCCGTATCGCCGATGAACGCGGCTGGAGGATCATCACCTATCTCAAGAACGCCTGCCCGCTCGTGCGGGTCCCGATCGAGTACGACGGCGAGCCGAACCGCGACTGCGCCGAGTACAACAGAGACCGCTATGAGGCGATCGTGGACGACGAGTCCATCGACTACGTGATCACCTCGCAGGCACAGTCGCACGCACTCCTGGATCGCGACGACACGACGGATCAGGAACTGACCGCGATGGCCGACGATCTCCGCAGGACCTGGAGCGAGCTCGAGGACGCCGGCCATGACGTCATCGTGATGATCGACAATCCCAGTCCGCCCTTCGACGTGGTCGAATGCGTCGCAGAGAACCGTGACCAGCTCGGCGAGTGCGCCTTCGACAAGGAAGCCGCAATGGGCCAGGGCGGCCGGCCGGCACAGACCGCGGCACTGGACCGGATCGACGGAGTCGGCTCGGTCGACCTCGCCAACTACGTCTGTCCGGGTGACCAGTGTCCGCCGGTCATCGGCAACGTGCTCGTGTACCGGCGCGGCTCGCACATCAGCGCGACGTATGCCGACTCGCTGACCACCGCGATCGACGAGGGCGTGGCCGACGCTCTGTGATCGTCACCGCTGGCGCAGCGACGAGTGCTTCGCGAGAGCCAGGAGCCGCACGTACATCTGAGTCGCCATGAGGCGGTGGCCATGGCTCTGCGCACCGAGTTGGCCGGCCCTGCTCTGGGCCCGCCAGAGCGTCGGGTCGCGGTAGAGGGCGGGGAGGACGGAACGGAGGTCCTCGGCGCGCTCGATCTGAATGGCGCTGAGGCCCAGGTAGGAAGAGAGCGATTGCTCCATTCGCTGATAGATGACCGGCACACCGAGCGCGGCGACCTCTATCGGAACCATCTCGAACGTGACGTAGCGCAGCGGGTTGATCATCAGCCGCATCTTCGAGAGCCTCTCGGAGAAGTCGTCCCTGAGGTAGGGCAGGACGGTGATGCCGAGATCGCGTTCTTGCGCGGGTCGATACTGCTTCACCGCGAACAGCGGCGCCTCTGGAACCGTCTCGCGGATGATCTCGATCCACCGCTCCGCGGTGCCATCCGAGAACAGGTCGTCGTTGACGAGCTTGGCGATGTCGCCGAGGAAGATCCCCTCGGTTCCATGGAAGGTGGCATGCGGCGGATGCGGGACGTCGATCGTCTTCGGGATCGCGACGATCGAGTCGGCGATCTCGGAAAGAGCAGGGATTTCCTTGATCTGGTCGGCGAAGACGAGCATCTTGATGCGGTCGCCGTACTGCTGGCGCCATGCAGTCATCCGCTCGACCACAAACTTGGCGCGGCTGTCGGACATCGTCATCGAGAGGTTGATCAGGACCGCGGCTCCGCGGGAGGCATGCCTCTCGGCGATCTGTTCGCACTGGTGGAAATCGGGTCGTCCGGGGTCGCCGGGATAGATCATGACGACCTGTGGCTGGAACCCGTCCAGATTCCACGCGTCGCCCGTTTCCAGGTCGAACAGGCGGACGTCGACGCCGAGCGGCCGGAGCATGTCGGCGGTGAGGTTGGTGGACTTCAGAATGCCGCCCTTCTTCCACCGAGTGGGATCAGTTCGGCCCACGATGGCCAGCGAGAGCGGCTCGCGCACGACGATCTCCTCCTGCCGGGCCAGCTTCCACGGCGCGCGCTCGCGGACGAGCCGGTTGGTCTGGGCGCGGACGTCGAAGGCGCCGTGGCCGCTCTTGGCCATCGACTCGGTCGAGATCGAGCGGTCGTCCTCCAACTCCAGGGGCCTGGCCCATCCCTTCTGATGTGCCAGAACGACAAACGGAACCGACTGTTCTTGACCCTTCAGTGCGAAGAAGACGTCGGCCATGTTCGGCTTCGGGAAGTCGAAGAAGGACAGCGACAGCGCGTCCGTGTGAAAAGCGGCGCAGCCGGTGCCCAGGATGTGCACGGGGACGTCTTCCGGGCGGTTGAACCGGAAGGAGAAGACCCGCCGGGATGCCTCGTTGTAGTAGTCCTCGAAGCCGTCCTTGACGATCGATCCGTGCCAGCCCACGGCGGCGCGGCGACCGTAGCGCTCGATGCCGTCGATGAGGTGGTCGACATAGAAGCCCGGATAGTCGATATCGTCGTCGACGGAGATGAAGTAGCCGTGGAACCCGTCGACGAACCTGAACTTGCCGCGGTCGCCGAGGTCGTCACCGGTGAAGACCCGGATCCGCGAGTCGCCACGCAAGAACGCAGGCGCCTCGTCGAACCGGTTGAGGTACACATACAGCTCGTCCACTTGGTCGTACAGCTTCTCGACGACGTGCTTGAGGCCCTCGACCCGCTCCGGGATCGAGGCCAGACCGGCGCGCACGATGTCGCGGCCCGTCGGCAGCGCTGGATGCAATTCCCGCAGATTGCCGTAGCCGATGGCGGATGGGGGCGCCAGCACTGCCGGCGCCGTCGCTCGAGCCTTGGCCGGCGTCAGGGGACGCATGCCCTCGACTCCCGCCTCGCGCTTGGCATGCCGCCGCACCCAGGCTCTTCTCGACTCGATGTCGATGAGGTCGCGCCGCCTCCCGACCAGCATGCGCAGCAGACGTCCGGTCCGGACCGCTCGCGATCCGGCCAGACTCTTGTACGACTGCTGCCACAACCGGGATTCGGACTCCAGCCAACGGACACGATCGCGCAGGGGCGCTACCTGCTCCTCCAGCGCCGTCCGGGCGTCGACCGCCGCCGTCATCGCCTCCGTCTGCCAGGCCAGCCGGTCCATCAGCAACCGGATCTCGTTCCTGGTGGCCCGGGTGGCGGAGTCCGTCTTCGCCACATGGCGTTCGAGCGCGGAGCTCAGTCTCCCGATCAGGTCGTCGGCGGTCCCATGCAAGGACTCGTCGACACCGTTGACGAGGCGAAAGACGGCGGCCTCCAGCCCGGTCCGCATGTCTTCGGTTGCCTGGTGCATCGCCACTGGGACGTTCTCGAACGTTGCGTCGGACCGGTCGATGCGGCGACTCAGATGGTCCAGCCTCAGGTTCAAATGCTTGCCGAGCTGCCGGCTGCCGGTCACCACCACCATCTGACGCAGTGAGTCGATGGTCTCGGCGCCGAGGCTGGTCGCATGCACCCAGATGTAGTTGTCGCTGCGGCCCTCGATGTCGAGAAGCTCGTAGCCCAAGGGCGCCAGAACCTTCACGACGCGTTGGAATGCCGTCCCGTCGTGCGCCTCGACGCAGATGTGGGGGTGATCGCGCTCGAGGATGGACCGGCCGCCACCGAGGACATCCGCCTCGGATCCCTCAGTGTCGATCTTGAGGAGCCCCACCCGCTCGCCACGCTCCGGGATCTCATCGAGAGTGAGCGCCGAGAGTTCGCCGTCAGGGTCTGTGTCAACGGCGAAGGTGCCGGAGTTGCCGGCGATCCGTTGCGTCAGCCGCAGGCGCTGGTGCTCGCTCCACAGTGGGCGACGAACGACGCGCGTGCGCTCGCGTAGGTTGTTGAAGCCGAGGTTCGCCTCGAGGAGGTCTGCGTTACCGCTGTGCGGCTCCACAGCGACGACTGCGCGATCGAAGAACTCCGCGAAGAAGATCGTGTGGTTGCCGATGTTGGCGCCGACATCGACGATCAGGTGATCGGCGGGAATGGGAAGGTAGGAGAGCAGGTCGAGGACATCCGCCTCGTAGAAACCGCCAGTGGCTCGGATGCGCTCGAAGACGTAGTCACCTTCCGTCCCCATGATTGTCAACGTGCGGCCTCGCCCAGCGATCTGGGTGTCCGCTTTGCGTGATTGCGCCGTCTCCGGCATGAAATCCCCACTTCTTCACCCACCAAAATACGGCAATGGATCCGCGTGAGAGCGGATGCATCGCCGCACGGACAATAGCGGACCTCATCCGTGTGTGCGCAAACCAATGACCAAGAGTCGATCAGCTGGTCGCTGGCCGGGTGTCCGGGAACACGCACGCCCGGCCGACGGTGACGTCGGCCGGGCGTATGTGGTGATCGGGTTCTTGGTCGCAGGTCAGGAGGGCCGCGCGGGGATGGTGGCATGCCGCGCGAGAGCGGCGAGGCGGAGGTACATCTGGGATGCCATGAGCCGATAATCGAGGCTCTGGGCGCGGAGCTGGCCAGCGCGGCTCTGCGGGCGCCACAGCGTGGGGTCGCGGTAGAGCGCGGGCAAGACGTCCGCCAGGTCGTCAGGCGAGTCCACCTGGACGGCGCTCATGCCGAGATAGGCTGAGAGCGAGTGCTCCATCCGCTGATAGATCACTGGGACGCCCATGGCGGCGACCTCCACGGGTACCATCTCGAAGGTCAGGTGCCGGATCGGGTTGACCATCAGGCGCATCCTCGACAGCTTCTCGGAGAAGTCGCCGGTGAGGAACGGCAGCACATTGACGCCGAGGTCGCGGTTGTCGTTTGGACGGTACTGGCGCACGGCGTACAACGGCGCTTCAGGCACCGCACTGCGGATCGCCTCGATCCAGCGCTCCACGGGCGCGCTTCCCAGCAACTCATCGTTGACCAGCTTGGCGATGTCGCCGAGGAAGATGCCCTCGGTCTCGTGGAAGGCGGCATAGGGTGGATGAGGGACGTCGATCGTCTTGGGGACAGCCAGCATCAGGTCCCTGATCTCCGCGAATGCAGGGAAGTCCTGTACCTGCTCGGCGAAGACGAGCGCCTTGATCCGCTGCCCGTACTTCTGCCGCCACTCGGTCATGCGCTCGACGATGAACTTCTCGCGCCAATCCAAGCCGATCACGGACAGATTGATCAGCACCGCGGATCCGAGATCGGCGTGGTGCTCGGCAATCTTCTCGCACTGGTGAAAGTCGGGTCGCGCAGGATCGCCCGGGTAGATCATGACCACCTGCGGCCGGAATCCGCCGAGGTCCCACGGGTCGCCGGTCTCCAGGTCGAACAGGCGGACATCTACGCCCAACGGCCGGAGCATGTCGGCGGTCAGGTTGGTGGACTTGAGGATGCCACCCTTCTTCCAGCGGGCTCGATCAGTGCGGCCGACCACTGCCACCGAGAGTGGTTCTCGCACGGTCGCGGGTTGCACCGTGTTCAGCTTCCACGGGATGGACTTCGTTACCAGGCGGTTGGTCTCTGCGCGCACATCGAAGGCGCCGTGGCCGGTCTTGGCCATCGACTCCGTGGAGATGGATCGGTTGTCGGTCAGGTCCAACGGCGGGGCCCACCCCTTCTGGTGGGCCAGCACGACGAGTGGCACGGACTGCTCTTGCGCCTTCAACGCGAAGTAGACGTCTGCCATGTTGGGCTGCGGGAAGTCGCGGTATGACAGCGCGAGCGTATCGGTGTGGAACGCAGCGCATCCTGTGCCGAGGATGTGTACCGGCACATCCTTGGGCCGTCCGAACCGATACGAGAACACGCGGCGCGACTCGTCCGAGTAGTAGTCCTGGAAGCCGTCCTTGATGATCGATCCGTGCCAGCCGACTGCCGCGCGGCGGCCGTACCGCTCGATGCCGTCGATCAGGTGGTCGACGTAGAAGGTGGGGTAGTCGATGTCGTCGTCGGCCGCGATGAAGTAGCCCTCGAAGTCGTCGATGAAGCGGAACTTGCCGCGGTCGCCGAGATCGTCGCCGGTGAAGATACGGATGCGTGAATCTCCCCGCAGGAACTCGGGCGCCTCCTCGAAGCGGTTGAGGTAGACGAACAGCTCATCCACTTGCGAGTACAGCTTGCCGACGACGTGCTTGAGTCCCTCGACGCGTTCGGGTATCGACGCGATGCCGACGCGGATGAGGTCCCGATTCGCGGGGACGGCCGGCCGCAGCTCATGCAGACCGCTGCGCTCCAGCTGGACTGCTGGGCGCACCATGAGGCGAGGTGGCGTGGACGGCGCCGGTGGAGCGGCCGGTGGGGTGCTGGCCTTGATCTGTGGCGGATTGATCTTCGGCGCCTTGCCGGCCGGACCCGCTTGTCGTTTGGTCTGCCGCCGGACCCATTCCGCGCGGGCCTCGGGTGCCACCAGGTCGCGCCTTCGGCCCATCAGACGACGCAATGCGGCACCGAAACGGACGCCCCGCGATCGCGCTACGACGGCGTAGGAGTCCTGCCATAGTCGCTTCTCGGTCTCCAGCCACCTGATCCGGTCCATCGCCTGGTTCAGTGCCGCCTGTAGCTGAGCCCGCTCCTTGCCGAGCGACGTCATCGCATCGCCCTGTGCGGCCAGCTTCGTCAGCAGCTTCCGAATCTCATGCTGCGTGGCGAGGCCGTTTGTGACCAAGCCGCTCACCTCACGCGACAACCGCTCGGCGACCATGCTGCTGAAGTCGGTAAGGACGTCGCTTTTGACCTCGTGCAGGACGCCGTTGACGTCGCCGATCAGGCGGTCCGACGTCTGCGCCAGGTCGGCCGTGAGCCTCTCCGACGTCTGGAGGAGCGCCGCCTGGGCGGCATCGAGCCCTTCGTCGGACCGCTCCAACCTGCGGCTGAGTCCGTCGATACGTCGGTCGACCTGCTGGCGGAGCCGCCTATTGCCGGCCATGACGCTGAGCTGGCGAAGCGACGCGACTCCGCCGGCCTCTGACGAGTCGGGATGCGCCCAGATGTAGTTGCTGCTCCGGCCCTCGATATCGAGCAGCTCGTATCTGAGCGGGCCGAGAATCTCGGCAATGTCGCGGAACGCGGTGCCGTTGTGGGCCTCCACGCACACGAATGGGTGATCCCGCTCGAGGACCTGGCGCCCTGCCTTGAGGATCAGGCCCTCGGATCCCTCCGTGTCGATTTTGATCAGGCCGACGCGTTCGCCGTCGATCAGCAGCTCGTCGAGCGTGAGGCCTTCTAGCTCGCCGCTGGCGCTCTCAGCGGCGGCGAACGTGCCCGAGTTGCCGTCGATGTGCTGCAACAAGGTGAGCCGCTCCCGGCCGCTCCAGAGCGGCTGACGCACAACACGTGCTCGTCCGCGCAGGTTGTTGATTCCGAGGTTGGCCTCGAGCAGGTCGGCGTTATCACCCTGGGGCTCGACCGCCACGACCGGGCGATCAAGGAACTCTGCGAAGTAGACGGAGTGGTTGCCAATGTTCGCGCCGACGTCGACCACGACACGGTCCGCCCTGATGGGGAGGTGTGCGAGCGTCTCGAGGACGTCGGACTCGTAGAAGGCGCCGGTTGCTCGGATCCGCTCGAACACGTACTCACCGGCGTTGCCGATGATCGTGAGCTCTCGTTCCCGCCCGCGGACGCGTGTGTCGGCTTTGGTTGCTTGTTGTGCGTCGTGCACTTGGTTCCCCTTGGCGGCCTGCGACCCGTTGTGTCATGGAGCGCGTTCGGGCTAGAACGTACACTGGCTGTGCGGAAATCGCCGAACCGGCGCTACTGCCGAACTTGTCGCGCTCTGCCGCAATTCAGGGCGCGGAGCCGGTAGGTCCAACCTCTGGCGATAGGTACACGCATTGTGCGGGTGGCGCGTGACGCGTCGTGGAGCGCCATCTGAGGCAGGCACCGCCCGGCCCTGACGGTGGCGTCCAGGGCCTCCGCCAGGCCTCTGCACGTGCTCGGCCAGCGATCTGCCGGTGGCGGCAGACCGCTGCGGGTGGGTGCCCGAATACGCCGCGCTGCTCTTGCCTAGCCGGATCCCGTAACGGCCGATGCGGATCGACCCATGCGAATTCCCGTGGTGTGACCATCGGTTTTGCGCTTCCGTTGTGCCTTGTGGACGAGGGTGCCCCGGCGTCCGATGACTCCGCTAGAGTCCTGCTTGCTGGGGGCTCGTCGGTCAGCAACGGGCACGGATGACCACGGCACGTCCACGCATGTGCCGGAGACCCTGCCTACTGCCGACGACAAGGAGCAAGCGATGAGACCAGACGAGGGCGGCGGCGAGTACACGTCCATCGACGTCGACGCGCTGGGTCAGGCGGTCGACGACCTCGGGGCGACGCTGACCGGGCTGACCGACCACATCAGCGGCCTGGAGTCCGACTTCGGCTACTTCGGCGTCGACAAGTCCAACCTCAACAAGCTGCTCGAGGCGAAGAGCGACCTCGAGAGCATCATGCCCGACATGCGCCGCCGGCACAGCCTGGCCGTGCAGTTGCTGGCCCAGCAGCAGACCAACGGCTGGGCCGGCGACGGCGTCCTGACGGTGCAGGGCACTGACATCCTCAACGACGACTTCGACTCCGTCGAGGACGCCCAGAACGCCGGCCGCGAGCTCGCCGAACAGGTCAACAACGGCGACGGCGAGGTCCCGCCGGAGGTCTACGAGCAGCTCGAGCGGTACGGCCATGACCCCGACTTCGCCGAGGCGTTCATCAACAACCTCAGCCCGGAGTCGCGCGGCTTCCTGCTCATCGACGCGGACAACCAGGCCACCGCGTACGGCGACGAAGCCAACCCCGAGCCGCAGCTGGCGGTGGCCACCGTGTTCGCGACGGCCAGCTTCCGCATCGATTACAACGCGGAGTTCATCGGCGGCATCAACCAGGCGCTGCTCGACAAGGGCCTGCACCCCGACGGCATCCGCATCGTCGACCGCATCAGCGCGCTCACCCAGCACGGCAGCTGGGACCACGGCTCGCTCGTGGCGTTCTCCGAGGCCGCGTTGCACGGCGATCAGGACACCATCGGCACGGTGCGGGACTGGGCGGCGGTCTACAACGGCCTGGCGCGCAACCCTCGGGCCAGCGCGGAGTACATGGCCGAGCACCGCGACGACGTCTGGGAGCAGATGCAGGTCATCGGCCCGGTGACCAGCGAGGAGGACTTCCAGGCCGCGTTCGCCGCGTTCCTGCACTCAGCGACCATCGACTCCCGCGCCATCTACGCGCGGCTGGGGCTGAACGACGAGAACCAGGCCAACCTCGCCGAGCAGAACGCCGCCTTCGTGATCGAGAAGGTCGGCACGCTGGAGGAGCCGTTCCCGTTCTTCGACGCCTACCGGGTGGTGTTCACCGACATCACCGAGGAGTACTGGGACGACCTCGCCTACAGCATGTCCCAGCCGGCCGGCGTCAGTGACAACCCGGACCGCGACGGCATCGAGGTCAACGCCGATGCCTGGCAGAAGTTCGTCACCGAGGGCATGCGCAACCCCGAGTGCGCGGCCCGCCTGCACGAGATGATGAGCACCTGGTACCACGACTACATCGACTCCGCCGCCGGCTCCCGAAACGGCAACGAGCACTACTGGGACGACATGATGGCGCTGAACATGGCCGGCATGTTCTCCGAGTCGTGGGAGACCGTGCTGGGCGAGATCGAGGCCGACGAGGCGGCCCGCGAGGCGTTCATCGGGTCGCTGGTCGACGCCGGGTTCAACCTGATCCCGCCGGACCCGCAGGCCATCATCGACATGGGCAAGGAACAGTTCATCGGCGCGCTCAAGAACACCATCACGTCGGCCATCGTCGGCGCGACGCAGGGCGAGGGCCCGCCTGAGCTCGACTACAGCTTCCACGGCACCCACCACACGTGGGTCGCCACCGCCGTGGCCGAGTTCAACGCGATCAACGGCGACGGCCGGCCGTTCCCCACGTACAACGACGGCGACGTCACGTGGGAGGCCGACCCGCACTTCTACGAGGAGCTGTACGGCGGCGACTTCACCGACGGCGACACGATCATCCCGCCGTACGACGACAAGGGGAACCAGAACCCGGACTTCCCTTGGGACGACCCGAACGCGCTGCACGCGTTCAACCAGTGGCTGCAGGACCCGGCCATGCAGGTCTACCTGGGTGAGAACAAGCCGGGCATCTTCACCACGCCACGCTGATCACCCGCAGTGCGGCGCCGGGCGAACCGGCGCCGCACGACCGCGCGGCCGCACGCCGGCTCAGTCCGGCACGTCGACGAGGACGATGATGTCGGCGTCCTCGCCGGAGGCGCCGACGGCGATGGTGTCGTCGTCCAGCCAGGTCGCCGGGCCGCCGAACACCGCCGCGACCGACGCCTCGCCGCCCGGGCTCACATACAGGGTGGGGATCGCAGTCTGCTCGTTGCCGGCCGCGGCGTCGGCGATCGCCTGCGCGGCGTCGCTGCCGTCCGCGACCCGCCAAGCGTAGGCGTTCTCGTCCCAGCCGTCGATCGGGCCGGTGCCGGCGAGGATGCCGCCGTCGGCGTTGACGGCGAGCGTGAGCAGCGGGACTCCCGGCCGATACGAGACACTCAGCGCGCCGACGGACTCGCTGAACGGCCCGTCCTCGGTCGCCGGGGGCACCGAGCCGTCGGGCGAGCCCAGCACCACCGTGGCGCTGCCGTCGTCGATCGTGTAGACGCTCTGCGGCGTCTGGACCACCACCTGCTCGCCGGGGCCGGCGGCGATCGCCGTCTGGGTGAACAGCAGCAGCTCGGCGGTGTCGGTGCCGTCGGGGAAGTACGCCGCGGCGGTCTCGTCGTCGGTGGTGTCGTCGTCGGCGTCGGGGTTCGGCTGCCCGGCGACCGTGGTCAGCGAGCCGTCGCCGTCGACGCGGCGCAGCAGGTAGCCGGCGTCCGGCCCGGCCGGATCGACCCGCTCGGTGAACAGCAGCCGGCCCTCGGAGTCGATCGCGATGTCGCCGACGTAGCCGAGCTCGGCCTCGCTGGCCGGCTCGCCGTCGGGCGTCTCCGGACCGGATTCGCCGCCGCTGTCGCCGGCCGGCACGCCGACCGCGGGCTGCAGCTCCCCGTCGACGAGCTCGAGCACGACGGCCTCGCCGTCATCCTGCCCGGCCTGGTCGAGCAGCACGTACACCGTGCCGTCGGGCGCCGCGGCGATCTCCTGCACCGCGCCGCTGTCCAGCTGCAGCTGGGTGGAGCGCACCGTCCCCTCGGAGTCCACCTCGACGAGGACGTCGGAGCCGGTGACGCCCCACAGGGTGCCGTCGCCGTCGGAGGTGAGGCGGACGATCGAGAACGGGAGCGCGGCGTCGGCGCCGGTCCCGTCGGGCTGGTCGCCACCGCCCGCCAGCAGCCGGACCTCGACGCCGTCGTCGTCCGACGAACACGCGGTCAGGGTGGCCAGGGCGATGATGACTCCGATGACCGCTCTGCTGGTCCGCACGTATTCATCCCATCGTCGGCGTCGGTCGGGCGTTCGCAGCCGCCATGCTAGCCTCACTGAAACCGTGACCGAACCATAAGTAGGTAGTGATGAGCGACGAAGTGCCCAACCCGTTCATCTCCGCGATGGAGGGTCTGAAGACCCGTACCTCCAACGCCGTCGAGGACACCCCGAACATGGACGCGCCGACGCAGGCCATCGGCGACGGACCGGCATGGACCGGCAGCAAGGCCCGGCAGCTCCATGACGACTACCTGGCGCCCAACGCCCAGCCGGTCAAGACCGCGCTGAACGGGCTGGTCGGCGACGTCGAGGAGAAGATCGCCACGCTCGACCCCACGGTCCCCGAAGGCACCGCGAGGGCGATGCGGTACGACCTGCAGATGCGCTGACCATCGGACGCCACCGCTCAGGCCCGCGGGGCGAGCGAGGCCAGCAGCAGCCGCTCGGTCCGGCCGAGGCCGTCCAGGCCCACGACCACCGAGGCGGTGCTGCGGTACGTCGCGAAGACGGTTCCCAGCGTCGTGCGCACGTAGTCGTCCCAGGACTGCGTCTCGTGCCGCCAGTCGTCGGCCGGCAGCAGCAGCTCCGCCGGGTAGCCGTAGGTGCGCGCCGCGGCGAGCTCGGGCACGTCCATGACGATCACCGGCCGGAAGCCGGCGGTGAGCACCTGCAGCTCGGCCACCTCGTCGACGACCGACCGCACCCGCTCCGCCGGCAGGCCGAGGAGCAGCACGACGACGACCGGTAGCCGCTCCGTGCCGACGCCGGCCAGCAGCCGGCCGGCGGTGACGTCGAGCGGTGTGTGCTGTTTGGAGTCGACGGCGAACAGCCGGTGCACGACGGCGCGGGCGGTGGCGCTGTCGCGGATGCGCGGCACGACGGTGCGCCGGGCGTAGCGGTAGCCGGGGATGCGTCGTACGTGGCGCATGACGCGGCGCGGCTTGCGGCGGTCGGCCATGGTCAGTCCTGTCCTTCGACGGCGAGACCGGTGAGGATGCGGGCGGCCTCCACGGCGCCGTTGCCGGGGTCGGCGTCGGAGACGTGCTTCACCATCGGCTCGCCCCGCTCCAGCAGGTCGGCCAGCAGCGGCGTCGCCTGGTCGACGGTGACGACCTCGAGCGTGTGCGCCCAGCCCTGCGCGGCCGCGTAGCGGGACCGCGCCTCCTGGTCGTCCAGCGCGGTGGAGCGGTTCGGCACGAACAGCGTGGGGACGCCGAAGCGGAGCAGCTCGTGGAAGCTGTTGTAGCCGGTGGCGCTGACGGCGAGGTCGAACGCGCGGTAGCGGCGCGACAGTGGGAAGTCGCGCACCACGTGCACGTCGTCGAGACGGCCCTGGCCGGCCGCGATCTCGGGCTGCGTCACGCACACCTCGACGCCGAGGTCGCGCAGCGCGGCCACGACGGCGCCGAGGTCGCCGCTGGTGTCGTTGATGTTGCCCGCGCCGAGCGAGACCAGCGCCAAGGGCACCGACGGGTCGAGGCCGAGGAACGCGCGGGCCTCGGCGCGGGTGTCGAGGTCGTCGCGGTCCAGCAGCGTGACCGGGCCGACGCGGGTCGCCTGGGCCTGGGCCGTGACGCCCTGGTCGGCCGGCGCGGCGAACTCGCCCGGCTCGATGACGAGGTCGAACCAGGTCGACTTCGCCAGCTGCTCGCGGTTCATGCCTGCCCGCCACATGCCCCGTCGCGACCAGACCCAGCCGATGCCCGGGTACGCCTTGCGGACCAGCCCGAGCCCCTCGTACGGCCAGGTGCCGTCGAAGACGACGACCGCCGGGTGTATCCGCTCGATGGTGGCCGACAGCCGGGCGGCGAAGTACGCGTGCCAGCGGGCCGGCTCCAGGCCGGTCGCGGACGCCGACGGCACGTACTCGTACGGGTGCCCGAACCGCCCGACCACCGGCGCAGCCTGCGACAGCGAGAAGAAGTGCGGCTCGACCGTTGGCGCGCACCGCTGCGCGTACGCCAGCAGCCGGGTGAGGTGGCCCATGCCGGCGCCGTTGCTGCTGACGAACAGCGCCCGCGGCGGCCGCTCGGTGCTCGCCCGCGCCGGGCCGGCGGAGGGCGGAGCGGACGGCGACGGCGTCGCGCTGGGCGCGCCGATGAGCCGCTCCAGCCGGGCGACGTGCGCCTCGTGGCCGTACCGCTCCCGCGCGGTACGCCGGGCCCGTTCGACCTGGGCGTCATAGGCGGCGCGGTCGGCGTACAGGGCCTCGACGACGCGGCGGAGGTCGTGCGGCTCGGCGTAGACGGCGGCGTCGCCGAAGACCGGTTCGAAGTGCGGCGGCAGGATCGCCGGGACGCCGGTGGCCAGCGCCTCGAGGATGGTCCGGCCGAACGCCTCGACCCAGCGCGGGTTGTGGAAGTAGACGAAGAAGTCGAGGGAGGCGAGGAAGTCGCGCGGCGGCATCGCGCCGAACTCGAACACCTCCCAGCTCTCCGGCAGGTCGCCGAGCAGGTGCTCCACCGGCCCGGCGCCGCCCAGCACGCGCACCGTCCACGACCCGTCGACGGGGTAGACGGCGCGCAGGGTGGCGGCGTCGGCGGGCCACTTCTGCGGCGACGAGCGGCTGTGCCGCCCGATGACGGGGCGGGTGCTGCGCGGGCCCGTGCCGGCCGGCCGGTCGACCGCCCAGGCGTCGACATCGATGATGTTGACCCAGTCGGTCTCGGCCAGCGTGTGCGCCGGTACCCGGCCGGCGATGGCCTGTCGCACCAGCGGGCCGATCGGCGCCCACAGCGGCTCGCGGCCGAACCGGTGCTTCGCGATCTCGTGCACCGCCTCGGGCCGGTAGTGCTCGTGCCCGTCGATGTCGTACGGCGCGGCGTTGGCGACGATGACGACGTGGTCCGCCTCGACCGGCGGCAGTTGCTCCGCGGCGTGCTGCAGGACCGCCGGGTGGCGGACCACGACCACCTTCGCCCGCACCGGCGCCCGGCCGACCAGCAGGTGTGCCCGGCCGGCCTCGACGGCCCGGCGGATCAGCCGGTTCACCGGCGACACCTTGGCGACCAACGGCCCGTTGAGGCTGATCAGCCCGGTCGTGTAGCCGGCCCGGGCCTGCGCCGTGATCTCCTCGGCGATGCTGTGCGAGGTGCCGCCGGGGAAGCGGAGGTCCGAGACGTCGAGGACGTCGACAGTGCGGGTGCCTGGAGCGGGCATGGTTCCAGATCGTGCCACACCCGCGGGCTGGTGCCGATTCCGGCGGTGGCGGCGGGCGACCTCACGCCCGCTTCGGGCATCTTCGTGGGTACACGGCCGTGTTCATCGCTGGCTCTTCTGCTGCTTCCGTGGGCCGGTTCGGACCGTTCGCCGTTCCATTCTCTTGCCGCGACCGCCCGCCTCAAGTCCGCTACCGGGTCGCTTCGCGACGACGGATGCGGACTTGACCCGCGGGCACGCGGCTAAGAACGGGCAGCTATCAGGGGGACGGGGCGAGTCTGGGCACACCTGGAGGTGCCGTGGCGTGCACACCTGCCGCCTGTGGACAGCCATGATCATCAAGGATCGCCTACATCACCAGGATTTCTGCAGCCTCACCACGATTGCAGGCGTAGTGATGCTCCAGAAAACCTCATGATGGCCCGCCAAACGCGGCGAAATCTCACGCGGCCAAGACAATCGGGCAGCAGGGGGACGGCGAGCGCCACGAACCGCCTGGCCAACGCCGCGAACCATCGCGAACGCGCCGGTCCACCGACGACGCCGAACAACCCACCCGCGACGCCCCGATCGTCGTCATCCACCACGGGCGAACCACCGGTGAGAAGGACCCATGGAAGCAGCAGAAGCGCCTCATCGCTCCACTTCAGCCCGGGCTCTTCTGGAGATTCCCGTGATGGAACCCGAGAACCCGACCACGGTCGACGGCCGCTCCTGCGCTCAGTGATCGGCAGTGGGCCGAAGTGCGCGCGCGGGCCGCCCAGGCGCGGCCGTCGGCCGACTGAGACGGCGGGGGTGGCGGCGGCCGGCCGCGGCTCAGGCGACGGCCGCCGTCACCCGTTCGGCGTCGACCCGGGCGGCCCGGCCGGCCGGGTCCTCGTGCCGGACCAGCACCGCCGACCCGCCCACCACCAGCGGCACCAGCAGGGCGTCGACCAGTGCCGTGCCGAGGTCGTCGGTGGCGACCAGCAGCCGGCCGCCCGGGCCGGCGCCCAGCTGCTCGGCACGCTGCCGGGCGTGGTCGGCCAGGCCGCCGAGCGTGTGCACGACGCCGCCCCGCTCGAGCGCCGGCTCGGCGTCGTCGGGCGGGGAGAGCGGCACGAAGTGGTCGGGATAGCCGGGTACCTCGACGGCGTAGTCGGTGACGCCGGGCGGCAGCGGCTCGGTGAACCGGCCGCCCAGCGGCCGCAGCGCCAGCCCGACCACCTCCGGCGCGCCGCCCGCCGCCGAGGCGACGGCGGCCGGGCCGGCGACCGCGACCTGGACGTCGTCATCGTCGCCCAGCACCACGCAGACGCCGGCGGACCAGCAGGCGGCCGCCCACGCCAGGGCCTGCCAGTGCGCCGGCAACCGCAGCGCGACCCGTTCGCCGGGCTCGGCGCCCAGCCCGCCGGTGAGGAACCCGGCGGTCTTGGCGACCCAGTTGTCGAACGTTGTGGTGGACAGCTCGACGCGCTCGGCGGTGGCGTCGTCGTAGAACGTGAGGAACGGCCGCGCACCGTCGTGCCGGACGGCGGTGCGCAGCAGCTCTGCCGGGGTCTCACTCATGCGCACAGCCTACGGCGACCGCCCGCCGCCCGTCTGAGCAGCAGACCGGCGCCGACCTGCGTCGTTGGGGTTGTCAGCGCAGCATGCTTGACTGGGTGGCGTGATGGAGCGGACGTGGCGGCCGCGGCGCCCGGTCGACGTCCGGGCGACGCTCGCGGCGCACCAGCGCGGCCCGTACGACCCCGCGTTCCAGGTCGACGCCCGCGGGCGCGTGTGGCGCACCTGCCGGCCCGGTGGCGAGCCGGCGACGGTGTGCGTGGCGGCCGCGCGCGGCGAGGTCACGGCGAGGGCGTGGGGTCGCGGCGCCGAGGCCGCGCTCGACGCCGTCCCGCTCTGGCTCGGCGACGCCGACGACCCCGACGACTTCCGGCCGCAGCACCCGGTGCTGGCCGACGCGTTCAGCCGATTCCCGGGCACGCTGATCGGGCGCACCGGGCTGGTCATGGAGGCGCTGGTGCCGGCCATCCTGGAGCAGAAGGTCACCGGCACCGAGGCGTACCGCGGCTGGATGCGGCTGCTGCGCAGGTTCGGCGATCCGGCGCCCGGCCCCGCGCCCGACCGCATGCGCGTCGTCCCGCCGGCCGATGCCTGGGCCCGCATCCCGTCGTGGGAGTACCACCGCGCCGGCGTCGGGCCGCAGCGTTCGCGCACGCTCGTCACCGCCGGCCGGCACGTGGCGCGGCTCGAGGAGATCGCCGGCCTGGCGTCCGACGAGGCAGACAAGCGGCTGCGAGCCATCCCCGGCATCGGCGTCTGGACGTCGGCCGAGGTCCGCCAGCGCGTCCTCGGCGACGCCGACGCCGTCTCCGTCGGCGACTACGGCCTCCCGCACGCCGTCGCCTACGCGCTGACGGGGTCGCGGCGGGGGTCCGACGAGCTGATGCTGGAGCTGCTCGAGCCGTACCGCGGCCACCGTCATCGCGCCTGCGTCCTGCTGCTGCGAGCCGGCGCCACCCCGCCCCGGCGCGGCCCGCGCGCCCCTGTGCGCGACTTCCGCCACATGTGACGGTCGTCAGCGCAGGCCGCGTACCAGGCGGCCGGTGCCTCACAGCGTGACGGTGACGGTGGCGACGTCGACGGGCGGGTGGTCGGCGGCCGGTTCGGCGGCGTGACCGATGGCGACCGCGCCGATCGGTGTCCAGCCGACCGGGAGGTCCAGCGCGGCTGTCGCCGCCGAGAGGGCGGGGTCGGGGAAGAGCCAGGCCGACGCGAGACGCTCGGTGCCGAGCGCGATCAGCAGGTTCTCGACCGCCGCGCCCAGGCCGAGCAGCGCGTCGGAGCCGTTGACGAGGCAGGGCACGACGACGTACGGCGCCGTGCCCAGCAGCCCGGCCCCGTCCAGCGCCGAGGCCAGCCGCCGCCGGGCCCCGTCTGACTCCAGCAGCACGAACCGCCAGGGCGGCGTGTCGATCGGCCACGGCGCGGAGAACGCGGCCGCCACGGCCTGCCGGACCACGCCGGGGTCGACCGGCGCCGGCGTGAACGACAGCGCCGTCCGCCGGGCCTGGACGGCGGCGCGCATCGCCTCGGGGGTGCCGAGCCGGAAGCGGTCCTCGGCGCTCGGCCGGATCAGCGCCGCGACGCCGGGGTCGTCCTCGTCCGGCCCCAGCAGCAGGTGCGGCAGCCCGCGCACGACGGCTCCAGGTACGCCGGACAGCTTGGCGCGGACCAGCTCCGAGGCCGCCGCCAGCTCGTCGGCCAGCGCGACGACGGTGACGCCGAGGTCGTTGCCGTAGGCGTCGGTGCTGCCGCGCAGGTCGTCGATGGCGCGGATGCCGGCCGAGCCGACGGCGAAGTCGGTGACGCCGTTGCGCCAGACCCGGCCCGCGGTGTCGGTGATCACGACGCCGATCCGCGCGCCGAACCGCTTGGCCAGCCCGTCGCGCAGCGCCCGCGCGGACCCGTCGGGGTCCATGGGCAGCAGCACGACCGACCCGAGCTCGACGTTCGACGCGTCGACACCGGCGGCGGCCATGACGAAGCCGTGCCGGGTCTCGACGATGCGGGTCCGCCCGCGCGGCGTCGTCCACTCCGAGATGGTCCGGACCGCCTCGGCGTCGATGGCCTCGTCGCGGTCGATGCCGGTCCGGACGCGGCCCTCGGCCTTGCTGACGATCTTGCTCGTGACGATGACGATGTCTCCGTCACGCAGCACGCCGCCGGGCGCGGCATCGTCGCCGGGTGGGGCCGCCTCGAGCGCCGTCGCCAGGATCTCGACCAGGTCGTCGCCCGGCCGGATCTCCGGGATCCCGGGCACCCCGAACGCCTCGTAGCGAGCGCTCACCGGGCCCGCACCTCCTCGGCGAGATCCAGCGCCGCGCGCGACATGGCGGCGGCCGCGTCCGGGTCGGTCATCCACAGCGGGACGGCGATGCAGCGCACGCCGGCCGCCTCGATCTGCTGGACGGCGTCCGCGTCGACGGTGTCGACCAGCCAGCCGTCCAGCAGGTCGGCGAACAGCTCGGCCACTCCGGCCGCCGTCGTCGGGACCCCGATCGCCTTCAGCGCGGCGTCGGCCATACCTCGAACAGGTGAACCCCCGATGATCGGTGAGAGCCCGACCACGGGCGCAGCGGCTGCCTTGACCGCGTCGCGCACATCCGGCACGGCGAGGATCGGGCCGATGCTCACGACCGGGTTCGAAGGCGGCAGCAAGATCACGTCGGCCGCGGAGATCGCGTCGAGGACGCCCGGCGCCGGCACGGCCTGGTCGGCGCCGACGAGCACGATCCGCCGGGCGGGGACCTCGGCGTGCAGCCGGACCCACCACTCTTGGAAATGGATCGCCTTCTCCGCCGGGCCGTCGCCATCGCCGTCGGCCGGCACGACCACGTGCGTCTCGACCCGGTCGTCGGTCATCGGCAGCAGCCGGACGCCCGGCCGCCAGCGGTCGCACAGGGCCTCGGTGACGGCGGACAGCGGATAGCCGGCGCCCAGCATCTGGGTGCGGAGAAGGTGGGTGGCGAGGTCGCGGTCGCCGAGTGTGAACCATTGCGCCTCGGCGCCGTACGCGGCCAGCTCCTCCGCGACGGCGAACGTCTCGCCGGATCGGCCCCAGCCCTGTGACTCCTCGATGCCGTCGCCGAGCGTGTACATGACGGTGTCGAGGTCGGGGCTCACGTGCAGCCCGTGCAGTGTGATGTCGTCGGCGGTGTTCCCGATGACGGTGACCTCGGCGTCCGGCACGGCCCGCAGCAGCCCCCGCAGGAACCTGGAGCCCCCGATTCCGCCGGCCAGAGCGGTGATCCTCAGCACAGCCACGACCGTACCCCGTGCCATCCGCCCGGCCGGTCCGCGCCCGGT
The DNA here is from genome assembly GCF_004349105.1 of Jiangella aurantiaca. GTDB lineage: Bacteria > Actinomycetota > Actinomycetes > Jiangellales > Jiangellaceae > Jiangella > Jiangella aurantiaca. The sequence goes on from NZ_SMLB01000001.1 coordinate 150,912, forward strand.
CCGCGAGACGCGTTCCGCCGCGATCCGGGGCACGTCACAACGTTTTCTGGAGCATCACTACGCCTGCAATCGTGTCGACGCTCGGGCAATCGTGGTGATGGGTCGGCCAGCCGCCGGGCCGCATCGGATGATCGGCCGTCTGGCGTGCTGCGCGGCCAACCGCTTATGCTCCCGCCTCGACCCGCCCCATGGCTGTCGCGACGAAGCGTCAGCGGGCGGGTCGGGTCGTGCGCCACGGCGGAGCGCCGGCGAACGAAACGGAGATCTTTAGCACGGTTCCGCTTGACGCGCACGTATTGCATTCATGTAATTTCGAACGTGTCGTTCAGTGGACTCGCGGCTTCGACCACCGCGAGACCGCTTCGGGGGCCGGCTCTGAGCCGGAGAACCAGGTCGAAGGAGGCGAGCCATGACCGAGTGGGACGAGATTGACCTGCTCTGGGGCGAAGCCGAAGAGATGAGTTGGCAAGAGCGGGCGCTGTGCGCCCAGACTGATCCGGAGGCGTTCTTCCCTGAGAAGGGCGGGTCCACCCGAGAGGCCAAGCGAGTGTGCCTCGGCTGCGAGGTCCAGGCGGAATGCCTGGAGTACGCACTGGCGCACGACGAGCGGTTCGGCATCTGGGGCGGGCTGTCCGAGCGGGAACGGCGGAAGCTCAAGAAACGGGCGGTTTGACGGTCGCCCGGCCGGTCGCCGTCGAGCTGAACTCTGCCGTTCTCAGGTTCAGCGCGTAAGGTTGGCGGCTGGCGCACGGGGTTGCCCGGCCGAGGCACGCTTCGGCCGGGGCCGCCAGCTCTCGTGTGCTCGCAGACCGACCGCTGGAACGACGACGAGGCATGGCACCGGACCCCTTGACCGCAATCGACAACGGCAGCACGACGCCCAGCGTCTATTCCGACCCGGGCATCGGCGCGGATGCCGCCCTTGACGCGTTCGCCGGTGACGTCGGCGAACCTGAGCCGGTCGACCCCACGGCGCTGCTCACGCACGACGTGACGGCCGTCATCGTCGCGCACGACGGCAGCCGGTTCGTCCACCGCACGCTCGAGGCGGTGGCGGCGCTGCGCCGCATGCCCGAGCGCATCGTCGCCGTCGACACCGGCAGCCGCGACGAGACCGAGCAGGTCCTGACGTCCACCCTCGGCGCGCCCTCGGTGGTGTCGATGCCCCGCTCGACGGGGTTCGGCGCGGCCGTCGCGGCCGGTGTCGCCGCCGGCGACGAGATGGCGCATGCCATGCAGGGGAGCGGCGGCCTGCGCCGGTCCGACCAGACCCGCTGGATCTGGGTGCTGCACGACGACAGCGCCCCGGCGCCGGACGCGCTGGCCCGGCTGCTCGAGACCGCGATCCGCCGCCCCGACGCCGGCATCATCGGGCCGAAGGTGCTGGACTGGCGTGAGGGCCGGCAGCTGCTGGAGATCGGCCTGACGGTCACCGGCGGCGGCCGCCGGCACACCGGCCTGGACCGCCGCGAGTACGACCAGGGCCAGCACGACACCACGAAGAACGTCCTCGCCGTCGGCAGCGCGGGCATGCTGATCCGCCGCGACGTCTGGGACGAGCTGGGCGGATTCGACCCGCGGCTCACCATCTTCCGCGACGACCTCGACCTCGGCTGGCGCGCCAACGAGGCCGGCTACCCGGTCGTCGTCTGCCCCGAGGCGGTCGTCTACCACGCCGAGGCGGCCGCGCACGGACGGCGCCGGCTGGGCGCCACCCGCGACCGGCCGCACCTGGCCGACCGCCGCAACGCCCTCTACGTCCTGCTGGCCAACACACCGGCCCGGTCGCTGCTGTTCGTGCTGCTCCGCGTGTTGGTGATGGGCCTCGGCCGGTCCTTGACCTTCCTCGTCGGCAAGCAGCCGGCGCTGGCCGGCGAGGAACTGGTGGCGCTGCTGTCGGTCATCGGACGCCCCGACGTGCTGATCCGGGCCCGGGCGCGACGCCGGCGGACCCGCCGCAAGGCGCCGTCGCAGCTGCGCTCGCTGTTCCCGCCGCGTGGGCAGCAGCTGCGGCACGCCGGCGAGAACGTCCTGGGCATGCTCACCGGGTCGGGCGGCGGCGCGGGCCACGACGTCTCCGGCGGACGGCGCGCGGTCAGCTCCGACGGCGGCGACGACGACGCGCCGGCCGGCGACGACGCGTGGATCCTGCGCTTCCTGCTGCACCCCGCCGTGCTGATGACGGCCGTGCTGGTCGTGGTCACGCTGGTGACGGCGCGCGACCTCATCGGCTCCGGCCGGCTGTTCGGCGGTGCGCTGCTGCCCGCGCCCGCGGCCGCCGGCGACCTCTGGGCCGTCTACACCGAGTCGTGGCACGGCGCTGGGCTGGGCAGCCCGTCGGCGACACCGCCGTACCTCGGCGTCGTCGCGCTGGCCGGCACGCTGGTCCGCAACGCCTCGCTCGCCGTCGACCTGCTGCTGATCGGCTCGGTGCCGCTGGCCGGCCTGACGATGTACCTACTGGTCCGTCGCCTGGTGCAGACGAAGCTGCTGCGCGTCTGGGTGTCGGCCAGCTACGCGCTGCTGCCCGCCGTCACCGGCGCCATCGCGGCCGGCCGGCTGGGCACCGCCGTCGCCACCGTGCTGACGCCGCTGCTGGTGCTCGCGGTCATGCGCACGCTCGGCACGCCGGGCCGCCCGGGACCGGGCCGGGCCGCGTGGAGCGCCGGCCTGCTGCTCGCCGTGATCTCCGCGTTCGTGCCGCTGGCCTGGATCATCGCGCTGGCGCTGGCGATCGTGGCGGCCGCGACGGTGTTCCGCGACCGCCGCTCGCTGCTGCGGCTCGGCGTCCTGCTGGCGGTGACGCCGGTGGTGCTGATCCCGTGGACCGGCAGCCTGATCAGCCGGCCGATGCTGCTGGTCACCGAGGCCGGCGTGCCGGGGCCGGGGCTGTCCGACCCGGAGCTGGCGCCGTGGTCGGTGCTCCTGCAGAACCCCGGCGGCCCCGGCAGCGGCCCGATCTGGCTCGGCGCCGGCCTCCTGACCGCCGCCTGGATCTCGCTGTTCCGCCCCGTCCGCCGGCTGGCCATCGCGACCGCCTGGGTGGTCGTGGGCGTGGCGCTGGTCGCGGGCATCGTGCTGTCGCGGCTGGCCGTCAGCGGCCCGACCCTGGAGACCCCGGTCGCCGGCTGGCCCGGGTACGCGACGGTCCTGGTGGCCGGCGGCCTGCTGGCCGCCACCGCGATCGGCGCCGAGGGCGCCCGGGAACGGCTGTCGCGGGCCAGCTTCGGCTGGCGTCAGCCGCTCGCCGTCATCCTCGCCGGAGTGGCCGGCCTGGCGCCGCTCGTGGCGGCGGGATGGTGGGTCGCGCGCGGCGCCGGCGACCCGATCGAGCGCCGCGATCCCTCGATCCTGCCCGCCTACGTCGCCGACGAGGCGGCCCGTCCCGAGCGGGTCCGCACGCTGGTGCTCAACCGCGCCGACGACGGCCGCATCACCTACGCGCTGCTGCGCCAGTCCGGCCCCCGGCTGGGCGACGCCGAGACCAGCCCGCCGCCGGAGGAGTACGGCCCGCTCGACGAGGTCGTCGCCGATGTCGTCTCGGGCCGCGGCGGTGCCGACGGCGCCCGGCTGGCCGAGTTCGCGGTGCGCTACCTCTACCTGCCGCGGCCGTACGACCCCGACCTCGCCGACACCCTCGACACCGTGCCCGGCCTCGTCCGCAGCAGCGCGCCGGAGGGCGCGGCGATGTGGCAGATCGACCAGCCGGTCGCGCGGGTGTGGATCGCCGCCCCGCCGGCCGACGACGGTGAGCTCGCACCGATGGCCGACGAGAACTCCGAGGTCGTCACCATCCCCAGCGAGGAGGTCGACGCCGCCGGCAGCCTGCCCGAGGGCCCCGAGGGCCGCATGGTCGTGTTGTCCGAGCTGGCCGACTCCGGCTGGACGGCCCGCCTCAACGGCACTGAGCTGGAGCCGACGACGTACGGCGGCTGGGCGCAGGCGTTCACGCTGCCCACGCAGGCCGGCGAGCTGACCGTCGAGTACGAGGGCAACCGGCGCGCGTTCTGGCTCTGGTTCCAGCTCGGCGCGGTCGTGGTCGCCGTCGTCCTGGCGCTGCCCGGCATCCGGCGCGAGCGCGGCGCCGTCGACGACGCCGCCGATCTCGATCCGGAGGACTCCTCGCCGCAGCTGCCGCTGGCCCCGGTCCCGGTGGGCGCGGGTGCCGGCGAGGCCGCGCCGGTGGCCGCCCGGGGCGGCCGTCGCCGCGGCTCCGGGCGCGGCGCCGAGCCGTCGCCGTCGCCGCGGCCCGCACCGACCCCCGAGCCGCAGCCGGCGCCGACGTCGGAGCCCGAGCCCGCGACGGTCGCCGACGCCGGCGGCCCGGCCTGGGTGCCCGGCGAGCGCAGCCTCGGCGAGCGGCTGCGCGGCGGTTCGCGGGCAGAGCCGGCGACACGCCGCCGGGCGGCCCGGGAGCCGGAGCCGGCCGCCGACACGACCGGGTTCTTCGACCCCGCGCCCGAACCGCCGCCGCGCGGACGCGGCACGCGGAAGCGAGCCGCGCGCGCACCCGAGCCCGTCGCCCCGGAGACCGTCGATCCGCTGACCGATCCCGCCTTCGCCGAGCCGGCGCGACAGCCGGCGGAGCAGCCGCCGCACGCCGTCGGCGAGTGGGACCCGTTCGCCCGCGCCGGCGTCGACCAGGACGCGCCCCGGGCATCGATCACCGATGCCTACCAGGGCCGCCGGGCCGGCCGGGCGGCCGACGAGACGTCCGAGACGAGTGGCACCGACGCCGGTGGCCGCACCCGCCGCGCGCCCGGTAAGCGGGCCGCGGGCAAGCGGGCGAAGGGCCGGCGGCAGGAGGACGAGCAGTGATCAGCGCACGATGGGCCGGTCTCGCGGCCGGCGCCGGGGTGGCCGTCGTCGTCGGCGGTGCGACGCTCATCGGCCCGCCCGACTCGATCGTCGACGACCATCCGGAGGTCAGCGAGCCGGTGGTCCGGTCATCGCTGGTGTGCCCGTACGTCGACGGCGAGGAGGCCGGCAGCGCCGAGCTCGGCGTGCTGGCGCTGCCCGGCGTCGAGGTCGCCGAGGAGACCGGCGGCGAGCAGCCGCCGATCACCGTCCAGGCGCTGGCACTGCCGCCGGACCCGGAGGACCCCGAGGCCACCGGCGACCCCGCCGAGGAGGCCGCGACCGAGCCGCTGGTCAGCATCGCCGACCGCGGCGTCCCGACGGTCACGCCGGTCGAGACCGCGGCCGGCACGTCGTACGCCGTCACCGGTCAGGGTGCGCTGGCGCCCGGGCTGGCGGCCGAGCAGTCGCTGATCCTGCAGGAGGTCGACCTGCGCGGCATCAGCACGGCGACCTGTACCGCCCCCCGCCGCGAGCACTGGTTCGTCGGCGCCTCGGCCGAGGTGGGGCGGCGTGGCCGGCTGGTCCTGTCCAACCCGACCGACGTGCCCGCCGTCGTCGACGTGGAGCTGTGGGACGAGGCCGGCGTCATCGACGCGCCCGGCACACAGGACGTCGGCGTGCCGGCCCGCAGCCAGCGGATCCTGCTGCTGGACGCACTGGCGGCCGGCTCGGTGACCACGGCCGTGCACGTGCAGTCCAGCCAGGGCCGGGTGACGGCCGCGCTCGAGGTGCGCGAGACCGAGGAGATCACGCCCCAGGGCATGACGTACGTCCCGGCCGCGGTCGCGCCGCGTCGCGACCTGTGGATCCCGGGCGTGCCGGGGTCGGGCCAGCGCAGCCTGCGCATCGTCGCGCCAGGCGACACAGACGCGATCGTGTCGCTGCAGATCCTCGGCGCCGACGGCGCCTACAGCCCGGTCGACCAGGACGTCATCACCGTCACCGCGGGCACCGTCGCCGACATCCCGCTGGACACCGGCACCGACCCGGCCGGCATCCGGCTGCAGAGCGACGAGCCGATCACCGGGTCCGTCCGGGTCGTGCAGGCGACGGACGGTGGCCAGCCCGACGTCGCCTACACATCCGCCTCGGAACCGCTCACTGGCCCGACTCCGGCGCTGCTCAGCCGCTCGGCGTCCGGCATCGCCAGCACGCTGCTGATCAGCTCCGCCGTCTCGACGACGGCACGGGTCACCGTGCAGACGCTGGCCGCCGACGGCACCGTCGCCGAGGAGCAGCCGCTGGAGCTGCCGGCCGGCGCGACCGTCCCGGTGCCGCTGACCCCCGCGGGCGACGTCCCGAACGCGACCGTCGTGGTCGTGCCGGAGGCGCCCGGCTCGGTGGTGGCGGCACGGCAGATCAGCGCCACCGACGACGACGGCGCACTGCTGGACCTGATGCCGCTGATCTCGCCGACGATCGAGGTGAACGTGCCCGAGGTGGTCGGGGAGCTGCCAGACGTCCCCGAGCCGGCCGAGTCCCCCTGACGGCCGTGATCATGTTCGGCTCGGCCGGCCCCTGCGCTGGGTGAACCGTGCGCTCGGTACACATCACCAGGATTACCCGAGCCTCAACACGATTACAGGCGTGGTGATGCGTCGGGAAGCCTCATGATGGCCCCGAGAACGCCGGCAAATCTCACGACGTGGACACCGCACCGCTCAACGTCCACCCGAACCGGCGCCTGGCCGACCGCCACCCCTGGCCAACGCGGCGAACTCGCGCGAACCAGATGCGACCGACCTCATCTTCGCTGGCGGCGGGTGAGCACGGCGAGGGGCCGTGATCACGGAACGGAGGGTCAGGGGAGGTCGTGACCGCCGTAGGCGGGGTCGATCTCTTCCGGCTCGACGCCGAACAGCTCGGCCACCTGCTCGGTGACGACGTCGCCGACCAGGGCGCGCAGCTTGGCGGGGTCAGTGGCGCGGGTCTCGACCGGGCGGCGGAACACGACGACCCGGGCCGGCAGAGCGCCGGTGCCGGCATAGGCGCGGGCCAGCGGCACCCAGCTGCGGTCCCAGTCGTCCAGGGCGGGGACGTCCTCGACGGCGAACTCGACCTTGGCCAGCTGGTCCTGCCAGCGCCGGTCGAGCCGCTCGACGGCGGCGATGACGAGGTCGTCGAACCGCTGCGCCCGCGACACCGCCAGGGGTGAGCCGGCCGGGGCCAGCGGCCCGCGCATGCCACGCCCGTGCCGGTCACGGCGTACCCGCGGCAGGGTCACCCCGGACGGCGTGTCGGGACCGGGCGCACGGCGGCTCATTCTGAGCACAGTACCCGTAAGCCGACCGCATGGTCCCAGACGGCGGCGAGTCCCACAAGGGAATGGGGAATCGCGTGTTTGGCGTGCCGTGCCCGGACGACACCGCCCAGACGTTAGCCTTCCCCTGTGAGTCCGATGCGTCGCTGTTCTCGATCAGCCTGTCCGCGGACTGCTGTGGCGACGCTGACCTACGTCTACGCCGATTCCACCGCCGTGCTCGGCCCGCTCGCGACCTATGCTGAGCCGCACAGTTACGACCTCTGCGCCGAGCACTCCGAGCGGCTGGTCGCGCCGCGCGGCTGGGAGGTCATCCGGCTGGCGCCGGACCCTGCCGCGCTCGGCCCCAGCAACGACGACCTGCTCGCGCTCGCCGACGCCGTCCGCGAGGCCGGTCGCCGGCCCGAGCCCGCCCCCGCGCCGCCGATCGCCGGCGAGGGCGGCCGCCGCCGCGGGCACCTGCGCGCGCTGCCCGATCCCGACGCCTGAGCGCCGTCACCGGCTGTTCCTCAGGGCGCTTTCGGGGCGATGACAATGAAGCCCGAGCCTGGGCACCGACGACGGCACAACCGCCCCCACCGACCCGGCGTACTCCCGCTCTGCGAGGCATGCATGCCTGGTGAAGCGGGAGCTCGCCTATGCGTGGCCCCTTGGCCGGCCGCCGCAAGGTAGGGTCGCCCCGTGCGTGACCTCGCCCCGATCCTCAAGGCCTACGACATCCGCGGCGTGGTGCCCGACGAGCTCGACGACGAGACCGCCCGGGCCATCGGCTGGGCCGCGGCGCACGTGCTGGCGGGCGGCACCGGCGCGCTGGTGGTCGGGCACGACATGCGCCCGACGTCGCCGCGGCTGGCGGCGGCGTTCGCCGACGGCGTCACCGCGGCCGGCGTCGACGTCGTCATGGCCGGGCTGACGAGCACCGACCAGCTGTACTACGCCAGCGGTGCGCTCGGCCTGCCCGGCGCGATGTTCACCGCCAGCCACAACCCGGCCCGCTACAACGGCATCAAGCTGTGCCGCGCCGAGGCGGCGCCGGTCGGTTACGCCACCGGGCTCGCCGAGATCGAGGCGCTCATCGGCGACGGCGTCGACTCGCCCGTCGCGGCCCGCGGCCGGGTCGAGCACCGCGACACCTTGCACGACTACGCGGCGCACCTGCACGGCCTCGTCCCGCTCGACGGCGGCCGGCCGCTCACCGTCGTCGTCGACGCCGGCAACGGCATGGCCGGGCACACGGTGCCGACGGTCCTCGACCTGCCCGGGCTGACCGTCGTCCCGTTGTACTTCGAGCTCGACGGCACGTTTCCGAACCACGAGGCGAACCCCATCGACCCCGCCAACCTCGTCGACCTGCAGGCGGCCGTCCGCAAGCACGGCGCCGACCTCGGGCTCGCCTTCGACGGCGACGCCGACCGCTGCTTCGTCGTCGACGAGCGGGGCGAGCCGGTGTCGCCGTCGGCACTGACCGCGCTGATCGCCGTCCGCGAGCTGGAGCGCTCGCCGGGCGCGCGCGTCGTGCACAACCTCATCACCTCGAAGGCGGTGCCCGAGATCATCGCCGAGCACGGCGGCACCCCCGTGCGCACCCGCGTCGGACACTCGCTGATCAAGCAGACCATGGCCGAGACCGGCGCCGTCTTCGGCGGCGAGCACTCCGGGCACTTCTACTTCCGCGACTTCTGGCGGGCCGACTCCGGCATGCTCGCCGCGCTGCACACGCTGGCCGCGCTCCGCGCCGACGACGCCGGCCGGCCGCTGTCGCACCTGCTGGCGCCGTACGAGCGGTACGTCGCGTCCGGCGAGATCAACAGCACCGTCGACGACGCCGAAGCGGTCACCGCACGGGTCGAGGAGGCGTTCGGCAAGGCGCCCGACGTCGTCACCGACCGCCTCGACGGCCTCACCGTCGAGTTCACCGGCACGCCGATGTGGTGGTTCAACCTGCGCCCATCCAACACGGAGCCGCTGCTGCGGCTCAACGTCGAGGGCGCCGACCGCGCCGTCATGGAACGGGTGCGCGACGACGTCCTGCGGGTGGTCCGCGGGACGGGGGAGGGGGCCGCATGAGGCTCGATCCGACGCTGCTGCAGGTCATCGCCTGCCCGGTGTGTCACAGCGCACTGGAGCCCGACGACGCCGCCGGCGAGCTGCTGTGCACCGGCTGCCCGCGGGCCTACCCTGTGCGCGACGATATCCCCGTGCTGCTGGCCGACCAGGCCCGCACCCGCTCCTAACCAGAGAGTCACCAGCAGTGTTCTTCGACGGCTCGCTCGACGACCCGAATGCGTTGAGCGTCATCGATCCGGTCCTGCGCGACATCGCCGGCTGGGGCGCCCAGGTGCGCCGTGCCGACGGCGCGGCGGCCGAGGCCCTTGCCGCGCTCACGCCGGGAGACCGGCCGCGCGCGGTCGTCGCCGGCGGCCCCGACGGCCGGCTGTTCCGGGCCGTGCTCGAATCGGTCTGCCCGGTCCCGTTCGTCGCCTGGCCGCACAGCGGGCTGCCCGGCTGGGCCGGGCCGCTCGACCTCGTCGTCGTGGTCTGCCGCGACGGCCACGGCGACGACGAGATCTCCGCCGTCGCCGAGGCCCGCCGCCGCGGCTGCGCGCTGCTCGTCGCGGCGCCCGAGGGCACACCGCTGCAGCAGGCGGCGTCCGGCCGCGGGACGACGTTCCTGCCGGCCGGCAGCGCCGACCCGACCGCGCTCGCCGTCCCCGTCCTGCACGCGCTGCACATCATGGGTCTGGGCCCGCAGGTCGAGGCCGAGCCGGTCGCGGCCGCCCTCGACGACGTCGCCAAGCGGTGCGGCCCGAGCATCCCCGCCGACGCCAACCCGGCCAAGGAGCTGGCCCTCGCCATCGCCGACGACATCCCCGTCGTCTGGGGCGGGTCGGTGCTGGCCGCCCGCGCCGCCCGCCGGGTCGCGGAGGCGCTGCGCTCGGCCAGCGGCCGGCCCGTGCTGTCCGGCGAGGCCGACCAGCTCGTGCCGATCCTCGAGGGCGCACCGGAGCCCGACCTGTTCGCCGACCCCTTCGAGGACGGCGGTTCGGCGGCGCTGCGCCCGGCCCTCGTCATCCTCGACGACGGCGCCGACAGCCCAGCCGCCCTCGCCGGTCGCGCCCGCCTCGACGCCGCCGCCGAGAGCGGATCGGTGCGGGTGCAGGAGGTGCGGGCCACCGAGGGCCCGGACATCGGCCGGTTCGCGGCGCTGCTGGCCACCGGCCGGTTCGCCGCCGCCTACCTCGCGCTCGGCCTCGGCCGCCCGGCCTGACGGTCAGCGCAGCAGGCGGATCTCGGCGCCGGCGTCCAGGCCGGACCACGCACGATCGGCGGTCAGCGCGGGCACGCCGAGGCGTCCTGCTAGGGCGAGGCAGCAGCGATCCCCGAGGGAGAGTCCGGCTGAGCGGGTCGCTGGGTACAGCTTGGCGGCTCGTATGGCGTCGTCCTCGGTCAACGGTTGGACGGTCACGCCGAGAACGATGAGCAACGGACCCTGCCGATCCGGATCTCCGCCGTGGAAGGCGATCTTCTGCATGGTCTCCGACCAGTTGACCGCACTCATATGGGCCTCGTGGAGCAGCGGTGGCACGGACTCGTGGCCGGTCTCGGCATAGAGGTACGCCAGAAGTGCCGACGTGTCGAGGACGATCACCGGTCGGCTGCCGGTGGGAGGTCCTCGTCCGTCTGCTCCGCCGCTGCCTGTGCGCGGCGGTCGGCGATCAGCTCGTCGACCACGCTGCCCGACGTCGTACGCGACTCCAGCGCCTCGCGTTGGAGCCGCGCCGCCAGATGAGCTCGTTCTTCGAGGATGAGCCTGCCGTCCTCGACGTAGGCCACGAGTGGAGTGCCGGGACGGAACTCGAGCTCTTGCCGGAGCTGTGCCGGGATGAGCACACGCCCCTGCTCGTTGACAGATATCGTCGCATGTGTCATGTCGTCAGGATATCTGACACGGCGTGACCGGTCGCTGTGCGTCAGGCGGGGTCAATTAGGCTGTCGGCTCGTGGCCGTGCTTCTCGAGAACCCGGTGCGTTCCTATGCATGGGGTTCGCCCACCGTCATCCCCGAACTGCTCGGCCGTGCACCGTCGGGGCAGCCGGAGGCGGAGCTGTGGGTCGGCGCGCATCCGGGATCGCCGTCGACGGTGGCGGGCGACGGGCGCAGCCTCGCCGAGGTCATCGAGGCCGACCCGGCCGGGACGCTCGGCGACGCCGTCGTGCGCCGGTTCGGGCCGCGGCTGCCGTTCCTGCTGAAGGTGCTCGCCGTCGAGCGGCCGCTGTCGATCCAGGTGCATCCGACGATCGAGCAGGCCGTCGAGGGGTACGCCGGCGAGGACGCCGCCGGCCTCGCGCTCGACGACCCGCGCCGCTCGTACCACGACCGCAACCACAAGCCCGAGATGGCGGTCGCCGTCACCCGGTTCGAGGCGCTGGTCGGCTTCGACGACCCGGCCGCGGTCGCGGCGTCGCTGGAAGAGAGCGAGCACCCCGACCTCGTGGGCGCCGCCGCCGTCCTGCGCGACGGTGAAGGACTGGAGCGGCTGGTCCGCCGCTGGCTCACCCTCGACGCCGGCACGGCCGCGCAGATCGTCACGGCGCTGACGGCGGAGGCGTCGGCTCGGCGTGCGGACCCGCGGTTCGGGCTGGTGCACCGGCTCGCCGAGGTGTATCCGCACGACCGCGGGCTGCTGCTGGCCCTGCTGCTGCGCCACCACGTGCTGGCGCCCGGCGAGGCGGTGTTCGTCCCGGCCGGCGTCCCCCACGCCTACCTGTCCGGCGTCGCCGTCGAGCCGCAGGCCAGCTCCGACAACACGCTACGCGCCGGGCTGACGCCCAAGCACGTCGACGTCGCCGAGGTGCTGCGAATCCTGCGCCACCAGCCGGGCGGCGCCGTGCCGGTGACCCCAGTCCCGGCCGGCCCGGGCGTGGAGCTGTACCCCGTCCCCGGAATCGACGAGCTCAGCCTCAGCCGGGTGCGGCTCACCGGCGACGCCGCCGTGCCGGTGCCCGGGCCGCGGCTGGTCCTCGTCGTCGACGGGACGGCGGCCGTCGACGGCGTCAGGCTCGCGCGCGGCAGGGCCGCGTTCGTCCCCGCCGCCGAACCGGACGCGACGCTCGCCGGCGACGGCGTGGCGTTCACCCTCACCACCGCGCTCGACCAGGCACGATAGTCCTCGATCATGCACGTACCGAAGCGAAGGAAACCCTGACCCATGGCCACTGAAGGTGGGACCAAGGCGGTCGTTGCGGCCCTGCTGGCGAACACCGGCATCGCGATCACCAAGTTCATCGCGTTCGCGCTGACCGGGGCCTCGTCGATGCTGGCCGAGGCGGTGCACTCCGTCGCCGACGCCGGCAACCAGGTGCTGCTGCTGGTCGGCGGCCGGCGGGCGCGGCGTAAGGCGACGCCGGAGCACCCGTTCGGCTATGGCCGGGTGCGCTACGTGTTCGCGTTCATCGTGTCGATCGTGCTGTTCAGCCTCGGTGGCGTGTTCGCGCTGTACGAGGCGTACCACAAGTACGAGGAGGTGCACGCCGGCCACCCGAACGAGCTGCTGGAGAGCCAGTGGTGGTGGGTGCCGATCGCCGTGCTGGTCGCCGCGATCATCATGGAGTCGTTCTCGCTGCGCACCGCGATCATCGAGTCCAACCACGTGCGCCAGGGCCGGTCGTGGGTGCAGTTCGTCCGCCGGGCCAAGTCGCCGGAGCTGCCGGTCATCCTGCTCGAGGACATCGGCGCGCTGCTCGGCCTGGTGTTCGCGCTCATCGGCGTCGGCCTGGCGCTGCTCACCGACAACGCCTACTGGGACGTCGCCGGCACCGCGGCCATCGGCATGCTCCTGGTCGTGATCGCTGCGATCCTGGCCGTCGAGATGTCCAGCCTGCTCATCGGCGAGGGCGCGGCCGAGGACAACGTCGAGAAGATCCTCTCCGCCGCCGCCGCCGGCGACGACATCGGCCGCGTCATCCACCTGCGCACCCTCTACACCGGTCCGGAGGAGCTGCTGGTCGCGGCCAAGCTGGCCGTCCGCACCGACCAGACCGGCGAGCAGATCGCCGCCGCCATCAACGCCGCCGAGGCACGCATCCGGACGGCGCTGCCGGAGGCGACGCACATCTTCCTCGAGCCCGACATCGACCGCGCCGCGACGCCCGCACCGTAGCGTAAACTCGCAGGAGACCATGCCGGCGCAGGTGATGCCGCGGACCCAGACGGGTCGCGCCGGGTCGGACGACTGATCGGTGCCGCCTCGTCGTGCCCACGTCCGACCCCTGACCGCCATCCGTGAGAGGAACCGTTCCATGTCCCTCGACTTCAAGGTCGCCGACCTGTCGCTGGCCGACTTCGGCCGCCGCGAGATCCGCCTCGCCGAGCATGAGATGCCCGGCCTCATGGCCATGCGCGCCGAGTACGGCGAGAGCAAGCCGCTCACCGGCGCCCGCATCACCGGCTCGCTGCACATGACCGTCCAGACCGCCGTGCTCATCGAGACGCTGGTCGCGCTTGGCGCGGAGGTCCGCTGGGCCTCATGCAACATCTTCTCGACGCAGGACCACGCGGCCGCCGCGATCGCCGTCGGGCCCAACGGCACTGTCGACGCGCCGGCCGGGGTGCCGGTGTTCGCCTGGAAGGGCGAGACGCTCGAGGAGTACTGGTGGTGCACCGAGCAAGCTCTGCGGTGGCCCGGCACTGGTTCTGGCTCCGGCGGCCCGAACATGATCCTCGACGACGGCGGCGACGCCACGCTGCTGGTGCACAAGGGCGTCGAGTACGAGAAGGCGGGCGTCGTCCCAGAGCCGGCCAACGACGACCCGGAGGAGTGGCGGGTCGTTCTGGGCCTGCTGAAGCGCTCACTGGCCGAGAGCCAAAGCCGCTGGACGGCACTGGCTCAGGAGATCAAGGGCGTCACCGAAGAGACCACCACCGGCGTCCACCGGCTCTACGAGATGATGCGCGACGGCGCCCTGCTGTTCCCGGGCATCAACGTCAACGACTCCGTCACCAAGAGCAAGTTCGACAACAAGTACGGCTGCCGGCACTCGCTGATCGACGGCATCAACCGGGCCACCGACGTCCTGATCGGCGGCAAGGTGGCCGTGGTCTGCGGCTACGGCGACGTCGGCAAGGGCTGCGCGGAGTCGCTGCGCGGCCAGGGCGCCCGGGTCGTCGTCACCGAGATCGACCCGATCTGCGCGCTGCAGGCCGCCATGGACGGCTACGAGGTCACGACGCTCGACGACGTCATCGAGCGGGCCGACATCGTCATCACCGCCACCGGCAACCGCGACGTCATCACCGTCGACCACCTGGCCCGGGCCAAGCACCAGGCCATCGTCGGCAATATCGGCCACTTCGACAACGAGATCGACATGGCCGGGCTGGCCGCCGTCGAGGGCATCGTGCGCACGGAGATCAAGCCGCAGGTGCACGAGTGGCGGTTCCCCGACGGTCACACCGTCATCGTGCTGTCCGAGGGCCGGCTGCTGAACCTGGGCAACGCCACCGGCCACCCGTCGTTCGTCATGTCCAACTCGTTCACCAACCAGGTGCTGGCGCAGATCGAGCTGTTCACGAAGGCCGCCGACTACCCGCTGGGCGTCTACACGCTGCCCAAGCACCTCGACGAGAAGGTGGCCCGGCTGCACCTCGACGCGCTCGGCGTGAAGCTCACCGAGCTGACCCCGGGGCAGGCGTCCTACCTGGGCATCCCGGTCGAGGGCCCGTACAAGAGCGAGCACTACCGGTACTGACGCGTCACGCGCGGCGGACGAGGCGGACGTTGCGGGCGTAGGCCCGGAAGCCGATCGCCTCGTACGCCGCCCGCGCCGCCGGCCGGTCGTCGTCGCCGCGGGCGCACACCCGGGCATGCTTCGCGCCCAGCCGTGCGGCGGCCCGCAGCGCGGCCTGCGACGCCGCCGCCGCCAGGCCCCGGCGACGGTGCCGAGGGTCGGTGCCGACGGGCTCCAGCACGGCGACGCCGCTGGCGACGTCGAGCCAGGCCAGGGCGGACGCCGCCGGCGTGCCGTCCGGGGCAAGGACCAGCCAGTCCAGCTCCGGCCGGTACGACGGCGTGCGCATGACGCCGCGGTAGTCGGCGCCGGACATCGTGACGGGACGGCCCGGCAGCGAGAACGCGGCCCGGTGCACGGCCGCCCGGAGCCCGGCGTCGGCCGGTCCGGACACCGGCCGCAGCGTGTACCCGTCCGGCAGCGGTGCGGCGTCCGGCAGGCCGGCCAGCGGGCGGCGCAGGTGGACGAAGAACGCGCCATCGTCCTGGCGCTGGTAGCCATGCCGGCCCAGCTCTTCGATCAGCCCGGTCTCGGCGTCGAGCACCGTCACCGAGCGGTCGCCGGACCACGCCACGATCCGCGCCGTCAGCGCGAGATGCTCCGGGTCGAGCTGCAGGTCCAGCCGGCCCCCGCGCGCCCACGCCCACGCGACCACCCGGTCGCCGTGCCGCCAGTGGGCGAGCCGGTGGGCCGGGCCCGGGCGGCCGTGCTCGCACCAGAACCACGCCAGCTCGCCCGGGTGCCAGCGACGTGACCAGCTCCACAACCGCCCCGCCAGCTCCTGCATCGCGGCCGGCTGCGCCGGGCCCGCGTCGTCGACCCGGCGGTATCCGGCGGTCACGACGGCGGGGCGAAGCCGCCGTCGTTGCGGTACGGGGCCGAGGGCTCGGACGGTGCCGGCGACGGCTGCGCGGACGGCTGGGTGGGCGGCGGCTGTGGCGACGGCGGCTGGACCGGCGGCGGCTGGACCGGCGGCGGCCCGCCGTAGCGGAGGGCGTCGCGCCGGCGGCGTTCGGCGAGCACGGCCGCGAGGTAGTCCCACGGCTGCAGGCCGGGCGGGGGCGGCGGGCTGACCACGGCGGCCACCTCGTTCGCGAGATCGACGGCCAGCCGGGTGCGCACCTCCGGCGCCAGCTGCGGTGCCCGGGCCAGCAGCGACCGGGCGGCCATGGCGAGCCGGTCCGGCAGCCGAGACAGCTCCAGAGACGCGGCCCAGCCGGCCAGTCGTGGGTCGAGGACGGGCGGCGGCGCGGCCGTCGACGGGATCCGCTCCCGGATGACGACGGTGCCGGCCAGCACGTCGCCGATGCGCTTGTCGCGCGAGTTCAGCAGCGAGCAGACCATCGCGCCGACGCCGAGCGTGAGCACGAAGTCGGCGAACACCCCGGCCAGTGCGCGGACGAGGGCGTGCCGGAACCGGATCGGGCCGCCGTCGTCGCGGACCACCCGCAACCCGGCCGCCGCCTTGCCGACCGACTTGCCGCGCGTCAGCGTCTCGACCGTCGTCGGGATGACGACCAGCAGGAACACCGTCCCGCCGATGACCAGCGCGGCCGCCAGCGCCTCGTCGACGCCCGGCGCCACCTGGCTGAACAGCAGCAGCAACGCGAAACCCAGGACCGCGAGGATCAGCGCGTCGAGCAGCAGGGCGAGCGCGCGCGACGGCAGCTTGGCCAGCCGCAGCTCCAGTGGGACGGCCTCGCCGGTCACCAGGTCGCTCACCCGGCTGGTTTCCTTTCCCTTGTGGGACTCGCCGCCGCCTGGGACCCTGCGGTCGGCCATGTGGTTAGTCTGCCTCACGGGGCGCCGACGACGGGAAGGGAGCCCACGTGGACCTCGACGCGTTCGTCGCCGCGCACCGCGCCGAGTGGGACCGCCTCGAGCAGCTGGTCCGCCGCCGCGGCAGGCTGACCGGTCCGGAGACGGACGAGCTGGTCGCGCTGTATCGGGCGGCGTCCACGCACCTGTCCACGCTGCGCTCGGCCGCGCCCGACCCCGTCCTGCTCGGGCGGCTGTCGGCGCTGGTGGCCCGGGCGCGCACGGCGATCGCCGGCGCCCACGACCCCGGCTGGCGCGACGTCGTCCGCTTCCTCACCGTCGGCTTCCCGGCGGCGGTCTACCTCAACCGGCGTTGGTGGATCGGCGCGGCCCTCGCTTTCGCCGTCGTCTCCGTCGCCGTCGCCTGGTGGGTGGCCGCCAACCCGAGCGTGCAGGCGTCCATCGGCGCGCCCGAGGAGATCCGCCAGCTGGTCGAGCACGACTTCGAGGACTACTACTCGGAGAACCCCGCCGGCTCGTTCGCCGCGCGGGTGTGGGTGAACAACGCCTGGGTGGCGGCGGCCTGCCTTGCGCTCGGCGTCTTCCTCGGCATCCCGGTCGTCTACGTGCTCTGGACGAACGCCGTCAACGTCGCGGCGTCGGCCGGGCTGATGGCCGCGGCCGGCCGGCTGGACGTGTTCTTCGGCCTGATCACCCCGCACGGCCTGCTCGAGCTGACCGCGGTGTTCGTTGCGGCCGGCGCCGGCCTGCGGCTGGGCTGGACGGTCGTCGACCCTGGTCCGCGCAGCCGCGGCGAGGCGCTGGCCGAGACCGGCCGGGCGACGCTCGGCATGGCGCTCGGGCTGGCCGGCGTGCTGCTGGTCTCCGGCGTCATCGAGGCTTTCGTGACGCCGTCCGGCCTGCCGACGTGGGGCCGCATCGCCATCGGCGTGCTCGCGGAGGTGCTGTTCCTCGCCTACGTCTGGGTGTACGGACGGCGGGCGGTGCTGGCCGGCGAGGTCGGCGACATCGACCGCTCCGCCCGCGCCGACACCCTCCCCGTCGCCGGCTGACCCGGGGTCGGGTCAGAGGCGGCCGGCGGCCTTGAGCTCCAGGTAGGCGTCGGCGACGGCGGGCGGGAGGTCGGCGGGCGGCTGGTCGACGACGTGGGCGCCGCGGCGGGCGAGCAGCTCGGCCAGCTGGGCGCGGGCGAGGCGGTCGTGCTCGGCGGCGGCCGCGGCGTAGACGGCGTCGGAGTCGCCCCGGCCGGCCGCCAGCTCCGCCAGCCGCGGGTCGGCCACGGACGCGACCATGACGGTGTGCCGCCGGGTCAGCCGGCCGATGACCGGCAGCAGCCCCAGCTCGACGGCGCTGGAGTCCAGCCCGGTGACGATGACGACCAGCGCGTGCTGCCGGGCCCGGGTCAGGATCTCGGCGGTGAGCTGCCGGTAGTCGGTCTCCAGCAGCTCCGGCTCCAGCACCGCCAGCGCGCCGACCATCCGGCGCAGCACGTCGGTGGCCTCCAGCCGGCCGACATCGGCGCGGACCTGACGGTCGAACGCGAGCAGATCGACGCGGTCGCCCGCGCGCGCGGCCAGCGTGCCGAGCAGCAGGGCGGTGTCGATGGCGGCGTCCAGCCGCGGCTCGTCGCCGACCCGGCCCGCGGACGTGCGGCCGGTGTCGAGGACGATCAGCACGTGCCGGTCGCGCTCGGGCCGCCACGTCCGCACTACGACGCCGCCGTGCCGGGCGGTCGCCCGCCAGTCGATGGACCGGACGTCGTCGCCGCGGACGTACTCGCGCAGCGAGTCGAACTCCGTGCCCTGGCCGCGGATCCGCACCGCCGAGCGGCCGTCGATCTCGCGCAGCCGGGCCAGCCGCGACGGCAGGTGCCGGCGGGCGTGGAACGGCGGCAGCACCCGGACGGTCCAGGGGACGGCGTGCGACCCTTGCCGCCCGGCCAGCCCGAGCGGCCCGAGGCTGCGCACCGTCACCCGGTCCGCGGTCCGGTCGCCGCGCCGGGTGGGCTGCAGCACCGTCTCGACCAGACGCCGCTCGCCGGCGGGGAGGCCGACGTGGACGCGGTCGGCGACGGCACCGGCGGACGGCGGCCAGGCGTCGCGCAGCACGCCGCGGACCCGGCGCCGGCCGGCGTTGCGGACGCTCAGCCGCACCGTCGCCGACGTGCCGAGCCGGGCGGTGCGGTCGCCGTCGCGCGACAGCCGCAGCGCCCGCGGCGAGCCGGCCAGCACGACGTCGGCCAGCGCCAGCGCCAGCACGAAGCCCGTCACCGTCAGCACACCGGCCCACGACGGCGCGGCTGCCGCCACGACGACCGCGCCGATGGCCGCCAGTGCCGCGGCCCGCCCCGTCAGGACCATCAGCGCGGGACGGGGACCGTGGCCAGCACCGTCTCGAGCACGGAGTCGGCGGTGACGCCTTCCATCTCCGCCTCGGGCCGCAGCGTCAGCCGGTGCCGCAGCGTCGGCCGGGCCAGCGCCTTGACGTCGTCGGGTGTGACGAACCCGCGCCCGGACAGCCAAGCCCACGCACGCGCCGTCTTCAGCAGCGCTGTCGCACCGCGCGGCGAGACGCCCAGCTGCACCGACGGCGACGTGCGGGTGGCCCGGCAGACGTCGACGATGTAGCCGAGCACGTCGGGCTCGACCCGGACGCCGGTGACGGCGGCGCGTGCGGCCGCGAGCTCGGCCGGGCCGGCGACCGCCTGGACGCCGGCCGCGGCGAGGTCGCGCGGGTCGAAGCCGTCGGCGTGCCGGCGCAGCACCGCGATCTCGTCGTCGCGCTCGGACACCGTCACGGTGAGCTTGAGCAGGAAGCGGTCCAGCTGCGCCTCGGGCAGCGGGTAGGTGCCCTCGTACTCGACCGGGTTCTGGGTGGCGGCGACGAGGAACGGGTCGGGCAGGGCGCGCGGCTGGCCGTCGACGGAGACCTGCCGCTCCTCCATCGCCTCCAGTAGGGCGGCCTGGGTCTTCGGCGGCGTGCGGTTGATCTCGTCGGCGAGCAGCAGGTTGGTGAAGACCGGGCCCTCGACGAAGGAGAACTCCGCCGTCCGGGCGTCGTACACCAGCGAGCCGGTGATGTCGCCGGGCATGAGGTCGGGGGTGAACTGGACCCGCTTGGTCTCGACCCGCAGCGTCGCCGCGAGCGCCCGGACCAGCAGCGTCTTCGCGACGCCGGGCACGCCCTCGAGGAGCACGTGGCCGCGGCAGAGCAACCCGATGACGAGGCCGGTGACCACGGCGTCCTGCCCGACGACGGCCTTCGCGACCTCCTGGCGGACGGCGGTGAGCGCGGCCCGCGCGTGCTCGCCGCCGTCGGCGGGCACGGGGCTGGGCGGCGGTGGGCTCTGCTCGGTGGACGCGTCGGTCACGATGGACGGGGATCCTTTCCGGTGGGCGACGTGCCGGTGGCCCGGGGGACACCGGCATTCTCCAGGGCGTCGAGGTCGTCGGCCAGCCGCACCAGGGCGGCGTCGTCGGCCGGCGGCGGGCCGGTCAGCAGCGCGGCGATCTTCACGGCCGGGCGGCCGGTGCGGGTGGCGAGCGTGGTGACCAGAGTGTCGACGGCGTCCGGCCCCAGCTCACCGGCATGTAGATGCGCCGTCGCGGCCAGCCGGCGGATCGCCGCTGTGCGCAGCAGCATCGCGGCGTGCTCGCGGGACCGGCCGCGGCGGTACAGCCGGGCCCGGCCCTCGGTGGTCTCGCTGGCGCGGACGACGACCGGGAGCGGCTCCGTCACCAGCCGGCCCAGCCGCCGGGCCCGCCACGCCGCCGCCAGCAGCGCGGCGATCGCCAGCTGCCAGGCGCCGGCCCGGACCCAGCCAGGTAGCTGGTCGGTGAACGCGGCCGGTGCGTCGGCGCCCTGCTCCGGGATCGGCCGGTACCAGACCAGCCGCTCCGTCTGGCCGAGCAGCCCCAGCGCGAGCGCGGCGTTGCCGTCGTCGTCGAGGTGCTCGTTGGTCAGCGGGTCGGCGGTGCCGAGCAGGACGACCTGGCTGCCGGCCTCGGTGGCGGTCACCGCCAGCGACGGCTCGCCGTCGACGGGGTAGCAGGTGGCGCCCTCGGACCGGCTCACGTCGCCGCTGTACCCGAGTCCGCCCAGCCGCACCGACCCGGCCCGCTCCGCGACCGGCAGCTCGCAGCCGGGCTCCACCGAGCCGGGCTCGTCGACCAGGACGGCGGACAGCCCGGGCGCGTAGTCCGGAACCCGGAGCTCCGGCGCCACCAGCACCAGACGCGCGCCGGTGTCGATGAGTCGATCGATCTGCCCGCTGGTCAGCAGGTCCGGCACCGTCACCAGGACGGTGTCGTGCGGGCCCGCGGCCGCGACGGCGTCGGCGCCGGCCCGCACCGGGGTGATGTCGACGCCCTGGTCGGCCAGCAGCCGCGCCAGCGCCCGCGCGCCCGGGTTGTCGACGCCCTCGGGATCGAGGTAGCCGCGGCCGGCCCGGCTCTGCACGATGCCCAGGATCACGGCCGTGAGCAGCAGCAACACGACGACCGCGAGCGGCCGGCGCCAGCGCCGCCAGACGTCGGCGCCGGTGGGGTCGAGCGGCCGGGACTCTGGCGCCGTGGTCGTGGTACTCACCGGGGGACCGCCAGGACGGGGCCGTCGCCGGCGTGCTCGGGCCGGGGCTTCGCCGCGGCCACGGAGTGGTCGAGGTCGCGCAGCAGCCGGTCGTCGGCCTTCGTCCCCGCCGCGCCGCCGTAGCGGACGCCGTCGAACAGCCGGGCGCCGGCCTGCATGCCGCCGGTCGGGCGCGGGAGCTCGCCGAGGACGGCGGTGGCCTCGCGGGCCGCCTCGTCGGCGGTGCGGCCGGCCCGCGGGTCGAGGACGCCGCGTTCCTCCAGCCCGGCGACGACGGCGCGGAACCGCTCGACGACGGCCGTGGTCCAGTCGCCGCGGGCGGCGGCGTCGTCGGCCGCGGCACGGTACTCGGCGGCGCTGCGCGGACGGTCGGGCAGGACGGCGCCAACGCGGTCGGCGGCGCGGCGGGCGAGCGGCCCGGCCCGCAGGATGACGAAGGCGGCGAACGCGACCGCGATGGCCACGACGATGGCCAGTCCGAGCTGGCTGGACAGCGTGCCGGTGGCGGCGTCGAGGATCCGGTCGACCTGCTCGGCGAGCCAGCGCAGCACCCTCGTGAGGATCGGGGTGTCGCGCTCGTAGGACGGGTTCGAGAGCTCCTCCCGCGCGAGGTCGCGGGCCTCGTCGCGGCCGAGGTCGACCGGAACCGACGCCGCGATCACGGCGAGCCCGGTGGCGCTCCGGTGCCGCCGCGGCCGTGCAGGTCGACGCCGGCCGCCCGGGCCAGCTCGATGTCGAGGCCCTCGCGGCGGATGCGCCGGTCGATGTACAGCAGGGCCGTGGCGGCCGCGGCGAACGGCGCCGTGATGGTGGCCGAGATCATGCCGGCCAGCGTGTTCAGCACGTACCACGTGACGGGGTCGTCGGCCGCGTTGGTGCCGAGCATCGACGGGACCCCGAACGGCACCGCCACGACCTGCGCGATGAGCGTCGTGATGACCACGATCAGCGTCAGGATGCCGAACACCCGCCACCACGACCGGTGGACGAGCGCCGCGGACCGCCGCAGCGACTCGCGGATGCGGATCGGCCGCACTACGCCGTCGACCGTCGTCGTCTCGAGCATGAGGGCCGGCGTGGAGAGCGCATAGCGCGAGTACAGCCAGATCGTCACGGGGACCGCGGCCAGCCCTCCCAGCAGCAACGCCAGAGCCGCACCGGTCACCCCGCCGGCCGCCGCCAGGCCGACGGCGAGCACCAGTACCGCGATGATCGGGCTGAAGTAGATGAGGGTGTAGAGGAACGTCAGTCCGAGCAGCCGCGGCAGCCGGCCCTTGGACTCGCGCCACGCCTCGCCGATGCTGAGGTCGCGGCCCAGCACCGCCTGCCCGACGACCACCGTCAGCACGCCGGTCAGGAACACCGTCGCGATGACGGTCACCAGCCAGCCGAGCAGCGCCGCCGGGATGCCCCGGGCCAGCGAGTCCAGCGCCTCGGCGTCGGACATGCCGAGGTCGGGCTCGGTGATCGCCTCGCCGAACACCGAGGCCAGCACCGCCGCCGACATGATCTGCGTCGCCGCCGCCACGACGGCGGACAGGCCGAGCATGGCGGCGAGGTTGCGGCGGATGGTCGTGATGGCGCCGTCGAGGATCTCGGTGACCCCGAGCGGGCGCAGCGGGATGACCCCCGGCTTCACGTCGGGCGCCTGCCAGGAGGAGCCGGGGACGGAGGACCATGCGCCGTAGCCCTGGCCGTACCCGGGGCCGCCGGTCTGGCCGCCCGGGCCGCCGGGACCGCTGTACGTGGGTCCGCCGGGCCGGTCCCAGCCACCCTGCTGGCCGGCGGACGGCTGCTGCCAGCCCTGCTGGCCGCTGGACTGGTCCCGACCGCCGTCCGGACCCCAGCCGCCGGCGCTCCACCCGCCGTCCTGACCGCTCGGTGCATCGCCGCCCGGAGCGCTCGCGCCCGCTCCGCTGCCCGGCCGCTGCGTCCAGCCGGGCTGCTGCGGCGACCAGCCCGGATACGGCGGCGGCGCCGGTGCGCCCCCACCTGCCGGGGCCGCGTCGTCACGCCGCGACGCGTCGTCGTCGCGCGCCGCGTCGTCGTCCGGCGGAGGCGACCCCGCGATCCCGGACATCGGGCTCCCTTCTCCGGCGCCGGCCGGCCGTTGCAGCCGATCCGGCGCATGCTCTGCACGCCCCGAAGGCGCTGTGGCCGATCGCCGTCGCGTGCCCCGCAACCCGCGGACACGCCGGTCTCACCTCAATCCTGTCACGTCCCGCGGACATCGCTCAGACGAGCTATCGGCGCGTCCCGGCGGCACGCTGGCGAGCGACTTTTTCACTCTGAGGCCTTTTCGGTGTCACGATATGGACATGAAGGGACGTGTGCTCATCGTCGATGACGACACCGCGTTGGCGGAGATGCTGGGGATCGTGCTGCGTGGTGAGGGCTACGAGCACGCCATCATCACCCGTGGCGATGACGTGCTGCCGGCCTTCCGTGAGTTCAAGCCGGACCTCGTGCTGCTCGACCTGATGCTGCCCGGCCGCGACGGCATCGACGTGTGCAAGGAGATCCGCGCCGAGTCCGGCGTGCCCATCGTCATGCTCACCGCCAAGAGCGACACCGTCGACATCGTCGTGGGCCTCGAGTCCGGCGCCGACGACTACGTCGTCAAGCCGTTCAAGCCGAAGGAGCTGGTCGCGCGCGTGCGCGCCCGGCTCCGCCGCACCGACGACCCCAAGCCCGAGACGCTGCAGGTCGGCGACGTCGTCATCGACGTGGCCGGGCACTCGGTCAAACGCGACGGCCAGCCGATCTCGTTGACGCCGTTGGAGTTCGACCTGCTCGCCTGCCTGGCCCGCCGCCCCTGGCAGGTGTTCACCCGCGAGGAGCTGCTCGAGAAGGTGTGGGGCTACCGCCACGCCACTGACACCCGGCTGGTCAACGTGCACGTCCAGCGGCTGCGTTCCAAGATCGAGCACGACCCCGAACGTCCCGAGATCGTCGTGACCGTCCGTGGTGTGGGGTACAAGGCCGGTCCTGGGTGATCGGGTGATCGGTCCCGTCGGCGGCGACGGCGCGCGGGCGGCAGCGGCGGGCGCGGGCGCCGAAGCGCTGTCGCGGTTCCTGCCGCGCCTGGCCCAGTGGGCGATGCGGCCGTGGCGGCTGGTCCGGGGCGCATGGCGGCGCTCCATCCAGCTGCGGGTCATCACGGCGACGCTCGCGCTGTCGCTGGTCGTCGTGTCGCTGCTGGGCGTGACGTTGTCGCGGCAGATCACCGACGGGCTGCTGCAGGCGCACGCCGAGGCGGCCGTGGCCGACGCCGCCGCGGGCGTCGACAGCGCCCAGCGCACCCTCGCGGTGTCCGACGCGCCGCCCGACGAGCTGCGGCAGACCATCACCCGCATCGTCGAGACGCTCGCCGCCAGCGGCAACACGTCCGCCGCGAGCGACCCGCTCTACGAGATCGTCGTGCTCGGCGACGAGGGCGCCCGGACCTACCGCTCCGGCGTCAGCCCGCGGAGCGTCCCCGACTCCCTGCGCGAGCGGGTCGCCGACGAGGAGCGGATCTTCCGCACGTACACGTCGATCCACTACCTCGACGGCCGCGAGGTGCCGGGCCTGGCGGTCGGCGGGCAGATCACCGACCCGTACGGCGGCGACTACGAGCTGTACTACCTGTTCCCGCTCACCGAGCAGCAGCAGACCGTCGACCTGGTGCTGACGGCGCTGGCGACGGCCGGCGTGCTGCTGATCATGCTGCTGTGCGCGCTGGCCTGGCTGGTCGCGCGGCAGGTGGTGACGCCGGTGCGGCTGGCGGCGCGGATCGCGGAGCGGTTCTCCGCCGGCAACCTCGCCGAGCGCATGGCCGTCCGCGGCCGCGACGACCTCGCCCGGCTGGCCATGAGCTTCAACCAGATGGCGGCCAGCCTGCAGCATCAGATCGGCCAGCTCGAGGACCTGTCCAGGATGCAGCAGCAGTTCGTCTCCGATGTCTCGCACGAGCTGCGCACGCCGCTGACGACGGTGCGGATGGCCGCCGACGTGCTGTACGAGTCGCGCGGCCAGTTCGACCCCACCGTCGAGCGCTCGGTCGAGCTGCTGCAGGCCCAGCTGGACCGGTTCGAGGCGCTGCTCACCGACCTGCTGGAGATCAGCCGGTTCGACGCCGGCGCCGCCGCGCTGAACGCCGGCCGGTACGACGTCCGCGACATCGTGCACAAGGTGGTCGACGCCGCCACGCCGCTGGCCGTCGAGAAGGGCAGCGAGCTGGTCGTCGACGTGCCGGTCGAGCCGGCCATGGCCGAGGTCGACGACCGGCGCATCGAGCGCATCGTCCGCAACCTCGTCGTCAACGCCGTCGAGCACGGCGAGGGCCACGACGTCCGCGTCACCGTGGCCGCCGACGACCACGCCGTCGCCGTCGCCGTCCGCGACCACGGCGTCGGCCTGAAGCCGGGGGAGTCGTCGCTGGTCTTCCACCGGTTCTGGCGCGCCGACCCGGCCCGGGCGCGCACCACCGGCGGCACCGGCCTCGGGCTGTCCATCGCGCTGGAGGACGCGCGGCTGCACGGCGGCTGGCTGCAAGCGTGGGGGGAGCCCGGCGAGGGGTCGCAGTTCCGGCTGACGCTGCCGCGGCTGGCCGGCGACGACCTGCGCTCGTCGCCGCTGGCGCTGGTCCCCGACGACGTCGGCGACGGCGGGCTGGTGGACGCCGGCTCGATCGGGGAGCCGTACCGCCGCATCCTGCCGTCCCGCGCCGAGCCGGACGACGCGTCGTCGCCGGTCTCGTCCGCCGCGCCTCCCGAAGAGGCGCCGGCCGCGCCGGCCGCGTCGGCGGAGGAGGTGGGGCGGCGTGCGTAGCCGCGTCGTCCTCACCGTCGCCGTGCTGGCCACAGCCGCCGTCGTCGCCGGGTGCAGCGAGATCCCGACGTCCGGCCCGGTGGTCGACGCCGGCTCGCCGCAGCCGGACGACCAGAGCCGCTACATCGAGGTCATCGAGGCGCCGCCGCGGCCGGGGATGACGCCGTTGCAGATCGTCGACGGCTTCATCGAGGCGATGGCCTCGTACCAGCCCGGCTACGAGACCGCCCGCGAGTACCTCACCGAGGAGGCCGCCGCGGAGTGGGACCCGTCTGCCCGGGTCGGGGTGTACTACGAGGCCAAGCCGGCCCTCGAGCAGCTCAGCGAGAACACCGTCCACGTGCGGACGACGCCGCGCGGCGAGGTGGGCGCCGACGGCGCGTTCCGCGAGGGCGTCCGGCCGACGGTGGCGCCGGCGTTCGACCTGCAGCTGGAGCAGGTCGACGGCGAGTGGCGCATCGCCAACCCGGCGCCGGGCATCCTGATCTCGGACTTCAGTTTCGAGCGCGAGTACCAGGCGCGCAACGTGTACTTCTTCGATCCGGGCTTCGAGGTGCTGGTGCCCGACGTCGTGTACCTGCCGCGGACCGCCAATGACGCGACGGCGACGCTGCTGGCCCGCAAGGTGCTGGGCGGACCGACGGAATGGCTCGCGCCGGCCGTCGCGACGGCGTTCCGCCCCGAGACCGAGCTCGGCGTCGACGCCGTCCCCGTCCGCAACGGCGTCGCGACCATCGAGCTGAGCGATGACGCCGCGCTGGCCGGGCCGGAGGAGCGGGAGCGCATGGTCGCCCAGCTGGCCTGGACGCTCGGCGTGCTGCCTGAGGTCGAGCGGGTCGAGGTGCTGGCGAACAACCTGCCGCTGATCCAGGGCGACCCGCTGTCGCCGCACGACCCGCCGCTGAGCGCGTACGACCCGGCCGTGCTCCCGTCCGGCACGCCGCTGTACGCGATCGGCGAGACCGGCGTCGTGTCAGTGTCCGACGGTGAGCCGGCCCCCGTCCCCGGGCCGCTGGGCGAGCAGGCCGACGCGCTCGAGGTGGCGGTGAACCTGGCCGCCAACCGCGGCGTCGTGATCAGTGGCGACAGGACGACCATACGGGTGGCGTCGTTCGGCGAGGACGAGCCGCTCGACACCCTCTACCAGGGCGTCCACCTCACCTCGCCGGCCTGGGACCGCACCGGCCTCGTCTGGGTCGTCGACCACGGCGTCGAAGGCCACGGCATCGTCGTCATCCGCCCCGACGGCCAGCCCGTCGCCGTCAGCGCTCCCGACCTCGCCGGCATGGACGTCGAGCGCCTCGCGGTTTCACCTGACGGCACCCGGGTCGCGCTGATCGTCGACGGCGAGGCGATGGTCGCCAACGTCATCCGCGACGCCGACAGCGACGCGACGATCCTCATCGACCAGCCGCGGCCCATCGGCCCCGGCGGCGCTGCCCGCGACGTCGCGTGGAGCTCGTCCAGCCCGTCCTGGAGCGCCGCCGACACCGTCGTCATCCTGCTCGAGACCGAGTCGACGACAGAGTCGACCACCGAGGAGACGACGGTGGAGCCGTACTACGCGGCGCTGTCCGGCCAGGAGACGCTTCCGCGCGGCGGCCTGCCGGCTGGGGACGCGGTCCGGGTGGGGGCGGCATCCGGCCTGCCCGTCGTCCTCGAGTCCGACGGCGTGCTGTACGTGCAGCGGTCGAGCAACGCGTGGACGGAGATCGGCCCGGCCCGCAGCCCGGCCTACCCCGGCTGACGTCTGCCGCATCGGCGCTGGCCGGTGGGTGGCGGGGGACCTTGTCGGACCGATGGTGCATGCTGGCTCCATGATCGTTTCCGCCGACTCCGCCGAGCGGGCCGGTCCCGCCGCGCCGGCCGGGCGGCGCGGGCTCACCCGCCTGCGCCAGGCGGTCGCCCGCCTTGGGCACGCGGCCGCCGACCTCGCGCTCGGCAGCGTCTGCGCCGGCTGCGGCGAGCATGCCGGCCTACTCTGCCCGTCCTGCCGAGCCGCGCTGCTCGGCCCGGCGTCGCGCGTGCTGTCGATCCCCGGCCGGCCCGACCTCCCGCTGGCCGGAGCCGCGACCTACGCCGACACCGTCCGAGCGGCCATCATCGAGCACAAGGAGCACGGCCGCCTGCCGCTGGCGGGTCCGCTCGGCGACGCCCTCGCGGTCGCCGTCACCGCGCTGCTCGCGGCCGGCGCCCCCTGCCGTGTCGCGGCTCACGGCGACCGGCCGGTGGTGCTGGTCCCCGTGCCGTCGGCGCCCTCTGCGGTGCGCCGTCGAGGGCACGACCCCGTCCTCCGATCGGCCCGCCGGGCCGCCGCGACCCTCCACAGGTCCGGCCAGCGGACGACCGTCGTCGCCGGGTTGCGGCACGGGCGCCGGATCGCCGACCAGGCCGGTCTGGACCGCCGCGAACGCGAGAACAATCTGCACGGCTCTCTCGTCGCCACCAGGGCCGTGGGCCGCCGGGCGGCCGGCTGCTGCGTGGTCGTCGTCGACGACATCGTGACCACTGGCGCAACGTTGCGCGAGAGCGCCCGGGCGCTCGAGGCGGCGGGCCTGCGTCCATGCGGAGCGGCGGTGATCGCTGTGGTGTGACGTCGGCCTCGCGTAGCAGAAATCGGGGGGATCCACGTGTACGGAAGGCGACGAACGGCTAACGTTTGTGCATGGCACCCATTGTCGATCCTCGAACTCACGAGGAGGGCCGGGTGCGACTCCCGGTCATCTGAGCGCGCGGGTGCTGCTCGACAGTCTGACCACGACGACCGGGAGGTTTCGAGTGGACATTGTCATCAAGGGCCGTCACACGACCGTGCCGGAGCGGTTCCGTAGCCACGTCGCGGAGAAGCTCTCCAAACTCGACAAGATCGCTCACAAGGTCATCCGGGTGGACGTCGAGGTCACGGCCGAAGCCAATCCACGACAGACCGACCGTTCCGAACGGGTCGAGCTGACCCTGCACTCCAAGGGCCCGGTCATCCGGGCCGAGGCGGCCGCCGCCGACCGGTACGCCGCGCTCGACCTCGCCACCGACAAGCTCGTCGCGCGGCTGCGCAAGGCCGCCGACCGCCGCCGCGTCCACCGGGGCAGCCGCACGCCCATCTCCGTCGCCGCCGCCACCGCCGGGCTCGACGGCGCCTCCACCATCCCGGCCCAGCCGACGCCGGCGCCCGCGCCGCCCGCCGTCACGCCCGCCGCCACTGCCGTCACCGCGGTCGAGGAGCCGCTCGACGCCTACGCCGTCCCCGACTCCGGCCCCATGGTGGTCCGCGAGAAGACGCACCGCGCCGAGCCGATGACGCTCGACCAGGCGCTCTACGAGATGGAGCTGGTCGGCCACGACTTCTACCTGTACGTCGACGCCGAGTCCAAGATGCCGAGCGTCGTCTACCGGCGCCGCGGCTACGACTACGGCGTCATCAGGCTCGACGTCTGACCCGTCCCACCTCATCGGCACGTCCTCACGGAGGGCGTGCCGATGATCGTCTCCGGCCGCCCGACCATCGGCCTCGTCGTAAGTCGGGTGATGCAAAGATCACGAACTCTCTCCAGTCGACATACGCACGGGACCGAGGCCCGAGGACCCAGGGGACCTTCGGCCACCTAGAGCCCGTCGGTTTTGCATAACCCTCCTTGTCGGTGCCCGCTGATAACTTCGCGGCATGGCCCGACGAGAGAAGCTGACGAACGCCGCGGCACGGCGCGTGGCGCTCGCTGCCCAGGGGTTCGCCGACCCGCGGCCGCCGAGCCCCGACCGGCGCGCCATCCGCCGTGTCGTCGACCGCCTCGGCGTGGTGCAGATCGACTCCGTCAACGTGCTCTCGCGCTCGCACTACCTGCCGTTCTTCAGCCGCCTCGGCCCCTATCCGCGCGCCGAGCTCGACCGCGCCGCCAACAAGTCGCCGCGCATGCTGTTCGAGTACTGGGCGCACGAGGCGTCGCTGCTGCCCGTCCGCACTCAGCCGTACCTGCGGGGGCGCATGGCCAGGGCCGACAAGCTCGCCTGGGGCGGCATCCGGCGCCTGGCCCGCGAGAAGCCGGAGTTCGTGGCCTGGGTCCTCGACGAGGTGAAGCGGCTCGGCCCCATCACCGCCGGGGAGATCGAGCACGACGCCCCACGCGACAAGAGCAACTGGGGCTGGAACTGGTCCGACGTCAAGACGGCGCTCGAGTTCCTGTTCTGGTCCGGCGAGGTCACGTCGGCCGGTCGCAACGGTTCGTTCGCCCGGCGCTACGACATCCCGGAGCGGGTGCTGCCCCGCGAGGTCCTCGCCGTTCCCACACCGACGCCCGAGGAGTCGCACCGCGAGCTCATCCGCATCGCCGCCCGCGCCCACGGCGTCGGGTCCGAGCAGTGCCTGCGCGACTACTTCCGCCTCTCCGTCGACGCCGCCAAGACGGCCATCGCCGACCTGGTCGACGCCGGTGAGCTGCTGCCGATCACCGTCGAGGACTGGAAACGGCCCGCTTACCTTCACCGCGACGCCCGGGTGCCCCGCCGGCTCGACGCCCGGGCGCTGCTGAGCCCGTTCGACTCGCTGATCTGGGAACGCGCCCGCACCGAGGCGCTGTTCGGCTTCCGGTACCGGCTGGAGATCTACGTCCCGCCGGCCAAGCGCGTGCACGGCTACTACGTCCTGCCGTTCCTGCTCGGCGACCAGCTCGTGGCCCGGGTCGACCTCAAGGCCGACCGGCAGGGCGACGTCCTGCTGGTGCAGTCCGCGTGGGGCGAGCCCGGCTCACCGGCCGACACCCCGGACGAACTCGCCGACGAGTTGGTGTCGCTGGCCGGCTGGCTCGGCCTCTCCGGCGTGACGACCACCGGCCGCGGCGACCTCGCCGCACCGCTTCAGGAGGCCCTGCACCGCGCCGCCGCCTGACCCGTTCGCCGGCCGGCGGCTCACCCCGTCAGGGCAGCGGGTCGTCGGACAGCAGGTCGTACCAAAGCAGGTCGAGGACGACGCCGCCGCGGATCCGCTCGCCCGCCCGCTCCACGCCGTACGGCCGGAAGCCGGCCCGCTCGATCACCTTGCGCGACGCGTCGTTGCCGGTCACGTGCGCGATCACCAAGCGCCGCAGCCCCAGTCCGCCGGACGACACCGGCCCGAAGGCGTGCCGCACCATCAGCCCGACCGCCTCGGTCGCCACGCCGCGCCCCCGCGCCGCCGGGTGCACCCAGTAACCGATCTCGGCGCCGCCGTCATGCGACAGCAGGCCCATCAGCGAAAACGCCCCGATCGCCGGTCCGCCCTCCGGCAGCGCCGCCGCCCAGTGGACGCCCCGCCCGGCGGCCGCCTCCTCCTCGCGGTCGCGGATGTAGGCGCGCGCGATCTCCTTGGTGTACGGCGACGGCAGCCCGCCCAGCCAGTGCTGCGTGACGGGGTCGTTGCAGGCCTCGGCGACGGCGTCGGCGTCGGAGGCGGCGAACCGGCGCAGCACCACCCCCGAGCCGGGTAACGTCGGGATGTCCAGCCACGGCGACGCCGGGCGCATCGGCTCGCCGGCCGCCAGCGTCGCCACCCAGATGTCCTCGCGGATGCCGCGCCGCGCGACGCCACCGCGGATCTTGCCCTCGACACGGAACCCGCACGACCACGCGACCCGCCGCGAGGGCCAGTTGCCCACCGACGCCCGCCAGTGCAGATGCGTGAGGCCGAGGCCGATGTCGGCGAAGGCGTACTCGGCGACCAGCCGGACCGCCCGCGAGGCCAGCCGGCTCCCGCGTGCCTCCGGGGCCAGCCAGAAGCCGACCTCGGCGGCGCCGTCGCCCTCGACGTGCAGGCCGATCATCCCCAGCACGAGGCGGTCCTCCGGCGAGCGGATCGCCCAGGTGAGGTTCTTCTCCGTCTCCCAGCCGGTGCGGACGACGTCCTCGACGAAGCCTTTCGCGTGGTCGTGGGTGTACGGCGACGGCAGCGTGGTCCAGCGTTGGATCTCGGGGTCCTGGCACAGCTCGGTGATGCGGTCGATGTCGGCCGCCACCGGCACCGCGAGCAGCAGGCGCTCGCCGCGGAGCTCGAACGGTTGCACGTCCTGCATCCTGCCCGCTGCCGCGCTTCGAGGTCGAGTCGTTATCTTTTCCGTGACCCGACGTACCATGGACCGACGGAGCCTCTGTATCTCAGGAGCCACCGGGCGCAACGAACGCCCAAGCCCGCTGCATAGGAGTTGACCCGCGTGCCTGTTCTGCTCGACAAGATCCTCCGTGCCGGCGAAGGCAAGATCATCAAGCGTCTCGAGGCGATCGTCAGACAGGTCAACAGCATCGAGGACGACTTCATCTCGATGTCTGACGACGACCTGCGCGGCATGACCGACGAGTTCCGCCGGCGCCTCGCCGACGGTGAGGAGGTCGACGACCTGCTGCCGGAGGCGTTCGCGACGGTGCGCGAGGCGGCCAAGCGCGTCATCGGCCAGCGGCACTTCGACGTCCAGATCATGGGTGGCGCGGCGCTGCACCTCGGCAACATCGCCGAGATGAAGACCGGTGAGGGCAAGACGCTCGTCGCCACGCTCCCGTCGTA
Organism: Jiangella aurantiaca; assembly: GCF_004349105.1. GTDB lineage: Bacteria > Actinomycetota > Actinomycetes > Jiangellales > Jiangellaceae > Jiangella > Jiangella aurantiaca. The sequence goes on from NZ_SMLB01000001.1 coordinate 183,520, forward strand.
TCTCAACGCGCTCACGGGCAAGGGCGTGCACGTCGTCACCGTCAACGACTACCTGGCCAGCTACCACGCCGAGTGGATGGGCCGCATCCACCGCTTCCTCGGCCTCGATGTGGGGGTCATCCTCAACGGCCTGACGCCGGCCCAGCGCCGCGAGGCCTACGGCGCCGACATCACGTACGGCACGAACAACGAGTTCGGCTTCGACTACCTGCGCGACAACATGGCGCAGCGGGTCGAGGACCAGGTGCAGCGCGGCCACCACTTCGCCATCGTCGACGAGGTCGACTCCATCCTCATCGACGAGGCCCGTACGCCGCTCATCATCTCCGGCCCGGCCGACCAGCCGACCCGTTGGTACACCGAGTTCTCCAAGATCGCCCAGCGGCTGCGCCGCGACACCGACTACGAGGTCGACGAGAAGAAGCGCACCGTCGGCGTCCTCGAGCCCGGCATCGAGCGGGTCGAGGACTGGCTGGGCATCGACAACCTCTACGAGAGCGCCAACACGCCGCTGATCCAGTTCCTCAACAACTCCATCAAGGCCAAGGAGCTGTACCGGCGCGACAAGGAGTACGTCGTCAAGGACGGCGAGGTGCTCATCGTCGACGAGCACACCGGCCGCATCCTCGGCGGACGCCGTTACAACGAGGGCATGCACCAGGCCATCGAGGCGAAGGAAGGGGTGGAGATCAAGCAGGAGAACCAGACCCTGGCGACCATCACCCTGCAGAACTTCTTCCGCCTCTACCACAAGCTCTCCGGCATGACCGGTACGGCCATGACCGAGGCCAGCGAGTTCGACAAGATCTACAACCTCGGCGTCGTGCCGATCCCGCCGAACCGCCCGCTGGCCCGCATCGACCAGGACGACGAGATCTACCGCACCGAAGAGGCGAAGTTCGCCGCGGTCGTCGAGGACCTCGTCGAGCGGCACCAGAAGGGCCAGCCGGTCCTCGTCGGCACCACCAGCGTCGAGAAGTCCGAGCGGCTGTCGCAGCTGCTGCGCAAGCGCGGCGTCCCGCACGAGGTTCTCAACGCCAAGCAGCACGAGCGCGAGGCGGCCATCGTCGCGCAGGCCGGCCGGAAGGGCGCGGTCACCGTGGCCACCAACATGGCCGGTCGCGGTACTGACATCATGCTCGGCGGCAACCACGAGTTCATGGCGCAGGCCGAGCTGAAGCAGCGCGGGCTGGACCCCATCGAGAACCCCGACGAGTACAAGGCCGCCGAGGTCGCCACGCTGGAGAAGCTCGAGGCGCAGGTCGCGGCCGAGCGCGAGGAGGTCCGCTCGCTCGGCGGTCTCTACGTCCTCGGCACCGAGCGGCACGAGTCCCGCCGCATCGACAACCAGTTGCGCGGCCGGTCCGGCCGTCAGGGGGACCCGGGTGAGTCGCGCTTCTACCTCTCGCTGCAGGACGACCTCATGCGGTTGTTCAAGAGCGAGTGGGTCGAGATGATCATGCGGACGTTCAACCAGCCCGACGACGTCCCCATCTCGCACAAGCGCGTCAGCAACGCCGTCAAGAGCGCGCAGACGCAGCGCGAGGCGCAGAACTTCGAGATGCGCAAGGACGTCCTCAAGTACGACGACGTCCTCAACCGTCAGCGCATGGTCATCTACGACGAGCGCGCCCGCGTCCTGCACGGCGAGGACCTGCACGAGCAGGTCACCGGCATGCTCGACGACGCCGTCACCGCGTACGTCCAGGGCGCCACGGCCGGCAACTACCCCGAGCACTGGGACCTCGACCAGCTGTGGACGGCGCTCAAGACGCTGTACCCGGTCGGCGTCACGGTCGAGGAGGTCGAGCAGGAGGCCGGCGGCCGCAACGCGCTCACCCCCGTCGGGCTGACCGAGCGGCTGGTCGACGACGCGCACGCCGCGCTCGAGCGCCGCGAGGCCGAGCTCGGCACCGAGGTCATGCGCGAGCTCGAGCGCCGGGTCCTGCTCACCGTGCTCGACCGCAAGTGGCGCGAGCACCTCTACGAGATGGACTACCTGCGCGAGGGCATCGGCCTGCGGGCGTTCGCCCAGAAGCAGCCGCTGGTCGAGTACCAGCGCGAGGGGTTCGACCTGTTCGCCGCCATGATGGATGCCATCAAGGAGGAGTCCGTCGGCCTGGTGTTCAACCTGGAGGTCCAGGTGCAGGCCCCGAGCGACGGCGCGGCGCCCACGGCGCCCGGCGCGCCGGTGGTGCAGGCCAAGGGTCTCGGCGCAGCCCAGCGGCCGCAGCAGCTGCAGTACACCGCGCCGACGGTCGACGGCGACGCCCGCGTGCAGCGGCAGGTCGAGCAGGTGCGTCCGGCGGCCCGTCAGGCGCAGGCGGCCCGCGGCGGCCAGGCCGGCGCGGCCGGTGCGGGCGCATTCGTGGCCTCGGGTGCCGACGGCGAGCGTGGCGCGCACGCCGCGGGAACCGACGACGGCGAGCTCGACTTCAGCAACGTCTCGCGCAACGCCCTGTGCCCGTGCGGCTCCGGGAAGAAGTTCAAGCGCTGCCACGGCGATCCGCGGCACGCCGCGCAGAGTTCGGAGCAGTCGGCGAACTAGCCGTTGTTGCCGGAATGTCGCCCGCATACGGCTTCCGTCCGCTATCGTCCATTGTGACGTTCGGTGATGCCGAGTGTCACAATCCCCGGACGGCGGATGGGAGGAGCGGCTGCTACCGGCCGTGCAGCGCTCATGAACCAGACCTCGACCACCCACCCCCAGCGATCCCCCCGCTCCATCGCCCGAACGGCCGTCACGCTCAGCGTGGCGGCCGTCGTGCTGGTGGGGGCGGCCCTCGGCGCGGCGGCGGACGCGTCGGCGACAGAGCCGGCGGAGGCTGCGGACGACGCGCCGCCGGCCGTCATCTCCTTGGGCGACTCGTACTCGTCCGGCCTGGGTGCCGGCGGTTACCTCGACGACTGCGACCGCACGCCACAGGCGTGGAACAACCTGGTCTTCGGCAATGCCGTGACCGACCGGACGCTGCTGGCCTGCTCCGGCGCGGCGATTCCCGAAGTGATGCAGCAGGTGCGGCAGCTGGCCGGGATCCCCGGCGCCGGCGACCGGCTGATCACCGTCACGGTGGGCGGCAACGACGCCGGTTTCGCCGACGAGCTGGTCAACTGCTTGGTGTCGTTCGTGTCCTGCACCCGCCGTGAGGCCGACCTGACCGCACTCATCACCAGCCTGCGCCAGCCACTCGTCCAGCTCTACGACGCGGTCCAGGCGGCCGCGCCGGGCGACGAGGTGATCGTCGGCGGGTATCCGATGCTCGTCCCCGACCCGGCGGTGCGCAGCGACTGCCCGGCGCTGACCGGCCTGCTGTCGACGTCCGAGCGGCAGATGATCCGCCGGCTGGGTGCGCTGCTCAACGACGTCATCGACGACGCTGCCGCCGAAGCCGGCGTCGAGTCGGCGTCAGACGAGGTCGCCGCCGTGTTCGATGGTCACGAGGCGTGCGCCAACACACCCGGCGACTGGCTCTACGGGCTGAAGATCTCGTGGACCGACTCGACCGAGCCGACCACCGCGAGCGCGTCGCCGTATCAGCCGCAGTGGGACATCGTGTCGTCCTTCGTGCGCGACTCCTTCCATCCGACAGGGAACGGCCAGGCGGGTTACGCGGTCGCGTTCGAGGAGGCCTGGGCCTCGCGCTGACCCCGGGCGGCACCCGGGACGCCGGGACGGCCGAGGCCGCGGGCGGCGGCGCGGTTGCTTCGGCGGTTGGTGCGGCGGGCCGGGTTGGGCTCCACGAGGTCGAAGGCGGTGCACAACCACCGGCCGTCGTCGGCCTCGAGGCGGACGGCCACGGCCCGCGTCGCCCGCCCCAGCTGCACGACGACGCTCGCCTCGGCCACGGAGGCGGTGACGCGGCAGACCCGTAGCGCCCGGATCCGTGGCCGTTCGGCGGGCGCCGCCTCCGGGGCGCCGGCCCGGCGGGTCAGCTCGCGATAGACCGGTTCGGCGGTCCAGCGCACCAGCTGCTGCACCGGGCGGCGGCCATGCAGGCACTCCAGCGCCGACCGCGCCAGCCGGGCGGTCCACCGGCGCGGATCGGGAAGCTCGTCCGCGTCGGAACTGGCTCGTCGCCTCCGCGCCGAAGTAGGTGCTGGCACTGAGGCGCGCGCGAGCGGCGGGCCGGGAGTGGCGGCATGAGGCTCGGGCCCGGGGTAGCGCAGCCACAGACTGTCCGTCACTGCCGGTTCACCGGCGATGATCGGCCGCAGCTGGTCGTCGAACGCGGCGTCGGGCTCCAGGCCGAGCGGCAGCGTCCCCTGGATCGGCGTCCCCGGGGCGGGCGCCCCACCTAGCGGCCACGGTTCGCCGCGGGGCAGGACGATGCCGAGCTCGTCGTCGAAGGGCGGCTCCGTGACCGGCACCGGCAACCGGCGCACGCGGCTCACGTACTGTTCGGGCGGCGCGGACGTGGCGGTCATCGAGGCCTCCTGGGTGGGCGGGGTCGTGCGGCGTCACGAGCATCGAATCCACCGGGGGCCGCAGGGGTCAACGGCGTCGCGGAGACGGGCAGTTGCCCGGCGGTCCGGGCAACCAGGGCAACTTCTGGAGACCGCCGGACGGGTAGCCGGGCAACCGGTGGGGTGACCGGGCAATCACGGCTCGGTCACATTCGGACCCATTCGCCTATGGCCGACCGCGAGGTCTGACGCCAGTCTCGGATGGTGATCGGTGGCACGAACCAGTCTGTTACAGCAGAATCAACAGATGGAGGCCATTCGTCAGACGGGACCCCGACGGGGGCTGGTGCTCGGCGGTGGTGGTGTCCTGGGCGCGGCGTGGATGGTCGGCGCGCTGAGTGCCATCGAAGAGTCGACCGGTGCCGATCTCCGGTCGTTCGACTACATCCTCGGCACGTCCGCGGGCTCGGTGCTGGCCGCCCTGCTCGGCGCCGGTGTCGACGCCCAGCAGTTGCGCGACCATCAGCTCGGCCAGCCCATCGCCGGGCCGCTCGCCGACCACACCTGGGACTACGACACCGCCACCGGCGGCTCGCGCCCGCAGCTGCCTCGGTTCGGCGTCGGCTCCCCGGCCATGGTCCGCCGCAATGTCCGCCGCCTGCGCCGCATGCCGCCGACGGCCGTCCTGTCGGCGCTGCTGCCGGTCGGCCGCGGCTCGCTCGACGGCATCGGCGACCTGGTCGACGCGGTCACCGGGCCCCACGCCGGGTGGTCGCCGCACTCCGGCGTCTGGATCGTCGCGATGGACTACGAGACCGGGCGCCGGGTCCCGTTCGGCCGGCCGGGCGAGCCGCGCGCGTCCCTGCCGCAGGCCGTCATGGCCTCGTGCGCCATCCCGGGCTGGTTCGCGCCGGTCGTCATCGGCGGCCACCGCTACGTCGACGGCGGCACCTGCTCCGCCACGTCGGTCGATCTGCTCGGCGGGCTCGGCCTCGACGAGGTCTACGTCGTCGCGCCGATGGTGTCGTTCGAGCTGGACCACCCGCGGGCGCTGCTGTCGCGGCTGGAGCGGCGCTGGCGACGGCGCTGCACCCGGCGCTGCCTGCACGAGGCGGAGAAGCTGCGCGCCGCGGGCACCGACGTCACCATCCTCGGCCCCGGCCCGGAGGACCTCGCAGCGATCGGCGCGAACGTCATGGACACAGGCCGGCGGATCGCCGTGCTGGAGACGTCGCTGCGGACGTCGGCGGCGGCGCTCGCGCAGGGACGGTCGTGGGCTGACGCCGGTTGACCTCCGGCTGCGGCACCTGCGGCGCGGTGAGACCGTTGGACGTAGTGGCAGGAGCCGAACGATCGGAGCAGTGAGAACCATGCCTGGTGGGTTTGACGCCGTCACGAACGTTCCGCCGGCGGTCAACGAGCCGGTCCTGACCTACGCTCCCGGCACGCCGGAGCGCACCGAGCTGGAGAACGCGCTCACCGACATCGCCTCGCGGCAGTACGAGCTGACCACGACCATAGGCGGCGAGCAGCGGATGGGCAGCGGCCCGGAGGCCGACGTCGTCCAGCCACACGCCCGCGCGCACGTACTGGGCACCTTCCGGCATGCCGGCAAGGACGACGCCCAGGCCGCGATCGACGCCGCGCGGGAGGCCGCGCCCGGGTGGCGGGCGCTGTCGTACGACGACCGCGCGGCGGTGTTCCTCAAGGCCGCGGAGCTGCTGGCGGGCCCGTGGCGGCAGACGCTGAACGTGGCGACGATGCTGGGCCAGTCGAAGACCGCCTACCAGGCCGAGATCGACGCCGCGTGCGAGCTGATCGACTTCTGGCGGTTCAACGTCGCGTTCGGACGGCAGCTGCTGGCCGACCAGCCGGTCGCGCACGCGCCGGGCGTCTGGAACCGCGTCGACCACCGGCCGCTCGAGGGCTTCGTCTACGCGATCACACCGTTCAACTTCACCGCGATCGCCGGCAACCTGCCGACCGCGCCCGCCCTCATGGGCAACACCGTCGTCTGGAAGCCGAGCCCGGCCCAGCAGCTGGCCGCCCACTACACGATGCGGCTGCTCGAGGCGGCCGGCCTGCCGCCCGGCGTGATCAACATGCTGCCCGGCGACGGCCTGGCGGTGTCCGAGGTCGCTCTGACCCACCCGGACCTCGCGGGCATCCACTTCACCGGCTCGACTGCGACCTTCCAGACGCTGTGGCGGACGGTCGGCGAGAACATCGCGACCTACAAGACCTACCCGCGGCTGGTCGGCGAGACCGGCGGCAAGGACTTCGTCGTCGCCCACCCCAGCGCCGACGTCGACGTGCTGCGGACCGCGCTCATCAGGGGCGCGTTCGAGTACCAGGGGCAGAAGTGCTCCGCCGCCTCCCGCGCGTACGTCCCGCGCAGCGTCTGGGCCCGCATGCGCGACGACTTCCTGTCGCTGACGGAGTCGCTGCCGATGGGGCCGGTCACCGACCTCGCGAACTTCCTCGGCGCCGTCATCGACGAGCGCGCGTTCGCCAAGCACGCCGCCGCCGTCGAGCGGGCCAAGGCCGACGCGTCCGTCGACATCGTCGCCGGTGGCGTCCTCGACGACTCTGAGGGCTGGTTCGTCCGGCCGACCGTGATGGAGAGCACAGATCCCGAGAACGACGTCTTCGTCACGGAGTACTTCGGCCCGCTGCTCGGTGTCCACGTGTTCGACGACGGCGACTACGACACGGTCGTCCGGCAGCTGGAGGGCGTGGCGAAGTACGCGCTGACCGGCTCCGTCATCGCCCAGGACCGGACGGCTGTCGCTCATACCACGGAAGCGCTACGCTTCGCAGCCGGTAACTTCTATGTCAATGACAAACCCACCGGAGCGGTCGTCGGGCAGCAGCCATTCGGCGGAAGTCGGGCCAGTGGGACGAATGACAAGGCGGGTTCGGTGCAGAATCTTCTACGGTGGACGAGCACTCGAGCCGTGAAAGAGACGTTCGCCCCGCCGCACACGCACGAGTACCCGCACATGGGTTGAGCCGAGAGACGAGAACACGAGGTGTCAAGCGTGATGGATGACCGGCTGTCGACCAGGCCGTACGTTGCACGAGCGGTGCGGTTGCTGTCCCAGCCCCGTCGGAGTCCGGCCGACGGCGCACTGGTCACCGCAGTAGCACTGCGGCTGGCCTCCCTCGACAGCGACAGCGAGACCGCCGAGCGTCTCGTCGCCGCGTCCGACCGGGTGATGGCCGGTGTCGCCGGCCTCATCGGCGAGCAGGCGCCGGCGTCAGACTGGAGCGACACCGCCGAGGCGCTGGCCCTGATGATCGCCGGCCGGCCGCTGCAGCGCGGCCACCTGATGGCCGCGCGGGCCACGCTCGGCACCGCCGACAAGGTCATCGACCTGTCCGACCGGCTGCGCCGCACCGCCGAGGAGCCCATCGACCGCGACGACCTCGGCCGCGCGCTGGCCATGGCCGTCACGGGCCCGGCCGAGCTGGCCGAGGCGCTGCTCGAGCGCGAGTCGTCCGATGCCGGGTCCACGCCGGCCACAGAGGCGCCCGCGCCGCGGCAGCCCGGGCGCCGCGCCGGCGCCGCCGAGCGGAACGTGTCGCTGCGCGCTCTCGACGGCGGCGTCCCAGGCCGTTGAAGGGGAGTTCCGTCGCGTAGGTGACGGCCGGGTGCCGGCGCATGTGGGCCGGGACGACGGCGGACGTGCGCCGTGACCGGCCGTGAGTCAGCGGCGGCCGGCGAGCCAGTCGCGCCCGACCCGCTCCTCGATCTTCGCCGCCTCGGTGAGCCCCTGGTGGAGGGCCTGCTCGATCTTGCCGCCGACCAGCGGCACCGACGCCTTCAGCAGGCCCTTGATGGTCAGTACGGTCGACGTGCCGCCGTTGCGGGACAGCGTCATGGTGCCGGTGGCCTTCACCGGCGCCCCGGACATCTCCAGCGCGATGCTGCCCTCGCGCGACCCGTCGGCGGCCGCCGGACCCCAGGTGTCCTTCTGCTTGATGTTGATGGTCTCGCCGACGAACCGGCGGACGAAGTCCGGGACGTCCGGCGGCATCACCCGCAGCAGGTCGATGGTGACGCGGTCGCCGTCGCGCCGGACGGTCACCTCGTGCCGGATCGCGTTGGCGGCCATGGTCTTCTTGCCGATGTAGGCCTCGTCGGTCAGCATCGCGAAGACCGCTGCCGGATCGGCGTCGAAACGCAGCTCGCTGTACAGGTCCATGGCTCCACATCCTGACCCATACGCTGGCGACGTGACACACGACCACCACATCCGGGCGACGGAGGCGGCCATCAGCCCGCCCTCCGCGCACTTCGGCGAGGACGGTGCCCGGCTCAGCTACGGCACGTACCTGCGTCTCGGGCAGCTGCTCGACCAGCAGCGCCTCGAGACCGATGCTCACGACGAGCTGCTGTTCATCACCATCCACCAGGTCTACGAGCTGTGGTTCAAGCAGCTGCTGCACGAGCTGGAGGCGACCCGGCAAGCGATGTTCGACGACCGCCTATGGTGGGCGCGGCACCTGCTGAACCGGGTGCACGAGATCGAGCGGATCCTGATCGAGCAGGTCGGCGTCCTGGAGACGATGACGCCGCAGGACTTCCTCCAGTTCCGCGCACGGCTGGCGCCGGCGAGCGGCTTCCAGTCGGTGCAGTTCCGGGAGCTGGAGTTCATCTCCGGCGCGAAGGACGAGGCGTTCCTGCGCCGGTTCCGCGGCCTGACGGAGGAGGAGTCGGCCCGGCTGCGCCGCCGTCTGGAGGAACCGACGCTCTGGGACGCGTTCGTCGCCGTGCTGCGTGCCCACGACCTCGCGGCCGGCAGCGACGGCGAGGTCAGCGCGTCGCTGCGGATCGCGGCGCACGACCGCGGCGGGTACGGCGACGTCTGGGAGCTGGCCGAGGCGCTGATGACGCACGACGAGATGGCCGCCGGCTGGCGGGCCCGGCACGTCACGATGGTCGAGCGGATGATCGGCACGAAGACCGGCACCGGCGGCTCGTCCGGCGCCTCCTACCTGCGCAGCCGCCTCGACGTCCGCTACTACCCGCTGCTCTGGGAGCTGCGTTCCTGGCTCTGACCCACCGCCGAGCCCGAAATGACGCTCGCCTGCTGCTTCCGTGGGTCGCGGGGCACGTCACCACGTTTTCTGGAGCATCACCACGCCTGCAATCGTGGTGAGGCTCCAGAAATCCTGGTGATGCAGGCGATCCTTGATGATCACGCTAAGCAGGGCTGTTCACGCTTCGGCAGGCATGCATGCCTGGGGAAGCGGGAACATGCCTGGTGGAGGGCCGTTCCGGCGGCGGATGATCATGAGATCGGGGTCCGGCGAGCGGCCGCGCCAGCGAGCTACTAAGGTTCTGAGAGGTTCCGTACAACGACGTGCGGGGTCTGGCACTCGGGGGTTGGTGGATCATGCGTAATCGGCTCGACGAAGCCAAGTCCGAGCTCCTCGCGAAGGCCGCGCTGGTCGGCGACCGCGGGAGCCGCGACCAGGACGAGGCCTTCCTTCGCCGGTACTACCGGCACGTCGCCGCCGAGGACCTGGTCGACCGCGACGTCGTCGACGTGTACGGGGTCGCCGCCTCCCACCGCCGCTCGGCCCAGCTCCGCCCGCAGGGCACCGCCGTCGTCAACGTTTACACGCCCACCATCGACGAGCACGGCTGGGCGTCCGGGCACACCATCGTCGAGGTCGTCATCGACGACATGCCGTTCCTGGTCGACTCCGTCACCATGGCGCTGTCCGAGCACGACCACACGCTCCGCCTCGTCGTGCACCCGCAGCTGGTGGTCCGCCGCGACATCACCGGCCAGCTGGTCGAGGTGCTCGACCTCAACGAGAACGACCCTCGCCGCGACCCCGACACCATCGTCGAGTCGTGGATGCACGTCGAGATCGACCGCACCGACGACCCTGACGACCAGGCCGCCATCGAGCGGATGCTGCGCGACGTGCTCCGCGACGTCCGCGAGGCGGTCGAGGACTGGCCGCGCATGCGCCAGCGAGCCATCGACATCGCCGAGGAGCTGGAGCAGCCGCCGTCGTCGATCAAGTCGCCTGAGGCCGAGGAGGCCCGCGAGCTGCTGCGCTGGCTGGCCGACGATCACTTCACGTTCCTCGGCTACCGCGAGTACCAGCTCGACGTGGTCGAGGGCGAGGACGTGTTGCGTGCGGTCACCGGCACGGGCCTGGGCATCCTGCGCTCCGACCAGGACCTCTCCGGCTCGTTCGGCAAGCTGCCGCGTGAGGTGCGGGCCAAGGCGCGCGAGAAGCAGCTGCTGATCCTGACCAAGGCCAACTCGAAGGCGACGGTGCACCGCCCGGCCTACCTCGACTACGTCGGGGTGAAGTCGTTCGACGAGGCCGGCGAGGTGGTCGGCGAGCGGCGCTTCCTGGGCCTGTTCACGTCGGCGGCGTACACCGAGAGCGTCCTGCGCATCCCGGTGCTGCGGCGCAAGGTCTCCGAGGTCATCGAACAGGCCGGGTTCGCGCCGTCCGGGCACTCCGGCAAGGACCTGCTGCGGGTGCTCGAGACGTACCCGCGCGACGAGCTGTTCCAGATCCCGGTCGAGGAGCTGCTGCCCACCGCGCTCGCCGTCGTACACCTGCAGGAACGCCGTCACCTGCGCATGTTCATCCGGCGCGACGACTACGGCCGGTACCTCTCGTTCCTGGTCTACCTGCCGCGCGACCGGTACAACACCGACGTGCGCGAGCGCATCCAGCGCCTCCTGCTGGCCGCCACCGACGGCGTCTCCATCGACTTCACGGCCCGGGTCGGCGAGTCTGCCCTGGCCCGGCTGCACTTCGTGGTCCGCATGAAGCGCGACCAGGGTCTGCCGGAGATCGACGTCGCGGCGCTGGAGAAGCAGCTGGTGGGCGCCACCCGGTCGTGGGGCGACGAGCTGTCCGACGCGCTGGCCGAGCAGGTCGGCGAGGAGGGCGCGGCGAAGCTGCTGCGGCGCTACCGCCAGGGCTTCCCCGAGGGCTACAAGGCCGACTTCCCGGCGCGGACGGCGGTGGCCGACGTCCGCCGCCTGGAGGAGCTGCCCGCCGCGAACGGCCTGGGCATGAACCTCTATCAGCCGGTCGGCGGGCTCGCCACCGACCGCCGGTTCAAGATCTACCGCACGGGCAGGCCCATCTCGCTGACCCAGGTGCTGCCGATCCTGTCGCGCATGGGCGTCGAGGTCGTCGACGAGCGGCCGTACGAGATCGTCCGGCGCGGCCCCGACGGTGAGTCGACGGCGTACATCTACGACTTCGGGCTGCGCTACCGCGGGCTGCGCGCCACCGACGCCGACCGCCTCAAGGTGCTGTTCCAAGAGGCGTTCGCCGCGGTGTGGCGGGGCGACGCCGAGAGCGACGGGTTCAACGCGCTGGTGCCGCAGGCCGGACTGTCGTGGCGGCAGGCGTCGATCCTGCGCGCGTACGCCAAGTACCTGCGCCAGACCGGCACGACGTTCAGCCAGAACTACCTCGAGGAGGCGCTGTCCGGCCACGTCGAGGTGGCGCGCATGCTCGTCGACCTGTTCGAGATCCGGTTCGACCCCGACCGCTACGGCGACGACGACACCGGTCGCGCGGCCCGGCAGTCGGCGGCCGAGCAGCTCACCGAGCGCATCGGCGAGGCCCTCGACCAGGTCGCCAGCCTCGACCAGGACCGCATCCTGCGCTCGTTCCTGCGGCTGGTCAACGCCACGCTGCGGACCAGCTACTACCGCGCCAGCGTCGGCGGTCCGCAGACGGTGACCAGCTTCAAGCTGGACTCCCGGTCGCTGCCGGACCTGCCCGACCCGAAGCCGATGTACGAGATCTGGGTCTACTCGCCCCGGGTCGAGGGCGTCCACCTGCGCTTCGGCGCCGTCGCCCGCGGCGGCCTGCGCTGGTCCGACCGGCGCGAGGATTTCCGCACCGAGATCCTCGGCCTGGTCAAGGCGCAAGCGGTGAAGAACTCCGTCATCGTGCCAGTCGGCGCTAAGGGCGGCTTCGTCGGCAAGCTGCTGCCCGATCCCGCCGTCGACCGCGAGGCGTGGCTGGCCGAGGGCGTCGAGTGCTACAAGACGTTCATCCGGGCCATACTCGACATCACCGACAACCGCGCCGCCGACCGCAGCATCGTCCCGCCGCCGAAGGTGGTCCGGCACGACGGCGACGACCCCTACCTCGTGGTCGCGGCCGACAAGGGCACCGCGGCGTTCTCCGACATCGCCAACGACGTGTCGAAGGAGTACGGCTTCTGGCTCGGCGACGCGTTCGCGTCCGGCGGGTCGGCCGGCTACGACCACAAGGCCATGGGCATCACCGCCCGCGGCGCCTGGGAGTCGGTGCGGCGGCATTTCCGCCAGCTCGGCCGCGACATCCAGGCAGAGGACTTCACCGTCGTCGGCATCGGCGACATGTCCGGCGACGTGTTCGGCAACGGCATGCTGCTGTCCGAGCACATCAAGCTGGTGGCCGCGTTCGACCACCGGCACATCTTCCTCGACCCCGACCCCGACCCCGCGGAGTCCTACGCCGAGCGCCGTCGCCTCTTCGAGCTGCCGCGGTCGAGCTGGAACGACTACGAGCCCAAGCTGATCAGCGAGGGCGGCGGCGTGTATCCGCGCACCGCCAAGACGATCAAGCTGTCGGCCGAAGCGAAGCTGGCGCTGGGCATCGACCCGTCGGTCGAGACCATGACGCCGCCGGAGCTGATGCACGCGATCCTCGGCGCCCCCGTCGACCTGCTGTGGAACGGCGGCATCGGCACCTACGTCAAGGCGTCGACGGAGTCGCACGGCGAGGTGGGCGACAAGGCCAACGACGCCATCCGCATCGATGCCGGCGACCTGCGCTGCCGGGTGGTCGGTGAAGGTGGCAACCTCGGCCTCACCCAGCGCGGCCGCATCGAGTTCGCCCAGGCCGGCGGCCGGGTGAACACCGACGCCATCGACAACTCCGCCGGCGTCGACACCTCCGACCACGAGGTCAACATCAAGATCCTGCTCGACGGCATCGTGCGGGCCGGCGACCTCACCGAGAAGCAGCGCAACGAGCTGCTGGCCGAGATGACTGACGAGATCGCCGAGCTGGTGCTGGCGCACAACTACGGGCAGAACATCGCGCTGGCCAACGGCGTCCACCAGGCGGCGAACCTGGCCCACGTCCACCGGTCCTACCTCGCCAAGCTGGAGGGCCAAGGCAAGCTCGACCGCGCGCTGGAGGCGCTGCCGACGGACCGGCAGCTGGCCGAGCGGATGGCCGCCGGTAAGGGGCTGACCAGCCCGGAGCTGTCCGTCGTGCTCGCCTACACGAAGAACCTCATGTACGAAGAGCTGCTGGCCAGCGCCATGCCCGACGACCCGTACCTCGGCGCCGCGCTGCACGCGTACTTCCCGAGTGCGCTGCGCGACCGCTACGGCGAGGCCATCGACGACCACCCGCTGCGCCGCGAGATCATCACGAACGTCGTGGTCAACGAGCTGGTGAACACCGCCGGCACGACGTTCGCATACCGGCTGGGCATGGAGACCGGCGGGACGGTCGAGGACCTCGCCCGCGCGCACATCGTCGGCGGCGTGGTCTTCCAGATCCCGGAGCTCATGACCGCCATCAAGGAGCTGGACAACGTCGTGCCGTTCGACGTCCAGACCCGCATGCGGCTGGAGGGGCGGACGATCACCGAGCGGGCCACCCGATGGCTCACCGTCAACCGCCGGCCACCCATCGACATCGCCTGGCAGATCGGATTCTTCGAGGAGCCGATCGCCCGGCTGCTGGTGGCGCTGCCCGACGTCCTGTCCGGCCGCGAGCTCGACCTCTACCACGAGCGGCTGCAGTCGCTGACGTCCGACGGCGTGCCGGAGCCGCTGGCCAACCGGGTGGCCGTGCTGCCGCCGGCCTACGCCGGGCTCGGCATGGTCGAGAACTCGCTGGCCACCGGCACCGACCTGCTCGAGGTCGCCCGGGTGCACTTCACTCTGGGCGCGTTCCTCGAGCTGGGCCGGCTGCTGGAGCGGATCATCTCGCTGCCGCGGCGCGACCGCTGGCAGACGATGGCCCGCGCCGCCCTTCGCGACGACCTCCACGCCGTGCAGGCGGCGCTGACCGCGCAGGTCATCCAGCACACGCACGAGGAGGCCGCTCCGCAGGACCGGGTCGAGGCCTGGGCGGCGCAGGACGAGGTCGTCGTCGCCCGGACCCAGGGCATGCTCCGCGAGATCGTCGAGGGCGACAGCTTCGACCTCGCCCGGTTGTCGGTCGGCCTCCGCGCCGTCCGCGGCCTGCTCCGCCCCGACGCGACGTAGGCGGCGGCCACCCACCTGGGCGACCGCCGTCCTCCGTTCGGCCCGTTGTGCAGCTCAGCGTCAGCGCGCGGGGGCGAGCTCCGGCTCGTCGGCCCGCCGGCCGGCACCGTCCACGTCGGCCAGGTACACTTCCGGCCGGCCCTCGACGTGCAGTTGCGGCAGCCGGCGCTCCAGCCAGGCCGGCAGCCACCAGTTGGCCCGGCCGAGCAGGTGCATGACCGCCGGGACGAGCAGCATCCGCACGACGGTGGCGTCGACGAGGATCGCGGCGGCCATGCCGACGCCGATGACCTTGAGGAACACCTCCGGGCTCGGGATGAACGCCGCGAACACCGCCACCATGATCGCCGCCGCGGCAGTGATGACCCGGCCGGTGCCGGCCAGCCCCTCGACTATGGCGCGGGCGTTGTCGCCGGTCCGCGTCCACGCCTCGCGCATGCGGCTGATGAGGAACACCTCATAGTCCATCGAGAGCCCGAACAGCACCGCGAAGACCAGCACGGGGATGAACGCCGGCATCGGCGTCTCGGTGTCGATGCCGATCAGCTGGCCGGCCCAGCCGCCCTCCAGCACCAGCGCGACCACGCCGTAGGCGGCGGCGACGGAGAGCAGGTTCATCAGCGCGGCGGTGATCGGGATGACGATGCTGCGGAACGACACCAGCAGCAACAGCATCGACAGCGCCACCACGCCGCCGATCAGGAGGGGCAGCCGCTCGGCCGTGTTCTCCGTCGAGTCGATGGACGTGGCCGTGACGCCGCCGACGTGCACCTCGACGCCGGCGCCAGGGAGGACGTCGTCGCGCAGGGCGTGGACGAGGTCCTCGGTGGCGGCGTCCTGCGGGCCGGTCGTCGGCAGGACGGTGAGCAGTGCGGCGTCGCCGGCCTCGTTGACGACCGGAGGCATCACGGCGGCGACCCCCGGTGTGGCCGCGACCGCCTCGCCCAGCGCCGGCAGCGCGTCGGCGTCACGCGGCGACTCCAGGTCCGCGACCAGCAGCAGCGGGCCGTTGGCGCCGGCGCCGAAGCCCTCGGACAGCAGGTCGTAGGCCTGCCGCGACGAGCGGTCCTCCTCGTTGTTGCCCGCGTCGGGGAAGCCGAACCGGACGCCGAGGAACGGCGCCGCCAGCGCCAGCAGCAACCCGACGCCGACCACCGTCGCGACGATGCTGTGCCGGTCGACCAGCCGGCCCCAGCGCAGCCAGGTCCGCGACGGCTCGACGTGCCCGCCCGCGGCCAGCTGCGCCGTCCTCCGGCGGCCCAGCGGCAGCCGCAGCCGGTCGACCCACGTCCCGAAGAAGCCGAGCAGCGCGGGGAACAGCGTCGCGGCCGCCGCCATGACGACGAGGACGGCGACGATCGTCACCAGCGAGGCGCCCTGCATGAACGACAGGCCCATGGCGAACAGGCCGAGCATGCTCACCATGACGGTGCTTCCGGCGACCATGACCGCTCGGCCGGCGGTGTCCAGCGTCGCGACGGTGGCCCGCTCGGGGTCGAGCCCGGCGGCGCGCCACTCGCGGAACCGCGTGACCATGAGCAGCACGTAGTCGATGCCCAGCGCGATGCCCATCATCGTCGCCAGGGCGGTCGACCAGTCCGGGACGTCGACCACCGCGGCGACGAGCCCGGTGAGCAGGCCGCTGAGCGCCAGCCCGGCGACCGCGACGACGAGCGGCAATCCGGCGGCCACCACCGTGCCGAACGTGATCAGCAGGATCACCGCGGCGGCCGCCATGCCGATCGCCTCGGAGCCGATCTCGCCCTGCTCGGCAAGCGCGACGGTCTGCCCGCCGAGAGCGATCTCCAGGCCGGGCCGCTCCGCGGCGTCGGCCAGCGCCATCAGTTCCTCGGTCTCCTCGACCGGCATGTCGTCGGGCAGGACGACGTCGAGGTTGACGGTCGCGACGAGGATGTCGCCGTCCTCGCTGATGCCGCCCGGCGTCGTGTACGGGTCGTCGACGGTGACGACGTGCGGCTGGGTGCGCAGCTGGTCGAGCAGCGCGGTCACGTCGGCCTGGACCGCGGGGTCGGCGACCCCGCCCTCAGCGCGCACGACGACGTCGATGGTGTCGCCGGACTGCGCCGGGAAGCGCTCTTCCAGCAGGTCCTGCGCCTGACGCGAGTCGGAGCCCGGCGCGGAGTAGTCGGCGGTGAAGTCACCGGAGAAGGCCGCCGACAGCCCGAACGCGGCCGCGATGGCCAGTACCCAGGCGGCGACCACGCGGCCGCGGCGGCGATAGGAGGCGCCGGCCAGCCGGCCGAGCACGCCAGGTCGTGGGAGAGCGGCGGCGGTCCGCTCTCCGTCGGTGGTCGTGGACTCGTTCATCGTCCTGCCCCTCGATGCGTTACGTGACGTTACGTCAGCACTGTTATGCGTCATAACAAACACGATGGAGCTAAACTTGTCAAGAGACTTCACGTCTGTGACGATGCTTCACGCATTGCCGCCATCAGGACGAACACAAGGAGGTGGGCGCAGGTGGTAGGCCAGAACCCGGAACCCGGCGCCGAGCCGGAACGGCCGCCTTCCCGGCGAGAACGCGCTCGCGCCGCGACCGTCGACGAGATCAAGCAGACCGCGATGGGGCTGATGCGCGAGCAGGGCACCACCGACTTCCGGTTCTCCGACATCGCCCGGCTCATGGGCATGACGGCGCCGGCCCTGTATCGCTACTTCGCCGACCGCGACGAGCTGCTCACCGGCCTCATCGTCGACGCCTACGACGACCTCGGCGAGGCCGTCGCGGAGGCCCGCGACAAGGTCCCGCTCGACGACCCCGGCGCCCGCTTCGTCGCCGTCGCAGAGTCGTACCGGCGCTGGGCCCGGGAGGAGCCGGTGAGGTTCGCGCTGATCTTCGGGCTGCCCGTCCCGGGCTACCAGGCGCCCGAGGAGGGGCCGACGACAGAGGCCGCCCGGCGCGCGATGGCGCAGCTCAAGGCGCTGTTCTACGAGGCGGCTCAAGCGGGCGTGCTTCGGCCGCCGCAGCTGCACGACGACGACGGCGTCATCGCCGGACTGCTGGCCGAGCACCATGAGCCGACGGAATCACCCGCGATCGACGGCCCGCCGATCCCGCCGGAGACGTTCCAGGCCATGCTGTTCTGCTGGTCCAACGTGCACGGCTTCGCCGGTCTGGAGGCCTACGGTCACCTCGAGTGGATGCCGCAGGAGCTGCGCGACGCGATCTTCGAGTCCAGCATCCGCCAGGTCGCCGAGGTCGCCGGCCTGCCCGAGCCGCTGGCCGCGGGTCCGTCCCGCGAGGACTGACGTCAGGCGGCGGGCCTCCGGCCCCGGGAGCACCCCATTGGGCGTGACCTCGGCCTCGTCGGGCACAGGTATGCGGGCGACCGGCGCCGGAGCGCGTACCCTTGTGCGACGTGGCAGCACGTGACATAGACGCCGAGATCGCGGAACTCTCGCAGACCCTGGCCAGCATCGAGAACGTCCTCGAGCCGGAGAAGATGCGGGAGCGCATCACCGACCTCGAGGCGCACGCGGCCGCGCCGGACCTGTGGGACGACGTCGAGCAGGCGCAGCAGGTCACGAGCCAGCTGTCGTATCTGCAGGCCGAGCTGCGCAAGGTCACCGAGCTGCGGCAGCGCATCGAGGACCTCCCCGTCATGGTCGAGCTGGGCCGCGAGGAGAGCGACGCCAGTGCGATGGCCGAGGTCGAGCGCGAGATCGACGACCTCCGCAAGGTCATCTCCGACCTCGAGATCCGCACGCTGCTGTCCGGCGAGTACGACGAGCGCGAGGCGGTCGTCACGATCCGCTCCGGCGCCGGCGGCGTCGACGCCGCGGACTTCGCCGAGATGCTGCTGCGCATGTACCTGCGCTGGGCCGAGCGGCACGGCTACAAGACC
Organism: Jiangella aurantiaca; assembly: GCF_004349105.1. Taxonomy (GTDB): domain Bacteria; phylum Actinomycetota; class Actinomycetes; order Jiangellales; family Jiangellaceae; genus Jiangella; species Jiangella aurantiaca. The sequence goes on from NZ_SMLB01000001.1 coordinate 202,070, forward strand.
GAGGTCCTCGACACCTCCTACGCCGAGGAGGCCGGCCTGAAGTCGGCGACGTTCGAGGTCAAGGCGCCGTTCGCCTACGGGACGCTGTCCGTCGAGGCGGGCACGCACCGGCTGGTGCGCATCTCGCCGTTCGACAACCAGGGCCGCCGGCAGACGTCGTTCGCCGCGGTCGAGGTGATCCCGCTGATCGAGACCACCGACCACGTCGACATCCCCGAGACGGACATCCGCATCGACGTGTTCCGGTCGTCCGGGCCGGGCGGGCAGAGCGTCAACACCACCGACTCCGCCGTCCGCATCACCCACCTCCCTACCGGCATCGTCGTGTCGATGCAGAACGAGAAGTCGCAGATCCAGAACCGCGCCGCCGCCATGCGCGTCCTGCAGTCCCGGCTGCTGCTGCTGCGCCGCGAGGAGGAGCAGGCGCAGAAGAAGGAGCTGGCCGGCGACGTCAAGGCGTCGTGGGGCGACCAGATGCGCTCGTACGTCCTGCACCCGTACCAGATGGTGAAGGACCTGCGCACCGAGCACGAGGTCGGCAACCCGCAGTCGGTGTTCGACGGCCAGATCGACGACTTCCTGGAGGCCGGCATCCGCTGGCGCAAGCAGCAGGAGCAGGCCGAGGCGCAGTGAGCTCTCTGCTGCCGTACGGGAACCTTCGGGGCGCCACGCCGCGTTGGTTCTCCCAGCGTGCGGTCACATCCGGACGTACACTCACAGACGAGCTTCAGGCGGTCAGGGCCATCGCAGGAGCGTCTGACATCCACATCGGCGAGGCATCGTGATCCTTTTCGACAACGTCAGCAAGCTGTACCCGACGCAGAACCAGGCAGCGCTGGACAGCCTGTCCCTGGAAATCGAGAAGGGCGAGTTCGTCTTCCTCGTCGGTCCGTCCGGCTCCGGCAAGTCCACCTTCCTGCGGCTGACGCTGCGCGAGGAGAAGCCGACGGCGGGCCGCATCCGCGTCGCCGGCAAGGACCTCCACCGGCTGTCGAACTGGAAGGTCCCGCACCTGCGCCGCCGCATCGGCACCGTGTTCCAGGACTTCCGGCTGCTGCCGAACAAGACGGTGTTCGAGAACATCGCGTTCGCGCTGCAGGTCATCGGCAAGCCGCGCCGCCAGATCAACCGCGACGTCCCCGCCGTCCTCGAGCTCGTCGGGCTGGACGGCAAGGAGGACCGGCTGCCCGACCAGCTCTCCGGTGGTGAGCAGCAGCGGGTCGCCGTCGCGCGGGCGTTCGTCAACCGGCCGCTGATCCTGCTGGCCGACGAGCCCACCGGCAACCTCGACCCAGCCACCAGCGTCGGCATCATGAAGCTGCTCGACCGCATCAACCGCACCGGCACCACCGTCGTCATGGCCACCCACGACCAGTCCATCGTCGACCAGATGCGCAAGCGCGTCATCGAGCTCGAGCACGGCAAGCTGGTCCGCGACCAGTCGCGCGGCGTCTACGGCTACACCCGCTGACGCCGCCCTTCGTCCCGACCCGCCGACCCGGAAGAAACCATGCGCTTCCAGTACGTCCTGTCCGAGATCACGACCGGCCTGCGCCGCAACCTCACGATGACCATCGCGCTCGTCATCGTGGTGGCCATCTCCATCGCGATGCTCGGCGCCGGGCTGTTGATCCGGTCCCAGGCCGACACCACCAAGGGCTACTGGTACGACCGCATCGAGATCTCGGTGTTCATGTGCAACGAGTTCTCCACCGGAGCCGGTTGCGCCGACGGTGCCGTCACCGACGCGCAGCGCGACACCATCCGGCAGACGCTGGAGTCGCACCCCGAGGTCGACGAGGTCTTCTACGAGAACCAGGAGCAGGCGTTCGAGCGGTTCAGCGAGCAGTTCGACGACTCCGACATCGGCGGCATCATCACGCCCGACCAGCTCCCTGAGTCCTTCCGTGTCGCGCTGCGAGACCCCGAGGAGTACGACGGCGTCGTCTCGGCGGTGTCCGGCCTGCCCGGTGTGCAGGAGGTCACCGACCAGCGGCAGCTGCTCGAACCGCTCTTCCGGACCCTCGACGGCTTCCAGCTCGTCGCGTTCGCCATCACCGTCATCCAGATCATTGCGGCGGTCCTGCTGATCGGCAACACGATCCGGCTGGCCGCGTTCAACCGGCGCCGCGAGACCGGCATCATGCGCCTGGTCGGTGCGTCGAACTTCTACATCCAGCTCCCGTTCATCCTGGAGGCGGCGATCGCCGGGCTGCTCGGCTCAGTGCTCGGCGTCATCGCCCTGTTCGTGGGTGTGGAGCTCATCGTCGGCCGGTTCATCGCGCCCAACCTCCAGTTCACCTCGTGGGTCGACAGCGCCGACGTCTGGGCGGCGACCCCGTGGCTGCTGGTGGCCGGCGTGCTGTTCTCGATGCTGGCGTCCTTCATCACGCTCCGCCGCTACCTCCGCGTCTAGCAGCGCACGGTGCGTTGGGCGTCGGACTAGGAGTCTTCACGCTTCACTAGGTGTGATGCATGCCTGGTAGAGCGAGTACACCCCTACTCAACGTGATCATTTACGGCTCTTCTGACGCATCCGTGGGTCATCGGCCGGGGGGTGCGGCGTTGGCCGTCCCCCTGCCGCCCATTCTCTTGGCCCGCGCACGCGCGCCCCAAGTCCGCGGCCTGTGCTGGGTGCGGTTCGCTGGTGTCCACGTGGTGAGATTTCCCAGTGATCCGGAGGGCATCATGAGGTTGTCTCGAGCCTCAACACGCCTGCAATCGTGGTGCGGCTCGGGTAATCCTGGTGGTGTACGCGATCGTGGATGATCATCGCTGTCCACAGACAGCAGCGCCACACCGAACCACGGCTGCGCGGGGTCGAGGTGTGCCCAGACTCGCCCCGTCCCCTGATAGCTGCGGCTAAGACAATGGGCGGCAGGGGGACGGTGGACGTGGCAACCCCCGGCCGACGCGGCATCCCCGGCTAGCCGAACGCGACCGACCCACGGATCGGGCAGAAGAGCCTCATTTGCGCCGGCGGCGTTTCGCGCCACTTGCCCCTCTTGTGCGGTCGCCGCAGAAATGACAGTGATGTAGTTATCCCGGCCTCCTTCGCGGCCAGAGTGATTGGTGTTACGGTCGTGCACGAGTGGTGCGAAGGGGGCCGCTGTGAAGACTGTGACAAGAGAGACGGCTTGGGTGCGACGGCTGACCGTACTGGCTGTCACCATCGGCGTTCTCTGCACCGGTCTGAACCAGGCGGGGGCCACGTCCGACGCCGAACAACGTCTGAAGGACGCCCAGAACAGCCTGGCGCACGCCCAGGACGAGCTCGCCCACTCCACCCAAGCGCTCGCCGACGCCACGGCGGCGTATCAGGCGGCGACGGCGCAGCTGCCGGCCGCGGAGGCGAGCCTGGCGACCGCCGAACAGGGCCTGGCCGCGGCGGAGCACGAGGTCGAGGTCGCGCGCGGCGAGGTCGCCGCGGCGCGAGCGGCCGATGAGGCGGCGGCGGAGAAGCTGGCCGAGGCCGAGCAGAAGGTCGAGGACCAGATCGCGAAGATCGACGACGTCACCGAGCGGATCGACGGCAAGCGGGCGTCGATCAGCCAGGTCGCCGTGCAGGCGTACACGCGCGGCGTCGGTGCCGATCTCGCCAGCCTCACCATTCTCATGCAGGCCGACAGTATGGACGAGCTGGCCGCGCGCGCGGCGGCATCGACGTCGGTGCTGACCGCCGAGAACAGCATCATGTCCGACCTCAAGGTGGACCGCGCCGAGCTCGCGAACGAACGGGTCGTCCTCGAAGACCTGGAGGCGGCGGCCGAGGAGGCCCGTCAGCTGGCAGCGGCGACGCTGCAGGCGACGGAGCAGCGTGAGCAGGAGGCCGAGGCGGCCCGGGCCGCGGCGCAGGCCGCCAGCGACGCCGCCGCGGCGGCGAAGGCGCAGGTCGACCAGCTGGTCGCGGCTCGTGACGGCGCGGTGACGGCGGCCCAGGCGGCGCAGGCCGCGGACCAGCAACAGACGGCGGCATGGGCCGCTGAGCGGGACCAGATCGAGGCCGAGATCGCCGCGATCCAGCAACAGCAGCAGGAGCAGGCCGAGCAGGAGGCCGAGGAGAACCAGGACGACGGCGGTGGTGACGGCGGGTCCGTCACGCTGGCCTACCCGACCGCGAACCCGTACGTCACCTCGCCCTACGGCATGCGCGTCCACCCGGTCACCGGCATCTACAAGCTGCACGACGGCACCGACTTCCGGGCCTACTGCGGCACGCCGATCCGCGCGGCCGCCGCGGGCACCGTCGAGTGGGCCTACTACCGGGGCGCGTACGGCAACCAGGTCGCGATCAGCCACCGGCGGATGGTCACGACGTACAGCCACCTGTCCCGGTTCGCCGTCAGCGACGGCGAGAGCGTCTCGCAGGGCGAGGTCATCGGGTACTCCGGCACGACCGGCAGCTCGACCGCCTGCCATCTGCACTTCATGCTCTATGTCGGCGGCGAGCGCGTGAACCCCATGAACCATCTCGGCCGCTAAACGCAGTCGTCTCGGCGGCTCCGGAGATGCGATCCTTGGGGCATGGCACGAGAGCGCGGACGCACCGTGGTGGCCCAGAACCGCAAGGCCCGCCACGACTACCACATCGACGACACCTACGAGGCCGGCATCGTCCTGACCGGCACCGAGGTGAAGGCGCTGCGGGCGGGCAAGGCGTCGCTGGTCGACGGGTTCGCCGAGGTCCGCGACGGCGAGGTCTGGCTGCGCAACGTGCACATCCCCGAGTACGACCTCGGCACCTGGAACAACCACGCGCCGCGCCGTTCCCGCAAGCTGCTGCTGCGCAAGGACGAGATCAACCGGCTGATCGGCAAGACCCGCGAGACCGGGTTCACGCTGGTGCCGTTGTCCCTGTACTTCAAGGACGGCTACGCGAAGATCGAGCTGGCGCTGGCCCGAGGCAAGAAGTCCTACGACAAGCGGCACACCATCGCCGAGCGGGAGGCCAAGCGCGAGGCCGAGCGGGCCATGGCGCGCGCCCGCCGGCGCGGCTGAGCCCGCCGGTGGGTCCGCGACGCCGGGTCCCGACGGTGTCAGCCCTCCTCCTCGCAGGTGTGCTGCTGCTCGCCGCCTGCGGCGGGGGCGACGCTGCGCCGACACCGACGCCGTCCGCATCGCCCGTCTCGGCCGCCGCTACCCCGTCGCCGACCCCTACGCCGGCTCCGGTGTGGCCGCTGACCGGCCTGCCCGCGCCGTCGGCCGCTGACGCCGCGAGCCCGGCGCTCGTCGTGAAGATCGACAACACCCGGCCGGCGGCGCCGCAGCTCGGTCTGTCGTCCGCCGACCTCGTGGTCGAAGAGCTGGTCGAGGGCGGGCTGACCCGGCTGGCCGCGCTGTTCCAGTCGACGATGCCGCCGGTCGCCGGCCCGGTGCGCTCGGTGCGCACCACCGATGCCGGCATCGCGCTGCCGGCCGGCGGCCTGCTGGTCGCCTCCGGCGGGGCCGAGCGGGTGCTGAAGGCGCTCGGCGAGGCCGGCCTGACGGTGCTCAGCGGCGGCGGCAACGGCCTGTCCCGCGACCACGGCCGGCCGGCGCCGTATAACGTCATGCTCGACCCGGCCGAGGCGCTGGCGGGGCTGCCCGCCGGCGCGGGCGTTCCCACCGGCCCGTATCTGCCGTGGGGCACCCCGCCCGCGGGCCGGCCGGTTGCCGGTGCCGACGTCACGTTCTCCGGCGCTCACACCTCGCGGTGGACGTGGGCGGACGGGACCTGGCGGCTCGAGGACGACCCTGCCGCCGAGGGCGCGGAGTTCGCGCCGACCTCGGTCCTCATCCTGTACGTCAACGCTCGCGATGCCGGGTACGAGGACCCGGCCGGCAATCCGGTACCCGAGACCATCCTGGTCGACGCCGGCGCCGCGACGCTGCTGACCGCCGGCACCGCCGTCGACGGGCACTGGTCCAAGGCGTCGCTCGACGCGCCGTTGGTACTTCTGGACGCCGACGGCGCGCCTCTGCGCGTCGCGCCGGGCCGGGTGTGGATCGAGCTGGTCCCGCCGGGCGGTGGCGTGCAGCTGCGCTGACGTGTGCGAGGCTGGCGCGATGAGCACGGACGAGGACTGGGAACGACGGGTCGCCGCGGCGTGGGCGGCCATCGACGAGTACGACGAGGAGTCGTTCCGGGCGCTGATCGACGGGCTGGCGGGGGAGCTGCCCGACGGGCACCCGGTCGCGGCGTTCGAGCGGGCCTGCGCGTTCGACTCGACCGGCCGGCCCGACCTCGCCGAGCCGCTCTACCGCGAGGCGCTGGCCGGCGAGCTGCCGGGCGAACGCCGTCGCCGGGCAGTGATCCAGCTGGCCAGTACCGTCCGAAACCTCGGGCGGCCGCAGGAGAGCATCGACCTGCTCACCGCCGAGCCTGACCGCGCGTCCGATCACCTCAACGACGCCGTCAGCTGCGTGCTCGCGCTGGCACTCACCGACGCCGGCCGCGAGCGCGAGGCGGTCTCCGTCGCCGTCGGCGCGCTGGCCCGGCACCTGCCGCGCTACCAGCGCTCGATGGCCGCCTACGCCCGGGCGCTGGCCGATCCGGGCGCCTGACCGCCCAGCGCGGTAGTGATCAACGACTCACCCAGTAGGTCTTGCCCACGACCTAAATAGAAGGGATATTCGTTTTAGATCGATCGGCAGATCCACGGAGGCACCCCGTGACACCACGACGCGCGCAAGCAGGGCAACCGACGGTGACGATGGAACGGGTCGCGGGGCGCTGGTGGTGGGTCCGGCGCGACTGCTACGGCAGGGTCGCCGCGATGGCGGCGAGCCTCGAGTCCGTGCGGGTGCTCGACGTCGCCGTCGTCACCCGGCGCGGCGCGGCGGGGACCCGCCGGTGACGTCGTCCGTGCCGGACTCGGGTCTCGCCAGTGGTGCCGTCGTGGCCGGCGAGGAGTATCGGCTCAGCCGCGCGGACCTGGTGCGCTACGCCGGTGCGTCCGGCGACTTCAACCCGCTCCACTGGAGTCCCCGGATCGCCGCCGCAGCAGGGCTGCCCGGCGTGATCGCGCACGGCACGCTCGTCCTGGGTCTGGTGACCCGGCTGCTGGCCGGCTGGCTCGGCGACCCGGCGCGCATCACCGAGGTCACGTTCCGCTTCGTCCGCCCCGTCGTCGTGCCCGACGACGGTGTCACGGTTACCCTGCAGGCGCGCGTCGCGGAGCATCGCCCGGACGGCCGGCTCGCCCTGACGGTCGTCGCGTCGGTCGCCGGCACCGGTTGCGTGGGGCGCGGCCGGGCGATCGTGCGGCCGTGACCTCGCCGCCCACCTAGAGGGCGCGGCGGGCGACGTTCTCGGCCGGCGGGCCGCTCGGCGGCGGCGCGATCCAGGGGCCGGTGCCCTCGCTCTGGTCGAGCACGTCGGCCTCGAACCAGGTGTGCTCGCCGGCCAGCACGGCCCTCGCCAGCGCCTCGTCGGGGCCGTCGGTGTTGTGCCAGAGTGCGTCGAACAGCCGCTCGACCCGTAGCCGCGCCTGGCGCGCGAACACGTCGGCGAGCTGGACCGCGCCGGACTCGGGCAGCATCCGGGCCCGCACACACGACGCCGCGATGGCGAACAGCTCGGCGCCGATGTCGACGACGCGGCTGAGGAAGCCCTGCTTCTTCTCCAGGCCGCCCTGCCAGCGGGCCATCCCGTAGAACGTCGACCGTGCCAGCCGCCGGGACGCGCGCTCGACGTAGCGCAGGTGCGGCGCCAGCACGCCGAAGTCCTGGTACGACGTGGGCAGCTGGCCGGCCCCGGTGACCAGCTGCGGCAGCCACTTCGCATAGAACCCGGTGGCTTTGACCGCCGCCTTCGCCTTGGCGGGCAGCGCGACGTCGGGGTCGACGATGTCGCCGGCGGCCTGCAGGTGGGCGTCGACGGCCTCGCGGGCGATCAGCAGGTGCATGATCTCCGTCGACCCCTCGAAGATGCGGTTGATGCGCAGGTCGCGCAGGATCTGCTCGGCCGGGACGGCGCGTTCGCCGCGAGCTCGCAGCGAGTCGGCGGTCTCGTAGCCGCGGCCGCCGCGGATCTGGACCAGCTCGTCGGCCACCCGCCACGCCGTCTCGCTGCACCACAGCTTCGCCAGTGCAGCCTCGATGCGGATGTCGCGACGGCCCTCGTCGGCCAGGTGCGCGGAGAGGTCGAGGACCGCCTCCTGCGCGTACGCCGTCGCCGCGATGTAGGAGAGCTTGTGCGCGACGGCGGCGTGCCGGCCGATAGGGCGGCCCCACTGGACGCGCTCGGCCGACCACTCGCGGGCGATCTTCAGGCACCACTTCGACGCCCCCGTGCACAGCGCCGGTATCGACAGCCGGCCGGTGTTCAGCGTGGTCAGCGCGATGCGCAGGCCGCCGCCCTCGCGGCCGATGCGGTTCGCCGCCGGGACGCGGACGCGGTCGAGCCGGGTGACGCCGTTCTCGATGCCCTTGAGCCCCATGAACGCGTTGCGATGCTCGACGGTGACGCCGGGGGAGTCGGCCTCGACGACGAACGCCGTCACGCCGCCGCGCCCGCCGTCGTGCTCGGGGACCCTCGCCATGACGACCAGCAGCTCCGCGATGACGCCGTTGGTGGTCCACAGCTTGGTGCCGCTGAGCTCGTAGAACCGCCCGCCGTCGACGGGTACGGCCTGCGTGGCGAGGCGGGCGGGGTCGGAGCCGACGTCGGGCTCGGTGAGCAGGAACGCGCTGATGGCGCCCGCCGCGCACCGCGGGAGGTAGGCGCGCTTCTGCTCGTCGGTGCCGAACAGCTTCACCGGCTCGGGCACACCGATGGACTGGTGCGCCGACATCAGCGCACCGATCGACGGATGCACGCCGCCCAGCAGCATGAGCGCGCGGTTGTAGCCGACCTGCGTCAGGCCGACGCCGCCGTACTCACGCGGGATCTTCATGCCGAAGGCGCCGGCGCGCGCCAGCGCCTTGACGTACTCGTCGGGAACGCGCGCCTCGCGCTCGATGACGGCGCCGTCGAGCTCCTCGCAGACGTCGCGCAGCCTGGCCAGGAACGCCGTCGTCGCCGCCTCGTCCTCGGGCGACTGCGACGGATGCGGGTGGATGAGGTCGAGCCGGAACCGGCCGAGGTAGAGCTCCTTCGCGAACGACGGCTTCTCCCACCGCGTCTCGCGGGCGGCCTCCGCGACTCGCCTGGCCTCCCGCTCGTCGACGTGCTGCGTGCCGGGCTGGGTGCTGCTCATGCGCGCCTCCTTCGTCGGTGGCGTCGTACCCAATGTTACCCGCTGGTAGCCGCCGGCGGTGATACACAAACTGTTTGTAGTGCTATCTGTTCGCACAACACTCCTCGGCCTCGTCGACGACCGCGCGGTTCTGCTCGGCCAGGCGAAGTGGCAGGCCGGACCGGTCGACGCGCGAGACCTGCGCGAGCTGCACCGGAAGGCGGCCCTGCTGCCGCGTGAGCCTGTCGACCCGAAGCTCGCCTTCTGGGCACGCTCGGGGGTGCATCCCGATCTCACCGCGGCCGGTGTCTGGGGCTTCAGCCCGGCCGGCCTCCTGGGTGACGGGGAATCTCGCTCGCCCGTTCGGCGTTGAAGGTTGTAATCTGGGCAGACCTTCGGGCGTGCCCGGGGGATTGACAACTCCAGAGGGGCTGAGCGGTTTCGACTTCGTTCGTCGAACCAGGGGAAGCGGGCCGAGGAGGCCGCGTTATCTCGTTAACGCTCGCGGCAAACGTTACAAGTGCCAACGCTAAGCGCACTGACTTCGCCCTCGCCGCCTGAGGCAGGGAACTGAAGTCTGTCGACCCGGGGTTGCTTCCGACCCGGTGTTCGGCATCATTCAGGAGGCTCACCTTCCGGTACGGTCGCGGGACCGGAAGGGACACTCACGCGACTGGGCTCGTCACGGTGAACTCGCCTGTGTGATCACCGGAGCCGAGTAGAGGCATAGCAGGCTGCGCCCGGAGAAGCCCTGGAGAAGCGTCGAAGGACCCGGGTTCGATTCCCGGCAGCTCCACCCAATGCTTCATGTTCAAACCCTGGTCCGTTGAAGGATGGGCCGGGGTTTGGGCGTGAGGCTCCCCGTTCACGAGAGCGGGGTCACTGGACTCGTCGCGCTGGCGCCGGGCCTCTCGCTGGAGTTCCTCGTCGAGGAGCGCAGCGAAGGGCCCGGCGTTCTGTGTCTGCACGGTGTCGTCGTCGATAAAGATTTTCTCGAAGAACGCCTGGTTGAAGAGCCGGCGGACGCTGTCTGGGGTGTCTCGATAGACGGCTTGACAGTTGCCGATCAACTGGATGCAGTCGTTGGGCTCGGCTTCTGCCTCGGCATGGTTGGCGCAGGCGTCGTAGAGGCGGGCGTCGATGCGTGTCAGCATGCTCCCGACGCGGGCCTGCTCGTCCTTGAGCTGGTCCAGCGGGACCGCTCCGGCGTAGTGGGCCTGGAGGAGTTTGTCCCGTTGCGTCAGGAGATCGCGCCGTTGCTTGGTCAGGTCGTCGACCTCCATCTTCGCTTCGGCGTTGAGGACGGCGAACTCTTCGGCGATGACGGCCTCGAGTGATCGCTGTGTGGTCTCGTCGAGCTGGATGGTCGCGTAGTAGTCGACGATGAGCTGCTCGACGTGATCCACGTGCATCGCCTTGCGGGTACAGCCGGTTCGCTTCTGGTGCCGGCCCCACGCAGATGAAGTAGGGGTAGACCACGCCGTGCCGGTTGCGGGCATGCATGAGCAGCAGGCGTGCCCCGCAGGAGCGACAGAACAGCATGCCCTTGAGGTAGTGATCGTGGACACCACTAGCTCCGATGCAACCGTGCGCACAACGGGAGAGTCATGGCTATGTGAGGGGCACCACATTCGCCCCCGCATTGCAGTCTCGACCTCGGAGAGCGGCATGAGAGTGACCGCAACAGCTGTCGGCGTCATCGTCGCGGCCGTCGTGAGCAGCGGTGTCACCTCTAGCGCCACCGCACCCTCGAGCACCTCTGCGGCGCCCGCCGCAGCACCAGCGGCCGTGTGCCAGACACACCTCGGCACGTTCGACCACAGCGGCAACTACCGCAAGGTGAACGTGTCCAGCGACCTCACGATCGTCATCGGCGAGGGCGGCGACCTTCCTGGCGCGGCCGACCTCCGAACCCTGGGCACGGGCAGCATCGACTACGGAGACGACGCCGAACCACAGCCGTTCCACGACAACTGGCACCTCGCGACGTCCTCGGCCGCGCTGTACCTGATCCGCGCCCAGAGCAATTCCTGGACCGGTGAGCACGACAGCGTCACTGCCGAACTGGTGGCGCCGCGATGGGGTGGTTTCCGTCACCTGGTGCAAGCCGGTCAGCCGGGCGAATCAGTGCCCAACCTGATCTACGGCCTGCACGACAACGGCACCTTGTACCGGTATCAACTCAACTGGGGAGGAGGGACACCCAGTGTCAGCTCCTACGGCAGCGTGGACGGATTCGGCGACCTCCGAACAATGACGTTGATCAGCCGCAGATCCGGCTACGATACGCTGCTGGCCACCACGACCACTGGGCAGCTGACCTCGATCAGAATTCCCACGACGGCCACCATGACTGCCGCCCGCTCGGTGATCCGAGCGCGCACCTGGGGAGCACTCGACCAGCTCGCCATCGGGGTGTGCGACTCCGGCACGATGCTCGTCGCCATCAACAGTGCGACCGACCTGGCCTACGCCTACCACCTCGGCGTTCTCAACGGCACGAGCACCCCGATCACCAGCTGGGGACAGCTCCAGGGCCAGTGGGCCTACCGGCTCGTCACCAACAGCTTTCCCTTCGACACCATCCCACGTGGAGCGTGATCAAGTGAGACCACGATTCGCCATCATCGCCGCCAGCCTCTTCGTCGGCGCGACCGTCGCCGCGGCGCCGGTCGCCAACTCGACGCCGGTCACCCCCGACATCCCTGCGGTTCGCGCCGCCGCGTCGTCGACCTTGCCCTGCAGCATCGAAATGTCGATCATCGGCGCCGGAAGGTACCGAGAAATCCGCGTGAGCGACACGACAAGCCCGCGCACCGTCACCGACTTCGGCGAGGTGCCCGGCGGAAGCTCGGTCCGCTCGTTGGCCACCGGCCACTTCCACGCCGACTTCGGCTTCAAGATCCGCTACCACCTGGGCAACACCTCGACCTCGCTGTTCAGCCTCTCCGCTCGCGACGACCAAGACAGCAAGGAGATCACCGTCACGTCCATGGGTCGCGGCTGGGGCGGCTTCCGACGCCTGGTGTCCTCTGGGGAGGCCGTGGAATCCGCCAGCCCCGTGAGCCTCTACGGTCTGCACGACAACGGATCGATCTACCGCTATCGGGTCGCCGCCCGCGAAGGCGGACAGCGAGTGGTCACCGGCGCCGGATCCGTCGCCGGATTCTCCGACCTGAAGACCATCGCGTTGATCGGTGTCACCTCGAGTTACCACGCACTCCTGGCCAACACCACCTCGGGTCAGCTCGTCGTGATCAAGATCCCGACGTCGTCGACGATGACTGCCACCCGGACCGTGATCAGGACCCGCACCTGGCAAGGTTTCGAGCACCTCGCAGTGGCGGACTGCAACGAGGGCTCGACGAACGTCCTGGTCGGAATCGACCACGACACGTCATCGGCCTATGCCTACTCGATGGCGTTCCTGAAGAACACCACCAGCTCGATCCTGGGCCATGGGCAGGTCGCCGGCTCCTGGCCGTGGCTGGTCTTCACCAGCCTGCACGAGGCCGAGAACCCGCCTCAGGGCGCATAAGGCAGCAACGAGCGGTATGGCGAGTGGGCCACGACGAAGTTCGTCGTGACCCACTCGTCTCGTCTGTCGCCCACTCAGTGCGGCAGTTCGGCCAGGCCTTGCAGCAGCAGGGCTTCGGCCAGGCAGACCTTGGCGAACTGCTCGACATGCAGACTCTCGTCGACCCCGTGGGCCCGTTGACCAGTTGGTTTTCGGGTCCGAGGGGGTGCCGATCGCGTTGAACGGGCGCGACCCGTACGAACCACGCTCGCAGCTGATGCTGAACGGTGCGGATCCGAACGCGCTCGATGGCAGTCGTCAGATCTGCTTGGGTCGCCCGGAGTCGTTGATCACTCGTCTTCTTCTCGCTTCGCCCGTGTCGCGGCTTCGCGCCAACGGACGACCGGTAGGAGGAGTGCTGCCAGGGTGCGCGCGGCCTCATCGCGCTGCGCGTCGGTCATGGGGACGACGGTCGGAGGCAGGATCTTGACCTCGCGTCGTGGGCCTCTGCGCCGGATGGGTTCGGGGCGATCGGGATTGGACATCTGTACCTCCACGGGAGGTGTCGCAGCTCGGAAGCTGCGCGCATCTACGCAGCGGCCTGTATCCAGCTCTGGTTCGGGCCAGCTGTTGTGTGACGTATTGGAATCGTCGAGTCCGGATCTCCGGGGGAACTGGTGAGCTCCCAGCGAGATGACATAGGCCGCACAGATGCATGTAATATGCATGTATGACGGTGGCGCTGCAGATCAGAGATGTTCCCGACGAGGTGCGTGACATCATCGCGCAGAGGGCAGCTTCGCGCGGACAGTCGATGCAGGCATACCTGCTCGATGTGCTTCGACGTGAGGCGCGTTTTGCGCGCAACGCCGTCGTGTTCGAGTCCACCGCTGCTCACCGTCAGGCCCTTCCTGAGGAGTTGAGCCCCGAGCGGATCGTTCGTGAGGGTCGTGACGGCGGCTTCCAGATCGATCGCGGCACAGTTGCCGGATGATTGTCGTCGATGCGGGTGTGTGGGTGAGGGCATTGGTTGACGGCGGTCTCTCGGGTGATGCCTGTCGGCAGGCGCTGAGCGACGATCTGGAGTGGGCGGCGCCAGCGCATGCCCCCATCGAGGTTCTGAGGACCATTCGCAGGTACGAGTCCGCCGAGTTGATCACCACTGCCCAAGCTGACGCGTTCGCTAGCGCGGTCCGCGAGGTCGAGGTCCAGTACACAGGACCGGAAACGTGGCTTCTCGCAATGATCTGGGACCGACGGCACAACGTCAGCCCGTACGATGCACCGTACGTCGCGCTCGCCCAGCGCTACGGCGTGCCCTTGGTGACACTGGATGAACGGCTTGGTCGCGCTGCTGCGGCGGCCGGAATCGACGTTGTGATTCCCACCCCGGCGAGCGGTGAGCAGCGATCTCAGTAGTCGATGCGTCGCGGGGCGGTGCCGCGCTGTTCGGTGTGGGTTGCGTCGTCGGCGCGTCGGCTGGCCGTCGCCGAGCGGCCCGACCTGCTGGCCTCGCCTGCCCCATCAGGTGCACGCAGCGGTTGACGACGATCGATCACTCTTGTACGCCAGAGGGGACCGCTGACGACTGGCTCGGTTCGAAACGGCCGATCTGTTCATGGACAGCGAGTCCGGCGCCTCGGCGTGACGGCGAGGATCACTGCGTTTGGCTGTTGCCGCGGTGACCGGCAGCGTCGGACCGAGGGGAGATCGTGGCCCAGGAAGACGAAGTGTGGCAGCAGCGCGCGGAGCCCGGCAGCGCCAACGAGAGGCTCAACCTCTGCCGATACGTCACCACAGAGAACGCCGGTGAGTACATCCAGCTGATGCGCCTGTTCACCGGCACACTGCTGACCGACCTGTCCGCCGCTGAAGCGCATGACGTCCTTGTCCGCATCGACCCCGACACCGCTCTCGGCATCGACGCCGGTCGAGACGCCGTGGGACCCACAACTCGCGGCGGACATGTCACGCCGGGGCATCGCCGTGCATGAGGAGTCGCTACTCGGAGTGCTGCTAGGGGATCTCGGCCTGGCAGATGGCGTCCCTGAACGGTGAGCACCCAGCGGTCCACCCCGACGCCTTCGCCATTGCCGCGCATCGAACCCGACCCACAGGAGCCGGAGACGTATCGGTCAAGAATTGTCGGGCTCAGCTCGCTCCGCTCGAACTCTGACATGATCATGCCTTTTGACCTCTGCACTGAGGAACGTGTGACCACGTCGCCGCATCGATCACTGAGAGTCGGGCGGCGGCCAGCTTGCGCTAGCAAGTGATCATCTGTGAGGCCCGCATCGGCGCGCGGCGCTTCTGCCGACATCGGTGAGCCGAAAGCTTCCGCGACCCCATTGGAGAAGTCCTCTGCGCGCCATTCGGCGAACCGTCTTGTAGACGGTGCCGCGGGCATCGCGTGCGTCACCTTCAGCGAGGACGCGGTCGAGTTGGTCGGCCGAAACCGCTCGGCCGACTAGATCCGGGGTCCGAAACGAGAGCGTTCAGAATTGCCTCGTGGCATGATCCGGCGCGTATCCGCAGGTCACGTAGGTGAATGGGCGGCGCTTGGATGGTCAACGTGCGGTTCGTATTAGGAGGCGCCACCACCACACAGCCGAAGCGGCTGGTCAGGAAGGTTCTGACCAGCCGCTTCGCCGCGTCGCGACCACTTGACGATCGCGTAGGAGGTCGCGCGCCCTCTTGACGAGACTGGCCGCGCCGCGGGGCGACGAAGGTGAACTCACCGGGTGCGGGAATGACCCGGCGATTTCCCGCTACCCCCACGGCGCGGCCACGCGCAACCGCTGGGCGACCTCTACTCGCAGTCGACGTCGACGAAGACCGTGTCCTGTCTCATGTTGCGACGGATGTCCACCGAGACCGTCCGGGCGCCCTGCCCGACATGGCGGCCGTCGACGCTGACGTCGTGCACTACGCAGCCAGGCTGGTCCGCGATCGTGATGTGATGCCGGCCGACCTCGACGGCCTCGACGTGCGCCTCGTGGAAGACCATGAGTTCAGGCGCCCAGTAGGAGTACTTCTTGTTCTTGGCACCGTGAGTGTCCGTCCAGGTCACGCCGAAGCCGTCCTGGGCCTGCCCGTCCTTCCAGAACCGGGTGTCGATCTCCATGGGCCGCTGCGGGCCGACCTTGAAGTTGTCGGTCTTGCTGTGTCCGCCGACGAAGCCGTGCTTGTTGCCGCCTTGGGAGCCGCAGTCGATCACGTTGAGCCCGTTCGGCACACCGAACTCGGCACAGCCGGCCAAGAAGTCTTCGACGGTTGTCACCCACACCTTGTACTCCCCGCCATTGTTCGGGGTGTCGGCGTACGGCATCAGCTGAACGGTGACCGCGTTGTGGTCCACGTCGACACCGGTGGCGTGCTCGCAATCCGTGTCGACCACGCCGGTGATCACCCCACCGGCCACCGTGAACTGACGGCAGCGGGCCGGGTCTTGCGACAGCAGCACCTTGCCGGACGGGTCGGTGACCTGGAAGACGTACGTCCCGTCATCGAGCCCCGCCGCGTCTTGCGGCGCGCCGATGCCGGGTCCACCGTCGAGGTACACGTCGTCCTTGGAGTCGTAGATGTTGAAGTTGACCTCCGACCCGTCCGGGAGCGTGGTGAAGATCGCTCCGGATGGTGCGTGGGCCGTGGCGACGGGCGCGGCCAGAACGGCTGCACCCATCAGCGCGGCGCATGACGCCGACGCGAGCAGGATCGACTTGCGCATGGTTGGGCCCCCCCTTGAGTAGTACTCCGCACGCCGCCCCTCTGGGCATCGCGCGGACGTTCCCGCATTCTGCTCCCTGCAGTCCATTCGCGCCAGGGGTTGGCTCACAGCGCTCGAGCACCATGACGACGACCACCCTCCGCGCCACTCCGAAGTGTCCTGCCCGATGACCAGGCCGGCCGTCACGAGGTATTGACGGCGCCTCGGCTCGGCTCTACTCTCAACGCAATCGATTACGCAATCGATTACGTCCGCTGCCCAAGGGAGTGCTTCATGAGTGGACCTACGTATCGGGACGTGGCCAGAGAGCTGGGCGTCTCGACTGCGACGGTGTCCCGGGCGCTCTCCGGCGAGCTCGGCGTGAGCGAGGAACTGGCCGAGCGGGTGCGGCGGACGGCCGAGGCGCTGGGCTACCGCTCCAACCGAGCGGCCCGGGCGTTGCGGAAGAAGCGGGCCGAGGCGGTCGGGCTGGTGATCTCCGACGTCGAGAACCCGTTCTTCGCGTCCGTGGCGCGGACCGTCGAAGGGGCTGCGGCCGAACGGCGGCACGCGGTGCTGCTGTGCAACACCGATGAGGATCTGGACCAGGAGCGGCTCTACCTGGACCTGCTGATCGAGGAGAACGTGGCCGGCGTGATCGTGGCGCCCTCGGCGGAGCAGATCGGGCCGCTCGCGCAGCTACGCGAGCAGGGCATCCCGACGGTGACCTTGGACCGTCGCGTCGAGGACGATCCCTTCGACGCCGTCCTCGTTGACCACCGTGCGGGCGCGCGGGAGCTCGTAGCGCACCTGCTCGAGCACGGCCACCGGAGCATCGCGGCCGTCATGGGCACGACGGCGGCCACGCCCAGCCGCGAGCGACTGGCCGGCTGCCGCGAGGCGATCGACGCGGTCGACGGAGCCGAGCTCAGCGTCGTCGAGGGTGAGATGCGCGACGCCGTCGGCGTGCAGGGGACCTTCGAGCTCGGCGAGCGGCTGGCGATGGAGATGCTTTTAGGTGACGACCGCCCCAGCGCCGTCTTCTGCGCCAACGGCCTGCTCTCGCTCGGCGTCCTGCGTGCGGTGCGTCGGCTCGGGCTACGTGTGCCGGATGACATCGCGGTCGTCGGCTTCGACGACCAGCCGTTCTTCGATCTGCTGGACCCGCCGCTCAGCGTCGCGGCCCAGCCACTGGACCAGCTGGGACGGACCGCCGTCGAGTTGCTCTTCGATCGGATCGCCCACCCCGACCGGGACGTCAGCACGGTCATCCTGCCGCCCTCGGTGCGGCTGCGCCGCTCATGCGGCTGCTCAGACACGTGACCGAAAGGACAAGCTCATGAACGCTCTCAGCTCCTCTCGTGGTCAGTTATGGACGCCCACCCGGCGCCGGTTCCTGACCGGTTCGCTGGCCCTCGGGGTCGGCGCGGTGGCCGGGAGCAGTCTGCTCTCCGCTTGTGGCAGCGGCGACGGCGGCACCAGCGGCGACAGCGCCACCATCGACTTCTGGCAGTGGTATTCGCCGCAGGAGGGTGGCAGCTACTCCGTCGCGGCGCAGAGCACCTGGTTCGCCGACCTGGCCGACGAGTGGAACGCCCGGGGCGGTGCGCAGGTGCGGCTCACGTACATCCCGATCGCGGAGTACATCGAGGGCACGCAGCTGCAGTCCGCGTTCTCGGCGGGCGAAGGGCCGGACATGTTCGTCATCAGTCCGGGCGACTTCCTGCGCTACTACAACGGCGACGTGCTCTACGACCTGACCGACGCACTCGGTAGCGCGGCCGGCGACTTCTACGCGTCGGCCATGAGCAGCCGGACGGTCGACGGCCGCGTCTACGGCATCCCGATGGAGAGCGAGCCGCTGACGATGTTCTACAGCATCGCCGCGTTCGAGGAGGCAGGGCTGTCAGAGGGCGACATCCCCGCCACCTGGGACCAGCTGCTCACCGTCGCCGACCGGCTCACCACCGGCAGCCGGTTCGGCGTCCTGTTCGAGACCAGCCCGAACGTCTACCAGAACTTCACCTGGTACCCGTTCCTCTGGCAGGGCGGCGGCGATGTCGTCGACGACAGCGGGCTGGCGTCCGCGTTCGACTCGCCGGCCGCCGCGGCGGCGCTGAAGTTCTGGCAGGACAGCATCGCCGCGGGCGTCGCGCCGCGGACCATGCAGGGTGGCGGTGGCGGTGACCTCGTCGCCAACCTCGCCAGCGGTTACACCGCGATGGCGCAGATGGTGACGGCGGGCGGCTCGTTCCTCGAGGCGGGCGCGCCGGACTTCGAGTACGGCATGTTCCCGCTCCCGGTACCGGAGGCCGGTGCCGACCCGATCACGGACATGGGCGGCTGGGCGTTCTGCGTGAACAAGAACAGCGCGAACGCCGAGGCCGCCGCGGAGTTCTGCGCCTGGGCACTGGCCGGCGAGGAGAGTGTCGATCGGATGGTGGCCTGGGCGTTCGACGCCAAGAAGAGCCTTCCGGTGCGCAAGTCGGTGATGCAGAAGGCCGCCGACGAAGGGCTGTTCGAGCAGGACTCCCTGATGGCGTACGCCGCTTTCGACGTCGTCGGACTCGACGCGGCCGCCCTCGACAGCGACGACACCCCGTTCGGCCGCGGTGAACCGCGGTTCACGCCAGAGGTGGTCAAGGCGGTCACCGACGCCGTCCAGGCGGCGCAGCTCGACGGCGTCGACCCGGCCGAGGCGGCCGGACAGGCGCACGAGCAGATCGACGCCGCGCTGGCCGGGTACGACGGCGCCCCGCTGGGCTCGTAGGGGGCGTCATGGCCACCACCCTGCAACGCCCGCCCACCGCTGGCGCGAGCCCGCCGGTGACGCTCCGCCGCCCCCGGCGTCGCCGGGAGGCGCTGGCCGGCTACGCCTTCGTCGCGCCGTCGGCCATCGGGGTAGGCGTCTTCGTGCTGGTGCCGATGCTGCTGGCCTTCGGGCTGAGCTTCACCTCCGCCGACGGCTTCGGCAGGACGGAGTTCGTCGGCTTGGAGAACTACCGGCGGATGTTCGCCGACCCGCTGTTCACGAACAGCCTGAAGGTCACGCTCCTGTACGTCGGCGCCTTCGTGCCGGGCCTCTACGTCCTGGCGCTGATCATGGCGCTGCTCGTGCACGGCGATCTGCCCGGGCGAGCCTTCTTCCGGGCGGCGTTCTTCGCCCCGTACACGGTGAGCCTCGTGGTCGTCGGGCTGATCTGGCGCTACATGCTGGCCGACCGGGTCGGCGTGGTGGACACCGTGCTGCGCCGGCTCGGCGTGGAGCAACCACCGTCGTTCCTCGGCGATCCCGACCTCGCGCTGTGGACGGTCGTGTTCATCAGCATCTGGTTCTTCGTCGGCTTCTACATGATCATCCTGCTCGGCGGCCTGCAGGACATCCCGTCGGAGTTGTTCGAGGCCGCGAAGCTCGACGGCGCCGGCTACGTGCGGACCGTGTTCAGTGTGGTGTTGCCGCTGCTCCGCCCCACCACGTTCTTCGCGCTGGTGCTGGCGACCATCGCCGGGCTGGCGGGCCTGCAGGCGTTCGACCTGATCTTCGTGATGACCGAGGGTGGTCCGGCCAACTCGACCAGCCTCGGCATCTACTACATCTACCAGCAGGCCTTCCGCGGCAACCAGTTCGGCTACGCCTCGGCGATGGCGGTCTGGTACGCGCTGGCGCTCATCGCGCTGACCGGCATC
This sequence comes from Jiangella aurantiaca, assembly GCF_004349105.1. Taxonomy (GTDB): domain Bacteria; phylum Actinomycetota; class Actinomycetes; order Jiangellales; family Jiangellaceae; genus Jiangella; species Jiangella aurantiaca. The sequence goes on from NZ_SMLB01000001.1 coordinate 222,138, forward strand.
GCCTTCTGGCTGACGAAGGGAGGCCGCTTTGACTCCGCTGATCGTTGAGCCGGCCCTCAACTCGAGGGACCGGAGCAGGCGGCGGCGCGGGCTGCGGATCTCCACCGCGCTGGCGGTGGTCCTGGCCTCCGTCCTGGCGTTCGTGCAGCTGTTTCCCCTGATCTGGATGGTGTCCGGCGCACTGAAGCCGTCGGGGGAGACGGCCGGGGCGAGCCTCGTCCCGTCGAACCCGACCTTGGACAACCTGGTCACCGTCTTCACCCGCATCCCGTTCGCGCGCTACCTGCTCAACAGTGTCCTCACCTCCGTTGCCGTGACGGTGCTGCTGGTCGGCTTCGGGGCGCTGGCCGGATACGCGCTGGCCAGGTTGCGCTTCCCCGGCCGGGGCCTGGTGTTCGGCATGTTCTTCGCGACGCTGCTGGTGGCGCTGCCGGTGATCCTGGTCCCGCTGTTCTACGTGGTGAGCCGGATGGGCCTGACGAACAGCTACGCCGGGCTGATCCTGCCGGTGGCGTTCACCGCGTTCCCCGTCTTCCTGATGCGGCAGTTCTACCTGTCGTTCCCGACCGAACTGGAGGAGGCGGCGGACCTCGACGGTGCCGGCTACCTGCGCCGGTTCGCCCAGGTGGTACTGCCGCTGAGCGCTCCGATGCTCGCCTCGCTGAGCGTCATCACGTTCCTGGCCACCTGGAACAGCTTCCTGTGGCCGCTCACCGTGGCCCGTGACAGTGACCTGTGGGTCGTGCAGGTCGGCATCGCGTCGTTCCAGAGCCAGTACGGCGGCGAATGGAACCTGGTGATGGCCGCGTCGCTGCTCGCCGCCGTCCCCACGCTGCTCGTCTTCCTGGTGCTGCAACGCCAGATCATCGAGTCCGTCAAGGCCTCCGGCCTCAAGGGCTGACCGACCGACGAAAGGATTCCCGTGCCCGACAACCTCCCCTTCGCCCTCGGTGACGACCTGCTCGGCCGCGCCGCCAAGCGGCGTCGCGCCCGCTCCGCCCGGGTGTCCAGCTGGGACCAGACCGGCGGCAACGAGGACGCGTTCGTCGTCATGCCGGGCGAGACCGCGGTGCTCGCCGACATCGAAGGGCCGGGCTGCATCACGCACCTGTGGTTCACCCAGACCTGCCGGCGGATCATCGGGCCCGGGCTCATCGACCCAACCCTCGCTGGTGTCGCGATGCTGGAGATCCACAACGCACTGGGCGTGAACTGGGAGATCACCGACCCGGACTACTACCGCAAGGTGGTCATCCGGATGTACTGGGACGACCAGGAGCACCCCAGCGTCGTCGCACCGCTGGGTGACTTCTTCTGCGTCGGCAACTCCATCGCCGGCAACTTCGCGTCGCTGCCGTTCACCGTCTCGGTCAAGGACGACGAGCGGCTGAAGTTCGGCGGGCCCGCCGCACTGAACTGCTACCTGCCGATGCCGTTCAACAGCCGCGCCCGCATCGAGGTCGAGAACCAGAACGACGTGCCCTACGTGCAGTATTACTACGTCGACTACGAGCTCTACGCCGACCCGCTGCCCGACGACCTGCTGTACTTCCACGCGCACTGGCGGCGCGAGAACCCCTGCGACGGCTGGGGCCCGGACCTGCAGGTGAACAGCCTGGAGACACAGGTGCCCAACCTCGACGGCGCGGGCAACTACGTCATCCTCGAGACGGAGGGCGCCGGCAACTACATCGGCTGCAACCACTCCGTCGCCCACTTCCCGGGCACCTGGTGGGGCGAGGGCGACGACATGATCTTCATCGACGACGACGTCTGGCCGCCCAGCATGCACGGGACCGGCGGCGAGGACTACTTCAACCAGGCCTGGGGAATGCAGCGCAACGCCTACCCGTTCTGCGGCACCATCGTGCACGAGGGCGACGTGCCCGGCTACCAGGTCAGCTACCGGTTCCACCTGGCCGACCCGGTCCGGTTCGACAAGCGCATCCGCGTGACGATGGAGCACGGGCATGCCAACCACCTCGCCGACGACTGGGCGTCGACGGCGTACTGGTACCAGACGTTGCCCGGCCCGCGGCTGGACATCCTGCCGGTGGAGCAGCGGCTGCCGCGCCGCCCGCAGACACCGCCGTCCGACGGCATCGTGCCGCCGGACCGCGCCGGGCTGGACGAGATCCGCCAGGCGATGCTGCGGCAGCGCGACGAGCGGATGGGGGAGTTCGAGCGCAAGCGCGCCGAGTGGTTGGAACGCCGTGCTCGTGACACCCGGGCCCGTCAGGTCGCCAACGCCGAGCAGGCCCGGCGGATCCGCGCCGCCTACCTCGACAGCCTGCGATGACACATCGAGCGCCGGCGCCCGCCGACGTCGCCGCCGCCCCCGGTCACTGGCGGCCGCGCTACCACATCACAGGCGTCCGGAACTGGATCAACGACCCGAACGGACCGATTCACCTCGACGGTCGCTACCACCTGTTCTTCCAGGCCAACCCGCACGCACCGGCCTGGGGACCGCCGCACTGGGGCCACGTCAGCTCGCCCGACCTGGTGCACTGGACCCGCCACCGCACCGCGCTGGCACCGGAGAACGGCAGGCCCGACGCCGACGGCTGCTGGTCGGGCTGCCTGCGCATCATCGACGGCCGGCCGGTCATCTACTACACCGGCGTCGTGGGCGAGGACGACGACCGCGTGGAGTCGGTGTGCCGGGCCAGGGGCTCGGCGGACCTGCTGACCTGGGAGAAGGACCCTGCGGGCCCGCTGCTGCCCGGGCCGCCGACGGAGCTCGGCAGCGGCTTCCACCGAGACCCGTTCCTCTGGCAGGACGGCTCGCGCTGGCAGCTGCTGCTCGGCAGCGGCACCACCGCCGGGGAGCGGCACGGCCAGGTACTCCGTTACGAGTCGCCGGACGGTTCCCAATGGCGGTACCGCGGGGTGTTCTTCGCCGCGCCGCGGCGGATCGACGGGCTGGATCTCGGTGAGCTGTGGGAGTGCCCGCAGCTCGTCGCCTCCGGGTCGTCCACGGCGCTCGTGGTCAGCTGTCAGGTGCCGGACGCGCCGCGCCCGCTGATGCACGCCGTCGGCTTCGTCGGCTCGATCGTCGACGGCCGGTTCCAGGGCGCGCCGGCCGGGCTGCTCGATCACGGCGACGTCTTCTACGCCCCGGCGCTGACCACAGATGCAGCCGGGCGGACGCTGCTGTGGGGTTGGGCTCAGGAGGTGGTGCCGCCGTCGACACAGGCGACGATGGGTCATGTCGGCGCGCTGACGGTGCCGCGACGGCTGACCGTCGGCGACGGCCGGCTCGAACAGGAGCCCGTTCCCGAGCTCGCCGCGCTGAGGCTTGCGCCGGTCGGGGCCGCGGACGCGCCCGTCGAGCCGGCGCTGGAGCTCGCCGGAGCGCCGGTCGACGACGGCTGGACCGTGACAGACGACGTGGCGAGGCTACGGATCAGGGCGGCGGATTCCGGCGGATCCCTGGTCGTCGAGGTGGCGGACCCGGTCGGCGGCGAACGCGCCTTCACCCTACGGCGGGCCGCCGGCAACCAGGTCCGCGTGTTCGTCGACGGTTCGCTTGTCGAGGTCTTCAGCGACGGCGCCGCTCTGACCACGCGCACGTACTGGGCACGGCCGCGGGTGCGGGTGAGTGCGCCGCGTCGGAGTGATCTGCGGGTCTGGCAGCTCGATGGCGCGGTCGTCCGGTAACGGCCCGGCGCCGCGTTGCGACGCGGCCGTCCTCGTGGCCGGTGAGGCGCTCATCGACGAAGTGCGCCGCGTGGACGGAACCACGGCGGCGTACCCCGGCGGCAGTCCTGCCAACGTCGCGCTCACCCTGGGCCGGCTGGGGTGCGACGTGCGGCTCGCGACCTGGATCGGCGCCGACCAGGGGGGTGGCGCCGTCCGGGCATGGCTGCGGGAGTCCGGGGTTCGGCTCGTCCCGGGCAGCGGCGCCGCACCGCGGACTCCGGTCGCCGTGGCCACCCTCGACGGGACCGGCGTGGCCAGCTACGACTTCGACCTGACCTGGGATCTCCCGCGTGGTGTCGCCGTGAACGGCCTGGCCGCCGTCCACACCGGCTCGATCGCCGCGGTGCTCCAGCCTGGCGGGCGCGCCGTTGTCGACCTGATCCGCCGGGCCCGGGCGCACGCGACGATCACGTACGACCCCAACCTGCGCCCGGCGCTCCTGGGTCCGCGGCAGGCGGTGCTCCGGCGCGTCGAGGAGTGTGTCGGACTGGCCGACGTCGTCAAGGTCAGCGACGAGGATCTGGCTTGGCTGTTCCCAGGCTCCGACGCGATGGCCGTGGGACGTCGGTGGCTGGCGGCTGGGCCGTCGATCGTGGTCGTCACGTTCGGTGGGAACGGGGCCGCGGCGGTCGCGGCGTGCGGGACCGTCGAGACAGCCGCGCCGCGGGTGGCAGTGGTCGACACCGTCGGCGCCGGCGACTCGTTCATGGGCGCGTTGATCCATGGGCTGTGCCGGGCCGGCCTGCTGGGTGCCGGTCGCCGCGACCGGCTGCGCGCCGTCGACGGACCGATGCTCACTTCGCTGCTCGAGCACGGTGTCGGCGTCGCCGCGGTCACAGTGGGCCGGGCCGGTGCCGACCCGCCACGACTGGCCGACCTTCCGTAGGTCTTGTCGCGTTCGGTGACGGGGCGTGGCGCAGGGCGGTGCTGGCCCCGTCGACGACGAGGCCGAGCACCGGAGCGAAGGTGCCGCCGAACCGGGATCGCGCCTCGCCTGCGGCGGCGGACCTCGGGTCGTCGCCGTCCGGGGCGAGGTAGTCGACGAAGCTGTGGACGTCGAGGGTGGGGAGGACGAGCCAGGCGTAGGCCTGGTCGGGCTGCTCCGGCGGGTTCTGGATGACCAGGCCGGTGCCGTTGAGGGGTTCGTACGGGCCGTCCACGGCGGGAGCGACGAAGCCGTACAGGCCGGTGGGCGCGCCGCCGGCCGGGTGGAACGCCCGCCGGCTGGTGCAGACGAACAGGTAGTAGCGCGACCGGTGGACGACGATGTGCGGCCGCTCGATCTCGTGGTTGATGCCGTCGGCCACCATCACGGGAGGACCGAGCGCCCAGCCGCCGGCGGTGGCGGAGGCGAGCGCGATCGCTCCCGTGAACCGGTCGCCCCACGGGACGCACGCGGCGACGAGGAGGTGCTCGCGGCCGTCGGCGGGGTCGCGGAAGCGGTAGGGGTCGCGGAACGCCCGGATCCGTCCCGGCCCGCCGTCGACCTCGTCCGCCGGCAGGTAGTGCGGGCCCTCCGCGCGGACGATCTCGCGGTGCTCGGCGTTCGCGCCGACGCGGATGCCGTCCGCGGTGTCGGCCAGCCGGCTCCGGGCCTCGACGACGCGCTGATGGAACGTCGGGCGGGCGGTACCGGGCAGGCCGGCGGCGGTGTAGAACGTCGAGACCGTGTCGTCGGGTCGGCGAACCGCTGAGCCGGACCACTCCCGGCTGCCCAGCGAGGTGCCCGGCTCGAAGACGTCGCCGCGGTCGGTCCATCGCCCGTCCGCGTGGGTCAGCAGGCGCAGGCGGGCGCGGTCGTGCCGCTCCTCGGGATGGCCGTAGGCCGGTGCGGCAAGCGCCATCCAGAGCTCCGCGCCGTCGACGACCGCGGTCGACCCATCGTGCTCCTGGACCGGCCACATGTCCCAGACGTCGTGGCCGGGCAGCACCCGGGGAGGCGGGGAGACGATCAGTGGGGCGGTGGTGTCGGAGGTCTGCGCGATCCGGTCGAGGTGGTCGGCGGTCCACCGTGCCGGCCGGTCCCCGCGGCGTCGGTGCATCCGGTCATCCCTTCACAGAGCCCTGCAGGAGGGCGGCGACGAATCGGCGTTGGAAGACGAGGAAGACGAGGAGGGTGGGCGCCAGGATGAGCAGCGACCCCGCGCACAGAAGCGGAATGTTCGTGCCCCACTGGCCCTGGAACGCGCCCAGCGCCCCGGCCATGGTGCGTTTCGCGGGATCGTCGACGAGGACGATGGCGAGCAGGAACTGGTTCCAGCTCCACAGGAACATGAGGATCGCCAGCGACGAGATGGCCGGCATGGCCAGCGGCACGTGGATCCGCCAGAACTGCTGCCACACGCTGGCGCCGTCCATCTCGGCCGCCTCGGAGATCTCGTCGGGCACGTTGATGAAGTGCGCGCGCATCCAGAACACCGCGAACGGCATGAACAGGCCGATGAGCGGCAGGATGATCGCCCAGCGCGTGTTCAGCAGCCCCAGGTCCCGGATCTGATAGTAGAGCGGGGTGACGATGCCCTCATACGGAAGGGTCAGTCCGAAGACGAACAGCAGGAACAGCGCCCGGCGGCCAGCGATCCGCAGATGACCGATGGCGAAGCCCGCCATCGTCCCCAGCAGCAGTGCGACGGGGACCACCCCGGCCACGATCAGCGCACTCGACTCCAGGAGCGCGCTCATGTTCGACACCCGGAACGCCTCGGCGAAGTTGCCCCACTGCGGGTCGTCCGGCCACTGCAGCCCCAGCGGGTAGCTCCCCGACGGGTGCAGCGCGGTGACGAAGAGGCTGACGAACGGGATGATGGTCACCGCCATCAGCGCGACGAGGAACAGCCGGCCCGTCCAGGCCTCACGGCGCCCGACGATCACGATGTCTCCCGGGTGAGTCGCTGGATGGGCAGCACGCAGGCCAGCACGAGGACCATCAGCACGACCGCCAGGGCGGAGGCGACACCGACCTCACGGTTGAAGAACGCCTGCCGGTAGATCTCCAGGCCTGGAACCATCGTCGAGTTGCCCGGACCGCCCTGGGTCGAGATGTAGATGATGTCGAAGCTGGCCAGCGCCGCGATGACGGTGACGGTGACGCAGACACCGATCTCCTGCCGCACGCTCGGCACCGTGATCGAGAAGAACTCCCGCAGCGGCCCGGCGCTGTCGATCCGCGCGGCCTCGTACAGCGCCGGGTCGATCTTGCTCATCCCCGCGAGGAGGAGCAGCGTGCACAGGCCCAGCAGCACCCAGGCGCCGATGACGCCCACCGCGGGCAGCGCGGTGCCGAAGTCACCCAGCCAGGCACGGGTGACGCCCCCGAGCCCGACGGCGGACAGGACCTGATTGACCAGGCCGTCGGAGGCGAGCAGCCAGCTCCAGGTGATCCCGGCCGCGACCAGTGGGATGACCTGGGGAATGAAGATGACCGTCCGGGCCACCAGTGCGAGCCGGGTCGTGGCGATGCGCCGGATGGTGTTCGCGATGGCCAGCCCCAGCACCACCGGGACCACGCAGAAGTACAGGATGAGCTCGAACGCGTGGAGGATGGTGTCGAACAGCTCGGGGTCGGTGAAGACCCGCCGGTAGTTGTCGAGCCCGACCCAGGTCGACGCGCCGATGCCGTTCCACTGGTACAGGGAGTACTGGACGGTCAGGCCCATGGGCCACAGGACGAAGATCGTGTATGCCGCCAGCGCCGGTGCGGCGAACAGCCAGCCCGCCGTCTGCCGGGCGCGGCGTCGCGTGCGACGAACGGTCCAGCCGTTCGGCACCGTCGCCGGCGGGGACCCCGCGGCCTCGACCGCGGGATCCAGGATCGGCCGTGCCATCGATGTCAGCTCCCGACCTGACTCTCGTAGTCGCTCTGGACGGTCCGTAGCAGCTCCTCAGGGGTCTGCTCGCCCGCGAACAGCCGCTGCAGCTGCGGGGTCCAGCTCTGCGCGTAGATGGCGCCGGTGGCGTTGGCGATGAAGTCCATCGCGCCGTTGTCCTCGGCGATCTGTGCTCCCGCGGCGAGCGTCTCGGCGGTGACGGTGCCCTCCTGCACCTCCGGCATGGGGGCGTCGGGCAGGCCCATCGGGTGGGATCCGCCGACCTCGACGGCGACCGTCCGCGCCTCGGGATTGGTCGCCACCCAGTCGAGGAAGAACGCCGCGCAGTCGGCGTTCGCCGAGTTCGTGCCGATGCCGAAGGTCAGCGGCGCGGACATCGTCGCCAGCGCCCCGCCCTCCTCCGCCGACGGGAACAGGAAGAAGCCGACCTCGCCAGGCAGCTGCTGGTCGAGGTTGCCGGACTCCCAGTCGCCGTTGAACATGAACAGTCCGCCGCCGGCGATGAACTTGCTCATCATCGTGGCGTAGTCCATGGCGTTGGCGTCAGGGTCGAAGTAGCCGGCCTTGATCCACTCGTCGAGGTGCTGCACGGCTTCGAGGTTCGACGGGGTGTCGATGGTGGCGCCGTCCTTCTGGAAGATCCAGTCGTTGATCGGGCCCGGCTCGCCGTAGGCGGCCATCAGGTTCTGCAGCGGGAACGCGAAGCCGCCGGTGGCGCCGCCGTTGAACTGGACGATCGGCGTGACGCCGGCCTGCTGGGCACGTGCCAGGAGATCGTCGAACTCGGCCAGCGACGCCGGCGGCGCGGTCATGCCGATCTGCTCGGCGAGGGTCTTGTTGTAGAACACACCGGTCATGCTGAAGTTCAGCCCCATCGCGTACAACGATCCCTCGCCGCGCGGGCGGCCGCCATCGCCGAGCCGCAGCTGCTCCAGCTGCGATGCCGGCCACTGGTCCCAGCCGAACGCCTCGGCGTAGCCGTCGAGGTTCTTCAGCAGGCCGTCCTTGACCAGCTCCGAGACCTGTGGCAGCCGCATCAGGTCCGGCGGGTCGTCGGCCAGGACGCGGGGCGCGTTCTGGGTGATGACCGCGAACTGGTCCTCGCGGATCTCCCAGGTGACGTTGGGGAACTGCGCGGTGAACTCGTCGGTGAGCGCCGTCGGCATCGGGAACCCGGTCTCGAAGTAGGCGTTCATCGTGATGGGCTCGTCGCCGCAGGTGGGCGCGCCGGCAAGAGCGGCGCCCGTCCCGGTCTCCGACGGCTCGGAACTGTCGCTCCCGGGGCCACCGCAGCCGGCGGCCAGGGTGCCGGTCAGCGCGACGAAACCCAGCGCTGCGCGACGGCGGCTGATGCGACGCGACATTGCGTCTCCCTCGGTAGATTTGGGTGACCGACCGGCAGGTCCGTAGAGGCGAACGCCGGTTGCTAAATCGGATTAGCATCGTTAGTGTTTCCACGGCCGCGGCGGCGTGTCAAGCTTCGATCTCGCTTCGTTACGTTGGAGGTTCCTGGGGTGAGCCCACGACGGGTCACGATGGCCGACGTCGCCAGGCGGGCCGGCGTTTCGCCCACCACGGCCTCGCTGGTCCTGTCCGGGCGAGGGCGTGAGCTGCGGATATCCCAGGCCGTGGAGCAGCGGGTCCTCGCGGCCGCCGACGAGCTCGAGTACCGCCGGAACATCGTGTCCGTGGGTCTGCGCACCGGCACCACCCGGACCATCGGCTTCGTGTCCGACACCGTCGCCACGTCGCGGCTGGCCGGCGACATGATCAAGGGGGCGCTCGAGGCCGCACGCGAGCGGGGCGTGATGCTGTTCATCGGTGAGACCGAGGGCGAGGTCGATCTCGAACGCGGCCTGCTCCAGGCGATGCACGACCGTCAGGTCGACGGCATCATCTTCGCCTCGATGTTCACCCGGACGCTCAAGGTTCCCCCGGCGCTGACCTCCGGTCCCGCCGTCCTGCTCAACGCCGTCCCCAAGCCGGCGGCCGAACTCCCGTCGGTGGTCCCGGACGAGACGGAGGCGGGCCGCGCCGCGGCGCGCATCCTGCTCGACGCCGGGCACCGCGACGGCATCCACACCATCGGCGCCGGGCCGCGGGTCCGCGACGTGCCACCCGGGGCCCTGGCGGGCGTCGAACGCCTCGACGGCATCCGCGAGGTGCTCGCCCAGGCGAAGGTCGAGCTCGCCGGGGGCCGCGTCTGCCCCGACTGGCTGCCCGAGTACGGCTACGAGGCCACCCGGCACCTCCTCGAGCACGAGCGGCCCCGCGCGCTCATCTGCCTCAACGACCGGATCGCCCTCGGCGCCTACCAGGCGCTCGACGACTACGCGCTGAAGGTGCCCACGGACGTGTCCGTGGTCTCGTTCGACGATCACCCGATCGCCACCTGGATCCGCCCCAAGCTGACCACGGTCGCGCTCCCGCACTATGAGCTCGGCCGGAAGGCGGTCGACGTGCTCTTCGGTGTCATCGAGCGGCATCGGGACGGGGCGGCCGCGGGCCGCGAGAGTCATCGCGTGTCCATGCCGGTGCGGATCCGCGAATCCGTCGCGACGCCCGGGGCCTGACGTCGGCGCTCGGCGCCGGCCGACCTTGACAGCGGCGAGGGCGTCGCAGCACACTACCGAGCTAATCCGATTTAGCAGCGGATCTCACTACGTCTCGGAACCTCGCACCACGCGCAACGTCGCCCGACTGGACGGAGGTCCCATGATCACTCGCCGCCTCGCCGGCGCCGCCTTGGTCGTCGCCGCACTGGCCGGCACCTCGGCCACGCCGGTCTCGGCCGCCCAGCCGCCCGCCGGTCTTCCGCAGCAGGGCATTCAGAGCGTCACGGCGATCACGCAGGTCCACACCTACGGCCAGAAGGTCGACGCCGTCGCCGTCGAGTACTCGGCGCCGGTGAACCCGCGGGAGCTGGACCTCGACACGTTCACCGTGTCCGACAGCATCTACAACTTCCGCTACAACCCGATCGACGATCTCGGCGTCCGCGCCGACCGGACCATCACCCGGGTGTACACGAACGACATGATCGCGCTGAACCCGTACGGCCGGTCGACGCCGGGCCGCTACGTGATCGTCGAGCTCGCGCCCACGGACGCCGGCGGCAACACCGTCATCGCAGAGGGGCGCTACGTGAAGGTCAACCCCGACCAGCCGACACAGGTCATGCAGAACGAGGACGTGTACGCGCGCCCCGGCGGCGGGATCGGCCGGGGGAGAGTGCTGTCCGAGGCGTCGTCGACGGCGCATGCACTGACCGGCCAGTCCGTCGATCTCCTGGTCGACGACTTCGCGTACGAGACGTTCGTGCAGGGCGGCACGGTGCTCCCGTACGCCTACCACCTGCCCGACGACTACCACCCGCAGCGTGACTACCCGCTTGTCGTGATCCTGCCCGGCCACGGGATGGGGTGGAACGGCACCAACACCGGTGTCCAGGTCGCCGCCGACATCCCGGCGACCGCCTGGCTGCAGCCCGAGTGGACCGGCGCCGGCGAGGACGTCATCGTCCTAGCACCGCAGAACCAGCGGGTCGGCGCCGCGGCCGAGGCGGCGCTCATGGTCGCACTCGTCGAGAACTTCATGGGCCGCTTCAGCGTCGATTCCGAGCGCGTCTACGCCTCGACGGTGTCCTACGGCTCCACCCTCGCCTGGCAGACGCTGGCCACCGAGCCCGGCCAGTTCACCGCCGTGCTGCTCACCGGGGGATTCCGGGTCAGCGCCGACCAGGCGGCTCGGATCGCCGCCCACCCGACGCCCATCTGGATCACGCACGGCACCAACGACCACCTCCTCCCGGTGGCGTTCGCCCGCGACTCGGCCGTTCTGCTGCGCGACGCGTACGTGGCCGCCGGCGTCGCCCCCTCCGTAGCGGCCGACATCATCCGCTACACCGAATACGGCAACAACGCGTTCACCGAGCCGGACTACCACGCCGCCTACGGACCGACGTACGAGGATGCGTCGATCCTCCGGTGGCTGCTGGCCCAGGAGGGATGACCGTGTGCATCCGCCGGCTCGCCCTCGCGATCGCGACGGCCGCCGTACTCGCGGCGACCCCGTCCGCAGTCGCCTCGGCGGCGGACCCGACGCATGACCGCCCCGGCCGCGGCATCCAGGGCGCCACCGCGATCACGGAGGTCTACACCTTCGGCCAGAAGGTGGCCGCCGTCGCCGTCGAGTACGCCGCTCCCGTCAACCCGCGGACGCTCGACCTGGACACCTTCACCGTCTCGGACAGTCCGTACAACTTCCGCTTCGACCCGCTGGAGGACCTGCAGAGGCGCGAAGACCGGACCGTCACCCGGATCTACACCAACGACGCGCCCGCGCTCGATCCCGGCGGTGTCTCGGAGCACGGGCGCTACGTCATCGTCGAGCTCGACCCGGGCGACCGCGGCGGCAACACCGTCATCAGGTCGACCTGCTCCGGCTTCCTCTGCTACGAGAAGATCAACACCGACCTCCCGGCCGAGGTGGTGCAGAACGAGGACGTCTACGCCGCCTATGGGCGGCCGGGCGCCGGCCACGGCCGTGGACCGCTGCTCGGCGCCGGCGGCCCCACCCGGTACGGGCTCACCGGCGATCCGGTGAACCTGCTCGCCGACGACTTCCATCACGAGAGCCACCTCCACTCCGGCACGGTGCTGCCGTACGCCTTCCACCTGCCGGCCGACTACGACCCGGCCCGCGACTATCCGCTGGTAGTGGTACTGCCCGGCTGGGGCTCCGGGTACAACGGGGAGAATCGCGGTGTGCAGGTCGCGGTCGACATCTCGGCGACGGCCTGGCTTCAACCGGAGTGGACCGGCACGGACGAGGACGTCATCGTGCTCACGCCGCAGAACCCACGCGTGAGCACCGACGCCCAGTCCGCCGCCGTGGTGGCGCTGGTCCGCTCATTCATGGAGCAGTACAGCGTCGACACCGAACGCGTCTACGTCCAGGGCTTCTCCATGGGCACCGCCCTGGCCTACGACGCCATGGCCGACCATCCGGGCCTGTTCGCCGGCGCGCTGATCACCGCCGGCTTCGGTGTCAGCCCCGACCAGGCGGCGCGGATCGCCATGGCCCGCACCCCGATCTGGATCACCCATGGCACCAGCGACCCGGTGCTGCCGGTCGCGAACGGCCGCACCTCGACGCAGCGGCTGCGCAGCGCCTATGTCGCCGCCGGCGCCGAGCCCGCCGAAGCGGAGAACCTGATCCGCTACACGGAGTTCCCGGACGAGGCCTACAGCCTGCCGGACTACCACGCCGTGGTCGGACCCACGTACGAAGATCCGTCGATCCTCCGGTGGCTCCTGCAACAGTAGTGTCCGCAGCCCTTGGCGCGCCGCCGTGCACCACGCGGCGGCGCGCAGAGGTGCGGGCGGTGGGCCGCACCGACGCGGACGACTAGGGTCAGGTGCCGTGACCCCCATCCTGTTCTTGTCCGGTGCCGGCCTCCGCACGTGGATCTGGGACGACGTACGCGCCGCGCTCGAGGTCGAGACCCGCGTCGCAGGCCGCCCCGGTGCCGACGCCGGGCTTGACGAGTACGCCGACGCGGCTCTGCGGACCGCTGAAGGGTGGGCGTCCTTCCGGGTCGTCGCGCACTCGATCGGCGGCGTGGTCGCCTCGGCGCTGGTGGCGCGCGCGCCCGAACGTGTCTCCGGCGTCGTCGCGGTGTGCGCGTCGGTGCCTGAGGTGGGCTCTTCGTTCATCGGAGCGCTCCCAGTGCCCCAGCGCTACGTGATGGGGCTGGTGACACGGGTGCTCGGCACGCGTCCGCCCGACTCGGCGATTCGCAAGGGCCTCGCGGCCCGCCTCGAACCGGAGCTCGCCTCGCGGATCGTGGCCGACTTCGCGCCGGAGTCGAAGGCGCTGTACCGTGATCGGGTCCCGGAGCGACGCTTTCCCGCGAGCTCGACCTACATCCTCACTGAGAGGGACAGCGAGTACCCGGCCGCGCTCCAGGAGCGCTACGCCGCCCGGCTGGGTGGCGACGTGGTCCGGCTCGCGACCGGGCACCTTCCGATGCTGGAGGATCCGGCCCGGCTGACCGAGGTGATCGGTCGCCAGTGATGACCGGGTCAGGTGCCGGCCAGCCGGCGTCCTCTGGGCATGCCCGCGTTGTGGGCACCGTCGCTGCGGCCCTGCGTCCAGGCTAGGCGCGGAGCGTCGGCACGTGTTCTGGCCAATATCCAGAATTCTGGATAGTATGCCCGCATGTCGCGCATCCAGATGCTCATGTCGAAGGCCGGGGCCGTCGCCCACCTCCTGGCCGTCGAGCTATCCGCGGCATCTGCAGGCGACCGTATGGCCACGGTTCAGGAACTCAGCGAGCGGTACGAGGTCGGCAAGGGCACCGTCCAGGCGGCGTTGGCGCTGCTCGAGGAGGCCGGCGCGGTCGAGATCCGGGCGCGCGGCAAGCTGGGCACCTTCGTCGCGGCCATCGATCACGGGTTGATCTGGGAGTTCGCCGGCGGTCGGTCGATCTCGATCGCCATGCCGCTGCCGTACTCGCGTCGCTATGAAGGCCTCGCGACAGGGATCCACGCGGCGTTCCAACACGCTGGCGTGCCGCTGACGTTGATGTTCGTGCGCGGAGCGGCCGACCGCATGCGGGCACTGCGTGAGGAGCGGGCCGACTTCGCCGTGATGTCGCGGTTCGCGGCGCTGTCCGATCCGGAGCTGGACATCGTCCGCGACTTCGGCCCTCACTCCTACGTCGGCGCACATGGCCTGGTGGTCGCCGAGGGGCGGGCGCCGGACGATCCGCAGCTGCGGGTCGCCGTCGACCCGGCGTCGGTCGACCAGGCAGAGCTGACCGCGGCCGTGTTCCCCGACCTTCCGCCGCAGCGGCGGGTCGAAGTGTCCTACAACCAGCTGAACAGGTACTTCGCCGACGGGCTCGTCGACGCCACGGTGTGGAACCTCGACGAGATCGACGCTCACATCTCCAGTCCGGTCACGGTCCATCCGGTCGAGGGGCTCGAGGACGATGCAACCACCTCGGCCGTCATCGTCGCGCGCCGGGACGCCGAAGCGGTGCCCACCGCGGTCGGGGCCGCGCTCGGGGACGACGTCGTCAGGACGGCGGCGGACGACGTCGTGGCCGGCCGGCTGATCCCCACGTACTGAACCCACCCATCTATCGACGGAGCGATGCATGGACGACCGACTCCGCCTGCGCCTCGGCATGTTCGGTGAGATGGCGCAGACCCCGCCGGGTGTCGTCGAGTTCGTGGCGAGCGAGCTCGCCCTGCTCGAGCCGGATTTCGAGGTCACCGACGACACCGCGGGGTCGCTGACCTCGCATCTGGTCGCCGCGCTGGGGCGGATGGTGCGGGGCGAGCCGGACATCGACCCGCCGGCCGACCTGGTTTACCAGCAGGTCGTGAATGAGGTTCCGGCCGCCGTGGACGCCGCCGCGCGGGTGTCCGACCGTGCGGAATCCGCGCTCGGCGTTCCGCTCTCCGCCGTCGAACGGCAGTACCTCAGCCTCCATCTCGGCGTCCTGGCGCTGACCGCAACCAAGGAGAACCGATGAAGATCATCGCTGGTGGAGTCGCGAAGACCGAGGTCGCGGAGGTCCTGCGACCACTGCTCCGCCCCGGCGACACCGTCGTCGTGGGCACGGACATGGACGCGGCCGTCCAACTGCGCTCCGGTGAGGCGGACTACTACCTCGGGACGTGCCACACTGGCGCCGGCGCGAGCCTCGGCGTGCTCGTGGGCCTGCTCGGTTCGGACAAGACGCACACGTTCGGCCGGTCGCTCCCGTCCGTGGAGACGATCCAGGCCGCTGTCGACGAGGGCAACCTCGCCTTCGGGTTCTCCCTGGATCAGGCGCAGGAGGTCGTGCCGGCGCTGTGGGCAGCGCTCGACGAAAGACGGCAGAGGGCAGACTCATGACCCTCCTTGCCGCCACCGAGACCTCGTCCGTCTCGTTCGAGCCATGGCAGGGCGCGCTGGTCATCGTGCTGTGCGCGTTCGCGGCGCTCATCGCGAACGCGGCGCTCGCGGTCTTCAACGACGGCGCCCGGCCGTTCCTGCTCGACTACATCCAGGGCCGGTCCACACGGCTGGCCACCGCGACGATCGTCACCGGTCTCTCGGCCGGGTTCATCTTCGGCCTGGGTGCGCCGATGGCGCTGTCCACCGGGGTGCTCAATCCGTGGCTGGTCTTCCTGCCGGTCGAGATCATCGGCCTGGTGGCACCGTGGCGGTGGCTCGCGGCCACCGGCGGCGCCGCCTGGGGCGCGGTCTGCGTCTTCGGCCTCAACGCCGCCAACTCGGCCGCCACCTCCCTGCCGATCGACTTCGTCACGGCCTTGCAGCAGATCTCCACCCCCATCCTCTGGCTGTTCACCCTCTTCCCCGTGCTGGCGATCACCCGCCAGTTCGGCCGGGTGAAGGGCCTGGCCACGTTCGGTGCCGAGGTCGCCGTCGTCCTGCTGTCGATGAACGTCTGGCCGGACCTGTTCCCCGGCTCGCTGGCCATGGCAGTGGGCGTGGTCATGCTGCTCGGATTCGCACTCACCCAGGACCGGTCCGCCCGTCGCGCCGAGCAGCTGGTGCTGGCGGGCAGCTCCGCGGCCGAGCGGGCCGCGCACGACGAGCAGCGGGCCGCGACCGCCGCGGCCTCTGATCAGCTGTTCGGTCCCAACGCGGACCGGCTGCGCAAGAACGTGCTCCCGCTGGGCCTGCTCGGCGGCCTGGTCGCGGCTCTGGCGGCCAGCGGCATCTTCGGTGGCGGCGAGGCGACCAGCTTCCTGGTCGCCGACGGCTCGTACTCGGAGGCCGCCCAAGTCGACTTCCTGCGGGCCTTCGGCTTCGTGCCGCTGATCGCCACGACGGCGCTGGCCTCGGGCGCGTACGCGATGGCCGGGTTCACCTTCGTCTACCCGATCGGCTACCTCGCCCACGTCTTCGTGGACGCCTGGCCGCTGGCGATCGCGGTCGCGTTCGTGCTGGGCGCGCTGGTCATGTCCGCCGAGGTGCTGCTGCTCAGCGCCGTCGGACGATGGCTGCAGCATTGGCCGAGCGTGCGCGAGTCGGCCGACCACATCCGGCACGCCATCACCGAGTCGCTCTCGCTGGCGATCCTGGTCGGCTCCCTGATGGCCGGCCTGGCCATGGGCGGCGGTCTTGGCATCGCGCTGGTCGGTGGCCTGTACCTGCTCAACGAAGCGATGGGACGTCCGGTCGTGCGGATGGCGTCCGGCCCGGCGGCGGTCATCGTCGGCGGCATCGTGCTCAACCTGCTGTATCTGGTCGACCTCGTCGCCCCGGTGAGCGGCTGATGCCGATCACGACGGCCAGCGGCCGCGTGCTCGCGCCGGCGGACGTGCCCGGCACTGTCCTCGCCCACGAGCACCTGGTCCTGGACCTCACCCAGCCGGGCGACCCCGGAGCGCGAGTGAGCGACGACGCCGCGGTGGCGGCCGAGCTGGCCGCGGCCCGGAGCGCGGCCGGGCTGGGCCTCGTCGTCGACCTGACCTGCCGCGGGATGGGCGGCGACCCGGCGCGGGCACGCGCGATCGCGGAGCAGGCCGGCGTCGAGGTCGTGCTCGCGACCGGGTGGTACTACGACCGGTTCCACCCGGACGGCGAACCCGGCGACTCCGTCGAGCGCGCGACGCAGCTGCTGGTCGACGACGTCTATGACGGCCTCGGCGGCGGCGCGGTGCGTACCGGGATCCGCCCCGGGGTGATCGGCGAGATCGGCAGCCACGGCGAGCAGGCCAGCCCGTCCGAGCGGGTCGGCCTGGTCGCGGCCGCCGGCGCCGCGCTGCACACCGGCCTGTCCGTCGCCACCCACGCCCACCTCGGGCGCGGCGGACTGGAACAGCTGGATCTGCTCACCTCGGCAGGCATGCCGCCGCACCGCATCTGCATCGGCCATCAGGACCTCATCGACGACCCCGGCCAGCACGGCACCATCGCCGCCGCCGGTGCCTACGTCGCCTTCGACACCGTCGGCAAGGCGTCCTACCAGCCCGACGAGCAGCGGATCGAGCTGCTGCTCGCCCTGCTGGACGCCGGCCACGCCCGGCGAGTGCTGCTCAGCAATGACATCTCCCGTGACGCCTACCTGACCAGCCGCGGCGGGCAGGGCTTCGGCCACGTGCTCGGCCCGTTCCGCGCTGCGCTCGCGGCCCGCGGCGTCGACCCGCCGACCCTCGACCTGCTCTACCGGACGAACGCACTGCGCTGGCTGGACGGAATGGAGGAACCATGACCCCGACGCCCGCGCGCCCATCGCTGCCCCAGACCACGACGCTGCCCATCGCGACCGCCGACGACGCCCTGGCGGCGCAGCAGCGCCTGGTCGCGGCGGTCGCGACCCACTTCACCGACGGCGCCCTGTTCCGCGCCGACATCGGTGTCGTTCCCGGTCTCGGCCGGCCGGACACGACCGCGCGCGCGGAGGCGGCGCTGGCCGACGCGTTCGGTGCCGAGGACGCCTGCCTGGTCCAGGGCGCGGGCACCGGTGCCATCCGCGCCGCGCTCTCCGCCGGCCCGTGGTCGCAGCAGCGGCGGCGGATCATCGCCCACGACGCACCCGACTACTCGACGACGGCGACGACGTTCCGCGACGGCATGGCCGAGCTCGTCCGGGTCGACTTCGACGACGACAGCGCCCTCGACGCCGTCCTGGCCGGCGACCCGGCGCGCTGGGTCTACGTCCAGCACTCCCGGCAACGGCTCGCCGATCGGCACCAGCCCTCCAGCGTGATCGCGCGGGCGGTCGCGGCCGGCCGCGGGGTCGTCGTCGACGACAACTACGCGGTCTTCCGCACCCCGCGGATCGGCGTCGAGCACGGCGCCACCGTCTCGGCGTTCTCCCTGTTCAAGCTGCACGGGCCGGAGGGCGTCGGTGTGGTCGTCGGCGACGGCGAACTCGTCGGCCGGGCCCGGGCGGCGAACTACTCCGGCGGCGGCCAGGTCCAGGGCGGCCAGGCGCTGGCCGCGCTGCAGGCGCTGGTGATGGTGCCGCTGAACTGGGCCGCGCAGGCCCGCGCCGTGACGGAGCTGGCCGGCCGGTTGGCGGCCGGCGAGGTGCCCGGTGTGGTGGACGTCCGGCTGGCCAACGCGCAGGACTTGTGCGTCGTCGCGCTGCTGGACCGGCCTGTGGCGGCTCATGTGCCGGCGTGGGCCGCGCGATACGGTGCGGCACCGTTCCCCGTCGGCTCCAACTCGCGGCACGAGATCACGCCGCTGGTCTACCGGCTGTCGTCGTCCACGCTCGCCGCCCAGCCGGAGCTGGCGGACTGGGCGATCCGGGTCAACCCGATGCGTGCCGGCGCGGAGCTGACCGCACAGATCCTGCGGTCGGCCCTGGCCGAGGGGGACCGTTGATGTTCCTGGCGATGACCGAGCGGCGCAATCCACCGCTCATCGAGGCCGCGATCGACCTGCACCGCTCCGGCGCCATCGAACCGGACACGTACGTGGTCGACCTCGACGCGGTGGACCACAACGCGGCCGCGCTGGCGGCGACCGCCGCGCGGCACGGCGTGCAGCTGTGGTTCGTCGCCAAGCAGTACGGCCGCAACCCCCTCATCACCGCCACCGTTGCCCAGCACCTACCGATGGCGGCCGCGATCGACCATCGCGAGGCCGCCGCGCTGCTCGACGCAGGCGCCCGGCTGGGTAACCTGGGCCATCTCGTCCAGGTGCCGCGCCGCCGGCTGCCCGGCCTGCTCGCCGAGCGGCCGGCCTACGTGACGGCGGCGGATCGGCAGAACCTCGAGGCCATCGCCGCGGCCGCGCGCGGACTCGGTCGGGTCCAGCCGGCGCTGCTGAAGATCCGGGGCGCGGCGGAGTCGACATTCCCGGGCCAGGACGGCGGCTTCGAGCTCGACGAGGTCGCCGGTGTGCTCGAGTACGCCGCGCGGCTGGACGGGGTACGCGTCGCCGGCGCGACCGGGTTCCCCTGCCTGAGCTTCGACCCCGTCGCGGGCCGGCCCCGGCCGACCGGCACGCTGCGCCGGGTGCTGGCCGCTTCCGCGACCATGCGCGAGACGGGCCTCGACCCGGTGCTGTCGCTGCCCAGCCACACCAGCGTCAGCACGATCCCGCAGATCGAACGCCTCGGCGGCACCGTCGGCGAGCCCGGCCACGCGCTCACCGGCACGACACCCGAGCACGCCGTCGACGCCGGCCTGACCGAGAGGCCGGCACTGGTGTACGTGTCCGAGGTCGCCCAGCTCGGCTCGGCACCGAGCGTGTTCGGCGGCGGCTTCTACAGCCGCGGACGGGCCCGCGGCCTGCTCGTCGCCACCGACAGCGGCCTGCGCCGGGCGACCCTGCACGACACCCCGGCCGGGAGCATCGACTACTACCGGCGGTTCGACTGGGCCGGCGACGGGACCGCGGCGCGAGTCGGCGACACGGCGGTGATGGCGTTCCGTACCCAGATCTTCGTCACGCGCTCCCGGGTGGCCGTCGTCTCCGGGATCGCCTCGGGACGGCTGCGGCTGGAGGGCGTGTTCGACGCGCTCGGGAGCCGGGTCGGATGAAGCCGAGTCACCTCGAACCAGCGGGGCGCTCGGCCACCGTTCTCATCCTCGACGGCTTCGGCAGCGGGGCGATGCCGGACGTGGCCACCGTCTGGGAGTCGGACACGGCAGCAGACACCGTCGCCGCCGTCGCGACCTGGTCGGTGCGTGAGCGGGGCCGCCCGCTGCGGGTGCCACACCTGGCCGGGCTAGGACTGGCGGCGCTCCGGCCGGACCTGAGCGACGTGCTCGCCGCTCCGCTCCCGCTGCTGCGCGCCGCCGGTGCCCGGGCCGGACTCGGCTACCCCGGCGCGGACTCCTTCGCCGGCCATCAGACGCTCATGGGCGCCGACATGTCCCACGTCGTCCTGTGCCGGCTGGCCGACCGGATCGACGTGGTGACGGCGGCGCTGCGGGCACGCGGACACCGGGTGCGGCCGCTGGACCACCGACCCGTGCTCGTGGTCGACGGGGTCGCGCTCGTCCACGACAACCTGGAGGCCGACCCGGGGCTGAACTGGAACGTCTCCGCCCGCCTGGGCGATCTCCAGTTCGCCGCGATCCTCGAGATCGCGCAGATCGTGCGCGAGGTGGCACCGGTCGCCAGGGTGATCGCCGTCGGCGGCCACTCCGACCGGCCACTGGCCGCCGCCGTACGTCCCGGCCCTGGCGACACCGTCGGGCTGGACACCCCGGCCAGCGGCTTCTACCGCAACGGCGGGCTTCGGGTGCAGCACCTCGGCGCCCAGGTCGACCACGCCCGCCAGCTGCACGAGGCGGCGGCCCGATCCGGCCACCGGGTGGTCCTGATCGGAAAGGCCGCGGACCTGCTGGTGACGGACTCGCCGGTCGACCGGCGCCCGGGCGTGGACACCGCCGCCGTTCTCGCGGACGTCGCCCGCGCTGCGGGGCACGGGCTCGTGGTCGCAAACGTCCAGCAGACCGACCTCGCCGGGCACTCGCAGGACCCCGCCGCGTTCGCCGACCAGCTGGAGGCGGTCGACCGTGCGCTGCCCCGGATCGTCGAGCGGCTTGGCCCTCGGGACCTGCTGGTCGTCACCGGCGACCACGGCAACGACCCGACCGCCGGGCACCCGTTCCACACCCGCGAGTGGGTCCCGGTCCTGGCCGGGACGGGGACCGAGGGCGGGACGGGCGCGTCGATGCGCCGAGGCCGTGACCTGGCCTCGCTGGCGGACATCGGCGCCTCGGTCGCCCACTGGCTGGGACTGCCCGCTCAGTCGACCGCCATTGGTGTCGCCGGCGACCTCGTCGCCGGAACCTCGGCCGAGCCGGCTCACTCCGGGCTCGGCTAGGACCCTTCTCGCGAACAGCGGGGTCGGCAATCGCTTTCCGGTGCGTTGGCGCGGGCCATCACCAGGATTCTGCGAGCGTCAACACGATCGCAGGCGTAGTGCGACACGCGTTTTCGTAGTGAACGTGATCATTCCGGCCCCGCGGCGCGGCCGCTACCCCTGTTGTTCTGCTCGGCGCCGGGCGGCGAGGACGCGCTGCAGGATGACGAAGACCAGCAGGATGCCGCCGGTGATGATGGTCGTCATCTCCGGACGGATGCCGCCGTCGCGGGTGATGAGGACGTTCATCAGGCCGAGCACGAGCGCGCCCACCACCGAGCCGAGCACGAAGCCGGTGCCGCCGGTGAGCAGCGTGCCGCCGATGACGACCGCCGCGATCGCGTCCAGCTCCCAGCCGATGCCGGTGATGTTCTGGGCGCTGCCCAGCCGCGACGTGTAGACGACGGCGGCGATGCCGGCGAGCGTGCCGCTGATCACGTAGATGCCCAGTTTGGTGGCCGGCACCGGCAGGCCCATGAGCGTGGCCGACTGCTCAGAGCCGCCGATCGCGTAGACGGTGCGGCCGAACCGGGTCCGGTGCAGCACGAGGAACCCGAGGACGACGATCACGACGGCGGCGACAACGCCCGGCGTGATCACCAGGTCGTTCACCTTGTCGCCGTCGATGATCTTCAGCTGGGTCGCCAGCTCGCGGATCGAGGAGTCGTCTGCCAGCCGCTCCGGGACGGTGCTCAGCATCGATGCGAGCCCGCGGGCCAGGAACATCGTCGCCAGTGTCGCGATGAACGGCTGTACCCCGAAGTACTGGATGAGCACGCCCGAGACCAACCCCAGCGCCGAGCCGATCAGCACCATGACCAGCACGGCGGCGGCCGGATGCCAGCCCGCGTTGGCCAGCATGACCCCGGCGACGCTGCTGAACGCGATGACGGCGCCGACGGACAGGTCGATGCCGCCCGTGAGGATCACGAACGTGAGCCCGACCGCGAGAATGATCAGGTGAGAGTTGTTGACCAGCAGGTTCGACAGCGTGCTGAACTGCACGATGCGCCCGTAGGCGGCCTCGCCGTAGATGATCATCCCGACGAAGATGAGCAGCGCCGCCACGGTGGGCAGCGCGCTGAGCCGGGCGCCCAGCCGGTCGGCCAGCGAGCGGCGCGACGGAGCGGGGCCGGGCGCGGACCCGGTCGGCGGTCGAGTGGTGACGGTCATGCCGCAACGGCCTCCTTCTGCGACTGCGCCCGGAGGGCACGGCGGTGTCGGAACAGCGACCGGACGCGCTCGGACTGCAGCAGGCAGAGCACGACGATCACGATGGCCTTGAACGCAGGGGTGGCCGAGGCCGGGATGCCCAGGAACACGACCGTCTTGTCCAGCGTCGCGATGAGCAGCCCGCCGATCACGGCGCCGCCGATGGAGAACTTGCCACCGGCCAGCGACGTCCCGCCGATGACGACGGCGAGGATCGCGTCCAGCTCCAGCTGGTAGCCGGTGCGCGACACGTCCACCGTCATGACGCTGGCGGTGGCGAACACGCCGGCGATGCCGGCTAGCAGGCCGCTCGCCGAGTACACCGTCAGCTGCAGGTTGCGCCGCTTCACGCCGGCCAGCCGGCTGGCCCGCGAGTCCATGCCGATCGCCTCGAGCATGAGCCCGAGCGCGCTGCGCCGCACGAGCAGCGCCACCAGCACGACGATGACGATGGCGAGCAGGAACACTACGGGGACGCCGACGATGTAGCCGTTGGCCAGCCAGGCGAACGAGTCGTTGTCGGCGGTGGTGTTCTGCCCGCCGGTGATGACCTTCGCGATGCCGCGACCGGCCAGCATCATCACCAGCGTGCTGATGAACGGCTGCAACCCGACGACGGAGACCAGGACGCCGTTCACCGCGCCCAGCGCCGTGGCGATGCCGAGCGCGACGGCCAGCGTGAGCACTGCGTCGCCGGTGGTACCGTCCATGCTGCTCAGCAGCTCCATCGACACCGCGCCGGCCACCACCATGATCGAGCCGACCGAGAGGTCGATGCCGCCGGTGGCGACCACCAGGCACATGCCGACGGCGATCATCAGGATCGGCGCGGAGGCGCGCAGGATGTCGATGAGGTTCCCGGACAGGTGCCCGGTCTCGCTGTTGTAGCCGATCGAGAGATACCCCGGGTCGGAGATGACGTTGATCGCCAGCAGCAGCACGATGGCGACGACACCCCAGAACGCCTGGTTGCGCACGATCGCGCCGCGCTTGGCGGCCAGCCGCGAGGCCACGTCGGTCATTCGGAGTCACCTTCCTCGTCGTCGCCTTCGTCGGCGATGACGGCGACGATGGTCTCCGCCGTCACGTGCGGGCCGTTCTCGAGCTCGGCGAGCTTGCGGTGGTCCTTCATGACGATGATGCGATCGCTGAGCCGGACCACCTCCTCGAGCTCGGAGGAGATGAACACGACGGCCACGCCCTTGGCGGCGAGCGCGGCGACGGCGGCCTGGATCTCCGCCTTGGCGCCGACGTCGATGCCGCGGGTGGGCTCGTCGAGGATGAGCAGGTCCGGCTCGGTCGCCAGCCACCGGCCGAGCAGCACCTTCTGCTGGTTGCCGCCGGACAGGAGCTTGATCGGACGCTCCGGGTCGGCCGGCCGCACGTTCAGCTCGGTCAGGTACTTGCGGACCAGCGCGTCCTGCTCCTTGCGCGACAGCGGCCGGAACCAGCCGCGCTTGGCCTGCACGGCCAGGACGAGGTTCTCCCGGACGGTGAGGTCGCGGATGACCCCCTCGTCGCGCCGGTTCTCGCTGGAGAACGCGATGCGGTGGGCCAGCGCGGCAGTCGGCGAGTGGATGTCGGTCTTCTTCCCGCGCAGCCAGACGGTGCCGCTGTCGGGTTTGTCCGCCCCGTACAGCAGCCGGGCCAGCTCCGTCCGCCCGGAGCCGAGCAGCCCGGCGAGGCCGAGCACCTCGCCCTTGTGCAGCTCCAGGTCGGTCGGCTCGGACGAGCCCTTGCGGCCGAGGTCTTCGGTGCGCAGCAGCGGCTCGCCCCGTGGCTCGTAGTGGTGCGACTGCCGCTCGCTGCCCAGGGAGCGCAGCGTCGCGAAGTCCTTGCCGATCATCTTCGAGATCAGCGTGGTGCGGTCCAGCTCCCGGGTCGGGTACTCGCCGACGAAGCCGCCGTTGCGCAGCACGGTGATGCGGTCGCTGATCGCGTAGACCTGGTCGAGGAAGTGCGTGACGAACAGGATCGCGACGCCCTGGTCACGCAGCCGCCGGATGACGGTGAAGAGGTTGGCCACCTCGTTGGCGTCCAGGCTGGAGGTCGGCTCGTCGAGGATGAGCACCTTCGGCCTCGTGACCATGGCCCGGCTGATCGCGACCAGTTGCTGGATGGCCAGCGAGAGCGTGTCGAGCGGGCGTCGCAGGTCGAGTTGCTCCAGGCCGAGCGTGGCCAGCACCTCGGCCGCCGCCCGGTGCGTCGCCTTCCAGTTGATGCCGAACGGGCCGCGTACCTCGTGCCCCAGCATCACGTTCTCGCCGATGGACAGGTTGGCGCAGAGGTTGACCTCTTGGTAGACGGTGGCGATCCCGGCCGCCTGGGCGTCGGCGGTGCCACCGAAGTGGCGCTCCTCGCCGGCGACCAGGATTCGCCCCTCGTCGATCTTGTAGACCCCGGTGAGCGCCTTGATGAGCGTCGACTTCCCGGCCCCGTTCTCGCCCATGAGGGTGTGCACCTCGCCGGGGAACAGGCGGAAGTCGACGGCGTCGAGGGCCTTCACCCCTGGGAACGAGATCGAGATGCCGGTCATCTCGACGATCGGTGGCGCTCCGGTCATGACGACTCCCGGGTCCTCAGTACTGGCGGCTTGGCAGCGCGGCCGTCGCGGCCTCGGGCGAGTCGAAGGTCTCGCTCGGCACGACGATGTACGGCTCGACCTCCTCGCCGTCCAGGACCTGGTTGACGACCTCGAGCAACGTCTCGCCGAACAGCGGGTTGTACTCGGCGACGAAGCTGAGCCGGCCCTCGCCCAGCGCCTCCAACGCGGGCCGGGTGCCGTCGATCGTGGCGATCTTGACGTCGACGCCCGGGGTCAGGCCGGCCTCCTCGACCGCGATCGCGGCGCCGAGGCCCATCTCGTCGTTCTGTGCGAAGACCAGCTGGATGTCGTTGTTGTTGGCCCGGAGCACCGTCTCGAAGACGCTCTTGGCCTCCTCCGTCGACCAGTTGGCGGTTTGCGCGCCGACCTTCACCAGGCCCGGGACGGAGGAGACGGTGTCGTCCCAGCCCTTGTTGCGCTCGTTGACGACGGAGACGCCGGCCGGGCCCTCGAGCACGAAGTAGTTGCCGCCGTCGGGGAACTGCGAGACCGCCCACTGGGCGACGGACGTGCTGACCTCGTAGTTGTCCGGCGCGATCCGGGTGACGTAGAGGCTGTTGTCGTCCGGCTCGATGCCGCGGTCGACGAGGATGACCGGGATCTCGGCCTCCTGGGCGCGGCGCAGGGAGTCTTCCCAGCCGGCGCCTTCCGTGGCCGAGAGCAGGATGACGTCGACGCCCTCGTCGACGAACGAGGTGAACGCGTCGATCTGGGACCGCTGGTCGAGGTTGGTCGCCGGCGCGTACTTCAGCTCGAAGCCGGCCTCTTCGGTGAACGTGTCCTGCACGTTCGCCTCGTTCGCCTGCCGCCAGCCGCCTTCGGGGCCGACCGCGACGAAGCCGACCGTGACGAGGTCGCCGCCGCCGTCGCCGCTGGTGCTGGTGTCATCGTCGCCTCCGCCGCATGCGGCGAGACCCAGGGCGAGTGCCCCGGTGACCGCGAAGGCCCGTGCGACTCGTGGGATGCTGCGCATCGATCTCCTCCTTGAGACCCGTGCCTTCCGGCGTGGTTCGTGGGGCATGCCGACATAGACATGTCGGGAGAACGGGCGAGATGTTACCGGGAACACCTAGGGTGCGCAAGATGTGAAATTTTACTGTTATCCGTCACATACTTCGAGGCCGGGCCGTCGATTCGCGCACGATGAGCTCCGGTGCAATCCGCGAGCTCCGCTCGCTGCGGTCGCCCTCGAGCGCCGCGACGAGGAGCTCGACCACGAGCGTCCCCAGCGCGTGGAAGTCCTGCCGCACCGTCGTGAGGGTGGGCAGGAAATGCCGCGACACCGAGAGGTCGTCGAACCCGACGACGCTGACGTCCTCGGGAACCCGGATGCCGCGGTCGCGGAAGCCGTGCAGGATGCCCAGCGCCATCTGGTCGTTCGCGGCGAAGATCGCGGTGAACGGCGGCAGTTCGTCGAAGGCGACCGCGAACTCGTACCCGGAGTCAGCCGACCAGTCGCCGACGAACGCCGGCGGGATGTGCAGGCCGGCCTTCTTCAGGTGGGCGTGCCAGCCGCGCTCGCGCGCCCGCGCGTCCAGCCAGTCGAGCGGGCCGGCGACGTGCACGATCTCGCGGTGGCCGAGGTCCATGAGGTGCTGGACGGCGAGCGTGGCGCCCAGGCGCTGGTCGACTGACGCGGTGAGGAAGTTGGCGTCGTCGTCGGCCTTGACGATCAGCGTCGGCAGGCCGTCGGTCAGCTCGCGCAGCACGTCGACGGAGGAGGCGCGCGGCGCGATGACGCAGAGCGCGTCGATGCCGTGCGCGGTCAGGTAGGACATGGCCTCGCGCGGCCGCACGCCGTCGTCGTCGGGGGAGGCGGCGACGGAGCTTACGGAGTAGCCGGCCTCGCGCGCGGCGTGCTCCACGGCGCGCAGCGTGCTGTCGGGTCCGATCTCGACCGGCCGGTCCACGATGACGCCGATGCGCCGCGACTTGCGGGTGGCCAACGCCCGGGCGGCGCTGTTGCGCTGGTAGTTGAGCTCCTCGACGACGCGCAGGACCTTCTCGCGGGTCTCCGGGCGGATGTTGGGGTGGTCGTTGAGGACGCGGGAGACGGTCATGTGCGAGACGCCGGCGAGGGACGCGATGGACCGCAGGTTCGGCTTGTCCTCCGAGTTCCCGGCGCTCATCTTCCCTCCCACGCTCGGCACGACGCACCGCGGCGGCACAGTGCCGGGACTCCGGCCGACGTGACGTTACCGGGAACATAGCGCACGCGACAATCCCGCGTTGCCGCGACGCGCCTACGGGAAAAGGTGAAGCGGCTGGTCAGTGGGGACTCTGACCAGCCGCTTCGCGTGCCGTGACGGCCGGCGAGCGATGTCAGCCGGCGCCACTCCTCACACTGGAAGCCAGCCGTTGTCGTCGTCAGGATCGCTGCCGGCGGCGGTCGGCTCCGCGTCCGGCCCGGCCGTCGCGGCGGCGCCGTCGGGCTCGTTCGGAGACCCGTCGGAGCCGCGGCGGCGCTGCGGAGTGAGCTGGGAGCCGGGGCTGTCCTCCATGACGTCCAGCCTGGTCGCCGTGGCCGCCCGCAGCTATGCCCAGTTTCGGTCAATTTTGGTCGAGCTGGTGTGCGATGGCGGCCCGGGACCGGACCCCGAGCTTGCGCATCGCCGTGGTGATGTGCCGGGCGACGGTGTTGACCGACAGGTAGAGCTCGGCGGCGATCTCCTTGTTCGACCGGCCCTTGGCCGCCAGCTCGGCGACCTCCCGTTCCCGCGGCGACAGCTGCGAGCCGTAACCGCGCCGGCCGCCGCGGTGGCGGGCCGGGACGGAGAGCCCGTGCCGGCGGGCGGCCGACGTGGCGCGGCCGGCGTCCCACTCGGCGCCGAGGTCGCGGTAGGCGGCCAGCGCGGCCAGCAGCGCCGCACCCGCGTCCGGCGCGGACGGCCACGACGTGAGCAGCGCGGTCGCCGCGAGCTCGCGGGCCTGGGCCGCCTCGTACGGCGCGCGCAGCGGTGCGTAGCGTGCGGCCGCCGCAGCGAACCGGTCCGCCGCACCGGCGGGGTCGTCGCGGCCGAGCCGGACGAAGCCCTCCGCGTGCGCCAGGGCCGCCGGCGCCAGTGGCGCGTCCAGCCCGTCGATGCGGGCGGCGAACGACCGCACCGTCCGCTCCGCCTCGGCCGGACGTCCCGCCGCGACCATTGCCTCGGCGACGGCCGGCAGCACCCGGACGGCTGGGGCGAGCACGCCCTTCGGCTCGGCGGCGGCCAACAGGCGGCGACCGCGGTCGAGGACGGTGTCCGCCTCACCCCGGGCGACGGCGAGCCGGAACAGCGCCGCGGCCGGGATCGGCAGCAGGTCGAACCCGCTCAGCTCGTCGGCCAGGTCGACCGCCGCGGTCAACGCGGCGGCCGCGCCGTCGAGGTCGCCGCGGGCGAGCGCCAGGCACGCCGCGGCCGCCTCGCCGTCGATGCGGGCGCGGGGGTTGCCGGCCAGCTCGTCCATGAGGACGGCGGCGTCGTCGGCCAGTCCGTCCCACGAGCCCTGGCAGTAGCGCAGCAGCACCAGTCCGGAGCGCAGGCTGCGTTCCATACGCGTCTCGATGCGCGCGCCCTCGCCGCCGGCCGCCGCCGTCAACCCGGCCGTCAGGAGCCGGTCGGCCAGCTCGTGGTGGCCGGCGTACGTCGCCTGGGTGCCGATGGACCAGTACGCGTTGATCTCGCGGCGATGGTGCGGGTCGCCGCCGGTCTGCCGCTCGACCCGGCCGGCGGTGTCGCGCCACGCGGGGTCGCCGGTCGGCACCTGCACCATGGCGATCTTCCCGAGCAGGAACACCTGGAACGCGTGGTCGGGGATCTCGGGCACGACCGTCAATGCGCGCCGCAGCCAGGCGCGGTGCTCGGCCGGGTCGCCGTCGCCGGCCATCGGGATACCGAGGACCACCATGGCCCACGCCTTGAGGTCCGGCCGGTGGTCCAGGTCGGCGACGGCGTCGGCGAACAGCTGGTGGGCCCGGAGCAGTTCGGAGCCGGCGTCGTGCAGCAGCCCACCGAGGCGGAACCGCAGCTCGCCGCGGACGGGCGCCGGCAGGTCGTCCTCTTCGAGAACGGCGCTGAGCAGGTGGGCGGCGTCCTGCGCCCGGCCGGCCTCGACGGCGGCCTCGCCGAGCAGGACGGCCAGCCGGCCACGCCGCTCCGGCGAGGCCGGCGCGTGCCGCAGGACGTCCTCGAGGATCCGGACCGCCTCGGCGTCGTTGCTCAGCTCGAACGCCTGCTCGGCGGCCCGTTCGGCGGCGGCCACCCACTCGTCCAGCCGGCCGGCATGGCGTAGGTGGTGGGCCAGCTGCCCGGCCGGTGCAGGGGCGGCGGCCGCGAGCTCCGTCGCCGCCCGGTCGTGCAGCAGCAGCCGGCGTGGGCCGGCGAGTTCCTCGTACACGGCCTGCGCCGCCAGCGGGTGCCGGAACCCCAGCGCGTCGCCGTGCTCGGCCAGCACCCCGGACTCCAGCGCCTCGCCGACGGCGTGCAGCGCCTCGGCGCGCTCCAGCGGCGCCGTCGCGACCAGCAAGGAGAGTGGAACCGGCACCTGCAGGACGGCGGCCGCCTCGGCCACCTGCCGGGCGGCGCCGCCGAGCCGGGCGACGCGCTCGAGCACCGAGTCGCGGATCCGGGTCGGGACGTCCAGCTCGTCCAGTGCTCGCCGCGCCCACCCGCCGCCGCGCCGCTGGACCAGTGTGCCGCGTTCCTGGAGCAGCGCCACCAGCTCCTCGACGGCGAACGGCAGGCCGGACGTGCGCTCGCACAGGTACGACGCGAACTCGCCGGACACGGCGTCCACGCCGATGATGGACGCCGCCAGCGCACCGACGTCGGCCGGGCCGAGCGGCGCCAGCGTCACGTTGGCCAGGCCGGTCCCCGCGGGCAGGCCGGCGGCGAGCGCCCGGACGCGCGGATCGACCGACTCCGGCCGGTAGGTCACGACCACCGAGAGCTCCGGCAGCGACTCCGCGAGCAGGTAGCCGACGAAGTCGCCGGTCTGCTCCTCGGCCCAGTGCAGGTCCTCGAGGATCAGGACGGCGGGCCCGGCCGACGCGAACACGTCGACGAAGCCGCGGAACACCCGGTGGCGCTCGGCGGCGCGGTCGCCGAGCGGTTCCG
Organism: Jiangella aurantiaca; assembly: GCF_004349105.1. Taxonomy (GTDB): domain Bacteria; phylum Actinomycetota; class Actinomycetes; order Jiangellales; family Jiangellaceae; genus Jiangella; species Jiangella aurantiaca. Next base: position 252,441 of record NZ_SMLB01000001.1, read on the forward strand.
GCGCCGGTGGCAGGACGTGCCCCAGCTCCGGCAGGAACGGCCGCAGCGCACCGGCCACGGGCGACAGGTCCAGGTCGCCGAGATCGTCGCCGAGCCCGCGCACCGCCTCGATGACCGGGCCGAGCGGGAACGGCTCGCGCAGCGCATGGCAGCGGCCCGGGAGCGGACGCCGCCCGGCCCGCGTCGCCGCGGCGGCCAGCTCGCTGACCAGCCGGGTCTTCCCGATGCCGGCCTCACCGGCGATGACGACGAGTGCGGGGGAGGCAATGACGGCCTCGACGGCCCGGCGCAGCTCACCGTCACGGCCGACGATGGCCGGCGCGACCAGCCGGTGCGGAGCGTCGCTCGTCTCAGCCATGCCGTCCAGGCCCTCGGGTCGGAAATGCCGGGAGCATATCGCAGCCTCCGCGGCCAAGAACGGGGCAGCTGTCAGGGGACGGGGGAGTCTGGCGACGGGCGAGGCGTCGCCGGTCCTCCACGGCGTCCACGTGGTGAGATTTCGCCACGATCTGGGGCACGTCACCACGTCTTCTGGAGCCTCACCACGCCTGCAATCGTGGTGAGGGTGCAGACATCCTGGTGATGTAGGCGATCTGACGCGTCGACCCACGGAAGCCGCAGGAGAGCCCGAAATGAGGGCGTCACCACCTCGGCGGGTGGCGACGCCCTGGTGATCGGAAGCTCCGTCAGCGCCGGTCCGGCCCCCGGATCTCGCCGCGCGGGAACACCGTCACCGGTGCGGAGCAGGCGTCCGTCCCGGCCGCACAGACGCGATAGGTGAACGCCTCGCCGATCCGCGGCCGGCCGATCTGGTCGACGTGCGCCCCGGTGTTCGCGACCGTAGCCACGACCAGGCCGTCGCGTTCGACGTCGACCCGTTCGGCGTCGATCCCGGTCCAGGTCAGCCGGCCGTACCAGATGCCGCGCTGGAGATACGTCTCCACGGACAGTTCCGGCTCGCCCGGCTCGCCGACGGTGAGGCGCACCGGTACGGGGGTGACCGGCGCCGCCGGGTCGTCGCTGGCGACGCACAGATGGGCGGCGTACTCGCCCGGCGCCAGCCCGGCCGCGTCCAGCGTGACCGTGGCCGTCCCGTTCTCGCCGGGCGCGACGGTGCCCGACGCCGGGTCCGCGCCCAGCCAGTCGGGCAGCTCGCACCGGATCGGCTCGCGCGGCGTCCCGTCGACGGCCATCACCAGGTGCGCGTCGGGGAACCCGAGGCTCTCCATGGTGACGGGGTTCGGCGCGCCGCAGTCGTCGGCGGAGATGTAGGACGGCCCGGTCTGGCCGGCGCTGTTCGCCCCCGGCACGACGGCGCCGACGTTCAGCAGATCCGGCGTCGCCACCTCCAGGACCAGCGTCGCGCCGGCCGGGACCCGCGTCGACACCGGCACGCTGACCAGCGTCTCCGCGGCGTCCTCGAGGGTGACCGTCTCCGACGCCAGCCGGGTGAGGTTGACGTACTCGAACGGCCCGTCCAGCGTGTAGAGGTTCACCGTCAGGTCCGCCGACGGCGTCACCAGCTGCAGGCCGAAGGTGACCTCGGAGACGTCGAACGCGCCCTCGATGCCGAAGTCGGCCAGCGTGAAGGTGCGCAGGAACCGGTTCGCGCGGGTGGTGCCGGTCTGGTTGCTCGCGCACACCGGCACCCCGCTCTCGACCACTTCCATCGAGGCGGAGTGGGTGAGCCGGACGGTGCCGGTGGCGGGCGCAGCAGGGCCGTCCTCCGTGACCGCCGACGTCCCCTCATCACCGAGCGACGTGGCCCACCCGTCGGTGGCTGCGGCCGGCGGCACCGCCGCCGGTCCCGACTCGACGACGGTGGTCGTCCCGGCCGGGCGGAGCGGGCCCGACAGCGTGCTGGCGGCGTCGATATCCCAGTGCAGGTCGCGCTCGCCGGCGTTGCCGATGGTCAGTTCCTGTGCGGTGCTGCCGCCCGCCGCCACGTCCGCCGCCAGCTCGCCGGGCTCGACGGTGATCGACGGCGGCGCCGGAGCGTCCGCGCCCGGCACGAACACGTAGGCCGCGCCCTGGTCGGCCACGTCGCCGACATGCGCGTTCGGGGCACCGGCCAGCACGTCGTCGCCCGACACGGCTACCGCGGTGCCCAGGTGGTCGCCCTGCGCGGTGTCCGATCCGAGCAGCACCCGCTGCTGCGTCCAGCCGTCGCCGTCGCGGACGAACACGACCGCGGCACCCTTGCGGAGGTCGACGCCGGCGGTGCGGCCGCGGTACGGCGCGCCGACCACGACGGTGCCGCGGTCGATGCCGACGGACCAGCCGAACCGGTCGTTGACGTGCGTGCCGGTGGACGTCAGCTTGGCCTGCTCGGACCACGCGTCGTCGCGGCCCTCGTAGACGTAGACGGCGCCGTGGCTCTGGACCCAGTCCAGGCCTGGGCCGCCGGCGCCGACCACCGCGGTGCCGCGGTCGAGGCCGACGGAGGTGCCGAACGCCAGCTCTGGGGCGGGGTCGGACGGCAGCAGCGTCGCCCGCTCGGCCCAGCCGTCGCCGTCGTCGGTGAACACGTACGCCGCGCCCTGCCGGAAGACGCCGCGCGCGGTGGTGTTCGGCGCCCCGACCAGCAGGGTCGTGCCGTCGAGGCTCACCGACGAGCCGAAGTTCCCGAACGACGACACCCCCGAGCCGGCCAGCCGCGGCCCGGCGGTCCAGGCGTCGCCGTCACGGGTGAAGATCTGGACGACACCCGCGGCGTTGTCGTCGCCGAGGTGCTCGCCCGGCGCGCCGGCCGCGACGGTGTCGCCGTCGACGGCCACCGAGTAGCCCAGTTCCGCGCCCCAGCGCACGTCGTTCGTGCTGAGCTTGGCCTGCTGGGTCCAGGTGCCGCCGTCGCGGACGAACACGTACGCCGCGCCAGGCCGCGAGCCGTCGAACGAGGCGCCCGTCGCGCCGACCACGATCGTGTCGCCGTCGATGGCCACCGACCGGCCGAACACCATGCCCCAGTCGCGCTCGCCGTCGGGCAGCAGCGTCGCCTGCCGCTCCCAGCCGTCACCGGACCGCGTGTAGACGTAGGCCGCGCCGGAGGCGCCGAACTCGTCGACGTCGGCCTGCGACGCGCCCACCACCGCGGTGTCGCCGTCGATCGCGACCGCGTTGCCGAGCTGGTCGTCGGCCAGGCCGTCGGCGGTCAGGCGGGTCTGGGCGGCGTCGCCGGTCAGGCCGGTGTCGCCGATGACGGTGACCGCCAGTGGCACCGTGGTCAGCTCGTCGTCGGGGTCATTGGTGCGCAGGCAGAGCAGCCCGGTCCGCGTGCCCGGCCGCAGCCCGGTGGAGTCGACCGTCAGGTCCAGCCGCCCGGTCGCGTCCGGCGCGACGGTGCCCGCCAGCGGGGCGACGTCGAGCCAGGGCAGCTCGCCGGGCGCGGCGCACGCCGGTGCCTCCGTCGTGCCGACGACATTCATGACCAGGTGGACCCACGGGTAGCCCACGGCGCCGAGGTCGGCCGGCTCGGTGACGCCGCAGCCCGGCGCGGTGAGGTACGTCGGGGCGCTCTGCCCGGCGCGGTTGGTGCCCGGCCAGAACCCGCCGACGCCGCTCAGGTCCGGCGCCGACACCTCGACCACCAGCGTCGCGCCGGCCGGGATCACGCCGGTGACGGGCACGGTGGCGAGCGTCTGCCGCTGCGGCTGCAGGGTCTGCGTGGCGCTGCCGACGGGCTCGAGGTTGGCCCGGGTCAGTGGCGCCGCCGGGTCCTTCAGCGTGGAGAGGCCGACGGTCAGCTCCTGGGCGACGGTGAGGCTCTCGACGCCGAACTCCACCTCGGTGACGTCGAACTCGTCTCCGACGCCGAAGTCGGCCAGCGTGAACGTCCGGAGATACGAGTTCGCGCTGGTGGTGGCGCCGTCGTCGGACGAGCAGGCGATGCCGTTGCCGGCGACGATCGCCTGCGACGCCGAGTGCGTCAGCGTCTGGGTGATGCTGTCGGGCTCGCGGGCGGGGACGACCGCCTCGCCCGTGGCGCCCGATCCGGTGAACCCGCCGCCGCTCAGCTCCGCCGGGAGTTGCTGCGTCGTCACCGGGGTGACCGCGCCGCGTGGCTGCCGCAGCTCGTCGTCGGCGTACACCTCCCACCGCAGGTCGGTATTGCCGCCGTTGTCCAGCGTGAGCGTGTGGGCGACCGTCTCGTCCGGCCGCTGCGTCGCGGTGACGCTGCCCGGCGTGACGGCCAGCGAGGGCGGGACCTCCTCGCGCGGCGTCACGACGACGGGATAGTGCGCCGGCGCGATGGCCCGGCCGTTCGCATGCGTGGCGTCGGTGGTGAACCGGACCTCGGCGAACGATGCCTGCCCCGGCGGGACGGTGGCGAGGTCAGCCGTGACGGTGACGGTGACGTCCCGCGTCGCGCCCGGCGCCAGGGTGAACGTCGCCGGCTCGACGGCAACGGTGAGGCCGTCCGGCGCCGTCGCGCCCGCGGTGTAGGTGGCCGGGACGTCGGCGACGTTGCGCACCGTCCGCGTCCACGCGCAGGTCCCGACGCAGGTGCCGTCGACGAATGCCGGCAGGTTGAGCGTGGCCGGGTCGCCGCCGGCGGCGGGGTCGGCGGCCAGGAAGTCGGTGTACGACTCGTCCATCACGAGGCCGGCTCGTCCGGCGGCGTCGAGGTCGATGCGGCCGGAGCCGATGTCGAGCGGGTCGGCCGGGGTGGTTCCGTTCTCCTCGAGGATGCCGGTGTCGGCGGTCGTGGCCAGCGCGGAGCGGATCTCCGCCGGCGACCAGTCCGGGTGCAGTGCGGTCAGCAGCGCGCCGGCGCCCGCGGCGTGCGGCGAGGCCATCGAGGTGCCGCTGTTGACGATGTACCGGTTCGGGTCTCCGTCGCGCGCGGAGCCGGCGGCCAGGATGTCGACGCCCGGCGCGGCGAACGTCGGCGCCAGCAGGTCCAGGTGGCTGGGCCCGCGGGAACTGAACCCGGCGACCAGGTCCTCCCACTCGTGGTTCGTGATCAGCTCGGTGGTGGCGTTCAGCCGTGCCGTGACGGCGCCCCCGGCGGCCGTGGAACGCAGGGCCGCGGCGGAGCGCTGCTCGATCATCGCCGCCGGGATCGTGGTGTCCTCGAGCAGGCCCATCGCCGTCGGCGGCCCGCCCACGTTGTTCGCGACGAGGACGGCGACGGCGCCCGCCTCGGCGGCGTTCGTGACCTTGACGGAGAACTCGCAGTCGCCGCGGTCGACCAGCGCCAGCGCGCCGTCGAACGTCCCGGCCTCGAACGGCTGGCAGCCGCGCGCGTTGCCGGGCGCGACGACCGCCGCGTCGCGCAGCTCGGCCTCGATGTCCGCCGAGGGCGCGGGGCCGCTGCCCGGGACCGCGGGCAGGCCGGTCAGCCCGTCCGGGACCGGCGCCGGACCGGTGACGTCGACGGTGTTTGCGAACGCCCGGTAGTGGGTGGTCGCGGCGACGGCGGCATTCCAGGGGCCGGTGTGCGCGACGGTGCTCTCGCCGGGGCCGTCGTTGCCGGCCGAGGTCGCGACGAAGATGCCGGCGTTGAACGCCTCGAGGAACGCGAGGTCGACGACGTCGTTCCAGGGGTCGTCGGCGCCGCTGATGGAGTAGTTGAGCACGTCGACGCCGTCCTCGATGGCCTGCTCGACGGCGGCGACGCTGCTGGTGCTGGGGCACGACGGCGAGCAGACGAGGTAGGAGATGACGTTGGCGTGCGGCGCGACGCCCTGGACCGTGCGGGTGAACGTGCCGCTGCCGATGGTCGCGGTCGCCTCGTGCACGTTGCCCGCGGCGGTGCTCGCGGTGTGGCTGCCGTGGCCGTCGTCGTCCTGCGCATCGGGCGCGGAGGGGTGGAAGTTCCACGCGCCGACCAGCTTGTCGTTGCAGATGTCCTCGTGCTCGGGGTGGTCCGCGGCGCAGACGCCCACGTAGGTGCCGGCGCCGAACGGGTTGGCCGGCGCGTTGCCGTCGCCGCCGGTCTCGGCGAAGGACGGGTGCTCCGGGTTGATGCCGCTGTCGATGACGCCGACCAGCACGCCCTCGCCGCGGGTGCCGGCGTCGGTGCCGGTCTCGCCGGACCAGATGCTGGGCGTGGAGATGAGATCGTGGCTGACGTCGGTGAGCGGCTCGCGCTCGACGTCGCGGTAGACGGCGCCGACGCCCGGCACCCGGGTCAGCCGCTCCGCCTCCTCGTCGTCGACCCGCACGGCCAGGCCGTTGACCACGTTGCGGTACTCGAACGCCACCTCGACGTCCCGGCCGAGTGCGTGCTCGATGTCGTCGCGGAGCCTGCTCTGGCGGTCGTCGAGGTGGGCGAGGTACGCGCGGCTGGCCGGCGCCTCGACGTCAAGCTGGTCCGCGCCGGTGACCTGCGGGCTGGTCGGCCGCAGCCCCGCGGTGCCGCCGGTGTACGTCGCCAGCGACGGCTCCTCGAGCTCGACCACCCAAAGGCCGGTGCCCTCACCCTCGGTGGCGACGAGCAGGCCGGGTTCGTCATCGGTCTGAGCTGCGGCGGCGTCGGCGGGCGCGGGCTGGGCGGCGGAGGGAACGGCGGCCACGGCGGGCAGCAGCGCGACCACGGTGAGCGCGCCGACCAGGCCGGCCGTGATTCTTCGTGCGGTCAACGGGGACTCCTCGCCTTCGGATCCGGTCCAGGCAGCCTGCCGTCCCGGCGCGAGTTGTCACCATTGCGAATTGTGGTGATTTTTGCTCCGAACACGAGGCGAACCGCCGGCCGCCGCGCGCTGTCGGCGCCCGCCCGTAGGGTGGGGGTCCCACCCCAACGGGCGGGGCCTGCCACGCGCTGGCGTCAGTCGTCGACGTGGTCGGCCCAGGTGGTGGGACGTCCCCGGCGCTGGTGACCCTCGTCCTTGGCGCGACCCATCGTCTCTGCAGGGTCCGGTTCGTCCCGATTCCCCAGCACGGCCTGGCGTGCCGAGGCGCCGGCGCCGCTGCGACCCGGCGTGGCCCACGGATCGGGTCGGAGGGCCTGGGGAATGAGGCTCTTCTGCTGCTTCGGTGGGTGCGTTGCCCGGCGAGGAGCCCGTGTGACCGCGGCCGAAGCCAACGAGGAACGCCACCCCGCCAGTGTTGATCTTGGAGTTGTTCGGTCATCCATCGGACATTTCACCCCCGAATTGCCGAACAACTCCAAGATCAACATGGAGTGTCCGGCGGATCGACACCGCACGCGTGCGATCACCATCGGCCTGCGCTGCCCGCTCCGATGGTGTCCGCGCGCAGGTGAGGACACCGGCTGATGCCCGGGAAACCGGCGAATGCCCGCGAAACCGGCGGATGCGGCGGGGATCGGCCCGGCGTCCGTCGGTTTCGCGGGCATCCACCGGAATCGCGGGCACCAGCCACGGCACCCGTTCCGCGATCGGACCTGAGGCGCCCACCCACGCACGGAAGCAGCAGACCCTCATTCACATCGGAGGGCGTGGGCGTCAGTCGTCGACGAGCGCCGCCACAGCCGCCGGGGTCATCCGGCCGGCGGCGAGCCCGGCGGCGGCCGGCTCCAGGATGCGGCGCATCTCGAACAGCTTCCGCAGCCCCTCGGCGTCGAACAGCGGAGCGGCGGTGTACCCACGCAGCGGCCGCTTGACGACGAGCCCCTCGGACTCCAGCCGGGCCAGCGCCTCGCGGACCGGGGTGGGCGACACGTCGAAGTCGCGAGCGATGCCGTCGATGCTGACCTCGGCGCCCGGCTCGATCCGGTGATCCATGAGCAGGCCGAGGATGACGTCGTAGACGTCGTCGGCCAGCGCCCGCCGCTCGGGCACGAGACGTGCCTCGTGATCAGGGCCGATGGTCACAGCACCATCCTGACGAGACGAAGATCGAGAACTGTCCTGGTCAACCGGCCTGTTGCTGCCGGCCGAGGTCCCACACCTCCGGGAGCGGAGCGGGCGCACCGTCGGACCCGCCGATGAAGCGGTCGACGAACCGGCCGATGTGCGCCTGCCACCGCTCGTTCGCCGGGTCCGACGCCAGCGCACGCATGGCCGCGTCGAAGTCGTCGCACTCGACCAGGTGGAACAGCCGGTCGCCGACCCGCCAGATGGTCCACTCGTGGATCCCGACCCGGGCGAACGACGCCGCCAGGTCGTCCGGGATCCGTTCGTGCTCCCGGTCGTAGTCCAGCTCGTTCCCCGACCGGAGCACGGAGTGCAGCGCAACGCGCATCGCGTCATCCCTTCACGTCGGCGTCGATGGGCCGTAGTCGTACCGCGCCGCCGGCGCCGGCCGCGGCGTCGCCAGTATGCCCGAGTTGAACACGCCGGCGGCCGCCACCGACACGCCACGCTCGGCCGCCGGCGGCAGCAGGTCGTCCAGCGCGCTCTGGTCCAGCAGCGTGTAGCGGCCGGCCAATATGACGACGTCGAGATCGGTGTGCCGGACGAACTGCGCAAGCATCGCCGACTGGTTCATCCCGGCGCCGTAGGACCGGATCCCGCGCGACTTCGAGCTGCTCGCCGCCCGCCTGCCCGCCGTGCTCTGACTTGCTGTCCTAACGGGCGAGGGCGTGGTGGGCCGCCGGCCGCACGCGCCGCCCGAGCGCGACGAGCGCCAGGCCGGCCCCCGCCCAGGCGGCGAGCACCAGCGCGGGACCGCCGGCCGCGGCCCCGTCGAAGTACGACGTCGACCGTAGCAGCGTGCCGCCCGCACCGGCCGGAAGCGCCTGGCCCAGCGCTCCCCAGCCGGTCGGCAGCAGCTCCGGCGCCGACGAGACGCCGGAGATCGAGTTGCCGATCAGGAACATCACGACGGCGCCGAGGCCGATGCCGGCGGGGCCGACGAGTGTCACCAGGCCGGTGATGGTCAGGGAGATCGCGGCGACGATCAGGGCGACCGCTCCGGCGTTGGCCCAGGCACTGCCCTGGAGGGCGCCGAGCCACGCCTGCGCGACGAGCGTCACGACTCCACCGGCGGCCACGGCCGCGACCAGCGCGCCCGCTACCCGTCGCCACACCCCCGTCACCAGGAACGACATGAGGATGCCGACGACCATGCCGCCGAGCACCATCGGCAGTGCGGCGGCGGTGAAGGCGGAGCCGCGCGGGTCGTCGCCGGGGAGCGGGACGACGTCCTCGACCGCAGGCGCCGACGCGGCCGGCTCCGCGAACCCACCGGCGATCCCGGCCAGCAGCTGCGCGACGACCGGGCTGCCGCCCGAGGCCGTCAGCACCTGCGACGGGCCGGAACGCCCGAGGACGATCGCGCCGTAGACCTCGCGGTCCTCGATGAGCCGGCGCGCGGCATCGGCGTCCGCCGCCCGCCGCAGCTCCAGCGCGTCCGGCTGGGTCTCGGCGAGCTGCCGCTCGAGCCGGTCGGCGGCGGCAGCGGAGCCGACGACGGCGACTGGCACGTCGCGGGGCGCCGACTCGGCCGGCGGCCACGCGAACGCCGTCACGAGGACGCCGACCAGCACGGCGAAGCCGAGCCCGAGGCCGATGACGCGCCGCCAGCCGGTCGGCGCGGCGGACGGCTCGGGCGGGCCGGCCGGCACGGTGTTCTCGGTGGTGAGTTGATCGAGTTCCATGATGCTCCTTCTAGACGCGGGTGCGACGGATGAAGTCGTCGATGGCGGCCGCCACCTCGTGGGGCTTGTCCTCCTGGAGGAAGTGGTGCGCGCCGGCGAGGACGGCATGCGGCTGGCCGGCGGCGCCCGGGATGTGGTCGCTCAACGCGCCGTGCCGGCCGCCGGTGACGTGGTCGTCCGCGCCGAACACGCAGAGGAAGGGGACGTCCAGCGTCGCCAGCACCTCCCAAGCGGCGTCGAACGCCGGCGTGGCCTCGTCGTCCGCGGTGAGCGGGATGAGCACGGCGAACCGGCGGACGCCGTGCTGGTAGCGGTCGTCGGGGAACGGCGCGTCGTAGGCGGCCAGGACCGCCGGATCGAGCGTCGACGTCGTGAACCCTGCGACGACGTCGGACACGGTGAGCGGGTTCGTGCGCTGGGTGAACTGCAACCACGTGGCGAGGTGCTTCCAGCCCTCGGCGGGCAGGTCCTCGCGGCCGGTCTTCAGGCCGGTGTTCATCGCCACGACCCGGCGGAACCGGTGGGGGTGCTCGGCCAGCAGCCGCAGGCCCAGCGTGCCGCCCCAGTCGTGGCAGACCATGGTGACGTCGCGCAGGTCCAGCCGCTCGAACACGGCCTCGGTCAGCCAGTCCATGTGCTGCTGGTACGTGTAGCGGAAGCGATCGGCAGGCTTGTCGGACTTGCCCATGCCGACGAGGTCCAGCGCGACGCACCGGTGCCCGGCCGCCACCAGCGGCGGGATGACGTGGCGGTACAGGTAGCTCCACGACGGATTGCCGTGCAGCAGCAGGATCGTCTCCCCGGACGGCCGGACCGGCCAGGCCGGCCGTTCGTCGACGTAGTGCACCCGCACCGTGCTCCGTGAGCCGTCGCCGAGCCGGACCCGCAGGTAGTGCGGCTCGAACGGGTAGTCCGGCAGGCCGGCGAAGCGGCGCTCGGGGGTCCGGAGCACCTTCCGGGCCGCCGCACCGGCCGGCACGTGGTCGCCGGCCGCGGCCTGGGGGATCGCGGTGACGGCCAGCGTTCCGGCCGCCAGCGCGGCCGTTCCCGTGAGCAGCCTCCTGCGGTCGAGCTCGGTCATGATGTTCTCCTCAGTTCGTGGTCGTGACGTTGGATGTCACGGAGTCGGAATCGATGCGCCGGCCCGCGACGGGCCGGCGGGTCAGTGCGGCCAGGCCAAGGCACGCGAACGCCAACGCGGCGGCCGCCGTCCGCGAGGAGTGGGCGATATGCCAGCGGTCACGCACGTCCGCCCAGTCGGCCGGCGGCACCTGAACGTCCCAGTCGAGCTGGTCGCTGTTGATCGGCAGGTTGACGGCGAGAGTGATGACCAAGACCGCCACCAGCAGGACCAGCGCGGCGGCGAGGAGCCGGCGGCCGGTACCGCCCCTGCGTTCCGCGACGACGAGAATCACCGTGGCGGCCAGCGCCGGAAGGAGGGTCGCGGAGGCCAGAGCGTCGAGCCGGTCGAGCTCTACCTGACGAACCTGCGTGTAGACGCTCGCGTCGAACTCACGCAGGCTGGTCTCGAGCACGAGGACTGCCAGTAGGAAGCCGGCGAAGAGTCCCGCGAACAGCAGACTCACGCCGCGCGCGACAATGGTGACTGTACTGGTCATCGCCTGGTCAGCTTCCCGCCAGTGAGCACGTAGCTCGAGGACGATGCCGCCGACCTGCGGCAGCGAGACGACCGATCCCGCCGGCGGGCTCGGGCTCCGCACTGCCAGCCGCGAGGCTGGCGGCCGACAGGGAGAAGGCGTCCAGCCGAGACCGCTGCCGCGAAGGATGTCCTCCATCAGAGCGACATCGGTGTAGTGCCGGCCGAGGACGCGGTTCGACAGCGCGCGTGAGCCCGGCCGGGTTGCGCACGACGACGGTGAGCTTCATCGGTGCTCCCGCTCGTCCGTGAAGGCGGCCGCGTGGTCCGCGACCCATTGGCCGAACGTGCGGGCGGGCCGGCCGAGGATCTTCTCGACGTCGTCCGAGGTCGGCTGCGGTGCGCCTGCGAGCCGTTCGTACCTGGCCATCAGCGCGCCGACGAACGGCTCGGGCAGGCCGTGCGCGACCAGGTGCTCGGCGACTTCCCGCGGCGGGCGGGCCTCGTAGCGCAGCGGGCGGCCGAGCACGTCGCCGATGACGCCGGCCATCTCCGCGTGGGTGAGCGACTGCGGTCCGGTCAGCTCGACCCGCCGGCCGACCACGTCGTCGGTGAGCAGGGCGCGAGCGGCCACACTCGCGAGATCCTGCTGATGGACCGGTGCCTCGCTGTGGTGGGGGTAGACGTAACGGACGACGTCGCCGCGCCGGATCTGAGCGCCCCACATGGCGATCGTGTTGGCGGCGAAGAAGCTCGCCCGCAGGCCGGTCCACTCCAGGCCGCTGCCGGCGGCGGCATCCTCGGCCTCGCGGTTGCGGTCGCCGGCGTACCGCGACGGCTGCTCCGACGGGTCGTCGTCGACGTTCGTGGCCGAGAGGGCGACGATCCGCCGCACCCCGCGTCGCCGGGCCAGGTCCGCGAGCTCGGCGGCCGCGTCGCCCACGGCACGGGGATGCAGGAACAGCGACGTGACGCCGTCGAGCGCCTCGGCAACGGTGTCCGGCCGGGCGGGGTCGCCATCGACGACCTCGACGCCCGCCGGCAGGCCGGCGGCCGCCGCGTCGCGGCTGACGGCGCGCACGTGGGCGCCCGCGACGCGCAGCAGGTCGACCAGCGGCCGTCCGACCGTTCCGGTCGCTCCGGTCACCAGAATCACGATGAGCCTCCTCGATTACTCAATGACTCGTACGATACGAGAACCGTAGCATCTATTTTGAGTTCCGTATCTTATGAGAGACGTCACAGTGTGTGCCGGAGGGCCGGAGGAGGCTGCGATAACCTTTGGGACGCAGACGATATGAAGGCGGAACCATCGAACCGAGGGCGCGGCAGATGACCCCCACCACGGCCGGCGACGAGGACTCCGACGCGCGCCGTCGGCGGCGCCGGTCGGGCGCCGCGATCAAGGAGTCGATGCGTGAGCTGAGCGTCCAGCTCTCGCTGCTGAACCATCAGATCAGCGCGTCCTTCGACCTCCGCGACACCGACTTCGACTGCCTGGACGTCATCAAGCGCCACGGTCCGCTGACCCCCAGCGGGCTGGCGCGGCGCACCGGGCTGCACGCCGCCACGCTGACCGGCATCCTCGACCGCCTCGAGCGAGGGGAGTGGATCGCGCGCGAGCGCGACCCCGCGGACCGCCGGGCCGTCATCGTCCGTGCCCGCCGCGAGCGCAATCCCGAGCTGTTCCGCAAGTTCGCTGGCATGAACAGCGCGATGGACGGCCTGCTCGCCGACTACAGCCCGGACCAGCTGGAGCTGCTCGCCGACTTCCTGCGGCGGACGGCCGACGCCGGTCGCGGCGCCACCGATGCGCTTGTCCGGGGTGCGGACTAGCGTCCGGCCATGGCGGACGCGCGGCTGCGGCGACGATCGGTGCTGGCCGGCTGACGCCGTACCGCGAGCCGCACGTGCGGTTCGGCACCAGCATCGTCACGACGCCCGAACACCGCGGACGGGCTGCCGGTTCGAGGTGCGGTTCCCCGCCGGCTGACCGCGGTCCGGCCGTTCCGGTTGACACGGTCCCGACTCGGGTCCGAGAATTCGAACCGGCCGTTGCATCCATTGAAACGGGTGACGAGTGGACGAGGGCCGGCTGGCCGGACGGGTGGCGCTGGTGACGGGCGCCTCCCGGGGCATCGGTGCGGCGGTGGCGCGGGCGTTCGCCGCCGAGGGTGCATCTCTCGCGCTCGGGTACGAGCCGCGTCCCGACATGGCCGCCTTGGCCGAGGACCTCGCCGCCGAGCTGCGGGCGTCCGGCACCAAGGCGGTCGCGCTGGCGGCCGACCTCGCCGAACCCGGCGCCGTCGAGGAGCTTGTCGACGGCGCTCGCGCGCACCTCGGCCCGCTCGACGTCGTCGTCGCGAACGCCGCGCTGTCCGCGCAGTCGCCGTGGCGGGAGATCAGCGTCGCCGAGTGGGACCGCGTTCTCGCCGTCAACCTGCGCGGCAGCTGGCTGCTCGCCCGGGCCGCGTATCCCGACCTCGTCGCGAGCGGCCGCGGCTCGATCATCACCGTCAGCAGCGTGATGGCCCGCACCGGGCAGGCTGGTGCGCTGCACTACACCGCCAGCAAGGCCGGCATCATCGGGCTGACCCGCGCCCTGGCCCGCGAGACCGGCCCCGACGGCGTCCGCGTCAACGCCGTCATGCCCGGCGCCATCCGGACCGAGCACGAGGAGGCCCTCCAGCCCGACGCAGACGCGGTGTTCGAGCAGGTCACGGCCGTGCAGTCGCTCAAGCGCCGGGGCACCGCCGACGACCTCGCCGGCGCCTTCGTCTACCTCGCCAGCGACGACAGCGCGTTCGTCACCGGCCAGGTCCTCACCGTCGACGGCGGCTGGGTGTTCGGCTGAGCGGCCGCTTGCCGGCCGACCTTGTCAGTCCCGCTCGATAGAACGCACGGCTAGCCTTGGCGCTCGTGTTCACTCGCAACGAGCGCTCGGCGCTGCGTGACGCTCTCGTCGCGGCCGCCCGCGCCGACCACCGCATCGACGGCGCCGCCGTCACCGGTTCCGCGGCGAGCGGCGCCGAGGACGGCTGGTCCGACGTCGACCTCGCGTTCGGCCTGGCCGAGGGCGCCGACCAGGCCGCGGTGATCGCCGACTGGACGGCGGCGATGTACGAGCGGCACGGCGCGGTCGCACACCTCGACGTCCCGCGCGGCGCAACCATCTACCGGGTGTTCCTGCTGGCCAGCACGTTGCAGGTCGACATCGCGTTCGCGCCGGCGGCGGAGTTCGGCGCCATCGCCCCGACGTTCCGGCTACTGTTCGGCACCGCTCGCGACGTGCCTGTCGCCGCGCCACCGGAGGCCGCGGGGCTGGTCGGGATGGGCTGGCTGTACGCGCTGCACGCGCGGTCCAGCATCGAACGCGGCCGCGGCTGGCAGGCGCTGTACATGATCAATGGCCTGCGCGACCAGGTCGTCGCGCTGGCCTGCCTGCAGCACGACCTGCCCGCCTGGCAGGGCCGCGGCGTCGACGGCCTGCCTGCGGCGGTGACGCAGCCGCTGCTGGGCACGCTGGTCGGTGCGCTCGACGACGCCACGCTGCGCCGCGCGTTCGCCGTCGCGACCGAGGCGCTGCTCGCCGAGGCCGCCCACGTCGACCCCGCCCTGGCCGAGCGGCTGGCCGGGCCGCTGCGCGCGATGACCGATGCCGGGCGATCAGGCGCGGCCGGCCAGGAACCGCAGTAGTGCCGGGTCGGCCGACGTGAACCGGTCGACCTCCTCGCCGCCGTCGCAGCGGCACAGGGCGACGGTGACGGTCGTGGCCGTGCGGGCGACGACGCGCCACTCGCCGCCCGCGTCCTCCCAGCGGGTCACCACGCCGACCGGGTCGTCGCTCATACCCACACCCTAGGCGCGGTCCCGCTCGAACAGGGTGATCAGGACGCCCTCGCCGACGGTCCGCGACTCGGTGGGCCGCCACCGGGTCCGGTCCGTGGTCTCGCCGAACAGCTTGCGCCCGGTGCCCAGCACGAATGGGAACGTCATGAGGTGCAACTCGTCGACCAGGTCGTGCTCGAGGAGCTCCTGCGCGAGCTTGATGCTGCCGACGACCTGCAGCTCGCCGTCGGTCTCGGCCTTGAGCCGGGCCACCTCGGTGGCGACGTCGCCACTGATCACCTGCGTGTTGTTCCACGTGGGCTCGGTCAGCGTGCTCGAGACGACGTACTTGCGCATGCCGTTGTATTTGTCGGCCAGGACGCCTTCGTAGCTCGGCCAGGCGGCCGCGAAGCCTTCGTACGTCACCCGGCCGAGCAGCAGTGCCTCGGCGCCGAGCGCCTCGTCGGTCTTGAACTGCTCGCCCTCGTCGCCGCGGTCGATCTCGAAGGTCCAGTCCCTGTACCTGAAGTCCTCGCCGGCGGGCGCCTGCACGACGCCGTCGAGGCTGATGAACTCGGTGACGACGATGCGGCCCACGGTCAGGCCCCCTGCACGAACGCGCGCAGCGCCGGAGCGAGCACGTCGGCCGTCGTGCCATGGTTCTCGCCCGGCACCGGCTTCAGCGTCGCCGTCGGCAGCAGCTCGGCCAGCGCCCGCGGACCCGGGATCAGCGTCGGCCAGGTGTCGATGCCGTGCATGACGAGGACCGGGACGTCGATCGACGCCCAGCGGTCGGCCGGCAGCGGGTTGCCGGACATCGTCGTGCCCATGATGCGGCCGTCGTAGGCGATCGTCGGCGCGATGCCCAGCATGACCGGCCAGAAGTCGCTCTGCTTCAGCCCTTCGACGTCCTCGGGGGAGGCGACGATCGCATCGGTCATGAAGATCGCGACCGCCTCGTCCGGCCGCCCGGCCGCGTTGGCGGCGTCGAGCCGTTCGACGTAGTCCGGCGGCAGCGGCGGGCGGACGTCGTCGACGACGAACGGCGGCTCGAAAACCGCGACGTGGCTGACCGGCACCAGGCCGGAGGCGGCCACGTCCAGGGCCAGGACGCCGCCGGAGGACCAGCCGAAGATGACGGCCGGCCCGCCGCCGGCATCCTCGACCAGGGTGGCGACGTCCTCGATCTCGCGCCGGACGGCGTACGGCGCGGTGTCGGTGCTCTCGCCGCGGCCGCGGCGGTCGTAGGCGTAGGTGCGGAACTCGTCGGCCAGCAGCCGGCCGGTCTCGGCGTTCAGCGGGTTGGTCGCACGGTAGGCGGTGGCGCCGTCGATCATGATCAGCGGCCGGCCGCTGCCGAAGGCGTCGAAGGCGATGGTGGTGCCGTCCTTGGAAATGACCGTGCTCATCTCGTGCTCCCGTATCTCGGCGGTGGCTTGGAACTAGACGGTACAGTACTCACATAAGTACGGAACTGTCTAGTACTCTGTTCGCAGCGAGCGAGGAGGAGCCATGGTTCTCGAGGACGTGGACGAAGGACGGACGGCGCGCAAGCGCCGCGCCATCCTCGAGGCGGCCACCGAGGTGTTCCTGCAGCACGGCTACGTGGGCGCAAGCATGGACCAGGTGGCGGCGAAGGCGGCGGTCTCCAAGCAGACCGTCTACAAGCAGTTCGCCGACAAGGAGCACCTGTTCGCCGAGATCATCGTCGGCCGGACATCGGTGCTGGGCGACCGGCTCGCCGAGGTGTACGCGACCCTCGACGACGCCACCGACCCGCGGCAGGCACTGCGCGACGTCTGTCACCAGCTGCTGGGCAGCCTCAGCCGGCCCGACGTGCTCCAGCTGCGCCGGCTGGTCATCGCTGAGGCCGACCGCTTCCCCGGGGTCTCCGGCACGTGGTGGGAGCGGGCCTTCCATCCGTCGCTGGTGGTGCTGGGTGAGGCGCTGCAGCGGATGGCCGGTCGGGGCCTGCTGCGCGAACTCGACGACCCGACCCTGGCCGCCTACCACCTCGCCGGTCTCGTCATGTACAAGCCGATGAACCGGATGATGTTCGCCGGCACCGCGGCGGTGCCGCCGCCGGACGAGCTGGAGTACCTCGCCGACCGCGCGGCCGACGTGTTCGTAGCCGCCTACGGACGGTGACGCAGGTGCGCCGGCCCGGGCTGCGGTCCCGGGCCGGCACACCTCCGCCGGATCACGCGGGCGCCGTCACGTCACCCGGAGGTCGGCCTGCGCCCGCGAGGCCGCCGTGATCACGTTCTGCCGGTCGCGCCGGCTGAACCGGCCGGCCGCGACCCACTCGGCCGACACCTCCTCGACCCGGCGGATGAACCGGCCGTGGTCGGGGAACGGCGCCGCCGCCCAGACCTTGTCGAGGAAGCTGTCGCCGTCGTCGCCGCGGGCCTCGTTGGAGACGCCGGAGTCGACCGACCCGAACACGATCTTCGGCTCGACCCGCTTGTAGTACACGTGGTGCGCGTCGTTGATGCCGACGTAGAGCGGCCGCAGTGTGTGGTCGTGCGTGCTGAAGAAGTTCGGTTCCTCCAGCGCCTCGACGGCCGCCGCGAGGTCGCCGTCGAGCTTGAGGTGCGGGTAGAAGGAGAACTGCCGCCACTCGCGCGACCGGTTGAGCGCCGGCAGCACCACCGGGCCGTGGAAGATGCTCTCGACCTGCGGGTCGTCCAGCGCGCGCTCGGTGCGCAGGCTGAACGGCATCGCGATGTCGATGCGGTCGCCCGGCGCCCAGCTGTGGTCCAGCGTCAGGTATGTGCCCGGCTCGGCCGCGACGTCCACGGCGGCGCCGTTCACCGTCACGGTGAAGCCGCGCCGCGCCCAGAACGGCACCCGCAGCTTGACGGCGAGCGGCCCGCTGCCGTCGACGGTGATCGACGTCGACTCCTGCCGCGGGAAGTCCGTCACCTGGGTGACGGTGAAGCCCTTCTCGGCCCACGTCAGGGTAGAGGCGATGTATAGGTTCACGTACAGCGTCGACCCGTCGGCGGACTGCGCGTAGATCGTCTCCTGGTACTTCGTGTGGTTCTCCATGCCGGTGCCGCCGCAGCAGGTGCCGTTGTTGCCGAAGCCGCGGGTGGCGCCCGGGTGGGCCGGCAGGAAGTACGTCACCTGCGGGTCGCCGGCGCTGTCGTTGTCGCGGCGCGAGCCGAGGATGTGGTTGGTCAGGCCCCGCTCGTAGTAGTCCATGTACGCCGGGTCGGGGTTGTGGAAGTACAGGTTCCGGGTCAGCTTGAGCAGGTTGTACGTCGAGCAGGTCTCGCCGCCGCCGCTGCTGGTGCCCGAGGTCGCGCTCTGGAAGTGCAGCGACTCGGAGATGTCGCCGCGCGGCTGGAACAGCTCGGGGTTGGTGTTCGCCGGCCGCCCGGGCGCCTCGCCGTACTGTCCGCCGGCCGAGCCGTGGCTGAACATCCGGTACGGGATGATCATGTGCCAGAAGTTCTCGGCCGCCGTGTGGTACTCGGCGTTGGCCTCGGTGTCCTGCTCGTAGATGCGCAGGTAGCCGGTGAACTGCGACACGTGCTGGTTGACGTGGATGCCGGTGAGCACGTCGCGGTCCTCCAGGGCCGCCGGGAACACCGTCCGCCGGTTGTCGAACGCCTTCGCGGCGACGAGGTACCTGGCGGCCTGCTCGGGGTCGGTCGCGATGGCGGCCAGGTGGGCGAGGTTCTCGTTCGACCCGCCGAACTCGCCGGCGATGTGCAGCGACCACATCCGGTTGAGGTTCTCGCGCGGCACCCGCGACAGCCGGCTGTGCACCCAGTCGCCCATCTTCATGACGATCTCGAGCGCGCGCTGGCTGCCGGCCAGGAGATGCGCGTCGATGAGGCCGCGCATGATCTTGTGCAGCGTGTAGTACGGCGCCCAGATGCCGGAGCCGCTGTAGGTGGTGAACTCCTCCAGCCGGATGAACTGCGCCTCGGTGTACGCGGACAGGAAGCCCGGATGCCGGCGCCCGTCCGTCGCGCCGAAGAACTCGCCGTGGTTGTTGCGCCCGGAGGAGTCGGCGATCGTCGGGCCGGGCGCCTCGTCGAAGCGGTACCAGGCGACGAGGCCGTCGGTGCCGGAAGACGTGGGATCGGCCACGACGGCGGCGACCTCGGCGGGGCTCAGGCCGCGGCTGAAAATCTGGAACTCGTCGACCAGGCCGTTCAGGAACTTGATGTTGACCTGTGGGAACTGCGCGCGGCCGATCCAGTTGGCCGGCGTCACGCCCAGGTCCGACGGCGACAGGCTCAGTTCGGCGCTACCCGCCGCGACGCCGTTGACGTAGATGGTGCCGATGCCGCCGGACTTGACCACGGCGACGTGCGCCCACTCGCCGGCCGTGAGCGCCGTCGTCGCCTGGACGCGTTGTTCGCCGGCCGCGCCGCCGGTGGTGATGGCGAAGCGCGGGCCGGTGTCGTTGTGCACGGACAGGTACATCCGCGACAACGAGTCCGACGCGGCGCTGCCTGGGTGGCCGAAGTCGAACAGGCGGGCGTTGTCGTCGCGTACGGCGAGGTTCACCCACGCGGCCACGGTGAAGTCGGTGAGGCCGCTGACGATGCCGGCCGGGAGCTTGATGTAGTCGGCGTCGCCGGTGATGTGGCCGTTCGGGGTGCCGGTGAGCCGGATCACTGTCCCGTTCCGGCCGGGCACCCGCGGCGTGGGCCGCGCGGCCTGGGCGGCCAGTGCGTCCTGGCACTCGCCCAGCCCGTTCACCATGTAGTCGAGCTTGTCCTTGAAGATCTGCTCGCCGGTCGACGCCCACGACTGCGCCAGCAGCGTCAGGAAGTGCCCGCTGAAGTGGCCGCGCAGGTTGCCGTCGGGCGACTCCCAACTGCCGATCGGGTTCACGCCCTTGTGGTCCAGCCCGGCCGTCACCCGGAAGCTGCGCAGCATGCGGTCCGGCCCGCGCTGGTCGTCGCGCACGCCATTGACGACGCTTGGACCGTACTCGCGGGCGTAGTTGAGCAGCCGGTTCCGCTTCTCCTTGAAGACGCTGTCGCCCAGCGTCACCTGGCTCAGCGTGAACGGGCGCACCCGCCAGCTGTCCGCGATCGGCAGGCTCGGCAGGCTGGTGGGCGTGGCCGCGGCGGTGGAGGCGCTGCCGGGCGCGGCACCGGCGGTGCCGGCCGCCATGGTGCCGACGGCCGGTGCCGCGGCCGCCAGGGCCCCCAGGCGTAGGACGGTGCGCCGGGACAGGTCCTTCTTCATGTGGTTCTCCTTGTCCGGGGAGAGCGTTCCGACGGGTGTGGGAGACACGTTCTGTTAGCGGTAACAGCGTTGAAAGATGTGACATGGTACTGATGCGACGAAACGCGCGTCAAGGGTGTCACCGTCCCATTGCCGCGGGTGCATCACGACTCGCGGGCACCGTCACGTCGATCATGGAGAAGCGCCCCTTTCGGGCACCTCGAGAGGGGACCTTCTCCCTGATCATCAACCGGGCCGGAGAGCCTTTGTGTGATCAGCGGTGCACCACGAGGCCCGAACCACCGCGGCCGAGGGGGGCTCGGCCGGTGGTTCGGGCCTCGTCTCCGGGGGCCCAGCGCCGGTGGGAATCATCGGCACCGCCGGCGCTGGTACAAGCCTGCCGCCGGCGTCTAAGTCTCCGGTAAGCCGAGCGTGAGAGCCCTCTCACTCGGCCGAGCGGAGCAGCCTCAGCCCTCGCGGCCGGCCCACTCGCGTCGGATGTGGCCGATGTGGGTCCGCATGAGCTCCTGCAGCTGCTCCGCCTCGCCGGCCTCGATGAGGTCGCACATCTGCTGGTGCTCGCGGGCGCTGGCGACCAGCCGCCCGGACGAGGCGAGCGACGACAGGCCGTAGAGGCGGGTCTGGGCGCGCAGCTCCTCGACGATGCGGACGAGGCGCTGATTGCCGCTGGCCGACAGCAACCGGACGTGGAACTCGCGGTCGGCGCCGATGTAACTGATGAGGTCACTCTCGGCGGCGGCGTCGACGATGGCCGCGGCGAGGTTGCGCAGGTGGGACAGCTCCTGGGCGGAGATCGCCGAGACGGCCTGGGCCGCGATGGGCGGCTCGAGCAGCTCGCGAATCTGGGTGATCTGGTCGAGGTCGGTCTCCGACATGTCGGTGACCTTGAAGCCCTTGTTGCGGACGACCTCGACGAGGCCCTGCTTGACGAGGTCGAGCATCGCCTCGCGGACAGGGGTGGCGGAGATGCCGAAGCGCTCGGCCAGTCCGGGGGCGGAGTACAGCTCCCCGGGCTTCATCTCGCCGGACACGATGGCGCCGCGCAGTGCGTCGGCGACCTCTTCTCTGACGCTCATCCGCCGTGCGAAGGACGGCAGAGCCAACTGCCGCAGTTCAGCCATCTGTGGTCCCTCCGGTGTTGCACGGCGGCCGAACGTCACGGCGACGTCGCGTTCGTGCGAGATATCCCACCTCTTCAACCCTAAAGGAGAAAGCCCTCGGGAAAGGGATCTGTCGGGTCGAGGAAGTACTGTGCCGTTCCTGTCAACCAAGCGCGTCCGGTGACTGTAGGTATCACCGCGGGAAGGTTTCCGATCGTCGACTCGCCGACGAGGCGGCCCACGAATCGGCTGCCGATCAACGACTCGTTGACGAAGTCGGTATCGAGCGGCAGTTCACCGCGGGTGAAGAGCTGGGCCATGCGGGCCGACGTGCCGGTGCCGCAGGGTGAGCGGTCGAACCAGCCGGGATGGATCGCCATCGCGTGACGCGACCGGCGGGCGTCCGAGCCGGGATCGACCAGCTGGACGTGGTGGCACACGTTGATGTCCGGGTTCTCCGGGTGGACGGGGGCATCGTGCTCGTTGATGGCGTCCATGATGGCCAGCCCGGCGGCGAGCAGCTGGTCCTTCTGCGCGACGTCGACGCGCAGGTCCAGCTGGCCGGCGTCGAGGATGGCGTAGAAGTTGCCGCCGTAGGCGAGGTCGTAGGTGACGGTGCCCCACCCGGGGACGTCGACCTTCGCGTCGAGCCGATCGGTGTAGGCGGGGACGTTGCGGATGGTGACGGCCTCGGCGGCGCCGTCGCGGACGGCCACCTCGCAGACCACCAGCCCGGCCGGGGTGTCGAGCCGGATCGTGGTGACCGGCTCGGTCACCTCGACCATGCCGGTCTCGACCAGCACGGTGGCGACGCCGATGGTCCCGTGCCCGCACATCGGCAGGCACCCGGAGACCTCGATGTAGACGACCCCCCAGTCGGCATCGGGCCTCGTGGGGGGCTGGAGGATGGCGCCGCTCATGGCGGAGTGCCCACGCGGCTCGAACATCAGCAGCCGCCGCAGGTGGTCAGAGTGCGCGATGAACCATTGACGCCGCTCCTCCATGGTGGCGCCCGGGAGGGTGCCGACGCCGCCCGTGACGACGCGCGTCGGCATGCCCTCGGTGTGCGATTCCACGGTGTGGAAGATCCGCTTGGATCGCATCGTCGCTACTCCTCGGTCGTCCCGCTGTCAGGCTACGTTCGCCGACGAGAATTGCGCGGCGATGGTTTGCGTGAGCTCGCGGATGAGGGCGGCGTTCTCCGGCACCATCGGCTGCCGCGGCTGCCGGACCGGGCCGCCGCCGAGGTTCAGGACGTCCATCGAAAGCTTGATGGCCTGGACGAACTCGGTGTGGAAGTCCCAGCGCAGCAACGGGTGCAGCGTGCGGTACAGCGGCAGCGCGGTGTCGAGGTCGTGCGCCAGCGTGGCCTCGTACAGCCGGACGCTCTCGCGCGGGAAGACGCTGGTGAAGCCGGAGATCCAGCCCTTCGCGCCGGCCAGGCCGACCTCGACGACGGAGTCGTCGGTGCCGATGAGCACGTCCAGCCCCGGCGCCCGCTCGCCCAGCTCGTAGGAGCGCCGCGACTCGCCGGTGAACTCCTTGACGCCGACGATGAGGCCCTCGTTGTACAGCTCGGCCAGCAGCGCCGGCGTGAGGTCGACCTTGGTGTCGATGGGGTTGTTGTACGCCGACACCGGCAGGCCCGCCTTGGCGATCTCGCGGTAGTGCTCGATGACCGAGCGCTCGTCGGCGCGGTAGGCGTTCGGCGGCAGCGCGAGGACGACCTCGGCGCCGGCCTCGCCGGCCTGCTCGGCCCACTGGCGCGACTCGCGGGCACCGTACGCGCCGACGCCGGCCATGACGGTGAAGCCCTCGGGCGCCGCCTCGACCGCGACCTCGACCATCCTGGCCCGCTCGTCGGCCGTGAGCACCTGGTACTCGCCGAGCGACCCGTTGACGCAGACGCCGTGGCAGCCGCCCTCGGCGAGCCAGCGCACGTGGTCGGCGTACCGGTCATAGTCGACCGACAGGTCGTCACGGAAGAACGTCGGGGTGGCAACCAGAACGCCGTGCCAAGGCTTTTCACGACCGTCCATGTAAGGCTCCATTTCTATACTATATAACATTTCACTCATGTCTGAAGAACCGGACCATCGGGACTAAGTGCTGAATATTAAGTTTGCAGAATGCCGTCCACTCGCCGCGGAATGCCCGGATTCGCCTCGCGCAGCTCCTCGGGTAGTACGTGCTCGGGGGCGTTCTGGTACGAGATGGGCCGTAGCCATCGGCGGATCGACGTCGGACCGACGGAGGTGTGCGCGCTGAGGGAAGCCGACGGGTACGGCCCGCCGTGCTGCATGGCCCAGGTGACGGCGACGCCGGTCGGGAAGCCGCCGAACAGGAGCCGGCCGGCCCGCCGCCGCAGCGTCGCATGCAGCCGGTCGACGAGCTCGGTCTCACCCTCGCCCGCGTGCACGGTGGCGGTCAGCTGGCCCTCGAGGCGGTCCAGCGCGGCCAGCAGCTCGCCGGTGTCGCGGTACTCGATGACCAGCGCCGTCGGGCCGAAGCACTCCTCCAGCAGCTCAGCGTCGAGGTCGGCCGCGGCGACGGAGAACACCACCGGGCGGCCGAGTGCCGGGTCGTCGCCCTGGCCGTCGCCGAGCGTGCGCAGCCGGCCGTCGGCGCGCCGCCGCTCGGTCTCGCGCTGGTAGGCGTCGCGGATGGAGTCGTTGAGCATCCGGCCGGCCGGGACCTCGGCGAGCTTCGCGCCGAGCGCGGCCCGCAGCTCGTCGCCGCCGTCGCCGGCCGGCGCGAACAGCAGCCCTGGCTTGGTACAGAACTGGCCGACGCCCATGGTGATGGAGCCGACATAGCCGGCGGCGAACTCCTGCGCCTGGCCGGCCGCCACCTCGGGCGTCACGACGAGCGGGTTCAGGCTGCCGAGCTCGCCGTAGAACGGGATCGGCTGGGGCCGCGCGGCGGCGAGGTCGGCCAGCGCCCGGCCGCCGCGGGTCGAGCCGGTGAAGCCGACGGCGCGCACGTCCGGGTGGGTGACCAGCTCTTTGCCGGCCTCGAGCCCCTCGACCAGGCCGAGCGTCCCCTCGGGCAGCTTGGCCTCGGTCAGCCCGGCCCGCATGGCGGCGAACGTGCGCCGGCTGGTCTCCGGGTGCGACGGGTGCGCCTTGACGACGACGGGGCAGCCGGCCGCGAGCGCCGACGCGGTGTCGCCGCCGGGCACGCTGAAGGCCAGCGGGAAGTTGCTGGCGCCGAAGACGCCGACGACGCCGACCGGCACCAGCATG
Organism: Jiangella aurantiaca; assembly: GCF_004349105.1. GTDB lineage: Bacteria > Actinomycetota > Actinomycetes > Jiangellales > Jiangellaceae > Jiangella > Jiangella aurantiaca. The sequence continues at coordinate 276,933 of NZ_SMLB01000001.1, forward strand.
CGGCGCAGGTCGGGCTTCGGGCCCATCGGGGTGTCGCCGGCGTGATCGATGGTGGCCTCGACGTACGAGCCCTCGCGCAGCACCTCGCCGAACAGCCGCAGCTGGTACGTGGTGCGGGTGAGCTCGCCGTTCAGCCGGGTGGCGCCCAGTGCGGTCTCGTCGTCGGCGGTGGAGACGATGGCGTGGCGGTCGTCCTCGAGCGCGGCGGCGACGGCGTCCAGGGCGTCGGCCCGGCGGACGCGGCCGGCCTGCTCGAACGGCACGGCGGCCTCGGCCGCCGCGCCGACGGCGTGATCGACGTCAGACATGCGTGAGCCTTCCAGGGTCGGTGCGGGGTGAGTCGTCGACGATCTGCCCGCCGGGCGTCGGACGTCGTCGTCGTGTGCTTCCTGCAGAATATCTTAGTGACATGTGAAATGTCACTGTTGTCCGTTGTGACCGGCGTCGCCCGCCAGCCGGCCGAGCGAGATCGGTGCGGCGATCGGCCGTTCGCTCACCCCCTGTAAGTCGAGCGCCGACACAGGGGCTGACCCAGGGGCCGACGCGGTGAGGCAGGCAGTGGCGTACCCACACACCCGTCCCTGACACCATCCCATGCCGGCCCGGCTCAGCAACTTCGCGGTCCGTGCATCGGTCGCGCCGAGCTCGTCGACCGCGGCCCGCACCTCGCCCGCGGTCACCTCCTCGCACCGGCAGACCAGCGTGTCGTCGCCCAGCCAGGTCTGCCAGCCGTCGCGCACCGGATGGACGGCGTGCATGGCCGCGGCGAACCGGCGCAGCGCCCGCCGGCGACGCCGCAGCCTGGCCGGCACCGGGGCGAGCGCGGTCCCGGTCGCGGTGGCCGCGGCCGCCGTCCCGGCGATCTCGCCCTCGGCCACGGCCAGCGGCGCCCCACCCACGCCACAGGCCTCGCCGGCCACGTAGACGCCGGGCACCGACGTCCGCTGGTGCTCGTCGACCTCGACGACCAGCGAGCCGTCGGCGTCGACCCGGGTCGCGACGCCCAGCGCCAATGGCAGCTCCAGTTGCGGCGTGAACCCCCAGCCGACCGCGACGGCGTCGCACTCGACGACCCGCTCCGAGCCGGGCACTACGCGCCACTCGCGGTCGAGCCTCGCGACGGTGACGGCCCCCACCACGTCGTCCCCGTGCGCGGCGACGACGGCTCGGCGGGTGTGGAACGGCACCCGGTGTCGGGCCAGCGCGGCGGCGTATCCGGCGCCCTCGGTGAGCTTCGCCGCCACCCTGGCGACGGCGCCGGCGTGCCGGGCCCAGCCCGCAGGCCGGTTCGCCTCGTACACGCCGACGACCCGCGCGCCGCGGGCCGCCAGACCCGCCGCCACCGGCAGCAGGAACGGCCCGGTGCCGCCGACGACGACCCGCCGGCCCACGAGCACCTCGTTGCCCTTGAGCAGGGCCTGGGCGCCCCCGGCGGTGTACACGCCCGGCAGGTCCCAGCTGCGGAACGGGACCTGCCGGTCGTACGCGCCGGGGGCGAGCACCAGGCTCCGCGCACCCACCTCCTCCTCGGCGTCGCCGGCCACGGACCGGACGGCGAACCCGTCGGCGGCTGAGCCTGACACCGTCCACACGTGGTGTCCGAAATATTTGACAGCATGGGCGGCGCCGTCGACTAGAGAGCGGAAGGTGCGCAGGTCGTGGTGGAGGTCGGCGACCGCTCCCAGATCGCCGGGCCGGTGCCGCCAGTACTGGCCGCCGGGCTGCCGCCCGGCGTCGATCAGGGCGACGCGCGCCCCGCCGGCGAGCGCCGCGGCCGCCGCGGCCAGCCCGGCCGGACCGGCGCCCACGACGGCGACGTCATACGGCGAGGTGGCCACGGCCGTCTCCTTCCTGGCTGCGGACGATCGCGCCGGAGGACGCAGGCACCAGGCAGGCGCGCTGGTTGGGCACGTCGTCGACGGTCACCAGGCAGTCGAAGCAGATGCCGATGCCGCAGAACACGCCGCGCGGTCGGCCCTCGCGCCGGGTCGTCCGCCAGGACCGCACCCCGGCCGCGACCAGCGCCGCGCCGACGGTCTGCCCCTCGCTGAACGGGACCGCACGTCCGTCGAACTCGAACCGCGCGCTCATGCCTCGAACCGTTCGGGCCGGTAGGGTGTCACGTCCAGGTCCGGGTCCTCGCCGTCGATCAGCTGGGCGATCAGCCGCCCGGTGGCGGCGGCCAGGCCGATGCCGGCGCCCTCGTGCCCGCACGCGTGGTACAGGCCGGGCGCCCGTGGGTCCGGTCCGATGACCGGCAGGTGGTCCGGGCAGTACGGGCGGAAGCCGCGGTAGGCGCGGATGACCTGCACGCCGGCCAGGACGGGGAACAGCGCGACCGCCTGCGCGGCCAGCGCCCGCAGCACCCGCACCGACAGCGTGCGGTCGTAGCCGACCCGTTCGCGGCTGGCGCCGATGAGGATGGTGCCGGCCTCGGTGCCCTCGACGACGGGTGAGGTCTGCAGGTCGGCGTCGTCGCTGGCGACGTCGGCGACGTACTCGGCCGCGTAGACCTTGTGCCGGACGATGCGCGGCAGCGGCTCGGTGACGAGGATGAAGCCGCGGCGGGGCAGCACCGGCACGTCGACGCCGGCCAGGGACGCGACCTCGCCGCCCCAGGTGCCGGCGGCGTTGACGATGGCGCCGGCGGGCAGGTCGCCGGCCGAGGTCCGCACGCCGGTCACGCGGCCGCCGGAGCGCAGGAACCCGGTGACCTCGACGCCGGTGCGCACCTGAGCACCCTTGGCCCGGGCCGCCCGCAGCAGCCGGGCGGCCGCCAGCATCGGCTGGACCTGCGCGTCGCCGGGGTACAGGACGCCGCCGGCCAGCGACGGCGTCAGGTGCGGCTCGTGCTCGGCCAGCTCGCCGGCAGGCACGACGACCGTCTCGACCCCGGTGTCGCGCTGCGACGCGGCCAGCGACACCAGTGTGTCGAACCCGGCCGGCGTGGACGCGACCACCAGGCCGCCCTTGGCGTCGTACTCGAACCCGCCCACCTCGACGGCCAGCTCGCGCCACAGGCCGGACGACAGCCGGGCGAGGTCCAGCTCGGCGCCCGGCGGCTTGTCCGAGACCAGGATGTTCCCCTCGCCGGCGCCGGTGGTGCCGCCGGCCACGGAGCCGCGGTCGACGACGGTGACGGACCGCCCCGACCGCGCGGCGTACCAGGCGGTGGCGGCACCGACGACACCGGCGCCGACCACCACGACGTCGGCGGCGTCAGTGGGCACCGGGCGGTCCTCCCGGGGTGAGCCCGCCGGCGACGTGCGCCTCCGTCGCCTCGATGCTCCCGGGCGAGCTGCCGGCCGGAGTGAGTTCGACCTCCTCCGGCCTCACCTCATGCGGTGTGATCTTCCCGGCCAGGATGTCCTCGGCGTAGTGGCAGGCCACCTTGTGCCCGGGCGCCACCAGCGGCAGCTCGCGCAGCGCGGGCCGCTCGGTGTCGCACTTCGTCGCCTGCTTCCAGGGGCACCGGGTGTGGAACCGGCAGCCGGCCGGCGGGTTCGCCGGCGACGGCAGGTCGCCCTGCAGCAGGATCCGGCTGCGGGTCTCCTCGACGTTGGGGTCCGGCACCGGCACGGCGCTCATCAGCGCCTTCGTGTACGGGTGCAGCGGCTGGCGGTAGAGGTCGGCGGCCGGCGCCTGCTCGACGATGCCGCCGAGGTACATGACGGCGACCGTCTTGCTGATGTGCCGGACGACGGCGAGGTCGTGCGCGATGACGACGTAGGTGAGCGAGAACCGCTCCTGCAGCTCCTTGAGCAGGTTGATCACCTGCGCCTGGATCGACACGTCGAGGGCCGACACCGGCTCGTCGGCGATGATCAGCGCCGGGTTCAGCGCCAGCGCCCGGGCGATGCCCAGCCGCTGCCGCTGCCCGCCGGAGAACTCGTGCGGGTACCGGTTCACCACCGACTCCGGCAGCCCGACGACGTCGAGCAGCTCGCGCACGCGCTTGGCGTGCCCGGCCGAGCCGCCGGGGAACTTGTGCGCCCGCAGCGGCTCGGTGAGCAGCGACTCCACGCTCTGCCGGGGGTCGAGGCTGGCCATCGGGTCCTGGAACACCATCTGGAACTGGCGGCGGACGGAGCGCATCTTCCGCTCGCTCAGCGCCAGGATGTCCTGGCCGTCGAGCGTGACCGAGCCCTTGGTCGGCTCGATCAGCCGCATGATCGCCCGGCCGAGCGTCGACTTGCCGCAGCCGGACTCGCCGACCAGCCCGAACGTCGTGCCGGCCTCGATGTCGAGGTCGACGCCGTCGACGGCCTTGACGGCGCCGACGGTGCGCTGGAACAGCGTCCCGGACTTGATGGGGAAGTGGACCTCGAGGTCGCGGACTTCGAGCAGACTCACCGGGCCACGTTCCCTTCGTGCAGGATCACGTCCTCGCCGACCGGCCGCACGCAACGGACCGGGTGCGGCACGATCGGCGTACCGAGCTCGGCCACCGGCGGCGGACCGGACAGGCACTCGGCCACCGCCCGCTCGCAGCGTGGCTGGAAGGCACATCCACGGTCCCACGGGACGGTGTCGCGCGCGGAGCCGGGGATGGTGTGCAGCAGGTTGTCCGGATCGTCGTCATCGATGCGCGGGATCGACTGCAGCAGGCCGTCGGTGTACGGGTGCGACGGCCGGGCGAACAGGTCCTTCGTCCCCGCCGACTCGACGATGCGGCCGGAGTACATGACGTGGACGTCGTCGCAGAGGCCCGCGACGACGCCGAGGTCGTGGGTGATCATGATCATGCCGCAGCCGCTCTCGGCGACCAGCGTGCGCAGCAGGTCGAGGATCTGCGCCTGGATGGTGACGTCGAGCGCCGTCGTCGGCTCGTCGGCGATGAGCAGCTTCGGCCGGCAGGCGATCGCGATGGCGATCATGACCCGCTGGCGCATGCCGCCGGAGAGCTGGTGCGGGTACTCGCCGAGCCGGCGCACCGGGTCGGGGATGCCGACCCGGCGCAGCAGCTGCTCGGCCTCGGCCTTCGCCTCGCCCTTGGCAAGCCCGGCATGCCGGATGAGCACCTCGGTGAGCTGCCGGCCGATGGTGACCACCGGGTTCAGCGACGTCATGGGGTCCTGGAAGATCATCGCGACGTCGCGGCCGCGGACGTCGCGCAGGGCGCGCTGGTCCATCGAGGTCAGCTCGTTGCCGTCCAGCGTGACGGTGCCGCCGACGCTCACGCCGCGCGACGGCAGCAGGCCCATGACGGCCAGCGACGTCACCGACTTGCCGGACCCGGACTCACCGACGATGCCGACGGACTGGCCCGCCGCGACGTCGAAGCTGACGCCGTCGACGGCGCGCACCGGCTGCTGGCCGGAGCGCGTGAACGTGACCGAGAGGTCGCGCACTTCGAGCAGGCTCATGGGATCACCGCCGGAACTTCGGGTCGAGGGCCTCGCGCAGCGACTCGCCCACCAGGGTGAAGCCGAGCGCGGCGAGGACGATGGCCAGGCCGGGGTAGATGGCCAGCATCGGCGCCGACGTCAGCGTCTCCTGCGCGTCGGTGAGCATGCGGCCCCACTCCGGCGCGGACGGGTCGCTGCCGGACAGGCCGAGGAACGCCAGCCCCGCCGCCTCGACGATGGCCAGCGCCAGCGTCAGCGTGCCCTGGACGATGACGGGGGTGAACGAGTTCGGCAGCACGTGCCGGAACACGATCGCCGAGCGCGAGATGCCCAGCGACCGCGCCGCCAGCACGTAGTCGGCGCCGCGCTGCCCGAGCATCTCGCCGCGCAGCAGCCGGGCGAAGATCGGCACGTTCACCACGGCGATCGCGATCATCACCGAGGTGAGGCTCTGGCCGAGCATGGCGGCGACGGCGATGGCGAACAGCAGGCCGGGCACCGACAGCATGATGTCGACGAACCGCATGACGAGGGTGTCGACCCAGCCGCCGAACGCCCCGGCCAGGACGCCGAGCGCGATGCCGGCGACGGCGCCCAGCGCCAGCGAGACGACGCCGATGAGCAGCGACTGCCGGGCCCCGTAGATGATCCGCGAGAACACGTCGCGGCCGAGCGGGTCGATGCCCAGCCAGTGCTCGGCCGACGGGCCGGGGTACTGACCCGGGCGGACCTGGTCCAGCCACGAGTTGTCCGTGGGGGAGTACGGCGCGATCAGCGGCGCGAAGATCGCGACCAGCACGAAGACGGCGATGAGCACCATGCCGACGACCGCCATCGGGTTGCGCACCAGCCGGCGCAGCGCCTCGCGGCCCAGGCTGGAGGGCGGCCGCGCGGCCGCCTCCGTCGTGGCTGGGGCCGGTCCGCCCGGCTCGCCGGCGACCACCTCGTTGACGCTCATGAGACCCTCACCCGCGGATCGAGCAGCCCGTAGACCAGATCGACGATCATGTTGATGACGACGTAGACGACGGCGATGACCAGGATGAACCCCTGAATGGTCGGAAAGTCGCGCTGCACGATCGCGTCGGCCATGAACTTGCCGACGCCGGCGAACGCGAACACGGTCTCGGTGAGCACCGCGCCGGCCAGCAGGACGCCGAGCTGCAGGCCGATGACCGTCGTGACCGGCAGCATCGCGTTCTTCAGCACGTGCCTGCGGGTGATGGTGCCCGGCAGCAGGCCCTTGGCCTCGGCGGTGCGCACGTAGTCCTCGTTGATGACGTTGAGGACCGACGCCCGGGTGATGCGGACGATCACCGCGAGCGGGATCGACGACAGCGCCAGCGCCGGCAGGATCAGATGCTGGATGGCGTCCCAGCTGGCGTCCAGGTTGCCGGTGACGATGCCGTCGAGGACGTAGAACCCGGTGGGATGCTCCGTCCGGGCTCTCGCGTCGGCCCGGCCGGCCGTGGGCAGCCAGCCGAGCTCGACCGAGAAGACGTACTTGAGCAGGTAGGCGAGGAAGAAGATCGGGATCGTCACGCCGAGCAGCGAGCCCGTGACCGCGACGCTGTCGATCCAGGTGCCGTAGCGCCGGGCCGCCACGTACCCGAGCGGTATCCCGACGCTGACAGCGATCAGCAACGCCGCGACGGCCAGCTCGATGGTGGCGGGGAACCGGCGCAGCATCTCGTCGATGACCGGCTGCCCGGTCTGCAGCGAAGCGCCGAAGTCGAGCCGGACGGCCCGCCCCAGGAACTGGAGGTACTGCTCCCAGAGCGGGCGGTCCAGGCCCAGCTGCGATTCGATCGCCGCGACGGCCTCCGGCGTGGCCCGTTCCCCCAGCAGCGCTTGTGCCGGGCCGCCGGGCAGGGCACGAACCCACGCGAACAACAGGACCGACAGACCCAGCAGGATCGGGACGAGCAGGAGAAGGCGCCGGACGATGAATCTCAGCACGTGTCGATCAGCCCTCGATGTCGACCAGCTTGAAGTACTCCAGGCTGACCGGCGACGGCGTGTAGCCCGTGATGTCACCGGCGAGCGCGAGCAGCGGCTGGTTGTGGACGAACGGAACGCCGGGGATGTAGTCGTAGATCAGCTGGTTGACCTCCTGGTACACCTCCTCGCGCTGGGCCTGGTCGGTCATCGTCAGCGCCTCGTTCAGCTTGCTCTGGATGGTCGGGTCGGTGAAGCCGAACTCCGGCCGGTCCTGGCGGAAGAACGTCCCGATGAAGTTGTCCGGGTCGGCGTAGTCGCCGGTCCAGCCCAGCAGGTGCAGCTGGCCGAGGCCGTCGCCCTGGATGTTCTGCAAGTAGTCCGGCGTCCACGGCACCGTCTTCGGGACGATGGTGAAGCCGACGGCCTGCAGGTCGGCGGCGAACGACTCGTACACGGCCTGCGGGTCCGGCATGTACGGCCGGGACACGTCGGACGGGTACCAGAACTCCAGCGTCAGGTTGGTCTCGCCGGACTCCTCGATCAGCTGGCGGGCGAGGTCGGGGTCGTACTCGTAGCCCTCGATGTCGTCGTTGTAGCCCCACTGCTCCGGCGGGAGGAACTCGTTGGCGACGACGGCGCCCTCCGGGTACGCGGCGTCGAGCAGTCCCTGCCGGTTCAGCGCGTGCGCGATGGCTTGGCGGATCTTCGGGTTCTGGAAGATCGGCAGCTTGTTGTTGAAGCCGACGTAGCCGACGTTGAACGCCGGGCGCTCGACCACCTGGTCGCCGGCGCTCTCGATGGCGCCGATGTCGGCGGCGTTGACGCCCTCGTAGGCGTCGATCTCACCGGCCTGCAGCGCCTGGAGGCGGGCGGTCGGGTCGGCGATCGGGCGGAAGATGATCTCGTCCAGCGCGGGCGCCTCGCCCCAGTAGTCCTCGTTGCGCTCCAGGACGAGACTCTCGCCGCGGTCCCAGCTGACGAACGTGAACGGGCCGGTGCCGGCCACCACCTCGGAGCCGAAGCCGCCGCTGTAGGTGAACGAGTCGCCGCTGGCCTCGATCTCGGTGCCGCCCTCCTCGATGGCCTTCGGACTGGCGATGGAGAACGCCGGCAGCACGAGGCCCGCCAGCAGCGCCGACGACGGCTCGGTGAGGGTCAGCGTGGCGGTGAGCTCGTCGGTCGCCTCGCAGGACTGGTACCGGCTCGTGTCGGGCGCGGAGTCGACCTCCTTGGTGGCGAAGCCGCCGAAGATCGTCTGCCAGTAGTAGGTGACGTCGCCACTCTGCGCGGGGCCGGTGAAGTTGTACCAGCGGTCGAAGTTGAAGCAGACCGCCTCGGCGTTGAACGGCTCGCCGTCGTGGAAGGTCACGCCCTCGCGCAGGTGGAACGTGTAGGTGAGGCCGTCGGGGCTGATCTCCCACTCCTCGGCCAGGCCGGGGACGACCTCGGTGGTGCCGGGCTCCAGCGCGACCAGGGTCTCGTAGATCTGGAAGATCACTCGGAACGACTCGCCGTCGGAAACGTAGGCGGCGTCGAGGGTCTTCGGGTCCTCGGACGCGCCGAAGATGAAGGTCTTCGGGTCGCCGCCGTCGTCGCTGCCGGTGTCACCCGAGCCGGAGTCGTCGCCACCACAGGCTGCGGCCAGCAGCCCTACGGCGGCGGTGAGGGCGAGGAGTCGCCCTGCCTTGCGGTGCACACGCATTGGTCCTCCTTGGTTCGACATGCGACAAAGCCGAGGGGGCGGCCGGCTCGCTGATCTGGCGTCGGGACGCTCACTGCGCCTGTGGCACCCTGGACGGCACGACCGGCGCAGGCGTCTCCAGGCACCACAGAGCACAGATCTACCATCAGAGCGGGCACAGTGCGATGTGCTATTGCACTACTGTGTCCTAATCGTAACGCGGGTGAATGCCCCCTTTTGTCCTGGCGCAGGGCCCCTCGATCAACGTCTCCTCAGGGGCGAGCTCCGGGGTTGTTACACGTGACCGGTGACAGTACAATGTCACCCCATCTCCCATACCGGCACAGACTCACCGCATCCCGGCGTCGCCGTCCGGTGTCGCCGTCCCGCACCCCGTCGAGGAGGATCTGTGTCTCCGACATCGTCGCGACGCATCAGGGTGCGGGCGCTGCTGATCGCCGTGGCCGCGTCCGCGCTGCTCTTCCCGCAGCTCGCCGGCGCCGAGGACGCTCGCCCGTCCGGCGCCCCGCCGCTCGTCCCGATCGACCCGCAGGACTGGGACAACCAGTACGACCTCACCTGGGACGACTTCATCCCGGTGCCGGGCGTGGATTGGACCGACCCCAACCGCGAGCCGAGCGTCGACACCTGGCGAGCGGCGCTCGTCATGGTCGACTACCCGAACATGACGTTCCAGATCAGTCAGCCGGAGGGCTCGACCATCTTCGGCACCCCGATCGGAGTCGGTGACGTCCCGCGCGAGGACGTCCCGGAGTTCTACCGCGACCTGCTCAACACGCCGGGTGAGCTCAACCACGGGCAGACGCTGAACTCGTACTGGATGGAGGACTCCTACGGCCAGTACGGCGTCGAGGTCGACTCCTTCGGGCCGTTCCGGATGCCGCGCAACCACTTCGAGTACGGCAACTCGCCGTTCGGCAACGCCGCCAGCTGCCCGCCGGGCTACACCTGCAACGGCAACTACACCCGCGACGCGAGGGCGCTCTACGAGGCCAACGTGCCGGCGGAGGTGCGCGCCCAGTACGACCTGATCTTCTTCATGGGCGCCGGCCTCGACGAGTCGACCGCCTGGCAGGTGTTCGGCGAGATGATGTTCGACTCGCCGGAGGACGTGCCCGATGAGTTCGGCCCGCCGGCCGAGTTCGATCCCGACGGCGTGATGACGAACTGGATGCCGACGCGCTACATCCCGTGGACGTCGTGGGCGGCCGGCTCGTTCACCTGGGCCAGCGCCGGCAACGGCACGGGCAACATGGCGGAGTCGTCCGGCACCGCCGGGTTCGCGCACGAGTTCAGTCACATCCTCGGCATCGGCGACAACTACAACGGCGCCTTCGCCGTGCCGGCGCAGCGCACGTTCACGGGCCAGTGGGACATGATGAGCCAGGGCTCGTGGAACGGGCCGACGGGCATGCACACCCGCTGGAAGGTCCCGGCCGACGGCGGCTCGATGGTCGGGCCGCACCACAGCATCCGCAACAAGCTCGAGCTCGGCCTCATCGACACCGACGACATCGTCGACCTCAGCCGCACCGGGCTGGAGTCGTCCGGCGTCGTCGTCGCCAAGGTGCGTGCGCGGGCGGCCGGTCCGCTCGAGGACGAGCTGCTCGGCGTGCGGATCCGGCTCGACGGCGCCGCCCCGGTTGACCGCACACCGCCGTGTCACCCGTCGACGCACGGCCCCGAGTGCATGGGTCAGAGCGACTACACCCATTACACGCTCGAGGTGGTGCAGCAGCTCGGCGTCGACTCCTACACACCGGGCAACGGCGTGCTGATCTACAAGAACAAGGACCGTGCCAGCAACTGCGGCACGGCCACCTGCTTCTCATGGCTGATCGACCCCAACCCCGCGGACATCGGGATGGTCGACTTCTACCAGCCCGACGGCACCCCGCGGATGGTCGTCACGGGCGATCCGCGGCAGGTCAACGACGCCACGTTCAACGCCGGCACGAACTCGGGCACGGACTTCGAGTGGGTCGACGCGCACAACCGGTTGCACTTCTACATCGTCGACGTCGAGAACGACGACGACGGCGTGCGCACGTACACCGTCGCCGTCCGCTCGCTCGACGGCGCCGGGCCGCAGGAGCGCGGCGTCGACCTGGCTGCGGGGGAGCCCGGTCGGCATACCCCGGGCAAGGCGGCCACCTGCGCCTTCCCGCTCTCGAACACGGGGGCCGCGGCGCCGCTCGACGCCTCCGCGCACCCGAGCGACGTCACCGACGAGGTGGCGGCAGATGTCTACCGGCTGTCGGTGAGTTCTTCGGGCGCCGGCTGGGACGCCGAGCTGTACAACGAGCTGGCCGCGAGCCGGTTCGGCGACACCGTCGAGGTGCCGGTGTACGTCACCCGCACGCCGGGTGCCGCCCGGGAGACCACGGTCACGCTGACCGCGACCTCGGAGAGCGACCCGTCCGCGACGGCGACGGCCACCTGCGTGGTCGACGTTGCGGCGACCACGGTGCGCCCCTGACTCGCGCGCCGGTCACATTCCCGGCTGCCCGGGGGCGTGACGAGAAATGTGCAATGTCGTATTTTATCCAGAATATGTGAGGAGAGCGCATGCGCATGAGGCTCAAGCGGACGAGCGTCGCGAGGCGGTGGCGGCTGGGACTCGCCGCGGCCGCGGTCACGACGCTCGTCGTCGGCATGGCGGGCGCCGGTCAGGCGGCGCCGCCTGACTTCGAGGTCCAGCCGATCGACCCGCAGAACTGGAAGAACCAGTACGACATGACCTGGGACGACTGGACCGACATCCCGGGGACCGACTGGAACGACCCGACGGCCGAGCCGAGTGAGCGCGGGCTGCGCATCGCGCTGGTGGCGGTGGACTTCCCGGACCAGCCGTTCGTCATGACGCAGGAGAAGCAGACCGACCTGTTCGGCAACCCGCAGATCGACCCGATCAGCCGGGACGAGGTGCCGCAGTTCTACCACGACTTCTACATGGTCCCGAACGAGTACAACCACGGCCGCACGATCCAGGAGTACTGGATGGAGCAGAGCCGCGGGAAGCTCGGCGTCGAGGAGATGGACGTCTTCGGCGCGTACCAGGTGCCGCGGAACCTGTTCGAGTACGGCCTGAACGAGTGGGGCCAGGCCTCCGCCTGTCCCAAGGGCTTCACCTGCAACGGAAACCTCGACCGTGACGTGGACACGGTGTGGAAGGCCGACCTGGCCGCGAAGGGCATCCCGTGCCCGGACAGCCGGTGCGGCTACGACGTCATCCTGCGGGTCTACGCCGGTTACGACGAGACCAGCATCTGGCAGGAGTACGGCGAGATGATGTTCAACACGAAGGAGGACATCCCTGAGGAGTGGGGTCCGCCGGCCTCGGTCGACCCCGACAACGAGATGCCGAACTGGGCGCCGACGCGGTACGTCGAGTGGACGTCGTGGCGGGCCGCGGCCCAGCAGTGGGGCCTCTCGTCGATCCGGCAGGCGGAGAGCTCGGGCACCATCACGCATGAGATGGGGCACTTCTTCTTCAGCATCGGCGACAACAACAACAACCCGTTCACCAACCGGCAGAACCCGCCGCAGCCGTTCCACCGGGTCGGCTCTGCACCCTGGGACATGATGGACCGCGGCTCGTTCAACGGCCCCGGTGGTCACCACATGCGCTGGGTCGTGCCGCCGAACATGGGTGGCTGGTCGCCCTCGGGCCTGATGGTCCGGAACAAGATCCACGCGGGCATCCTGCCGGCCGAGAACGTGCTCGACGTCAGCCGTGAGGCGCTGGCCGACACCGGAGTCGTCGTCGACGAGGTGACGGCGCGCGCCGTCGACCCCGGCCCTGAGGGCACGTCGGGCATCAAGATCCGGCTCGACGGCCCGGGCGCCGTCCCGGACCGCACCTCGTTCTGCGACGCCAACGCCGATCCGTTCTGCCACACCGACCCGGTCGACGTCGATCCCCGTCCGGAGGTGGAGAACCTGCAGACCGGGTGGGACAACTACACGCTGGAGGTCGTGGACCGGATGGGGTTCGACTCGTTCAACCCCGACACCGGCGTCATCATCGCCAAGAACAAGACCAACGAGCGCCCCGCCCGCGACACCTGCGGCTACGGCTGCTTCAACTGGGTCATCGACGCCAACCCGCAGGACATCGGGCTGGTCGACTTCTACAAGCCGGACGGCACGCCGGTCATGGCCACGATCGCCGACCACCGGCAGCTCAACGACGCCGCGTTCCACGCCGGAACCAACTCCGGCTCGGAGTACGAGTACGTCGACGAGCACAACCGGCTGCACTTCTACGTCATCGACCTGGAGCGCGACGAGGACGGCGCGCTGTCGTACACCCTGGCCGTCCGGTCGCTCGACGGGTCCGGCGACCAGGAGCGCGGCGTCGAGCTGGGCGAGGCCGAGGTCACCGGCCTGCGCATCAGCCAGGCCGCGCAGTGCACGTTCCCGCTGACCAACACCGGCGAGGACGCCACGAATGCGGCCGGCCACGTCAGCGACGTCAGCGACAAGGTGAAGAACGACGTCTACCGGCTCTCGGCCGACGCCAGCGGCCAGGGCTGGACCGCCGAGCTGGACAACGCGCTCACCACGGCCCGTGCCGGGGAGACCGTCGAGATCCCGGTGTACGTCACGCGCGAGCCCACCGCGGCGCGGGACACCACCGTCACGCTCACCGCGACGTCGGAGAGCGACCCGGCGGCCACCCAGTCCGTCACCTGTACGGTCGCGGTCAAGGACACCAACCCGCGCCGTTGATCCCGGGAAGGGGACATATCCCTTGCAAGCAGTGCGTGGCCGCACGGCGCTTGCCGTCGCCGCCGTGATCCCGGTCCTGCTGGCCGGATGCGGCGGGTCGTCCGACGACTCGTCCTCCGGCGGTTCGGAGGAGTCCGGCGTCGTGCGGGTGCTCATCCCGGACGGCAACCTGCGCCGGCTCGGCGAGCCGTGCAACGGGGCGGGCGCGTTCCGCTCCATCCACGCCGAGGCCGCCTTCACCATCGAGGACGGCGACGGCGTCGAGGTGGCGCGCGGCGAGCTGCCGAACGGTACCGCGGAGAAGATGATGGACGTCAGCTTCCGCGAGGGCATGCGGCAGCCGACGATGTGCGTCATGGAGGTCGAGGTCGAGGGGCTGACCTCGGTCGACGGCCAGAGGTTCGTGGTGGGCGACGGCTTCGCGGTGCCCATCGAGCCGAGCGAGGACGCCGGACTGATCGGAGAGGTGTTGATCTCGTGAGGCGGGTTCTCACTGGTGTGGTGGCCGCGGCGGTGACGATGGGGCTCGTCGCCGGATGCTCGGGCTCGGACGACCCGGCAACGGTGTCGTTCGACCTGCCCGGCGACGTCCCCAGCGACGTCACGTTCGTCGACGCGCCTCCGGACGCGCCGCCGGCGCCACCGTTCGAGCTCGGCCTGCTCGACGGCAGCACCCTGGACGTCGCCGAACACTGGGAGCAGCGGCCGGTCGTGCTGGTGTTCTTCGAGTCGTTCTGCGAGCTGTGCGCGCAACAGCAGGCCGAGATCACCGAGCTGAGCGAGGAGTACCGCGACGCGATCCTGTTCGTCGGCGTCGGCAGCGCCTCCAGCGAGGACGACGCCGCCGAGTACGTGCGCGAGCACGACATCAGCTACCCGGTGGGCCTGGACGCCAGCGGCGAGGTGTTCCGGCGCTACGGCGTCGACGAGCCGCCGCTGGTGGCGTTGATCGCCCGGGGCGGGCAGCTCGTCCGTGGCTGGCCCGGCGGGGTCCAGGACCTCGGCGCCCAGCTGACGGAGTTCGTCGTCGCAGCTGCCCGATGACGGTGCCGGCTTCGTCCCGTTCATCCAAGTAACATGTGATATGTTACTGCGGCGGAGGTGACCATGGAACTCTCGATGCAGCAGATCCTGGAGAGCCTGGCGCAGCGGGTGGGCCGGCCCGCCGTGCTCGAAGACCGGTTCATGCGGCTCATCGCGTTCAGCTCCCACGACCGGCCGATCGACGAGGTGCGGGAGGACTCGATCCTGCGCCGGCACGCGTCGGCGGAGGTGCGCGGCTGGCTGAAGCGGTTCGCGCTACCGAACCTGCGCCGGCCGCTGCGGCTGCCGGCCAACCCCGAGTTGCACATGCTGCCGCGGGTCTGCATCCCCGTCCTCTACCGCGGCAAGCTGCTCGGGCACCTGTGGTTCGTCGACGCCGACGGCAGCATGAGCGACGCCGACCTCGCCGCGTGCATGCAGGGCGCCGCGGAACTGGGTGAGTGGCTGCACCGCGAGAGCGTGGCCAGCCTGTTCTCGTCTGCCCGGCTGGCCGACACCATGCACATCCTGCTGAGCAGCTCGCCGATGAGCGCCCAGGCCGCCCGCAGCCTCGTCGACGCCGGCTACATGCCGGCCCGCGACGGCGTCGTCGCCGTGGTCCTGCAGGGGGTGCCGCGCCGCTCGTCCGCCGTCGACATCGAGGACGCCCTCGCCCAGGCCGTCGCCGACTTCCGCCGCGTGGTCCGCCGCGGCCAGGCGCTCGACCTCATCAACCGCGACCACGCCGTGCTGCTGCTCTCGTGCGCCGGCGACCACGACATCTACGTCGACGAGCGGGTCGAGGCGCTGGTCGAGCTGACCCGGTCCGCCCTGGCCGGCGGTGGCTCGGAGACGGCTCTGGTCGTCGGTGTCGGCAGCCGCCGCGACGCGCTCGAGGACGCGTACGCGTCGTTCCGCGAGGCCCGCATGTCCGCCGACGCCGCCAGGTTGCTCCCCGGCCTGGGCGACATCGTGCACTGGTCGCGGCTGGGCATCCACCAGATCGTCGTCAAGCTGGCGTCACTGGGCGAGGAGGTGCCCACGGTCCACCCCGGCCTGGGCAACCTGCTCGACGACCCCGACGCGCTGCCGCTGCTGGAGACCCTCGAGACCTACCTCGACGTCGCCGGCAACGCCCAGCTCACCGCCGAGCGGCTCAACCTGCACCGGACGTCGCTGTACTACCGGCTGCAGCGGCTGGAGCAGCTCGCGCACACCAACCTCAAGAGCGGCGCCGAGCGGCTGGCGCTGCATCTGTCGCTCAAGGTCGCGCGGATGACCGGCCAGTACGCCCCGCGTCAGTCCGCCGGCGTCGACCTGGCGGCGCCTGCGGGCGCCACCGGCACCGACAACGTCACTCCCTTCCCGGCGGTCGCCACGCGCTGAGCGCCGCGTTCCTTGATCAACGCGACAGTGGGGGTTGGTGTCGTTGGGGCCCCGTCACCACGATCACCTGAGCGTCGACACGATTGCAGGCGTGGTGCGACACACGATTTCGTGGTGTGGGGCGAGGCGTCGCCGGTCCTCCACAGCGTCCACGTGGTGAGATTTTGCCGCGATCTGGGGCACGTCACCACGTTTTCTGGAGCCTCACCACGCCTGCAATCGTGGTGAGGCTCCAGGGATCCTGGTGATGTAGGCGATCCTTGATGATCATGGCTATCCACAGGCGGCAGGTGCACGCCACGGCACCTCGAGGTGTACCCAGACTCGCCCCGTCCCCTCATTTCCACAAGGAACCGGCCACCGGGGCCGCCGCCGCTGCGGATCGGCGGCACCCCGGTGGCCGGTTGGGGGAGGTGGACTGTTAGTCCGTCGGCAGCTCCGCGGCCAACGACACCAGGGCGGCGCTGACGAGGTTGCGAGCACCGGTGCCGGCGACATCCTCGGACATCGTCATGAACCGGTCGACGGCGCGCTCGGCGGCGCGGCCGTTGGCGGCCTCGGCGATGCCCAGCTGCGCGCGCAGCCGCTGGTACTCGCCCTGGGTCAGGAAGCCGCCGGACCGGTAGTCGGCCAGCAGGTCCTGGGCGTTGTCGAAGGCGACGTCGAGCGTGCCGGACTTCAGCTCGACCTCGACGGTGAACGTGGCGCCGGGGTCGGTCTCGCTGGTGGCCGTGATGGTCACCGTCGCCGTCTCCGACGCGTCCTCGCCGGCGCTGGCGTACGCCCAGACCGGCACGGTGTCGCCCGCCTGCGCCGCCTTGATCTCGTACGGCAGGGTCACGTCCCAGCCCTCGCCCTCGACGGTCGAGGAGATCCGGTACACGTCCGAGCCGTAGATGCCCTCGCCGGCCGCGCCGGTGTTGGTCAGCGGCACGTTGACCAGCGCCGTCGAGTCGCCGACGGCGTACGTGGCGGCCTCGCCCAGAGCCACGTCGCGCTCGTGCGGGCCGGCCGCCTCGGTGTGCCGGACGGCGACGTCGTAGAACAGCTCGCCCTCGGCGTCCCGGTAGGTGTCCAGGACGTAGAAGTGCAGCTTGTTCGGCGCGTCGACGTATTCGTAGTCGCTGCCCGACGCGGTGCCGGCGTGGAACGTCGCGTCGTCGAGCTGGCGCGGGTCGCCCTTGACGACGGGGACCGGCTCGCCGCCAGGCTCGGTCGCGTTGCCCGGTCGGTAGAAGTCGATCCGGCCGATGTCCTGCGGGTTCGCGTCGACGAGCCACACCTGGGGGTTGCCGGAGTTGCGGCCCTGGGCGAGCAGGACACCGTGGCCGGCGACGAACGAGTCGTTGCCGGCCCGGTCGACCACCTCCATGGTGAACTTGGACCAGTTAGTGGCGACCGGTGTGCAGAAGAACGGGTCGTCGACGCGCGACTGGCAGGTGCCCTGGACGAACGGGCCGCCGAGCTCGACGTTGAGGCCGACCATGTCACCGTCGGGCACCGAGGAGCGCGCCTTGAGTGGCACGACGGCGACGCCCTGCTCGGCCAGCGCGGCCCGGGTGGTGTTGACGAACTCGCCTTCCTTCACGACCCCCAGCCGGGCGTTGCCGGTGGTCTTGAAGTGCAGCGTGTGATGCGGACCGAGTGCCGAACCGCCGGCGTTCGGGACCTGCCAGCGGTTGTGCGTGCCACCCGGCCCGTTGAACGAACCGCGGCTCATCATCTCCCAGTAGCCGGTGTAGTTTCGGCCGGAACTGGGCTGGAACGGGTTGTTGTAGTTGTCCGGAAGCCCGCGCAGGTGACTGAACTCGTGCGCGAAGACACTGAGGCCAGAGTTCTCCGCCTGGGTCGACGTCCCGTCCCGGCTGGCGTTCGGCCAGTGGTTGGCCGCCGACTGCCACGAGGTCCAGGGCACGTAGCGGGTCGGGACGGCGTTCGGGATCGGATTGCCGTCGGCGTTGAGCACCGGGCCTTCGGTCGCGCCGGGCGGGCCGAACTCGGCCGGGACGTCCGCCGGGGTGCGGAACATCATCTCGCCGAACTCCTGCCAGGTCGACGTCTCGTCGTGGCCGGCGCTGACATAGAAGCCGTTGTCGAAGCCGCAGAGCCCCGACTCGCAGCCGATGTCCGCCCGCCAGAGCGCGCCGCCGTCGGTGCGGAGGTCCTTGTTACAGGTGTCACCGGCAGGGCAGATCGAGTTGGGCCCGGTGACCGGTGCGAAGACGGAGGCGCCGTACTCGTGCAGCTTGCCGGGCAGTGTGTACGGACCGAAGACCTCGACGGTCACGCCGATGCGTCCGTGACTGGTCTCCATCCAGTACCCGTGCAGGGTCTGACCCTTGTTGAACTCGTTCGGCACCGCGTAGTAGTCGTAGTACCACTCGTTCACTTCTTCGGGCGAGACCGGCTCCCACGGGGGCAGTGGGTTCCCGAACGGGTGCGACTCCGGCTCCTGCGTGATGAGGAACTTCTCGTCCGTGAACTCCAGCAGGATCACCGCGGTGCGGTACTGGCTCTCCGACCCCTGGCTGGTGGTGTCCTGGTTCCACGCCTCCGGCCGGACCGGCTTGTAGTCGTCCCAGGTCATCTCGGCCTGTTCTTCCCAGACCTGCTGGTCGACCGGGACGATCGGGCTGGTGCCGGCGTCATCGGCCACACCGTCCTCGGCGTTGGCCGACACGACCCCCGCCGATGCCGAGAGCGCCACCGCGGCAACGCCGACGATCGCTCTCGCCCGCCAGGTCCTCCCGCGCCTCGCGGGTCGCCGTTCTGTACTCGCCGTCACTGAGCCCTCCCAAGAGTCGACGCCGGGCCGCGAGCATGCGGTCCGGTCCGGTGACCGTAGGCCGTGGAACGACCCACGGTCACCGGACAGGTGCATGGACATCTACCGCATTACTTGGACATCTGTCGATCAGTCCAGACTCATTCGCCGCGGCCGCGGTTGACGATCGTGGTCGACTGGGTTCCCTCGGTGTTGTCGTTGTGGTCGTTCGAGCGGTACTCGAGGGTGTGGTCGCCGAGGCCGATGACGCGGAACGGCTCGGTGTAGGTGCGCCAGGGGCCGCCGTCGAGCCGGTACATGATCCGATCGACGCCGGAGCCCCACCCGTCCTGGGCGGTCAGCGTCACCGTCGGGTTGACGTAGGAGCCGTCGCGGGCCGGCCGCTGGTTGAGCGCCAGCTCCGTCGTCGGCGCGTCGACCTCGATGGAGCGCAGCGCCGCCCGCAGGTCCGGCCGCGGGCCGATGTTCTCGTGCGTGTTCGTGGTCTGCGGCGTGCCGGTCGCCCGCAGCAGGTCGTTGATCTGCGCGGTCGTCCACGGGCCGAGGCCGACGGACATGACGTAGGACTGGACGGCGACGACCGCGTTGGTGACGATCGGGCCGGCGCCGGAGGTGCCACTGAACGAGCGCGAGTACGCCCGGTTGTGGTCGTTGCCCAGTTCGGCGCAGAGCACGTTGCAGTAGCCGGTGGTGTAGATGTCCTGGCCCCAGCCCTGCAGGTCGAATCGCTGGCCGTAGTTCGAGAAGCTCAGCCGCGACCGCGCCGGGTTGGCCGCGCGCAGGCCGCTGCCGCCGGCGCCGACGAAGATCGAGCCGGAGTGCTGGACGGCCGGGTCGAACCACTTGACCCCGTTGAGGGTGTACATCGGGTCGTCGGTGTTCGTGTTGCCGTTGCCGCCGGTGAGCACGACGTTGGCGCCCATCGCCGTCAGCACCTTGTTGGCCTCGAAGACCGACGGGATCCACTCCAGTGGCGCGTACCGGCTGCCACCGAGCGGGCTGGCGGTCTGCTGCTCCAGGATCAGCGCGTCGCCGGGCCGGACGAACGGCTGCCCGTTCTCGTCCTTCAACGCGGCGACGAACGCCAGCGCCGGGCCGGGCCGCCACGACGTCCGGGTGCCGAGGTTCTCGACCGGCGAGATGCCGTACATCTCGACATCAGGCACGCCGCCGACCACGCCGTAGCCGTTGTCCTTCGCCACGATCTCGCCGAACACCGCGGTCCCGTGGTCGTCGCCGAAGGTGTCGATGCGCACGAACCGGCCCTGGCCGATGTCGCTGGACCAGTCCAGCTGCAGGTCCTCGTGGAAGGGGTTCCAGTTGTACTCGAGGTCGATCACCCGGATGCCGGCGCCGCGGACCCGCGGGTCGCTGCGGACCAGCTCGGCGTCGATGCCGTTGTGGGTATCCGACGGGCGCAGGTACCCCTGCTGCGGGCTGAGGTCCGGCGTGGGCTCGGCCGGCGGCGGGGCCGGCTCCGGCGACGGGTAGGCGTAGACGACCTCCGGCAACGCGGTCAGCTCCGCCAGGACGGCGTCGACGTCGGTGCCGGCCGGCAGCAGCGCCGTGTACCAGGACGCGAGGTCGGGCAGCGGCTCGGCCGACCGGGCCTGGGCCCCGCTGGTGGCGGTGGCCAGGCCGGCCGTCTGGGCGGGCTCGACGAACGGAATGAGAGCGCTCACATCATGCCGGTCGAGGACGGCGCGGACGTCGTCCAGGCTCTCGCCCGTCGTGCTGCGCAGGGTGGCCTCGCTGCCGCCGCGGACCTGGTAGCCCTCGGCGAACTTGATCTCCAGGCTGACCTCGGGCTGGACGGGCGCGGTGCCGCCCACGCCCGCGCCATCGCCGGTGCTCGCCGTCAGCTGCAGGGCGCCGGTCGACGGCGTCAGCTCGCCCTCGGCGGCCAGCTGCTGCTTGTCGACGTGAACGACCAGGTCGTCGGCGCCGTCGCCGTCGACGTCGTTGACGTGGCTGATGACGGCGCCGGACTCAGAGCGGGCCGGTGCGACGTCGCCGACGGCGACAGTGCGCAGGTCGATGTCGGTGACGTCCACGGCCGGGGAGCCGTGCACCGTCACCGGGATCAGGCCAGGGCCGGCGAGATTGACGTGGCCGGACAGCCCGGCCGAGATGTCGACCTCGATCTCGGGCCGGTCGGCGGGCCCGGCCTGTGCGGGCGGGGCCAGCAGGGCGTAGCCAGTCACCGCGAGGGTGCCGAGTGCGACGCCCGCTCTGAAGCGTCGTGCCATGGGGTTCTCCTTGTCGCTGCGGGAAACGAAGGAAGGACGCAGCCATGCCTGCGGGCGTGACTGGGCGTGATGACGCCCGAACATATGGAAACCGGGATGAATGGTCACCGGGCATGTGTCTGAAACCCGGCCCGGCCGGGCCGACATCTGTCCTAGTCGCCCGACGATGAGAGCAGTCTCACCCCTGCCTCACCCGGCCGGCCGATCGGCTCCGGAACGCTCGGACGCAGAGAGCCGGCAGCACCGGCCGGCCACTGCGAAGGGACAAGACCCATGAAGCGCACCGCACTCGCGATCTCGGCAGCCCTGTGTGCCATGCTGCTCGGCGCGGCTCCCGCCCAGGCCGAGGAGCGCACCTGCCGTGGCACCATCGGCGCCGTCACCGTCGACAACCTCCGCGTCCCCAGCAACGCGACCTGCACACTGAAGGGCACGTACGTCAAGGGGACGATCAAGGTCGAGTACAACGCGACGCTCTACGCCAGCAGCGTGCGGGTGGTCGGCAACGTCCAGGCCGAGAACCACAAGCACGTGTCGCTGACGTCGTCGACCGTCGGCGGCAGCGTCCAGGTGAAGCAGGGCAAGACCGCCACCATCACGTCGAACCGGGTGACCGGCGACGTCCAGTCCTTCACCAACCGCGGCACGCAGCGGATCTCGTACAACCGCATCAACGGCAACCTGCAGTGCAAGGAGAACGTCCCGGCGCCGACCGGCACCGGCAACGTCGTCCAGGGCAACAAGGAGGACCAGTGCCGCCGGCTCTGACCCCGTAGCCAGGCGGCACTAGGCGCCGCGGGCCTCCGCGACCAGCACGCGGACCCGCGGCGCCGTCTCGCCGGCGTTCCGTTGCACGACCCCCAGCTCGCCGGTCCGTCGGTCGTCGGTCATGCGACGTCGCGCGGGGACAGCTCGAAGGAGTCGCCGTCGATGCCCCAGGCGAGGACGCGGCGGGCGCGAATCCGGATCCACGCAGGCGCGAACGGCATGACGCCGGTGATCCGGGCACCGAGCTCCTCGCCCCCCTGGGCGAAGGTCTCGGCCGTCCCGCGGATCTCGATGCCGCGCGGCTGCCATGGGTCGACGCCGGCGAGGTCGTCGACGACGTAGGCAACCTCCGGGTGTGCCTGAGCGTCGCGGAACTTCCGGCTGGTGCCGAAGCTGGTGCCCGCGTGCCCGGCGACGACGACCGCGTCGGCTTCCGGGTCGTAGAAGACCCCGACGGGCGTGACGTGCGGCCGTCCGTCCGGGCCGACGGTGGCCAGCCGGCCCAGCGGCTGGCTCTCCAGGTAGGCGATCTCGGCCTCGGTGAAGATGTTCGACATGGTGACAATGCTCGGCGTGCCGGGGCGTCGTGGGGAGGCCGCGGCAAGGCTAGCCCTGACGGGGCCATTGTTGCCGGCCGCGGCGGGTCCGGCGGTAGCCTGGGCGGCGTGAGCGACAACGAGCTCGGCGCGTTCCTGCGCTCGCGGCGCGATGCCATCACCCCGGCCCAGGTGGGGCTGCCCGCCGGCCCGCGCCGCCGTGCGCCGGGACTACGCCGGGCCGAGCTGGCGATTCTCGCCGGCGTCAGCGTCGACTACCTCACCCGGCTCGAGCAGGGCCGCGACCGCCACCCGTCCGCCCAGGTGCTCGGGGCACTGGCCGAAGCGCTGCAGCTGTCGGCGGCCGAGCGGGTGCTGCTGCGCAACCTCGCCAAGACCACCAGCGGCGACTTCTTCTGCCCGTCGATCGAGTCGCCGCCGGCGTCGCAGGTCCGGCCGACGGTGCGGGCGTTGCTGAACCGGCTGGAGCCGGTCCCGGCGGTGCTGGTCAACCGCATCGGCGACGTGCTGGCGTGGACGACGGGCTACGAGTTCCTGGCCGAGCCGCTCGGCGTGCTGAGCGGCGACACGCCGAACCTGGTCCGCTACCACTTCACCGACCCGCGGGCGCGGGCGACCTATCCCGACTGGCACGTCGTGGCCGACGCGCTGGTGGCCAACCTCAAGCTCGACTCCGGCCCCGACGACGCCCACCTGGCCGCGCTGGCCGACGAGCTGACAGTGCTGGCGGGCGCCCCGTTCGCCACCCGCTGGACGGCCCCGGTGTCGACCGCGGTGCGCACCGGCGTCGAGCGGATCGTGCACCCGGACGCCGGTGAGCTGCGGCTGGCGTTCGAGACCCTCGACCTCTCCGACGGCGAGCACCAGCGGATCATCGTCTACCTGCCCGGCGACGAGCCGACGTCTGGCGCCCTGGACCGGCTGACCGGCCTGCGGCCGGGCTCGCTGCACGCCGTCGCCGGCTGACCCGCGGCCGCGGCCTGCCGCCCCACCGTCCGCCTCCGCAGCTGAGTTGATCTTGGAGAAAGTGGGCCATCTATCGGACATATCGCCCGAGAACTCAACAATTTCTCCAAGATCAACTTCTGGCGGCGGGAGCTGGCCGGAGCCGGCGGACGTCAGCGGCGCTCGTTTCCGCGCCTGTAGTTGCCGGTCGCCTTGGCGAGCAGCAGCTGCCGCTCGCGCTCGTCGGCGGCCCGCTCCAGAGCCGCGGCCAGCCGGTCGGCCGCGCGTCCGGCGACGGTGACGACGACCCGGCCGCCGCGGCTGACGCGGATCGGCCCGGCCTTCGTCACCTGGTAGTCGAACGGGTCGTCGGCGAGCGGGTCGGTCATTCGGTCCCCTCGCCTGGGGTGAGCAACTCGGCCAGGTCGGCGAAGCCGTAGGCGCGGGCGTGCTCCAACGGCGTCAGCCCGGCGTGCGAGCGCAGGTCGCGGCGGGCGCCGGCCTCGACCAGCACGCGGGCCGCCTCGACGTGGCCGTGCCAGACCGCGTCGTGCAGGGCGGTGAAGCCGTTGTACGGGCCCTGGGCGTCGACCTCGAGGCCGCGACCGCCGTCGCGGCGGGCGGCCGCGTCATCCAGCAGCACGCGGAGGGCGTCCGGGTGGCCCATGTACCCGCTCTTGTGACCAGGCGTTGCCTTCATCAGCCCGTCGACCCGGCGGGGATCGGCCCCGGCGGCCAGCAGCTCGCGGACGATCTGGGCGTGCCCGAACATGGCGGCGACGCCGAGCGGGGTGTAGCCGTCGAAGAACGTGCCGCACATCGGCGCCCGCTCGTCCGGCGCGGCACCCGCGGCCAGCAGCCGGCTGACCTCGGCCAGGTCGCCGTCCTTGACCGCGGCCATCAGCGGCTGCGCCTCGACGGCGGCGGCGTCCGCGCGGTCGCGGGCCTCGATCAGCGCCGCCGTCTCCTTCAACCCGTCGCGCCGGGCGACGTCGAGCGCCGTCAGGCCGTAGTGGCTGAGCAGCGTGGTCTTGGCGCCGCGATCGAGCAGGTAGGCCGCCACCTCGTGGCTCTTGTACCAGACGGCGTCGAACAGTGGGGTGTGCCCGAGGGTCGGCGACTGCAGATCGATGAACGCGCCGTGGTCCAGCAGCAGCCGCGTCACGTCCACGCTGCCGCCCTGCGCCGCCTTGTGCAGCGCGCTGGCGCCCATCCTCGGCTCCAGCGCGTGCACGTCGGCGCCGGCGACCAGCAGCAGTTCCACCAGCTGCGGGCTGCCGATCCCGGCGGCGATCATCAACGGGGTCAGCCCGTCGGCGTCGCGGAGGTCGGGCGGGGTGCCGTCGCGCAGCTCGTCGGCCGCTGCGATGAGGTCGTTGCGGTGGGCGGCCGCGGCCAGCGTCGTCATGCTCGACGACAATAGGTGCCGGCCGGATGGGGCGACAGAGGTGAGCGCCGACACCGGTACCGGCACTACCAGGATGGCGGGAGGACCGTGGCGGACGATGCCAGCGCGACGCGGCGGGCCGAGCTCGGCGCGTTCCTGACTTCCCGGCGCGGCCGGCTGCGCCCGGCCGACGTCGGGCTGCCCGACGGGCCGCGACGGCGGACGCCGGGGCTGCGCCGCGAGGAGGTCGCGCAGCTCGCCGGCATCGGCGTCACCTGGTACACGTGGCTGGAGCAGGGCCGCGACATCACCACCACGGCGCAGACGCTGGCCGGCCTGGCTCGGGCGCTGCGGCTGACCGGCCCGGAGCGGGCCTACCTGCTCCGGCTGGCCCGCCCGGCCGACGCGCTCGACGTCCCGGAGCTCGATGATGGCGCGCGGCATGCGCTGACCACTTTCGTGGCGGCGTTGGCCGAACCGGCCTACCTCATGGACGCGCGTTGGGACGTCGTCGCCTACAACGACGCGCTCACCGCCTGGATCGAGCTGGACTACGCCGACGTGCCGCCGGAGCGCCGCAACGTCATCGTGCAGACGTTCACGTTGCGCAGCTGGCGGGACCGGCAGCGCGACTGGGAGCGGGTGGCGCGCACCTGCCTGGCGGCGTTCCGGGCCAGCTACGCCGTGGCCGTCGGGGACCCGCGGATGTCCGAGGTGGTCGCTCTGCTGGAGCGGTCCAGCCCGGAGTTCCGTGCCTGGTGGCCCGAGCACGACCTTCTCGACGGCCCGGCCCAGTCGCTGCAGGTGCACGAGCACCCGCGGGTCGGCACCGTGACGGTGGAGAACACGCTGCTGCACCCGGCGACCGCGCCGCGGCTGTGGCTGGGTATCCACACGCCGGCCGACCCGGACAGCGCCGAGCGGCTGGCCCGGCTGCGCACGCCGGCGGCGCGACGCTGACGGGCTCATGCCGTGAGGCCGGCGGGGCTCCAGTCGAACGTGGGCGGCAGGACGCCCTCCAGCGTAAGCAGCCAGCGCTTGACCTCGAGTCCGTTGCCGCCGGACCCGCCGCTGTAGCCGCCCAGCCCGTCGCTGGCCAGCACCCGATGACACGGGACGACGATGGGGATCGGGTTGGCGCCCATGATGCCGCCGATGGCCCGGGCCGGGATGCCGGTGCCGCTGCGGTCGGCCAGTTGGCCGTAGGTGACCGACGACCCGTAGCCGACGGTCTCGTGCAGGGTGCGCAGCACGACGGCCGACGCTGAGCCGGGGACGTAGCGCCAGTCGATCGGGACGTCGAAGTCCTGCCGCCGCCCGGCGAAGTACTCGGTCAGCTGGCCGAGCACCAGCGCCAGCCGCTCGGCGTCGTCGACCACCGGCAGCCGGCCGGAGGCCGGGCGGCGACCCCAGCCGACCGCGGCGAGCCCGTCGCGGGTGACGGCCACGCTGATGCGCCCGACCGGTGTGTCGAGCCCGCCGACCGCCACGTCATCGCTCACGCCGTCCATTCTGCCGTCCACCTCCGACAAGGTCGCACTTGTGGAGGACCACCAATCCGGTGCCGCGATGCTGGTGCGAATTGCCGACTATGTCCGGCGCAGGTCCGTCGGTCAGAGTGGAGGCACACCGCCGCGGGCCCCCGCGGCGGGCGCACGCCCAGACAGGAGAGCTCGATGGCAGGAAGATCGCGGTTGCCCGCCGCGGATCTCGCGCGGATCGCCGCGTTCGCCGCGTTGACCGCCGTCCTCGGGTTGCCGGGGTCGTTCCACCTCTTCGGCAACGCCGTTCCGGTCACCCTGCAGTCGATGGGGCCGCTGCTGGCCGGCGCGATCCTCGGCGCGAAACGGGGCGCGCTGTCGCAGCTCCTGCTGCTCGCACTGGTCGCCGCCGGGCTGCCGCTGCTGGCCGGCGGACGGGGCGGGCTCGGCGTGTTCGCCGGGCCGTCGGTCGGCTATCTCATCGGCTTCGTGGTGTCGGCGTTCGTGGTCGGGCTGATCGTCGAACGGTCCGGACGCCGGCCGGGTGTGCACTGGGTGCTGGCCGCCTGCCTGATCGGCTCGGCGACAACGCTGGCCATGGGCATCCCGGTCCAGTCGGCGGTCACGGGGGTGCCGCTGACGGAGACGTTCCAGCTGTCGCTGGCGTTCATCCCGGGCGACACGGCCAAGGCGGTGTTCGCGGCGCTGGTCGCGTCCGGCGCGCAGCGGGCCTACCCGGACGCCGCGCCGGCGGCCCGCCGCGAGCGGGTCGAGGGCAGGGTGGGACGCCGCACCGGGGGCGATGACACCGGCGCCGGCCGGGCCTGAGACGCTGCGTCGATGCCGGTCTTCCGCGAGGTCTTGGCACACGCAGCCGCCCAGCCGCACCGCGTCGCCGTCCGGTACGGCGACACGGCGCGCACCTACGCGCAGCTGGCCCGGGACGCCGAACGGGCGCGCCCGGACGTCAAGCCGGGCGCGCTGGTCACGCTGCCTGACGGCGACCCGGTCGCGCAGCTCACCGGGATCCTGGCCGCCGACGCCGCGGGCGCGGTCCCGCTGACCGCCGACCCGTCGTGGCGGCCCGAGCACCAGAGGGCGCTGCTCGGTCCGCTGCCGGCGACGGTCGACGACGCGGTGGCGCACGACCTGGCCTGGGCCGGATTCACGTCCGGCAGCACCGGCCGGCCGCGAGTGGTCGTGCGGTCGCGGTCGTCGTGGACGGGGTCGTTCGAGGCGACCGGCCGGCTCACCGGGATCACCGCGGACGACGCCGTGCTGGTGCCGGGGTCGCTGTCGTGGTCGCTGACCGCGTTCGCGACGGCGCATGCGCTGGCGGCCGGTGCGACGGTGCTGCTGACCGGCGACTGGTCGGTGCCGGGGCTGCGGGCCGCGCTGCCGGCGGCCGACGTCGCGCATCTGGTGCCGCACCGGCTGGCCGCGGTCCTCGACGCGCGGCCGCGGCGGCTGCGGACGGCGGTCGTCGGCGGCGCCGCACTGGGGACGGCGCTGCGTGACCGGGCGGCGAACGCCGGGGTCGGCGTCGTCGCGTACTACGGCGCCACCGAGCTGTCCTTCGTCGCCGTCGACCCGGACGGGGAGGGGCTGCGGCCGTTCGCCGGTGTGGAGGTCTCGCTGCGGCCGGCGGCCGCCGGCCCGGGCGAGGTATGGGTGCGCTCGCCGTGGCTGGCGCACGGATACCTCGGCGCGGGCGGCGGACCGCTGCGCCGCGACGCCGGCGGCTGGGCGACGGTGGGCGACCTGGCGGAGGACATCGGGCCGAGCGGCCGGCTCGTGCTGCGCGGCCGCGCCGACGGCGCCGTACTCACCGGCGGCGCGACCGTTGTGCCCGCGGACGTCGAGGCGGTCCTGGCCGAGGTGCCGGGCGTGGACGGCGTCGTGGTCGTGGGGCTGCCGCACGCCGAGCTCGGCCAGGTGGTCGCCGCCGTCGTGCAGGGTGCCGGCGTGCGCCGGGCCGTGCTGGAGCGGGTGGTGCGCGAACGGCTCGCACCGGCGCAGCGGCCGCGCCGGTGGCTCGCCATCGACGAGCTGCCCAGGACGTCCACCGGCAAGCCGGCCCGTGCGCTGGTCGGCGCGGGCGTGGCTGCCGGCGACCTGCCCATCCGGCCACTGACGTGAGCGCGCCGGTCGTCGTCGCGGCCCGCCGGACGCCCATCGCGACCGCTGGGAAGGCGCTGCGCGAGGTCACCGTCGAGAAGCTGGCCGCGCCGGTGCTGTCGGCGGTCGTCGACGACGTGTGGCCGCTCACCGCGATGCGCGCCGTCGACGACGTCGTGCTCGGCAACTGCCTGGGACCTGGCGGCAACGTGGCCCGGGTCGCGGCCCTGGCCGCCGGGTTCGACTCCGCCGTGCCGGGCGTCACCGTCGACCGGCAGTGCGGCAGCGGGCTGGCCGCGATCCTGCAAGCCGGGCAGGCGATCCGGGCGGGCGACGCGCGGCTGGTGCTGGCCGGCGGCGTCGAGAGCGCGTCGACGGCGCCGCAGCGCTCGCACCGCGTGGCGCCGGCCGGCGGCAGCACCGGGGCGTACGACCGGGCTCCGTTCACGCCGCCGGAGTACGGCGACCCGGACATGGGTGTCGCCGCCGAGGAGCTCGCCCGCCGCCGCGGCGTCATCCGTGGCCGGCAGGACGCCTATGCCGCCGCGAGCCACGCGAAGGCGCTGCTGGCCCGCGAGGCCGGCCGGTTCGACGCGGAGTTGGTGCCGGTCGATGGGCTCGAACACGACGACCGGCCGCGGCGGCTGAACCCCGCGGTGCTGGCCCGGATGCCGGCCGCCTTCGTCCCTCGCGGGACGGTGACCGCGGGCAACTCGTGCGCCAACAGCGACGGCGCTGCCGTCGTGGCCATGGTCGGCGAGGAGCTCCGAGCCGGCCGGCCGGGGCTGCGGCTGGTCGCCGGCGCCGTCGTCGGGTGCGACCCGCGGTTGCCCGGCTGGGGTCCGGTGCCGGCCGTGCACCGGGTGCTGGCGGCCGCGCGGGTCGCGCTCGGCGACGTCGGCGCCGTCGAGATCGTCGAGGCGTTCGCCGGGCAGGTGCTGGCGGTCACCGACGCGCTCGGACTGGACCCGCTCGGCCGCGACGCGGGCGTCGTCTGCGCCGACGGGGGAGCGCTGGCGCTGGGTCACCCGTGGGGCGCGTCGGGTGCCGTCGTCGTCGTGCGGCTGTTCGCCCGGCTGGTCCGCGGCGGCGCGCCGGCCGGGACGCTCGGGCTCGCGACCGCGGCGATCGGCGGCGGCATGGGCGTGGCGGCGTTGTTCGAGGTGGTCCGGTGACCCTGCTGACCGGCGCCTACGTGCCTGGCCGCTCGGTGGTGCACCGGACGCCGGCCGGGCTGAAGCTGGCGGTGCTGGCGGCTGCGTGCACCGCCCTGGTGTTCGCGCGGTCGCTGGTCGCGGTCGGCGTGGCGACGGCGGTCGTGGTGGCGCTGTATGCGCTGGCCCGGGTGGGCGTCCGGGCCGCGTGGGGGCAGCTGCGGCCGCTGCGCTGGCTGGTCGTCGTGCTGCTGGTGGTGCAGGTGCTGATCGCCGACCTGCCGACGGCGGTCGCGCTGACGGCGCGGCTGGTGCTCGCCGTCGCGCTGGCCGCGCTGGTGACGCTGACGACCCGGACGACGGACCTGATGGCTGCGCTGGAACGGGCCTTGCGGCCGTTGCGCCGGGCCGGGGTGGATCCGGGGCGGGTGTCGCTGCTGATGTCGCTGGCGCTGCGCAGCGTGCCCGTCGTCGCCGGGATCGCCGGCCGGATCCGGGAGGCCCGCTGCGCCCGCGGCCGCGAGCGCAGCGTCCGCGCGTTCGCCGTCCCCCTCGTCGTCGGCGTGCTGCGGCACGCCGACGCGATGGGCGAGGCCCTGCAGGCCCGCGGCCTCGACGACTGACCGGCCCGGAATCTACGAGGCGACCTGGGCGATGCCGGGGACGCCGGCCTCTACGTGGAGACTGGCGCGGGTGGTGACCGGCGCGTCCGGCCGGCGCACGTACGGGACCACCCGGTAGTCGGTGCGCCAGGTGTCGGGCGTCAGGGTGCAAGTGGCGTAGCCGCGCTGGACATTGTGGAACTTCATGTGCGGGTTCTCAGCCAGCCACACGGCGCCGAGCGCGTCCTGGTCGGCGCCGTCGCCGCCGGCGCTGAGCGACGTGGCGAGGAACTCGGTGCCGACGGTGGCCGACCCGGGGTCGTCGAAGTTCGCCTTGAGGTCGGCGGCGACGCTGCGGTGCGCGTCGCCGGTGACCACGACGAAGTTGTCGACGCCGCGCTCGCGGACGCCGTCGAGCAGCCGGCTCCGGGCCGCGGCGTAGCCGTCCCAGGTGTCCATGCCGAACGCCTGCACCGGTCCGGCCTCGTGGTCGGCCTGCATCATGAAGATCTGGTTGGCCATCACCTTCCACGTCGCCGGCGAGTCCGCGAGCCCGTCCAGCAGCCATGCCTCCTGTGCGTCGCCGAGCATGGTGCGGGCCGGGTCCAGCCGGTCGGCGCAGTCGATCTGCCGGCCGTCGCCACAGGCCTGGTCGTCGCGGTACTGGCGGGTGTCGACGACGTTGAAGTCGGCCAGCGTGCCGTACCGCAGCCGCCGGTAGAGCTGCATGTCCGGCCCGACCGGCATCGACGCGCGGCGCAGCGGCATGTTCTCGTAGTACGCCTTCAGCGCGGCGATGCGCCGGGCCTGGAACTCCGCGCCGCCCACGCCGCCGCCGTCGACGTCGTCGGCCCAGTTGTTGTCGATCTCGTGGTCGTCGAGCACCACGATCCATGGCGCGGCGGCGTGCGCGGCCTGCAGGTCCGGGTCGCTCTTGTACTGGCTGTAGCGGATGCGGTAGTCGGTCAGCGAGCGGCACTCGACGGCGGGCAGGTGGGCGCGGCCGATGGTGCCGACGTTGGGGCCCTCGTAGATGTAGTCGCCGAGGTGCACGACGAGATCGACGTCCTCCTCGGCGAGGTGGCGGTGCGCGGTGAAGTAGCCGTCGGCGTAGTTCTGGCAGCTGGCGTAGGCGAAGCGCACCTGGTCAGGGCGGGCATCGGCGGCCGGGGCGGTGCGGGTGTGGCCGACGGGGCTCAGTTCGCGGCCGGCGCGGAACCGGTACCAGTAATCGCGGCCCGGCTCCAGCCCGCCGACCTCCGCGTGCACCGAGTGTGCCAGCTCCGGCGTCGCACGGACGGCGCCGGCCCGCTCGACCTGCCGGAACTGAGGGTCGCGGGCGATCTGCCACTCGACCGGAACCGCCCGCCCACCCATGCCGCCGCTGCCGTCGGCCGCCAGCGGCTCAGGCGCCAGCCGTGTCCACAGCACGACGCCGTCGGGCAGCGGGTCGCCCGAGGCGACGCCGAGCGTGAAGGGGTTGTCGCGGAACAGCGGGTTGGCGCGGACCGGCGCGGCTGAGAACCCGGCCAGCGCGGCGGTGAACGTCAGCACGCCACCGCCGGTCACGGCGAGGAACCGGCGGCGGTCGAGGGTGGACGGCGATGCGGGCACGGGCGACCTCCGGAGGGTGTGGGTGCCGATCGCATCACAGTTGTCCCGACTACCGGTCGAGGCCGAAATGAACGGCCGGCGTCGGTGTGGTGAAGTCATAGGTGACGCCGGTGGGCGCTCCGACTCGGCCCAGAGATCCGCGGCCTGCGGCCGTAGGGACCGAGGGGGAGCGACCTCCCTCGAATGGTCGTCGCTCTCCGTCGGTCACCACGTCAGACCATGGCGGTGTAGCGGTTCCAGGTGGTGGCGGTGCCGAGCTGGACGCGGGATGCGAAGGTTCCGTTGCCTCGTCCGGGCAGGAGGAAGAGCTTGCCGGTGTTCTCGCGGGCGATCACGTCGGGATGGTTGTTGCCGTTGAAGTCGCCGACTCCGACGAGTGCGGTGTAGCGGTTCCAATCGGTGGCGGTGCCGATCTGCGTGCGGGATGCGAAGGTTCCGTTGCCTCGTCCGGGCAGGAGGAAGAGCTTGCCGGTGTTCTCGCGGGCGATCACGTCGGTGTTGCCGTCGCCGTTGAAGTCGTGGTCCGGGACGGGCGGTGGGTTCAGGACGGTGTCCGTGCCGGCGCGGATGGCGCCCAGCTGGGCGTACAGCAGCTCGCCCGGGCACTCCGTGGCGCCACCGTCGCGGTGCCCCGCGATCGTGGGCAGGGTCTGCTGGTTCGGGTAGGCGAAGGTGCCGTTCGGGTCGACGTCGTGGAGGCCGAACTTCCAGGCGAACAGCCGCGCGTAGGCGTCGAGGACCGCCTGCCCGGGCTGGGCCGCGGTGAACTCGCCGAGCGCGGCGACGCCGACCGAGTAGCTGTTGTACCCCGCGACGTGCGCGCCGACGACGGCCCGGTCGATGCCGCCCCAGCGGCCCTCCCAGATGCGTCCGAACCGGTCGACGAAGAAGTTGTAGCCGATGTCGCGCCAGCCGCGGCCGACGACGTGGTACTCGTAGATGCCCCGCAGGATGGCCGGCACGTCGGCCTCGGTGTACGTGTTGGTGCCGGCGGTGTGGTGGACGAAGCCGCCCTGGACGTCGCCGTAGAGCGGGTCGGTCTGCTCACGCAGCGACTCGTCCGCGCCCCAGGCGGCCCGGCTGTAGATGACCGGCATGGGAGCGTCCGCGCTGGCGGCGGCAGACGACGGCGCGCTGGCAGGTGCCGCCTCGGCCGGCGCCGGTGCCGCGTCCGCAGCGGCCGTGCCGGGGTCGATCAGGGTGACCTCGAGACCCGCGGGCAGCTCGCCGTCCGGCGTCTCGATCCGGACCTCGATCGCCTCGGAGCCGGGCAGGACCACCGGGTCGGTGCCGCGTCGCGCCTCCGCCGCCTCGGCCGTGCCCGGATCGGGCGCATGGCCGTCGTCGTGCACCTCGTACCAGGGCGTCCACGTGTCGGCGCCGCGGGCCCGGATCTGGATGTGGATGTCGGACGGGCCCTCGGCGGCCGGCCAGGTGACGGCGGCGACGTCGAACCGTTCGGTCTCGATCGGGCCGGCGCCGACGGTGGATTCACCGGCCCGCGCCGTCGCGTCGGTGCCGGTGAGGAGGTCGTCGAGCGCGATCGTCTGGACGGTGGTCTCGGCGGCCTCGGTGGGCACCGGGTCGTCCGTGCCGCTGCCGCTGGCCGGCAGTGCGGTGAGACCGACCGCGGCCAGCGTCACGACGGCGAGTGCGGCCGGGACGGTGCGGCGGCGGGCTTCTACATTTCGGGGATGCATCGACACGAGGGCGAAATGTACCGGTTCGTGGGCGCGGCCGGTAGTCCGGCTCAGGCGGGGTCGAACCACCAGGGGCTGGAGTAGGCGATCCCGAAGTCGTTGCAGGGATGGCCGTCCGGGCCCGGCGTCCCGTTCGGCTGGGACGGGTCTGAGACGCGCAGGACGACCCAGTCGCCGTCGTCGCTGTCGAGGGGGACGGTGAACCGCGTGACCCTGCCGGCCGCGGCCTCGATCACGTCGGCGACCTCCGGGACACCCTCGCCGGGTCGCAGCACCTGGATGTCCAGCCGCACGCCGTCCCATTCGGCGCCGCGGTCGAGGTCGATGGCGAACCGGATGTCGCCGCGGGCACGCCGGATGGAGCCGCCCATCGGCGCACCGTCCGCCGTCGCATCCAGCCGCAGACCCGAGACCCGGGTGGCGAAGAACCGCCGCTCTGTCATCGCCTGGTAGACGGCCTCGCGGGTGTTCTCGGTGACCCACATCCCGGTGCGGCCCTTGCCCTCCGGGAAGCCCCAGTCGGTGCCGTGCTCGTCGGTGACGCCGGACAGCCCGGGCCGCCAGCCGGCGTTCAGGCAGGTCACCAGTGGTGAGCTGACGCCCTTGGTCCAGCCCTCGAAGAGGTAGTCGTCGTATCGGTTGAACATCTCCATGCTGACCAGCTGGTCGTGCGCCTTCGGCTCGTACCGGAAGTCGTTGAACCGGCCCGGCTCGCGGCCCGGGTGGTTGAACCCGGCCAGCCCGTCGGCGCCGCCGTCGCCAAGCCCGAAGAAGGCGTCTTCGCGCGTCAGCCAGCGGTAGAAACCGCCCATCAGCGTCGCGTCGAGCACGTCGGTGTAGGCGTCGGTGAACCACACGTTGACGTGGCCGAGCAGCGGGTTCGTCCACTCGAAGCCACGGATCGCGGTGAACACGCCCGGCTCGTCCGCGGCGTCGGCCAGCTCCCGGGTGCGGCGCCAGCCGCCACGACTCAGCCCGGTGATCTGGTTGACGCCGTCGGGCAGCAGCGGGTCGAGGATGCTCAGCACGCCGTCGGACAGCGTCGCGTGGTCGGTGAGCGCGGCGACGTCGAGGCCGGCGGAGCGCATGGACTCGTAGGCCAGCGCGGGGTCGCCGGAGCCGTCGGAGAGCAGCGTGTGGTTGTGCAGGTCGGCGTGGACGAGCGTGCGGCCGAGGGTGATCCGGGAGGCGCGCTCGGCGCCGGGCGCACCGGACGCGGTGCGGGTGACGCCCGCGGCGGCGTCGGCGGTACCGGTCGTGCCGGCGGCGGCGGCCAGGATCAGCCCGCCGGCGGCGCCGGAGAGGACGTCGCGCCGGCTCAGCCCATTGGCGTGCTCGTCGCCGTGCAGGTGCTGGTGGTCCGCGTCGCTCATGCTCCGATCACACACCCTCCCTCGCGGTCGGCCTTCACCCTATGCGAGCGGCTAGCCTCCTCTCGTGCTGGTGTTGGCGGTCACGGCGTTCTCCGTCGCCTGGTGGCTGGGGCTCTACCTGGCCGGCCGCGACCCCGCCGACCCCGCGATGCGCCGCGCCGGGCTGGGTCTGGTGTCGTACGCGCTGGCGCTGGCGCTGGCGCCGTTCGACGGATCCGTCGTCGACGCGCTCGGGTACGTGTTCGCGGGACTCCCGGCGCTGATCTGGACCGGCGTGCTGCTGGCCCTGCTGCCGGACGGCGCGCCGTGGCGGGCACCGGCCGAGCGGGTGTGGCGGTGGGCGGTGCTCCCGCTGGGTGTCGCCGAGCTGGCGGCGGCCGCGGTCGTGGGCGGCGGGTGGGAGCCGCTGACGGCGGTGCTGGTGCTGCTCCCGCTGGCCGCGGCGTTGTGGCTCGTGCTGCGGGCGCGGACCGCACCGTTCGAGCTGCGGCAGGGCGTCGTCGTGCTGGCGACGCTGCTGTTCGGGCTCGGTGCGGTGGTCGTGCTGGTGCCGCTGGGCTGGGTCCCGGACGGCGTCGTGCTGACGGCCGTCGGGATCGACCTCGTCGTTCTCGGCGTCGTCGTCGCGATGACGAACGCGCTGGAGGCGGGCGAGGCACTGGGCGCGGATCTGCGCCGGTCCGCCGTCGGGGCGCTGCTCGCGGCGGTGGTGTTCGGCGGGCAGGTCGGGCTGGTCGCGCTGGCGTCGGGCTCCAGCGACGCGCTGCGGGCGCTCGCCTTCGGCGTCGTCGGCGCCGCGATCGCCGTCGTGACGCTGGCCAGCGCGGTCCAGGCGGCCGTGGACCGGCTGGCGTTCGCCGGCGCGCCGGAGCTGCGCGAGTCGCGGGCCGAGCTGCGCGACGCGTCCGACGCGCTGCCCCGCCGCGACGAACGTCACCACCTCGACGACCTCGACGACGACGCGTTCGCCCGGCTGGTCCGCGACGCGCTGCGCAACTACGGCGACCTCGGCAAGCTGGTGTCCAGCCCGCTGCTCGCACTGCCCGCCGTCGACGCCCGGCTGGCCGGGACCGGCCGCGACGGTCACGCCCTGGACCGCGCGACCGAGCTGAAGGCGCTGCTGCTGGAGAGCATCGAACGGCTGCGTCCCCGCGACGCGGAGTTCGGGACCAGCGAGGAGTGGCGGCACTTCAACGCGCTCTACTTCCCGTACGTCGCCGGGATCCGCCCGTACCGGCGGCAGCCCGATCTCAGCGGCCTCGACGACACCTCGCGGCGCGCGTTCGACTGGCTTCGCCGGTACGTTCCCGAGCGGACGCTCTACAACTGGCAGAACGCCGCCGCCCGGATCGTCGCGCACGATCTGCGCACCCGGAGCGGCTGAACTGGCAGTACTTGGCAGTGCCCGGTCTGTGGTCGGCAGTGGATTCCGGGCGACGGTCGTGGTGTCCGAACGACATCACGAAGGAGCTGGTCACCGTGGCCACTGGAACTGCCGGAACCGCCGCCCGCACCCCCGCCGTCGCCCGGATCCGGGAGACGCCGCTGCTGCGCTGGACCCTGGAGCTGGACGGCATCGCGACCGCCCTGAACGGTCTGGTGTACGTGCTCGCGGCCGGGTGGGTGGGCGACCACCTGGGCCTGCCGACGGCGCTGCTCTACCCGGCGGGCGCGTTCCTCGTCGTGGTCGGCGCGCTGGTCTTCACCGTGTCGACGCGGCGGGAGGCGCCGGTCCTCTGGGTGGGCGCGATCCTCGTCCTCAACGCCGTCTGGGCGATCGACAGCGTGATCGTCGCCGCGGCCGGCTGGTTCGACCCGACCACCGCCGGGACGGTGTGGATCCTGCTGCAGGCCGGGCTGGTCGCCCTCTTCGCCGTCCTGCAGTGGGCCGGCCTGAAGCGGGCCCGCCGCTGACCCCGTCCCTCGGCCCATGCGGACCCCCGGCCCCGGCGCGCATGAGCCCGCGCCGGGGCCGGTCGGCGTGCCCTCGGGAAGTGGCCCGATCCACCCGAAGTCGATCTTGGAGTAGTTCGGCCATCTAACGGACAAATCGGACCGGAATTGCCGAACAACTCCAAGATCAACGCGGAGGTGGGGGAGATGCTGGTCGAGTGCCGCGACGTCGCCAAGTACTTCGGGGGTATGCGGGCGCTGGACGGGGTGACGCTCGACGTCCGGGCGGGGAGCTGGTCGGGCTGGTCGGCCGAACGGCTCCGGCAAGACGACGCTGGTCAACCTGCTGTCCGGGGCGTGTGTCAAGCCCACGCTCAGGGAACGCCGCTACGCTCGAACGGTGGTGACCCAGGACCTGCCCGCGGCCGGGACCGAGACGTCGCGGCGGCGGCTGACCGCCGAGCTCTGGATCGTCCTCGGGCTGTCACTGGGACAGTCCGCCGTCTACGCGATCGTCAGCTTGATCGCCAAGCTCACCCGGCCCGAACGGCTCAGCGAGCAGACCGCCACGCTCAACGCGCCCCGCAGCACCCGCGAGTACCTCGACCTCGCCTACCAGGTGCTGTCCATCGGGTTCGCGCTGGTGCCGGTCGCGCTGGCCCTGTACCTGCTGTCGGGGCCGGGACGCTCGGCGCTGCAGCGGATCGGGTTCGACCTCGGCCGGCCGGGCCGCGACCTGCTGTTCGGCGTCGGGCTGTCGCTGGTCATCGGGCTGCCGGGGCTGGGCATCTACTTCCTCGGGCACGCGCTGGACATGAACGTGTCGATCCTGCCGAGCACGCTCAACGCGTACTGGTGGACGGTGCCGGTGCTGATCCTGTCGGCGCTGCAGAACGCGGTCGTCGAGGAGGTCATCGTCGTCGGGTTCCTGATGACGCGGCTGAAGCAGCTGGGCTGGGAACTGCCGGCGATCATCGTGACGAGCGCGGTGCTGCGCGGCGCGTACCACCTGTACCAGGGCTACGGCATGGCCATCGGCAACATGCTGATGGGCGTCGTGTTCGCGTACGTCTACCATCGCACCGGCCGGGTGATGCCGCTGGTCGTCGCGCACTCGATGCTCGACATCGTCTCGTTCGTCGGCTACGACCTCTTCGCCGACGAGCTGGGGCTGCCGTGACGACGGGGTACTCCGGCACGCCGCTGGTGCGCAAGCTCGGCATCAAGCCGGAGCACCGGGTGCTGGTCGACGGCGCACCTGACGGCTTCGCGCTCGCCGGCCTGCCCGACGGCGTCCGGCTCGACCACCGCCCAGGCGTCGACCCGTACGACGTCGTCGTCGCGTTCACGCGCGACCGGGCCGCACTGGAGCGGGAGCTGCCCGCCCACGAGGCCCGCATCGAACGCGACGGCGCCGTCTGGGTGGCCTGGCCGAAACGGGCCAGCAAGGTCCCGACGGATATGACGGAGGACGTCGTGCGCGAGGTGGCGCTGCCGCGCGGCCTGGTCGACGTGAAGGTGTGCGCGATCGACGAGGTGTGGTCCGGCCTGAAGCTGGTGATCCGCAAGGAGAACCGCTGACGCCGTGACGACGTCCAAGGTCCATGAGGGGGACACGGGCACTGGGTGTGGCCGCGACGGGGCTGACGGCCTTGCTCGCGGCGGGATGTGGTGAGACGCCGGCGGAACCGCAGTCGGAGTCGACGGACGACGGCGGGTGGACGCGCGTCGCGGAGTCGCCGCTGAGCCCGCGCGAGGCACCGCTGACGGTCACCGTCGGCGAGAAGATCCTGGTCATCGGCGGTAGCGACGGTCCGCCGTGCCCGCCGAACGCGAGCTGCGTCGCACCGCCGGAGCCGCTGCGCGACGGCGCCGCGTACGACCCCGGGGCCGACGCGTGGACGCCGATCGCCGACGCACCGGCGCCGGTGGGCGCGGGTCCGGACACCTCGGTCGTGGTCGGTGACACCGTGTACCTGCTGTCCACGCAGTGGGGGACGGACGGCACCGGCACGACGTCGTTCCTGGCCTACGACGCGGCGGCGGACGCCTGGACCGAGCTGACACTACCCGGCGACGAGGCCTGGCTGGCGCTGACCGTCGCCGGCGGACAGGTCGTCGCCTACCGCGGCTCGCACGAGGCCGCCGGCACGGAGGTGCCGACGCCGCTCGACCCGCTGCCGGCCGACCTGGTCTACGACCCCGCCGCGGACAGCTGGACGGAGCTGCCGGCCGACCCGCTCGGCCCGTCGTACGACCGCCGGCTGATCGGCACCGACGACGGCGCCGTGTTGCTGGCCAGCGCGCTGGTCCCGAACCCGGGCGTCGACCCGCCCGTCGTGAACGCCGCGCGGCTCGACCTCGCGACCGGTACCTGGACGCAGCTGCCAGACGGCGACCTCATCAGCGGGTATGGCTTCCGCCGGGTCGGCGACCAGGTCGTCAGCGCCGTCGAGGGATCGGCCGACGGCGGCGAGACGAACAACTGGGGCCGCGAGATCGGCTACGCCGGCCTTCTCGACCCCGCGACCGGCACCTGGTCCGAGCTGCCCGAGCGCGCCGAGCGCGATCCGCTGGACGGGTTCATGATCCCCGGCGACGTGAGCGGCGAGCGCACCGTCGTCTCGGGCGCCTGGGTGCTCGACGTCCCGACGCTGAGCTGGAGCCGGGTTCCGGCTCTCCCGGTCGAGGACCACATCCAGGGCCAGTCGGCGGCGTTCGCCGGCACCGCGGACGGCGGCGTCGTCTTCCTCTGGGGTGGTTCCCGCTGGCCGGGCCGGCCCGACGAGCCGGAGGCGACGAACGAGGGCGAACTGCTGGCTGAGGGCTGGGTGTGGAGGCTGCCGCCACCCGGGTGACTTGTCCGCGTAACACGCCGGTTCTACGCTCGCGAGCTATGACCGACATGCTGGCCGGATACCGATTCGGGGCGGCATGGGACGAGGTCTACACGCCCGACGGCGCGCCACGGCCCACGTACGGCGGCCTGCACGAGGCGCTGACCGCGGCCGGCCCCGAGGTGCTGTCCAGCCTGGCCGCCTTCCTCGGCACCGTCTTCCGCGACCAGGGCATCACGTTCGACCACGAGGGCGTCGAGCGGCCGTTCCCGCTGGACATCGTCCCGCGGATCATCACCGCCGCCGAGTGGGACGTCGTCGAGCGGGGGGTCGCGCAGCGGGTCCGCGCGCTGGAGGCGTTCCTCGACGACGTCTACGGGTCCGGGCTGGTGTTCCGCGACGGCGTCGTGCCGCGGCAGATGGTGGTGTCGTCGCAGCACTTCCGCCGCCAGGCGTTCGGGATCCGCCCGCCCAACGGGGTGCGGGTGCACGTCTCCGGCGTCGACCTCGTGCGCGACGAGGCCGGCGAGTTCCGCGTCCTCGAGGACAACCTGCGCACGCCGTCCGGTGTCTCGTACGTCGTCGAGAACCGCCGTGCGCTGGCCCGGGTGCTGCCTGACCTGTTCGCCGGGCACCTGGTCCGGCCGGTCGCCGGCTACCCGGCCCGGCTGCTGGCGGCGCTGCGTGCGGCCGCGCCGCCCGGCGTCGAGGACCCGACCGTCGTCGTGCTCACGCCGGGCGTCTACAACGCCGCGTACTCCGAGCACACGCTGCTGGCCCGGCAGATGGGCGTGCAGCTGGTGGAGGGCCGCGACCTCTCCGTCGTCGGCAACGAGGTGCGCATCCGCACCACCCGCGGGCACCAGCGGGTCGACGTCATCTACCGGCGGGTCGACGACGACTTCCTCGACCCCGTCCAGTTCCGGGCCGACTCCATGGTCGGCAGCCCCGGCCTGCTCAACGCCGCCCGGGCGGGCAACGTCACGCTGGCCAACGCGGTCGGCAACGGCGTCGCCGACGACAAGCTCATCTACACCTACGTGCCCGACCTCATCCGGTACTACCTCAGCGAGGAGCCGGTGCTGCGCAACGTCGAGACGTGGCGGCTGGACACGCCGGAGAACATCGCGCAGGTGCTGTCGAACCTCGGCGACCTCGTGCTCAAGCCGGTCGACGGGTCCGGCGGGAAGGGCATCGTCATCGGGCCACAGGCGACGGACGACGAGCTGGCGACGCTGCGGACGGCGGTCGAGGCGAACCCGCGCGGCTACGTGGCGCAGCGGCCGGTGCGGCTGTCGACGGTGCCGACGCTGATCGGCGATCAGCTCGCGCCCCGCCACGTCGACCTGCGCCCGTTCGCCGTCAACGACGGCCGCGAGGTGTGGGTGCTGCCCGGCGGCCTCACCCGGGTCGCGCTCCCGGAGGGCAGCCTGATCGTCAACTCCAGCCAGGGCGGCGGGTCGAAGGACACCTGGGTGCTGGCCTCGCCGGCACGGCCCGCCGAGCCGGCAGCTGACGCCGTCAGCGAGAGCAGCGCCGTCCTCGCCGGGTCCGACCTCA
This sequence comes from Jiangella aurantiaca, assembly GCF_004349105.1. Lineage (GTDB taxonomy): Bacteria > Actinomycetota > Actinomycetes > Jiangellales > Jiangellaceae > Jiangella > Jiangella aurantiaca. The sequence continues at coordinate 318,090 of NZ_SMLB01000001.1, forward strand.
CCGAGCCCGAGGCCGACCTGCCCGCCGGCGCCGGCGCGCCGGGTCTCGGCGACCACGTCGACGGACGGCGCCCGCTCGCCGTCCCGCCCGACCTCGGGCCGTCCGAACCGCCGCGCGAGCAACAGCAACAGCAGCAGCAACAGCAGCAGGAGAGGCGAGGCCCGTGCTGAGCCGGATCGCGGAGTCGCTGTACTGGATCGGCCGGTACCTCGAGCGGGCCGACGCGAAGGCGCGCGTTCTCGACGTCCACCTGACCCGCATCCAGGACGAGCCGGGCACCGACCAGGAGCGGCAGCTGCGCACCCTGCTCGCGGCCATGGGCGTCGACCCACGCGACGGCGCGGTGACGCCGTCGTCGGTGGTCGACCTGCTTGCCTTCGACGCGGCGTCGCCGGCGTCCATCACCGCGGCGTTGACCGCGGCGCGCGAGAACGCCCGCGGCGCCCGTGAGATCCTCTCCAGCGAGCTGTGGGAGGCCCTCAACGTCACCTGGCACGGCCTGGCCGAGCGCAGGATGGCCGCGGCGGTGCTCGGGCCGCAGGTGTTCTGCCAGTACGTCCGCGAACGCACCGCGATGACCACCGGGCTGATCTCCACGACCATGGTCCGCGACGACGGCTGGCGGTTCCTGTCGCTGGGGGTCGCGCTGGAGCGCGTCGACATGGCCGCGCGCATGCTGTCGACACCGGCGCTGGCCGAGGGCCGGCCGTCGGTGCTGGCCGGGCTGCTGCGCAGCGTCGGCGGCCACGACACGTTCGTCCGCGTCTACCAGGGCGCGGTCTCGCCGGCCAACGTCGCGGAGTTCCTGCTGCGGGACCAGCTGTCGCCGCGGTCGGTCGCGTTCTCGCTGGCCGCCGCCGAGTCGCTGCTGCGCGAGCTGGACCCAGGCCTGGACGACCGCCTCGGTGTGGCCGACGGCGCCCGGCGCGCGCTCGGCCGGATGCGGCTGGCGCTGGAGTTCCGCTCGTCGGCGGAGCTGCTCGACGACCTGCCCAGCCTCATCGAGTCGCTGCTGCGGCTCACGTCGCGCACGTCCGACGAGGTCACCAGCCGCTACTTCGGCAAGTCGCTGCTGGTGCGGTGGGCCGAGGAGGCGCTGTGACGGCCGGCGCGGCGGGCGGCGGCTGGCTGCTGTCGGTGCGGCACCACACCGGCTACCGGTACGCCGCGCCGGTGGTCTCCTCGTACAACGAGGCGCGGGTGACGCCGCGCAGCGATCCCCGCCAGCGGGTCCTCGACGCGACGGTCGAGGTCAGCCCGGCGGCGTCGCTGTACCGCTACGTCGACTACTTCGGCTCCGTCGTGACGGCGTTCGACGTGCACGCCGCGCACTCCGAGCTGACGGTGACGGCGAGCTGCGTCGTCGAGACCGCGCCCGAGCCGTCGCCCCCGGCCGACGAGCCGGCCGTGCCGTGGTCGGCGCTGGCCGAGCCGGACACCGCCGACGAGCTGGGCGAATACCTCCGGCAGACCCGGCGCACCGCCCCCGACGACGAGCTGCTGGCGGTCGCGGCGCGAGTGCGGGCGGCGGCCACGCCCGACGACGGCGCGCGGCTCGCGGCCGGCTGGACGCACTCCCGGCTGGCCTACGTCACCGGGTCCACGAGCGTGCACACCAACGCCGTCGAGGCGCTCGGCGAGGGCCGCGGCGTCTGCCAGGACTTCGCGCACGTCACGATCGCGCTGCTGCGTTCGGCCGGGGTGCCGGCGCGGTACGTGTCCGGGTACCTGCATCCGCGGCCGGGCGCGGCGGTCGGCGAGACGGTGACGGGCGAGAGCCACGCCTGGGTGGAGTGGTGGGCGGGCGGGTGGCGGGCCTACGACCCGACCAACGACGCCGTTCCCGGACCTGGGCACGTCGTGGTCGCCCGCGGCCGGGACTACGACGACGTCACCCCGCTGCGCGGTATCTACCACGGCGGCGACAGCCAGTCGCTCGGTGTGACGGTCGAGGTGACCCGGCTGCGCTGACGGGATCGCGGTGGGACACTCCATGGATGGAACGTGTCCGGCAACGGGGGCGGGGCCGCATGAGAGCTCTCTCATCCGTGCCTCATCGTCGCCTCGTGCGGTGAGCCGACGATGCTCTCCATGAAGTCGGCGGCCACCTTGACGATCACGGCCCTGGCGGTCGTGGCCGCCGGGATCTTCGGCGTGGGCGCGCTGCTGGCGGCGCCGTCGACGGGTGACGACTTCGGCGAGCCGGTCGACGTCGGCCCGTCGAGCTCCAGTTCCAGCTCCGGCGGCAGCGAGCCGACGCGGACGCCGTCGACGCCGCCGGCGACAGCTACGGCTACGCCGACGCCGACACCCACGCCGACGCCCAGCCCGACCCTGACTCCGACGCCCATGCCTGACCCGCCGACCTCGGGCGACGGTGGCGGCGGTGGCGGGCAACCCGTCGACCCGCCGCCGCCGGTGCGGCCCGATCCCGGCGACGACGACGGCGACGACGGCGACGACGCGGCCGGTGACGACGGGGATGATGACGACTGAGCCAGGCGCGTGATGACGCGGCCGGCGGGGTGCGCGTGCGGATCGCCGTACGCACCCGCGTCCTGGCCGCGGTGCTGGGAGTCGCGGCGGTGGGCATGCTGGTGGCCGGCGTGACGTCCTACCTCGTCCAGCGTGAGCGCGTCGACGCCCGCATCGACGAGAACCTCGCCCAAGAGGTCGAGGAACTGCGCGAGTTCGCCGCCAGCGGCGTCGACCCGCGGACCGGCGGCGAGTTCACCACCGTCGACCGCTTCCTCGAGGTCGTCATGACGCGCAACGTCCCCGACCGCGACGAGGGTCTGCTCGCGCTCGTCGACGGCCGCATCGCCTGGGAAGCCGCCTCCGGCGTCAACGTCCGGCTGGAGGACGACCGGGAGTTCGTGGCGATGGTCGCCGAACAGGGCGGCACCACCCAGGTGCGGCCGCGGTCGGCCGAGACCGAGGAACTCGGCACGCTGCGCTACGTGACGGTCCCGGTCACGGACGACGACGACCCCGCCCTGGGGCTCTACGTCATCGCGTACGCCCGCGAGATGGAGCAGGCCGAGGTCGTCGACGCCTACCAGACGTTCGCCGTCGTCGGGCTCGCGTCGCTGGCCATGGTCGGTGCCGTCGGCTGGCTGGTCGCCGGCCGGCTGCTCCGTCCGATCCGGCTGCTGCGCGACACCGCCCAGCGCATCAGCGACACCGACCTGTCCGGCCGCATCCCCGTCACCGGGACCGACGACATCTCCGCGCTCGCCCGCACGTTCAACGACATGCTCGACCGGCTGGAGCTCGCCTTCGCCGGCCAGCGCGACGCCCTCGACGACGCCGGGCACGAGCTGCGCACCCCGATCACCATCATCCGCGGCCACCTCGAGCTGATGGACTCCGCCGACCCCGCCGACGTCGAGGAGGTGCGCGTGCTGGTCCTCGACGAGCTGGACCGCATGCGCCGCATGGTCGACGACCTCGTCATGCTGGCCAAGGCCAAGCGGCCCGACTTCGTCCACCCACGCCCGGTCGAGCTGGACCGGCTGGTCGACGAGGTCCTCGACAAGGCCCGTGCCCTGGCCGACCGGCAGTGGCGGGTCGACGCGCGGGTGTCGGCGAGAGTGGCGCTGGACCCGCAGCGGATCACCCAGGCACTGCTGCAGCTGATCTCGAACGCGGTGAAGTTCACCGCGCCGGGCGACGTCATCGCCGTCGGGAGCCAGCTGACCGGCGACGAGGTGCGGCTCTGGGTGCGCGACACCGGCGCCGGCATCGCCGCCGACGACCTGGATCGCATCTTCGACCGGTTCGCCCGCGCCGACGTCGGCCGCGGCATCGACGGCTCCGGCCTCGGACTGGCCATCGTCAGCGCGATCGCCGAGGCGCATCGCGGCACCGTCACCGTCGACAGCCGGCCCGGCGAGGGCGCGATCTTCACCATCGCGCTGCCGCTCGCCGGCGCCGTGGCGGCCGACGACCTCGTGGAGGAGGAAGCGTAGATGAGCAGGATCCTGATCGCCGAGGACGAACCGCGTATCGCGGCGTTCATCGAGAAGGGGCTGCGCGCCGCCGGCATGACGCCCACCGTCGTCGGCGACGGCCGCGGCGCCTTCGACTACGCGATGACCGGCGGTTTCGACCTCGTCATCCTCGACATCGGGCTGCCCATCATCGACGGGTTCTCGGTGCTGCGGCAGCTGCGCGAGGCCCGCAACGAGCTGCCGGTGATCATCCTCACCGCCCGCGACTCCATCACCGACACCGTCGCCGGCCTCGAGGGCGGCGCCGACGACTACATGGCCAAGCCGTTCCGGTTCGAGGAGCTGCTGGCCCGGATCCGGCTGCGGCTGCGCGAGGACCGCGCGCCCGAGGCGATGGTCCTGCACCACGGCGGGCTGTCACTGGACCTACGCACCCGGCGGGCGACGGTGGACGGCCGGACGGTGGAGCTGTCGGCGCGCGAGTTCTCGCTGGCCGAGACGTTCCTGCGGCACCCGGGCCAGGTGCTCAGCCGGGAACAGCTGCTGAGCCGGGTCTGGGGCTACGACTTCGACCCCGGCTCCAACGTCGTCGACGTGTACGTGCGCTACCTGCGGCGCAAGCTCGGCAGCGAACGGTTCATGACGGTGCGCGGCATCGGCTACCGCCTGATCAGCCCCGACGCCGACGAGGACACCCCGCCTCCCCGTGATCATCGGCGATCGACCACACCATGACGTGGTCGATCGCCGATGATCATGGGGCGACCGGTAGTGGCTGACGTCAGCCTCCCGCCGAGGCGCGTCGCCACCGCGCGCGGGCTCGGACCCGCCGGTAAGCTGAGGCCGTCACATCGCATCGGGGGTCCGCGCATCGCGCGCCCTCTCTCGAAGGGAGCTGTGTCCGCCGTGCCGACGGACGCGTCAAGTCACATACGTTCCTCACGCCACCGTGACGCCGGGCCGGGTGCCGGCCGATGACCGCCGCGGTAGCGATTCTCGCGGTCTTCGTCCTGACATTCGGGACCGCCTACTTCGTCGCGCAGGAGTTCGCCTACGTCTCGGCCGACCGGGTCGAGCTCGCCCGCCAGGCCGACGCCGGCGACAAACGAGCCGCCTCCGCCATCCGGGTCATGGAGCGCCTGTCCTTCATGCTGTCGGCCGCGCAGGTCGGCATCACCGTCACCGGCCTCATCGTCGGTCTCATCGCCGAGCCGGCGTTCGCGCAGGTCGTCCGGCCGTTGCTGGAGGCCGCGGGGCTGCCGGACAGCGCCGTCCCGGGGGTCTCGGTGGCCGTCGGGTTCGCCGTCGCGACCATCATCCAGATGGTGCTCGGCGAGCTGTTCCCGAAGAACCTCGCGCTGGCCACGCCGGAGCGGCTGGCCAAGGCGCTGGCGTCGTCGACCCACGTCTACCTGGCCGTCAGCGGCCCGGTGGTGCGGCTGTTCGACAACTCCGCCGCCTGGCTGCTGCGCAAGGCCGGCATCGAGCCGGTCGAGGAATTGCACCACGGCGCCACGCTGGAGGAGCTGGGCCACGTCATCGGCGAGTCCGAGGCGGGCGGCTCGCTGTCGTCGCAGCTGTCCGGCATCCTCGGCCGGGCACTGTACTTCTCCGAGCACACCGCCGGCGAGGCCATGGTGCCGCGGCCGGACGTGCGCGGCGTGCGGGCCGACGCCACCGCGGCCGCCGTCATCGAGCTGGTCGCCACCTACGGCCACTCCAACTACCCGGTCCGCGGTGAGCGGACCGACGAGGTCGTCGGCGTCGTCGGCGTGCGGGAGCTGATGTACGTCGCGCCCGATGACGTCGACGCCACGCTGGTACGCGACATCGCCCGTCCGCCGCTGCTGGTACCGGACAGCCTGCCGCTGCCGGCGCTGGTCGAGCGCATGCAGGACGCCGGCGACGAGTTCGCCTGCGTCGTCGACGAGTACGGAGGGCTGGCCGGCATCGTCACGCTCGAGGACGTCTCCGAGGAGCTGTTCGGCGACATCACCGACGAGACCGACCAGCAGGCGGTGCCGGTGACCCGTGACGGCGACTGGTGGCAGCTCGACGCCGGGCTGCGGGTCGACGAGGCCGCCGCGCAGACCGGTCTGCCGCTGCACGAGTCCGACGACTACGACACCGTCGCCGGCCTGATCGTCGCCGAGCTGGGCCGGTTCGCCGAGCCCACCGACCGCCTGGTCGTCGGCACCGCGGAGGACGGCCGCGACCGCGTCGAGATCGAGGTCGTGACGGTCGCGCGGCACGTGCCCGAGCTGGTGCGGCTGCGCCGGCTCGGTCTCGTGCGCACCGACGGGAACCCGGAGGCCGCGCCGTGAGCCCCGTCACCGCGATCCTCGTCACCGCCGGCCTGCTGATCGCCAGCGGGTTCTTCGTTGCCGCCGAGTTCGCGCTGGTCGGCGCCCGGCGGCACCGTATCGAGCAGGCAGTCGCGGCCGGCAGGCGCGGCGCCAGGGCGGCGCTGGCGGGCATCCGCGAGCTGTCGCTCATGCTGGCCGGCGCTCAGCTCGGCATCACCATGGTGGTGGTCGGCCTGGGCATGGTGTCCGAGCCGGCCTTCCACCACATTCTCGAGCGGCCGCTGCACACGATCGGCCTGCCCGACGGCACCGCCGACGTCGTCGCGCTGGTCATCGCGCTGACCGGCGTGACGTTCCTGCATGTCGTAGTCGGCGAGATGGCGCCGAAGTCGTGGGCCATCGCGCATCCGGAGCGCTCGTCGATGATCCTGGCGCCGCCCTTCCGCGCCTACGCGTTCGGTGTCCGCTGGCTGCTGGTGCTGCTCAACGGCGTCACCAACGTGCTGCTGCGGCTGGTCCGGGTGACGCCGCGGAACGAGCTCGTCACGATCCGCAACCGCGAGCAGCTGCACCAGCTGGTCCGCGAGTCCAACCGGCTCGGGCTGATCGGTGCCGACGACTACGGCCTGCTCACCCGGGCGCTGGTCGCGCCGGAGCAGCAGGTGCGGACGATCATGGTGCCGGCCGAGCAGATCGTGTCGGTCCCGGCCGCCGCCGGCCCGCAGGACGTCATCGACGTCGGCCGGCGCAGCGAGCGGACCCGGTTGGTGGTCCGCGACGGTGCCGGGACGGCGGTCGGCGCCGTGCATGTGCGCGGCGCGCTGAGCGCCCGCGCGGCGCGCCGGGCGTGGACCGCGGGCGAGGCCGCGCTGCCCGTCCCGCTCATCCCTGACGGCGCCGACCTCGCCCAGGCCGCCGACGTGCTGCGCGACGCGCGGGCGCAACTGGGCGTCGTCGTCGACGCCGGCGGCGCCGAGGTGGGACTGGTGGCCATGGACGACGTCGTGACGGCCGTGCTGGTGAACCGATGACGGCGGACTGGGTCGCGTTCCTGACCGACTACGGGCTGGCCGACGGCTACGTCGCCGCCTGTCACGGGGTGATCGCCCGCATCGCGCCGGCGGCACGGGTGATCGACGTGACGCACGAGGTCCCGGCGCAGGACGTGCGGCACGGCGCCGTCGTCCTGGCCGACACCCTGCCGTACCTGCCGCCGTCGATCGTGCTGGCCGTCGTCGACCCCGAGGTGGGCACCCGGCGCCGCGCGGTCGCCGTCGTCGCCGGCGAGCACGTGCTGGTCGGGCCGGACAACGGGCTGCTGCCGTGGGCGGCGGACGCGGCCGGCGGCATCGAACGGGCGGTGGAGCTGACGGCGCCGGAGTACCGGCTGGTGACCGGCGCGACCACGTTCGACGGGCGCGACGTGTTCGCGCCCGCCGCGGCACACCTGGCCGCAGGCGTCGACGTGTCGGCGCTGGGGCCGCGAGTGGACGTCGACACGCTTGTCCGGCTGCCGGACCCGTGGCTGCGCGTCGGCCCGGAGACAGTCGAGGCCGAGGTGCACGTCGTCGACCGGTTCGGCAACGTCGCGCTGGCTGCGGGCGCGACCGAGCTGGCGGGCGCCGCCCTGGACGGGCACGCGCGATTGCGGGTCACCGTCGGCGAGCGGTCGTCGTACCTGCCGCTGGCGGCGTCGTTCGCGGCGGTGCCGGAGGGCGACCCGGTGCTGCTGATCGACTCCGCCGGCCGGCTCGCGCTCGCGGTCAACCGCGGCAACGCGGCGGAGGCGCTGCGGCTGCGGCCAGGCGACCGCGTGACGATCGGCGCGTAGCGTTCCACCGCCGGCGGCGGCCCCAGACGTCGGCCCGTCAGGTGCGGGCGTGGATCAGCCCGACGCGAGCACGCCCAGCGCGGCGGCCGGGCCGCAAGCCGCTCCGCCCACCGCACGCAAGTTGATCTTGGAGTAAGTGGGCTATTGCGGGGCGACATGTCCGATAGATACCACCATCACTCCAAGATCAACTTCAGCGGGGCGGGGGCGGTGGTGTCGAATCCGCCGCGGCGGCTCCGACGTCACCGATGAGAGCTCTCGCACGGGAACCAGGGGTGATCCGATGAAGTACCTGATCCTCATCTATCGTGACCCGCCGGCCGCCGGCCGGCCCGCCCACGAGGCGCACGCGGCGCTGGCCCGCGACCTCGCCGGTGGCGGCGAGCTGATCGCGGCCGAGACGCTGGCCGACCCCACCCAGACCAAGCGGGTGCACGCCGGCAGGGTGGTCGACGGGCCGCCGCCGGACGCCGGCGCCCAGCCGGCGGCGTTCTACCTGGTCGAGTGCGAGACCCTCGACTGCGCCATCGAGCACGCGGCACGTGCGCCGGAGGCCGCGGCCGGCCGGGTCGAGGTGCGCCCGGTCCTGTGCCGCGGCGGCCTGGAGATGTGACCGTCAGCTCAGGTCGATCACGTCCGGACCGCCGTAGCGGTGATGGCGGGCCAGGTGCTGGAGGCGGCGATCTTCGACGCCGTCTGGGCCGAGCTCGCCGAGACCGGGTACGCCGGGCTGACCGTCGGCGCCGTCGCCGACCGCGCCCGGACCAGCAAGGCCGTCCTCTACCGGCGCTGGCCGGGGCGGGCCGAGCTGGTGTTCGCCGCGCTGGTGCGGCACGTGCCGGCGCCGGACGACGTGCCCGACACCGGCAGCCTGCGCGATGACCTCGTCGGCTTCCTGAGCTCGATCGTGCCGGGATGGGGGACGCGGAACATCGACGCGCTGTGGGGCCTGCTCGCCGAGACGGCCCGCGACCCGGAGCTGGCCGCGCTGGTCCGCTCCGAGCTCGTCGACCAGGTACGAGAGGGGCCGATGGCCGTGATGATCGAGCGCGCGGTCCGCCGCGGCGAGGCCGATCCGGCCGCGATCACGCCCCGCCGGCCCCGGGCACCGCTGGACCTCGTCCGCAGCGAGCTGCTCCTGCACGGCACGATCGCGGACACACCGCGATCGACGAGATCGTCGACGACGTCTTCCTGCCACTGGTCCGCCCGCGACCGATGTGAGCTGCGTCGCGTTCGCCGCGCCGGTGTCACACCCGGCGGGCAGCGTGGGTCTCGTGTGCGGACATCGACCAGACGCACACGAGGTGGACACGATGGCGAGGAGACTGGCGGGGTTCGCGAGGCGCCGGCGGCGGCCGGTGCTGATCGTGGCGGTGCTGCTCGCGCTGCTCGGCGCCGCGACGAGCACGTCGCTGTTCGGGAAGCTGTCGGCCGGCGGCTTCGACGACCCGGGGTCGGAGTCCGGGCGGGCGGCCGACGCGCTCGAGGAGACGTTCGGCCAGTCGCCGCCCAACCTGGCGCTGCTGGTGACGGTGGACGGCGTCGACGGCGCGGCCGCGACCGAGGCCGGCACCAGGCTGGCCGAGGGGCTGGCCGGCGAGGAGCAGGTCCGCGACGTCGTCTCCTACTGGACGTCGGGCCGCCTGCCGCAGCTGCGCAGCGAGGACGGCGACCGCGCGCTCGTCCTCGCGACCATCACCGGTGACGAGACCGCCGTCAACGAGCGGGTCGGCGAGCTGGCCGACGAGTACGGCGGCGACGCCGACGGGGTCACCGTCGAGGTGGGCGGCTATGCGGCGTTCTCGCACGAGCTGACCGAGCAGAGCGAGCGCGACGTCGTCACCGGCGAGCTGATCGTCTTCCCGGTCACGCTGGTCGCGCTCGTCCTGGTGTTCGGCGGGGTCGTCGCGGCGCTGCTGCCGCTGGCGGTCGCGGCGACCACGTCGCTGCTGGGCATGGGGCTGCTGTGGGCACTGGCCGAGGTGACCGACCTGTCGGTGTTCGCGGCCAACGTGGTGACGCTGGCCGGCCTGGGGCTGGCGATCGACTACAGCCTGCTCATGGTCAACCGGTATCGGGAGGAGCTGGCCGGCGGCCGCACCGTGCCGGAGGCGATCCGGGTCACGCTCGGCTCGGCCGGGCGCACCATCGTGTTCGCGTCGCTGACGGTGTGCATCGCACTGGCCACGCTGATCCTGGTACCGCTGCCGGCGATCCGGTCCATCGGGTACGCGGGCGTGCTGACCGCGCTGCTCGCCGCGGCGGCGTCGCTGCTCGTGCTGCCGGCGCTGTTCGCGGTGCTCGGGTCGCGGGTCGGGACGCCGCGGTTGCGTCGTCAGCGTCAGTCGGGCACGGACGGGTTCTGGCACCGGCTGGCGGTGTTCGTGATGCGCCGGCCGCTGCCCATCGCGACCGTCGTGACGGCGGCTCTGCTGCTGCTCGGCGCGCCGTTCCTCGGGATGAGGCTCGGCTATCTCGACGAGCGGGTGATGCCGGAGTCGTCCGAGGCCAGGCAGGTCGCGACGGCGATCCGCACCGAGTTCCCGACGGGGGAGCAGGACGCGCTGCAGGTGGTGGCGCCGTCGGGGCCAGGGCCCGGCGACGCGGACGCCGTCGCCGGGTACGCCGAGCGGCTGTCGCTGCTGAAGCACGTCGGCCGCGTCGACACGGTCACCGGCAGCTACGCCGATGGCGCCCAGGTGGTGCCCGCGTCGCCGGCGCACCAGCGGTTCGCCGCCGGCGAGGCCGTCTACCTGTCCGTCGTGCCGGAGCCCGGGACCGTCGAGGAGACCCGCGAGCTGGTCGGCGCCGTCCGTGCCGCCGACGCGCCGGCCGAGGTCCTGGTCGGCGGCGCCGCCGCGGTGGCCGAGGACGCCGACCGGTCGCTGCTGGACATGCTGCCGTGGGCGCTCGGTGCGGTCGGCCTGGCGATGGTCGTGCTGCTGTTCCTGCTCACCGGCAGCGTCGTGCTGCCGTTCCTCGCGCTGGTGCTGAGCACACTCAGCCTGACCGCGACGTTCGGCGCGATGGTGTGGATCTTCCAGGACGGGAACCTGTCCGGCCTGTTCGACTTCACCGTCACCGGCACGACCATCTCGACCGTGCCCATCATGCTGTTCGCACTGGCCTTCGGCCTGGCGATGGACTACCAGGTGTTCATGCTGTCGCGGATCCGCGAGGAGTACGACCGCGGCGCGTCGCCGACGGCGGCCGTGGCGCTCGGCCTGGAGAAGGTCGGCCGCATCGTCACCGCCGCGGCCGTCCTCATCTCGATCGTGTTCCTCGCGTTCCTGGTCTCCGACATCACGCTGATGAAGGCCTTCGGCGTCGGGCTGCCGCTGGCGGTGCTGATCGACGCGACGCTGATCCGCGGCGCCCTGCTGCCCGCCGCGATGCGCCTCGGCGGGACGGCGACCTGGTGGGCACCCGCGTGGCTGCGCCGCGTCCACGCCCGCTTCGGCCTGCGCGAGACGGCCGAGGACGACGGCGGAGCGCGCGCGACCCCTGTCCCCATCGCCGAATGAGGCCCCGCGACCCGATCCGTGCGCCTGGGTCGGCTCGGGCTTCTCGTTGGCAGGTGTGCCGTGCGCCGGGCTCGTGCCGTTCGCCGTGCCCCTGCTGCCCCATTCTCTTGCCGCGGGCGCGTCAACGATCGCCTACATCACCACGATTTCTGGCGCGTCAACACGCCTGCAAGCGTGTTGACGCAGCAGAAAACCTCATGATGGCCCCCGAACCACTTCACGTGGTCATTCAAAGTGAGGAGCTCACGTCGAGAGGGCGGCGGCGACGCGGTCGCGGAGGGTGTTCGCCTCCTCGCTGGTCAACGTCCGGTCCACCGGGCGCAGGACGAGCCGGAGCAGCACGTTCTCCTGGTCCGGCCGGATCGCCAGCCGCTCCCGCGCCGCCGCCGGCAGGTCCGCGTACGGCGTCGTGGACAGGACGGCGACCTCCTCGACGAGGTCGGCATCGGGGCCGAGCGCCTCGCGGACGCGGTCGCCGAGCAGTTCGGCGTCCGAGCCGGCGGCGACGGCGACGGAGATGTCGCGGCGGGCCGGCGGCAGGTCGGACACCGGCTGGTACGGCGCCAGGTCCAGCAGCTGCGCCGCCACCCGCGGGTCGGCGGACCGGAGCAGCCGGATGTCCGGGATGCCCTTGCGCAGCATCAGCACCCGATCCAGGCCCATCCCGAGCGCCAGCCCGGACCACTCCGACGGCGACAGCCCAGCGGCTGCCAGCACTTCCGGTGCGGCCGGCCCGCACTCGGCGATCTCGACCGGTTGACCGCCGTGGATGGCCTCGACCTCGCGGCCGCCGATGGTGTACGGGTGCGACGTCGCCGTCCAGCGCCAGTGCGTACCCGGCAGCACGGCGTGGACGAGCGTCGTGACCAGCAGATGGAGGTCGTCGTGGTCGAGCCGGCGGCCGCCGCGCCGCAGCAGCCAGACGTCCAGCTGGTGCGGCGTGCCAGTGTGCAGCCGGTCGATGGAGTCGCGGCGGTGGCAGATGCCTGGCAGCACCAGCAGCACGTCGCGCGACGGCGCCGGGCCGGCGGACAGCGTGCGCAGCGCCGGCGGCACCCCGGCCGACGTGTGGCTGCGCAGCATCGTGGTGTCGCTGACGTAGCGGGTGTAGCGGACGTCGCGCGAGACGGCGCCGGGCTCGTACCCGAGTCGGTCGTAGTTGTCCTCGACGGCGACGACCGGGCGCGAGCGGAGCAGCCGGACGTCGGCGTCCCACAGCTCGCCCAGCGCCGCGGCGGCATCGGTGACGAGGAGTTGCAGGGCGTGCGGGCCCTGCGCCGGATCGGTGAGGTCGCGCAGCGAGAGCGCGTCGACCAGGGCGGGCAGCGACAGCGGCTGCGGCCGGCTGCCGGAAGCGACGAGAGAAGTGGACATGACCAGGCCCTTCGCGAAACGACAGAGTGCGGATGCGCGGGAAGCGGGACGGATGCTCCCCCGGCCGGTCGTCCGCGGAGGGTCAGGCGTGCGCACCCTCAGGGCGGCGGACGTTCGCCGACCGGGGGCCGCTAAACCAGCGCTGACCTGGCATGTGAATGAGGTTATCCGATCCCGAGGCGATCGGCCAGGCGCGAGAGGCTGTCGTGCCAGCCCTTGAGGTGGTCGTCGCGCTGCTCCTCGGTGGGGTTGTGGCTGTGTGTCACGACCACCTCGGTGCCGCCCTGCTCCGACGGCGTCAGCCGGACGGCGACCCGGCTGGCGGGTGCGTTGTCGCCGTCCCACGACCAGATGAACGTCACCAGGCGGGGCCGCCGGATCTCGCCGAAGATGCCGCGCGCGGAGATGTTGTGACCTGCGGACAGACCGGTCGTGCGGAAGGTGAACCGGCCGCCGGGTCTCGCGTCGGTCTCGTAGATCGCGGCGAACGCCGGTGGCCAGTACCAGCCGGCCAGCCGCCGTGGCTCGGTGAACATCGGGAAGACGTCGTCCGGGTCGGCGTCGACCACCACGGAGACGACGGCGGTGGTGGCATCAGGGGTGGATGACTCGACCATGGTTGCGCACTTTAGGCCATTTTCATACATCCTGACGAGGGGCTGCCCACGGCTCGTCGCCGACCTCCCGGCGCAGCCGCTCCAGCTCGTCGCGCAACTCGCGGCGCACGTCGCCGTAGTCAGGGTCGTCGTACCGGTTCGTCAGCTCGGCCGGATCGGCGGCCAGATCGAACAGCTCCCACTCCGGCTCGGTCCGGACCTCGGACGCGCCCGGCACGCCGAGCCCATCGCCGTAGTAGTGCACCAGCTTGTGCGTCGCCGTGCGCACGCCGACGTGTGCGGGGACGTGGTGACTGCCGTCCAGGTGCTCCCAGTACCGGTAGTACATCGACGTGCGCCAGTCGGCCGGCCGCTCGCCGCGCAGCAGCGGGCGCAGGCTGCGGCCCTGCATGCGCGGGTGCGTGGGCAGCCCGGCGAGGTCGAGGAAGGTCGGCGCGAAGTCGACGTTCAGCGCCATGGCGTCGGTCGACGTGCCCGACGCGACCTCGCGCGGGTATCGGACCATGAGCGGCATCCGCAGCGACTCCTCGTACATGAACCGCTTGTCGTACCAGCCGTGGTCGCCGAGGAAGAAGCCCTGGTCGGAGGAGTACGCGACGACGGTGTCCGCGGCCAGGCCGTGGTCATCGAGGGCGTCGAGCAGTCGGCCGGTGTTGTCGTCGATCGACGCGACGCAGCGCAGGTAGTCCTTGATGTAGCTCTGGTAGGCCCAACGGGTCCGGTCCGGCTCGGGCAGGCCGGCCGGCCAGGGGGCCTTGAGGTCGCGCTCGTTGAGGTCGCGGCCGATCCGCATACGTGCCTCGTGCGCCGCCCGGCCGCGCCCGGCGTAGTCGTCGAACAGCGTGGGCGGCTCCGGAACGTCGACGCCGTCGAACAACTTGAGGTGGGCGATGTCCGGGTCCCAGCTGCGATGCGGCGCCTTGTGCCACAGCAGCAGGCAGAACGGCCGGTCCGGATCCCGCCGCGCGATCCGCTCCAGCGCGAGGTCGGTGAGCACTGTCGTCGTGTAGCCGGGAACGGTGCGCCGGCCGTCGGCGCTCAGCAGCTCCGGGTTCCAGTACTCGCCCTGATCCTCGAGGATCTCCCACGAGTCGAAGCCGCGCGGGTCGTGCTCGCCGCCGTGGCCGAGGTGCCACTTGCCGATCAGCCAGGTCTGGTAGCCGGCGTCGCGCAGCAGCTCCGGGAACGACGGCTGCCGCGCGTCGAAGTGCGTGCTCAACGTCCGCACGCCGTTGACGTTGCTGTACGTGCCGGTGAGGATCGAGGCCCGGCTCGGCGCGCACAGGGCGTTCGTGCAGAATGTCGCGTCGAACCGTATGCCCTCGCCCGCGATGCGGTCGAGGTTCGGCGTCGGCATCAGCGGGCTGCCGTACGCCGAGATCGCGTGCGCCGCGTGGTCGTCGCTGAGGATGAAGACCAGGTTCGGCGCCGTCATCGGGCCACCTCGACGGTCAGCGGCGCGGAGGTGCGGACGTCGGCCCGGGCGGAGGCATCGACCGCCACGGCGAGCGGGTGACCGGCCACCCGCAGGCCCTCGACCCGCAGCGGGAACCAGTCGGCGAACGCCGGGTCCGGCGCCACCCGCAGGGTCCCGGCCGGCACGTCCGCCGTCAGCCCCAGCGCGGCCTGCAGCAGCGCGACCACCGTCGCCGCCGACCACGCCTGCGGCCGGCACGCCGCCGGGTAGGCGAGCACCGGCTCGCCGGCGCGCGCGTCGGTGCCGGCGAACAGCTCCGGCAGCCGGTACGCGAAGTCCGGCGCGACCCGCAGCACCCCGCCGGCCAGCGACGCGGCGACACCGGCGAAGCCGTCGGCGGCCAGGCCGCGGACCGCGATCGCGGTGTCGTGCGGCCAGATGCTACCGGCGTGGTAGCCGAGCGGGTTGAACCCGGCCGCGTCGGCGCTCATGGTGCGCAGCCCGTAGCCGGCGTCGAGGTCGGGGCGGCCGAGCCGGTCGGCGACGACGGCGGCCTCGTCCGGCCCGAGCAGGCCGGTGCCGAGCAGGTGGCCGAGGTTGGACGTGACGGTGTCGACCGGCCGCTTGGCGCCGTCGAGGGCGATGGCGGGGAACCGGCCCTTCTCGTCGGACACCCAGAACGTGGCCGCGAACCGCTTGCGCAGCGCCGCGGCCCAGTCGCGCAGCGGGCCGGACCCGGGCCGGCCGAACGCGTCGAGCAGTGCGGCGCCCGCCAGCGCCGCCTCGTGCGCGTACGCCTGCGCCTCGCTCAGCGCGATCGGCGGCTCGGCGATGGCGCCGCCGGGGAACTGGATGGAGTCGTCGGAGTCCTTCCAGCCCTGGTTGGCCAGCCCGTGGCCGCTGGTGTCGACGTACTCGAGGAAGCCGTCGCCGTCGGAGTCGGCGTCGGTCGTCAGCCAGCGCAGCGCCGCCTCGAGCGGGTCGAGCAGCTCGGCGACGTCGGCGGCCGGCAGTCCCCAGCGCCAGGCGTCGTGCAGCAGGCACACCCACAGGGCGGTGGCGTCGACTGTGCCGAAGTAGACCGGGGGCAGCGACGCACCGGCGGACGGGACACGCACCTCGTGCAGGATCTTCCCCGGCGCCTCGGCGGTCGCCGGGTCGTGTGCGCGGCCCTGCCGGCGAGCCAGCGTGCGCAGCGTCCCCCGGGCCAGCCAGGTGCCCAGCGGCAGCGTGAACCGGGCCGCCCACAGCGAGTCGCGGCCGAACAGGGTGAAGAACCACGGGCTACCGGCGGCGAGGAACGTGTCGGACGGTTCGAGCGGGTCGGACAGCGCCAGCGCGGCGAGGTCGTCGACGCTCCGCGCGGTCAGCCGGGCGAGGTCGGACCGGCCGGCGACGGCGACGGCATCCCAGCCGACGCCGTCAGCGCTGCCGAACGCGTTGGCCGGCGGGCCGTCGGCGAACGCGACGATCACCTCGACGTCTGCCGTCCACGACGACCGCGGCGGCAGCTCGACGGCCCAGCTGAGGACGGCGCCACCGGCATCCGTCTCGACCACCGAGCCCGGCGCCGTCACCGTTGTCCGCAGGTCGCCGCCGTCCCACTCGACGCGCCCCGGCGCCGGCGACGACGGCGCCCGGCCGTCCCGCTGGGCGCCGTCGTGCTTGATCTCGGCGGCGGTGGCGAAGTCGGCCGCGACGTGGACGCGGACGGTGGCGGCGATCGGCCCCCGCGAGTTGTTCACCAGCTCCAGCCGGTCGGCGACGCCGTCGGCGCGGGCGCACCGCTGCCGCTCCAGGCGCACCGTCGGGTCGGCGCCGGGATCGCCGAGGTGCCGGACGATGCCGGTGAAGTGCGCGTGGCCGGCGCCGCGCAGGCCGTGGCCGGCCGGCTCGGGCTCGTGGCCGTCGACGTCGACCCGCAGCTCGGACAGGACGCGCCGGTCGTGGCTGAGCAGGCCCTGCGCTCCGGCCGCGCGGATCTGCCCGTCGGCGCCGGACAGCACCACCGTGGGTGCCTTGACACAGCTGACGAGGTCGTGCAGGAACGGCTGCGGCACCGGGCCGGAGTCGGGTGGAGCGGTCACCACGGTGATCCTTCCGAGACTTGACAGAACAGTCGACGCGTTCTTAACTCTGAACCAGATCCCATTTTTGAACGATCAAACACGCTATCAATCCGGATTTGATCGTTCAACACGTCGAGGAGGACGGATATGGCGACACCGGAGAGTGGCGCCACGCTCGAAAGCGTCGCCTTCGCGGCCGGGGTGTCGCGGCAGACGGTGTCCAACGTCCTCAACGCGCCCGAGCGGGTGGCGCCGGAGACTCGGCAGCGGGTCGAGGAGGCCATCCAGGCGCTGCGCTACCGCCCCAACCGGTCCGCCCGGTCGCTGCGCACCCGGATGAGCAACCTCATCGGCTACTGCGTCCAGCCGGCCCTCGCCGGGAACATCAACCCCGTTCTCGACCGGTTCGTGCACGCCGTCACCGAGTACGCCGCCGAGCACGGCTTCCACCTCCTGCTGTTCACCGCCCCGGCGGGCAGCGCAGGGCTGGACCGCTACGCCGAGCTGCTGGCCCAGCGCGCCGTCGACGGCTTCCTCCTCACCGACACCGTCGTCGGCGACCCGCGGCCCGGCTGGCTGACGGAGCAGGGCGTGCCGTTCGTCGCGTTCGGCCGCAGCTGGTCCGGCCCGGACCGCGGCCGCTGGGTCGACGTCGACGGCGCGGCGGGCATGACCGAGGCGGTCGAGCACCTGCACGCGCTCGGCCACCGCCGCATCGCGTTCATCGGCTGGCCGGAGGGCTCCGGCGTCGGCGACGACCGCGTCGCCGGCTACACCGCGGCCTGCTTGCGCCTGGGCCTGGATCCGCGGGTCGTCCGGGCAGAGGGGACCGTCGACACCGGGCGGGCACTGGCCGGTGCGCTGCTCGACGGCGCCGACCCGCCCACCGCGCTGGTCTGCGTCAGCGACCTGTCGGCGTACGGCGCGCTGCGTGCGCTCGCCGACCGCGGCCTGCGCCCGGGCCCGGACGTCGCCGTCGTCGGCTTCGACGACACCCCCGCCGCCCGGCTGCCCGGCGTCGACCTCACCAGCCTGTCCCAGCCGATCGAGCAGATCGGCCGCGAAGTCGTCCAGATGTTGCTCGGCCTGCTCGGTGTCGTGGAGCTCCCGCCCGGCCCCGAGCACCGCCTGCTGCGCCCGACGCTGGTCGTCCGGGCCAGCTCCCGTCCCGCCGGATCCGCTCCGGCCGCCCCCACGGAGGCTCGATGATGCGTCAGTTCGCCCGTATCCCACTGCCGGCGGCCACGGCCGTGGCGGCCGCCACCCTGCTCGCCGCCTGCGGCAGCGGCTTCGACGACGACGGTGACGACGCCGGCTCCGAGGCCACCGGCGCCACCGGCGGCGGCTCGCTCACCGTCATGATCGGCTCGTCCGGCGAGGCCGAGACGGTCGCCGTCCAGGACGCCGCCGCCCGGTGGGCCGAAGAGTCCGGCACCGAGGTCGAGGTGATCCCGGCACAGGACCTCGTGCAGCAGCTGCAGCAGGGGTTCGCCGGCGGCAACCCGCCCGACGTCTTCTACGTCAGCCCCGACCGCTTCCGCATGTTCGCCGAGGCGGGGTCGCTGTACCCGTACGGCGACCAGATCGAGGACGCCGACGACATCTACCAGCCGCTGCGCGACGCCTTCACCTACGAGGACGAACTGTACTGCGCGCCCAAGGACGGCGGCGTGCACGCGCTGGTCATCGACACCGAGGCGTGGGCCGCGGCCGGACTGACCGAGGCCGACTACCCGCAGAACTGGGACGACCTCGCCGCCGCGGCGCAGGCGCTCACCACCGACGGCCGGGTGGGCCTGGCGTTCACCGGCGACTACAACCCGGTCGGCTCGTTCATGCTTGCCGGCGGCGGGTTCTTCGTGAACGAGGAGCAGACCGAGGTCACCGCGGACACTCCGGAGAACCTCGCGACCCTGGAGTACCTGAAGCAGAACATGGACGCCGGCACGTTCGCGTTCGCGCCCAACATCGACGCGGCGTGGGGCGGCGAGGCGCTCGGCAGCGGCAAGTCGGCCATGACCGTCGAGGGCGCGTGGATCGTCGGCGCCCTGCAGAACGACTTCCCGGACCGCCGGTGGACCGCCGTCCCGCTGCCGGCCGGTCCCGGCGGGCAGGCCTCGACGGCGTTCACCAACTGCTGGGGCATCGCCGCGGACAGCGAGAACCAGACCGCCGCCGTCGAACTGGTCAACTTCCTGATGAGCCCGGAGGAGCAGCAGACGTTCGCCGAGGCGTTCGGCCCGATCCCGTCTCGGTCCAGCCTTTCCGACTGGAACGCCGAGACGTTCCCCGAGAAGGCGGCGTTCGCCGAGGGCATGGAGAACTCGCGGACGCAGGTCGCCGTCCCGGGCTTCGAGTCCGTGCTGGCCGACTTCAACACCCAGCTCGAGGGCATGGCCGCCGGCACCGTCACGCCGGAGCAGGCGCTGCAGACGCTGCAGACCAACGGCGAAGCCGCCCTCGCGCAGGAGTGACGTGACCGCGACGGTCACCCGGGAGACGTCGGCGGACCGCACGCGGCCGGTCCGCCGACGCGGGATCTCCGGGCATCTGCGCCAGGAACGACGGGCCGGCTGGCTGTTCGTCGCACCGGCCGTGATCGTGCTGGTGGTGTTCCTGTTCGCGCCGATCCTCATGGCTGCGTGGGTCAGCCTGCTGGACTGGAACGGGCAGTCCAGCCCGTTCTCCGGCGACGCCGAGTTCGTCGGGCTGGACAACTACCGCGGCCTGCTGCTCGACGCCGGGCTGCTGCGCAGCGACTTCATGCTCAGCGTGCGCAACACGATCTACTACGTGCTGTTCAACGTCACCGGCGTGGTCGTCGTGTCGTTCGCGCTCGCGCTGGCGGTGAACTCGCACGTGCTGCGCGGCCGGTCGTTCTTCCGGACCATCTTCTACTTCCCGGCCATCACCAGCTCGGTCGCTATCAGCGTGCTGTTCCTCTTCCTCTTCCAGGGGGCCGGCGTCGTGAACGTCGTCCTCTCGTGGGTCGGCGTCGACGGGCCGTCCTGGTTCACCGACCCGCGCGGCGTACTGCACATCGTGTTCTCGTGGTTCGGCGTCGACGCCGCGCCGGGAGCACTGGCCGACACGTCGCTGGGCGGGCTGAGCCTGTGGGACTGGTTCTCCGGGCCGTCAGTGGCGATGTGCGCGCTGATCACGCTGACCATCTGGGCGTCGTCGGGCACGTTCATGCTGTTCTTCCTCGTCGGGCTGCAGGACATCCCGGTCGAGCTGGAGGAGGCGACGGCCATCGACGGCGCCGGCGCGTGGCAGCGGTTCCGGCACCTGACGCTGCCGCTGATGCGCCGCAGCATCGTGCTGGTCGTCACGCTGGCGTTGATCAGCAGCTGGCAGGTGTTCGACCAGGTGTTCATCCTGTCCCAGGGCGCGCCGGCCAAGACGACGCTGACGCCCGCCTACATCTCCTACGTGCGCAGCTTCGGCGACGGCCAGTTCGGCGTCGGCGCGGCGGTCGCGTTCGTGCTGTTCGCGATCATCATCGTCCTCACGCTCGTGCAGCGGTGGGTGGGAAGGGAGCGGCGGACATGAGCGGGCTGCTGGAACGACGGCGGGCGGCCCGGCCCGCGCGCGAGGCCGTCCCCGTCGTCCTGACCGACCGGTACTCACCGCTGCCGCGCAAGGTGCTGGTGCGGGTGATCGGCTACGGGCTCCTGGCGCTCGGGACGCTGCTCTATCTCGGGCCGTTCCTGGTGCAGGTGGCGACGTCGTTCAAGACCGACGCGGACGCCGTCGCGAACCCCGTCTCGCTGATCCCGTCGCCGGTGTCGATGGCCGCCTGGGAGATCGTCGCCGGGTCCAACCCGGCGTACTCGGTGCCGGTGTTCCGCTGGCTGGGCAACTCGTTCGTCGTGACGATCTCGGTGACGCTGGGGCGCCTGATCATCGACAGCCTGGCCGGCTACGCGCTGGCCCGGCTGCGCTTCCGCGGCCGCGCGGTGGTGTTCGCCGCCGTCGTCGCGGTGCTCGCGGTGCCCGGCGTCGTGCTGCTGATCCCGAAGTTCCTGGTGCTCAACCAGCTCGGCATGTTCGACAGCTACGCGGGGATGATCCTGCCGCTGTTCTGCGACGCCGTCGGGATCCTGCTGATGAAGACGGCGTTCGAGGCGGTGCCGACGGAGCTGGACGAGGCGGCCCGGATCGACGGTGCCGGCGTGTTCCGGACGTTCTGGAGCGTGATCCTGCCGCTGGTCCGGCCGGCGCTGGTGACGGTGACAATCCTGTCCTTCCAGGGGTCGTGGAACGAGTTCACCCACTTCCTGGTCGCGACGTCGGACCCGGACCTGGCGACGATGAACCTCGGCATCGCCCGGCTCACCGCCGGTGACCTGCAGGGGTCGCAGCAGTTCCCGCTGAAGCTGGCGCTGGCGACGCTCTCGACCATCCCGATCGCGCTCGTCTACGTGTTCTTCTCGCGGTACTTCATGCGCTCCGGCTCCGCCACCGGCCTCAAGTGAGACTCCTGGGTCCGTGGGTCGGCGCGTCTGGTGCGCCGGGCCTGCAGTCCACGTGGTGGAACATCACGAGGATTACCCGAGCCTCAACACGCCTATAACCGTGTTGAGGCTCGGGAAGTCGTGGTGACGTGCTGGCCGAGTACGTCGAGATGGCGCTCACCCGGCCGTTGCAGGTCGTCGTGCTGGCGCCGTCAGCCGGCGTCGGCGAGCAGTCCGCGCTGGTGGGCGACGGACACGGCCTCGGTGCGGCTGGCCGCGCCGAGCTTCGTCATGACCCGCGACAGGTGCACGCTGACGGTCTTCTCGCTGATGAACAGCTCTTCGCCGACCTTGCGGTTGGTGTAGCCGCGGGCCACCAGCTCGAGGACGGACAGCTCGCGCGGCGTCAGCAGCCCGGCGACCGGCAGCGCGGTGCCGGGCAGCGCGACATGGGCGCGCCGGGCGAGGTCGCGGACGGCGCCGGCGAGCGGCTGCGCGCCCAGCCGGTCGGCGGTCTCGAGGGCGGCGGCCAGCTCGACGGCGGCGGCGTCGCGGTCGCCGCCCGCGACCAGCACCTCAGCGAGCCGCCACCGCGCAAGCGCGACCTGGAACGGTTCGCCGTAGCCGAATGCCTCGACGACCGCACGCCACGGCTCGGCGTCGGCCGACCCGGCCAGCCGGGACTCCTCGGCCCGCAGCCGGGCCAGCCACGCCTGGCCCTCGGGGCCGAGACGGTCGGCGCGCGGGATGCCGAGCTCGGCGGTGCGACGGGCGAGCTCGGCGAAGCGCAGCCCTTCGGCGACGGCGGCCGCCTCGGAGTCGGCGTCGTGCTCGACGCGGGCCCGGCGCGCGACGTCGGCCAGTGCGCCGAGCGCCAGCACGGCCAGCCGGATGCCGCCCAGCGGCCAGCGGTCGTCGTCGCCCTTGCGCATCGAGGCGATGGCCTCGTCGGCGAGCCGGACCGCTTCGTCGTGCCGGCCCTGCCAGCCGGCCATCTCGATGCCGGCGATGCCGGCCAGCAGGGCGATCTGGCTGTCGCGGTGCCACTCGGGCCGGATGCGGGTGAGGTCGCGCTGAGCTTCGTCGAACCGGCCCCGGCCGACCTTGATGATGGCCGCCGACGCCGCGAGCAGCGCCGTGATGGTGTCGGAGACCTGCTCGCCCGGCGGGCTGGCGGCCGCGAGCGCCTCGTCCCAGCTGCCGTGCCCGTAGTGGACCATCGCCCGCAGCCAGCGCAGCTCGAGGCCGTACATGCTCCAGGTGACGCCGAGCTCGACGGCGCGGGCGACCGCGGCGTCGGCGATGGCGACGGCGTCGTCGAGCAGCCCCTGCTCGTACCGGGTGGTGACGAGGTTGAACGACGCCCGCAGCTCGACGTTGGCCGCGCCGACCCGGACGGCGTTCTGTCGGGCCTGCTCGAACAGCGCGCAGGCGTCCTCGATGGCCCCGGTGCGGAGGTCGTTGAAGGCGAGCGAGATGAGTGCGTCGGACTCGGCGCTGACGCTGCCGGCGGCGCGGGCGTCCTCGATGGCCTGCTCGGCATACATGCGGGACAGGTCGTCGTCCTTGGACCAGTGGGTGCGCGCCCGCAGCGCCAGCACCCAGGCGCGGGTGCGGCTCGGCGGCTCGTTCTCGACCAGTTGCCAGGCCTCGGCGATGGCCTTCGTGGCCTCGGCCCAGCGGCCGTTGGCCAGCAGCGACTCGGTGAGCTGACGGCGGACGTCGGCGCGGGCGACGGGGTCGGCGTCGCGGTCGGCCAGCGCGGTGGCCGCCTGTGCGTAGGCGAGGGCCCTCTCCGGGTGCCCGGCGGCACCGGCGACGTAGGCGGCCTTGCGGGTGAGCGCGAGCTCGTCGATGCCGGCGTGCGCGGCGGGGTTCTCGACCGCCGACCACAGCTCCAGCGCCTGCTCGACGTGGCGCAACTCGGCCGCGAGCGCGCCGACCCGCATGGCGTCCTCGGCCGCCTTGACCGACGCGGCCAGCGCCGTCGGGAGGTCGTTGCTGCGCAGGCTGTGGAAGGCGAGCGCGCCGGCCAGCTCGTCCTGCTTCAGCTCGACGATGCGGCGCGCGTAGGCGGCGTGCAGCCGGACCCGCTCGCCCGGCAGCAGGTCGGCGTAGACGGCCTCGCGCAGCAGCGCGTGCCGGAACGTATAGCCACCCTGGTCGTCGGTGACGAGGACGTGGTGCTGCAACGCCTCGCGCAGCGCGGCGTCGAGCTCGCCGTCGGGGAGGTCGACGACGGAGCGCACCGCGGCGTGCCGGACGTGCCGCCGGCCGGTGACGGAGATGGCGCCGACGACCCGTTGCGCGGCGGGACTGAGGGTCTCGACCCGCGCCAGCAGCACGTCGGCCAGCGCGGTGGGGATGCCGCCGGCCGGGCCCGTGGCGCTGGCCGCGACCAGCTCCTCGGCGAAGAACGCGTTGCCCTCCGAACGCGCGGCGACGTCGGCCAGCAGGTCGGCGTCGATGCTGCCGTCGGCCAGCGCCTCGACGAACGCGAGCGCGTCGGCGGGATCGAACGGGGCGAGGTCGAGCCGCTCGACGGCGGGCAGCCGGACCAGCTCCGCGAGCAGCGGCCGCAACGGGTGCTGCCGGTGGAGGTCGTCGGACCGGTACGTGGGAACCACCAGCAGGCGCTGGCCGGCCAGCCGCGAGACCAGGAAGGACAGCAGGTCGCGGCTGGACGCGTCGCTCCAGTGCAGGTCCTCGATGGCGAGCACCACCGGGGCGTCGTCGCTCAGCTCCGCCAGCACCGTGAACATGGCGTCGAAGAGCTGCAGCTGCCCGAGGTCGTTCTCCTCGCCCGACCGCGACGCGGTGGCGGCGGCGCGTCCGATCAGCCCGGACAGCGCCGGCCGGGCGTCGACCAGGTCGGGGCGCACCCGCCGCAACTGCTCGACGACCTCCTTGAACGGCAGGTACGGCAGCCCGGCCTCGCCGACGCTGACGCAGCGGCCCAGCAGCACGTGGGCGCCGGCCGCCTCGGCCTCGGCGGTGAACTCCGTCAGCAGCCGGCTCTTGCCCACGCCGGCGTCGCCCGAGAGGAGCACCGCGCCGCCGGTTCCCGTGCGGGCGCGGTCGAGCGCCGCGCGCAGCTGGGCGATCTCAGTGCTGCGTGCGGTGAAGGGGACTCCGGTACCGAGCCGAGGCACGATACCGATGCTCGCATACCCCTCCGACAATCCGGTGAGCATTTCGTCGCGGGTCAGCGGACGGCGCTGCCGGGCCGCGGCCGCACGCGGGGTGCGGCCGGCACGGCCGGCTGGGCCTTCCGGGCCGGCACCGGTCGCCGGGCCGCGGACCGGCTGGGGCGACGGTATGCGTCCCAGGCGGTCTCCGGTCGGTCCTCGGCCGCGTGAACGGCCTGCTCGACCTGCTCCGTCGTGGTGGCGCTGCGGGTAGCGGCGACGTCGCGCCGTACGCGCTCCTGCCGGTAGGCGATCTCGGCGCGGACGCTGTCGATCATGATGTCCCTCCCTCGGACGTCTCTCGTACCGTTGAGACTCGTGCTGAGGCGGGGCCGGCGGCATCGGGCGTCCACGCACACCACCGCGGCGCGACCCCTTACCCCGTCGACGGCGGGGAGTAAGGGGTTCTTCGGCCGACCCGGCCGCCAGTGCCCGGAGGGTGCGGAATCATCTACGGTGGTCCTGCTCACATCTCGTCACGAAGGGTCACCGTGGTCAGCGTTCCGAGCGTCTCCTACTCGATCACCGTCCGGCTCGAGGTCCCCGCGGGCGGCTCGTCCGTGGGCCAGCTCACCGCCGCCGTCGAGAAGGCGGGCGGGCTCGTCACCGCGCTCGACGTGACCGCGTCCGGCGCCGACCGCATCCAGGTCGACGTCACCTGCGCCGCCACGTCGTCGGCGCACGCCGGTGAGCTGGTCATGGCGCTGCGCTCGGTGCCCGGCGTCGTCATCGGCAAGGTCAGCGACCGGACGTTCCTCGTCCACCTCGGCGGCAAGATCGAGGTGAAGTCGAAGGTCCCGATCCGCAACCGCGACGACCTCTCGCTCATCTACACCCCCGGCGTCGCGCGCGTGTCGCAGGCGCTCGTCGACAACCCCGACGACGCCCGGCGGCTGACCATCAAGCGCAACACGGTCGCGGTCGTCACCGACGGGTCGGCCGTGCTGGGGCTGGGCAACATCGGCCCCACGGCGGCGCTGCCGGTCATGGAGGGCAAGGCGGCGCTGTTCAAGCGGTTCGGCGGCATCGACGCGTTCCCGATCTGCCTCGACACCCAGGATGTCGACGAGATCATCCGCACCGTCCAGCACATCGCGCCGGTGTTCGCCGGCATCAACCTCGAGGACATCTCCGCGCCGCGCTGCTTCGAGATCGAGGCCCGGCTGCGCGAGCTGCTCGACATCCCGGTCTTCCACGACGACCAGCACGGCACCGCCATCGTCGTGCTCGCGGCGCTGCACAACGCGCTCAAGGTGGTCGGTAAGGATCTCGGATCCATTCGAGTAGCGATGTCCGGCGCCGGCGCGGCCGGGCACGCCATCGCTCAGCTGCTGGTCGCGGCCGGCGTCACCGACATCGTCGCCGCCGACATCAACGGCGTCATCCACCCCGGCCGGGCCGACCTCACCGGCGTGCCCACCTGGTACCTCGAGCACTGCAACCCGCGCGGCGTCACCGGCGACCTGCGCGACGCGGTCGCCGGCGCCGACGTGTTCGTCGGGGTGTCGGCGCCCAACGTGCTGACGGCCGCCGACGTCGCGACGATGTCGGACCGTGCGATCGTGTTCGCGCTGGCCAACCCGGAGCCCGAGATCGACCCGCGGGCCGCCGGCGAGTACGCCGCCGTCGTCGCCACCGGCCGGTCGGACTACCCGAACCAGATCAACAACGTGCTCGCCTTCCCCGGCGTCTTCCGTGGGCTACTCGACGCCCACAGCCGGTCCGTCACGACGGAGATGATGATCGCCGCCGCGCGGGCGCTGGCCGCCACCGTCAAGGACGAAGAGCTCAACCCGTCGTACATCGTCCCCAGCGTCTTCCACTCCGGCGTCGCCGAGACGGTGGCCGAGGCGGTGCGCGGCAGCGTCGAGACCATCAGACGCGTCGCCGAGGAGACCGGCGAGTTCCCGGCCATCCCGGTCTGATGCGCCGGCACGGTGACGCGGGCGTGACCGACCAGGCACGATGGAACACGTGGGCATGAACTCTGCGGCGCTGACCGGGAAGCTG
Source organism: Jiangella aurantiaca (assembly GCF_004349105.1). Taxonomy (GTDB): domain Bacteria; phylum Actinomycetota; class Actinomycetes; order Jiangellales; family Jiangellaceae; genus Jiangella; species Jiangella aurantiaca. The sequence continues at coordinate 344,839 of NZ_SMLB01000001.1, forward strand.
CTCGTCGCGGCACCGTCCCTGCGCGGCTCGACGTTCGACCGCGCCGTCATCCTCATGCTCTCCCACGACGGCGACGGCGCCCTCGGCGTCATGGTCAACAGGCCGACGGAGGTGCTGGTGGGCGACGTCCTGCCCCGCTGGATGTCCGTCGTTTCGGAGCCCGGAGTCGTCTTCCAGGGCGGGCCGGTGAGCCTGGACAGCGCGCTGGGGCTGGTCGCCGTCGGCGGCAACGACGAGCCCCTGGGGATCAGACGCGTCCGGGGCCGGCTGGGCGTCGTCGACCTGGACACGCCGGCCGAGATCATCGAGCCCGCGGTGACGGCGATGCGGGTGTTCGCCGGGTACGCCGGCTGGGCGCCGGACCAACTGGAAGGCGAGATCGAGGAGGGCTCCTGGTACGTCGTCGACTCCGAGCCGGGCGACGCCTTCCGCACCGACGCCCAGGACATGTGGCCGATGGTGCTGCGGCGGCAGGGCGGCCAACTGGCCCTCATGGCCACCTTCCCCGTCGACCCGTCGATGAACTGACCGGCAGCCGCGCCCCCTGACCGTGACCAACGTCACGGTGCGGGTTGGTGGAGCAGGGGATTTCGTGGTGAACCGCGACCGCGCGCCTCAACGTCCGCAGGCCGGTTTCGGCCGGGCGTCGGCCTGTGGACAACGATGATCATCAAGGATCGGGTACATCACCAGGATTCCTGCACCCTCGACACGATTGCAGGCGTGGTGATGCTCCAGAAAACGTCATGACGTGCCCCGGATCACGGCGATATCTCAGCACGTGGATGCCGTGCGGCACCCCACGACCGCCGCGCCGTGCCCGCGCTTGACGACGATGGCCAGTCATGCCGGGCTGGCGCCTGCCAACGGTGGCCGGCCATGGTGGCACGCAGGCCCGGCCTCACCTCGCCAGCCGTTCCAGGACGGCGACGGTGTGGTCGCCGGCGGTGCCGGGCGGTGCGTCGGGCGCCAGTCGCGGCGGCGGGCTGGTGCGCACGACCCGCCAGCGCGCACCGCCGGCCATGAGGATGTTGCCGGGCGCGTACCAGGCGGTGGTCTCGTGCCCGCCGGGATCGTCGACGCCGAGGCAGACGAGCGGGGGATCGACCCCGAGGACGGTGATCGAGGCGGCGCCGATCGGCACCGGGTAGCCGAGCCGGACCCGCACCGTCGCGGCGGGGTCAGTCGTCGTCATCGGTCTCACACCAGTCGATGCGGGTGAACAGGTCGCGAAAGACGTCGAGCGGCACCGGGCGCGGGTGGCGGCGGCCCCACGGGTTGTGCAGCAGGACCCGGCGCTCGGCGTCGAGTCCGTGGACGGCGTAGGCGTGCGCGACCGGGGCCAGCCGGTACCGCAGCGCCGCGGCCGCGCCGGACCGGTCGTCGTCGAAGGGACGGCTGCAGGCGACCGCCGGTTGCCCGGACTCGACCAGCGCCGCCACGATGTCGTCGCCCGCCTTCGGCACGCGCAGCAGGTAGCTGGGCCGTCCCGTGAGCCAGTACAGCGCCTCGACCGGCAGGCCGCCGCGGCCGAGTGCGGTGTAGCCGCCGCCGTAGACGGCGAATGCCTTCTCGACGTACGGCACCAGCGTCGAGCCGTCGGGGGAGTGGGCGTACGCGAGGCGCCCGCCGCCAGCATCGACCGGAAGCGTCGGCCGCAGCCGGTACCGCCGCCCCGGCACGTCGACCAGCACGGCGTCGTCGCCCGCGGACACGGCCGGCAGCAGCCACGGCGCCCGATCGGCCACCGCGCAAAGGGCGGCGACCAAGTGGCAGTCGCTGATGCTGCCCTGCCGGGCGAACCCGGCACCGACGGCGGCCGGCGGCGTGAGCGGGTGCTCGGCGTACCGGACGCCGTCGGTGAGCTCGGGCTCCGGCGCCAGCCCGGGGACGGGGACGGGTGGACCGCCGGCCACCGACGGCGAGGGGGCGACGAACGGTGGCCGGCGGCCCGGCGGCGGGGTGTCGTGGAGCAACGCGAGGAGCCGCCCCACCTCGGCGTCGAGCGCGTGGAGGGTCGCCTCGGCCGCCTCGTCGGCGACGGTCGCCATGGGCCGGGCCAGCTCCGCGACCGCCGGCCCCACGGCCGCGACGGCGGCAGCAGCCCGCACGGCGGCCTCCGCACGGCCGACCACCGCCGCTCGCAACGCGCGGAAGTCCGCGCCGGCGGCGGTGCGCAGGGACGTCAGTGACTGGACGGCCGCACGGATCGGCCGTTCACCCACGGCCGGATCCGGACGCCGTCGTCGTTGTCGCTCTCACACCTCCTATGGGTGCTTCTAGCGACCCGAATGTGACACGACGATCAGGATTTCTCGCCGCCGCCGGGCTTCATGGACTCCCAGATCTCCTTGCACTGCGGGCAGACCGGGTACTTCTGGGGGTCGCGGCTGGGCACCCACACCTTGCCGCAGAGGGCGATGACGGGCGTCCCGTTGATCATGGCGTCGGTGAGCTTGTCCTTGGGCACGTAGTGCGAGAACCGCTCGTGGTCGCCGTCGCCGCTGGAGGGCTGGGTGCGGCGATCCTCGATGGTCTCGGTGCCGGGGGTCAGCTGAGTGCTCACACGGCCAGTCTACGGACCGGGAGGACGAACCGCGCATGTCTGTAGCGTCGCTATGATTCGCTCGTGACAGAGCAGTCGGGCGACGAGGTGGCGCAGGGAATCCTCGGCCCGGCGTACCGGCGGCTGTCGATCGGGATCGTGTCGGCGGTGGTGTTCGTCGCGTTCGAGTCGATGGCGGTCGCGACGGCGATGCCGACCGCGGTGCCCGAGCTCGACGGCATGGCGCTCTACGCGTTCGCGTTCTCGGCGTTCTTCACCACCAGCCTGTTCGCCATGGTCGTCTCCGGCGAGCTGTGCGACCGCACCGGCCCGCGGCTGCCACTGATCCTGGGCACAGGCGCCTTCACCGTAGGCCTGCTGCTGGCCGGGTCGGCGCAGTCGATGTGGCCGTTCCTGGCCGGACGGGCGATCCAGGGGCTCGGCGGCGGGCTGGTCATCGTCGCGTTGTACGTGGTGGTCGGACGGGCCTACCCGGAGCGGCTGCGGCCGAAGATCTTCGCCGGCATGGCGGCCGCCTGGGTGGTCCCCTCGATCGTCGGGCCGCTGGTCGCGGGCCTGCTGACGGACGAGCTGTCGTGGCGGTGGGTGTTCCTCGGCATCGCGCCGCTGGTGCTGATCCCGGTGTTCCTCGCGCTGCCCTCGACGAAGGCGGTCGACGGGCCGCCGCCGGGTGGCGCGACACGGCGGGCCGGGCGGAAGCGGTTCGCGCTGGCGGCCGCGGTCGGCGTGGGCCTGCTGCAGTACGCCGGCTCGCGCGCGGACCTCCTCGCGATCGCGGTGGCCGCCGTCGCGCTGGCGCTGATGGTGCCGAGCGTGCCGAAGCTGCTGCCGCCGGGCACCATCGCGCTGCGCCGCGGGCTCCCCACCGTCGTCGCGCTGCGCGGCATCTACGCGGGCGCGTTCTTCGGCACCGAGACGTTCCTGCCGCTGCTGCTGGTCGCCGAGCGCGGGCTGTCGTCGACACTCGCCGGGCTGTCGCTGACGGGCGGCGCGCTGGGCTGGGCGACCGGCTCCTGGTACCAGGGCCGCACCCGCACGGTCGCGCCGCGCTACCTGCTGGTCCGGGCCGGCGGGCTGTTCGTCGCGGCGGCGATCGGCAGCGTCTCGCTGGCGCTGGTCGAGGCGGTGCCGCCGTACGTCGTGATGTTCGGCTGGGTGATCGGCGCCTTCGGCATGGGCATCGCGACGGCCAGCATGAGCGTGCTGCTCTTCCAGCTGTCGCCGGTCGAGGAGCACGGCGCGAACTCCGCGGCGCTGCAGGTCAGCGATGCGCTGTTCACGGCGACGTTCGTCGGGCTGGCCGGGACGATCTTCGGCACCGGGCACGCTGAGTCGATCGCCCAGACCACCGTCGACCACTGGGTGTACCTGGTGATCATCGCGGTCATGGCGGTCCTGGCGCTGTTCGGCGCGTGGGCCGCCGGCCGGGTCCGCGCGCCGTCGGACGCCGCGCCGACCGGCATGACGGCAGGGCCACCGCCCCCGGGTCCCGCCGCGGAGCCGACGGCGTGAGACTGCGCGCGTCCCGGCCGCGGCCGTCGGTCCCGGCCGTTAGGCTCGACGGGTGCGCGGGTCGCCGCCCGGCCCTGGGCGCCGTCGGTGTCGGCAGTGCTGCCGATGGGCCGCGTCAGAACATGGACGTCGACGTCACGGGAGATGTGTGAGCACTTCGGCCGCTGAACACCTGCCTCCTGCCTATCCCGATCGTGCCCCGTGGGGAACCGCGGGGCGCCTGCGTGCTTGGCAGGCGGCGGCGCTCGAGGACTACCTCACGCGCGATCCGCGCGACTACCTCGCCGTCGCCACGCCAGGTGCGGGCAAGACGACGTTCGCGCTGCGTATCGCCGCGGAACTGCTGGCCCGCAAGGTCGTCCACCAGCTCACCATCGTCGCGCCCACCGAGCACCTGAAGCGGCAGTGGGCCGAGGCCGCGGACAAGGTGGGCATCACCGTCGACCCCGCGTTCAGCGGCCGCACGGCCCGCACCAGCCGCGACTTCACCGGCGTCGCCGTCACCTACGCCGGCGTCGCCGCGCACCCCATGCTGCACCGCGCCCGCTGCGAGAACCGCCGCACGCTGGTCATCCTCGACGAGGTGCACCACGCCGGCGACTCGTTGTCCTGGGGCGAGGCGACGCGCGAGGCGTTCGAGCCGGCGGCGCGGCGGCTGGCGCTGACGGGCACGCCGTTCCGGTCCGATATCAACCCGATCCCGTTCGTCACCTACGCGCCTGACGTCCAGGGCATCCCGCGCAGCGTCGCCGACCACTCCTACGGCTACGCCGAGGCGCTCAAGGACGGCGTCGTCCGGCCGGTGCTGTTCCTCGCCTACTCCGGCGAGATGCGCTGGCGGACGCGGGCCGGCGACGAGGTCGCGGCGCGGCTGGGCGAGCCGCTCACCAAGGACATCACCGCGCAGGCCTGGCGCACCGCGCTCGACCCGCACGGCGACTGGATCCCGTCGGTCCTGCAGGCCGCCGACACCCGGCTCACCGAGGTGCGCCGGCACGTACCCGACGCCGGTGGGCTGGTCATCGCCACCGACCAGGAGTCCGCCCGGGCGTACGCGGCACTGCTCAAGCGGGTGTGCGGCGAGTCGCCCACCGTCGTGCTGTCCGACGAGCCGAAGGCGTCGAAGAAGATCGCCGGGTTCAGCGAGGGCGACAGCCGCTGGATGGTCGCCGTCCGCATGGTCTCCGAGGGCGTCGACGTGCCCCGGCTCGCGGTCGGCGTCTACGCGACGGCCACCCAGACGCCGCTGTTCTTCGCCCAGGCGGTCGGCCGGTTCGTCCGCGTCCGCAAGCGCGGCGAGACCGCGTCGATCTTCCTGCCGACGGTGCCGTCGCTGCTCTCGTACGCCGGCGAGATGGAGGTGTCGCGCGACCACGTCCTCGGCACGCCGCCCGGCGCCGACGACGACCCGCTGGCCGCCGAAGAGGCGCTCATGCAGGCCGCTCAGCGCGAGGAGCCCGGCGACGGCGAGGAGCTAGGCCCGTTCGAGGCCCTCGGCTCCGACGCGTCCTTCGACCGCGTCCTCTACGACGGCGGCGAGTTCGGCACCCAGGCGAGGGCCGGCTCGGCCGAGGAGGCCGACTACCTCGGCATCCCCGGCCTGCTCGAGCCCGACCAGGTGGCTGCGCTGCTGCGCCGCCGGCAGGCCGAGCAGCAGGCCGCCCGCGCCACTGCCACGGCGGACGACGGCGACCGCGGGGCAGAGGGCGGTGCGGCGGCGAACGGCCACGGCGAACGCGACGCCGCGATGTTCGAGCAGATCTCGGTGCTCCGGCGCGAGCTGAACGGGCTGGTCGGCGCCTGGCACCACCGCACCGGCAAGCCGCACGGCGTCATCCACACCGAGCTGCGCAAGTCCTGCGGCGGTCCGCCCGCGGCGCTCGCCACGGCGGCGGAGATCCAGGAGCGCATCGACACCATCCGCGCCTGGGCCATCGCCCGCGGCTGACGTTCCCAGGGACCGGCGACCGACACCGGAGCGCGTCAGTCAGTGCTGACGGCGATGGTCACCGCGCCGTTGTCCGCGGTGGTCTCCTGGTCACTGCCGTCGAGGGTCACCGCGTCGGCGAGGGTGAGCGGCGTCGCGGCGATGAGCTGCTCGTGGGCCCGCTCCATCGCCTCGTAGTGTTCGCCGATGAACGGCTCGACCTCGGGCCACGGCCGCCAGCCGACATGTGCAGGAACGCCTCGTCGTTTTGGATATCGGACAGGCTCACCGGAGACTCCATTGCCAGAACGGACGCGGCTACGAGGCTATCGAGGCACTTCGGGACGGCTGCTGCTACCCCGGGACGAGGGCGGCCGCCCCGCGACCGTCAGGGGGGATCAGGCCGCGGGGCGTCCGCCGGGGCTCCGGGGCGCCCCTTGCGCCAGAACGTTCAGCGGGAAATGCGGACGGCGTCGGCTTCGATGGAGCCGGCCGTCGACGTCCAGCGGCTGACGCCGACCACCTGGTGGTTGCCGGTGGCCAGCGAGAACGTGCCGATGGAGACCCATCGGCCGCCGTTGTTGCGCTGGTCGACGTAGACCGTCTGGTTGCCGCTGGTGGTGGCGACGATGTACGGCGTGCGGGAGTTGTTGGCCGGGTCCTGCGGGTACCAGACCTCGACCCGGTAGGTGCCGGCCGCTGGGATGTCGGCGCTGAACCACGCCGGGTCGCTGGCCAGCACCGGCTGGGCGTGCCGGTGGTTGCTGCCGTACTGGCCGGGCGCCGACGCAGTCACCCAGTTGGCGCCGGCTGTGAACGCGCCGCCGTTGTCGACGACAACGCTCCACGATGGCTCGCCGCCGCCACCGTTGACGTAGCTCATGTACCGGTTCCAGTCCCAGTTCGGGCCGGGGTCGGTGTGCGTCGCGCCGGGGGCCTCGCTGTGCGCGATGACGTGGGTGCGGTCGCGTGGGATGCCGTACCGGTCGCAGACGTGCCGGGTCAGCGCGGCCGACGACCGGTACATGGCCTCGGTGTACCAGGCGGGGTCGTTCACCCAGCCCTCGTGCTCGATGCCGATGGAGCGGTTGTTGGTGGTGCCGACGTGCCAGGCGACGTCCTTGTTGCGGACCATCTGCGTCACCTCGCCGTCGGACGAGCGGACGACGTAGTGGGCGGACACGTTCGCGCTGGGGTTCTGGAACCAGGAGATGCAGCCGGCGTACGAGCCCTGGACGGTGTGGATGACAACGCGGTCGATCGCGTAGTCATTGGGCCGGTTGGCGACGCGGTAGTTACCGGAGTTGGCGGCTACCCAGCGGGCCGGCGGGTAATCGTCGGTCATGACGGCGAACCGCTGCTCCAGCGTAGGTACGGCGGCGAACGCGCCGTACTCCGGGGCGACCGGCCGTGCCGAGACGGTGAACGTCTCGCCGCCTGCCTGCAAGGAAAGTCCGCGCTCCAGCGTCTCGTACACGGTGTCCGCTTCGAGCCGGGCGACTGAGGCGTCGGCGTAGCCGGAGTAGTGGGCGACCGGCTCGTACCAGGCGTCGACCCGGCCGCGGTCGGCGGCGGCCAGCCCGGCGTCGTCGGCCAGCGAGCGCAGCAGTGCGGCGGCGCCGTCGACGTTGGCCGCGACGTCGGTCTTCAGCTCGTCCACGCCGCGGGCGGTGAGTGCGGCGGCTGTGCCCAGCGTGTTGGTGCTCGGGTTGCTGATCAGGTGCATGACGCCGTAGCCGCCGGCCTGGCTGGGCCGGCCGGCGTGGTCGTCGATGCGGGTGACGGTGTACGCGAGTGCGACCAGCAGGTCGCGGGGGACACCGTGCCGGCGGGCGGCCGCGGTGAATGCGGCGGTGAGCCGGGTGACGGGCCGGACGGGGTGGCCGGCGGCGTTGGCGGCGGTGGTGACGACGGGCGTCACGACGATGGCGGCACCGAGCGCCAGGACGGCGCGTCGGCTGGGTTGACTCGTCACTGCGGATCCCCTCTGTCGCCCGGAGCCGGCGGATCGCGCCAGCCGAGTAACAGCAGAACCTACCGACAGTTTGCGGGTCTGTCACCAGATTTCAGAAGAATGTCCGGTTAATCGGATTCGGCTCCGGAGTGTCGCTCCAGGAAGGTGTAGACGTCGGTGCTGTCGACCCCCGGAAACGTGCCTGGCGGCAATGCTGCCAGGAGGTGCGAGTGGACCCGTGCACTGGGCCAGGCGCGGCTGGCCCAGCGGCCGGCCAGCGCGGCCGGCGGGCGCCGGCAGCAGGACGGATCGGGGCAGCCCGACGTGGCCCGGACGGTGGTCTCGCGGCCCTGGAACCACTTCGAGTGGGCGTACGGCACGCCGATGTCGATGGCGAAGTCGCCCTCGGGTGTGCTCTCGACGTGCGTGGTGCACCAGTACGTGCCGCGGCCCATGTCGGTGTACTGGTGGTGGGTGGCGTACCGGTCCGGCGCGGCGAACACCGCCCGGGCGGCCCAGAACCGGCAGACCAGCTGGCCCTCGATGGCGCCGGTGACGTCGGTGGGGAACGTGACGTCGTCGTTCTCGTACGCCTTGTAGATGACGCCGTCCTCGCCGACCCGCATGAAGTGCACCGGCAGCCCGAGGTGGTGGGTGGCGAGGTTGGTGAACCGGTGTGCGGCGGTCTCGTAGGAGACGGCGAACACGTCGCGGAGGTCGTCGATGGCCAGCTCGCGCCGGGCCTTGGCGCGCTGCAGGAAGCTCACCGCCGCCGTCTCGGGCATCAGCAGCGCCGCGGCGAAGTAGTTGGTCTCGACCCGCTGGCGCAGGAAGTCGGCGTAGTCGGCCGGCTCGCGGTGGCCCAGCGCGAAGTGGCCGATCGTCTGCAGCACGATGGTCCGCGGGTCGTGCCCGCCCCGGCCGGTCGCGGGCAGGTAGATGCGGCGGTCCTCGAGGTCGGTGATCGAGCGGGTGGCGCGCGGCAGGTCGGCGACCCGGTGCAGGGTGAAGCCCAGGTGCGCCGTCAGCTCGCCGACCCCGCGCTCGGTGAGTGGGCCGCCGTCGTGCCCGACGGCGCGGGAGATGCCGGCCGCGACCTGCTCGATCTCGGCGAAGTAGTTGCCGCGGTCGCGCATCTGCCGGCGCAGCTCGGCGTTGGCCCGGCGCGCCTCCTCGGGGGTGGCGGCCTGCTCGGTGGCCCGCCGCCGCAGCTCGCGGTGCAGCCCGACCAGCGACTCGAGCACGTCTGTCGGCGTCGCGCTGCCGGCCGTCACGTGGGGCAGCCCGAGTGATGAGTACAGCGGGTCGGCCTGTGCATGCTCGAGCGCGATCTCCAACGCCGCCCGGTGTGACGGCGGCTCCGGCTTCATCAGGTCGGCGACGTCGACGCCGAGCGCCGTCGCGATGGCCTGCAGCAGTGTCAGCCGCGGCTCGCGCCGTCCGTTCTCGATCTGTGAGAGCAGCGACGGCGCGCGGTCGACGGCGGACGCGAGCGCGCCGAGCGTGAGCCCGGCGCCCTTCCGGGCGTGCCGGATGCGGCGGCCCAGGGTGACGAGGTCGAGATCGGCCATGCTCTCCCCATATCAGTGAAATTGGCCGTTCGGTGAAATTCGGCGAATTTTCACCCACGATAGCGGTGGATCGGCCCTCCGAGTGGCCCGCACGGTGGAAGACGTCAGCAATTCACCGAACCGGGAGTGAGCATGACGACAACACTCGACCCCCACCCCCACACCGGCGCCGCGCCGGCGGACCGTCAGGCCGCCGAGGCCGCCGCCCTCGCCGAGCAGTGGGCGACCGACCCCCGCTGGTCGGGCGTGCGCCGCACCTACACCGCCGAGGACGTCGTGCGCCTGCGCGGCAGCGTCCGCGAGGAGCACACGCTCGCCCGCCGCGGTGCCGAGCGGTTGTGGGAGCTGCTGCACCAGCCCGAGCACGTGGCCGCGCTGGGCGCGATCACCGGTAACCAGGCCGTCCAGATGGTCCGGGCCGGATTGAAGGCGATCTACCTGTCGGGCTGGCAGGTCGCGGCCGACGGCAACACGTCCGGCAACACCTACCCGGACCAGAGCCTCTACCCGGTCAACTCGGTGCCGACCGTCGTCCGCAGGATCAACAACGCGTTGCTGCGCGCCGACGAGATCACCTACGCCGAGGGCGCGGACCCCGGATTCGACTGGCTGGCGCCGATCGTCGCCGACGCCGAGGCCGGGTTCGGCGGGCCGCTGAACGCGTACGAGCTGGCCAAGGCGCTGATCGCGGCCGGCGCCGCGGGCGTGCACTACGAGGACCAGCTGGCGTCGGAGAAGAAGTGCGGCCACCTTGGCGGCAAGGTCCTGGTGCCGACGTCGCAGCACATCCGCACCCTCAGCGCCGCCCGGCTGGCCGCCGACGTCGCCGGCGTGCCGACGATCATCGTCGCCCGCACTGACGCCCTGGCCGCGGAGCTGATCACCAGCGACGTCGACCCGATCGACCAGCCGTTCCTCACCGGCGAGCGGACGCCCGAGGGGTTCTACCGGACCCGCTCGGGCGTCGAGCCGGTGCTGGCCCGGGCGCTGGCCTACGCGCCGTACGCCGACCTGCTGTGGGTCGAGACCGGCACCCCTGACCTCGCGCTGGCTCGCAAGGTCGCCGAGACGGTGCGCGAGCAGTACCCGGACAAGGTGCTGGCCTACAACTGCTCGCCGTCGTTCAACTGGAAGGCGCACCTCGACGACGCCGAGATCGAGACCTTCCAGCGCGACCTCGCCGAGCTGGGCTACCGGTTCCAGTTCATCACGCTGGCCGGGTTCCACCAGCTCAACTACGGCATGTTCGACCTCGCCCGGCGGTACGCCGAGAGCGCGATGACGGCGTACGTCGACCTGCAGCAGCGCGAGTTCGCCGCCGAGCGGCTCGGCTACACCGCGACCCGGCACCAGCGCGAGGTCGGCACCGGCTACTTCGACCTGGTGTCGACGGCGCTCAACCCGGACAGCGACACGCTCGCCCTCAAGGGCTCCACGGAGGAGGAGCAGTTCTGACTGGTTCCCTTCCCTTGTGGGACTCGCCGCCGCCTGGGACCTGGCGGTCGGCCTTGGGGCTAGGGGTGGCCGCGGGTGGATCACCGGGTTCTGGGTCGCCGGTGATCCACCCGACGTCTGTGCGGGTTACAGCTCGCTCTTCGCCCGGGCGGCCGCCATGATGATGGCCTGGCGCTGCTGCCGCGTGTGCCGGCCGGCGTCGGCCCACTCCTTCGAGACCGCCTCGACGCGGCGGACGAACGCGCCGTGGTCGGCGAACGGCGCCGCGTCCCACACGCGGTCGAGGAACGTCTCGCCGTCGGCGTCGCGGACCGCGTCGTTCGGCACGCCGGTGCGCTGCGACCGGAACACCACCTCCGGCTCGACCCGCCTGACGTACGGGTGGAACGGGTTGAACTCGCCGGGCACCGGGTCGGCGACGTAGTACGGCGCCAGCAGGTAGCCGTGCGTGGTGAAGTGCATCGACGCGTCGGTCGGCTGGATCGCCGCGCCGAGGTCGCCGTTCAACCCGACCTGCGGGAAGAAGGTGAACTCGCGGTAGCTCGGGGTCGCGTCGCGCACGACCATCAGCGTCGGCCCGTACATGATCGACTGCACCGACTTGTCGTTGATCGCCTTGTCGACGTGGAAGCTCAGCGGCATCGAGATCTCGACGACGTCGCCCGCCTTCCAGTTGCGGCTGACGGTGACGTACGACGTCGGCGTCGCCTCGACCTCCTGGTCGACACCGTTGACGGCGACGGCGTATCCCTGTCGCGCCCAGCCCGGGACCCGCAGCTCGAGGTCGAGCCGGCCGCTGCCGCTGACGAACCGCAGCCGGGTCGAGCCGGCGGCCGGGAACGCCGTCTCCTGCGCGATGACGAAGCCGCGCTCCGGCCAGGTGAGCGTCGCCGGGATGAACAGGTTCAGGTACAGCGCCGACCCGTCGGAGGACCGGAAGAACACCGTCTCCTGGTACTTCGTGTGGCTCTCCGTGCCGGTGCCGTTGCAGCAGCTGCCGTTGCCGCCGTACCGGCTGTACTCGACGGTGTTGCCGATGCGCCGCGACCGGCCCGGCCACATGTTCTGGTGGTACGTCACCTCGGTCGCGGTGACGCTGTCGACGTCGCGACGCGAGCTGAGGATCTGGTTGTGCAGCGCCTTCTCGTAGAAGTCCATGAGCGCCGGCTCGGGCTCGTGGAAGAACAGGTTCCGGGTGAGCCGGAGCATGTTGTAGGCGCAGCAGGTCTCGGCGTGCCGCGGGTCGTTGTTGGACGTGAAACCCGAGGTGATGTCGCCGCGGGCACGGAAGTGCTCACTCCGTCCGGCGCCGCCGTTGCTGAACGTGCGATGCGGCACCACCATGCCCCAGAAGTTGCGGGCGGCCGTGTGGTAGCTCTCCTCGCCGGTGGACTCGAAGATGCGCAGGTAGCCGATGTTCGGCGCCATGTACTGGTTCGCGTGCCGGCCGTTCAGCTGGTCGTCCTGGTTGATGGTCGCGTTGAACAGGGTGCTGAACGTGAACATCTTGGCGGCTTCGATGAACCGCTCGCGCTGCGCGGCGTCCGTCGTGTGCGTCGCGAGCTCGGCCATGACCTCGTTCATCGACCCTGCCTCGCCTGCGCTGTAGGTGTTCCACATGCGGTCGCGGTCGGCGGGGGAGATGCGGCTGAGCCGGTTGTACACCCACTCGCCCATGCGGAACAGGATCGGCAGCGCGTCCTCGTTGCCGGTGAGGTCGTAGGCGTTGAGCAGTCCACGCATGATCTTGTGGTGGGTGTACCAGACCGCCCAGACGGCGTTCGGCCCGCTGTTCGGCTGCACCATCGGTGGCTCGATCCGGATGAACTGGCCCTCCGGGAAGGCGGCCAGGTAGCCGGGGTAGCCGGTGCCGACGATGGTGGCGTCGCGGCCATGCCCCGACACGTCCGGCGCGCTCTGGCCCTCGTCGTCGAAGGTCCAACGGGCCAGCAGCGCGGCGCCGTCGACCCCGCCGGTCGGGTCGGTGGTGGCGGTGGCCAGCGCCTGGATCTCGGCCGCATCCAGCGCGCGGCCGTGCAGCTGGACGTCGTCGACGGCGGCGTTGAGGAGCGCGTGGTCGTTGCTGGTGGAGCGGCCGATCCAGTTGCCGACGGTGTCGCCCAGGGCCGCCGGGGTGATCGTCATGGCGGTGTTGACGCCGGCCTCGGCACCGTTGACGTACAGCCGTCCGGTGCCGCCCCGCAGGGTGACGGCGACGTGTGACCAGGTGTCGAGCGGCAGTTGGACGGCGCTGTCGATGCGCTGCTCGGCGCTGCCGCCATCGACGGTGAGCGCGAACCGCGGGCCGACGTCGGCGGAGACGCGTGAGGTGAGGGCGAGGTAGACGCGCGAGCTCGTCGCGAGGGTGAGGATGCGGGCGTTCGTCTGGTTCGCGCCCGGGTTCACCCAGGCGGCGAACGTGAAGTCGGTGAGCCCGGTGGGGAGGCCGGCCGGTAGCGTGACGAACTGGTTCGGGTGCGGGTCGCTGAGCCTGACGGCGTTGCCGAACCGGCCGGTGACACGGCCGAAGTTGCGCTGGTCGAGCGCGTCCTGCACCTTCGCCAGCTCCGCGACGATGTAGTCGAGCTTGGTCAGGAAGATCTCCTCACCGGTGGCGGCCCAGCACTGCGCGAGCATCGTCATCCAGTGGCCGGAGAAGTGGCCGCGAAGCAGGTGGTTCGGGGTGTCCCAGCCGCCCGGCCAGGTGCCCGGCGCCGGTAGCCCGGCGTTGGCCCGGAACAGGTGCAGCATCCGGTCCGGTCCGGCCAGCACGTCGCCGGCGCCCGGGTAGTTGCGGGCGTAGTCGAGCATCCGGTCGCGCTTCTGCTTGTAGATTCCGTCACCCAGGGTGACCTGGTTCAGCGCGAACGGCGCGACCTCCCACACGTCCGACGTCCAGCCCGGCCGCGGGGCGCCGCCCGGGATGGTGGCGGTGCCGGCGGCGGTCGCGGCAGGGGCGACCGCGGCGGCGACGGCGGACGCCGCCGCCGGTGCGGCCGCCGCCATGGCGCCCAGGCGAAGCGCGTCGCGTCGGGAGAATCTCTTGCTCATCTCGCCTCCTCGTTCCGGCCTTCATTGGCCGCGGTGGTGCAGGTGTGAGCGTTAACAACAGCGTCTGAGTCCGTCATAGACCGGTGTGACCTGTGATGTGTGAAATACTGCACTCGCGCGGAAGAGCGGTCAAGACCGCCCGATCCGCGGGCCGCCCAGGGTGGATCAGAGCTTCCGCATCGACCAGGCGCTCTCGGCGGAGACGGCGACGGCCTCGAGGTCCTGCCCAGTCGATGCGAGGACGGCGGCCGCGACCGCGCCCTCGGTGAACGGGGCGTCGGCCAGCCGCACGGCCGGGGCGTCGTCCTCGTCGGCCAGGTCTTCGAGCAGCGTCTTCGCCGTCAGGACCGAACTGCCCATGTCCATGATCACGCAGACGCCGTCGCCGCTGTCGGCCGAGTTCACGGCGGCCGCGATCAGCTCGATGCTGGTGCCGAACCGGCCGTCGTCGGTGCCGCCGGCGGGGCGGATGGCGACCGACGGGCCGGCCAGCTCCGCCGCCATCTCGGCGACGGAACCGGCGACCGCCGGGCTGTGCGAGACCAGCACGATGCCGACCGTCACGCCGTGACCTCCGCCAGCGCGCGCAGGATCAGCGCCGTCGACGCGGCGCCGGGGTCCTCGTGGCCGATGCTGCGGGCACCGAGGTAGCTGGCCCGGCCTTTGCGCGCCTGCAGGGGGACGGTCGCGGCCAGCCCCTGTTCGGCGGCGTCGGCCGCGGCCGCGGCGGCCGCGGCGATCGGCCCGCCGTCGGCGGCGACCGCCTGGAAGGCGGCGACCGCCGGTGCGAGCGCGTCGATCATCGTCTTGTCGCCCTCGTCCGCGCCGCCCAGTTCCTTGATCGCCGTCAGCGCGGCCTCCAGTGCCGCGCCCAGCTCCGCCGCCTCGACGGAGGACGCGTCACCGAGCGCCTTCCCAGCGCGGCGGAACGCGCTGCCGTACAGCGGGCCGGCCGCGCCGCCGGTCTTGGCGACGATGCCGCGGCCGGCGGCGACCAGGACGTCGCCCGGTGTCGTGGGTCCCCGCTCCGCGATGTTGGTCAGCCCGGCGGCCAGTCCGCGGACCATGTTGGCGCCGTGGTCGCCGTCGCCGATGGCGGCGTCGAGGCCGGTCAGTCGCGCCTCGTCGGTCTTGACGGCGGCCTCGGCCGCGGTGATCCAGGCCGTCGCCGTCTCCGTGTCGAACGCCATGCTCACCGTCCCCAGCGCAGCGCAGGCGTCGACACCGGAGCGTCCCACAGCCGCAGCAGCTCGTCGTCCAGCGACATCACGGTGATCGAGAAGCCTTCCTGGTCGAGGCTGGTGATGTAGTTGCCGACCAGGCTGCGCGCGACCCGTCCGCCGTGGCCCTCGATCCAGGCGGCGGCCTCGGCGAACGCGCCGTACAGCTCGATCAGCGGCGTGCCGCCCTGGCCGTTCAGCATCACCAGGACGTCGCCGGAGATGGGCCGGTCGGCGTGGATGACGTCGAGGGAGTAGCCGACGAGCTCGCGCACCGGCGCCATGGCGCCGCGCTCGCGGCCGGGCTCGCCGTGGATGCCCACGCCCAGCTCGACCTCGTCCTCGGCGAGGTCGAAGCCCGGCTTGCCCGCCGCCGGGACGGTGCCGGCGTGCAGCGCGATGGCGAACGACCGCGTCACCTCGTTGACGTGCGTGGCGATGCGCGCGACGGTGTCGAGGTCGGCGCCCTCCTCGGCGGCGGCGCCGGCGATCTTCTCGACGAACACGGTGCCGCCCACGCCGCGGCGGCCGGCCGTGTAGGTGGAGTCCTCGACGGCGGCGTCGTCGTTCGTGACGACGCTGACGACGCGGGTGTCCTCGTCCTCGGCCAGCTCGGCCGCCATGCGGAAGTTGAGCACGTCGCCGGTGTAGTTCTTGACGATGTGCAGCACGCCCGCACCGCTGTCGGCGGCCCTTGTGGCGGCGAGGATCTGGTCGGGCACCGGTGACGTGTAGACCTCACCGGGCGCCGCGGCGTCGAGCATGCCGTAGCCGACGTAGCCGCCGTGCAGCGGTTCGTGTCCGGAGCCCCCACCCGAGACCAGTCCCACCTTGCCCGGTGTCGCGCCGGCGGCTCGCGAGACGACCCGGTTCTCCAGGTCGACGGCGAGCGACGGGTGGGCAGCGGCCACGCCGCGCAGAGCGTCGGCGATGACCGAGTCGGGGGAGTTGATCAGCTTCTTCATCGACGGACCGACCTTTCCGTGCTGGCGAAGCGCGATTGTCATCTGCGTGACACAGTACGCGCGAAACGGGCCTCCGGACCGGGCACCGGCGAACCTCTATGGTTGTCGCCGTGGTGGAGATCTCGCAGACGCTCGATCGCGGCCTCCGTCTGCTCGAGATCCTGTCCGGGGCGAGCGACGGGCTCACCGTCGCCCAGGCGTCCGCCGTCCTGGGCGTCAACCGCACGATCGTCTACCGCCTGCTGGCGACGCTGGAGCAGCACGGCCTGGTGCGCCGGGTCGCCGGCGGCCGGTTCAGCGTCGGCTTCGGCGTGTTGACGCTGGCCGGCAGCGTGCAGCCGTCGCTGCGGCAGGTGGCGCAGCCCGTGCTGCGTGCGCTCGCCGAGGACGTCGGCGCGACGGCACACCTCACCATCGCCGACGGCGCCGAGGCACTGGCCGTCGCGGTGGTCGAGCCGACCCGCACCGACTACCACGTCGCCTACCGGGTCGGCTCGCGGCACCCGCTGGAGCGCGGCGCCGCCGGCCGGGCCGTCCTCGCCGGGCGGGAGGGTTCGCGGGGCTTCGTCAGCACGACGGGCGAGCTGCAGACCGGCGCCAGCGGCGTGGCCGCGCCGGTGCTCGGCGTGCCCGGCGTCGAGGCGAGCGTCGGCGTCATCGCGCTCGGTGCGCTGGACGACGACACCGTCGGGCCGCGGGTGGTCGAGGCGGCGGCGGAGCTGGCGTCGCGGCTCGGCTGACGCTGCCTCAGCCGGCGACGGTGACCTCGATCTCGTTCGAGACCATCTCCTCGGCGTCGACGCTGACGACGCGGAACAGGTTCGGGCCGGGCGCGTCGGTGGCGACGGAGCCGCTGAACGTGCCATCCGCGCGGGTGGTGAGGGTGATGGGCCGGCTGGAGGGGTAGTCCTGCCATTCGCCGTCGCCGACCTTGTGCTGCAGCGTCACCTGGACGCCCGCCTCGACCGGCTCGAGCGTCCCGGCCAGCGCGATCAGGTCGTTCGGCGCGACGCTGACCGGGTCGGCGGTGAGCGTCAGGCCCTCTTCGGGTGCGGGCTCGCCCGGCGCCGACATGCCGGGGTCCGAGCTGCGCGCGTCGCCGGGTTGCTCGCCGTCGTCGGGGCGGGAGCCGAACCAGGCGCCGCCGGCGAACCCGAGCACAGCGGCGACGGCGAGGCAGGCGGCCAGCGCGCCGGCCGTGGCCTGGCCGGGCGGTCCGCCGCCGGCGCGGCGGGGCGCGGTGCGGGTGG
>NZ_SMLB01000020.1 GCF_004349105.1 Jiangella aurantiaca
GGGCGGGGGAGGGCCGGTGACGGACGAGCTCGAGCCCCAAGGCCGACCGCGAGGTCCCAAGCAACCGCGAGGCCCTCAAGGGAACAGGATCACCGTGCTGCTGGTCGACGACGAGCCGTTGGTGCGGGCCGGGCTGCGAGCCATCATCGACGCCGAGCCCGACCTGCGTGTCGTCGACGAGGCGGCCGACGGCGCCGAGGTAGGACCGCTGGTGAGCCGGTCCCGCCCGGACGTCGTGCTGATGGACGTGCGGATGCCCGCCGTCGACGGCATCCAGGCGACCCGCCTGCTCAGCCGCCGCGACGACCCCCCGCGTATCCTCGTCGTCACCACGTTCGAGAACGACGACTACGTGTACGAGGCGCTGCGGGCCGGTGCGCACGGGTTCCTGCTCAAGCGGGCCCGGCCGGAGCAGATCGTGCAGGCGGTCCGGACGGTGGCCCGCGGCGACTCGCTGCTGTTCCCGGCCGCCATCCGCAGCCTCGCCGCGTCGCACGGCACGAACGGCAGCGACGCGCTGGCCGGTGCCGGGCTGAGCGAACGCGAGGCCGAGGTGCTGCGGCTGATGGCGGCCGGCCTGTCCAACGCCGAGATCGCCGCCGAACTGGTCGTCGGCGTCGAGACGGTGAAGACGCACGTCGGCAACGTGCTCACCAAGCTCGGCGTCCGCGACCGCACCCAGGCCGTCATCGCCGCCTACGAGTCCGGCTTCATCAGCCCCCGCTGACCCTTCCTCCCACACCCAAGTTGATCTTGGAGTAACCGGGGTATTCATCGGACATATCACCCAGCAACTCCACGGTTACTCCAAGATCAACTTTGGCGGGTGAGGGAAGGGCGGTCCCTCGGGTGGGGGATACGGTTCACCGGATGGCGGGAGGCCCGGACCGCCGTCCGCGGGCGATCGTCGACGTATGAACCAGACGACGATGACGGCGCCGGCTCCGGCGATCCCGGTCCGCCGTGGTGTGCTGCGGCGCTGGCCGGAGTGGGCGCCGTGGGCTGCGACCCTGTGGGCGCTCGGCTACGGGCTGACGGCGCTGGGCTGGACGCTCACCGGCGTCGGCTACCCGATCGATCCAGCGGATCCCAACAGCGCGATGGCCCTGCTCGGCGACGTGCCGGCCGACGTCGGCGCGCCGTTGTTCGCCGCGGTCGCGCTGGCCGCCGCCGGCACTGGCGCCGTCATGGCACGTGACCGGCGCGGCGCCCGGGCGCCGCGTTGGTGGCGGCGGTTCGCGGTGGGGTTCGGCGGGACGCTGGCGGCGGTCCTGCTGGTGGTGGTGCCGACCACCCGGCTGCTGGCGTTGGTGGGCTACCTGCCGGTGATCGTCTTCCGCGCACCCTTCGATGCGGAGATCCGGGCCGATGTCGCCGCGGCGCTGGGCGTCGACCACGTGCACCAGGTGGTCGCGCTCGTCGGTGGGTTCCTCTGGGCGGCCGCGACCGTCGCCTATGCGCGGCGGACCGCGGGGAGCTGCGCCCGGTGTGGCCGGTCGGACCGGACGTCACGGGTGGCGACGGTGCGGCGCTGGGGCCGGGTCGCCGTGTACGTCGCGGCCGCGATCCCGGCGCTCTACGCGGCGACGCGGTGGGTGTGGGTCGCCGGCGTGCCGATGGGCATGGATGAGCAGCAGTACGCCGAGGCCCGGGCCGGCGGCTCGCTCTGGGCCGGCGCCTGGCTGGCCTCGTTCGCGCTGGTCGGGACGGTGCTGACGCTCGGCCTGGTGCAGGGCTGGGGTGAGGTGTTCCCCCGCTGGGTGCCGGTGCTGCGCGGCCGGCGGGTTCCCGTCGGGCTGGCCGTCGCCCCGGCGTCGGTGGTGGCGGTGCTCGCGACGTCGGGCGGGCTGGGGCTGATCAAGGTCGGCCTCGCCGAGGACCTGATCATCTCGGCGGAGTGGGCCGCCGTCGGGCCGGCGCTGCTGTGGCCGCTGTGGGGGGTCACGCTGGGCTGGGGGACGCTCGCGTACTGGCTGCGCCGCCGCGGCCGGTGCGCCGACTGCGGCGCCCGCTGACCGGCCTACGATCGTGGCATGCTCATCGCCTTCTCCGTCGCACCGTCCGGCACCGGCGAGTCCGTGTCCGAAGCGGTCGCCGACGCCGTCGCCGTCGTCCGCGAGTCCGGGCTGCCGAACAGCACCGACTCGATGTTCACCACCATCGAGGGCGAGTGGGACGAGTGCATGGACGTCGTCAAACGCGCCTGCGAGGCGGTCGGCCGGCACGGCAACCGGGTCAGCCTGGTGCTCAAGGCCGACATCCGGCCCGGCCACACCGGTGAGATGACCGGCAAGGTCGAGCGCCTGGAGGCCGCGCTGGCCCGCAAGCACGAGCAGTAGCCGCTCAGCCGCGACGGAAGATCTGCGCCAGCACCCGCAGCGCGAGGATCGCGCTGATCACCAGCATGTTGTAGCCGATCAGCTCGTACAGGCCGACGGAGTCGGTGAGCTGCGGCCCGCCATCGGTGCCGATCAGCAGCACCGCCATGATGCCGGTCGTGGCGGCCAGGAACGTCAGCAGCACCTCGTGCAGCATCGTGGTGAGCACGGCGCGGTCGCGCTCGTCGGCCAGCAGCCGGACGTTGAGGCCCAGCCGTCCGTGCTCGGCGGCGCTGGCGATGCGCTCGACGCGGCGCGGCAGCCGGCGCAGGATCGGCAGCAGCGCCGCCAATTCGTCGGCGACCGCCTGCTTGAGGTGCTCCGGCCCGTACTGCTCCTCGACATAGCCGCTGGCCAGCGCGCGGGCGCCGCCGATCAGGTCGAACCTCGGCGTGAGCCGGGTCAGCGTGCCCTCGGCCGTCGCGAGCGCCCGGAAGACCGCGGCGATCTCGGGCGGGATGGCCAGGCCGTGGTCGGCGACCACCCGGAACAGGTCGCCGAACATCCGCACGCCGGTGCTGGGCGCCCCGGACGTGTGCTTGGCCATGAACCGGCCGATGTCGCGCTCCAGCTGCTGCTCGTCGATCTCGTCGGGGCGCGGCACCAGCTCGAGCAGCGCGTCGCTGACGGCGAGCGGGTCACCGTGGTCGACGCCGACGAGCAGCCGCTGCAGGGCGTCGCGCAGCGCGCCGTCCAACCGGCCGACGGAGCCGAAGTCGAGCAGGCCGAGCCGGCCGTCGTCGAGCAGGAAGATGTTCCCGCCGTGCGGGTCGGCGTGGAAGATGCCGTCGAGGACGATCTGCCGCAGCAGGCAGTCCAGCAGCGTCGTCGCCAACGCGTCGCGGTCGAGGTCACGCCGCCGGATGACAGCGTCGGCGCGGTTGAGCGGCGTGCCCTGCAGCCGGTCCATCACGAGCACCCGCTCGGTGCACAGCGCGAGGTGCGGCTCGGGCAGGACGACGTCGGGCTGCCGGCTCGGCGCCGTCGCCACGGCGGTGATGTTCTCCGCCTCGATGCGGTAGTCCAGCTCCTCACGGATCGCCTCGGCCAGGCCGGCGGCCAGCGGGCGGACGGCCATGCGGCGGCCCCACCGGGTGCCGGACTCCAGCCGGGCGGCGAGCCGCGCGGCGATGTCGAGGTCGCGTTCGACCACCGGCCGGATGCCGGGCCGCTGGACCTTGACCACGACCTCGGCGCCGCTGTGCAGGCGGGCGAGGTGCACCTGGCCGACGGACGCTGCCGCCAGTGGCTCGCGGTCGAACTCGGCGAAGACGTCCTCGACCGGGGCGTTCAGCTCAGCCACCAGCACGCGTTCGACGTCCGGCCAGGGCACCGGAGCGGCGTCGTCCTGCAGCCGGGCCAACTCGTCGGCCACCTCGGCCGGCAGCACGTCGCGGCGTGTCGCCAGGATCTGGCCGAGCTTGACGAACGTGACGCCGCCGGCGTTGAGCGTGTTCGTCAGCGCCCGGCCCAGCTGCGCCCGGCCCGACGGCGCGTCCAGGGCGCGGTCGCGGGTGCCGCGCAGGTACGACCCGAGGCCGTGCCGCATCGCGATGCCGACGATCTGCCAGTACCGCCGGGCCCGCCGCAGCCGGCCGAGCAACCCACGGCCCCACACCAGCGCCGGTGGCAGCGACCCCATCGGCACGAACGCCTCGATGATGACGAGCAGCACCATCGACGCGAGGATCGTCAGCACGCCGGCGAGCAGCGCGAACCAGAACGCGACCGGGCCGTCGCTCTGGTCGGCGAGCCCGCGCGGCGACAGGGTGAACTGGTCGAGCAGCGCGTACATGATCAGCGGGCCGACGAACAGCGCGAACGCACCGGTCAGCAGCAGCCGGAACAGCCCGAGCCGGACGCCGAGCAGCCGCTGGGCGATCAGCCCGAAGACCAGCGCGGTCAGGACCGAGAAGGTCGCGACGATCGGGAACGTGAGTATTTCCATGGCGGGTCGGGCCCCTCGGGGTTGCGCTCACTGTCCGCGACAGTGTCGCAGGCGAATCCCGAGCGGCCTGGCATCCGGCCTCAGACGACGCCGTAGAGCCGCTGCGTCCACTGGGTCACGCCGACGCCGTTAGCGTCTGTCAGCTCCACCTTGAACGAGACGTGACCGCCGGCGGCCGGCCGGTTGTCGACCGTCGCGACGACGGTGTCGCCGTCGAGTGCCGCGGGCACCTCCGTCCACGTCTGGCCGTCGTCGTAGGAGACCCAGGCGGCTACCGCGGTGAGCGCGCCCCGCGCGTACGACGGTGTCGCCTCGACGCCGACCTCGACGCGGTAGCCGTTCACCGCCGCCGCCCGGTTCTGGGCATCGACGTCGAGGTCGTAGGCGGGGAACAGCAGCGGCAGCGCGCCGCCGTCCTCCCGCGCCGACGACGTGAACCGCCAGCTGGTCTGCGTGAACAGCGGTGAGGTCCAGGTCGAGAAGCTGCGGTCGAACCGGACGAGGTCGTAGACCAGCTCGAACTCGGTCTCGGCGGCCGGCACGTCCCACTGGCCCTGGCCGTAGAACCCCCACCGGCCCAGCGACTGGCCGTCGGCGAACAGCTCGGTGCTGCCGAGGTCGTTCAGGCCGTTCCACGCGTAGTGGCCGGGCTGGCTGTCGGCCCACGCCGGGAGGTTCGCCCAGATGACGTTCCCGGCCCGGCCGGTCGGGTCGTACCGGCCATGGGCACCGCCCGGGATTGCGGGCCGCAGGCCGGCGCCGTACCAGGTCTCCGCGGTGCGGCTGCCCGGCTCCAGCGGCCGGGTCGCCGACGACATCGGCGTGCCCCAGTACCACTGCGTGCCGTCGGGGTGCACCACGGTCTGCCGCACCGGCACGTCGGCGGTCACGTACGCCGTCCGGGTACCGGGCGCCGGGAACTGCACGACGTCGCCGAGCGGGACGTAGGCCTCGCGCTGGGTGCTGTATGCGTCGACGTACTGCGTGTACCGGTCGGGTGCGCCAGGTGTGTGGTAGGTCGAGTCGATGCGGGCCAGCCGGTCTCGCTGGACGCGGTGGTTGACGTCGCGCGTCGTGATCGTGCCCCTGTGCGGGTAGACCAGGTGGTAGTCGGCCGGCTCGGCCGCGCCGTCCGGCGTCGTGTAGAGCCACGACTCCGTGACGTCGAAGTCGCCTCGGCTCACGTCCGACATGCGGCCCAGGTACAGCGTCCGCAGGTCGTCGCGGAAGTACCTGGTGTTGGAGAGGATCCAATTGTCGACGATGCGCGCGTACGACACGCTGCCGCTGTGCAGCCGCAGCGGCTCGTCGGTGCGGACCCGCACCGGCAGCGCGCGGCGGGCGTCGAGCGTGACGGTCCGGTTGCGGATCAGCTCGAGCTCCGGTTCGGCCAGGAACGCCGCCTCGGTGACCTGGAACGTCTCCGGGTCGGTGGTGGCGACGGTCGCGGCGATGGAGTACGTCCCGGCGCGCAGCCGCAGCGTGACGTCGGTGCCCTCGAGGCCGATCCGCTGCGCCGCGATGCTGTCCAGGTCGAACACGTCCAGCGTGCTGAGGCCGCTGGCCGGCATGCCGTCGCGGCCGAGCACACGGAACGTGACGTCGACATGCTGCGGCTCGACGTAGGCACCGATCGGGGTGACGACGGTCGCGTCGCCGGCCCGCGCGACCAGCCGGAGGCTGACGGCGCCGTAGTGCCCGTAGTCGAGATCGGACGGGTCGAACGTGACGGGGAGTGCGGCGGTGCCGCCGGCCGGGACGGTCAGCTCGGTGGCGCCGAGGACGGTCGCCGCCGCCGGCAGCTCGGCGCCGTTCTCGCCGCGGGCGTCCAGCGCGAACGTCAGCGTCACGTCGGCGGTGCCGGTGTTCGTGTAGACGACGCCGGTGGTGACGGCCTCGGACGGGTCGTGCGGCCAGGCCAGCGTGCCGAGGTCGACGGTGCCCGGCCCGCTCAGGTGGGCGGCCGCGGCCGTGGCGACGTCGAGGATGCCGGCGCCCTGCTCGTAGACGTCGACGTCGCTGCCGGCGCGCACCGTGCTCTGCAGTGCGGCCTTCACCTGCTCGCCGGTCCAGTCCGGGTGCGCCTGCCGGACCACGGCGGCCGCGCCGGCTACGTGTGGCGTGGCCATCGATGTGCCGCTGAGGTCCGTGTACGCGGCGTCGCCGCGGCCGCCGGCGCGGGCGGCGGTGATGCCCACGCCCGGCGCGGCGATGTCCGGCTTGACGGCGTGCGTCACCGGCACCGGGCCACGGCCGGAGAAGCTCGCCGTCGCGTCGGTGAGATCGACGGCGGCGACGGTGAGCGCGCTGGCGGCGCAGCCGGGGCTGGTGACGGTCTCGGCCGGCCCGCCGAGGTTGCCGGCCGCGATGACGAACAGCGTGTCCGACGCCGCCGACAGCGCGTCGACCGCCTGCGCCATCGGGTCGTCGCAGGCGCCCAGCTCGGTGTTGCCCAGGCTCATGTTGACGACGTCGGCGCCCTGGGCCACGGCCCACTCCATCCCGGCGATGATCCACGACAGCTCGCCGAAGCCGTCGTCGCCGAGCACCTTGCCGACCAGGAGGTCCGCGCCCGGCGCGACGCCCCGGTGGCTGCCGCCGGACGCGGCGCCGGAACCGAGCACCGTCGACGCGACGTGGGTGCCGTGGCCGTCGTGGTCGGTGACGTCGGGGCTGGTGGTGAAGTTCTCGGCGGCGACGACGGCTTCAGCGAGGTCCGGGTGCTCCGCGTCGATGCCGGTGTCGAGGACGGCGACCGTGCTGCCGGTGCCGTCGAGCCCGGCCGCCCAGGCCTCCGGCGCGCCGACGTACGGGACACTCTCGTCCAGCACCGGCGCGACCCTCGCGTCCAGCCAGATCTTCTCGACCTGCCGGCCGAACGTCGTCCTCTGCGGCACGACGGCGTTCCAGACGGCCTCGGTGGCGGCCTTGGCCGCATCGATCGCGTCGGCGCCGATCGACGGCAGGCTGGTGGTCCGTTCGGTGCCAGTGGGGAGGGCGGCGCCGCGGGAGGCTGCGTCGCCGCCGGCATAGGTGACGATCAGCGGGATGCTGCTGGTGGAGGCGTCGTCCAAGCCCTGTTCGACCAGCCCGGTGACGTTGAAGAGCTGGCGGTCGACGCGGTTCTCGGCCAGCGCCTGCTCGGCCGACGCCGGGATGACGTAGACGCCGTCGCCCTCCGTGCGCACGTCGTAGCCGCCGGGGTCGTCGGACTGCACCCGCACGGCCGGCGTCCCGCCTCGTCCGTACGTCAGCACGGCGACGTCGCCGGTGATCAGCGTGACGGTGCGGACGCCGCCGGCCTCGACGCCGTCGGGGATCTGCGGCAACGGCGTCACCGGCAGGTCGTCCGCGGGCGCGGCGGTCTGGCTGGTGAGGGGGAGCGCGGCCAGCGCGAACGTCAGCGCGGCGGCGATGCGGCGGAGGGGAGGCACGGTACGGCCCCGCTTTCGTGAGGAGACAGACCATTCGTAAATCTGCCACGATCCGGGACAATGCAATGTGACGCGAATGCGTCATGGCCGGTATCCGCCAGCGACGACACGCGGGCAGAGGAGGCATCGTGTTCGATGTGCTCGGGCTGGGTGAGGTGGAGGAGTCCGCCTATCGCGCGCTGGTCGCGGTGCCGTCCGCCGACGTCGCCGCGCTGGCCGCGCGGCTGGGCGTCCGGCCCGGCGAGGCGGCGACGGCGCTGGCGTCGCTGGAGCGCCGTGGGCTCGCCGCCCGGTCCAGCGCCAGCCCGGAGCACTACGTCGCCTCGCCGCCGTCCGTCGCGCTCGCCGCCCTCGTCGTCGACCGGCAGGAGGAGCTGCGCCGCGCCGAGGTCGAGATCGCCGCGCTGACGGAGGCGTACCGGCGCACCGAGTCCGATCGCAGCGTCGGCGACGTGGTCGACGTCGTTTACGGCGCGCAGGCGGTGGCGCAGCGGTTCATGCAGTTGCAGGCGTCGGCCCGGTCCGAGGTGCTGGGGCTGACGAAGGCCGAGGTCGTCGCGATCTCCGGCGAGGAGAAC
Source organism: Jiangella aurantiaca (assembly GCF_004349105.1). GTDB lineage: Bacteria > Actinomycetota > Actinomycetes > Jiangellales > Jiangellaceae > Jiangella > Jiangella aurantiaca. The sequence continues at coordinate 8,339 of NZ_SMLB01000020.1, forward strand.
ACCGCCGAGGAGGCCGCCGTCCAGCGCGGCGTCCGGTTCCGCGTCGTCCTCGAGCGGGCGGCGTTCGACCGGCCCGGCTTCGCGGCCGCCGCCGAGGCCGCGCTGGCCGACGGCGAGGAGGTGCGGGTCGCGCCGGAGGTGCCGATCCGGCTGCTCGTGGTCGACCGGCAGCTCGCCCTGGTGCCGCTGGTGTCCGGCGAGTCGCGGGCGATCGGCGCGCTGCTCGTGCACCGGAGCGGGCTGCTGGACGCGTTGATGGCCCTGTTCGCGAAGGTGTGGGACGAGGCAGTGCCGCTGGTGCTCGGCGCCGGTGGGGCGCTGGCCGAGCGGCCGCCGTCGGGGCTCACCGCGCTGGACGCCCGGATCTTCGGGCTGCTGCTGGCCGGGCTGACCGACCAGGCGATCGCGAACATGCTGGACATGTCGCTGCGGACGGTGCAGCGCCGGGTGCGCGCGCTCATGGACGCCGCCGGCGCCGACACGCGGCTGCAGCTGGGCTTCCAGGCCGCGAAGCGCGGCTGGGCCTGACCCCGGAAGTCAGGCTCGTCGGCCCGGTCCATGGGCGAGTTGACGTGCCGTCCGCGGAGTTCACGTGCGTCGGGGTCGCAACCTTCGCCGTCCCCCTGCTGCCTGTGGACAGCGATGATCATCAAGGATCGCGTACATCACCAGGATCACCCGAGCCTCAACACGATTACAGGCGTGGTGATGCACCAGAAAACCTCATGATTAGGCCGCGCGGCCAAGGGAATGGGCATCGGATCACTGGCGGAGTATCGAGGTCAGCGAACGGCGCCGGTGACCATCCAGGTGTCCTGGCGCTCGCGCAGCGCGAGCGTGACCAGCCGCACCAGCATCCAGACGCCGATGGCGCCCCACAGCCACATCAAGCCGGCTCGCCCGGTCACGTCCGAGACCGCCACCGCCCAGGCGGCTGGCAGGAACGCCGCCACCGAGAGCACCGACGCCCACGCCAGGTACCGTCCGTCGCCGGCGCCGATCAGCACGCCGTCGAGCACGAACACCCAGCCGGCGATCGGCTGCATCGCCGCGGCCACGACCAGCGCGGCGAACAGCAGCGTCCGCACCTCGGCGTCCGGTGTGAACAGCCGGGCGTAGCCGTTGCCGACCGCCAGCAGGACGAGAGCGAGCGCGAACCCGGACAGCACCCCCCACTGGACCATGCGCCGCGTGATCGACCGCGCGCCGTCCGCGTCGCCGGCGCCGAGCGCACGGCCGACCAGCGCCTGGGCCGCGATCGCGACCGCGTCGAGGATCAGCGCCAGCAGCGTCCACGTCGTGAAGGCCACCTGGTGCGCGGCCAGCTCGGCCGTCCCCAGCCCGGCCGCCACCACGGTGATGACGATGAGAGCGACCCGCATCGCGACCGTCCGCACGATCAGCGGTATGCCGGCGCCGAACGCCTGCGCGACGCCGCGAGCGTCCGGCCGGACGCTCACCCCGTCGCGCCGGGCGCCGCGCACCACGACCCGGACGAAGACTGCGGCCATGCCGGTCTGGGCGAGGACCGTGCCCAGCGCCGAGCCGCCGATGCCCAGGTCGAGCCCGTACACCAGCACGACGTTGAGGGCGACGTTAGCCACGGCCCCGGTCACCGCGACGTACAGCGGGGTCTTCGTGTCCTGCAGGCCGCGCAGCACGCCGGTGGCGGCGAGGACGAGCAGCATCGACGGGATGCCGAGGAAGCTGATGCGCAGATACGTCTCGGCGTGCCCGGCCACGTCGTCGCCGGGCCCGAACAGCGACACCACCCAGGGCGTCAGCGGCCAGCCGGCCGCCAGGGTGGCGACGCCGATCAGGACGGCCAGCCAGCAGCCGTCGATGCCGGAGCGCAGGGCGCCCGCGTGGTCGCCCGCGCCCAGCATCCGGGCCACCGCCGCCGTCGTCCCGTAGGCGAGGAAGATCGACACATTCACCAGCGTCGCGAGCACCGTCGACGCGATGCCCAGCCCGGCCAGCTCGGGCGTGCCGAGGTGGCCGATGATGGCGGAGTCGGTGAGCAGGAACAGCGGCTCGGCGACCAGCGCGCCCAGGGCGGGCAGCGCGAGCCGCAGGATCTCGCCGTCGGCCGGGTGCCGGCGGAACGGATGTCGCTTCATGGCAGCACCGACGGTAGGGGTGACACCTGTCATCGCGTGACGGGCGTCTCGCCATCTGAGAATCTTGGCCTGTGGATCTCCGTCCACACCCCGTGGATGACGAATTTCGGGGGTGAACTGGGGCGACGTCCGGGTTGTGAACAGCTCGCCGGGTCGCCGTCCCCAGGGTTGTCCACAGTTGGGGATGATCGTTTACGGGGCGCCTCCACAGGCCGTCCACAGCGCCTGTGGATCACGGGCTTGGCGACGCGCCAAGGCGGGCCGTAGGTTCGCGACACAGCAGTCGGGGAGTGCTTGCCTGGCGAGGAATGTCGGTGGCGGCTGTTAGAACGTATGTATGGACCAGCCGGTGCCTGAGGGGGTCGCGTGAGCGTCGCTGAGCTGCCCGATCGCCGGGAGGAGGCGCCTGCTGACTACGGCCGTACGCCGCCGCAGGACGTCGCCGCCGAGCAGTCGGTGCTCGGGGGCATGCTGCTGTCCAAGGACGCCATCGCCGACGTCGTCGAGATCATCCGCGGCAACGACTTCTACCGTCCGGCGCACGAGGCCGTCTACGAGGCGATCATCGACCTCTACGGCCGCGGCGAGCCCGCTGACGCCGTCACCGTCGCCGCCCAGCTGCAGAAGCGCGGCGAGCTCGGCCGGGTCGGCGGCGCGCCGTACCTGCACACCCTGGTCTCCTCCGTGCCGTCGGCCGCCAACGCCGGGTTCTACGCCGAGATCGTGCGCGAGCGGGCCATCCTGCGCCGCCTCGTCGAGGCCGGCACCCGCATCGTCCAACTCGGCTACAGCGACGACGGCGACGCAGACGCCATCGTCGACCGCGCCCAGGCCGAGGTCTACGCCGTCACCGAGAAGCGGGCCTCCGAGGACTACCACCCACTCTCGGAGATCATGGAGGGCACGCTCGACGAGATCGAGGCCATCGGCTCCCGCGGCGGCCAGATGGTCGGCGTCCCCACCGGCTTCACCGACCTCGACTCGCTTACGAACGGCCTTCACCCTGGTCAGCTGGTGATCCTGGCCGCTCGACCGGCCGTCGGCAAGTCGACGCTCGGCCTCGATCTTGCTCGGGCGGCGTCCATCAAGAATGGGCTGACCTCGGTCATCTTCTCGCTGGAGATGGGCCGCAACGAGATCACCATGCGGCTGCTCTCCGCCGAGGCCAAGGTCCCGCTGCACCACATGCGCTCCGGCCAGATGACCGACGACGACTGGAACCGCATCGCCCGTAGCACCGGCGAAGTCTCCAGCGCGCCGCTGTTCATCGACGACTCGCCGAACATGACGATGATGGAGATCCGGGCCAAGTGCCGGCGGCTCAAGCAGCGCAGCGATCTCAGGCTCGTCATCATCGACTACCTGCAGCTGATGACCAGCGGCAAGCGCGTCGAGAGCCGTCAGCAGGAGGTCGCGGAGTTCTCCCGGGCGCTGAAGCTGCTGGCGAAGGAGCTCGAGGTCCCGGTGATCGCGATGAGCCAGCTGAACCGTGGTCCGGAACAAAGGCAGGACAAGAAACCGATGCTGTCCGACCTGCGCGAGTCCGGCTGCCTCCCGGCATCGACCCGGATCATGCGGGCCGACACCGGTGCGGAGATCACCATCGGGGAGCTGCTCGCGTCGGGGGCGCGCGACGTCCCGGTCTGGAGTCTCGACGACAGCCTCCGGTACGTCCCGCGCACCATGACGCACGCGTTCCCGAGCGGTCGCAAAGAGACGTTCCGGCTCCGGCTCGCCTCGGGCAAGCAGATCGACGCGACGGCGAATCACCCGTTCCTGACCTACGACGGGTGGCGGCCGTTGGGCGAGCTCCCGGTGGGCGCCCGGCTGGCCGTGCCGCGGCACGTGCCTGCACCGCTGGTGACCCAGCAGTGGGCCGACGCCGAGGTGGTGATGCTCGCGCACCTCATCGGCGACGGCTCGTTCATACGGCGCCAGCCGATCCGCTACGCGTCAGTCGACGAGGAGAACCTGGTGGCGGTCACCGAGGCGGCGCGGCACTTCGGCATCACCGCCATCCGTGACGACTACGCGGCCGCGCGGGTGACGACGCTGCGGATGCCTGCGCCCTACCGGCTGGCCCGTGGCCGTCGGAACCCGATCGCCGCCTGGCTCGACGGGCTCGGGCTGTTCGGACTGCGCTCATATGAGACGTTCGTTCCCGACGCGGTCTTCAGCCTGCCGAAGGCGCAGATCACGATGTTCCTGCGCCACCTGTGGGCCACCGACGGCTCCGTGACGGTGAACCGCAACGGCCGATCCGGGCGCATCTACTTCGCCTCCACCAGCCGGCGCCTCCTGGACGGCGTCTCGCGGCTGCTGTTGCGCTACGGCATCTCGACCCGCCTCCGTACCGTGACGCCCAAGGCGGGCTACCGGCCGCAGTACACACTCGACGTCTCCGGTCGCGACGAGCAGCTGCGGTTCCTGCGCGAGATCGGCTGCCACGGTGCCCGGTCGGCGGGATGCGCCCGCCTGCTGGCCGCACTGGAGGCCGGTACCTCGAACGCCAACGTCGACACCGTGCCGCGCGAAGTCTGGCAGGACGTTCGCACGATCCTGGCCGAGCAGGGCATGTCGCAGCACGCGTTCGCTGCCGCCATGAACACCAAGTTCGGCGGCAGCGCGATGTGGAAGCATGCGCCCAGCCGGGAACGCCTGAGCCGGGTGGCCGCGATCCTCGGCAGCGCCGAGCTGGAGATGTACGCCACCAACGACCTCCTCTGGGACGAGGTCGTCGCCATCGAGCCGCTCGGCGAACAGGACGTCTACGACGCGACGGTCATGGGTACCCACAACTTCATCGCCGACGGCGTCGCGACTCACAACAGCATCGAGCAGGACGCCGACATGGTGATCCTGCTGCACCGCGAGGACGCCTACGAGAAGGAGTCGCCGCGCGCTGGCGAGGCCGACTTCATCGTCGCCAAGCACCGTAACGGCCCCACTGCCACCATCACGGTCGCCTTCCAGGGCCACTACAGCCGCTTCGTCGACATGGCTCAGTAACACCGCGACTAGCTCATGCCGCTGTGCGCCGGTGTGGTCGGCTGGTCTACGGGCAGTGGGTGGCGTCGTCGCCGTCGATCTCCCCGAGGAACGCTCCGAAGTCACCGATGTGGGCGTCCTCTCCAAGGATCAGACGAGTGACATTGCCCAGGCCCAGACGAGGCTCCTCCTGCGAGGACGCATGGTCACCGAGATCGTGGTGAGCCACCGCTCGCTGCGCCGTGACCACCCCTAGGCAGTTCGGGTTCGCCGGCGTGTCAGCGGCGGCGACCGCGGGGAGCGAGACGAGGGCAACTCCGCCCAGCGCGAGCGCGGCACTGATCAATCGCATGGCTTCGGCCTCCTCAGCTACTGTTTCAGTGGCGGTGGGCGCGGCGCGACCAGCTGCCACCGCACACCCGTCAACGACCCGCCGAACGTAAGGGCGGCGGCGTCCAAGGTGCGAACGATTCGGTTCTCGCCGAATCGATGTGGTCACAGGGGTGCGAGACATGCTGCGGCTTCGGATGAGCGTCGAGGACATCGCCCGTACTCGGCTCGCGGCGCCAGGCCTCTGCGAACTGCCAGTCAGCATGCAGGCGCTACAACTGGTCGGACATCCCTATCGACGAATGTGGCGCTCGGCGACGGGCAGGCTCCCCCGTCAGGCGGGCCGATTGTGGGAGCTCGTCCCGGCGCGGGGAGACGTCCCCCTGTTCCTGGCACCGGAGATGGTGGACGACCTCGAGGAGGCGATCGACATCGTGCAGTCGACGCCCGCGGCACGGATCCGGGCCGAGGTGACTGTGGGGCGGGGAACCCGGCCGTCCGCGTGGGTCGAGGACCTCTGCCGGGGCCGGACACAGGCGCGGCACGAGCTGGGAGTAGCGATGCGCGCGTATCACGACCGGGTCATGGCGCCGCTGTCGTCGGTCCACACCCGCGTAGTGACGGCCGAGCTGAGCCACCGCACCCGCCAGATCGCGGCAGAGGGCATCGCCACCATGCTGAACAGCCTGCATCCGGCGATTCGGTGGCGCGCAGGCGTCCTCGAGGTCGCCGGTCCGATGAATGCTGACGTCGATCTGTCGGGCCGCGGACTTCGGGTGATGCCTTCCGTGTGGCCCCGCCCTGGGGTCGCTCTGGACTGGAGCCAACCCACGCTCGTCTATCCGATTCCCTATGCCATCTGGCTGGCCGAGACGAACGCCGGTTACGACGGCGCGAGGGCCGCACTCGGAGGCACGCGCGCCACCGTGCTGCAGACACTGGTCGACGAGCACACCACGACGTCGTTGGCCCGTGCTGTGGCGCTCAGCCCGTCATCGGCTTCAGCACACGCCTCGGCGCTGCGCCGCGCCGGCCTGGTCGTCAGCCAGCGTCGGGGAAAGGCGATGGTGCACTCGCTCACGCCGTTGGGGCTGGACGTCGTCACAGCGTCCAGGGGCGGGGACGTTCCAGGGTGAAGTCCTGGGTGCCGATCACGCGCACGAGCTCCAGCTTCTCGGCGGCGTCGGTGCCTTCGACGGGGAAGAAGGCCAGCAGCTTGACGTCCTCGTCGGGGGTGAGCAGCACCTCGCAGTGCAGGCGGACCAGCCCGGCCTCGGGGTGCAGCAGGTTCTTGATATCGGAGCGGCGCACCGTGACGTCGTGGCGTTCCCAGAGCGAGCGGAACTCGGCGCTCCGGTCGAGTAGGTCGTGCACCAGTTCGGTGACGTCGCGGTCGCCGGCGCGGCGCGAGTAGGTCGAGCGCAGGTCGCTCACGGCGACCGCGGACAGGCGTGCCCAGTCCTCCTCCGGGAATCGGTCGCGGACCGCTGGATCGGTGAACCAGCGCCAGATGGTGTTGCTCTCGCGACCCGGGCGGGCGTCCTTCTCGCCCATGAGGGCCGCGAGGAGGGCGTTCCTCCACACCACCTCGCCGATGTCGGTGTAGATGCAGACGGGGACGTCGTCGAGGCGGCTGGCGAGGTTGATCAGTCCCGGGCTGATGTGGCGCCCGGCCCGCCGCGGCGGCGCGGACAGGCCGGCCAGATGGAACAGGTGGTCGCGCTGGTCGAGGTCACACCGCAACGCACGGGCGAGCGCTCCCACGACGGCCGCGGACGGCGCGGAGCCGCGGGCCTGCTCCAGCCGTGAATAGTGGTCGGTGGAGACGCCGGCCAGCTGCGCCACCTCCTCGCGCCGCAGGCCAGGCGTACGACGGCGGACGCCTTCGGGCAGGCCGACGTCGGCCGGGCGCAGCACTTCGCGTCGGCGGCGGAGGAAGTCGGCGAGTCCGGGGCGATCGATCACGCCTCCATGGTGCGGCCCGGCCGCGACAGTATCCAGGGAGAGCGAGTCCCTGGATACGTTGCGCCTGCACACGTGGCTCGGACGCGCCGACGCTGGATCGCATGACGACAGCAACACTCGACACCCGCATCCTCGGCCGCACCGGACCCGCTGTCACCTCGCCCGGCATGGGCTGCATGGGCCTGTCCGGCGCCTACGGCCGCACGGACGACGACCAGAGCGTCCGGGTCATCCACAGCTACCTCGACGCCGGCGGCACGCTGCTCGACACCGGCGACTTCTACGGCGCGGGCCACAACGAACAGCTGATCGCCCGGGCCCTGCGCCACCGCAACCGGGACGATGTCGTGCTCTCGGTGAAATTCGGCGCGGTCCTCGCCCCGGGCCGCTTTCCGGCCGGCTTCGACGGCCGGCCGGCCGCCGTCAGGAACTCGCTCACGTACTCGCTGCAGCGTCTCGGCACCGACCACGTCGACATCTACCGTCCCGCCCGGTTGGACCGCAGCGTGCCGATCGAGGACACCGTCGGCGCGATCGCCGAGCTGGTGGACATGGGCTACGTCCGCCACATCGGGCTGAGCGAGGTCGGCGCCGAGACGATCCGCCGCGCCGGGGCGGTCGCGCCCATCAGCGACCTGCAGATCGAGTACTCCCTGCTCAGCCGCGGCATCGAGGACGAGATCCTGGCCACCTGCCGGGAGCTCGGCATCGGCATCACCGCCTACGGTGTGCTCTCCCGCGGCCTGATCGGCGGCAGCGGCTCGAACGACGGTGGCCGCGCAATCCAGCCGCGCTTCCAGGGCGCCAACCGTGAGCACAACGACGCGCTCGTCGCCCGGCTCCAGGGAATGGCCGACGCGAAGGGCTCGTCGCTGGCGCAGCTGGCTATCGCGTGGGTCGCGGCCCAGGGCGACGACATCGTCCCGGTCGTCGGGCCGCGCCGCGCTGAGCAGGTGGCGTCGATGATCGGTAGCACCGGAATCACGCTGGACGGCGACGACCTCGCCCGCATCGACGCGCTGATCCCGCCGGGCGCGGCCCGCGGCGATCGCTACCCGGCGCAGTTCATGGCCGACCTCGACAGCGAGCGGTGAGATCCCCGACCTCATCATGCCAACCACTCGAGAAGGTCACCACTGTCACGATCTCGGTCGGACTCGCCACGGCGGCCTTGTCGATATGGCGGTACCGAGGTTGTGTCCGACCGGCGCTCTACACTCGTGAGCACTATGACCAGCCCGGACGCCGCCGATCGCCTGCCGGCCGAAGCACGTGCCCGCGTGCTCATCGACGCTCAGCTCGAGGGCGCGGGATGGCGGGTTCAGGATGGCAAGAACCTTAACCTGTTCGCCGGTGACGGCATCGCGGTGCGCGAGGTTGTAATGGCGGCGGGACACGGTCGCGTGGACTACCTGCTGTACGTGGACAAGAAGGTGGTCGGGGTCATCGAGGCCAAGCCGGTGGGAACCACGCTCTCCGGTGTGGAGTGGCAGTCGGCCATGTACGCGGGCGGGCTGCCTGAGCGCCACCAGAAGCGTGCACACGTGGTGGGTGATCGGCTGCCCTTCGTCTTCGAGGCGTCGGGTACGGAGACGCACTTCACCAACGGATACGACCCGGAACCACGGGCCCGGAGGATCTTTAGCTTCCCCAAGCCGTCGACGCTGTCACGCATCCTGCGTGACGCTGACGCGGACCCGGCTTGGCCGACCTGGCGGGGCAAGATCCGCGTCATGCCGCCGCTGGATGTCGAGCGGTTGCGGCCCGCGCAGATCGACGCGATCACGAACACTGAGCGGTCGTTGGCCGAGCAGCGATTTGACCGGTCACTGGTACAGATGGCCACCGGTGCAGGCAAGACCCATGCGGCGGTCACGCTGTCCTACCGACTGCTGAAGCATGCGGGATTCAAGCGGATCTTGTTCCTGGTCGACCGGAACAACCTGGCCGACCAGACTGCAGGGGAGTTCTCGAACTACTCGACCCCGGACGATGGGCGCCGGTTCACCGAGATCTTCTCGGTGCAGAAGCTCGCGGCGGCTGGCATGCTGGCCAGCTCGGATGTGGTGATCTCCACTATTCAGCGGGTCTACTCGGTGCTGCGTGGCAACGATGCTCCCGAAGGTGACGATCCGCAGCTCGATGACTGGGTGCCCGATGAGCCAGTGACCGTGCAGTACAGCCCACACATGCCGCCGGAGTCGTTCGACTTGGTGATCGTGGACGAGGCGCACCGCTCGATCTACGGGGTGTGGCGCGGCGTGCTGGAGTACTTCGATGCGCACGTCGTCGGGTTGACCGCCACCCCTGGTAAGCAGACGTTCGCGTTCTTCCAGCAGAACCTGGTCTCGGAGTACACGTACACCGAGTCCGTTGCGGACGGGGTGAACGTCGACTTCGACATCTACCGGATCAAGACCGAGATCTCAGAGAGCGGGGCGACGATCGAGGCAGGCACGCACGTGCCCAAGGTCGACCGCCGTACCCGGGCCCAGCGCATCGAGGCGATCGACGAGACGCTGGACTACAAGAAATCCCAGCTGGACCGTGCGGTGACAAACGTCAATCAGATCCGTTTGGTGCTGGAGACATTCCGGGACCGTTTGCTCACGGAGATCTTCCCTGGTCGCACGACGGTGCCCAAGACGCTGATCTTCTGCAAGGACGACGCCCACGCGGAGGAGGTCGTCACCCAAGTACGCCAGGTGTTCGGCAAGGGCAACGACTTCGCCGCCAAGATCACCTATCAGGCGAAGGATCCCAAGGGACAGCTGCAGGCCTTCCGGACCTCCGCCACGCTGCGTATCGCCGTGACGGTTGACATGATTGCGACCGGCACGGACGTGAAGCCACTCGAGTGCGTGTTCTTCCTTCGCGACGTGCGCAGCGCTCAATACTTCGAGCAGATGAAGGGTCGTGGTGCGCGCTCGATCGCGCCGGCGGACTTCCAGGCCGTTACCCCTGATTTGAGCCCGAGTGCTCGGGCGAAGACCCGATTCGTAATCGTGGACGCCGTCGGCGTGACCGATCACGACTTCGTCGAGCCACCGCTCAACCGCGAGAGATCCATCTCTCTGGAGCAGTTGCTGAAAAAGGCCGCGAGCCTGACCATCACCGAGAGTGAGGCCGCCACTCTTGCCTCGCGCCTGTCGGCTCTTGAGCTGCAACTCATCCCGACCGAGCGCACCGAACTCGACACCGTCGCAGGGCAAAGCCTGAAGGTGATCGTGCGTTGTTTGGTCGATGGCGTTGACCCCGAGCTGCAGGCCCAGGCAGTCGCCCGCGCGTGCGCAGAGCAGAGTGTCGATGAATCGCCAGAGCTCCGCCAGAAGGTCGTCGAGGAGCTCATCGAGGCCGCCATCGAACCACTCGCCTCGAATCCCGAGCTCCGGACCCGAATCATGGAGCTGCGCCGCCAGCATGACCTGATCATCGACGAGATCAACCCCGACCAGCTCCTGGACGCCTACGGCGTCGTCGACGACGACAAGGCTCATGCGGTCATCAACTCCTGGCGGGCGTATCTCGACGACCACCGCGACGAGATCACTGCCATTCAGGTACTTCAGGAGTCCCGGACCGGCGGGGCGAAGCGCTCAGGTGTGACCTTCGAGCAGGTGAAGGAGTTGGCCGACCGGATCGCCCGGCCTCCGCATCGGTGGACGCCTGAACTCATTTGGGCGGCGTACGAGCAGGTCGAGGTGGGACGTGTGCGTCACAACCCGAAGGCGCAGGTCACCGACCTGGTTTCCCTCCTGCGGTTTACGCTCCATGCCGACGACGAGTTGGTCCCGTACGCGGAGAAGGTCAGGGAGCGCTACGCGGGCTGGCTGGCCCAGCAGGAACAGGCTGGAGTCGTATTCAGCGCGCAACAAAGGTGGTGGCTCGACAATATGGCGACGGTGATCGCTTCCTCCGCCGGCCTCGATGCCGACGATCTCGACGAAGCGCCCTTCACGGAGCGGGGCGGCATCGACGGCGTCCTCCGCGACCTCGGCGACGCCGCCGGCGACCTGCTCGACGCCCTAAACCAGGAGCTGACCGCGTGAGTCCGTGGCCCATCGTCACGCTCGACGACGTCAAAGCGCCCGGACCGGGATCGATCACGGATGGCCCGTTCGGGTCCAACCTGAAGAGTTCCCACTACGTTGAGGACGGGCCCCAGGTGGTACGTCTGCAGAACATTGGTGATGGCGTGTACGTGGACTCGCCAGCTCACATTACGTGGGAGCACTTCGAAAACTTGCGGAAGCACGAGGTCGTTTCCGGAGACTTGGTTGTTGCGTCCCTTGGGGAGGCGTTGCCGCGCGCCTGCCTAATGCCCGCGCATGTCGGGCCAGCCATCGTTAAGGCTGACTGCATCCGAGTACGACTCTCCGATTCGGTAGACCCCAGATGGGTACTTTACGCGCTGCAAAGACCCGAAGCCCGGCAATGGGCAGAGGGCCTCCTGCACGGGCTCGGCAGGCCTCGTCTCGGGCTTAAAAACATCCGTGCCATCCCAATCCCGTTGCCTGACCTGCCGGAGCAGCGGCGGATCGTCGAGGTGCTGGAGGACCACCTATCCCGCCTCGACGCCGGCATAAGGAATGCTCAACTTGCAGGGCGTCGGCTATCTTCGCTGCGTCAGGCATGGCGGCAGGCTGTGTTGGACGCAGTCCGTGCCAACGATGTGAGCCTAGCCGACCTGGTCGATCGAGTCGAGGCCGGAAAGTCCTTCGGAGGCTCTGCGCCGTCGGCCGGACCTGACGAGTGGGGGATTATCAAGGTCAGCGCGATGACATGGGGCGAATTCCGACCGGAAGAGAACAAGCGGATACCGGCTGAGAAGGCTGACCCTCGCTATGAGGTGAAGGCAGGCGACTTACTTGTGAGCCGTGCGAATACGGCCGCGTACGTCGGCGCTAGCGTTCTTGTCCGTGAGACCCGACCCCGCCTTCTGCTTAGCGACAAGAGTCTCAGGCTGGTGCCGAAGGCCGGTGTCTCCGCCGCGTGGCTTCATGAGGTGCTTCAGTCGCCGAGATCCCGACGCCAAATCTCGGGCATTGCCACCGGCACCAAGGACTCAATGCGCAACATCTCGCAAAAGGCACTCCTCTCGATCAAGGTGCCCGGCATAGTTTCCGATCAACAGTCCGAAGTTGTCGCTTCTTTTTCTCGGGCGGCGGAGTCGATCAGCGCACTTGAGTCGTCCCTGGAGCACACCGTCCGCCGGTCAGCCTGGCTCCGACGCGCTCTTCTCACAGCTGCCTTCTCTGGGCGTCTGACTGCTACGACGTTCGATGTGGACCGTGAAGAGCTGATGGAAGTGATGGCCTGATGGCTGGCAAGCAGGTCCGGCTGTTCCTGGTTGACGGCACGCCGGGTGGGTTGATGACCGCTGAGATCATGAACTGGACTGGGCATGTCCTGAAGGGCAAGCGCGAGAAGCTCGGCGAAATCCGAGGCCGCGCGGAGGCAAAGAAGGTCGGTGTCTATATTCTGCTCGGCGAGGATGAAGCGACTGGTGGCCGACGGGCTTACATCGGGCAGAGCGACGACGTCGCGAACCGGCTCACCCACCACGATGCCAAGAAGGATTTCTGGGATGAGGTCGTCGTCATCACGTCGAAGGACAACAACCTCACGACTGCCCACGTGCGTTACCTGGAGTCGCGGCTGATCCGACTGGCGAAGTCGATCGGGCGAGTGCCGCTGTCCAACGGGAACGAGCCATCGGGTGGTGCTGATCTGCCCGAGGCCGACGCGTCAGACATGGACTACTTCATCGATCAGGTGCGGATCCTCCTGCCGGTTCTGGGCGTCGACATCTTCCGCGGCCGTGATCGGCAACTCACCTTGCGTGATACTAGAGATCAGAAGGCGATCCCAAAGCCGGACGACGGGGTAGTGAGTCCGACCTTCCGTTTCACTAACAAGGCTGGGGTGGACGCCAATGCTCAGCAGATCGATGGCGAGTTCACCGTTCTTGCTGGTTCCGTGATCCGGGCGGAGATGCACAAGCCTGCGCGTGGGTCGCACAGCACACTCAGGCATTATGTGGCTCGCAGTGCTGTCCACGAGAAGGTCGTTGCCGATGCTGTCGTGAACCCCGGCGGTACGACCGTTACCCTGACCCGGGATTACGTTTTCACGTCGCCATCGGCGGCAGCCGCTGTCGTGCAGGGACATGGCACCGCAAACGGGCGCACCGCATGGGTGACCGAGGACGGCACCAGGTTTGGCGAGTGGGAGGACCGCGGCGTTGAGTGACGCGTAATGCCCACCGGAATCTGGGAGGCTGCGGCCTCGCGAACGGAAGGAAGTAGCGCTGTGACGGACGCTCGGCGCCTGGTCGACAAGCTCTGGTCGTACGCGAACGTGCTGCGCGACGACGGCGTCGGCGTCATCGAGTACACCGAACAACTGACGTATCTACTATTCCTTAAAATGGCACACGAGCGCGCCAACAGGAAGCTCAGGCCGGAGCAGATCGTGCCCGAGGACTACTCGTGGTGGCGGCTGCTAGACGCCGACGGTGCGGCACTGGAGACGGAGTACACGCTGATCCTGCAGGGGCTGGGGCGCCAGCCGGGCACGCTGGGCACGATCTTCCGCAAGGCGCAGAACCGCGTGCAGGATCCCGCCAAGCTCAAGCGGCTGATCCATGACCTGATCGACAAGGAGAACTGGTCGCAGTCCGGCACCGATATCAACGGTGACGCGTACGAATCGCTGCTCGCCAAGGGCGCCTCGGACAAGGGTTCCGGGGCGGGCCAGTACTTCACGCCGCGGTCGATCATCTCCGCAATGGTCGACGTCGTGCGGCCCACGGTGAGAGATTCGGTTGTCGACCCGGCGTGCGGCACCGGCGGTTTCCTCCTGATGGCGCACGAGTACGCCTCCCGTGACGCCGGATCGATGACGCCGCCGGAGCGGGACCATCTGCGCGATACGTTTGTGCATGGCGTCGAGCTTGTGGATGGCACCGCTCGACTGGCGGCGATGAACCTGCTGCTACACGGCATCGGAGACGCCAACGGCGCATCGCTGATCGAGGTCAAAGACGCACTGATCGCCGACCCTGGCCGACGATGGTCTGTGGTACTCGCCAACCCGCCGTTCGGCACCAAGTCCTCGATCACGATGGTCGGCGCTGACGGCAAGGAGGTCCGCGAGGAGCGCGAGATCGAACGTCAGGACTTCGTCGTCACGACGAGCAACAAGCAGCTCAACTTCCTGCAGCACATCATGACGATCCTGGATATCAACGGACGAGCGGCTGTGGTGCTGCCGGACAACGTGCTGTTCGAGGGCGGCGCCGGGGAGACGCTGCGCCGACGGCTCTTGAACGACTTCGACCTGCATACCCTGCTGCGCCTGCCGACGGGCGTGTTCTACGCCCAGGGTGTCAAGGCCAACGTGCTGTTCTTCGACAAGAGGCCAGCCTCAGAATCGCCGTGGACAAGCAAGCTCTGGGTGTACGACCTACGCACCAACCAGCACTTCACGCTGAAGCAGAATCCGCTGACACGTGCGCACCTCGACGACTTCCTAGATTGCGCCGCCCCGGGGAAGCCGCGCGACGAGCGCGTGGAGACCGAACGGTTCAAAGCATTCGCCTACGACGATCTGATCGCCCGCGACAAGGTCAACCTTGACATCACGTGGCTGCGCGACGAGTCCCTCGAGGACCTCGACAACCTCCCAGCACCAAACATCATCGCTCGTGAGATCGTCGAGGACCTGACCGCCGCGCTGGAAGAGTTCGCTGCGGTGGCCGCTGCGCTGGAGAACCCCGACGAACCCTGATATACGGCCTCGTTGGTAGGCAGACGAGTAGAGCCCCCGCCTACCCGTGCGTGCGCCGGTCCGACCTCGGCGCGGTGAGTTATGCCAAACTTCTCACGGGCCGTCTGGAGGGATGAGAAGTTTGGCATATCCGATCTTCCACGAGCGTGGGCCCGGCAGTCTGCCCATGCTGATGAGCTTCCAGGAGTTCGCGGGCGCGTTCCCTGCTGAGGGTGCCTACATCGAGTTCAAGCAAGGTGTCTCTGCTGACCGCGTCGCTGAGGCGATCACGGCCTTCTCCAACACTGACGGGGGCGTCCTGCTTGCAGGTGTGAGCGACGACGGAGTGCCGCTGGGGATCTCGACGGACGGTGAGATGCAGGCAAGGATCCACCGGCTGGTCAGTACGATTCATGATCCGGGCCGCTACGAGATACACGAACTGCTCGTCGGGGACAAGCGCGTCCTAGTCATCGCCGTCAGCAAACGGCGCGAGGGGTTTACGCAGCTGCGCGACGGGCGAATCCTGGTTCGTCGCGGAGCTATGAACACCGCGCTGTTCGGGACGGAGCTGAGCAGGTTCGTGGCTGAGCATGCCCTGTCCCGCTTCGAGACCACCGAACTCGACGTCAAACTCGCCGATGCAGACTCGGAGCTCGTCGAACGGCTGAGTTTTGCTTACGGATGGAATCCCGAGAACGTGGCTGAGCGTCTGGTCGACCAGGGGCTGGTCAGCGGATATGGCGACTCCGCCCGCCTCACTGTTGCTGGCGCGCTCTATCTGCTGCGTCGACCGGCCGACGTCCTCGGCAAGTCCTATGTTGAGGTGTTCCGCTACCGCGACATCAGCGACGTCTACGACAGACGCTTCGAGATCGATGGTCCACTCGACCAGCAGGTCGCACGAACGACGACGGCGCTGATGGACGAACTAGGCTCGGACGTCGTCGTCCTGGGCCTGCACCGACACGAGCTTCCCCGAGTTCCCGAAGCCGTACTTCGTGAGGCCATTGCGAATGCGATCGCCCACCGGACCTATGAGAACTCTCGACAGCCCGTCCGGGTCGAGATCCGCCCCGACCGCATCGTCGTCCGCTCCCCGGGCGGTCTGCCGGAGCCAGTAACGCTCGCCAATATCCGCGAGCAGAACGCAGCCCGCAACGTCCACGTCATCAAGGTTCTACGTCGGTTTCGACTCGCCGAGGATGCCGGCATGGGAGTCGACGTCATGCAGGACTCCATGGAGGCGGCGCTCCTCGAGCCGCCGGAGTTCACGGCTGATGATGCGCACGTACAGGTGATCCTCTGGTTGCGAAGCACCGTTACCGCACGTGAACGTGCCTGGATCGCGGAGGTCGAGCAGAGAGGTCACCTCCGTAAGCATGACAGGGTCCTACTGTTGCATGCTGCACGCGGCGTGGTGCTCACGAACACGTCTGCCCGTGCACTGTTGGGCGTGGATAGTGTGCATGCCAGGGCGGCACTCCATCGTCTCCGGAATCAGGGATACCTCCGTCAGACAGGGCAGCGAGGCGGCGCTGCCTATCTTCTTGCAAAGGAGCTCGGACCACCGGCAGGACTGCAACTTGCAGATGACGAGTTGCGCGCCCTGGTTCGTTCGATGACACAGGAAGGGCCGGTGACGAACGAAGCGGTCAGGGAGCGCACCGGGCTCGAACGTGATCGCGTGTTGGCGCTCCTCACCTCGATGGTGGAGTCTGGTGAAATCGAACGGCACGGGCAGCGACGCGGCACGTACTACACGGCGCGTTCCTGACCGTTCATGAAGCTGCTGAGGGAGGACGCGCGTTGCGGCTGACGCCCAAGGGCGCCAATTCCTGGCATCTCGACAGAGGATTTGGCCGGCTACTCCTCGCCCGCGGCGTCGACGAGGCGCTGGCCGACGACGCGAGCGGTGTGCTGGAGCTCGACGCACTTGAGGATGCGGAACGGGACCGGCAGCCTGGCCAGCTGCTCGGCGTACCACCAGGGGTTGCTGGTGCTGCCGGTCAACCTCGTCGTCTCGGCGTCGAGCGCCTCGAGCGTCCCGAGCATGGGCGGCACGCACGGCCGCACCTTCTCCAGCGGCCCCTCGATGATCACCTCGGTGTCGAACTCCCAGCCCTTCGCCAGATGCGCCTCGAGTTCGGCGACGGCGTCCAGCTCGGGCGGCGGCGAGAACGACGCCGCCAGCACGGACACCGACGTGACGCGGTCGATGCGGTAGGCGCGCCGCGCGGCGGAGCCGGGCGACCAGCACAGCAGGTACCAGCGGCCGTGCCGGACGACGACGGCCCAGGGCTCGACGTCGGCGGACCATTCGGAGCCGGCCTCGGACCGGTAGCCGAGGTGCACCATGCGGCGGTCCGCGCAGGCCTGGACCAGCGCCGTCGCGAGCTCCGGCGAGGGGCGGGCGGCCGCGCGGTCCGGCGCCGGTGCCGTCGTGCGGCGGACCGCCTCGGCCTGCTCGGCGATCGGCTCGGGCAGCGCGCGGAGCAGCTTGCCCAGCGCGCTGCCCACGGGGTCCGTGGCGTCGGAGGCGTCGTGGTGACCGTCGAGGACGGCCATGACCAGGCCGAGCACCTCGGCGGCGCTGAACAGCAGCGGCGGCAGCCGGACGCCGCGGCCGAGCCGGTACCCGCCGTATGGCCCGCGGATCGACTCGATCGGCAGACCGGCCTCGCGCAGGATGCCGACGTAGCGGCGGGCGGCCCGCTCGGTGACGCCGAGCTTGTCAGCGAGCCGGTCGGCCGTGATGCCGGGCGCACCCTGGATCAGCTCGAGCGTCAGCAGCGCCCGCGCCGTCGGGCTCGCATCGACCGGCACGACAACTCTCCCGCAATCCGGAAGCAGAACGTCCGGAACAAACTCTAGCGTGCCTTTCCATGGACCTACAGGACATGACCGTGATCGAGGAGTCGAAGGCGGGCGACGAGGTCGAGATGCTGATGTTCGCCCTCGATCGCGCCCGGGCGCAGTTCACCTGGAAGTGCGGTGGCCTGGACGTGGACGCTCTCAGCAAGCGGCTGCCGCCGTCGACCATGACGCTCGGCGGGCTGCTCAAGCACGTCGCGCTCTGCGAGGACCTGCGCATCGCCGAGTACCTCACCGGCGACCCCATGCCCGAGCCGTGGAAGCAGGAGAACTTCGAGGCCGACCCCGAGTGGGACTGGCACTCGGCCGCCGACGACACGCCCGAAGAGCTGTACACGCTCTGGCGCGCCTCGGTGGAACGCTCCCGCGCCGCGTGGGCCAGAGTGCTGGCGACCGGCGGCCTCGACCAGCCGTCGATCTTCACGACGGAGACCGGCGACCACCCGAACCTCCGGCGGGTCCTCGTGGACGCGGTCGAGCACTACATCCGCCACACCGGGCACGCCGATCTGCTCCGCGAGAACATCGACGGCCTCGTGGGCGAGGACCCGCCGCAGCCGAAGCCGTGACCGCGAAGGAACCGATCCGCGCCGACCAGGTGACGGTCGTCCCGGCCAACCAGGCGTCGTGGCACGACCTGACGCTGGTCTTCGGGACGGCCGACTACGCGGCGCGGTGCCGCTGCCAGCGGTTCAAGATCGACGGCTGGTTCTGGCGCGACACCACGTTCGACGAGCGCGTCGAGCTACAGCAGGAGCAGACCCACTGCGACGAGCCGGACGCGGAGCGGACCAGCGGGCTGGTCGCCTACGTCGACGGCGACCCGGCCGGCTGGGTCGCCGTCGAGCCACGTACAGCCTACCCGAAGCTGATCACGGGCAGCAGCCCGGTGCCCTGGAAAGGCCGCGACGAGGACCGCGACGACGCCAGCGTCTGGGCCGTCACCTGCACTATCGTCCGCCGCGGCTACCGCGGCCGCGGCCTGACCTACCACCTCGCCGCGGCCACCGTCGGCTACGCGCGCGACCGCGGCGCCCGGGCGCTGGAGGCGTACTCGATGATCACCGAGGCGGGTAAGGAGATCACCTGGGGCGAGCTGCATGTCGGCGCCCGGCAGGTGTTCGAGGAGGCCGGGCTCACGCAGGTCAGCCACCCCAGCAAGCGCCGCGCCGTGATGCGGATCGACTTCGCGCCCGGCTGAGCGCGAAGCTTTCTTCGCGAGGTGTGTCGGATCGCGGATGTCCCGTTCGTCGTGCGGGCGTACCGCGAAGATGACCCCATCCAGCGAAGGAGAGTCCCATGAAGTACCTGCTGTTCGTTGCCTGTGACCCGGACCACACCGAGGCCGACGTCGCGGCCGCCCCCGACATCGACGAGTGGCTCGAGTACGTCAACGGCAAGGGCCTGCGGATCACCGGCGACCGGCTGCGTCCGGTCAGCGACGCGACGACATTGCGGGTGCGGGGTGGCGAGCTGCTGGTCACCGACGGCCCGTTCGCCGAGACCACGGAATGGATCGCGGGCTTCGACATCCTCGAGTGTGAGGACCTCGACCAGGCGATCGAGGTCGCGGCGAAGCACCCGATGGCGTACACCGGCCGGCTCGAGCTCAGGCCGTTCTGGCCGCTCGACGACGAATGACGGACGCCCGCGCAGCGGCGGCCGTCGCCGACGCGGTGGCCGCGCAACGGCTGCGTATCGTCGCCTCGCTGATCCAGGTCACCGGCGACTGGGACCTGGCCGAGGACTGCCTCCAGGACGCCGTCGAACGGGCGCTGGAACGCTGGCCCGTCGACGGCATCCCGGACAACCCCAGCGCGTGGCTGACGACGACCGCCCGGCGGCGCGCGATCGATGTGCTACGCCGTCGGCAGAAGGAGCGGACGAAGCTGCGGGAGGCGCAGGCGTTGGCCGAGCTCGCCCGCGACCTCACCGGCGACGATCCCGGCCCGTACGGCGACGACCGGCTGAAGCTGCTGTTCACCTGCTGCCACCCGGCGTTGCCGATGGCCGGCCGCGTGGCGCTGACGCTGAAGTCGGTGGCCGGGCTGTCGACACGGCAGATCGCCCGGGCGTTCCTGGTCAGCGAGGCGACGATGGGCCAGCGGCTGCTGCGTACGAAGAACAAGATCGAGCACGCCGGCATCGGCTTCCGGGTGCCCGCGCCGCACCGGCTGGCCGAGCGCACGGCCGCCGTCCTCGCCGTCGTCTACCTGATCTTCACCGAGGGCTATGCGCCGACCGAGGGCGAGCCGTTCCGCGACGACCTCGCCGCCGAGGCGGTGCAGCTGGCCGGGCTGGTCGCGCAGCTGCTCCCAGACGACGACGAGGCGCTCGGCCTGCACGCCCTGCTGCTCCTGCAAAACGCCCGCCGGGCCGCCCGAGCCGACGCCGGCGGCGAGCTGGTCACGCTGGAGGACCAGGACCGCGCACGGTGGGACCACGATCAGATCGATGCCGGGCTGGCCGCGCTCGCCGCCGCCCGGGCGACCGGCCGGCCGCCGGGCTACTACCGGCTGCAGGCCGAGATCGCCGGGCTGCACGCGACCGCCGCCGACGCGGGCGCGACCGACTGGGCCCGCATCGTCATCGCCTATGACGCGCTGCTGGCGCTGCGCCCGTCGCCGGTGATCGCGCTGAACCGGGCGGTCGCGGTCGGCTTCCGCGACGGTCCGGAGGCCGGGCTGGCCGCCGTCGACGAGCGCGGAGACGAGCTGGCGGACTACCCGCTGCTGCCCGCCGTCCGCGCCGACCTGCTGCGCCGGGCCGGACGGCGACGCGAATCGGCCGCCGCCTACCGCGAGGCCGTCGCCGTCGCCCGCACCGAGCCCGAGCGGCGCTACCTCGAGCGCCGCCTCGGCGACGTGGCCGCCGATCGGCCGTAGTCGCCGGTCGTCCTTTCGTCAGCGCATTATGAGACTGTCATTCCGGGCCGTTCAGCCGTATTCTGGAGCGAAGTCGCCGATTGCCCGAGGAGACGTACATTGCGCTTCGCCACGATCGATATCGATGGCCACGAGCAAGCCGCTGTCGCTTGCCATGACAACCAATGGGCGCCATTGGATCGGCTCGATCCGGCATTGTCCGGCGACCTGCTCGTGCTCATCGAGCAGCAGCGCGG
This sequence comes from Jiangella aurantiaca, assembly GCF_004349105.1. GTDB lineage: Bacteria > Actinomycetota > Actinomycetes > Jiangellales > Jiangellaceae > Jiangella > Jiangella aurantiaca. Next base: position 29,507 of record NZ_SMLB01000020.1, read on the forward strand.
CGCGGACGAGCTGAAGGAATTGGCGGATCGTGCCGAGGCGCTACCGGACGATCGGCTCATCCCGGCGGTCGATGCCGTCTATCGGGCGCCGTACCGGCGGCCGTACAAAGTCTGGGGCATCGGACTCAACTACGGCGACCACGCCGCCGACTTGCATGAGGAGACGCCCGAGCAACCCGCGTCGTTCATCAAGGGTCACCACACCATCATCGGCCCAGGAGACGACATCGTCATCCCGCGGCAGAGCGCGCGCACCACGGCTGAGGCCGAGCTCGGCTTGGTCATCGGCCGCACGACAACCGAGGTCAGCAGGGCCGATGCCATCGATCACGTCTTCGGTGTGTGCGCCGTGCTGGACCAGACGGCCGAGGACATCCTCGCCCTCAACCCGCGCTACCTCACCCGGTCGAAGAACTTCCCGACGTTCTTCTCCTTCGGCCCGGAAATCGTCACGATGGACGAGTTCCTGGACGGTCGCGAGCTGAGCGACGTCGAGATATCCACATACGTGGACGGTAGGCCGGTGCGGCGGAATGTCGTGGCGAACATGACCCATCGACCAGCCGAATTGATCAGTTTTCACAGTCAGATGATGCCGTTCTTTCCCGGCGATCTCATCTCCACCGGAACACCCGGTGCCGGTGTCATTCAGCCCGGCGTTGTGGCTGAGGCTCGGGTCGACGGTTTGCTTCCGTTGCTGAATCCGGTCCGCGCCCAGAATTCCGGGCGCTCGTGATCGCCTCGCTTTCCGTTCCGAGAATCCATCCGTTGCGGGTTGCCGGGCGAGTTCCGGCCACGATGGAGGTGGCCGGACGCATTTCGCCCTGGGCGCGGATGGAGCGCGGCGTCGACGCGCCGTTGTGCTTTCTCGAGGGTCCCGTTCCCGACGGCGCCGGCGGGCTCTACCTGGTCGACGTGGCGTGGGGACGGATCCTCCGCATGACGGCGGACGGAGAGTTCTCGGTGCTGCTGGAGTACGACGGAGCACCGAACGGGCTGGCGTGGCTGAACGACGACACGTTGGCCGTGGCGGACTTCCGGCGCGGTCTGGTCGTGGTCGAGGAGGTGCGCAGCGCGGCGCCGCGGTTGCGGGTGCTGCTCGACGGCGACGACGGCCGGGCCTTTCGCGGACTGAACGATCTCGTCGTCGGCTCCGACGGCTCGATCTACGTGACGGACCAGGGCGACACCGGGCTGCACGACCCATCGGGCAAGCTCTATCGGTTCCATCCCGACGGCCGGCTCGAGACCGTGCTGGATGCCATACCCAGCCCCAACGGGCTGGCGCTCGACGAGGCGCGCGGCGCGATCTACCTGGCTGTGACCCGCGACAACGCGATCTGGCGGGTGCCGTATGGGCCGGCCGGACCCAGAAAGGTCGGCCGGTTCGTCCAGCTGTCGGGCGGGATCGGCCCGGACGGGATCGCCCTGGCGGACGACGGGACGCTGCTCGTCGCGCATCTCGGCATGGGTGTCGTGTGGGTGTACGACGAGCGAGGCATACCCAGGGTCGCGTTGGAGGCGCCTGGTGGGCGGGCGACGACGAACGTCTGCATCGACCGCACCGGGCAGGTCTATGTCACCGAGTCCGACACCAGCTCGATCTTGACGGTCGACCTCGCGGTCGCTGTCGCCGAGGAGGAGGGCCGATGACGAGCGTTCTCTACACCGGAGCCGCCGGCCGCATGGGAACGGTGCTTCGCGCGGGCCTGGCCGGTGAGTTCGAGCGCGTGGTCCTCTTCGTGCGCGAGGAGGTGCCCGTGCTCCACGCGCACGAGGAAATCGTCAATGGCCGGCTCAGCGATCTCGACGCCATGACTGAGGCGATGCGCGGCGTGGATGTCATGATCCATCTCGCGGCGGTCGCCGACGAGGCTCCGTGGGCCGACATCCTGGAGAGCAACATCGAGGGCACCTACGCCGTCTTCGAGGCGGCGCGGCGGGCCGGGGTGCGCAGAGTCGTGTATGCCAGTTCGCATCACGCCATCGGCTTCTATCCGGTGACTCAGCGCGTCGGCCCGGCCGATCCGGTGCGGCCGGACAGCTACTACGGGGTCAGCAAGGTCTTCGGTGAGGCTCTGGCGCGGCTGTACCACGACAAGTGGGGTCTGGAGGTGGTCAGCCTGCGCATCGGCTGCTTCCGGCCGGAGCCGGAGGACGTCCGCCAGCTCAGCGCGTGGTTGAGTCACCGCGACGGAGTGGAGCTGCTCCGGCGTTCGGTGCTGGCTGCCGGCGTCGGGTTCGCGGTCGTCTACGGAGTCTCGGCCAACACGCGCGGCTGGTGGGACAACGACGACGCGGCCGTCATCGGCTACGTTCCCCGCGACGACGCGGAGGCGTTCGCCGGCCGGTTCACGCCGGACGATCCCGCGCCGATTGTGCAGGGCGGTGCGTTCGCCGATCCGTCCTACCGCGGTGGCGTGTGGTGACGCCCGCCGGCGGGGACCAGGAGGGCCCGGCAGACCGGCGATGAGAGGGGGCCGGAGGTCTCCTCGATGTCGTCGGTGCGGGGCGTCGAGCCAGGGCGACCGTTGCTGGGGCTATGGCCGGCCCGACGACATCGGATGACTAGCCGGCGGGGCGCCGAAGTCGTCGATCCGCAGCCGCTCGCCGTCGCGGCGGGCCGACTCGTGGGCGACGATCCCGGGCAGCGTGTAGCGGGCCGCCGCCCAGGCGTTGACCGGTGGCAGCGCGCCCGTCGCCACCGAGCGGGCGAAGTCGTCGACGAGGAACTGGTGGCTCCCTTCGTGCCCGTTCGACGCACCGGCGAATGCCTCCGGCAACCGGGCGTGATCGTGGATCTTGGCGTGCCCGGACACGAACGCCGCGACGAGATCCGGGTCCAGCCCGGCGAGCTCCGGCGCGTCCGCCGGCAGCGTCGGGCGCGTCTCCAGCAGCTCGGAGACATCGGTGACGCCCGTCTTGTCCTGCCACACGCTGACGGTGGCCAGCTGCTCGAAGCTCCCTTCGGTGCCGAAGAAGCGGAACCGGGACTCGCGCAGGTAGGACGGATAGCCCACCCGCCGCATCTCGTTCGTCCGCATCGCGCCACCGTCGGCCAGCTCGAACAGCGCCGTCGCGTTCGACACGTCGTTGTCGAACATGCTGACGTCGCGATCGAACACGCCGTCACCACGCGTGTCCGGAACACCGATGCAGCTCACGCTCACCGCATGCGTGGGTATGGCGCCCAGCACACCACCCACCGCATGCGTCGGGTACAGCATCGGCGGATAGCTCGCCGTCGCCTTCCAGCCGTCGCCACCGCTGTACTGGTACGCCTCGTAGAACCCGAGGTCCATGTCGTGGACGTAGTCGCCCTCGGCGTAGAAGACGCGACCGAACGCCCCGTCCGCCAGCTTCTGCCGGGCGAACACCGTCGCCGGGTTGTAGTAGCTGGTCTCGCCCATCATGTAGGTGAGGCCGGTGGCGCGCACGGCGTCGATGATCTCGGCGATCTCCTCGGCGGTGACGGCCATCGGCACCGCCGAGAACACGTGTTTCCCCGCGTTCAACGCCCGCACGACGAGTGGCCCGTGAGTCCACCGTTGCGTGAAGATGGCGACCGCGTCGACGGGGGAGCGGAGCAGCTCGTCATACGTCGCCATGGTCCCGGCAAGGCCGGCCACCTCGGCCAGGCGCTTGGCCCGCTCTGGGATCAGGTCGGTCGCATAGACCTCTGAGATCTCCGGGTGCAGCCGGAACAGGCGCGCCAACGATCCGGCGAACTGTCCAGAGCCGAGGATTCCGAGCGAGAAGGGCATCGAATACCGTCCAGTCTCTTGTCGGGAACGCGGTCGCGGTCAGTGGGATCGATGGCGCGCCCGGCCCGTCAGGCGCTCATGTAGATCCGGCTGTAATCCCACTCGTAGTACTTACCCTGCAGCTCCGACGCGGGCAGTGGGTGGTTGACGGACGCCACCTTCGTGTGGCCCCAGCCGCCGTCGAAGATGAAGCTCATGTTGATCGGCTCGGCGCCCTGGGCTCCACCCACCGTCCAGTGGATGACGCCCCATTGCACGAGGATCCCGTCCACGTAGATCTCGTAGGTGTCGTCGGCTTTGTAGAGGCATTGCCAGACGTGGTACTGGCTGCCGTCGAACGAGGTGATGCCGCGCGAGGCCATCGCCGCGCCCCAGTCGGCGTGGTAATAGACGGAGTTCGTTCCGCCGATCACCCCGCTGTGCCAGTAGCGGCCGTCGTAGTTGGTGTAGCCCCCGCCGTTGTCGTATCCGAACGACTCGACGACGTCGATCTCCGCGCCGCGCTGCCAGATGTTGCCGCACGTCCAGATCGCGAACCAGAAGTACGGCGGCGTGACGTAGCGGACCCGTGTCTCCCAGAGCAGGTCGCGGCCGAGCAGCGATCCGCCGTTCGGAGCGGTCCACTTGGCCTGGAAGGACCCCGAGCCGGCATTGTGCTGGGTCGGGCTGACCGTCGTCGCGCCGTTCAGAGGCACCAGATACGTGCGCATCGAGTAGGGGTGGAAGGTGCGGACGGGGTTGTTCGGGTCCTGGATCGGCTGCCCGGGCAGGGCGTTGGCGGCATCCGGTGCCACGATGACAGCACCGTAGTTGGTGCCGTTCCCGATCGTGCCGAACTGGTCGTGGTACTGGAACTGCTGGTTCATGGAACTGATGCCGGTGATCGTTCCCGCGTGGCCGAAGTCCCAGTTCTTCACCAGGACCATGTCGGCCGCGGCCACTCTGAACGCCGGGCCCGGTCCCGTCGCGGGCCGCTCGAGCGATCCGCCTCCGATGGTGGGCTTGATGCGGCCGCGCCGGCGGTCGACGCCGGCGGCTGCCGCCGGTGCCCCGAGCATGGCGGCGCCCGCACCGGCCGCCGCAAGACCCAGCAGGCGGCGACGTCCGAGAACCGGTGAACGGTGGGTGTCCGGGTGCTGGTGGGGTGTCATGATTCCTCCTCCTCGAGGAACTTCCGTTCATCTGGACCGCGATCAGCAGACGAATCCCCCGCAGCTCGCCATGACGACGACGCGAATACCTGCGCCGCTAAACGGTGGTGGAGATCCGGCGCCAGGGCTCGACCAGGTAGCCGCTCAACGATTCCTCGGCATAGTCGAAGCCCAGCCCGGGCCGGTCGTGAAGGTGCAGCACACCGCGGTCGACGGGCAGTTGGCGATCGATGATCAGCCGGAAGTTCGCGACATCCGCGGTGGGGAAGTACTCGACGTAGCGCGTGTTCGGAAGGGCACCGACCAGCGGTGCGTGAAGGTCATGGAACCAGTGCGGCGACACGGTGATGCCATAGGAGTCCGCCATCGTCGCGATCTTGCGGAACTCGGTGATGCCGCCGCAGACCGCGGCGTCGGTCTGCAGGATGACGGCGGCGGCAGCGTCCATCGCCGACTTGAACCGCCACCGACCGGCCTCGATCTCGCCCGTCGCCACCAGAACGGACGTCGACTGCGCCAGCCGTGCGTGGCTGCTCAGGTCGTCGGGGCCGAAGGGCTCCTCGATCCAGTACGGGTCGTACGGCTCCCACGCCCGCAACGCGCGGACGGCCTCGGCCAGGTCACGGAACGCGTTGTTGGCGTCGAGCATCACCAGGACGTCCGGGCCGACCGCCTCGCGGACGGCGGCCAGCCGCTTGGCGTCCTCTCCGGGGTCCAGCCGGCCGACCTTCATCTTGACGGCGCGGAAGCCGGCCTCGACGTATCCGAGCATCTCCTCCGCGAGATCGTCCGGGCCCTTGCCGTCGAGGTAGTAGCCGCCGCTGGCATAGGCGGGTACCTGGTCGGCGCGTCCGCCCAGGTACTTGTGCAGGGGGAGCCCCGCGGCCCGCGCGTTGCGGTCCCAGAGCGCGATGTCGAGCGCGGACAGGGCGCGCATCACCGAGCCGGCTCGACCATGGAGGAGGCTCTCCTGGTACATCCGCGCCCAGCTGTCCTCGACGTGATGGGCGTCGGAGCCGATGAGCACCGGTCCGAGCAGATCGGTGACGGCCGACGTCGCGAGGTTGCCGGCGCGGTGCCCCGGATAGCAGAAGCCGATCCCGCTGACGCCGTCGTCACCGGTCACCCGGACCAACGTGTAGCACCGGTCGCTCACCGTCCGGCCGGAGAACGCCACCGGCCTGGGAAGCGGCACGACCGCCGTTGCCGCCTCGATGTGGCTGATCAAAGTCACGCGACGTCCCCTTCACAGGTCAGTTCGGAACGGGCCGGGGCTCGCCTTCGAGCTGCCGTCTTCAGATGATTCGGCGGCCCAACTTCCTGACATCGTGGATCAGCGACATGGTCAAGTCCAGGCGATAATAGTGATACTGATCATCAGGAATCCTGATGGAAGGGTGGGACGCCGATGGAGCTGCACTGGGTGACGACCTTCCTGGCGATCGTCGACAATCGGGGGTTCGGCAGAGCGGCGGAACTGCTGCACTGCTCACAGCCGACCGTCAGCAACCACGTCGCGGCGCTCGAGCGTGAGCTCGGCGCGTCGCTGCTGCACCGCAATCGCCGCCCGGTCGAACTGACGCAGGCGGGGATGGCCTTCCTGCCGCACGCGCGCGCTCTGGCCCGCGAGGTCGAGGCGGCCCGAGGCAGCGTGGCGGAGGTTCTCGGGCTGCGACGGGGAACGGTCACGCTCGGCGCCTACGCCAGCGCGACGGCCGGCTACGTCCCCGATCTGCTCGAGAGCTTCCACGCGCAGTATCCGGGCGTCACCGTCCAGCTGCTGGAAGCGCGGGCCGACGACCTCGCCCGGGCCGCCCTGTCCGGCCAGATCGAGCTGATGCTGCGGCCGACGACGCCGCCCCTCTCCGAGGCGACGTTCAGCAGCAAGCCGCTGTGGCGGGAGCGCTACCAAGTCGTGCTCCACCCGGCGCATCCGCTGGCCGAACAGGCCGGTGCACTGCCGTTGGAGGCGTTGGCCGAGCACGAACTGATCATGACCGGCCACGGCGAGCTGGCCAGTCCCGATCATCCGCTCTGGCATCACCTCGGGCGCTATCCCGAGCTCGCCTACGAGGTCACCCAGCCCCAGTCGTTGATCGAACTGGTGCGGCACGGACTGGGCGTCGGCGTCACGAACGAACTCTCGCTCAACGTCTCGGCCACCGACGGCCTGGACATCCGCGACATCGACTCCGCCGTCGCGTACCGGGACGTCGCCGTGTGGTGGCTGCGCGGCCGGACGCACTCACCGGCGGCCAGGGCGCTGCTGGCCTTCATCCGGGAGAGTCCGCGTCCGCCGGGCCTGACCCGCCTCGACTAGCGCCGTGACTCGCATCAAGAACTCTGATGATCAGCATCACGAACATTGTCTGGACTTGAACGTGTCGCCGTAACACCATGGCAACACTCGACTCAGCCGGCACTCCCGCCGTCAGCGGCGTCACCGGGACGGTCGACGTCACGACATTCGGCCAGATCTGGAAGGAGTCGCTGATGAAGCCACGCGAGCGCGTCGCCGGCGCGGGGTTGGAGATCTCCAGGCGTCAGTTGTTGCAGGCCGGTGGAGCCACCATCCTGGTCACGGCGGTGGCGGCGTGCTCCGGTGGCGACGACGGAGAGCCGCGCGGCGGTATGTCGGCGCCGTCGGACCAGCCGCTGGAGGCGCCGATGCTCTCGGAGCGGGTCACCGCTGGCGAGCTGCCACCACTGGCCGAGCGGCTGCCCGAACGGCCGCTCGTGGTCGAGCCGGTGGAGCAGATCGGCGTGTACGGAGGCCAGTGGAGGACCGCCATCCTCGGCGCGGCCGACTCGGCGTGGCTCGATCGCACGATCGGCTACGACCAGCTGATGCGGTGGGACATGGACTTCACCGTTCCACAGCCGAACGTCGCCGAGTCCGTCGAGGCCACCGACGACGGCCGCCGCTTCACGGTCACGCTCCGTGCGGGCATGAAGTGGTCCGACGGCGCCCCGCTCACCGCTGACGACGTCGTCTTCTGGTACAACGACGTCCTGCTGAACGAGAGCTATCCGACCATCGTCGTTCCCACGGAACTGACCACCGCCGACGGCACTCCGGCGGTCGTGAGCAAAGCCGACCAGTACACCGTCGTGATGGAGTTCGCGGCCCCGAACGGCCTGCTCGAGCAGTACCTCGCCTCGGGCGGCTCCTTCGTGGCCGGCCCACGACACTATCTGGAGCAGTTCCATCCGACCTACAACCCCGACGTCGCCCAGCTCGCGGCGGACGAAGGACATGCCGACTGGGTCGCGCTGTTCGACGCGAAGGCCGACGTATGGGGCAACCCGGAGCGTCCGGTGCTGACACCCTGGGTGGTCGTACAGCCGCTGGGCGACGGTCAGCGGGTGATGGCCGAACGCAATCCCTACTACTGGAAGGTCGACCCCGACGGCCGCCAGCTGCCGTACATCGACCGCGTGGTCTTCGACATCGTGAACGACGAGCAGACCATCCTGCTGCGTGCCACGAACGGCGAGCTCGACATGCACATGCGGCACATCAACAACCTCACGAACAAGCCGGTGCTCGCGCAGAACCGCGAGACCGGCGGCTACGACTTCCACGATCTGGTCCGTTCGACGATGAACCAGATGATGATCTCGTTGAACCTGACCCACAAGGACCCGGCCCTGCGTGAGGTCTTCCAGAGCAAGGACTTCCGGATCGGCCTGTCGCACGCGATCGACCGGGAAGAGCTCATCGCCGCGGTGTACCAGGACCAGGGCGAGCCGTGGCAGATCGCGCCGCGCAAGGAGGCCGAGTTCTACGACGAAGAGCTGGCGAAGCAGTACACCGAGTACGACCCCGACGAGGCGAACCGCCGGTTGGACCGGGCCGGTTACAGCCAACGCGACGGCGACGGTTTCCGGCTCCGGCCCGACGGGGAACGCATTCGCTTCTCGGTCGAGGTGTCCAACCATGAGCCGGCATGGATCGACTCGCTCGAACTGATCAAGGTGTATTGGGCGGAGGTCGGCATCGACATGCGGACCGAGAGCGAAGACCGATCACTGCTGCTCACCCGCAAAGAAGCCAACGAGCACGACGCCGCCGTCTGGTTCGGCAGCGCCGGCCTGAAGGACGCGATGCTGGACCCGCGGTGCTACTTCCCGTCGAACAACATCTTCTCCGATTACGCGATCCCCTGGGCGAACTGGTTCGTCGGTAAGGCGGAGGTGAGCGAGGAGCCGCCCGAGCCGGTGAAGGAGCAGATGTCGCTCTACCGGGACCTGATCGAGTCCATCGACCGGGATCGGCAGACGGAGATCTTCCGCGAGATCCTCCGCATCGCCAAGGAGGAGTTCTACGCGATCGGCACGGTGTTGCCCGTCGGGGACTACTGCATCGTGAAGAACACCTTCAAGAACGTGCCGAGTTCGCTCATCGAGACCGGCACGCAGTATCCGAGTCCTGGGCCCACCAATCCGGAGCAGTACTTCATCGCCGACTCCTGACCACCGACGTCGGGCCGCACCTCGCTACATTGTCCTGCCGTTGCCGCGTTCGGAGCTGAGGCTGATGAGGGACTCGATTCTGGAACCCCACGCGTTGAACCTGGCGCGCGGCCAGTTCGGTACGTGTTTCAACGGTCAGACGTTCCAGATCGACGCGGTGGTCACGTTCGGCGGCTGGCAGTACGCGACCTACGTCGACCACAAGCGGCGGGTCTGCGTGGCGCGCCGAGAACTCCCGGACGGGCCGTGGCAGAGCGTCCCGTTCGACGACTACACGATCGACCACGCCGATGTGCACAACGTGCCGGTGATCGGCATCTGCCCGGCCGACGGCACCATTCACCTGGCCTTCGACCACCACGTGAGCCCGCTGCACTACCGCGTCTCCGAGCTCGGGGCGGCGACGTCGCCGGCGCGGGCCGACTGGTCGGCCGGCCTGTTCGGTGCCACGACGTCCGAGCTGATCCCTGGCCACACCCTCGATCGCCTGACCTACCCCAACTTCGTCACGACACCCGGCGGCGGCCTGCTGCTGTACTACCGCATCGGCGGGAGCGGCGACGGCGACAGCCATCTCGCGCGGTACCGTCCCGAGCGCGGTGGCTGGTCGGTCGACGGCGAGTTCGTCAGCCGCCGTGGACGATTCGGCGACAGCCCCTCGCGTTCGGCCTACCACAACGGCTTCGACTTCGGCCCCGGCGGCCGCCTGCACACCACGTGGCTGTGGCGGGAGGACCCTGGGCTGCTCAGCAACCACGACCTGCAATACGCCTACAGCGACGACGAGGGCCGCACCTGGCGGAACAACGACGGCGCCTCGATCGGCGTCACCGGGCGAGCACCCATGCATCTCGCCTCGCCCCGGGTCACCGTGCGGGCTCTTCCGCACGGATGGGGACTGATGAACCAGGTGACGCAGACGGTCGACAGCCGCGGCCGGGTCCACGTCGTGCTGTGGCAGCGGTCTCTCGACGAGCCGACTGCGTCCACGGATCTGAGCACCTGGCGTTACGTGCACTACTGGCGTGACGACGAGGGCCGCTGGCGGCACCAGGAGCTGCCGTTCGCCGGCCGCAAGCCGTCGCTCGTCGCCGATGCCGACGACAACCTCGTGCTGGTCTTCACCAAGCCCGACCGGCCCGATTACCACGGTCTCGACACCGGCGGACCGCTGCACGTCGCCACCGCCGCGGCGGCGGACGGCTGGGAGACCTGGCATGCGGTCCAACGGTCCGAGGTCGCGTTCGTCGGCGAGCCGCGCATCGACGAACACCGCTGGCGGGACGAGCAGGTGCTGTCCGTGTACGCTCAGCGGGCCCCGGGACGAGCGGGCGAGCCCAGCGAGTTGCACGTCATCGACCTGGAGCAGCGATGCTGAGCTTCCTGGGCCGCCGGCTGCTGTACATGGTCCCGACGCTCTTCCTGATCTCGGTCGTGTCGTTCGCCATCATCCAGCTGCCTCCGGGCGACTACCTGACCGCGCTGACCTCCGAGATGGAGGCGCAGGGCGAGACGGTCGACAACGTGCAGCTGGAAGCGTTGCGAGCCCGCTACGGACTCGGTGAGCCGTTCCACGTCCAGTACTGGAAGTGGATCTCCGGGATCGTCTCCGACCTCGACTTCGGCCAGTCCTTCGAGTGGGGGCGCCCGGTATCGACGCTGCTCGCCGACCGGCTGCCCCTGACCGTGGCGCTGGCCGGAGCGACCCTGTTGTTCACCTGGCTGGTGGCGCTGCCCATCGGCATCTACTCGGCCGTGAAGCAGTACTCGATCGGTGACTACCTGGCCACGACGCTCGGTCTGCTCGGCCTGGCCACGCCCAACTTCCTGCTGGCGCTGCTGCTGATGTGGATCGCCTTCAGCACCTTCGGGCTGTCGGTCGGCCGGCCCAACGCGGTCACGCTCGCCATCGCCGTCGTCGTCCTGGGCACCGCCGGCACGGCCGGACTGATCCGCATCCTGCGGGCGAACCTGCTCGACGAGCTGCGCAAGCCGTACGTCGTCGCCGCGCGCGCCCAGGGACTGCCCGAGAGGCGGCTGCTCGTCAAGTATCCGCTGCGCGTGGCCATGAACCCGTTCTTCTCCACCATCGGCTGGCTGCTGCCCGGCCTGGTGGGCGGCGAGGTGATCGTCGCGACGGTGATCAACCTCGACACGGTCGGGCCGTTGCTGCTGGGTGCGCTGCAGAGCCAGGACATGTATCTCGCGGGGTCGATCATCCTGATCCTGAGCGCGCTGACCGTGATCGGGACGTTGATCTCCGACATCGCCCTGGCCTGGCTCGACCCCCGAGTCCGTCTCCGGTACCGGTAGGTGACGCGGAATGCTGCAGCCCGACTCCCCGCCCGAGCGGCCCGGTGTGGCCGCCGATCCGGCTCCCGACGGTGCGCACCTCGCCGTGGAGCCGGAGGCGGTCTCGGTCGCGTCCCAGTGGAAGCTGATGTGGTGGCGGTTCCGCCGGCACCGGCTGGCCATGGCCGGGCTGATCGTGACCGCGCTGTTCTACTTCGTCGCCGTCTTCGCGGACTTCCTGGCACCGTACGGGTCGGGCACCTTCGAGTCCGAGCACACGTACGCGCCGCCCCAGACTCTTCGGATCGTGGACACCAGCGGTGACGGCTGGGACTGGGGGCTCTACGTCCACGGGTATCGCGCCGAGCGCGATCCGGAGACGCTGGAGCTGAGGTACGCCGTCGACGAGGCGACGCGGATCCCGGTGCGGCTGTTCGCCGAGGGTGAGACCTACCGGCTGTTCGGCCTGTTCGAGACCGACATCCACCTGTTCGGGACAGCCGACCCCGACGCGCCGCCGGTCCATCTGCTGGGAGCGGACCGGCTGGGCCGCGACCAGCTGTCCCGCATCATCCACGGAACGCGTATCTCGATGTCCGTCGGCCTGATCGGTGTGTCGGTGGCGTTCGTGCTCGGCATCCTCCTCGGCGGCGTGTCCGGTTACGTCGGCGGGAAGACCGACACCGTCATCCAGCGGGTGGTGGAGTTCTTCATGTCGCTGCCGACCTTGCCGTTGTGGCTCGGCCTGGCGGCCGCGGTACCCCGCGACTGGGGGCCGTTGACGCGATACTTCGCGATCACGGTGGTGCTGTCGTTCGTCGCCTGGACCGGCCTGGCGCGCGAGGTGCGCGGCCGGTTCCTGTCGCTGCGCGAGGAGGACTTCGTCACGGCCGCGAAGCTCGACGGCGTTGGTCGGCCCGGCGTCATCTTCCGGCACATGCTGCCCTCCTTCACCAGCCACCTGATCGCCACGCTGACGCTGTCCATCCCGGCGATGATCCTCGCGGAGACGGCGCTGTCCTTCCTCGGCCTCGGCCTCCAGGCGCCGGTCGTCTCGTGGGGTGTGTTGCTGCAGGAGGCGCAGCAGATCCGCGTGATCTCGACCGCGCCATGGCTGCTGCTCCCGGGTCTCGCGGTCGTGACCGCCGTCCTGGCACTCAACTTCCTCGGGGACGGCCTGCGCGACGCGGCCGACCCGTACCGACGATGAGGGGACCGACATGACGTCGCACGTGAGGGCAACGCCGACGATCGCCGACGCCCACGTTCCCGAGTCGGACCTGTTGGTCATCGACGAGCTGGCGACCCACTTCCACACGGACGAGGGCGTGGTCAAGGCCGTCGACGGCGTCAGCCTGACGGTGCCGCACGGCAAGACGGTGTGTGTGGTGGGCGAATCCGGCTGCGGGAAGTCGGTCACGGCGCGGTCGGTGCTCGGGCTGGTCGACCCACCGGGACGGATCGAGAGCGGCCACATCTGGTGGCGGCCCAGCCCGCCCACGGAGCCGCTCGACCTCGCCGCTCTGGATCCTCGTGCAGCGGCGATGCGACGGGTCCGCGGCGGGCAGATCGGCATGGTGTTCCAGGAGCCGATGGCGTCGCTGTCGCCCATGTACACCATCGGCAACCAGCTGACGCAGGCGATGCGATTGCATCTGCCGCTGTCCGCAGCCGAGGCGCGGGAGCGAGCCATCGCGCAGCTCGCCCGCGTCGGCATCCCGCAGCCGGAGAAGCGGTTCGACGCCTACCCGTTCCAGCTCTCCGGCGGCATGTGCCAACGGGCGATGATCGCCATCGCGCTGGCCTGTGACCCGGGCCTGCTGATCGCCGACGAGCCGACGACGGCGCTGGACGTCACCACTCAGGCGCGGATCCTCGACCTCCTCCGGGAGCTGAAGGACCAGACCGGCATGGCGATGATCTTCGTCACGCACGACCTCGGGGTGGTCGCCGAGATCGCCGACGAGGTCGCCGTCATGTACCTGGGCCGGGTCGTGGAGCGCGGCAGTGTCTTCGACATCTTCGATCGGCCGCAGCATCCGTACACGGTCGCCCTGCTGGAGTCGATGCCCACGGCGGGCCTCTCGGCCGGCGGGCGGCTCAACGCGATCTCCGGAATGGTGCCGCACCCGGGCAACCGGCCGGCCGGCTGCGCCTTCCACCCACGCTGCCCCAGCATGATCCCCGGTCTGTGCGACACCATCTCGCCGCCCGAGCTGACTCTCGGCGACCGGCGAAGCGCGGCCTGCCACCTCCTGGACGCCGAGGTGGCGGCACCGCCGCCGCCGTCCCGTGTCCCCGCGGCAGTGGTGGCGCCGGCCGTCACGCGCGCCGTCCCGGCGCCCGCGGCGCCCGCGCCGGCGCCGAGCGGCGAGCCGTTGCTGTCGGTGCAGGGTCTGCGGATGTACTTCCCGGTCAAGAAGGGCATTCTGGGTCGCACCGTGGGACACGTCCGCGCCGTCGACGACGTGGACCTGGAGATCCGGCAGGGCGAGACCGTGGGACTGGTCGGTGAGTCAGGCTGCGGCAAGACCACTCTTGGCCGGTGCATCGCCAGGGCGCTCGACCCGACCGGCGGGCGGATTCTCTACCGCGACGCCGAGGGCGGGCCCGCCGTCGACCTGGCCCAGCTCACCAGCGCCCAGCTGCGTCCGTATCGCGGGCAGGTCAGGGTGATCTTCCAGGACCCGTTCGGGTCACTCAACCCGCGCAAGACCCTCCTCCAGCTCATCGGTGAACCCCTCACGAGGATCCGCCGCGCCGACACGAGCGATTCGAGCATCCAGGATCAGGTCGCGGACATGCTGCGCCGGGTCGGCCTGCGCCCGGAGTACATGCGCCGCTATCCCCATGCCTTCTCCGGTGGCGAACGCCAGCGCGTCAGCATCGCCCGCGCCCTGATCACCCGCCCGCGGCTGGTCGTCGCCGACGAGGCCGTCTCCGCGCTCGACGTCTCGGTCCGCGCGCAGATCCTCAACCTGCTCCGGGATCTGCAGGACGAGTACCGGCTCACCTATCTGTTCATCTCGCACGACCTCTCCGTCGTCGAGAGTCTCTGCGACCGCGTCGCGGTGATGTACCTGGGCAAGATCGTCGAACAGGCCGGCACCCGGTCGCTGTTCACCGAGCCGGGTCATCCCTACACCGCCGCCCTCTTGTCCGCCGTCCCGCAGCCCGACCCGCACCGTCGGAGCCAGGGTGCGCGGATCCGGCTCGCGGACGACCTCCCCGATCCGGCCGACCCGCCGCCCGGGTGCCCGTTCCACACCCGCTGCCCGCACCGGGACTCCTCCATCTGCGCCGTGGACGTGCCCCAGCCACGGCGGCTCGGCGCCGGTCACCTGGCCGCCTGCCACTACGCCGGCGACCTCGTCCTGAAATGAGCCTCGCCGCCCAGCTGCTGTTGATCTTGGAGTTGTTCGGCCATCTATCGGACATTTCACCCCAAAATGGCCGAACAACTCCAAGATCAACGCGGTGGCGTTGGGGGTATCAGCGACGGGCAGCGTCCCCACAACCGGATCTGGGGTTCACCCACGCACGGAAGCAGTAGAGGAGCCTGAAATGAGGCTGCCCGACCCGATCCGTGGGTCGATCATGTCTTGATCACCGAGTTGCCGGATCGGTTGAACGCGCGCCTTGGTGGCCGGGGTTCGCCGGAGTTTCGCCGCGTTGGCCGGGGGTTTGCGACGTTGGTCGTCCCCCTGCTGCCCATTCTCTTCGCCGCGCACGCGCGCCTCAAGCGGACCTATGGGGCGCTTCGCGCCGAGGCGGACCGCTTGACCCGCGCGCACGCGGCCGAAGAACGGGCAGCTATCAGGGGACGGGGGAGTCTGGCGACGGCGCGACGTTTGGCCGGCGCTGGTGTCCACGGTGTGAGATTTCACGGCGATTCGGGAGCCATCACCAGGACTTCTCCCGCATCACCACGCCTGCAATCGTGTTGAGGCTCCCGTAATCCTGGTGATGTACGCGATCGTTGCGGACTTGAGGCGCGCGTTCGCGGCACACCCGGCGAACCGCGGACCTCGCCAACCCACGGATCGGGTCGGGGAGTCTGAAACGAGCGCGTGGAAGGGGCGGATCCGAGGGACCCGCCCCTTCCGTTCGGCCCGACGTCAGCGCACCAGCACCGGCTCACGCTCGCCGTCCGGTCCCGTCGGCTCGGTGGCCGAGGGCGCCTCGACGGACTCGGTGAGCGCCAGCCGCTCGTGCACCCGGCGCAGCGGCCGGGGGAGCCACCAGTTGCGCGAGCCCAGCAGCGTCATCGTCGCCGGGACCAGGAGCATCCGGACCACGGCGGCGTCCAGCGCGATCGCCAGCACCAGCCCGAGCCCGATCGCCTTGATCGGCGCGAACCCACCGAAGACGAACCCGGCGAAGACCACTCCGATGATCAGCGCGGCCGCGGTGACGATGCCGCCGGTGCGCTGCAGGCCGGCCACGACCGAGCCGTGCGCGCCGTCGCCTGCCAGCCAGCGCTCGCGGATCCGCGACAGCAGGAACACCTCGTAGTCGACGGAGAGTCCGAACGCGATCGCGCCGACCAGGATCGGGACGGTGAGGTGCAGATAGCCCAGGCCGTCGGCGCCGACCAGACCGGCGAGGTGACCCTGCTGGAACACCCACACGACCATGCCGAGCGCGGCGCCGATGCTCAGCAGGTTGGTGAGGATCGCCTTGACCGGCAGCAGGATCGAGCCGGTGAACGCGAACAGCAGTGCCAGTGTGCCGATCGCCACCAGCCCGATCGCCCAAGGCAGCCGGTCGGCCAGCATCGCCTGGTAGTCGACCAGCACCGCGGTGTCGCCGCCGACCTGGACCTCATAGGGGAGCGACATCGAGCGGATGGCCCGGACGGCGTCCTGCGCGGCCGCGCCCTCGGCGTCGCCGGCTGGGGTGGCGGCCAGCCCGGTGAGGTCGTCGGTCAACGGCACGACCTCGACCGACGCGATGCCGGGCAGGTCCTCGACGGCGGAGCGCAGGCCCTCGACCGAGCCGGTCGGCGCCGATGCCACGATCTCGATGTCGCCGGTCCACCGCGCCTGCTCGGGGAAGTGGGTGCCCAGCTGCGTCCACAGCTCGCGGGTGTCCGTCGACGTCGGCAGCATCCGCGGGTCGCCCTGCGAGATGTGCATGTCCGCGACCGGCACCGCCAGCGTGACCAGCGCGGCCGCCGTGGTGACCAGCGTGAGGACCGGCCGCTTCTGCACGCCGCGGGCGACCCGGGCGAACACGCCATCACCGGACCGCTCGCGCGTCGGCGAGATCCGGTGGCCGAACTTCGCCAGCAGCGCCGGCAGCAGCGTCAGCGCGGCGACCATGTCGGCCAGCACGACGGCGGACCCGGCCAGCCCCATCGAGCGCAGGAACGGGTCGTTGAAGACCACCAGCCCGGCCAGCGCGACGGCCACTGTGAGCCCGGAGAACACGACCGTCCGCCCGGCCGTCGTCGCCGTCCGCAGCACGGCCTCTCGCACGTCGGGCACCGTCCGCCGCTCCTCCTTGAACCGGCTCACCATCAGCAGCGCGTAGTCGACCGCCAGCCCGACGGCCAGCATCGTCGTGATCTGTATCGAGTACACCGACACGTCGGTGACCTGACTGAACGCGAACAGGATCCCGAACGTCGCCCCGACGCCGACGCCGGCCACCAGCAGCGGCAGCCCGGCCGCGAGCAGCCCGCCGAACACGACCAGCAGCAGGATCAGCACGACCGGCATGGTCAGCATCTCCGCGCGGGCGACGTCCTCCTGGGCGGTCTCGGAGAACTCGACGTCGGACAGCGGGCCGCCGGCGACGACGACGGACGCCGCGTCGATCGACTCCAGCCGCTCGGCGGCGGCCGCCGCCTCGCCCTCGCCGTCGTCCTCCAGCCCGGGCGTGAGCGCGATCTCGACGAGGACCGCGTCGCCTCCGTCCGACGGCAGCGGCGGCGAGACCGACGCGATCCCGGGCAGCGTCGCGACGTCGGCGAGCCCGGCCTCCAGCGCTCCGGCAGAAGCGCCCGTGACGACGGCAGTGAAGGTGTCCGGCTGCGGCGCGGCGTCGTCCACGCGCTCCTCGGCCTGGGCGGACTCGCTGCCCGGGACGATGCCGGTGTCAGAGGTGAGGCGGTCGAACACGCCGGTGCCGATGCCGAACCCGGCGGCGACGACGGCGACCCAGGCGAGGATGACGATCAGGGGCCGCCTGACGGCGAACCCGGTGATGCTGCGCAACATGGCGGCCTCCTTGGGGCTCCGATGGACTGTGTCGATCGTGGCCCTCGGACCCCTGCCGGCGGATCGCCGTGAAGAGCGGATTCGGGCCCCGCTCGCAGGAGCGGCGGCCTCCCTCTCAGGAGTGAGACGCGCCCGGTGTGACCAGGCCGGTCTCGTACGCGAGCACGACCGCCTGGACGCGGTCGCGCAGGCCCAGCTTGCTGAGCATGCTGCTCACGTGCGTCTTCACGGTGTGCTCGGTGACGAACAGCTCCGCCGCGATCTCGGCGTTGGACAGCCCGCGCGCGACCTGGCGCAGCGTCTCCGCCTCGCGCGCGGTCAGCACGTCCAGCCGGCCGTCGGCGGCGCCCTGGCCGGCGCCCGGCGGGCCGCCACCCCGGCCCACGACGTCCGCGATCAGCCGCCGGGTGACGGACGGCGCCAGCAGCGCCTCGCCGGACGCGACGACGCGCACCGCCTCGACCAGTTCGTCGCGGCGCATGTCCTTGAGCAGGAACCCGCTGGCACCGGCCCGCAGCGCGTCGTAGACGTACTCGTCGAGGTCGAACGTGGTGAGCACGAGCACCCGGGCGTCGGTCTCGCGGCAGATCGTGGTGGTCGCCTCGATGCCGTCCATGTTCGGCATCCGGATGTCCATGAGCACGACGTCCGGCCGCAGCTCCCGGGCGGCGGCGACCGCCTGCGCGCCGTCCTCGGCCTCGCCGACGACGGCGATGTCGGGCTGCACGTCGAGGATCATCGCGAAGCCGCCGCGCACCAGCGCCTGGTCGTCGGCGATCAGCACGCGGATGGTCGGCTCGGGCACGCCCTCTAGTTTTCCATTCCCTCGTGTGGCTCGCCGCCGCCTCGGACCTGGGGGTCGGCCCTGGGGCAATCGAAAGGTACGGAGGCGGTCACGCGGAAGCCCGCGCCACCGGGTCCCGGCCCGGTCTCGAGCGTCCCGCCGGCCGCGGCGACCCGCTCGCGCATCCCGATCAGGCCGTGCCCGCTTCCGTCGGCCGACGGTGTCGGGGGCGCGCTCGGCGGGCCGGCGCCATCGTCGGCGACCTCGATGCGCAGCGCGTCGCCCGACCAGGTCAAGCGGACGTCCACCCGGCCGGCCCCGGCGTGCTTGACGGTGTTGGTGAGCGACTCCTGGACGATCCGGTACGCCGTCGCCGCGACGTCCGCCGGGACCGGCCGCGGCGCGCCGTCCTCGGCGAGCGTCGCCGCCAGCCCCGCGTCGTTGACCCGCTGGACCAGGCCCGGGAGGGCGCCGAGGCCGGGTTGCGGCGCACGGTCGCCGCCGCCGTCGTCCGCCGCACGCAGCACGCCGAGCACGCGGCGCAGCTGGGCCAGCGCGTCGCGGGCGGTGACGGAGATGGTGTCGAACATCTGCTCCGCGCGGTCGGGGTCGTGCCGGACGGCGACCGGCCCGGCCTCCGCCTGGACTACGACGAGGCTCATCGAGTGGGCGAGGATGTCGTGCATCTCGCGGGCGATCCGCTCGCGCTCCCGCGTCGCGGCGGTCTCCTGCTCCTGGGTCAGCCGCAGCGCGCGTTCCTCCAACATGGCGATGCGGTCGCGGCGGGCCCGGGCCGCGGTGCCCAGCGCGTAGGCGACCGCGAACATGATGCCGATCATGCCGAGGTTCAGCGCCTCGTCACGCGGGACGATGATCGAGATGGAGATGCCGAGGACCGTGGCCGCAACGGCGATCAGCCGCTTCAGCGGCGGCGATAGTGCGGCGAACGTGTAGGTGGCGACCAGCTGTGCCGCCGGGACGTCGGCCAGGATGTCCGCGCTGGCCAGCACCGTCGTCGAGATGCCGGTGATGGCGGCGACGGCGAACGGGTGCTGCCGCCGCCACAGCAGCGGCAGCGCGTTGACCGACGCCGCCAGCGGCACCCACCAGTACAGCTTGTCCGCCACGCCCGCGTTGAAGATCACGTAGAGCGCGCAGGCCGCGGCCACGACGGCGTCGACGGCGACCGGTGGCAGGCCGCGCGCCCACGCGGCCAGCCGCTCGCCGTACTCGCTCAGTCGCGCCACGCGAACAGTATCGGCGCGGCATGGCGTCGGCGTCCTCACTCCCAGGAGCGAGATGGCGGTGGCAGCCGACCGCGCGGTCTGGCCGGTGACAATGGTCCGGTGCTGCTGACCCTGACCTCGGCCGTCGCCTACGCCAGCGACCTCCGCTATCTCCTGCACAAGCATCCCGAGCGCGTGCAGAGCTTCCAGCTGAGCGTCGGCGTCGTTGGGCCGGGTCTTCGGCTCGGCGGGTCGCCACCGTGCACGGCTACACCGTCGCCTACGCGCCGGTGGGCGAGCCCGACCCCGTCGCCGGCCCGCCGACCCAGCTCGCGACCTTCCCGATCGGAGACGCCGGCATGAGCGTCATCGCGATCCCGCAGTTCTGCCTGGTAGATCCAGGCCGATAAAAGGTTGCCGTGGACATAGTGTCCACGTACAGTTTTTCGTGATGAAGAAGAATCCGACCGCGGGCTACCTGGTCTGGCGGCTCGCGACCAAGTGGGGCGCGCTGCTTGACCGGGCGCTCGCTCCGTACGGGCTCACCCAGGCGCAGTTCTCGGTGCTCGGCACGCTCTACGGCGTCACCCGGGCCGGCGGGCAGCCCAGCCAGCGGGAACTGTCCGACCACACCGGCCTCGACCCCGTCTTCGTCTCCAAGCTGGTGCGCACGCTCGAGGGCAACGGCCTGGTGCGCCGCACCACCGACCCGTCCGACTCCCGCGCCGTCCGGCTGACCCTCACCGACCGCGGCGTCGAGGCCGCCGAATCCGCCATCGACCGGGTCATGACGCTGCAGAACCAGCTCGCCGAGCCGCTCGGCGGGCCCGACAGCGAACAGACCCGCCAGCTGGTGGCCACCCTCACCACGCTGCTCGACGCGCCGCCACCGCCCGACCCCGGGAGGAACCCGTGATCATCGCCCCGCTCACCGGTGTCGACATCGGCGTCGCCGCCAAGGCCGTCCACGCCCTGCTCGCCGTCGTCCTCGACACCAAGGGCATCACGCTCGCCGAATGGGTCGCGCTGCGCACCCTCGGGACGGCGCCCGACCGGGTGTCCCAGCCGTCCCTGCGCGACGGCCTCGTCCTCGCCCTCGGCGTCGACGCCACCGAGGCGACGGCCGTGCTCTGCTCCCTGGAGGAGCGCGGCCTCCTGGCGTACGACACGTACGAGCAGATCGGGCTGACCGCGGCCGGCCGGATCCAGTACGACGAGCTCCAAGCCGCCGTCGTCGCGGTGACCGCGGAGCTGTACGCCGGCATCGACGCGAGCGAGCTGGCCACGACCCGCCGGGTGCTCGCAACCGTCACGGCGCGGGCGGCGGAGCTGAGGTCGCAGCTGTGACGGCGACCCGGCGCCCGCACGCCGCCGGACTCCCGGCGTGCACGTGCCCACCCCTCGGGATCCCGCGCCATCGACGAACCACGCGCACGCCGGGGTTTCCCGAGCCGGGCCGGCGACAGCAGGACCCACGAGTCCGCAGTCGGTGGAACCCCTGACGATCACGAAAGCGGAAGCCGCCGGGAGCGGTCCGACGCCGGCCATACGTAGGGGAGATCCGCCGGGACGTCGGCGAAGAACCGTCCGTAGCGTTCCGGGTCCTTGCGCAGCAGCGCCGAGCGGTGGCTGCGATGGAAGTGCTCGTCGCCCAGCCATGGGGGCAGCTCGGCGGCCGCGGCCAGCTCCGGTTGCGCCCGTACATGCCGGATCCCGGTCGCCGCGGCGAGCTCGGAGGTGAGGGTCGTCGCACAGGTGTCGCTGTGGCCGAGCGTGCACCACGCGGCGCAGACGGCCAGGCCGTAGCGGGTCAGCGCCTCCTCGTAGCCGGCCCACATCGCCGCCGCGGGATGGTGCCGCCAGCCGTAGCCCGGGCGGACGAGCGCGCGCAGCACCTGCAGGGCCTCTACCCGTTGCTTGCCCAGACGCCGCTGGTCCAGTACCGCGGCGCTGGCGCTGAACTCGGGGTACGGCAGGAACGTCTGCATGCGCGTCTCGTACCCGATCCTGCCGGCGACTTGACCTCAACAATGGTTGAGGATGTCTGCTGGAGTCCGTGACTTCCGAATCCTCTCGCCGGGCGTGGGCCGGGCTGGCCGTGCTCTGCGTCGTCGCGCTGCTGGCGTCGCTGGAGCTGACCGTCACCCACCTCGCGCTGCCGGCCATCGACTCCGATCTGCGGCCGTCCGGTACCCAGCTGCTCTGGATCGTCGACGTGTACGCGTTCCTGCTGGCCGGGTCGATGCTGGCGCTGGGCGCGGTCGGAGACCGGATCGGCCGGAGGCGGCTGCTGATGCTCGGCGCCGGGGCGTACGGCGTCCTGTCGGTGGTCGCCGCCTACGCGCCCAGCGCCGAGACGCTGATCGCGGCGCGGGCGCTGCTCGGCGTGGCCGGGGCGACGCTTATGCCGTCGACGCTGTCGTTGACGGCGACGATGTTCCGCGACGCGCGGCGGCGGGCCGTCGCCGTCGGGATCGTGATCGCCAGCGTCTCCGGCGGCACGGCGATCGGGCCGCTCGTCGGCGGCGCGCTGCTGGAGCGGTTCTGGTGGGGCTCGGTGTTCCTGCTCGGCGTCCCGGTGATGGTGCTGATCCTCGCCCTCGGCCCGGTGCTGCTGCCGGAGCACCGCAACACCGCCGCGGCGAGAATCGACGTCGTGAGCGTGCTGCTGTCCTTGGGTGCGGTACTGCCGCTGGTGTGGGGGCTGAAGGAGATCGCCGTCGACGGTGCCGGCTGGGCGTCCGCCGCGGCGGTCGTCGCCGGGCTCGTGGTCGGGACGGTGTTCGTCGTGCGGCAGCAGGGACTGGCCGACCCGGTGGTCGACGTGCGGTTGTTCCGGGACCCGGCGTTCTCGGTGGCTGTCGCGACGCTGTCGATCGGCATCTTCGTGCTCTGGGGCGCGAACTACTACCTCGCTCAGTACCTGCAGCTGGTCCAGGACCTGTCGCCGTTGCGCGCGGGGCTCTGGACCGCGCCGTCGGCGTTCGGGGTGATCGCCGGGTCGCTGCTGGCCCCGCGGCTGGTCCGCCGGGTGCGCCCCGGCGTGGTGATCGGTGCCGGCCTGACGGTGTCGGCGGCGGGCTTCGTGCTGCTCACCCAGCTGACGGCGACCTCAGGGCTGGGACTGGTGGTGGCCGGTTCAGTGACGGTGTCGGCGGGGCTCGGCCCGATGATGGCGCTGGCCACCGACCAGGTCGTTGGCGCGGCCCCACCGGAACGGGCCGGCGCCGCCGCGGCGCTGTCATCGATGGCGCCGCAACTGGGCGGCGCGCTGGGCATCGCCGTCCTGGGCAGTGTGGTGGCGGCGGTCTACCGCGGCGCCGGCACCGGCGCGGACACGCTGGGCGCGGCCGTCGCGGCGGCCGAGGAGCTGCCGGCGTCCGGCGCCGAGGCCGTGCTCCCAGCAGCGCGGGAGGCGTTCACCGACGGTATCGTGGTGGCCGCGACGGTGAGCGCGGTGCTGGCCGCGGTGCTGGCGGTCCTCGTCGTCGCACTCTCCCGGCGATCGGCCGGGGACCGCGGGCGGACTCCTCAGGCCTCCGTATGACCGGCCGGCGACACCGCGGTGCGGCGGGCGGCGGCGTAGGC
The DNA here is from genome assembly GCF_004349105.1 of Jiangella aurantiaca. Classification (GTDB taxonomy): domain Bacteria; phylum Actinomycetota; class Actinomycetes; order Jiangellales; family Jiangellaceae; genus Jiangella; species Jiangella aurantiaca. Next base: position 53,012 of record NZ_SMLB01000020.1, read on the forward strand.
GGGCTCCCGCAACCGGGCGAGCACCGGTGGCCAGCGCAGTCCCGGCAGCAGGTGACGCACCGGATCGAAGCGCACCGGATCGTCCACCGGCGAGCCGGGACGCCGGCTCAGTTCGAGGCTGCCGAACGGGCGCCAGGGCCCGGTCGGCGTCGCGGCGAGGAGCCGGAACGCCATCACGTTCTCGGGCGGCGTCAGCGGCCTCGGCACCGGCACCGCCGCCAGGAGCACGTGGCCGCGAGGTGCCTGGTACGGCATCAGCGAGCCGTACGGCGCCCGGATCCGACGCGTGGGCCGCAGCGCGAAGCGCGTCCAGCGGCCCAGGCCGGTCGTGGCGAGCAGCACATCGTGCCGCCGGCCGTCCATGCCGGTGAAACTCACGGCCAGCCCGTGGACGTCCGGGAGCGGTTCGGGCAGACCGGCCGCCCTGGACAGCCGGGCGATGCCCCGGTCCTCGCCCGCGTCGTCCAGCCACGACGACCCCCACCGCCGCGGCGAGCCGGTGCGCCGGACGACCGCGCCGTAGACGTGCCCGTCCGGATGCACGGGCTTGCCCCCTCGCAGCGCCGCCATGCCTCCGAACAGCGCGCCCAGCGCCGCCCCCGCCGGCTCGGCCAGACGCGTGACCGGCACGATCCGCCCCGCCATGTCGTCAGCCCGGTGGCGGCGGACCGGCGGCCGGCTCGTCGGGTGTCGCCTCGTGCCCGCTGCGCCCGGGACTGCGCCGGCGCTGCTTGAGCCACGCCTCGTAGAGATGCCGCCGGCCGCCCACGAGCTCCCGCCCGGCCCGCTCGAAATCGCGGAAAGGCTCGTAGTAGGTGTCCTCGTAGTCCTGGATGACCTGGAACGACCAGCGGCCGGGCAGCACGTTGCGACCCAGCAGGTCCGTCTCCAGCCGCGCGGCCAGCTCGGAATGCCCGGCCTGCCGGAGCTTCGCGATGGCGCTCTCGACCTTGAAGTCCGCGGACCCGGTGAGCTGGTGGAAGGCGTACAGGTGGCCGCGGGCCACCTCGACCGTTTCCAGCGCCTCGGTCAGTTCGCCGACCGCGACCACTGTCGCGGGGTCCACGTGGCGGGGGCCGGCGCGGTCAGGTGGGAGCGAAGTCGCACTCATCCTGCGGCCATACCCCGACAGCGTCGAACGATGTCGGCCCGCCGGGATACGGTCGTCCCACGAGCCGACCAGTGGGAGTCCGCATGACCATCGCCCAGCTCGCCGACGAGCTCATCGACGCCCTGTTCGACGCGGCCCCGCTCGAAGCATCGCTGCTGGGCTTCCGCGACCGCGAGGACCGGCTGACCGACTACACCGAGGCGGGCGAGGCGGCGGTCGACGCCCGGCTGGCCGGCATCGCGGCGCGCGCCGAGGCCGTCGACCCAGCCGGGCTCGACGCCGCCGACCGCATCACCCGGGCGGTCATCCTGCAGCAGATCGAGACCGAGCGCGACCGGCTGGCCGTGCGCGGCGTCGAGTACACCGTCACCGACTCGTTCTTCGCGCCCGCGCCCGCCACGCTCTCGTTCCTGCCGATGATCGGCATCACCGAACCCGCACACGCCGACGGCTACCTCGCGCGGCTGGCCGGGTTGCCGGCGCTGCTCGACGCCATCGCCGAGCGGCACAGCGCCGGCATCGCCGCCGGCCGGCTGCCCGTGCGCCGGCTGGCCGAGGCCACCGTCGAGCACTTCACCCGCTACCTCGCCGGCCCCGACGACGACCCACTCCGCCGGCCCGAGCCGGCTCCCGGCAGCGGCGTCGACGCCGCTGGGTTCCGGGCCGAGCGCGACCGCCTGCTCGCCGAGGTCGTCCACCCCGCGGTCGGGCGCTACCGCGACGCCGTCGCCGCCGACGTCGCCCCGCACGGCCGGCCCGACGACCGCGGCGGGCTGTGCTGGCTGCCGGGCGGCGACGAGTTCTACGCCAAGCTCACCAAGGGTCACACCACGACCACCCGCACGCCCGACGAGCTGCACCAGATCGGTCTCGACGTGCTGGCCGGGCTCACCGAGGAGTACGCGGCCGTCGGCGGCCGGGTCTTCGGCACCGGCGAGCTGAGCGAGATCCTGCGGCGGCTGCGCACCGATCCCGCCCTGCGCTGGCGCGACGCCGACGAGCTGCTGAGGGCCGCGCGCTCGGCCATCCGGCGGGCCGAGCAGGTCGCGCCGCAATGGTTCGGCCGGCTGCCGTCGCAGAGCTGCGTCGTCGAGGCGGTGCCCGCGGCCGAGGCGCCCGGCGCTCCCGGTGCCTACTACATGCAGCCGGCCATGGACGGCAGCCGTCCCGGCACCTACTACGCGAACACGTACGAGGCGGAGAAGCGCGACCGCTACAGCGCAGAGTCCGTCGCGTTCCACGAGGGCGTGCCCGGCCACCACTTCCAGCTCACCATCGCTCAGGAGCTCACCGACCTGCCGCTGCTGCGCCGGCTCGCCTCCGTCACCGCGTTCGACGAGGGCTGGGGCCTCTACGCCGAGCGGCTGGCCGACGAGATGGGTCTGTACTCCGACGACATCGCCAGGCTGGGCATGCTCAGCGAGGACTCCATGCGGGCCTGCCGGCTGGTCGTCGACACTGGGCTGCACGCCAAGGGCTGGAGCCGGCAGCAGGCCGTCGACTTCATCGTCGCCAACACCGCCACCAGCCGGGTCGAGATCGAGACCGAGGTCGACCGCTACATCTCCGCGCCCGGTCAGGCGCTGGCGTACATGGTCGGCCGGCTGGAGATCCAGCGCATCCGCGCCGAGGCCGCAGCGGCGCTGGGCGACCGGTTCGACGTCAAGGCCTTTCACGACGTCGTCATCGGCAACGGCCCGCTGCCGATGGGCGTTCTCGACGAGGTCGTCCGCACCTGGGCCGTGCGGCAGGGCTGAGGCGTGGACGGCCTCCAGCTCGCGCGCCGCCGCGCCGGCACCGTCGGGCTGGGTGTCGCGCAGCCGGCCCCGTTCACCGGAGCCGCGGACGTGGTCGGCTGGTTCGGCGCCCTGCAGTCGCAGGACTACCACCCGGCCAAGTGGGCGGTCGCCCAGCGGCTCGGCCCCGGCATCACCGACACCGACCTCGACCGCGCCTTCGACGACGGCGTCATCCTGCGCACCCACGTGCTGCGCCCGACGTGGCACTTCGTCACGCCGGCCGACATCCGCTGGCTACTGGAGCTGACCGCGCCGCGGGTGCACGCGCTGAACGCCTACGCCTACCGGGTGACCGACCTCGACGCCGGGGTCTTGCGCCGCGCCACCGACCTGATCGCCGAAGCGCTCGCGGGCGGGAACCACCTGACCCGTACCGAGGTCGCGACAATGCTGAACCGCAACGGCATCACGGCCTTGCGCGTCCGGCTCGGCTACATCCTCATCCACGCCGAACTCGAGCGGGTGATCTGCAGCGGCCCGCTCAAGGGCAAGCAGCACACCTACGCTCTGCTCGACGAGCGCGCGCCGCAGGCGGCGAGCCTGGACCGCGAGGTGGCGCTGGCCGAGTTGGTCCGCAGGTTCTTCACCAGCCACGGCCCGGCGACGGAGAAGGACCTGTCGTGGTGGTCCAGTCTCACCCGCGCCGACATCGCCACCGGGCTGGCGCTCGCCGGCGACGCGCTCGAGAGCACCGAGGTCGACGGCCTCACCTACTGGTCCGCGCCGGGCGACCCTCCGTCGCCGCCCCCGTCGCCGTCGGTGCGGCTGCTTCAGGCCTACGACGAGTACATCGTCGGCTACACCCGGAGCAAGCACCTGCTCGACCTCAGTGGCCTGGTGGCCGCGGCGTCGGACAAGCTCGCCCTGCCCAACGGCGTCATCACGGTCGACACCCAGGTGGCCGGCCGGTGGAAGCGCACCGTCCGGAAGGACGAGGTGATCGTCGATGCCGTGCTGTACCGGCCGTTCGACGTCGCCGAGTCGCGGTCGTTACAGGACGCGGCCGACGAACTGGGCGGGTTCCTGGGAGCACGCGCTGTCGTCGCGGTGAGCGTGCTGTGAGCGCCGGTCTCATCGCGACCGACCGGTTCGAGCTCGTCCCGCTCACCGTGGACGATGCGGCCGACATGGTCGAGGTGCTGAGCGACCCCGCGCTCTACACGTTCATCGGAGGTACGCCGCCGTCGCTGCCGGAGCTGCGGTCGCGGTATTCCCGGCTGGTCGCCGGCCGGTCGCCCGATGGACGGCAGGAGTGGCTCAACTGGATCATTCGCCGCACGCCCGACGGCCGCGCCGTCGGCACCGTCCAGGCGACCGTCACCGACGAGGGCCGGCAGGCGGAGATCGCCTGGGTCGTCGGCGCCGCGTTCCACGGGCAGGGCTACGCCACCGCGGCGGCCGTCGCCCTGGTCGCATGGCTCGACGAGCGCGGGGTGCGGACCATCACCGCGCACGTGCACCCCGAGCATCAGGCGTCCATGACCGTCGCCGAGCGCGCCGGCCTTCGGCCGACGGAACGGTTCGACGACGGTGAGCGGCTCTGGATCCGGCCCGTCGTAGGGTGACGACGTGGCTGAGCTCGCGGCTGTGGTGTTCGACCTCGACGACACGCTCTTCGACCATTCCGGCTCCGCCGCCCGCGGCTTCGGCACCTGGCTGGCTACGTTCCACGGCCCGGCCACCCCGGACCTGACCGCGGCTTGGTTCGAGCTGCAGGACCTGCACTTCGCCGCTTGGCGCGACGGCCTGGTCAGCATGGCCGAGCAGCGCCGCCGCCGCATCGGCGGACTGTTGGAACTGCTTGACCGGCCGCCGCCGGACCCGCCGGGGCTGGACGCGCTGTGGGGCGACTACTTCACCGCCTACCGTTCCGGCTGGCAGCGCTTCGACGACGCCGAGGTGGCGCTGGATCTGGTGGCCGCGGCCGGGCTGCGCACCGGCATCCTCACCAACGGCCCCGACGAACTGCAGCACGACAAGCTCGCCGTCATCGGCCTGACCGGCCGGGTCGGTCCGGTCCTCACCGCCGAGTCGCTGGGCCGCGCCAAGCCCGACTCCCGCGCCTACGCTGGCCTGTGCGCCGCGCTCGGCCTCGACCCCGCGACCATCCTCTACGTCGGCGACGACTACGAGCTGGACGTCGTCGGCGCCCGCGCGGCCGGGCTGCGCGCCGTCCACCTCGACCGGCACGGCACCGGACCGGCCGGCGAACGCGACCGCATCGCGTCGCTGCACGGCCTGGCTGCGCACGTCGCCTAGGGCCGTGGCCGCCGGAACGGCGTCCTGGCGCGGCCAGTTCCTCCGCTACTTCACCGGCCGCGGCCTGTCGCTGGCCGGCAGCACCCTGGCGACGGTCGTGCTGGCGTTCGCCGTGCTCGACGCGGGCGGCGACGCGTTCGCCGTCGGCCTGGTGCTGACGACGTCGGTGCTGACCCACACTCTTCGCGCTGCGCTGGCGGCCGCGCCGGCTCATGCTCGCGACGGTGAGCGTCCTGCTGGCCTGGCCGCTGCCACTGGCGGTGCTGGCGCTGGACGTGCACCTGGCCTGGGTGCTGGTGCCGATGGCGGTCAGCGGGCTGGCCCTCGACCTGTCCATCGTGTTCTACGAGACCGCGCGGCAGCAGCACGTGCCGGAGCACTTGATCGGCCGGGTGTCGTCGATCGGGTTGCTCGGCGAGCTTGTGCTCGTGCCGGTCGGCTACCTGCTCGGCGGCTCGATGGCCGACCGGCTCGGCTCGGCTCCCGTGCTGCGGGGCTGCGTCGCCGGCCTGGTCGGCTGCACGGCCGCGCTATTCGCCGTCCGCGACATCCGCACGCTGACGTGGCGATCCGAGCCGGAAGGGCACAAGGCGGAACGGTGACGACGTCGACGGCCGCGGCGCCTACTCTCATATGGTGCCGGACGGGTTCACGTGGCGCCGCCGCGCAGCCATACTGGCGCGATGATCCGGGCCGCCGCGGTGCTTGTCGCCCTGCTGCTCGTCGCGTGCACGGGTGACCACGGCGGCCACGCCGCGACGCCGTCGGGAACGCCGTCGGCGACCACGCGGGAGCGGAACGAGCAGCTGCGGGCCGAGCTGCTGGAGATGATGGAGCAGGATCAGGCCGAACGGTCCGGCGAGGTCGCCGGGGAGTGGAACGACCAGGAGCGCACGGACCGGCTGGCCGAGATCATCGAGGAGCACGGCTGGCCCGGATCGGACCTCGTCGGCACCGACGGCGCCAGCGCGGCCTGGGTGATCGCCCAGCACTCCGACCTCGACCCGGAGTTCCAGCGGCAGGCGCTGGAGCTGATGCGGCCCGCCGCCGAAGCCGGCCTGGCCGACCCCGGCGAGCTGGCCTACCTGGAGGACCGTGTCGCGCTGAATTCCGGCGGCGAACAGGTCTACGGCACCCAGATCGGCTGCGTGGACGGCGTGCCACAGCCCGCGCCGCTCTCCGACCCGGAGACGGTCGACGAGCGGCGGGCCGAGGCCGGACTGGAGCCGCTGGCCGACTACCTGGCCACGCTCGAGGAGGCCTGCGCCGCCGAGGCCGCGGCGAGTGCCAGCGCCAGTCCGACCCCCTTCGGCTGACTAGCCCCAGAGCCGACCGCGAGGTCCCAAGCAGCGGCGAGTCCCACAAGGGAAAGGAAACCAGTCAGCCGAAGGCCAGCCAGCCGCGCGGCTGTAGGTCGTCCAGCCCATTGGCCTGTACGCCGTCCTGCCAGACGGTGTAGAGCGTGTCGCCCACGACGATCGTGCGGCGCAGCTGCGTCCAGCCCTCGCGCGGCGCCTCGGTGCGGGTGACCTGCCCCTGCTCGGTCACGGTGTCGTCGCCGAGCCGGACGACGAGCGCGCTCGGCCCCGTCATCGTCTCGAGCGGCACGAACACCTGGCCGGTGTCGGGCCAGAACAGGAACGCCTGCGGGTCCCACTCCGTCTGCGACCACGCGTTCGGGACGACGTGCCCGTCCAGCTTGGCCGGCGCGCTGGGGTCGGCGACGTCGAACAGCGAGACCTGGGCACCGACGGTCTGCCCTTGGGCCGAGGCCTCCTGGCCAACCCCGATGAGCCGGTCGTCGCCGCCGTCATGCAGGTAGGACGAGTACCCGGTGATCTTCAGCTCGCCGGTGACCGCCGGGTGCGCCGGGTCGGAGAGGTCGAGGACGTAGAGCGGGTCGACCTGCCGGAACGTGACGACGTAACCGGTGTCGCCGAAGTAGCGAACGGCGTAGATCTGCTCGCCCTTGCCCAGGCCGCCGACCTGCCCCAGCTGGACGAGCTCGTCGTCGCCCTCCTCGAGCGTGTAGAGCCGGCTCTCGCTGGTGTCGGTGGTGCCGGTCCACGAGTCGATGGTCGTCGCGACCCGCAGCACGCCCTCGTGCTCGGACATCGCGTACCGGCCGATGATGCGGCCCTCGACCTCGCCGGAGGCCAGGTACCGCGCCGGGACGTTGCCGGTGATGTCGAACGCGTGGATGCCGGTCGTCACTTCACCGGGCGCGGGCATCGGCCGGATCGAGCGGTCGTCCGGGGCGAACGGGTCGCCCCACCGGGTCGTCGCGACGTAGAGGCGGTCCTGGCTGGCGTAGACGGTGTCGCCGTCGGTCAGCACGCCGACCGTGCCGTCGGCGCTGAGTCCGTCCGCCGGGTCGAACGTCAGCACGCTGAGCGTGGAGTAGCCGGCGAACTCGTCGGGCCGGCTCAGCTGCTCGCAGCCGACCAACTGGCCGGTCACCGGCTCGGCGTCACCACTGGTGAACGTGTACGACGGGAGCCAGTCGCCGATGGTGGACTCCTCGACGATGGCGCGGTTGCGCTCGGTGAGCTCCTCCTCCGGCCGGTTCCAGTCCTCCTCCGTCATCGGGAACGCGAGGGTGGGGTAGGAGCTGACGACCAGCCGGACGGTCTCGTCGACCATGCGGGCGTCGAGGTAGTTGCCGTCGACCTCGAGCCGCGACTCGACCACCGGTGCCGCGGGGTCGGAGATGTCGACCAGGAGCACCGCGGTGGTCGACGGTGGCCCGCCGGGGTAGTCGCTGGCCGCGGTGTCGTAGGCGATCATCGTGTTCTGCCTGACCAGCACGACCACGCGGTCGCCGGCCAGGAACACCGTGGCGTCGGCGTACTGCTGCTCGGTGCCCTCGACCAGCTCGAGCCGGCCGAGCTCGCGCGGCGCGGTGCCGGTGACGTCGATGATGCGCAGGTCGCCGCTGGCGGCGGTGACCAGCAGCCGCCCGTCGGTCTTGGCCACGTCGGGCTCGTCGACGCCGGCCTCCTGCACGTTCGTGGTGGAGTGCGCCGGGGCCTGCGGTCCGGCCGCGCCGCTGTCCTCGGCCGCGAACGACTCCGCGCCATCGGCACGCGCCGCTCCGTCCGTCGCGTAAAACATCATGTCGTTGCCACTCAGCCCCCACGGCCCGACCCGGTCGCGTGCCTCCGTCTTCAGGTGATCCAGGACGTCTTCGCAAGCGTCGAAGGACGTCAGCCCCATGACGGCGATCGCACCGTCTTCGTCGTCAGCACCGAACGAGCAACCGGCGAGCATGCCCAAAGAGACAAGGCCGGCAAACCACCGCCTCATGTCCGATTCGACGGCGCCGGTCAGTCGCCGGTTCCGTGACCGTCCAGGTCAACCTAGGTAACGGTGGAGGAAGGCATTGCCGAACCGGCCGTCCGGGTCGTACTCGCCGCGCAGGCGGCGGAAGTCCGCCAGCCGCGGATACCGCTCGCGCACCTGCGCGGGATCGACGGTGAACAGCTTGCCCCAGTGCGGCCGGGCGTCGTACGGGGCCAGCGCGCGCTCGATCTCCGCCAGCACCGGCCGGACGCCCTCTGGGTCCTTCGTCCAGGTGAAATGGAGACCGGCGACGCCGCGTCCGTACGACGAGCTGAGCCAGAGGTCGTCGCCGGCGACCGTGCGCACCTCGCAGACCTGCAGCACCGGCGCGATCCGGTCGGCCAGCTTCGCGACCGCGCCGAACGCCTCGACCGCGTGGTCGCGCGCGACCAGGAACTCCGACTGCAGCTCCTCGCCGCTGCTCGGAGTGAACCCGAGCCTGAAGTGCGGCAGCCGGTCGTACCACGGGCCGGCCACGCCGAGCTGCTCGGTGCAGTTGAGGGCCGGCATGCCGGGGACCGGGTTGCGGGGTCCGTCGGCCAGCCGGGCGCCCATCCAGGCCGGGTCCGGCGTCCAGCCGTCGCCGTCCTCCACCCGGTGCTTGACCCAGCTTCGCGTGGTGCCGGCCCAGTCGGTGAAGACGCTGACGCTGTATGCGGCCGCGAAGATCTCGTCGAACCGCTCTGCGACGGTGTCGAGCGGGAGGTCGTCGTAGACCACCTGCCGCACGTCGAACGCGGGCACGACGTCGAGCGTCACCGCCACGACGACGCCGAGCCCGCCCAGCGCCACGACCGCGCCGGCGAAGTCCGGCTCATCGCGGCGCAGCGTGACCAGTTCGCCGTCGGCCCGCACCAGCTGCAGCCCGGCCACCGCCGTCGCGAGGTTGCCGTTGCCGTCGCCGGACCCGTGCGTGGCCGTCGCGACCGCCCCGGCCACCGAGATGTGCGGCAGCGAGCCGAGGTTGTGCAGCGCCCAGCCCTGCCGGTGCAGCTCCTCGGCGAGGTCGCCGTAGCGCAGCCCGGCCGCGACGGTCACCGTGCGGGCCGCGGCGTCGACCTCGACCCGTGGCGGCAGCTCGGCGACCGACACCAGCTCGCCGGTGGTGTCGGCGACGTCGCTGAACGAGTGCCGGCTGCCCAGAGCCCGGATTCGCCGGGTGCGTGCGACGAGGTCCTGTAGCTCCTCGACGGACGACGGCGTGTGGACCCGCGTCGCCCCATAGGTGAGGTTGCCTGCCCAGTTCGTCCGTTCCGCGCTCACAGCGAGCAGCGTACGGCCCGGGTCGCGGCGGCGCGGCGGCGGCCGGTCGAGCAAGATGGACCGCATGAGGCCCTGGCTGCAGCAGTGGATGGACGACCTCGTGAACGAGCGCTACGTCGAGGCCGACGAGAACGTCCACTTCACCGAGAACCTGGCCGAGACGGTCATCGCGGAGTACTCCCTCCCCGGTCAGCTGGTGCTCGACCCGTTCGCCGGGTTCGGCACCACTCTGGTCGTCGCGGAGCGCATGGGCCGGTCCGGCCTCGGCCTCGAGCTGCTGCCGGACCGCGCGGACATGATCCGCCGCCGGCTCGGTGGCGCCGGCGAGGTCATCACCGGCGACGCTCGCAAGGTCGGGGTGCTCGTGGACCGGCCGGTCGACCTGTGCCTGACGTCGCCGCCGTACATGACGCTGCGCAACCACCCGGAGAACCCGCTCAACGCCTACGAGACCCTCGACGGCGACTACCAGACCTACCTCGGCGAACTGGATCAGATCTTCGCGCAGGTCGCCGGGCTGCTGCGGCCGTGGGGCCATCTCGTCCTCAACGTCGGCAACATGATCGACGACGGCGTCGCCACCACCCTCGCCTGGGACGTCGGCCGGATCGCCCGGCGGCACCTGACCTTTCGGCAGGAGACGTTCCTGTGCTGGGACGAGCAGCCGGAGTGGCTCACCGGCGACTACTGCCTGATCTTCCAGCGAACGGAGGACGAGAACCGCTAGAGCATGCCCTGGTTGTGGTGTCATTCGAGGAGCCTGCCGGTCAGAACGGCGGCGGCTCAGGATCGGGCGGGCCCGACGCGCCGACCCCGGCAGCGACCCGTGCCGATGCGCTCAGGACCGGCCCGATGGCCTCGGGTTCGACGCGGTAGTGGTGGCCGGCGGGGATGGTCCACCAGGGGGTGCCGTGCGGGTCGGTGGTGATGGTGAACCCGTGCCAGGTCTTGGCGCGGTGGTGACCGGCGTGCAGCGCCCAGGTGTTGGCGGGGCCGGTGCTGCCGCCGTGGGCGTAGGGCACCCGGTGGTCGATCTCGGCCTCGGTGGCCGGGCGGTGGCAGGTGGGGAAGCGGCAGGTCCGGTCCCGGGTGACGACGTGGGCGGCGAGGTCGGCGGGCGGGGTGTAGGTGGTGCGCCCGTACTCGAGTAGCCGCCCGTCGGCGGGTCGGTGAGCAGCCGGCGCAGGGTGGCGTCGGCGGTGATGCGGCGCACCGCGCCGGCGGGGATGGGGCCGTAGCCGTCGAGGTCGCCAGGCGCGTCGCCGGTGCCGGCGAGAGCGTCGATCGGGACGGTGACGTGCACGGTGGCGGGCCTGCCGCGGCGTCGGCCGAGAACCACCGGCCCCGCGGTGTCGGCGGGTCGGGCGGTGTCGCCCGGACCGGCGTGCGGAGGCGCGCCGTCGCGGATCGGCTCGCCGGGCTTGCTGGTGCTGGCGAGTGTTGAGGCTGCGTTGGCGCAGTTCGGGTGGCAGCAGCCGAGGTGGCCCGACTCCAGCGCGGTCCAGGCCAGGCCGGTGAGCAGGTCGAAGCGCAGCTGGTCCAGGGTGCGGTCGTCGCCGCTGGCGTGGGCGTGGCGGGCGGCGGCGTCGGTGGCCACCCACAGCGCGGTGACGTCTTCGGCCGGTCCGCAGACGGTCAGGGTGGCCATGCCGTCCTCACCGCCCGGCGAGGCGGGCTCGGGCCGGCCGAGGTAGCGGCGGTCGGCGGCAAGGCGGCGGCGCTGGTCGGCGCCGGCGGGGTCGGCGGCGATCACCTCGTGGCGCAGTCGCTGGTCCAGCGCCGACCGGGTGCGCGTCTGGGCGTCGGGCAGCACGGCGGTCTCGACCCGGCGGCGCAGGTCGGGGTCGGGCAGGCAGCGGGTGCGGTCGGCGATCAGCCGCGCTTTGTCCGCGTCGATGCGGCCCGCCTCGAGCGCGGCGAAGGTGTCCGGGAGGTCCTCGAGCAGCTCGACCGCCAGCGCGACCCGCCCGGTCGCGCGGCCCGGGGTCCAGCGCAGCGCCAGCGAGATCTCGTCGCCGGCCGCCTCGACCGCGCGATGGGCGTGCCCGGCGGCCAGCTCGTCCGGGGCGGCGCAGCGCTGGTACTGCGGGCGGGCCGCCAGCTCGGCGAACACCCGCAGCAGCGCGGCCTCGTCGTGGGCGAGCTGACGCTGCCGCGCCAGCGCCACCACGATGAGGTCGTGCGAGGACAGCCCAGTGAGGTCGACGCCCACCAGCAGGGCGGCCAGCTCGGCCCCCGGCGGCGCCGCGGCCAGCCGGTCGATCGGATCGGACACCACACGCACCCTTCTCGTCCACGATGAAAGGCGCCCCTAGGTTCGAGCGCATGCCACCCGCATTGGCCCCCCGAGGGGGCTGGGGCGGACGACCGCAGCGACTGCGACCGTGGACGAGGTGAGAACACCTGGCGTGATGCCCTGCTTCGATGCCCGGGAACCCCTTGCTTCCGCTCCCGGTGACGGCGTGACCATCTGCCGATGATCTTATCGAACACGCGCACGAGTCGCAATTCGTGAGCTGCATAGGGAACACCCCTAGGCCGGGTCGGGCGGTCGCTCGAGGTCGCGGGCCGCGGCCAGCAGCTGCCGGATCGCGGGCGGCGGCGGATCAGTGCGCACGGCCAGGTACGTCGTCGAGACCAGTGACCTGAGGCGGCGATAGGCGACGCCGGGCATCGGCGGCGGCGGTCCGACCTCGTAGAACAACGTCCACGACGGCGCGGCGTGGGCGAGGTCGGCGAGGGTCTCGCGCAGCGACGTGAACGGCGGGCCGGTGGGTGGGTCGATGCCGGCGGTGCGGAACGCGGCCGTCACCAGCCGGTGGAACGGCGGGTTGGCGCGCGGATCGGCCAGCCGGACCGGCAGGCCGCCCAGCTCGTGCAGCTCCAGCGTCTCATGGGCGGCGAGCGGGTGCCCGGCCGGCAGCGCCACCACGAAGGGGTCGGACCAGAGCGCGAGCAGCTCCAGTCCCGGCGCGTTGGTGACGTCGCGGACCAGGGCGGCGTCCAGCACGCCGGACCGCACGGACTCCAGCCGGTCGGCCAGCTTCACCGTGCTCAGCTGCACGCGCAGCTCCGGCGCCCGCGAGGCGACAGCGGCGAGGAAGGCCGGCAGCCGCTGGCCGGGCGCCGGGCTGGTGCCGAGCCGGAGTGAGCCGGCGTCGGCGAGGTCGGCCGCCAGGCGCCGCGTGCGCTCCGCCGCGGCGAGCACGGCCCGCGCCTCGGGTAGCAGCCGGTCGCCCTCCGCGGTGAGCCGGACCCGCCGGGTGGTCCGCTCGAAGAGCACCACGCCGAGCTCCCGCTCCAGGCGGCGGAGCTGCTGACTGACAGCGGGCTGGCCGACGTGCAGGGCCTCGGCTGCGCGCGCGAACCCGCCCTCGTCGGCGACCGCGACGAAGTACGCGAGCTGCCGCAGCTCCACGGACCTCCCCGAGTCGGGCGGATTCATCACTGTCAGTGATAACTGTACGTGTCCTTTCGGCCTGGTACCGGAGCGGCGCGTCCGGTGGGATCGACGGCATGGACACGACATTGCAATTGGCGGTCGCCGAGCTGGCGCGCCGGATCGACGGCCCCGTCCTGCTGCCGGGGGACGACGAGTACGACCGCGAGCGGTCCGGCTTCAACCTCACCGTCGACCAGCGGCCCGACGTCGTCGTGGGTGTGGCGTCGGCCGCCGACGTCTCGGCAGCGGTGCGCTTCGCCGCCGAGCGCGGACTCCAGGTCACGGCGCAGGCCACCGGCCATGGCGCCGGCCTCCCGCTGGACGACGGCGTGCTGATCAACACGCGGCGGCTGTCCGCCGTGCACGTCGACGCCGGCGCCCGGCTCGCCCGCATCGAGGCCGGCGTGCGGTGGCAACAGGTGATCGAGCCGGCCGCGGCCGCCGGACTGGCGCCGCTCAACGGATCGTCGCCGCTGGTCGGCGCGGTCTCGTACATGCTCGGTGGCGGCCTGCCAGTGCTCGGCCGGACGTTCGGCTGGGCCGCCGACCGGGTCCGGCGGCTGGAGGTGGTCACCGCAGACGGCGACGTTGTCACCGTCGACCCCGATCGGAACGCCGACCTGTTCTGGGCGCTGCGCGGCGGCAAGGGCGGCTTCGGCATCGTCACGGCTGTCGAGGTCGAGCTGGTGCCGCTCCCGCAGCTGTATGGCGGCGGACTGATCTTCGCCGGCGAGCAGGCGGCCGCGGTGATGCACGCCTGGCGGGACTGGACTGGCCGGCTGCCGGACGCGATGAACTCGTCGGTCGCGCTGGTGCGGCTCCCGGACGCGCCCGGTGTGCCGGAGCCGTTGCGCGGCCGGCTCACGGTGCACGTCCGCATCGCCTACGCCGGCGACGCGGACGCGGGCGAGACACTGGTCCGGCCGCTGCGGGACGTCGGTCCGCGGCTGGTCGACGCCGTCGCGCCGCTGCCGCCGAACGGCATCGCCGCCGTCTACAACGACCCGACCGAGCCGATCGGCTACGACGAGCGCTCGCTCATGCTCGGCTCGTTCGACGACACAGCCGCGGACGCCCTGGTGGCGGCGGCCGGACCGGATGCGCCCGCCGATGGCCTGATCATGGTGGACGTGCGGCAGCTGGGCGGGGCGCTGGCGCGGCCGCCGGAGCACGCGCGCGCCCTCGACCATCGAGAGGCCGCGTTCAGCCTGGTCGCGGTTGGGTTCGATCCGGCGGCCGGGGAGGCCGTGCTGGCCCGGCTGCGGCCCTGGAGCACCGGCCTGCGGTTCCTCAACTTCGTCGGCGGCCCGGCCGCGGCCGCGCTTGCTCACGAGTCGTTCCCGCCGGAGACCCGGGCGCGGCTGGCCGCGATCAAGCGGGACCGCGACCCCGGCGGCGTCTTCCCCGCCCCGCACCTGGCGCGAGCTGACCGGCGTCAGCACTAGGCGGCCCGGCCAGTGGTCGAGGGGGAGGGCGAGCAGCACGTGCGCGCCTTCGGCTGGACGTGGGTACAGCCGGAGTACCGCGACGCGATCGGCACGATCAGGACGCCCGGTCTCTGATCAGGCACGTCCCGCCGCGCTGAGCCGGTCGAGGACCGCCTGGCGGTGGCAGCGCGATTGATCCGCCTCGAGGCACAGCAGCGCCACCAGCCGGGCCGCCGACTCCTCGGCCAGCAGGTCCAGTGCCGCCTGGCCCTCAGGCTCGGCCAGCCGGTCGGCGTAGCGCTGCCGTGCAGCGTGGTCGCCCGCGGCGAACGGCACCCGGTTGTCCCTCGGGTTGCCCAGCGCCGGCAGGTGCACGTAGTCGATGCCGGCCGCCGCCAGCGCCGCGGCCAGGCCGCGCTTGGAGAAGCCGGCCTTGCGCGACATCGGTGTCAGCCGCACGTCGGCGACCAGCCCGACTCCGGACGCGGCGAGATCGGCCACGAAGGACTCGATGGTGTGCCCTTCGTAGCCGACCCCGATGACGCCCATGAAGCCAGGCTAGGACGAGCGGCGCATCGCCCGGGTGCCCACGGCCAGGCCGAGGACCGCGACGGCGACCGAGGCGACGACGGCGGCCAGCACGGTGGACGCCGGGAACTCGCCGTTGAACAGTGCCCGCTCGGCGTCGACGACGTAGGTCAGCGGGTTCGCACTGGACAGCGCCCGCAGCCAGCCAGGCCCGTCGTCGACCGGGAGCAAGATGCCGGCCAGCAGCAACAGTGGAAACAGCACCGTCTGCTGCACCGTCCAGAACAGCCACTCGGTGTTCTTCGACGCCAGCGCCAGCGTGTACGACAGCGCACCGAGCCCGACCGCCATGACGGCCAGGATCGCCACGCCGGCCGCCACGCCGCCGACGTGCAGATCGAAGCCGAACGGCGTGCAGACGGCGACGATGATCGCCGTCTGCACGATCATCGGGACGATCTCCTTCAGCGCCCGGCCGACGATCAGCGCCGGCCGCCGCAGCGGCGTCACCAGCGTCCGCTCGTGCGCGCCGGTCTGGATCTCGAACAGCAGGTTCGACCCGGTGAACGACGTGCTGAACAGGCATGACATCACCACGATGCCGGGCACGAACCACTGCAGCGCGGAGCCGCCCTCCACGTCGGGCAGCAGCGGCGCGAACAGCCCGAGGAACACCAGCGGCTGGATCATGCTGAACACGACGGAGAACGGGTCGCGCAGGACGGGCCGCAGCTCGCGGCTGAAGACGGTGACCGTGTCGGTGATCATGGTCGTGCCGCTCATGCCGCGACCTCCTCGGCGGTAACGGTGTCGGTGCCGGAGTTGCCGACGGCGCCCTCGCGCAGGCTGCGGCCGGTCAGGTTGAGGAACACGTCGTCGAGGGTGGGCCGGTTGACGGCGGTGGACTCGACGGCGATACCGGCGGCGTCGAGGTCGCGGATGATGCCCGGGACGAGCCGTGACCCGCCCGCCACCCGCACCTCGACCGTGGCGCCGGCGGCGGTGACGGCCGCGCCCGCGAGCGCGTCCAGGCGGGCGGCCGCGCGCGCCGCGTCGGAAGCGGACGCGAAACCGAGCGTGATGAGGTCGCCCGCGTGCTCGGCCTTGAGTCGGGCCGGGGTGTCGTCGGCGATGACGGTGCCGTGGTCGATGACGATGACCCGCTCGGCCATCGCGTCGGCCTCGTCGAGGTAGTGCGTCGTCAGCACGATCGTCGTGCCGTGCTCGGCGCGCAGCTTCAGGATGTGCTCCTGCAGGTTGGCCCGGTTCTGCGGGTCCAGCCCGGTGGACGGCTCGTCGAGGAACAGCAGCCGCGGCGCGTGGATGAGGCCCATCGCGATGTCCAGCCGCCGCTTCTGACCGCCCGAGAGCGACGACACCGGCCGGTCCGCCACGGCGGCCAGGTCCAGTGACGCGATCAGCTCGGCCGCCCGTGCCCGCGACTCGCGCACGCTCATGCCGTACGCCCGGCCCTGGCTGACCAGCTCGTCCCGGCCGCGCTGGCTGTGCGCGGCGCCGTTGCCCTGGCCGATGTACCCGATGACCCGGCGCACTTCGCGCTGCTGTACGACGACGTCGTAACCGGCGACGGCCGCGGTGCCGGAGGTCGGCGGGATCAGCGTCGTCAGCATGCGCAGCGTCGTCGATTTCCCGGCGCCGTTCGGCCCGAGGAGGGCGACCAGTTCGCCCTCCTCGACCTGCAGGTCTAGTCCGCGAACGGCCTTGACCGTTTGCTTCTTCACGGTGAAGTGCCTGGTCAGACCGCTGGTCTGAATCATGGTGGCGTTCATGGAAACCACGCTAGAGTCCATTCAGGCCACTTTCTGACCTCAATAGCGAGGACTCTGGAGACATGGCGAACACGAGTGCCCGGATGCTCCGGCTGCTGTCACTGCTGCAGACGCACCGGTACTGGCCGGGGGAGGAGCTGTCCGGGCGGCTGGGCGTCAGCCCGCGCACGCTGCGCCGCGACGTCGACCGGCTGCGCGAGCTCGGCTACCCGGTCGACGCGACCCGTGGCGTCGCCGGCGGCTACCAGCTGCAGGCCGGCGCCGCGCTGCCCCCGCTGCTGCTCGATGACGAGGAAGCGGTGGCCATCGCGGTCAGCCTGCGCACGGCCGCGGGCGGCGCCGTCAGCGGCATCGAGGAGACGTCGGTGCGGGCGCTGACCAAGGTGATCCAGGTGCTGCCGCCGCGGCTGCGCCGCCGGGTCGACGCGCTGCACACGTACACCGTCCCGTCGGTCCCGGGCGACGGGCCGCGCGTCGACTCCGACGCGCTCACCGTCATCGCGCAGGCCTGCCGCGACGACGAGCGGCTGCGGTTCCGGTACACGTCCCGCGACGGCACGGCCACCGGCCGGCTGGTCGAGCCGTACCGGCTGGTGTCGCGCGGACGCCGCTGGTACCTCGTCGCGTGGGACGTCGAGCGGCACGACTGGCGCACGTTCCGGGTCGACCGGCTCACCGACCCGGTGGCGACGGGCCAGCGGTTCCGCCCGCGCGAGTTGCCGGCCGAGGACGCCGCCACGTTCGTGCACGAGCGGCTGGCCGCCGTGCCGACCCGCTACCGCGTCGTCGTCGATGTCGATGCACCGGCCGCCGAGCTGGAGAAACAGGTGTGGACGTGGGGGACGGTCGAGCCGACCGGCCCCGCCTCCTGCCGGCTCACGATGAACGTCGACACGCTCGACTGGCCGGCCTTCCTCCTGGCCTCCGCCGGCGCCGAGTTCGACGTCGTCGAGCCGGCCGAACTGCGCGACTACCTCCAGGAGGTGGGCGAGCGGTTCGTCCGGTCGGCCTGACCGCTCAGGCCAGGCTCCAGCCCGGGCCGCCCTCCTCGACGACGGTGGATGGTCGGAGCTCACCGTAGGGATCGGCCAGGAGGCGGCAGAAGGGACGTATCGAGGATTCATCGACCCGTCGAGCGGCGGTCGCGGAACGTTCGCCGTCAGAGGGAGGTGGTCACCACCGCAAGTAGGAAGCCGTCGTAGCCCTTGGCGCCGACGGTCTGGACGGCGGTGGCGGTGAGCCGCGGCTCGGTGGAGAGGTACTCGAAGAGCCGCCGAGTGCCGTCGACGGACGCGTCGCCGGTGGTGGCGTCGATGACCCGGCCAGCACGGACGACGTTGTCGACGACGATGACCGTGCCACGCCGGGCCAGCCGCAGTGCCCAGCCGACGTAGTCGACGTTGCTCGGCTTGTCGGCGTCGATGAACACGAGGTCGAACGGGCCGGCGCCCTCGGCCCGCAGCTGGGGGAGGGTGTCCAGCGCCTTGCCGACCCGCAGGTCGACGCGGCCGGCCAGCCCGGCCCGGGCGAGGTTGACGGCCGCCACCTCGGCGTGCGCGGGGTCGGCCTCCAGCGTCACCAGCCGGCCGTCGTCGGGCAGCGCCCGCGCCAGCCAGATGGTGCTGTAGCCGCCAAGCGTGCCGATCTCGAGGACCCGCCGGGCGCCCGCGATCAGCGTCAGCAGGTGCAGGAACTTGCCCTGGTTGGGTGCCACGTTGATGGCCGGCAGGCCCGCCGCGTCGCTGGTGCGCAGCGCCTCGTCGAGGACCGGATCGGGTGGGAGCAGATGCTCGCCGAGATACCGGTCGACCGCCGTCCACTGCTGCTCGCTCACGACATCAACCTACCGGCGGCGCCAGTACCTGCCGATACCAATGATCCGGTCCAAACGGTTGAAACCCGGTGGATCGTCGGACGGGCGATCATCTGCCGGGCGAAAATGGTCGTCATGTCTCGCCTGAGCGCCCCTACGCGAGTCCCCGCCGGCACGCAGGTCGTCGTGCACGGCACCGCGGCCGACGCCGGCCCGGGGACCGGCCGCGGTCTCGTCGGCCGCGTCGTCCGCGAGGCCGACGGCACGTACACCGTCGCACTGACCGACGGCCGGCTGGTCGACGCCGCACCCGACCAGCTGAGCACGCTCGCCGACCCGCCCACCGAGTTGCCCGAGCCGGTCGGCTCCGGTGTGCCCGACGACCTGGTGGTCACGCGCATGCTGTACGCCGCCGCCGTCGGCCACCAGCCCGCCGACCCCGGCGCCGAGCCGACGGTGCGCGCCGTCTTCCAGGCGCCCACGGCCGCGTTCTGGTCGCTGCGCAAGCCGCCGGAGCAGGTGGCCGGGCCGGGTGTGTCCTGGCTGTCGTGGGAGGTCGAGCAGTTCTGCCGGCTGGCCCTCGACGCCGACCCGGTCTGCCTGGAGCTGCTGTGGTCGCCTCGGCGCGTGTGGGTCAGCGACATCGGCCGCGAGCTGCTGGACCTGCGCCCGGCGTTCCTGTCGCAGACCATCTCCGCCGCCTACGCCGACCACGTGCTGGCCGGGTTCACCCGGCTGGCCGGTGACGACGAGCCGGACGACGAGCAGGCGGCCGCCGCGGCTGACCTGCTCCGCCTCTTCCTCGACGGCCAGGCCCTGCTGCGCACGGGCGACGCCGGCGTCCCGTCTGGCGAACACCGCGAGCGGCTGGCCGCCGTCCGGGCCGGTGCGCTGCCCTGGGAGCAGGTGGACGCCTACCGGCTGGAGCTGCAGCAGCAGCTCGACGAGGCGGCCGCGGTGTCGTTCCTGCCGCCCGGTCCCGACACCGCGCGGGTGGACGCCTGGCTCAGCGACCTGCGCCGCCGCGACCTCGACGCGACGTCGTAGGGCCGTCGCCCCGATTGGACGCCGATGTGCCGGGTAAGTGCCGGTACGTCACGAAAGTTCGATGATGGGGACGAATGGAGCTGGGATGATCATCCTGGGTGTCGTTCTGCTGCTGATCGGATTGCTCACAGGCGTGGGCATCCTGACGACGATCGGCATCATCCTGCTGATCGTCGGTGCGCTGCTGTACGTTCTGGGCGCCGTCGGGCGCCCGCTGGCCGGGCGCAGGCACTACTGGTAGCACCGCCGGCCGGGGGCTACAGGCGGCGGTGCATGATGTGCAGCCCGACGTAGCCGTGGACCGGGTGCTGGAAGCCCTCCGGTAGCGTCCCGATGACCTCGAACCCGAGCGATCGCCACAGCGCGACCGCCCGGGTGTTGGTCTCGACCACCGCGTTGAACTGCATCGCGCGGTATCCGGCGGCGCGCGCCCAGTCGAGGACGTGCTCGCCGAGGGCGCGGCCGACGCCCTGACCGGAGTGCTCCGGCGCGACGATGAAGCTGGCGCTGGCGATGTGCGACGCCGGCCCCATGTGGTTCCGGTTCATCTTCGCCGAGCCGAGCACCGTCCCGTCGTCATCGACCGCGACGACCGTGCGGTCGGGCGGCTCCAGCAGCCAGATCCGCCGGCCGGTCTCGGCGTGGAGGTCGCGCGGCAGCGTGTACGTCTCGCCCGCCGCGACGATCTGGCGCAGGATCGGCCAGATGGCCGGCCAGTCGTCGGCCCGGGCATCCCTGATCTCCATGCGGCGAGCCTATGCGGCGTCGCGTCCATCGAGGCACACCTGCCCCGCTGATGCCGTCCGCTCCACGGCTAGGGTCCCGTTTCATGGAGACGAGGCAGCTGGGACGGACCGGCCGGCAGGTCGGGGTAGTCGGGTTCGGGGCGTGGCAGATCGGTGCCGACTGGGGCACCGTCGACGACGACGCCGCCCTGGCCGCGCTGGAGGCGGCGGTCGACGCCGGGGTGACGTTCGTCGACACCGCCGACGTGTACGGCGACGGTCGCAGCGAGCGGTTCGTCGGCGAGCTGTTGCGCCACCGGCCCGACGCCGGGCTCACCGTCGCGACCAAGCTGGGCCGGCGCGCGAAGCCGCACGTGGCCGACGCATACACGCTCGACGCGTTCCGGGCCTGGACCGACCGCAGCCGCGAGAACCTCGGCGTCGACACGCTCGATCTCGTGCAGCTGCACTGCCCGCCGCCCGAGGTGTACTCGCGTGACGCCGTCTTCGAGGCGCTGGACACGCTGGTCGAGGAGAAGCGCGTCGCGGCCTACGGGGTCAGCGTCGAGACCTGCGGCGAGGCGCTGGCCGCGCTGGCCCGGCCGGGTGTGGCCAGCATCCAGATCATCCTCAACTGCTTCCGGCAGAAGCCGCTGGACGAGGTGCTCCCGGCGGCGGCAGCGGCCGGTGTCGGCATCGTCGCCCGGGTGCCGCTGGCCAGCGGGCTGCTGTCCGGCCGCTACGACGCGTCGACGACGTTCGGCCAGAACGACCATCGCACGTTCAACCGCGCGGGCGAGGCGTTCGACGTGGGCGAGACGTTCTCGGGCGTCCCGTTCGAGATCGGCGTCGGAGCCGCCCGCGAGATTGCCGCATTGACCCCGCCGGGCGCCACCACGGCGCAGCTCGCGCTGCGCTGGATCCTCGACCAGCCTGGCGTCTCCGTCGTCATCCCCGGCGCCCGCAACCCGGAGCAGGCCGCCGCGAACGCCACCGCGGCCGGACTCGCGCCGCTCGACGCGTCGACGATGGCGGCCATCCGGCGCGTCTACGACGAGCGGATCCGGCCGCTGGTGCACGACCGCTGGTGAGGCCGCCGCGGCTCGGCGGGTCACGACAGCGAGCCCGGGCCCGCTTCACCGCCGCTTGGTACGCCGCCTCGGGCGGGTCCGACCCGGGGAGCGACGTCGAGCAGCGACGGCGCGAACGCGTCGGCCAGCCGCGCCAGGGCGGCGCGGTCGTCGGCGGGCACGTGCGGACGGTGCCGGAGGTACAGGCCGACCTGCTGGTCGCCCATCCAGAGGTAGATGCCGCCGGCCCGCATGTACACGCCGTTGTCGCGCAGTCCGCCGACGTCGATCGTCTCGGCGCCCGGCCGCTCCGCCGACCACATGCGGCCCACCTCGTCGCCGTAGCCGCGGATCGTCGCCGACAGGATCTCGCGGCCGGCGGACCACTCGCACCGCAGCTCGTCGACGGTCTGCCGGTCGCGGCGTGTCTCGGCCGGCGCGCCCAGCACCGCTTCGGCCTGCGAGGTGACGGCGTCGCAGGCGGGCTCCGTGCCCAGCTCGGGCGCCGGGGCCAGGTCGGGCAGCCGCGGCAGCACCAGCTCGGCCAGCTGGATGGCGTTCTCGTCGCCGCCGCCCTGGACGCGCAGCACTCGTTCGTCGTCGTAGACCTGCAGGAAGCCCGCCCCGACGAAATGCGCAGCATCGCCCAGGCCGGTCAGTTCGGTGCTCGGGCCGAGGCCGTCGATGACGAACCTGGCCAGCATCTCCCGGTGCTCACCGGGCGTCACCGGGTCGATGGAGACCTGGAGCAGGAACGGGACCAGCGGACTGGTGGTGGTGCCGTGGTCGACGGTGATCTGGCAGCTGTCGAAGGAGGTGGGACCGACCGGGCCCGCATAGTCCGTCAGCTCGATCCGCATGCCCGCGTAGATGGAGCGGACCTCGTCCTCGCTGATCAGGTCGCACACGCGGGTGGCGGCCGGCGCCGCACCGGCCTTCGCGCCGGACAGTCCACCGGCGGTCTCGGCCTCGGCGCCGCAGCAGGTGAGCAGCACGAGAACGAGAGCCGCACTCGGCCGCAGCCGCATCCGCATCACCGCCCCTGTATCGCCGACGCATATAGAGGATGACGCATCGGTGGGTCAGAACGGTTGCATCAGCAAATGTGCCAGGATCGTCCCGTGACGAATGCGGTGGTCCTGCGGCACTCGCTCGGCCGGGCGGTCGCCGTCGCCGGCTGGCTCGCCGCGCTGGGCTGGCTGGTGGCGTCGTGGCCGCCGGACGGCCGCGGCCTGCTGTTCGCCGCCGCCGCGAGTGGCCTGTTGTGGGTGGTGTGCTGGCGGCCGGCGGTGGTCATCGACGACGCCGCCGTCACCGTCCGCAACCCGCTGCGCGACGTACGCATCGGGTGGTCCGCCCTGGACGAGGCCGGCTTCGGCTGGTCGCTGCAGCTGCGCGCCGGCGAGCTCAGCTGCCGAGCGGTCGCGGCACCCGGCCCGGCCTCGATGTCCGCCCTCTACGACCGGCACGTCACCCCGGGCGGAGTGCTGGAGCGCGACGCCGTCATGCGGGCCGGGCAGCGACCGGCACCGGCCCTGCTGGCGGTGCGGCAGCGCTGGGAGGCGCGCCGGTCCCAGCCGTCGGGCGGGGTGGTGGTGCCGGCCGTCGCGAACATGGCCGTGCTGGCGGCGTCGCTGGTCCTGCTGGTCACGGCGGCCGTCCTGGCCTGACCACGGCGATGGCAGGATGGTGGGATGGATGTGGGTGACGCCGTCGACGACTTCGTCCTGCCCGACCAGTCCGGCACCCCGCGCCGGCTCAGCGAGTTGCTGGCCACCGGCCCGGTGGTGCTGTTCTTCTATCCCGCCGCCATGAGCCGCGGCTGCACGGCCGAGGCCTGCCACTTCCGCGACCTCGCCGCGGAGTTCGCGGCCGCGGGCGCGCAGCCGGTCGGCATCAGCGCCGATGCCGTCGAGAAGCAGCAGGCGTTCGACGCCGGTCACGACCTCGGGTTCCCGCTGCTCAGCGACCCTAGCCGCACCGTGGCGGCGCAGTTCGGCGTCAAGCGGCGGCTCGGCGTGGTACCGGTGAAGCGGCAGACGTTCGTCATCGGCACCGACGCGCGCGTGCTCGGGGTGGTCCGCAGCGAGCTGGCCATGGAGAAGCACGCCGACCAGGCGCTGGACATCCTTCGCGCCGCCGCCTGAGCTCGTCAGGCGATCCGCCGCGCCACGGCCGGGTCCGGCTCGCCCGCGGCGTCCGGGTGCAGGACCGCCGCCAGCGCCTCCACGCCGTCGACCAGCCGCGGGCCGGGCCGGGCGAACGACGCGTTGGCGTCCACCGCCCAGATGGGCACGGCGGGCAGCCGGCCGTCGCCGACCAGCTCGGCCGCCAGCCGCGCGGACTCGTCCAGACCGTAGCCGCACGGCGCGCAGACGACGACGTCGGCGCCGCAGGTCGCCAGCGCGTCCGGCGTGATGCGGTAGGAGCGCTCGCCGGAGCGGCCCAGCACCGATGTGCCGCCCGCCGCCGTGACCATGTCCGGGACCCAGTGTCCCGGCGCGAATGGAGGGTCGGTCCACTCCAGCACCATGGTGGGCACCGGCGGCCGGTGCGCGACCTTCGACCGGACGACGTCGAGGCGACTCGTCAGCTCGCGCACCAGCTCGTCGGCCCGAGCATCCGCGCCGACCGCGGCGCCGATGCGCCGGACCGACTCGAGCACCTGGCCGAGGTCCTGCGGGTCGATGGTGAGCACGTCGGCGGTGCAGTGCAGGTGCGCCAGCGCGTCGCGGACCTCGGTGACGTCGACGGCGCACACCGCGCAGAGGTCCTGGGTGACGACGAGGTCGGCGTCCAGCCCGGCCAGCGCGCCCTCGTCGAGGTGGTAGAGGTCCTCGCCGGCAGCCACGCGCTCCGCCACCAGCCGGTCGATCTCCGCCGGGCCGAGGCTATCCGGCAGCGTGCTGGTCGAGACGATGCGCTTGGTCCGTGCCACCGGCGGGTAGTCGCACTCGAACGTCACGCCGACGACGTCGTCGCCCGCGCCGAGCGCGAACAGGATCTCCGTCGTCGACGGGAGCAGCGACACGATCCGCATCCCTCCACGGTATTCGGAGATCCCAGGTCCCGTCCGGAGGTGCCGAAACGATGATCGTTGTGCCAGGCTGCGGGCCATGACTCGAACGAGACCTGTGCGCGCTCTGACGGTGGCCGCGACGGCGCTGCTGCTGACCGGGTGCATCAAGATGGATATGCAGCTGGACGTGAGCGAGAACGACACCGTCGCCGGCGACATCGTCCTCGCCCTCAGCCGCGACGTGTCCGCGATGGCCGAGGCGATGGGCGAGGACCCGAGTGCGGCCTTCGGCGAGCTCGGTCAGGACCTGCCCGAGGGCACGGAGGTCGAGGACTACGAGGATGACCGGTTCGTCGGCCAGCGCTACGTCTTCGAGGACCTCCCGCTGTCGGAGTTCTCCGAGGTGCAGGAGTTCAGCATCGCCCACGAGGGCGACGAGATCGTCGTCGACGGCAGCCTCGACATGACCGAGATGGATCCGGAGGCGCTGGCCGGCGAACTCGGCGGCGACGCCGGTGAGCTCGGCGACATGGACCAGCTGATGGAGTCGCTCGAGATGAGCGTCAGTATCACCTTCCCGGGCGAGGTCACCGAGCACAACGGCGAGCTCGACGGCACCACCGTCACCTGGGCACCGGTCCCCGGCGAGGTCAACGAGATCAGCGCCCGGTCCGCCGACTCCGGCGGCGGGGGCGGCGACGGCATCCCGGTGTGGATCTGGATCCTCATCGTTGTCGTGGTGCTGGGCCTCGCGGCGCTGCTGTTCTTCCTGTCGCGCAACCGTGACCAGGCTCCGCCCGTCGACGCTGCGGCGGCCGGCGCGGCCCCGCCGCCGCCCGGTGCCGCCCCGTTCGCACCGCCGAGCGGCGGTGAGGCGCCGGCGCAGCCGACCACCCCGCTCCCGGCCCAGCCCGACGCACAGCCGCCCGCCCCGCCGGCCGAGCCGGCCACCGAGGAGCAGCCGCGGCCGCCGGCCGAGGGCGATCAGCCGGAGCCACCGGCCCCGCCGGCCGCGCCGCGCTGATCCGGCGCGCACATCGACGACGGCGCCGGTCGGACCGCTTCGCGCGGTGCGGCCGGCGCCGTCTCGTCAGCTCCGGCTGAGGGTCAGCAGGAACTCCACCGTCCCGTGGTCCTCGACACGCACGAAGCCGAGGTTCGGCGGATCGACCTCAAAGTCGGCGAACTGGATCTCGCCGGAGCCGGCCACCTGGACACCGTCGCCGGAGCGCTGGACGTCCAGCTGCACCTCGATCGACTGCGTGACGTCGCGAACGGTGAGGTCGCCGGTCGCCGTCACGCTGATCGGGCCGCCGGCGTCCAGGCCGTCCAGCGGCACCGGCGACGTCAGCGTGAACGTCGACGTCGGGAACTGGTCGGTCTGCATGATCGGGCCGCGGAACTGGCCGTCGCGGCTGCCGCTGTCCGTGGTGATGGTGGTCATGTCGACGGTGATCTCGCCCTCGGTCGCCTCGCCATCGGCCACCGTGATCTGGCCGGTGACGTCGCTGG
The DNA here is from genome assembly GCF_004349105.1 of Jiangella aurantiaca. Classification (GTDB taxonomy): domain Bacteria; phylum Actinomycetota; class Actinomycetes; order Jiangellales; family Jiangellaceae; genus Jiangella; species Jiangella aurantiaca. Next base: position 79,159 of record NZ_SMLB01000020.1, read on the forward strand.
TGCGGCCGACGACGGTGTTGTCCTGGCCGTTGAGCACCTCGTCGACCCGGTAGCCGGCCTCGGACCCCTCGGCCACCGTCCAGGTACCGCTGAGGTCGGTGTCGCCACCGGACGCGGGCGGTGCCGACGTCTCCAGCGTCAGCGGCGCGGGCGCGTCGTCGCTGATCACGTTGATGTAGAGATACGTGCCGCCGATCACGACCAGCACGAGCGCGGCCAGGGCGCCGACGCCGATGACCACGCGGCGGCGGGTGAGCACGGACATCCGGTCGACCTCCAGGCAAGTGGGTGTACCTGCTAGTTGTACGAGAAACTCGGCGGCCTGGATGGTGGTTCCGGAAGTCGCGCCCGGTCACACATCGGTCAGCGGGGGAGAAACCGGATCTCTGCCGAGGGCAGACCGGCCCACCAGCGGTCGTAACGGCGGTACACCGCCGGGTCGCGGTCGGCGAGCAGCGCGGACAGCGCCGCTGCCTCCGTCGCCAGCCCCTCCCAGTCGGCGGCGCGCAGCGGCCGGAACGCGGTGGCCTCGATGCCGGCGTCGACCGGCCGCCACACACCCGCGACGAAGCCGTCGACCAGCAACGTGGGCAGGGTGTCGCCGTTGCTGCGGGTGACCAGCTTGCGGTATTCGGGCGGGATGACGCGGCCGCGGTCGGCGTGGACGAGCAGGACGCTGTCCCACATCGGCAGCAGCCGCGGCGGCGCCGGGACGTCCTCGTCCGGCCTCGCCGCGCCGGGCAGGTCGTAGACCACCGTGCCGTCTGGGCCCTCGAAGCGGGTCAGTTCGCCGGCGACGGCCTCGACGGCGGCCCGGGCCGGCGGGCGGTTCAGCATTCCGAACTGGGCGAAGTCGGCCATCGAGACCGGCCCGAACGCGGCCACGTAGCGGCGGAACAGGTCCGCCAGCGCGGCCGCGGCGCTCTCGGTGTCGGCGATGGCTGGCGGGTCGGCGGCCGCCACGTATGACGGGCGGGTGCCGAACGACCACGGCGGGCCGGTGGGCGCGTGCTGCACCGGCCCGAACTGCCGCAGAGCCCACCACAGCCCCTTCATCGGCGCGCCGTGCCGCTCGGTGAGCCACGCCTCGCACTCGGGCCCGCTGCGCGGCGTGGCGAGGAACTCCAGCAGACCGGGGATGGCGGCCTCGGCGTCGGCGTGGTTCAGCCCGGTCACCCGGAACCGGGGGTCGTTGAGGCGCGCCGCCCGCAGCGTCGGCTGCATGGCCTGCTGGGTGGACGGGTAGTCGCCGGCGGGCAACGCGTGCAGGGTGATGCGCATCAGCGTCGCCTTGACCAGCGTGCGGCCGGCGAACGCGGCGTCGAGCTCGGCGGGGTCGAACCCCTCGAGCCGATTCCACAGCGCGATGTACGGCGACGCGGGATGCTGCGCCTGCAGCGCGACCAGCCGCCGGACCGCGTCAGTGACGTCGAGGGACGCGCGGTCCAGCAGCAGCTGCCGGGCCAGGGTGGCGCGGTTGAGCGCCCGGGCGGTCAACGCCATGGCGGCATTGTGCCGCGTGACACCGACAGCCAGGGCGCCGTGAGCCGTGTCAGCCCTCGGTGCGTTCGCCCTGCACCGGCCCCGGCGTCGCCTCGAAGTCGGCCGCGGTGTCGTCGCCCGCCGCGCCCGGCAGCCCGCGGGCGCGCGCGTCGGGCCAGGCCCACCCGGCCACCTCCGGGATGTCGGTGCCGTGCTCGCGGGTGTACAGCCGCGCCCGCAGCCGCGCGTCGGCCATCCGCTGCCGCAGCACGGCGTACTCGCTGCCCAGCCCCGGCACGCGGTCGATGACGTCCATGACCAGGTGGTACCGGTCGAGGTCGTTGAGCATCACCATGTCGAACGGCGTCGTGGTGGTGCCCTCCTCCTTGTAGCCGCGGACGTGGATGTTGTCGTGGTTGGTGCGCCGGTACGTCAGCCGGTGGATCAGCCACGGGTAGCCGTGGTAGGCGAACACGACCTGCTTGTCGCGGGTGAACAACGCGTCGAACTCGGTGCTGCTCAGCCCGTGCGGGTGCTCGCGCTCGTCCTGCAGCCGCATGAGGTCGACGACGTTGACGACGCGGACCCGCAGCTCCGGCAGGTGCTGGCGCATGAGGTCGACGGCGGCCAGCGTCTCGATCGTCGGCACGTCTCCGGCGCAGGCCATGACGACGTCCGGCTCGCCCTCGCCGCCGTCGGTGCTGGCCCACTCCCAGATGCCGATGCCGCGGGTACAGTGCGCGATCGCCTCGTCCATGGTCAGCCACTGCGGCCCGGGCTGCTTGCCGGCGACGACGACGTTGACGTAGTCGCGGCTGCGCAGGCAGTGGTCGTACGTCGACAGCAGCGTGTTCGCGTCCGGCGGCAGGTAGACCCGGATGACGTCGGCCTTCTTGTTCACGACGTGGTCGATGAAGCCCGGGTCCTGGTGCGAGAAGCCGTTGTGGTCCTGCCGCCACACGTGCGACGACAGCAGATAGTTCAGCGACGGGATCGGGGCCCGCCACGGGATCTCGCGGGTCACCTTCAGCCACTTGGCATGCTGGTTGAACATCGCGTCGATGATGTGGATGAACGCCTCGTAGCAGCTGAACAGCCCGTGCCGCCCGGTCAGCAGGTAACCCTCCAGCCAGCCCTGGCACTGGTGCTCGGACAGCATCTCCAGCACCCGGCCGGTGGGCGAGAGCGAGTCGTCGGTGCTCAGCGTCTCGCCCAGCCAGCGCTTGCCGCCCGCGTCGACCGCGGCGGAGAGCCGGTTCGACGCCGTCTCGTCCGGCCCCATGATGAGGAAGTTCGCCGGGTTCGCCGTGACGACGCCGGCCAGCCACTCGCCCAGCACCCTGGTGGGCTCGGCCACCACGCCGCCCGGCACCGGGACGTCCACGGCGTACGCGCGGAAGTCCGGCAGCCGCAGGTCATCGGTGAGCACCCCGCCGTTCGCGTGCGGGTTCGCGCTCATCCGCCGCGGCCCCGACGGCGACAGCTCGCGCAGGTCGGGGCGGAGCCGGCCGTCGTCGTCGAACAGCTCCTCGGGCCGGTAGGAGCGCATCCACTGCTCCAGGAGCCGGGTGTACTCCTTGTTGCCGCGGACCGCGCTCATCGGCACCTGGTGCGCCCGGTAGGTGTTCTCGACGAGGTGGCCGTCGACCTCGTGCGGCCCGGTCCAGCCCTTCGGCGTCTTGAACACGACGACGGGCCAGGCCGGCCGCTCGCGCAGGGTGCCGTCGCGCGCGTCGCGCTGGATCGTGGCGATGTGGTCCAGCACCTGGTCCAGCAGCGTGGCGAACCGGCGGTGCACGGACAGGTGGTCCTCGTCGTCGAAGCCGCCCTCGAACCAGTACGGCGTGTGGCCGTAACCCGTCAGCAGTGCCTCGAGCTCGCCGCGCGGGATGCGGGCCAGCACCGTCGGGTTGGCGATCTTGTATCCGTTGAGGTGCAGGATCGGCAGCACGGCGCCGTCCGTCGCGGGGTTGAGGAACTTGTTGCTGTGCCAGGCCGTCGCCAGCGGCCCGGTCTCGGCCTCGCCGTCGCCGATGCAGGCTGCCACCGTCAGCCCGGGGTTGTCGAACGCGGCGCCGTAGGCGTGCGACAGCACGTAGCCGAGCTCACCGCCCTCGTGGATCGAGCCTGGCGTCTCCGGCGCGACGTGGCTCGGGACGCCGCCCGGGAACGAGAACTGCCGGAACAGCTCGCGCAGCCCGGCCTCGTCCTCGCCGACGTTGGAGTAGACCTCGCTGTAGGTGCCGTCGAGCCAGGCCGCCGACACCAGCGACGGGCCGCCGTGGCCGGGCCCGGAGAGGTAGATCATGTCGAGATCGCGCTCGACGATCGCGCGGTTCAGGTGCGCGTACAGGAAGTTCTGGCCGGGCGAGGTGCCCCAGTGCCCGAGCAGGCGTGGCTTGACGTGCTCGGCCCGCAGCGGCTCGCGCAGCAGCGGGTTGTCCAGCAGGTAGATCTGCCCGACGGAGAGGTAATTGGCGGCCCGCCACCACGCGTCGATGCGGGTGAGCAGGGCGTCGTCGATGGTCTCGGTGCTGGCCTCGTCGAGCATCGGCGCCGCTCCTTCGGTCGGTCTGCTCGTCAAGCACCAGCATGTACCCGGGAGCCCTGGAGTCATACACGTTTCTCAGGTCCGTCTCCGGATGTTCTCAGGAAGGACGGAGAGGATCGCAGCATCGGACGATGACCTCACAGGAGGCGGCCATGTACGCGATCCCCACGGCGGCACAGATCCTCGGCGTCACCCCGGCGGCCCTGGAGGCCGCCCTCGAGCACGGCGAGACCATCCGCAGCCTGACGATCGCCTGCGGTCACGACCCGGACCTGATGACCGAGGCGATCGTCGACGCGGAGACCGCCGACGTCGTCGCGCTGGCCGACATCGCCGGGTTCGGGCCCGATGCGATCGCCGAGTTCGCCCGCGAGCTGCGTGCCTACCTGGTGGCGTTCGTGAGTGACGGCCAGCACGTGGCCGACCGGCTGTTCGAGACCCGCACCCTGCAGCCGGTCTGACCGCGTCAGTGGTGGTGACCGTGCCGGCCGAGCGTCTCCACGGGGGTCGCGCCGGGGCGGGTCCACTGCGGTACGGGTCGGCTGGTCGGACCCCAAGTAGCGGTTCCGTCGGCGTCCGAGCGCCAGTACCAGCATGCGTGCCGGCCTTCGGGCCGGCCCTCGGGGTTGTCCTCCCACGCCTCGCCGCGGCCGAAGGGCGTCATGTCGAGCAGGCCGAAGGACCCGTTGGCCGGCTCGGTGCCACGGCCCGTCGTGGAGTAGGTGAGGAACGCGCGGTCGCCGTCGCGCAGGAAGCAGGTGAAGGAACCCATGCTGCCGCCGACGGGCGGCTCGACGTCGCGCACGGAGTACCAGGGCTGGGTGTAGCCCATGAACTCGACGTAGGAGGCCACCTCGTCCCACCTGCCCGTGGTCAGGACGGCGAACGAGACGCCGCGGGCGTTGAGGTAGACGGCGTCCTTGAGGTGCCAGGCCGCGTAGGTGCAGCCCTCGCACTGCCCCTGGTGCGGTGCGCCGTCGTGCCACATGTGCTTGTAGACCACGAGCTCGTCGCCGCTTTGGAACAGGTCGAGGAACGGGACCGCGCCGTCGGCTCCGACGACCTCGACCGTCCCGTCGAACTCCACCATCGGCAGCCGGCGGCGGGCCGCGGCGATGGCGTCGCCCGCGCGGGTGTGGGCCTTCTCGCGGACCAGCAACTCGTCACGGGCGGCCTGCCAGGTGGTGAGGTCGGCGATGGGCCGGCGGCCGGGCGGCTGGGTGGCCGGGTCGTGCGGCGTGGTCGTCATGTGTCCTCCGTGGTGTCTCGTGCCGGGCAGCGTCGTACGCCGTCCGACGACGGTCACGGGAACAGACTCGCGGCCGGGCCGGAACTCATCGCGGGAGGGCGCTGAGCCAGTGCGCGTCAGGCGCCTTGGGACTCGGCGACCCGGCGCATCCAGTACCGGAACCAGTTGTCGCCGTAGGGCGCGTAGATCCGGACGGGGACGCCGCGCGCGGCCAGCTCGTGGGCGTCGTCCTCGCGGACGCCGAGGAGCATCTCGACGCCGGCGCCGGGCAGCGCCTCGAGCAACGCCTCGCGCAGCACGCGGTCGTGCGTCGCCAGGACCGGCGCGCTGCCGGCCGCGTGCACCTGGTGGGCCAGCCGCACGAATGCGACGCCGGTCTGCTCACCCCACGGGTAGGCGACGTCGGCGGATTCCAGGTACGCACCCTTGACCAGCCGGATCGGCACCCCGGCGGCGAGCAGCCGGTCGACGTCGCCGGGGCTTCGGCGCAGATTCGCCTGCACCGTCGCCAGCAAAGGCGCGCCCGCCGCGGCCAGCGCCACGGTGAGGTCCATGATGTGCGGCGTGCGGTGGCTCTCCTCGGCGCTGATCTCCAGTCGCGATCCGGCCGGCAGGATCTCGACCAGCTGTTCCACGTGCCGGCGGCAGGCCTCCAGGCCGAGGTCCAGGCCCAGGTGCGACGGCACGATCTCGAGGTACACGTCGCCGTCGACACCGGCCAGTGCCGCGGCCGCCGCGTGGTAGCCGCGCACGGTCTCGGCCAGCGCGTCCTCGTCGGCGGCGCCCTCGCCGAACAGGTCGAGGCTGACCGCCAGGCCGGCGCCGGTGAGCCGCCGGACCGTCTCGAGCGCCTCGTCGAGCGTGACGCCGGCGACGTAGCGCCGGGCGGCGGAGTAGGCGAGGTCCTGGGCCGGCGCGATCGCTCGGACCAGCGACTCGACCTCGGTACTGGTGGCCAGCGCGTAGAGCGCTCGCCGGGTCAGCGATGCGATCACGTGGCCGACGGTAACAGGCCCAGCCCGGCCAGCTTCTCCGGGTTGACGACGAGGAAGACGGCGCTGATGTGGTCGCCGGCGACGCTGAACGTCAGCGCCTGCGGGCCGTTCAGCGCGATGACGGCACCCGGTGCGCCGTTGAGCTCCACCAGCTCGTAGCCCGGGCGGTGCCGGGTGTGGATGCCGGCGAAGAACCGGGCCACGCGGTCGCCGCCGCGTACCGGGTTGCGGGCCGCCCTGGCCCGGCCACCGCCGTCGGACCAGGCGACGACGTCGTCGTGCAGTAGCGAGCGCAGCGTGGCGAGGTCGCCCTCGCGCGCGGCGACGAGGAACCGTTCCAGCAGGACGGCGTGTTCGCGGCGGCTCGGCGCGAACCGGCGGTCGCCGGCCAGCCGGGCGGCGGCGCGCCGGTGCAGCTGGCGGCAGTGCTCCGGCGTACGCCCGAGGATGTCCGCGATCTCCCTGTACGGCAGGTCGAACGCGCTGCGCAGCACGAACACCGCCCGCTCCACCGGGTCCAGCCGCTCCATCAGGTACAGCGTGGCCGTGGACACCGAGTCGCGCTGCTCGACCGTCTCCAGCGGGTCGAGCGGCCAGGCGGCCGTGGCCACCGGTTCCGGCAGCCACGGCCCCACGTATCGTTCGCGCGCCCTTCGCTCGCGCAGCCGGTCCAGCGCGAGCCGCGTCACCGTCCGGGACAGGTAGCGGCGCGGCTCGCGGACGGCGGACCGATCGACCTCGCGCCAGCGCAGGTAGGCGTCCTGCACGACGTCCTCGGCGTCGCCGGTGGAGCCGAGCATGCGGTACGCCAGCCCGAGCAGCATCGGCCGGTGCCGCTGGACCTCGGCGGCGGTCGTGTCGGTCACACCGTCGCCGGCGCCGGGGTCCTCGTCGGGACGTTGATCCGGTTCCAGACGTTGATGGTGGCGATCGTCAGCAGCACGTCGGCCAGCTCCCGCTCGGTGAAGTGCTTCTCCGCGGCGTCCCAGACGTCGTCGGGCACCCCGCCGTCGTCGGCCAGCCGCGTGACGGCGTCGGTGAGAGCCAGCGCCGCCCGCTCCCGCTCGTCGAAGAACGGCGCGTCCTCCCAGGCGCCGACGGCGAACAGCCGGCGGGAGTCCTCGCCGTCGGCCAGGGCGTCACGGCTGTGCATGTCGACGCAGAAGGAGCAGCCGTTGATGATCGAGGCGCGCAGCTCGATCAGCCGCATGAGGGTGTGGTCGACGTTGGCCTTGATGTACTCCGACAGCCCGTACACCGCCCGGTAGCCCTCGGGCGTCGTGGCAGGGACATTCAGGCGTCGCGTCATGGTCGTTCCTCTCGGTGCCGGTGGTTCGCGTCACCGAGACGACGGAGAAGGACGGGCGCGACGTGACGGAAACGGGTGTGAGGCCGTGCACACCGGCGCCTGCGCTCAGAATCCGAGCAGGAGACCCGCGAGCACCGACGCATAGCCGAGGCACAGCGCGACGACGGCGATCCTCACGCTGGTGCCGCGCCGGCTGGGCAGCGGCGGCGGTTTGAACACGCGGGCCTCCGGTCGGTCGAGGGCGCCGGCCGGCTGCCGGCGCCCTCTCGCAGAACGGGTCAGGGCGTGATGAGCCCCGAAGTCTTCGTCCGGGCCGCCTCGAACCGCGCGGCGACGTCCGGCCAGTTGACGATGTTCCAGAACGCCGCCACGTAGTCGGGCTTCACGTTCTTGTACTGCAGGTAGAACGCGTGCTCCCACATGTCGAGCATGAGCAGCGGGACGGTGCCGGCGGCGAGGTTGCCCTGGTGGTCGTAGAGCTGTTCGATGACCAGCCGCTGGCCGATGCTCTCCCACGCCAGGATGGACCAGCCCGAGCCCTGGATGCCGAGCGCCGCCGCGGTGTAGTGCGCGCGGAAGCCGTCGAACGAGCCGAAGAACTCGTCGACCGCGGTGCCCAGCTCACCGTCGGGGCGGTCGCCGCCCTCGGGCGACATGTTGTTCCAGAAGACGGTGTGGTTGACGTGACCGGCGAGGTTGAAGGCCAGGTTCTTCTGCAGCTGGTTCACCGTGTCGAGCTTGTTGGTGGCACGCGCCTCCTCCAGCTGCTCGAGAGCGGTGTTCGTGCCGGCGACATACGTCTGGTGATGCTTGGAGTGGTGGAGCTCCATGATCTGACCGGCGATGTGCGGCTCGAGCGCACCGTAGTCGTAGGGGAGATCCGGCAGAGAATAGACAGCCATGCTTGTGAGCTTCCTCTCGACGACATCGTCAGGCCCGGGACCTGTCACTGGCTAACCTACGCCTGCCCATCGGACGCGACCAGCGACGGCCCGGACTCGGCGGTGTCGCCCTGATCACGGTGCGATGTCCGGCTCGGAGACGGTGATCCGGATCGCCCGGAATGTGGCCGGCGTCGCCTCGAGGACGGCCCGTTTCGGGTCCGGCACGGCCAGGTGTGGCAGGCCGGCGGAGCGGTCGCGGAGCGCGGCCAGCGCCATCAGCCGGCGGTCGGCGAGCACGTGGTCGACGGCGGCGCGGTCGCCACCGGTGACGACGGCGTCCAACTCGGCCGCGTGCGGCAGCAGCACCCGCGCGGCGACGTCGGCGGCGGCCTCGAACGCCTCGCGGGCCTGCTTCTCACGCCGCCGGGCGAACCGCTGCTGCGACTGCCCGCCGGCGGCCGTCCGGCCCTGCACGTGCCGTGAGCCCACCTTCGACGTCACCAGCGCGGAGCCGTGGAAGACGCCGGCCGCGTAGCCGCCGCGGCGGACCAGGAGCACGCCGACCCGGCGGTCGCGGGCCGCGTGCGCGAGCAGGCCGCTGTACGGCTCGGCGCCGTCGGGCCGCAGCGGCGGGAACGGGACAGCGCAGCTCGCGACCGCTCCGTCCGCGGCCTGGACGACGACGGCGTCGGGACCGGCGCGGTGTGTGGCGGCGCCGTGCCGCCGGGCGAAGCCGGCCAGCCAGGATTCCAGCCGTTCCGGAGGGATGGTGAGCACGCGATCGGGCATGCCCACGAGGATGCCCTGCCGACCAGGGGAGCGGAGGTTGCGACCCCGGCCTCCGCAGCGAGCCGGGGCCGCAACCGGTACCCGAGCACTGCCATGGGCCCGAAGGCTCGGCGGCGCTTGCTCGCCCCGGCCTCTGTTCAGGATGCCACGGCATTCGTCGAATGGACCGTGATGTGAACTGGTCTGGGACCCCGGGCGTCAGCCCGGCGTCATCGCTGGACCCTTCGGTCCGGTTGTCGACCGCCGGAAGGGCGAGACAGCACCGGTGACCGGCACGATCTCACTTCGATACCTACACCATAGCGGACCGATCGTCGAGGTCCAGGTCACGTTCACCGACTGATCATCTCGCCGGACGCTCAGCGGAGCAGCGCCAACCACCGACAGCCTTCCCCGTTGATCTTGGAGTTGTTCGGCCATTGCGGGGCGATATGTCCGATAGATGGCCGAACAACTCCAAGATCAACGGGGGCGGGGCCGATCACGGCCGCAGGCGTTCACGCCACCGCACGACGTCGCAGGTCAGCGAGGTGCGCGTTCGGCGATGCGACGGGCCGCGGCGACGTAGCGGCGGGTGGCGATCGCCTGCGCGGCGCGGGTGAGCGGCCCGCCGAGGCGGGCGTACCAGGCGGCCGCGCGGCTGAACGCCGTCACCGTGAACCAGACGTCGTCGTGGTCGTCGAGCTCGACGACGAAGGACTCCTCGCCGCGCTCCGGGTGACCGGGCAGCGTCCCGTAGGCATATCCGCCCCGGCGGTCCTCGTCGAGCACCCAGACCACCTTGCACGGGATCCGCAGGAGCCGCACGGGGCCGAGCCCCAGCGTGCTGGTCACCCGGACGCCCGCCGCTGCCCGCGGCTGTGACGTCGTGACGCGCAGGCCGATGCTGCGATGCAGGTCGAACGTGACGACGCCCTCGACCACGGCGGCGAAGGCGGCCCGGCCGTGGCCGACGCGCTCACGGACCCGGGCGTGGTGGTAGCCGGGCGGCAGCGGCCCGCCGTCGGCGGTGGCGCCGACCTCGGGATAGGTGAAGGACATCACCGGCGACTCTGCCACAGGCCAAGGCCGACCGCGAGGTCCCAGGCGGGCGGTGAGTTCCACGAGGGAAGGGGATCCAGGCATGTCACAATCGCGCGCCGGTGCGTGTCTGGTGGGCATGGCACGTATCTCGCTCGCACCGAAGCCCACCCTGGGCTACCGCCTGGTCCGGTTCGTCCTGCGCCGCCGCTATGGCGTCATGCTGGATCCGGTCGCCGCGGCCGCCCACCAGCCCTGGGGCGACTTCGGCTACTGGGCGAGCCACCACGCCGGCGTCGACCCGGCCGAGCTGCGCGCGGTGACCCACTGGCGCGACAGCGACCTCTACTCTGCACTGGAGCGCCGGGTGATGGCCTACCCCGGGGCCATGACCGCCACGCCGCCGGAGGTGACCGACCAGATGGTGGCCGAGCTGCGGGTCGACCTCCGCGACGCCGAGCCGGTCGAGCTGACGGCGACAGTCGCGCTGGAGGACCTGCGCAACCGCAACAACGCCGCGCTCGGGCTGACCGGCCAGGGGTTCAAGGACCGCTGCGAGGTGCCGGCACCATGACCGACGATCCGTTCCAGCGGCATCGCGGGCTGCTGTTCACCGTCGCCTACGAGCTGCTCGGCAGCGTCGCCGACGCCGAGGACGTCGTGCAGGACACCTGGCTGCGCTGGTCCGCCGCCGACCGCTCCGACGTCGTCGAGCCGAAGGCGTACCTCGTGCGCATCGCGACCCGGCTGGCGCTGAACCGGCTGCGCACGCTGCGGTCCCGGCGCGAGACGTACGTCGGGCCGTGGCTGCCCGAGCCGCTGGCGACCGGTCCGGACGCGGCCGGGCGCGTCGAGCTGACCGAGGACGTCTCGATGGCGATGCTGGTGGTCCTGGAGACGCTCACGCCGATCGAGCGGGCGGTGTTCGTGCTGCGTGAGGTGTTCGGGTTCGCGCACGCGGAGATCGCGACGGCGCTGGACCGCAGCGAGGCGTCGGTGCGGCAGGTCGCGCACCGGGCCCGCGAGCACGTCCAGGCGCGGCGGCCGCGCTTCGACGCCGACCCGGAGCAGCGGCGCGCCGTCACCGAGCGGTTCCTGCGCGCCACCGCCGAGGGGAACCTGGCCGAGCTGCTGGAAGTGCTGGCGCCCGACGTCGTCATGGTGAACGACACCGACGGGAAGACGCGTGCGGCCCGCCGCCCGATCGTCGGCAGGGACAAGGTGGCACGGCTGCTCACGGGCGCGGTGGTCCGCGCCGAGCTGGCCCTCTACCAGTGGGAGTACGCGGAGCTCAACGGCGAGCCGGGCGTCGTCGGCTGGCGGAACGGGCGCCTCGACGTGGCGGGCCTCATCGAGACCGAGGACGGCCAGGTCGTGCGGCTGCTGGCGTTCCGGAACCCGGATCGGCTGACCGGTGTGCGGCGCGCGTGGGATGAACGTCCCGCCCCGGCCGACCGGCATGGCGGATATTGACACAACCCGATGCCGGGCGGCCGGATGCCGGGACGTTTAGGTGGTGTTTTACGGCTATTTCAGAATGGCGACGGCTCAGAGCCGGGTCACCTTCGGGTTCGGCAGAGCGATGCGGCGTACCGCGGTGCCGAAATCGACGTGTACCTCGTGGTCGCCGGGCACGCTGACAACGCGGCCAAGACCGTGACGGTCATGAGTGAGCAGGTCATTCACGGAGAACTTCTCGACGGGGGGCGGTGCGATGGGGCGGAACGGACTCGAAGGAAAAACAGGCCTCGCGGCCGGTGTACGAGAGGTCATTCCGTCAGTCTGCCGCTCGGGAGAGCCGTTGTGTAGCCCTCTTTGGAAGACTATGTCAACTCTTGACCATCAGTTCGGCGGGCAGCGTTGAACACCTGTTCCCCGTCGTCCGGCACGCTGCCGTGACAGCACCGAACGGCTAGGACACGGTGTCGGAGACCCGCGTCGAGACGGCTCGGGCGGAGGCCGGACGAGCAGCCTGCGGCGGGCGGCTGGCGATCTGATGCGCGACCAGGACCGCGGCGAACGCGAGCGCCGTCGCGGCCACGACGCCGAGCGCCGCGCCCACGTACGCCGTCGCCAGGTCCGACCGCTCGGTGACCGCGCCGGCGGTGTTCAGCATGTCGCGGGTGCGCAGCAGCGCCGACGCGGCCATGGCGCCGGCGACGCCGGCCGCCGCGACGAACAGACCCGTCACGACCGCCGTCGGGGCGTTGCCGACCGGCGGCGACGGCATCCGCTCGGGGCTGCTCAACGAGGTGAGCACGGTCGCCAGCCCGGCCCAGGCCAGCACGACCGTGACCGCGGCGACGACGTCGGACGGCCGGTGCCAGCCGCCGACCATGGTCGAGACGCCGGTGACGGCGGTGTGCCCGGCGCCGACGATCGCGACCGCCGGCCGGGCCCGCCGGGGCACCACCAGAACCAGTGCGGCCGCGACGCTGGCCGCGACCGTGGTGTGCCCGCTGGGCAGCGAGTTGCCCAGCGGCCCGGTGTCATCGGCCAGACGCGGCCGGTCGAGGACGACGCGCTTGAGCACTTGGGTGGTGAGGTTGGCGCCGCCGACCAGCACGATGACCTGCAACGCCAGCAGCCACCGTTGCCGCAGCAGCGCGATCAGCGCCACGGCGCCGAGCACCACCACGACGAACGGCACCGACACGACGTCGAGCACTCGCTCCGCGCCGGACCACAACGTGGACCGGCCGATCCCGGAGCCGCGGAACGCGACCTGATCGATCCGCTGCCCCACGGCGGTGTCGACGAACCACCGCCAGATCGCCCAGGTGCCCAGGGTGCCGGCCACGAACATCAGCAGGCCGAGGACGACACCTCCGGGCCGGGGCGGGTAGGGGCGCATGCTCCGAGGGTAGTCAGACTTCCTGTGAATCCCGCCGGACCGACCCGCCAGGGCTCACCGCACCTTCGCGAAGAACGCCCTGATGTCCGCGGCGTGCCCGGCCGGCTCCTCCATCGCGATGAAGTGATGCCGGCCCGGGTTGCCTTCGGGCCAATGCGCGATCGTGTTGTCGCGCTCGGCCAGCCGCCGCATCAGCGCCGACCCGCCGCCGTAGACGCCTGAGGGCACCGCCCGCTGCCCCTTCGGCCACTCGAAGCGGGCGCCGCCGTCGCCGCCGGCCAGTCCTTCATACATCGGCCACGACGACGTCGCGGCGGTCTTCGTGAACCAGTAGACGCTGACGTTGTCGAGGAACAGGTCGCGGTCGATGACGTCGAAGAGCGGCTGGCCGGACATGGAGAACTCCTGGAACTTGTGCGCGTGCCAGGCCAGCAGCGCCACCGGCGAGTCGTGCCAGCCGTGCCCGAACGTCTGCGGCGCGACCCGCAGCAGCGCGTGGTGGTCTACGCCGCCGGACATCCACTGCTGCATCAGATCCCACTCGGCCCGCTCCGCCTCGGTCATGCCGGGCACGTCGTCTTCGGTCGGGAAGCCGAAGCCGCCGTCGATGTGCACGCCGACGACGCGGTCCGGGTGCCGCCGGGCCAGCTCCGGCGCGACGTACGCGCCGAGGTCGCCGCCCTGCGCCCCGTACCGGTCGTAGCCGAGGCGCGCCATCAGCTCGGAGAACAGCCCGGCCACGGAGCCGACACCGAACCCCGTCGTATGCGGCGCACCGGAGAACCCGAACCCGGGCATGGACGGCACGACGACGTGGAACGCCTGCGCCGGGTCGCCGCCGTGCGCCCGCGGGTCGGTGAGCAGCGGGATCGTGCGGACGAACTCGACGAACGAGTTCGGCCAGCCGTGCGCCAGGACCAGCGGCAGCGCGTCCGGTTCCGGCGAGCGCACGTGCAGATAGTGCAGGCCCAGCCCATCGATCTCGTCGATGAACTGCGGGAACGTGTTGAGCCGGGCCTCGCGGGCGCGCCAGTCGTAGCCGGTGCGCCAGTACTCGGCGAGGTCGCGCAGCCAGTCGGTGGGCACGCCGCGGTCCCACCCGTCGCCGGGCAGTTGCGGCGTCCACCGCGTACGGGCCAGCCGATCGTGCAGGTCGTCGAGGTCGGACTGGGGGATGGAGATCTGGAAAGGAAACATGTCCTTGACGATAGGAGGCATCTAGGTCTGTTCTTGTCCTAGTTCTGCGGCATTCTGGGATTCATGACCGACACGCCGGCCCGCCTCCTCGCCCTGCTGTCCCTGTTGCAGACGCCGCGCGAGTGGCCCGGCAGCGAGCTGGCGCGGCGGCTGGGCGTCAGCCCGCGCACCGTCCGCCGCGACGTCGACCGGCTGCGCGACCTGGGCTATCCGGTCGAGGCGACGCTGGGGGCGGCCGGTGGCTACCGGCTGGTCGCGGGCACCGCACTGCCGCCGTTGCTGCTCGACGACGAGGAGGCAGTAGCGATCGCGGTGGGGCTGCGGGCGGCCGCCGGGTCCGCGGTCGCAGGCATCGAGGAGGCGTCGGTGCGGGCACTGGGCAAGCTCGAGCAGGTGCTGCCGAGCCGGCTGCGGCACCGGGTGCGGACGCTCGGCGCGGCGACGTTGCCGATCGGCGGCGACGGCCCGGCGGTCGACCCGGAGGTGCTGACGGCGCTCGCCGGCGCCGCCGCGACGCGCGAGCGGGTGCGGTTCCGCTACACCGCCGGCGACACCGCGGAGTCCGGGCGGCTGGCCGAGCCGCTGCGGCTGGTCCCGTCCGGCCGCCGCTGGTATCTCGTCGGCTGGGACGTCGACCGCGCCGACTGGCGGACGTACCGGGTGGACCGGATCACCCGGGTGCAGCCGACCGGGGTGCGGGTGCGCGAGGAGCGGGCGCTGCCGGCCGCCGACGCCGCGGCCTACGTCGCCGGGCGGCGCACCGACTGGGGGACGCCGGAGCTGCGCGTGGTGGTGTCGTTCGACGCCCCGGTGACCGCGGTAGCCGGCCGCCTCGGCGACGCGCCCGGGCAGGTCGTGGCGGTGGACGACGCGCGGTGCCGGCTGGACGCGCGCCGCGACGACTCGATGGAGTGGCTGGCGAACCGCCTGGTGGCGCTGGGCTGTGCGTTCACCGTCGAACGCCCGGCCGCACTGGCCGCCGCCGTCCGTGCGCTCGCCGAGCGTGCGGCCGCCGCCGTCGCCGGCCGACCCAGAAGTTGATCTTGGAGTAGAGCGGCCAATACTGGGTGCAATGTCCGATAGATGGCCGCTTTACTCCAAGATCAACTCGGGAGGGGCTATCAGCGGGGGGACCGAGATCGCCAGGCGGGCGGCGCCCGGCGCCCAATAGTCATACAAGATGATTTGAGGTTAGGGTGTCGCTCGTGAGTGAGAGCGACACCGTCCTCGCGCCCCGTTACCGCGGCCGCGTCGCGCTGGTCACCGGGGCCGGTTCCGGCATCGGCGCGGCGACGGCGCGGCGCCTGGCCGCCGAAGGGGCGCACGTCGTGCTGGGCGACGTCAACGAAGGGCAGCTCGCCGCGGCCGCCGGAGCGGCCGCCGAGGCGGCGCGGTCGACGGGATTCGGCGGCGGCGCCGAGAGCGTCGTGCTGGACGTCGCCGACGAGGACGGCTGGGCGCGCGTCGCCGGGTGGCTGGACGACGGGCCCGGCCGACTGGACCTGCTGCACTCCAACGCCGCCATCGCGGTGATCGAGCCGGCCGACCGGCTGGCCGTCGCCGACTGGCACCGGCAGCTCGACGTCAACCTCACCGCCACGTTCCTCGCCGTACGCGCGCTCGTCGGGTTGGTGCGCGAGACCCGCGGGTCGATCGTCATCACGTCGTCGGTGCACGCGATGCGCGGGTTGCACGGCCGGCCGGCATACGCGGCCACGAAGGGCGCGCTGCTCTCGCTGGGCCGGCAGCTGGCCGCCGACTACGGCCCGCAGGTGCGCGTCAACGCCGTCGTGCCTGGCCCGATCATGTCGGCGGCCTGGGACGACGTCAGCGAGCCGGACCGCGAGCGGAGCATCCGCGCCACCACCCTGGCCCGGTTCGGCCGGCCCGACGAGGTGGCGGCCGCGGTGGCGTTCCTCGGCTCTGCCGACGCGTCCTACATCACCGGCGCCAACCTTGTCGTCGACGGCGGCTGGAGCATCACGGCGGACTCCGCGTGAGCGGCTCGCCCTTCCGCGGTATCCACGGCGCCGTGGTCGCGCACCTCGGCGAGCTGATCGTCCGCGGCGACGTCTCGCCCGGCGAGCCGCTGGACCCTGTCCGGCTGGAGGGGGAACTGGGCGTCAGCCGCACCGTGGTCCGCGAGGCGCTGCGTGTCCTGGCCGCCAAGGGCATGGTCGACGCCCGGCCGAAGCGCGGCACCATCGTCCGCCCGCGCGAGGAGTGGGCCCTGCTCGACGCCGATGTGCTGCGGTGGCAGGCGCAGAACCGCGCTGACGACGCGTTCCTGTCCGACCTCGCCGAGGTGCGCGACATCGTCGAGCCGGCCGGCGCGCGGCTGGCGGCGGCCCGGCGGACGGATGGCGACCTCGCGACGTTGCGCGACGCGCTCGCGATCATGGCCGATCCGGACGCCTCCGTCGACGCCGTCATCGAGGCGGACCTGGTGTTCCACCGGGCGCTGCTGGCCGCCGCGCACAATGAGCTGCTGTGGCAGATGGAGCAGGTCATCGCGACCGGCCTGCGCGCCCGCGACCTGCTGGTGTACGGCCGCGGTCCGTGGACGGAGAGCGTCCCCGCCCACCGCGCCGTTCTCGACGCCGTCGCCGCCGGGGACGCCGGCGGCGCCGAGCGCGCCGTCCGCGACCTGCTGGCGCAGGCCGACCGCGACGTCCGGGCGATCACGTCCGGGAAGGAGTCCGAGTGAAGATCACCGCGATCGAGACGTTCCTCGTCGCACCGCGCTGGCTGTTCTGCCGCGTCGCCACCGACGAGGGGATCGTCGGCTGGGGCGAGCCGGTCGTCGAGGGGCGCGCCGACACCGTCCGCACCGCGGTCAACGAGCTGGCAGATTACCTGGTCGGCCAGGACCCGCTGCGGATCGAGGACCACTGGCAGGTCATGACGAAGTCGACGTTCTACCGCGGCGGGCCGGTGCTCTCCAGCGCCGTCGCCGGACTGGACCAGGCGCTGTGGGACATCGCCGGCCAGGTGTACGGCGCGCCGGTGCACGCGTTGCTCGGCGGCCCGGTGCGCGACCGCGTCCGCATGTACACGTGGGTGGGCGGCGACGAGCCGGCCGAGGTCGCCGACGGCATCGCCGCGAAGGTGGCCGACGGGTTCACCGCGGTGAAGATGAACGGGTCGGCGGCGCTCGGGCCGATCGCCACCGTCGCCGAGACCGACGACGTGCTGCGGCGGCTGGCCGCGGCGCGCGAGGTGCTCGGCCCGGACCGCGACGTCGCGGTCGACTTCCACGGCCGCGTCTCGCCGGCCAACGCGCGCCGGCTGCTGCCGCTGATGGCGCCGCTGCACCCGCTGTTCGTCGAGGAGCCGGTGCTGCCGGAACTCGGCGCTCAGCTGGCGTCGGTGGTCGCGTGCAGCTCGGTCCCCATCGCGACCGGCGAGCGGCTGTTCGGCCGGCGCGAGTTCGCCGAGCCGCTGGCCGCCGGTGTCAGCGTCGTGCAGCCGGACATCTCCCACGCCGGCGGCATCTCCGAGGTCCGCCGCATCGCCGCCCAGGCCGAGGTGACCGGCGCGACGCTGGCGCCGCACTGCCCGCTCGGCCCGATCGCGCTGGCCGCGAGCCTGCAGGTGGCGCTCGCGACGCCGAACTTCCTCATCCAGGAGCAGAGCCTGGGCATCCACTACAACGTGGGCAACGACCTGCTCGACTACCTGGTCGATCCCACGGTCTTCCGGTTCGTCGACGGCTACGTGGAGCGGCCGGTGGCGCCCGGGCTGGGCATCGCGGTCGACGAGGCCGCGGTCCGCCGCGCCGACGAGGTCGGGCACCGCTGGCGCGCCCCGGTCTGGCGGCACGCCGACGGCAGCTTCGCGGAGTGGTGAGGTCGCCGGTGTCGGCGTCTACGATGCGCTCGTGGCGACCCGCCTGGGGCTCGACGACCATGTGACGCTGCTGCGGCACAGCGGCGCGGCGCTGCTCGACGCCGCCGCGCGGGCCGGGCTCGACGCGCAGGTGCCCACCTGTCCCGGGTGGGACGTGCGCGCGCTGGTCACGCACCAGGGCATGGTGCACCGCTGGGCCGCGGCGCACTTGCGCGGTGAGCGCGACCACGACACCGACGCCTCGGTGGCGGCGGCGCGAGTGGCCCCGGACCTGCTGGCCTGGTTCGGCGACGGTCTCGACGCGCTGCTGGCGACCATCGCGGCCACACCCGACGACGCCGAGGCGATGGTGTTCCTGAAGGATGCGCCGCCACCCCGGCGGTTCTGGGCCAGGCGGCAGGCGCACGAGACGACCATCCACGGCGCCGACGCGCTGGCTGCCGCCCTCGGCCGGGCCCCGTCGGCGGCCGAGATCGCCGTCGCGCCGGAGTTGGCCGCCGACGGCGTCGACGAGCTGCTCACCGGCTTCATCACCCGCGGCCGCGGGAAGCTGCGCACCGGCGAGCCGTACACCATCGCCGTCCGGGCCACGGACACCGGCGACGCCTGGCTGCTGCGGGTCGAACCGGAGTCGCTGACGACCACGGCGGGTGCCGGCACACCCGCCGACGCGGAGCTGTCCGGCACCGCGGCGCAGCTCTACCTCGGCCTGTGGAACCGCGGCGACGAGCTCACCGCGACCGGCCGGCCGAGCGTGCTGCGCGACTGGCGCGACCAGGTGCGGGTGCGCTGGAGCTGACGCCTACTCCACGGCGGCGGGCAGACCGCCGAACTCCTGTCGCACGTCGTCGCCGGACGACCCGCCCAGACTCAGGATCGCGACAACGGCGCCGACGGCGACGGCGAGGCCGATGAGAATGACGACCGCGAGTTCCATGCGGTAACGCCGTTCTTCCGTTGCCTTGTGCTGGCTCACGGAGCCCCCCGAGAAGTCCACGGACTGAGAAGAATCGTTCCAGATTCATACCCTAGAGGCACTGTCAACCGATTCGCGTAGATCGTTCCCGATCCGTGGTCCAGCGAATCCTGGAAATTCCGACGTTGTCGGACCGCCGTGCCAGGATCGGACCGTGCTCAGCATCAGCCCCGAACAGCGCCGCCTCCGGCTGCTGCGCCGCCACCACCTCGCTCGCGAGACCCCGGCCGGGTCGGTCGCCGCGGCGGTCGGCGGCATGATCGTCCTGCACGCCACCGATCCCGCGACGGTGTACGTGTCGGCGCTGGTCAGGGTGCCCGGGGCGACGCTCGGCGACGTGTCGGCCGCGCTGTACGACGACCGCTCGGTCGTCAAGCTGATCGCCATGCGGCGCACCATGTTCGTCACGCCCACCGACTTCGTGCCGGTCGTGCACAGCGCCGCCGGGCTGGCCATCGCCGACCGCCTGCGCCGCCAGCTGGTCCAGCACCTCAGCACGCTGCCCACCGACCCGCCGCTCGAGGGCGATGTCGCGGCCTGGCTGGCCGACGTCGAGGCGAGCACCGAGAAGGCGTTGGACGAACGCGGCGAGGCGCTGGCGAACGAGCTGGCCAAGGCCGAGCCGCGGCTGCGCACCGCCGTCCTCCCGACCACGGACAAGAAGTGGGACGTCAAGCAGAACATCACCAGCCGCGTGCTCACCCTCATGGGCGCCGACGGCCGCATCGTGCGCGGCCGGCCGGCGGGGACGTGGCTGTCGCGGCAGCACCGGTGGGCGTCCGTGCGCGGACTGTGGCCCGACGGCCTGCCCGACGTGCCCGTGGCCGAGGCGAGGGCCGAGCTGGCCCGGCGCTGGCTGCGGGTGTTCGGCCCGGCCACGGTCGCCGACCTGCAGTGGTGGACGGGGTGGACGCTCGGCGTCACGCGCACGGTGCTGGCGGGGCTGGACACCGCTGACGTCGACCTCGACGGCGAGCCCGGCATCGTCCTGGCCGACGACACCGAGCCCGAGGGCGACGTCGCGCCGGTGGCCACGCTGCTGCCCGCCCTCGACCCGACGCCCATGGGCTGGCAGCGGCGCGACTGGTTCCTCGGTCCGCACCGCGACGCGCTGTTCGATCGCAACGGCAACATCGGGCCGACGGTGTGGTGGGGCGGGCG
>NZ_SMLB01000021.1 GCF_004349105.1 Jiangella aurantiaca
ATATGACTAAGAGACAGGACGGTGACAGTGACGGCGAGACGAACCCGGACACCGGCGGCGTGGCCGAGGACTACACCGTCACGCTGACCTTCGACGACGGCCCGCACCCCGTCTACACGCCGCAGGTGCTGGAGCTGCTCGAGGAGCACGACGCGATCGCCGTCTTCTGCATGGTCGGCCAGCGCGCCCGCGAGCACCCCGAGATCGTCCGCCAGGTCGTCGACGCCGGGCACGCGCTGTGCAACCACACCGACACCCATGACGAGAAGCTGTCCGAGCGCACCCGCGAGGAGATCGAGCGGCAGATCACCGAGACCGACGAGGCCCTCGACGACGCCGTCGGCGGCGACACCGAGGTGCGCTGGTTCCGGCAGCCCGCCACGTTCGTGCAGCCGCAGGTCGAGACCGTCCTCGGCGACCACGGCCTGGAGCCGCTCGACTGGACCCTCGACCCCCGGGACTGGTCGCGGCCCGGAACGGAGTCGATCGTGCAGGACGTCCTGGGCGGGCTGGAGCCGGGCTCGGTCATACTGCTGCACGACGGCGGCGGCGATCGCTCGCAGACGGTCGCGGCCCTCGACCAGATCCTCACCGGCCTCGACGCCGCCGGTTACCGTTACGTCCTGCCTGGAGACCCATGACCCGCCCCGTCGCCGTCGTCGACATCGACGGCGTCCTCGCCGACGTCCAGCATCGCCTGCACCACCTGCGCCGGCGGCCGAAGGACTGGGCCGGCTTCTTCGGCGCGATGGGCGACGACACGCCGTACGCCGAGGGCCTCGAGCTGGTCACGCTGCTGGCGCACGAGCACGACGTCGTCTACCTCAGCGGCCGGCCGGAGCGCACCCGCGCCGTCACCCGGACCTGGCTGACGGGTCACGGCGCGCCGGCCGGCACGATCATGCTCCGCCCCGACGACGACCGCCGGCCGGCGCGGCTGTTCAAGGTCGGCGTCCTGCGGCGGCTGTCGGCCCACCGTGAGGTCGCCATGCTGGTCGACGACGACCCCGCCGTCTGCGCCGCCGCCCGCGCGGCCGGCTTCACCGTCTACGAGGTCGAGTGGAGCCGCCCCGACCCGACGCTGTTCAGCGCCCAGGAGGCCGAGGGCCGCACCTGAAGGCCCGCCTTGCCCCGCGTTGATCTTGGAGTTGTTCGGCAGTTGCCGCCCGGAATGTCCGATAGATGGGCGAAGAACTCCAAGATCAACGCGGCCGGCGGCAGCAGGTCATGCCAGGAGCAGAGCGGCCAGAGTCCCGATCAGCATCGGCGGGCCGAACGGCAGGCTCGTCCGCCGGCCCGCCCGCCCCACCGCCAGCAGCACGATGCCGATCAGGCCGCCGGCCAGGAACGCCAGGAACACGCCGGACGCGACCGTCGTCCAGCCGGCCCAGCCGAGCAGCAGTCCCAGCGACGCCGACAGCTTCACGTCGCCGAGCCCCAGGTCGGCCGGCCGGAGCAGCGCCAGCAGCAGGTAGAACGCCAGACAAGCGCCGGCCGCCGCCCAGGCCCGTCCGTAGGCGCCCCAGTCGCCGGTGAGGGCGGCGGCGACCGTGAGCCACGCCCCGGCCGCGCCGAACGCCGTCAGCGTCAGCCAGTCCGGCAGCAGCTGCGTGCGCAGGTCGACGTAGGCCATGGCGACGCCGAGCAGGCCGACCACGAGGTACGCCGGGAGGTCCTCCGGCGCGCCGGCCGCGCCGTCGCGGGCGAGCGCCAGCAGCGCCCAGACGGCCGCCGTCGCGGCCGCCAGCCAGGCGGCGAGCCGGGGCGCGGCGGCCAGTTCGCGGTACGGGATCGGCGTCGGCGGCCGGCCGCCCTCCACCCACTCCGGCGAGACCGGCTCCGCCTCCGGCGAGACCGGCTCCGCCTCCGGTGAGACCGGCTCAGGCTCCGACAGGACGGCGACCGGCGGACGGTCCGGGATCCGGGCGATCAGCTGCGGCAGCAGTGCGCCGGCGAGCAGCCCGGCCGCGGCCAGCACGAGCACCAGGGTCACGCGTGGGCGCCCCTTGCCGCGAGCGCCGCCGAGCGCAGCAGGTCCACCGGCACATCGGCGCCGGTCATCAGGCGCAGCTGGCCGACGGCCTGGTGGGCCAGCAGGTCCAGTCCGCTGGCCACCGCGCCCCCGGCCGCCCGCCACGCGGCGGCGACCGGCGTGGGCCACGGGTCGTAGACGACGTCGAACAGCACCCGGCCGGCGGCGTCCTCGATGCCGGCGACCAGCGTGGGCGCGAGCTCGTCCAGCGCGCCCGACGGCGCGGTCGACACCGTCACCCCGGCGTCGGCGCAGGCGGGCAGCACCGCCCAGGGCGCCGGTTCCGCCGGGTGACCGAGCGCGGCCGCCACGGCCAGCGCCGACCCAGCGCGCGCGGCGGATCGGACGTGCACGTGCACTGGGCCGCTCTCCAGGAACGCCAGCGCCGCCAGCACGCTCGCCGCCGTCGCGCCGCCGCCCCACAGGCAGACCGGCCCCGTCACGTCGGAACCGGCCTCGCGCAGCGTCGCCACGACCCCGGGCACGTCCGTGTTGTCGGCATCCCAGCCGCCGTCGTCGCGGCGCACAAGGGTGTTCGCCGCTCCCACGGTCGCCGCCACGTCGGAGGCCGTCGTCGCGAGGTCGAGCGCCACCCGCTTCAGCGGCATGGTCAGCGAGAGGCCGCGCCACTCCGGCCCCAGCTCGGCGAGGAACCCGGGCAGCTCCCCCTCACTCACCTCGTGGGCGGTGTACTCCCAGTCCAGCCCGAGGTGGCCATACGCGGCGCGGTGGATCACCGGCGACAGCGAGTGCGCGATCGGCGACCCGAGCACCGCGCAGCGGGTCAGCACAGGTCGCTCTCCCGGCAGTAGGCGTCCAAGATCTCCCGGTTGGCCCGGTGGTCCGCCTCGGTGACGGCGAACGCCGTCTCGCCGGTCTCCAGGTTGACCGCGACGAAGTAGCAGCTGCCGTCGCTGGACGGGTTGAGCGCGGCCCCCAGCGCCGCCTCGCCGGGCGACGCGATGGGGCCCGGCGGCAGGCCGGACACTCGGTAGGTGTTGTACGGCGAGTCGCTCTGACGCTGCTCCTGGGTCGTGTAGACGGTGGAGTAGTCGTTGAACGCGTAATGGACGGTGGAGTCCATCTGCAGCCGCTGCTCGGGCACGCCGTTCGCCGCGCAGGCGCCGCTGAGCCGGTTGTAGATGACCTCGGCGACCCGGGGCATGTCCTCCTCGCGGCGCACCTCGCGCTGCACGATGCTGGCGACGGTGACGATCTCGCGCGGGGTGTAGCCGAGCGCGTCGGCGCGGCCGACCAGGTCGACGTCGGTCGCGGCCTGCTCGAACCGGGCCACCATGCCGTCGACCAGCGACTGCGCCGTGACGTCGCCGCCGAGATCGTAGGACGCCGGGAAGAGGAAGCCCTCGGGCTCGCCCTCGGCGTACTCGGGCAGCGTCGCGGCGTCGACGGCTGCCTGCAGCTCCTCGGCGGAGAACCCGGAGGCTTCCGCCAGCCGCTCGAGGGTCTGCTCGACGCGCAGGCCTTCGGGCAGCGAGACCCGCTCGCCGCCTTCGCCCGCGACCAGGGCGGCGACGGCGTCGGCGGCGCTCATCTCGCTGCGCAGCACGTAGTTGCCCGGCTGGATGGAGCGCGCGTCGGGGTTCTGGTCGGCGGCGGCGATGAAGGCGTCCTGGCTGGCGACGACGCCGGCCTCGACCAGCGTGGCACCCATGGCCCGCAGCGTCGCGCCCTCCTCGATGGTGACGGGGACCTCGCCCGTGCCCGGCCCCGGGTAGTCCTCGGGCTCGCCGAACAGGCCGTCGACGCTGTTGAGCACCGCGCTGCCGCCGTAGTAGACGCCGCCCAGCACCGCGCCGATGACGGCGAGTGAGGCCAGGACCGCCACGAACGAGCCGAACCGGCTGCGCTTGCGGCGGCGGCGCCGCTGACGCCGGGGACGGACGATCTCCTCCTCCGACGTGTCCGACGTGTACAGGTCACTCATCGGTTACCGTCAGCACCTCTCCAGGCGGCTCGCCGGTCGTACGTTCGGCGTCCAGCGCATCTTGCAGGATCACCATCGCCGCGGCCTGGTCGACCGCCGGTCGTCCCGCGCGCGACGAGACACCGCTGGCTCGCATCCCGCGCGCGGCGACAGTCGTACTCAACCGTTCGTCAACCATACGCACCGGGCATGGTGCCACATATCGGACCAAATCCGCACCAAAGGCCCGCGCGTGCGCGGCCGCCGCATGTTCCTTGCCGTCGAGACTACGCGGTAATCCGAGCACGATCTCGATCGCCTCGTACTCGTCGACCAGCTCGCGGATCCGCCGCAGGTCGCCCTTCCCGCGGCGGACCGTCTCGACCGGCGTGGCGATCAGCCCGTCGCGATCACACGAGGCGACCCCGATCCGGACCGTCCCGACGTCGACCCCCAGTCTGACGCCGCGCCGCACTGGTTTCCTTTCCCTCGTGGGACTCGCCGCTGCCTGGGACCTCGCGGTCGGCCTTGGCACTAGCGCGTCACGGCCTGGCCGATAGCGTGTTCGACCTGCGTCAACGCCTCGGCGATCTTGCCGGCGTCGGTGCCGCCACCCTGCGCGACGTCGTCCTTGCCACCACCGCCGCCCCCGAGCGTCTGGGCGGCCACCCGGACCAGCGCCCCGGCCTTGACGCCCCACTCGCGGCCCGGCTCGTTGACGGCGACGACGACGCTGGGCCGCCCACTGTCGCCGGCACCGGCCACGGCGACCACCGCGGGCCGCTCGCCGCCGAGCCGGCCGCGGACGTCCAGCGCCAGCGAGCGCAGCTCGTCGGCGGCCGTGCCGTCGGGGGCGGCGTGGGCGACGAACGATACGCCGTAGACGTCGCGCGCCGACGCCGCCAGCTCCGCCGCGCGGGCGCCGAGCTGCGAGGAGCGGGCCTTGGCCAGCTCCTTCTCCGCGTCGCGCACCTGCGCGACCAGCCGCTCGACCCGCTCGGGCAGCTGGTCGGGCTGCACCTTGAGCAGGTCGGCCAGCTGGCTGACCAGCGTGCGCTCCTTGGCGAGGTACCGGAAGCCCTCGATGCCGACGAACGCCTCGACCCGGCGGGACCCGGCGCCGACCGAGCTCTCCCCCGTCAGCGTGATGAGCCCGACCTGGGACGAGTGCTGGACGTGCGTGCCGCCGCACAGCTCGCGCGACCACGCGCCGCCCATCTCGACGACGCGCACCTGCTCGTCGTACGTCTCGCCGAACAGCGCCAACGCGCCGATCTCGCGGGCCCGCTCGAGCGGCATGTACGTGGCCGAGACCGGGTGGTCGCGGCGGACGGCGAGATTGGCGACCTCCTCGACCTCGCTGCGGGTCTGCGCGCCCAGCGCCTGCCCCCACGCGAAGTCCAGCCGCAGGTAGCCGGGCTTGTTGTACGACCCGCTCTGCAGGGCCTGCGGGCCGAGCACCTGGCGCAGCGCGGCGTGCACGATGTGCGTGCCGGAGTGCGCCTGGCAGGCGCCGACCCGCCACTCGCGGTCGACCTTGGCGAGGACGTCCTGGCCGCTGATCACCTCGCCCTTGAGCACCCGTACCTGGTGCACGATGAGGCCCTTGACCGGCCGCTGGACGTCGAGCACCTCGAGCTCGAAGCCGTCGCCCGCGATGACGCCGGCGTCGCTGTCCTGGCCGCCGGACTCCGCGTAGAACGGGGTACGGTCCAGCACGACCTCGATGGTCTCGCCCTCGCTCGCGCCCGGGACGGCGACGCCGTCGAGCAGCAGGCCGCGGACCCGGCTCTCCGTCTCCAGCTCTTCGTAGCCGGTGAACGGCGTCGGGCCGGCGTCGCGCAGCTGCCGGTAGGCGCTCAGGTCGGCCCGGCCGGTCTTCTTCGCCTTCGCGTCGGCCTTGGCCCGCTCGCGCTGCTCGGTCATCAGCCGGCGGAAGTGCGCCTCGTCGACCTTCAGCCCCTGCTCGCCCGCCATCTCGAGGGTGAGGTCGATCGGGAAGCCGTAGGTGTCGTGCAGCTTGAACGCGGTGTCTCCGGAAAGCACAGTCAGCGCGGCCGATTTGGCCTCGTCGGCCGCGAGGTCGAAGATCTGCGTGCCGGTCTGAAGCGTGCGCCGGAACGCCTCCTCCTCCGCGTACGCGATGGACGAGATGCGGGCGAAGTCGGTCTCCAGCCCTGGGTACGCCGCCTTCATGCAGTCCTTCGCGACCGGCAGCAGCTCAGGCATCGTCGTGTCGTCGACGCCCAGCAGCCGCATCGCCCGGACCGACCGGCGCAGCAGCCGGCGCAGCACGTAGCCGCGGCCCTCGTTGGACGGCGTGACGCCGTCGCCGATCAGCATCAGCGAGCTGCGGACATGGTCGGAGACCACCCGCATACGGACGTCGTCGTCGTGGTTCGCGCCGTACCGCCGGCCGGAGAGGTCGGCCGCTCGCTGCAGCGTCGGGCGGACCTGGTCGATCTCGTACATGTTGTCGACGCCCTGCAGGAGGTACGCGACGCGCTCAAGGCCCATGCCGGTGTCGATGTTCTTCGACGGCAGGTCGCCGACGACGACGAAGTCGTCCTTCGCCTTGACGTCGGTGATCTGCTCCTGCATGAAGACCAGGTTCCAGATCTCGAGGAAGCGGTCCTCGTCGACGACCGGGCCGCCGTCGGGGCCGTGCTCGGAACCGCGGTCGACGTAGATCTCGCTGCACGGGCCGCCGGGGCCGGGCTGGCCCGTGTGCCAGTAGTTGTCGAGCAGGCCGCGGCGCTGGATGCGCTCGTCGGGCAGCCCGGCGACCTTCTTCCACAGCTCGGCCGCCTCGTCGTCGTCGTGGAAGACGGTGACCCAGATCTTGTCCTCGCCGAAGCCGTAGCCGCCGTCGGACTGGGACTTGGTGATGAGGTCCCAGGCGTAGGAGATGGCGCCTTCCTTGAAGTAGTCGCCGAACGAGAAGTTCCCGTTCATCTGGAAGAACGTGCCATGGCGGGTGGTCTTGCCGACCTCTTCGATGTCGCCGGTGCGGATGCACTTCTGCACGCTGGTGGCGCGCGACCACGGCGCCGCCTGCTGCCCGGTGAGGTACGGGATGAACGGCACCATGCCCGCCACCGTGAACAGCAGCGACGGGTCGGGCGAGATCAGCGAGGCGCTGGGGACGACGGCGTGCCCGTTCTGCTCGAAGTGGTCGAGGAACCGGCGCCGGATCTCGGCGGTCTCCATGGTCAGAACGTGCCTCTCGGGTGCTTGTGGAACAGGTCGTCGACGGCGTCGGGGTCGGCGACGCCGGGCTTGCCGGTGCCGTCGGGCGCGATGCCCAGGGCGTAGCGCAGCTCGGCGTCGCGCTCGGCCATGCCGGCGCGGACCTCGTCGGTGAACTCGCGGACGGCGTCGCCGAGGGTGCGCAGCCCGCCGGCGACGCGGTCGGCCGCGCCCTCCGGCGTCAGGCTCTCGGCCGCCTTGGTGAGCCGGCGGACCACGAGGACCCCGGCGGTGGCGCCGAGAGCGATCCAGAACAGCTTGCCCATCACCGGCTCCCGAACCGGCGGCGCCGGCCGCCGGCCGCGCCGTCGCGGCGGGACGCGATGGCACGGCGCACGCCGTAGGTGAACGCGGCCGTGCGCACCAGCGGGCCGCCGAGGGTCGCCGCGAACAGCGACGACATGGCGGCGACGTTGGTGGTGACGGTCTGCGCGTTCGACGTGATCGCGTCGATGCGCTGCAACTGCGCATTCGTCGAGGCGAGCAGCTCGTTCGTCTCGTCGACCGTGGTGGCGGTCTTCGCGACGTGCTCCTGGCGCAGATCGCGCACGACGAGGGTGAACTCGTCGACGGTGCGGCCCAGCTTGAGTATCGGCACGGCGAGGAAACCGACCAGCGCTACCAGGGCGGCGGCGGCCAGCAACCCGGCGATCTCGCCTACGGACATGGGTGGAGCTGCCTCTCTTCGGATGGTCGTCTCAAGCGTCTGACCTTACCGCGCCGGACCACCCGGCGCGGTCACGACCGGGAGACGGCTGCGGGGCGGCGTGCGGCTGCTCGCCCAGGCATCGGCACCATGTCCATGTCGTTCAGCGTAGGTCAGCCGCCCGGAGCCCGGCCAACGCTTTGTCCAGCGCCTTCGCCCGCGCGGCAGGGGTGCGGGCCTTCATCAGCGTCAGCAGGATCGCGTACCGGCCGCTCTTCGTGAGGGCGTCGAAAGCGGCGCGCGCGGCTCCGTCTGCGTCGAGTGCGGCCCTGAGGTCGCCCGGGACGGTGGCGGTGGCCTGCGAGGCGTACGCGGCGTCCCACCGCCCGTCGGCCTTGGCGGCGGCGACCTCGGCCAGGCCGCCGGGGCGCATCCGGCCGGCCGCCGTCAGCTCCTCGACCAGCGCGACGTTGACGGCCGACCACGGGCTGCCCTTGCGCCGCGGCGAGTAGCGCTGCAGGAAGTGCTGATCGTCGCCGCGCCGCCGGACGCTGTCGATCCAGCCGTGGCACAGCGCCACCTCCAGTGCCGCGTGGATGGTGAGGCCGGGCGCGCCCTTCCGCGCGATGCGCAGGACGGCGCCGTCGGCGCTGTCGTGGTGCGCGGCCAGCCAGGCGTCCCAGCCGGCCGCGTCGTCGAAGACGAGCACCTCGCTCGTGACATGGGCCGATCGGCTATTCATGCGCCCGTCCCGTCCGCCATGGCCTTCCAGTGCGGGTTGTACATGAGGCCGATGATGTTGCCGAACGGGTCGACGACGGAGGCGTTGGCGAACCCCGCGGTACGGTCCACCCGCGGCTGGTGGACGCTGGCGCCCAGCTCGACCAGCTTCGCCAGGGTGCCGTCGAGGTCGTCGACGTGCCAGTTCATGACGGCGCCGCCCGGGGCGTCCGGCGTGGTCGGGTCGACCGGCGACCGCCATGCGGCGTTGATGATGCCGAACTCGTCCTGGTGGTCGCCGATGCGCCACTCGTAGTACCCGACCTGGCCGGACCGCGGGTCGGTGGCCTCGAAGTACGGCTCCCTGCCCAGCACCTCGGTGTACCAGGCCCGGGCGGCGGCCATGTCGTCGGCGTAGAAGTTCAGGGTGCAGAAGCCGCGCATTTCGACGCTCATCGATCTCTCCTCTTGTGTGTGTGCTTGCTGGTGAGAACGACGTTATCGGTGGTTGTGGAACGTTCGGTTCCTCAATTCGTGCGAGACTTCGTCTCATGTTGGAGACATCGGTGCGGCTGCTGCGGCTGCTGTCGTTGTTGCAGGTCAGGCGCGAGTGGTCGGGCGCGGAGCTGGCGTCGCGGCTCGACGTGACCACGCGGACGGTCCGCAACGACATCGAGCGGCTGCGGATCATGGGCTACGAGGTCGAGTCGACGACCGGCCCGGCCGGCGGCTACCGCCTGGGTGCCGGGTCGTCCCTGCCGCCGCTGGTCCTGGACGACGACGAGGCGATCGCCGTGGCTCTGGGGCTGCGCGCGGCCGCCGCCGGCTCCGTCACCGGCATCGAGGAGACGTCGCTGCGCGCGCTGGCCAAGCTGGAGCGGACGCTGCCCTCGCGGCTGCGGCACCGCATCGACGCGCTTCGATCGGCGACGGCGTCGGCGGCCGGCGTGGGCGCGCGGGTCGACGCCGACGTGCTGACGGCGGTCGCGGCGGCCGTGCACGGACGCGAGCAGCTGCGGTTCGACTACGCCGGCCACGACGGCACGGCCTCGGTGCGCCGGGTCGAGCCGCACCAGCTCGTTTTCACCGGGCGGCGCTGGTACCTGCTGGCCTGGGACCTCGACCGCGACGACTGGCGCACGTTCCGGGCCGACCGGATCCGCCCCCGGGTGCCGACCGGGCCGCGCTTCACGCCGCGCGAGCCGCCCGGCGGCGACGCCGTCGCGCACGTACTGCGCGGCGTGGGGTCGCAGGCCTACCGGGAGCAGGCCCGGGTCCGGCTGGACGCGCCGATCGAGGTGGTGCGCGACAAGATCACGGCGCTGGGCGGGCTGGTCACCGAGCTGGAGGACGGCAGCTGCCTGCTCCAGACCGGCGGCGACTCCTGGCACGACCTCGCCGGCTACCTCGGCAGCCTCGGCGTGCCGTTCGAGGTGCTGGACCCGCCGGAGCTGCGCGCCCACCTCCGCTCACTGGCCGAGCGCTACCTCGCCGCCGCCGACTGACCGGCTGACCCCCTTTGGCCGAGTTGATCTTGGAGTTGTTCGGCAATTACGGTCCGGAATGTCCGATAGATGGCCGAAGAACTCCAAGATCAACCTCGTGCGGGGTCCGGCCGACGTCAGCAGCGCAGCGTCAGCACGGCGACACAGCCGTCGCCGTCCGGGCCGGGCGACGTCAGCGTCACGTCGCCGCCGTGGGCGAGCGCGATCTGCCGGGCGATCGGCAGGCCGAGCCCGGTGCCGTGGTGGTCGCTGCGGCCGCGCCAGAACGGCTGGAAGACGTGCGCCAGCTCGGCGGCCGGGATGCCCGGCCCGTGGTCGGTGACGACGACCGCGACCTCGGCGCCGCGCCGCTCGACCGCGACGTCTACCGTAGAGCCGCCCGGCGCGTGGCGGATGGCGTTGTCGACCAGGTTCGCGACCGCGCGGCGCACCGTCGCCTCGTCGACCGCGCACACCGCCCGCGGCGGAGTCGTCAGCGTCACCGAGACTCCGCGCCGCTCTGCCAGCACCCGCGCGTCGTCGGCCACGGCGCGCACGAGCGCGGCGACGTCGGCCGGCCGGCGGTCGACGGTGCGGGCGCGGCCGCGTGCGTCGACGAGCAGCTCGTCGATGACCGCCCGCAGCCGGGTGGCGGCCCGTCCGGACCGCTCCAGCCCCTCGCGGTAGACCTCGAGCGTCGGCGACGGGTGTGCGAGCAGCACGTCGGCGTTCGTCGCCAGTACGGACAACGGAATGCGCAGCTCGTGGCTGGTCTCCTCGATCAGCCGCCGCTGGGCATCGGCCGCGTGCTGGAGCCGCTCGTACATCGCCTCGTAGGGCCGCACCGCCCGCCCGGCCCACCACCACGCCAACGCCGCGGCCGCCGGCGCCAGCGCCAGGACGGTCCCCATCACCCAGGGCGACCGCGTCTCCGACGAACCGCTGCTGACCTCGACGCCGTCGACGACCTCGGTCGTCGTGTCGTACTCGGTGACGACGGTGACGCCGAACAGCAGCAGCACGGGCAGGTAGATGGCCAGGAACCCGAGGACGGCCAGCCGCACCCGCAGCGACCGCCACCCCCGGCTCACGGCGCCGCCCGCAGTCGGTAGCCGACGCCGGTGACGGTGTCGATCAGCGGCGGGTCGCCGAGCTTGCGGCGCAGCCGGCTGAGGATCACCCGCACCGACGTCGTGAACGGGTCGGCGTTGACGTCCCACACGTGCTCGAGCAGCTCCTCGGCCGGTAGCACCTCGCCGGGGTGGTGCATGAAGTAGCGCAGCAGCGAGAACTCGCGGGCGGTGAGCCGCAGGTCGGTGTCGCCACGCCAGGCGCGGTGGGCGGCGAGGTCGAGGCCGAGGTCGCCGACCCGCAGCGTCGCACCGGTCTCGTCGGCGCGCCGGCCCAGCGCCCGGATCCGCGCCACCAGCTCGGCGAAATGGAACGGCTTGACGAGGTAGTCATCGGCGCCGGCGTCCAGGCCCGCCACCCGGTCGGTGACGGCGTCGCGGGCGGTCAGCACCAGCGTGCGGCGCGGCCGCCGCAGTACGGGGTCGGCGCCGAGCCGGTGCAGCAGGTCCAGCCCGTCGCCGTCGGGCAGGCCGAGGTCGAGGCAGACGACATCGTAGTCGGTGGTGAGCAGCAGTTCCTCGGTCTCGGCGCGGGTGCCTGCGTGGTCGACCGCGTAGGACTCGTTGCGCAGGCCGAGGGCCAGGACCTCGGCGAGGTCGGCGTCGTCCTCGACCAGCAGGATGCGCACCGTCAGTTCCGCCGCGCCGTCGTGGCGCCGTCCGGCCCGGCGACCGTCAGGTCGTCGCCTGTGAACGTCACCGTCACGTCGGGACCGGTCCCGGCCGGGTCGGCCGGCCGGAAGCCGTCCCCGTCCGGCACGAGCGTCAGCGCCGGCGGCTCGGCGCCGACCTCTACCGCGGCCACGCCGCCCTTGTCGTCCAGCGCGTACCACGACAGCAGCGGGCCATCGCCGGTCGCGAGCGTGACGTACGTGCGCAGCTCGCCCTCGGCGAGGACGGTGCCGGCCGGCTCGGCGCCGTCGATCGGCCCGAACTCGTCCTCCAGGGCGGCCAGCTCCTCACGGCCCGTGGCGGTCTCCCCCGCGAGCAGGTCCGCGACCGCCCGCTCGTGCGTACGGACCGCGTCAGCGGCGGCCTCGTCGCGGGGCGGGAACAGTGCCTCGACGGCGTCGGCGCCGAGCGCGGCGAGCCGCAGCCCGTCGTCGTGCGTCACCCGGTACGTCCCTCCCGTGTCCAGCCGGTAGTCGCCGACGATAGCCGCGGCGGCCTCGGGATCGAAGGTGCCGCCCGGCGCGTCCGGCGCCGGGATCGGGTCGCCCGCCACCAGCGCCGGGCCGATCGCCGCCATCAGCTCCTCCCCCGAGACGTCCCCGCCGTTGGACGCGACCGCGATGACCCGCTCCCCCGACGGGATCCACACCACCATCGTGTCGTGGCCGACGTCGCCGCCCCCGCCGGCCGCAGCGAGGAACGGCTCGCCGTACGCGGACGCGTCCCGGGCCACCCAGCCGGGCGTCTCCGCCGCTCCGTCGCCGAGGTCCACCACCGGGGCGGCGATCGCCGCGGTGGACTCCGCCGACACGACGCCGCCGGTGAACAGCGCGTGCGTCCAGGCGGCGAGGTCGGGCATGCTCATCGCCAGGCCGCCGTTGCCGTCCAGCGCCCAGTGCGGCCCGGCGAAGTCGCCGGACTCGCCGGTGGAGCCGTCGTCAAGGTAGCCGATGGCCCGCTCGCCGACGGCGCCCGGCGAGCCGTCCCAGAAGCCGGCCGAGGGCAGGCCGCTCAGGATCCGCGTCGTCGCGTGCTCGCGGTAGCTAGTCCCGGCGATCTCCTCGACGACCAGCGCGAGCAGTGTGTAGCCGGCGTTGGTGTACAGATAGCCGGTGCCGGGCGCGAACGCCGGCTCCGTCGCGCCGATCGCCGCGAGCGCGTCGTCCCGGCTCAGCGGCTCGTGGTCGGCGCCGGCCGCGCCGTTCAGCCCGCTCGTGTGCAGCATCAGCTGCAGCAGCGTGGCGTCGCGGACCGGCCCGCCCAGTTCGGGCAGCAGGTCGCCGACCCGGTCGTCCGGCGCCAGCAGGCCTTGGTCGGCCAGGTCGAAGATGGCCGCGGCGGTGAACGTCTTCGTGACCGAGCCGATGGCGAAGACGGTGTCCGCGGTGTTCGGCCGGCCACTGGCACGGTCGGCCGCCCCGTAGCCCGCCTCGCAGACCGGCTCGCCGCCGGCGGCGAGCGCGACCGACCCGCTGAAGCCGGCGTCGGCCCACGCAGCCAGCGCGGCGTCCAGCTCCGGGTCGCAGCGCGGCTTCGGGCCGGCCGGGGTGTCGGTGTCGGACGTGCAGGCGGCGAGCAGCGCAGCGGCGGCCGCGGCGAGGGCCGGCAGAAGCTTGGTCATGCGGCGACGGTAGGAACCGCGGCGCGAACACGGTGTGAACGAGCTCCGACGCGTAGGCTGGCTGACCGTGACGCGCATCGGGTGGTCGGGACCGACAGCAGCCACGTCGACCAGTTCGTCCGCAACAACGCGTGGTGCACACCGGTGCCGCCGGCGCCGTCGGCAGCGCTGTGTCAGTCACGGATTCGGCGCTGTCAAGTACCGCTGCACCGTGGGCGCCAGCCACGCCACGACCTCCCGGCGGCTGAGCGCCACGGCCGGCGGAAACCGGAGGACGTAACGGGTCACTGCCAGCCCGAGCAACTGCATTGCGACAAGCGCGGCCCGCGCTGGAATCTGCTCGGGGTCGGGACACACATGGCGGGCGACCGGAAGCAACTGGTCTCGGAAGACGCCCTGCATCCGCTCGGCCCCGGCCTGATTGGTGACGCCGACCCGGAGTAGTGCGGTGAGTACGTCGTTCTCCTCCCACATCGCGAGGAAGTGCGTCACGAGGGCCTCGCCGACGGCGTGCCGGGGCAGCGCGGCGAGATCCGGCAGCTTCAGATCGATGGAGACGGCCGCCGCGAACACGCCCTCCTTGTTGCCGAAGTAGCGCATGACCATTGACGGGTCGATGCTCGCGTCCTTGGCGATCGCGCGGATGGTGGCGCGCTCGTATCCGTCGGTGGCGAAACGCTCGCGGGCCGCGGTGAGGATCGCAGTCCGGGTGGCGTCTGAGCGGCGGGACTGGGTGAGGGGTGTGGGCGGCTTGCCGTTGGTCATGCCAACGAGGGTAGGCCAACATGTGTAGGCCAACAAGTGTTGACGTATTCCGAGGAACGGCCTACGTTGGTCAACGAACGTTGGCCACCAGTTGTTGGCCAACAAGTGTTGGCAACAGGAGGCAACCATGAACGGCACCGGCATCACCGTAACCTCCGTCATCGTCGTCGGCTCCGGCCCCACCGGCCTCCTCCTCGCCGGTGACCTCGCCACCGCCGGCGTCCCCGTCACTCTCCTCGAGAAGCGCCCCCACAAGATCAGCAACCTCTCCCGCGCCTTCGGAGTGCACGCCCGCTCCCTGGAGCAGTTCGACGCCCGTGGCCTCGCCGACCCGCTGCTCGCCACCGGCGCCACCATCACCGGCCTGCGCCTGTTCAGCCGGCTCTCGCTCGACCTAGGCACGCTGCCGTCCCGCTTCCCGTTCCTGTTGATCACTCCGCAGTACGAGGTGGAGCGGCTGCTGGAGCGGCGGGCGCGCGAGGCCGGCGTCGAGTTCGCATACGAGAGCGAGGTCGTGGGCCTGCGTCAGGACGACGACGGCGTCGACCTCGACGTGCGCGGCCCAGACGGTGCGGTCGTCACCCGCCGCGCCGCGTACGTCGTCGGCGCGGACGGCCACCACAGCGCCGTACGTCAGGCGATCGGTCTGCCCTTCCCCGGCGTCTCCGTCATCAAGTCCCTGTTCCTGGCTGATGTCCGGCTCGCCCAGCGGCCCGAGGGCGTGCTCACCGTCAACGGCGCGGGCGACGCCTTCGCGATGATCGCCTCGTTCGGCGACGGCTGGTACCGGGTCATGGGCTGGAACCGCCGGCATGAGGTGTCCGACGGCGCCCCGCTCGACCTCGACGAGATCAAGGAGGTCACCCGCCGGGCACTGGGCACGGACTACGGCATGCACGACGCCCGCTGGCTCTCCCGCTTCCACAGCGACGAGCGCCAGGCGCCGGAGTACCGGGTCGGGCGGGTCTTCCTCGCCGGCGACGCCGCACACATCCACTCCCCGGCCGGTGGCCAGGGTATGAACACCGGCCTCCAGGACGCGGCCAACCTCGGCTGGAAGCTCGCGGCGGCCGTCCAAGGCTGGGCGCCCGAACGTCTCCTCGACACCTACCAGGCCGAACGCCACCCAGTCGGCAAGGCAGTGCTGCGCAGCAGCGGCGGGCTGGTCCGGCTGGCTCGCGCGCAGAACCCCGTGCTGCGCGCCGTACGCGGCCTCGTCTCGGCCTTCGTCAACGTGGCCCGCCCCGTCCAGCGCAAGGCCCTGGCCCAGATCTCCGGCCTCGGCTACACGTACCCGGCCCCCCGAGGCGCCCATCGCCTCACCGGTACCCGCATCCCCGACGTCGCCCTCGAGAGCGGCCGCCTCTACGAGGCCCTGCGCGGCGGCCGCTTCGTGCTGATCACTCCCGAGGAGTACTCGGCGTGCGGCGGCCGCGGGGACCGGCTGGTCGTGGAGCGCTGGTCGGGAGACCGTCGTACGACGGTGCTAGTGCGGCCCGACGGATACGTGGCCTGGGCGGCCGACTCCGCCGACCCCGCCGCGATCGAGGCCGCGCTCGCTGCGCACCTGGGGTAGGGGCACGCACCTGGACGGGCCGAGGAGAGCTGGCCGCCCTCCTCGGCCCCTCCGCGCGCTGAGTGTTCGCCCGGACGTGCAGGCGGCGACGCGAGCAGCGCGGCCGCGCGCGAACGCGGTGTGAACGAGCTCCGACGCGTAGGCTGGCTGACCGTGACGCGCATCGGGGTGGTCGGGACCGACAGCAGCCACGTCGACCAGTTCGTCCGCCTGCTCAACGTCGAGCACCGGCACGGCGACGCCCGCGTGGTCGCGCTCGCCGGCGGCGACACCGAGCGCAACCGCGCGCTCGCCGCGGCCGCCGGTGCCGACGTGCCGCGCCTGGTCGAGGCGCCGGGCGATCTGGTGGGCGTGGTCGACGCAGTGCTCATCTGCACGCGCGACGGGCGGGCGCACCGGGCCGAGGCGATCCCGCTGATCGAGGCCGGGCTGCCGGTGTTCGTCGACAAGCCGCTGGCGGGGTCCGCGGCCGACGCGGCGGCCATCGTCGACGCGGCCCGGGCGCACGCCGTGCCGCTCTACGAGGGGTCGGCGCTGCGGTTCGTCCCGGCGATCGCCGAGCTGGCCGGGGACCGGCCGACCGCCGTCCACGTCACCGGGCCGGCCGACCCCGCCGGGCCGTACGGCGGCCTGTACTTCTACGGCGTGCACCTGGCCGAGACGGCGCTCCAGCTCATCGGCGAACTCGGCGACGCCGGGCCAGTGGACCTGCGGACCAGCGGCCTCGTCGTCACCGCGCTCACCACCATCGGGGACGTGCACGTCACGCTGACGTTCGTCGCGGGCGAGGTGCCGTTCCACGCGACCGTCGTGCGGGCGAGCGGTGTCCGGTCGCGCGAGCTGGCGCTGCCGCCTGACTACACCGCGCCGGTGCTGGAGCGCTTCCTTGCCGTCGCCGCGAAGGGCGAGCCGCCGGACGAGGCCGAAGCGGCCGCGATGGTGGCACCGGTCGCGCTGATCGATGCGGTGACCGCCCAGTTGGGCTGAGGGCTACTCTCCTCGGACGATGCGGCGCAGCTTGGCGTAGCGGTCGGCGTAGTCGCGCTCCGCGCCGCGGGCGCCGGGCTGGTAGTACTGCTTGTCCTGGACCGCGTCAGGGGCGTACTGCTGCTCGACGACGCCGCGTGGGTCGTCGTGGGCGTAGGCGTAGGACGTGCCGTGGCCGAGCTTCTTCGACCCGGCATAGTGGCTGTCGCGCAGGTGCGGCGGGACCGCGCCGGCCAGCCCGGCGCGCACGTCGGCGACCGCGGCGCCGATCGCGGTGACGACGCTGTTCGACTTCGGTGCCAGCGCGAGCGCGATGACCACCTGGGCCAGCGTGATCTGCGCCTCCGGCCAGCCGATCAGCTGTACCGCCTGGGCTCCGGCGACCGCCGTCTGCAGCGCGGTCGGGTCGGCCATGCCGATGTCCTCGCTGGCCAGGATCACCAGCCGCCGGGCCAGGAACTTCGGGTCCTCCCCCGCCTCGGCCATGCGGGCGAGGTAGTGCAGCCCGGCGTCGACGTCGCTGCCCCGGATCGACTTGATCATCGCGCTGGTGACGTCGTAGTGCTGGTCGCCGTCGCGGTCGTATCGGACGGCGGCGCGGTCGACCGCCTTCTCGGCCACCTCGAGCGTGATGACGCCGTCGGCGGCCGCCGCTCCCCCAGCCGCGGCCTCGAGGTACGTCAGCGCCCGCCGGGCGTCTCCGCCGGCC
The DNA here is from genome assembly GCF_004349105.1 of Jiangella aurantiaca. Classification (GTDB taxonomy): domain Bacteria; phylum Actinomycetota; class Actinomycetes; order Jiangellales; family Jiangellaceae; genus Jiangella; species Jiangella aurantiaca. The sequence goes on from NZ_SMLB01000021.1 coordinate 17,516, forward strand.
AGCCGGAGCAGGTGGTCGTGGGCGTCGTCGTCGATGGTGACGGTGCCGCCCAGGCCACGCTCCTCGGCCAGCGCGCGGCGCATGACCTCGCGGATGGCGTCGTCGTCCAGCGGCTCCAGCGTGAGCAGCAGCGACCGCGACAGCAGCGGGCTGATCAGCGCGAAGTACGGGTTCTCGGTGGTCGCGGCGACCAGCGACACCCACCGGTTCTCGACACCAGGCAGCAGCGCGTCCTGCTGGGTCTTGGAGAACCGGTGCACCTCGTCGACGAACAGGACGGTTCCGGTGCCGGAGCGCACCAAGTCCTTCCGGGCGGTGTCGATGACGGCGCGGACGTCCTTCACTCCGGCCGTTACCGCCGACAGCTCGACGAACCGCCGCTGGGTCGCCCGGCTGACGACGTAGGCGAGCGTCGTCTTGCCGGTGCCGGGTGGCCCCCACAGCACCAGCGCCATCGGCTGGTCCTCCTCGACCAGCCGGCGCAACGGCGTGCCCGGGCCGAGCAGGTGCTGCTGCCCGACGATCTCGTCGAGCGTGCGCGGGCGCATGCGCACCGCCAGCGGCTTGCCGGCGATATCGTCGTCGGCGCCGGACAGCGAGCCCGCGGGCACCGACGGCGCGGCGCCGCCGAACAGTCCTTCCTGCTCCATGATCTGCGAGCCTACGCGGTCACACTGACATCGGCTGTCAGCGGCGGACCTGGTCGCGGCACTGCCGGGCGACGCGGACCACCTCGTCGCGCTCGGCGTCGTCGAGGTCGGCCGGCCGGTACGGGTCGACGGCGAACTCGGCCGGCACGGTGCCCTCGTCGGCGGCCAGCCACAGCATGCGTTGCACGTAGCCCTCGTACGGCGGCCGGAACGTCACCCGCGCCACCTCGTCGACGATCGCCGACACCTCCAGGAACCGCGCCGCGGCGTCGCGCGCCGACGTGTGCACCGCCGCCGCGAACGTCTCGACCGCGGCCACGGTGATCTGCACCGCGGCCGCCGCCAGCCCGATCAGCGCGCCCTCGGCGCCCCACATGAGCGACGCGCCGAGCATGCGGTCCTCGCCGGTCAGCACCAGCAGCCCGCGCGACCGGGCGGCCGCGATGCTCTCCTGGCAGGCGATGGCGTCGTGCAGCCGGGCCGGCTTGAACGCGCAGACGTCCGGCAGGTCGAGCACCCGGGCCAGCGTCTCGGGCGGATACGCCCGGGTGTAGAGGTCGAACGCGACGAGCGGCAGCCCGGACGCCTGCGCGATCGCCTCGTGGTGGGAGACGACGGCGTCCGGCTCCGTCTGCGTCGGCGGGAACACCAGCAGCGCGTCGGCGCCGGCCGCGCCCGCCGCCGCGGCCCACTCGAGGTCGTCGTCCGGCCCCTCGGCGCTGCCGCCTACGCCGGCCAGGACCGGGACCCCCAGCGTGGCCGCGCGGCGGACCAGCTCGGCCTTGGTGGCGATGGACAGCCGGTCGCCGCGGCCGGTGTGCGCGGCGACGGCCAGCCCACCGGCGCCGCCGCGCACCAGCTGCCCGAAGTAGGCCTCGCAGACGTCGGGGTCGGTGCTGCCGTCGGCCCGCATGGGTGTCGCCGCGGCGGCCACCAGGGACCATCGCAGCCGTCCGGTCAGCTCCGCCGGGCCTCGCGTGTTCGCCACCGATGCAGACTATCCATTGTCGGCGTCCGGATCGTCACGACCGTCCTTCCGCGCACTGCCCGCGCACCGGCCCGGTGACCTCGTTCGGCTCGTCCTGCACCGGCGCCGGATCGTTGCCGGCGCAGGACAGCCCGCCGACGACTCGGTTCCCGGCGAACCGGACGCCGCCGGTGTTGCCGGCCAGCGAGACAGAGCCGCTCAGCACGGACCCGGTGATCGACACCGCGCCGGTGCTGCCGGTCACCGTCACCGGTCCGGACACCGTCGCGCCCGTCAGCACCACGCCGCCGGCGCGGTCGGTCCGGAGCGGCCCGGACACAGTCGAGCCGGCGACGACCAGCATGGCGCCCGGGCTCACCTGGATCGACCCGGACACCGTGGCGTCGTCCACGCAGGTGATGCCGGACGTGACGCTGAGCGGGCCGGTGTACGGGCCGTCGACGGTGACATCGCAGACCGGCGCGGCCGCCTGGAACGACGTCCACAGCGCGCCCCGCGTCGAGAGCCGGCGGCCCTCGACGGTCAGCTCGCCACTGCGGTCCAGCGGGACCGTGAAGGTCAGGCGCGCCGTGCCCGTGGCGTCGGCCCGCACCGTGCCGAGCATCCGGGCGTTCGGCCGCAGCCACACCTCCAGCTGCTCACCCGGCCCGAGGCCGGTGAACGTGACCGTCTGCGGCCGGCCGGCCGGGACGGCGTCCGCCGCCACGCTCGCGGCCGCCGCCGGCCGGGCGCTCGGCGTGTACTCCCAGTACTTCAGGTCCCGAGCGATGAACACGTTGCCGTTGTTGTGCAGGAACCCGTAGGAGGCCGGCTGGAACACCCGGGCGCGGTCCAGCGTCACCGGGTCGATCGTGAACATCTTCGCCTGCGACACCACATAGATCTTGTCGACGTACGGGTCGTACCAGAGCCGCGAGCCGACGTGCGCGTACGCGACGGTGTCCCACGGGTACGGCTCGTAGTTGCGCCGCGCCTCCACCTCCCGCGTCTCCACGTCCATGCGGAACACCGACACCGTCGTGTGGCTCCAGAGCTTGCCGTTCTCGTCGAACGCGATCTCGCCGATGGCGCCCTCGCCGGGAATCGGCGCGACCTCCCAGAGCTTGCGCCGCTGCTCGATGTCGTACGCGAAGACCACGGCATCGGTCTGGGTGGGCCGCGGCCCGCCGACGCCGCCGAAGACCGACGTGGCGCCGTACAGGATGCCGTCGCGGTAGGTCAGCGCGACCACGCTCTGCCCGGGCACGACGTCCTCGAACCAGGATTCGCCGGTCCGCGTGTTCAGTAGCGTCAGCCCGCCGCCGGGCGAGCCGTTCTTCGCCACCGTGCCGACGGCGAGGTGGTCGCCGGCCGAGGCCAGCGCGAACGGGCGGGACTGGCCGTGGTGCTCGTACAGCCGCAACACCGGTTTCGGGTTGACGCCCGGCTCGGCCGGCTGGTCCGGGTCGTAGCGGAGGATCTCGCCCCAGGGGTAGGTCCCGACGTAGAGCGCGCCGTCGTGGGTGACCATGCCCTCGGCCTGGCTGATCTCCGCGGCGAACTGCGCCTTCGCGCCGGTCTCCGGGTCGTAGCTGGCCATTCCCCCGGCCAGGAAGGTGCCCACATAGAGCAGGCCGTCCGGGCCCTCGGCGATGGAGCGGACCGGGCCCGGCGCCGCGACGGCGTCCGCGGTGCGCAGCTCAGACCGGCCCGTCGCCGGCGAGTAGACGAAGTAGCGGCCGACGTGGTTCAGGCCGACGAGGGTGTCTCCAGGCCACTCCGCGTCGCCGAGGTCCAGGAAGTCGAAGCCGCGGACGTCGCCGACGCCGGTCAGCGAGGTGGCCGCATAGGTTCGGTCGACCAGGTCGTAGCTGTGCAGCGTCTGGTCGCGGACGAAGTAGACGGTGCGCCCATCCGCCGCCACCGGGGACACGTTCAGCCCGTGGGCGTCCGGAATCTCCTGGACCCAGGCTCCGGCGTCCAGGTCGTAGACGTGCAGCGGCGCGGGCGAGCCGGACAGGCTGAACCGGGCGAACAGCAGCCTGCCGCGGACGTCCAGGTCGTAGACCCCGGCCGCCGGGTCGGCGCCCGGCGGCAGCCCCAGGTCGCGCCGCTCCCCCGTCACCGGGTCGATCTCGACGACGCTTGTCGTGGCATGCGTGCCGGCGTACACCTTGCCGCCGCCCGCGGCGATGCCGCGCACGATCAGCGGGTCGGCGTCCGGCGCGAGCGAGCCGAGGTTCGTCGTCGTGCCGGTGGCCGGGTCGTACCGGAACACGTTCGCCCGGGACTGGCCGGTGCCGCCGTAGACGACGCCGTTCTCGTCGTGCGTGACAGACCAGACGAACGTCTCGCCCGGCACCGCCACGCCGAGGTCCTCGACGGCCGCGGCGCCCGGCCGGTACCGGTAGACCCGACCCTCGCCGTAGGTCCCGACGTAGACGTCGCCGTTCGGCGTGACGTCGACGGCCCACGAGCCGGACGACCCTGGCAGCGGGAACTCGTGCACCCGGCTGCCGTCGCGGGCGTCGACGACGCTGAACACCGCCGGGCTGCCCGACGACACCAGGTACAGCCACGGCTCGCCATCGGGGCCGGTGCCGACGGCGGAGCCGGGCGCGGTGACGGCGTCCAGCGGCATCCCGCCGATGTCCTTGAACACTGGATAGTCGGCGGCCTGCGCGGCGGCCGTCAGCGTGGTCGCCGCGACCAGCACGGCGGTCAACCAGGTGATCAGGCGTCGCATCATGCCTCCCTGCACTGCCCGGTCACCGGGCCGTCGACGTCGACGTTCTCGAGTACCGGCGGCGGCTCGTTGCCGGTGCAGCTCAGCGGTCCGGTCACGGTGAGGCCGGACACCGTCGTGCCGCCGGAGTTGGACAGCAGCTCCACCGGGCCGTCCACCGTCGTGCCGTCGATCCACACTCCGCCGACGGCGCCGGTCACCGACACGGGGCCGGTCACCGTCACGCTGTCGAGCTGGACGCCGCCGGCGCCGATCGCGCGGACCGGGCCGCGCACCGCCGAGTCCTCCGCCACCAGCACCGCGCCGGGGCTGACCTGGACCGGGCCGTCGACGCTGGCGCCGTCGAGGCAGGTGGTCCCGGCCGTGGCCCTCAGCGGGCCGGCATGCGGGCCGGACACCGTCACGTCGCAGACCGGCTGCGGCCGCAGCGAGAAGTTCCACCGGTAAAGCGCCGCGCCGCGGGCGTAGTAGAGGTCGCCCTTCTCGTCCAGCGCCAGCGAGGCCACGCCGGACGACGCCAGCCGCGTCGCCGCCCAGCTCTGGGGGTCCACCCGCCACAGGCTGCCGGAGCTGGTGACGTAGAGGTAGCCGTCGCCGCGGAACACCAGGTGGCGGTCGTGCCCGTACATGTTCGCCGTACGCGGGAAGAGTTGCTCGGCGCGGGTCACGGAACGCGTCGCCGGGTCGTAGGTGAACAGCGTCCCGTCGGAGACGCCCCACAGCGTGCCGTCGGCGTCGAACGTCAGCCCGTTCACCGCGCGTCCGCCCGGCACGGGCACCAGCCGGTGCAGCACCGTGCCGGTGTCCGGGTCGGCGACGAACAGCTCCGCCTCAGTGGCCACGGGGTCGATGCCGTAGCCGCCGTTGATCGACGTGCCGCCGTAGAGCAGGCCGTCCCGCTCGGCCAGCGACACCACACTCTGGTCCGGCACGACGTTGCGATGCGTCACCACCTCGCCGGTCGCCGGGTCCCACAGGCTGAGCGCGCCGCCGAGGCGTCCCGACTTCGGCACGCTACCCACTGCCATGAGGTCACCCACCTGGGCGAACGCCTGCGGGCGGTCCTGCTCGCCGGCGATCGTGGCGGGTGGACCGGGGTTGGTGCCCATGCTCCACGGCCGCGTCGTGTCGAAGTCCAGCAGCCCTGCGTTCGGGTACCGCCCGAACACCAGGTGCTCGCCGTACGTTCCGAACCCCTCGACCTGACCGGCGCCGGCCAGCAGCGTCGTCGAGTCGTCGGCCGGATCGAACCGCGCCATGCCCGGCGGGGAGAGGAACGCACCCACGTACACGGCGCCGTCAGGCCCGGAGCCCAGCGCGGTGATGCTGTTCGGGGCACCCTGCAGGTCGCCCTCGCCGATGTAGAGCGTCTTCTTCGTCGTCGGATTCCAGACGTAGATGCGCCCGTAGTAGTACGTCATCGCCAGCGACAGACCCGGGAAGTCCGGGTGGTCCAGATCGATCCACGCCCAGGTGCCGGGGAACGCGTTGGGTCCCCAGCCGATCGGCGCGTACGTATGGGTGTCGAGGTCGTAGGCGACGACCCCCTGCGCGGAGATGCGGAAGTAGACGTACTTGCCGGCCGGATCCGGTGGCGAGATGGCCCGTCCGGAGATGCCCGGGACGATGTTCACGAACTCGCCGCTGCTTGTGTCGTAGACCAGCAGGTCGTTCGACGGCTGCACGCGCAGCAGCAGGTAGTCGCGGGCCAGCGTCATGTCATAGACCACCTCGTGCGTCTCGTACTGCGCCGGCAGCGCCACCTGGTGGAACTGGCCGGTCCCGCGGTCGAAGCGAGTCAGCCGGGCTCGCGGCTGGGTACCGACCCAGACGCTCTCGTCGTCTGCCTCGAGGGCTCGTGCGTAGGTCTCGCCCGGGACCGCCTGGCCGTGGTCGGCGAACTCACCGGTGGCGGGGTCGTACGAGAACAGAAGGCCGCCGGGGTACGTCCCGCCGTAGACGACGCCGTCCGGAGCCGCGTCGAGCCGCCAGATCCCCTCACCGGGGAACGGCACGCCCAGCGCGGTGACGGCGTCGTCGCCCGGAGTCCACGAGTACATCTCCCCCGACGTCATGGCGAAGTACACCGTGCCGTTCGCGGTGTTGAACGTGCTCGCCCAGCTGTGCGCGCCGGCCGGCAGCCGTTCGCCGAACACCACCTCGCCGCTGCGGAGGTCGGTCACCTGGAACATGCCGGGCGTCACGTCGTTGCCCGCGGTCACCCAGTACGCCTGCGGCCGCCCCTCGGCGTCGACGCCCTGGGACTGGTCCTGCGACAGTACGCGGCTCTCGATCGGATATCCGAGGGACTCCTCGGCTCCGACGATCGGCGCGGACGCCGCCGGCCGCGGCTGCGGGTCGGTCACCGCGTCCGCCATCGGCGCCGTCAGCGACAGCACGAGTGCGGCGGCCACTGCCGCCAGCGACGATCGGTGCAGCCTCGTCAAGGCATCCTCCTCGCGATCGTTCATTTCGGCCTAGCCCGTTAGGCGGTCATCCTGGCAGTGCCGCGCACGGGAGGGCAAGACCTCCTGCAATTTCGGCCTTGCCCGATATCCGCCCGATCGGTAGCCTCCGGGGCAGACTCCCTATCCGCCGTCTCGGAGGTCCCCGCGATGAGAGCGTTGCTGTCCGGATCGGCCGTCCTCGTGCTCGCCCTCGCCACCGCGGCTGCCGCGCCGCCCGCCGGTGCGTCCGGTGACGCCACAGACGCGCCGCCGCCGGGAGAGGTCACCTCGCTCGGCACACCGTTGCAGGACGTGCTGCTGATCGGCGGCACGCTGGCTCCAGGCCCGGACGGCACGCCGGTGCTGTGGGGCGCGTCATCCGGCGCGCCGGCGCACCTCAACGCCGTCGACCCCGCGACCGGAGAGGCGGTGGCCCGGTTCGACCTGCCCGGCGCGGGCGGGTCCTGGGCGGTCGACGCCGGGCAGGACGGCTCCGTGTACGTGGGCACCTACGGCGCGCCGGGCCTCTACCGCTGGACCGCGGCGGGCGGCGTCGAGGCGCTCGGCAACCCGATCGCCGGCGAGACCTTCGTCTGGGACGTGTCGGTCGCCGACGACGGCCAGGTCTACGGCGGCACGTCGCCCGGCGGGAAGCTGTTCGGCTTCGATCCGGCGACCGGCGCGTTCCGCGACTTCGGCCGGCTCTCCCCCATCCACGCCTACGTGCGCAGCGTCGCGGTGCACGGCGACACGATCTTCGCCGGCACCGAGAACCCGGCCGCGGTGTTCGCCGTCGACCGCGTGACCGGCGCCAGCACCGCGCTGCCGCTGCCCGACGGCCTGAACGTCTCGACCGCCTGGGCGTACGACGTCGACGTCGTCGGCGACTACCTGTACGTCCGCTTCGGGACCGCGTCGCCGAGCCCGCTCTACGTCTGGGACATCGCCGCCGGTCAGTGGGTCGACCACATCGACACCGCGCACGGACTGGAGCCGTCGCCGCCTGACGAGGAGGGCCGCGTCTACCTGATCGTGGCCGGCGAGCTGGTCCGCTACGACCCGCGTGACGGCAGCATGGTGGGCACCGACATGCCGTTCACCGGCCGGGTGGCCAACACCCGCGGCATCGGCTGGGCCGAGCTGGGGCTGCCGGACTACCCCGGACGCAGCATCGTCGGCCTGCTCTGGCGGGGGATGATGTTCCGCTACAACCCGACCACCGGAGCGCGCTCGTTCGTCCAGACCACCATCGAGGGCGAGCCGATCGACATCACCGCTCTCAGCGAGGGCCCCGACGGGCGCGTGTACGCCGGCGGGTTCCTCAACGGCGGCTTCGCGGCGGTCGATCCTTCGACGGGCGTGCGCGAGGAGTTCCACACCTTCTCGCAGAGCGAGGCGATGACCCAGCACGCCGGGCGGCTGTACGTCGGCGCCTACCCGGACGCGCGGGTGTACTCCTACGATCCGGCGCTGCCGTGGCACAGCCCGGAGTACTCGCCCTCGCCGGAGCCTGGCGCCGTCGACAACCCGCGGCGGCTGTTCGACTTCAAGGCCGACCGGCAGATCCGGCCCCGGGCGCTGGCGTCGGCCGGCGACCACCTCGCCGTCGGCACCATGCCCGACCTCGGCGAGCTGGGCGGCGTGTTCGCGCTGTACGACGCGGCCGGCGGCCAGCTGGTGCATGCGGAGCGGGACCTGATCGACGACGAGAGCATCATCGCGCTCGCCTACCGCGACGGCGTCGTCTACGGCGCGACCAGCATCTACGGCGGACAGAGCGCCACGCCGCCGACCCAGCCGGAGGCGACCGTCTTCGCCTGGTCGGTGGCCGAGCGGCGGCTGCTCTGGGAGCTGCACCCGGTGCCCGGCAAGCCGTCCATCCCGGCGCTGGCATTCGACGACGCCGGCCGGCTGTGGGGCCTCTCGGGGACCGATCTGTTCGCCGTCGACCTCAGCGCCGCGAGCGTGGTGGAGCGGGTGAGCCTGGGGTCGAGCGGCAGCAGCTCCGGCGACCTCGTGTTCAGCGCCGTCGACGGCCTGCTCTACGCGTCGCCCGCCGGTGCCCGCCTGGTCCGGGTGGATCCGTCGACCCTGGCCGTCGAGCAGCTGTGGACCGGGTCGGCGTCCCACCTCGCCGCGCACAGCGACGGCGACGTGTACGTCGCGTCCGGCGACGAGCTGCTGCGGTTCACGCCACGCTGCACGACGACGATCACAGGCACGCACCGCGGCGACCTGACGGCGTCGACCGGCACGCTGTGCCTCGACGGCGCGACGGTGCTCGGCTCGGTCACCGTCACCGATGGCGCCGGCCTGCGCGTCGGCGGCGGCTCGGTCTTCGGGTCGGTGACGGCCGACGGCGCGTCGCCGGTGGTGATCGACGGCGTGACGGTGCGCGGGGCGGTGACGCTGGTGAACGGCCCGGCGCCGGCCGCGGTCGTGTCCGGTTCGACGATCTTCGGCTCGCTCGACTGCTCGGGCAATGCCGAGCCGCCGACCGACGACGGCGTCCCGAACCGGGTTCGCGGCGCGCGGACGGGGCAGTGTGCGACGCTGTGACCCCTGACTGGGCCTGAAGCGGCGGAAGGAGCGGCGGCATGCGCGTCCTGGTCATCGGCGGTGCCGGCATGGTCGGCAGCAACGTGGTCCCGCACCTGGCGGAGCGGCACACCGTCCGGGTGCTCGACCCGCGGCCGGTCGACGTCGATGGCGTGGAATCCGTGCTGGGTGACGCCCGCTCCCCTGACGACGTCAAGGCGGCGCTGGACGGCGTCGACGGCGTCGTGCACATGGCCGCCGCCGTCCCGCGCGTCCTCGGCTACGACCCGGTCGCGAACGGGCTGGCGTTCGAGGTGAACGTGGGCTCGCTGCATCTGGCGATGTCGCTGGCGGCGGCCGCGGGGGCGCGGGCGTTCGTGCACATCAGCACCATGTCGGTGTTCGAGGCGTACGCGACGCGGCCGGTCGACCCCACGGCCGCGCCGGACGCCATCGCTCCGTACGGGCTGACCAAGCGGCTCGGCGAGCAGGTCGTGGCGGCGCTGTCCCCGGCGCTGGAGCTGCCGGCCTGCTCGCTTCGGCTGATCTTCCCGACGCCCGACGCCGACTGGCCGCAGTGGCGTTCGCCCGAGGGCCTGCCGCCGCGCTCGATGCGGATGCGCGACGGCAGCGGCGCCCCGATCCCGGCACTGGCCGCGGCGGACCTCGCGGCCGCGATCGACCGGGCGCTGGAGTGGGCCGGGCCGTACCGGCCGTTCACGGTGACCGCCGACATCGCCGGCGTCTCCGTCGTGCCCGACGACACCCGCGCCGTGTTGGAGTGGGAGCCGGCTCGGATCCTGGCTGACTGACTCTTGTGATCATCAACCTTCTGTGTCGCGATAGCACCACAGGAGGTTGATGATCACGGCGATCCACAGGTTGCGGTGCGACGGTGTGAGTTGCTGTCGTCGGGTGGGCCCCACGATCATTCCGGCGTCGGGCCAGGCGTGTACTCGCTTCCCCGGGAATGCATGCCATCTGGTGAAGCGGTAGGACCCCCGAGGACGGCTGGGCGGCATCGTGACCCGTGCGGGCGACACATCACTCACGTGAGGACCGTAGCGGAGACGCGATCGCACTGTATGCGGTCCTCAGGCGAGTGAGGTGTCCGTGTGCTCGGTGACGACAACGCGTCACCGAGCTGGACCGGTGATCATGCTGGGGTGGGCAGGCGGAAGACGTCGACGGCGTTGCGCCACATGACCAGCTCCTTCTCCGCCGCACTGAGCTCGGCGGCCCGGATCGCGCCCAGCGTGACCGCCGGGTGGATGAGGGTGGCGTCGCTGCCGAACATCAGCCGCTCCGGCCCGATCCGGTCCAGCACCCAGCGGATCCGGCCGGGCGCCGGCGTGGACCAGCACGGCTCGAACCAGAGCCGGTCGGTTCGCTCGGCCGCCGACGGCACCAGCGGCCAGGACGGGCCGCCGAGGTGCGCGGCGACCACGCGCGTACCGTCGACCTGAGCGACGACGTCGGCCAGGCCGACGATCTCCTCACCCCAGGTGTGCACCAGCACCGGCAGATCATGCGCGGCCAGCAACGCAAGCGCTTCGGCCATCGCCGCCGACCCGCCGGGCGAGCCCGCATAGTGCGTATGGATCTTCGCGCCCACGAACAGCCCGGTCGGCAGCAGCTCCGACAGCTGCGACTCGGCCAGGGACAACTCCCGCGGGTCGACGACCAGCAAGCCGCGCAGCCGCGGCTGCGCCCGCAGGACCGGCAGCAGCGCCGGGTTCCCACTCAGCGGGTCGTAGACCACGGCCTCGACGGCGGACACGAGCTGCACGTCGATCCCGCACTCGTCCATCACCCGCAGGTTGGCCGCCGCGTCGGCGACGTCGGTGCTGAAGAACCACGGGCCCCAGTGGCCGTGCACGTCGACGATCACGCCGTCACCCCCAGCAGCCGGCGCAGGTTCCCGCCCACCACCAGCGCACGCTCCGACTCCGTCAGCCCGGCCGCGGCCAGCCGATCCACCACGGCCGCCGCCTCGAACCAGCCGGGCCGGCTGCCGAACACCAGCCGCTCCGCCCCGACCGACGACACCACGACCTCCCAGCCGTCGACGTCGCCGAGCAGCCGGGTCGACGTGTGAAAGCCGGGCTCGTCGCGGGCCAGCAGCACGAAGTCCCCCAGGTGGTAGAAGTGCGCGTCGACGAAGACGACCACCGCACCCAGCCCGGCCAGCGCGGGCCCGACGACCCGGACGTCGCCCTCGGCCAGCAGCACCAGCCCGGCCGACGCCGCCGCCCGGGCCACCGCGCGCAGGCCGGGCGCCGTCGCCGGAACACCCTGCCGGTCCGGCGCGATCCGCACGGCCCGCACGCCCAGCGCCGAAGCCCGCGACACCTCCGCCAGCGCGGTCAGTGGGTCGCGCAGGTCCACCCCGGCCGCCGCCCACCAGCCGTGCAGCGCCGCGACCTCACGGGCCTCGTCGTTGCCGCTCGGCGCGTCGAACAGGAGCGCCCGCAGCGACGTCACCAGCCCGCCGCCGATCCCCAGCCCGGCCAGCGAAGCGGCCAGCGCCGCGCCGTCCACTCGCGCCCCGCTCGCGATGTCCCGGCCGATCAGCAGGTCACAATCGAGGATCACGACGCCACCAGCGCGGTGTGCACCTTCGTGACGGCGGCGACGATGTCGTCGACGTCGTCCTCGGAGTAGTTCTCGTTCCACGGCACCACCACGAGCCGCCGGTAGACGAGGTCTTCGGCGACCGGGCAGAGCCCGTCCGGGTACTCGGCCCGGCCGCGCAGCGGGTAGCCGGACGAACCGTACGTCAGCGGCTGACGCAGCACCGGCTCGGCGTAGAGCGGCCGCGCGAGGTAGCCACCCAGCGCCGGGACGCCCTCGGCCGTCAGCGCCGCCGCGTACCGCCGCAGCCCGGCCTCGTCCAGGCCGTCGACCAGCAGCGGGAAGTACCAGTAGACGTGGTCGCCGTCGTCGGGCGGCAGGCCCAGCCCGGGCAGCCCGGCCACGCCGCCGGCGAACGCCGCCGCGCCGGCCCGCCGGCGAGCCACGACGGCGGGCAGCTTGCGCAACTGCTCGCGGGCGACCGCGCCGACCAACTCGGTCATCCGGTAGTTCAGCGCGAACGACAGGTAGGCGCGCTCGCCGGTCTCGCGCGGCCAGCCCTTGTCGGCGAACCGGCGCAGCCGCAGCGCCAACTCGGGGTCGTCGGTGGTGACCAGGCCGCCGTCGCCCGTGGTGATGTGCTTGTACTGCTGCAGGCTGAAGCAGCCCAGCTGGCCGACGGCACCGGCCAGCGGCCCGCCGGGACGCACCGGCGCGAGGTAGGCCTGGGCGCAGTCCTCGATCAGGAGGATGCCGGCGCGGTCGGTCAGCTCGCGCAGCCGCGCGACGGGTGCCGGCTTGCCGAACAGGTGGACGGCGACGACGGCGCGCGTGCGCGGGCCGATCAGGGCGGCGACGGCGTCCGGGTCGAGGTTGCCGGTTCCAGGTTCGACGTCGGCGAAGACCGGGACCGCGTTCTGCGCGATGATGGGCGTGACCGAGCCCATGTCGGAGATCGGCGGGACGATGATCTCGTCGCCGGGCTCCGGGTCGACGGCGGCGACCGCCAGGTGTACCGCGGCCGTGCCGCTGCTGCACGCCACCGCGTACCGGGCGCCGATGAGCGCGGCGAACTCCTCGGTCAGGGCCGCCACCTCGGTCCCCCACACGCTGGACAGCATGCCGCTGCGCAACACGCGCAGGACGGCGGCCTCCTCCTCCGGGCCGATGGTCCGCCCGCTCGCCTCCAAGGCCGACGGCAACGGCCGCCCGGCCCGTACTGGCGTCCCGCCGTGGATGGCCAGCGTCCGCACTGCCTCTCCTGCTTCCTCTCGGTTGACCGTCATCGTATCGGCCTGGCCCGAAATCTGGACCAAGTGGCTACAGTTGTCGCATGGACACCTCGATCGGCGTGGTCGGCCCGCACGACCTGGTCGACAGCGTCGCGACGGTCTGCGAAGAGCAGCCCGGGGTGCGGGTGCACCGGTTCGACTACGACCACGAGACCCAGGCCACCGCCATGGTGACCACCCACGCGTCGGGCGTCGACGCCTGGCTGTTCACCGGCATCGTGCCCTACACCATCGCGCACGACGCGCTGACGCGCCCGGCCGCGTTCGTCGACTACAGCGGGGCGACGCTGCTCGAGGCCCTGGTGCGGCTGCTGCGCGACGGCCACGACGTCACCCGGCTCTCGGTCGACACCCTCGACGCCGCACAGGTGCAGGGCACCCTGCGGGACGCCGGGGTGCCGGTCGACGACGTGCGCACGCTGCCCTACCGGCCGGGTGCCACTGCCGCCGACTTCGCCGCGTTCCACCGCCGGCACGCGGCCCGTCACGAGAACACCGTCGCCGTCACGTGCCTGGCATCGGTGCACGACGAGCTCAGCGGCGAGCTGCCGGTGTTCCGGCTGGCGCCGTCGCGGCAGTCGGTGCGTGCGGCGCTGCGCCAGCTGCTGCTGTCGGCGACCAGCCAGATCCAGGAGGACGCGCAGGTCGCGCTCGGCCTGGTCGAGATCTCCCCCACCTCTGAGCTGGAGGACTTGGCCCGCGAGGTCGGCCTGCTCGGCGGCTCGCTGTCGCAGTACTCCGAGACGCTGTCGCTGATCGTGACTACCCGCGGGCCGCTGCACGACGCCTCGCGCGGGTTCACCGCGCTGCCGTTGCTGCACCGTCTCGGGCAGCGCCACGACGTCGTGCGCATCGGGTTCGGCATCGGGCACAGCGGCGCCGAGGCCGAGCGGCTGGCCCGCCGGGCGCTGGCCCGGGCCCGCAGCCACGGCGACGTCGCCGCCGTGGTGTCGTCGCGCAACGACGTCGACATCCTGCTCGAGACGGTCGCGCCGGCCGAGGCGCCGAAGGCAGACCAGAGCCGGGCCGTCGTCGCCAGCCGGGTCGGCCTCTCGGTCGGCACCCTCGACCGCCTTCGCGAGATCACCTCCACCAGCGCCGACCGCCCGCTCACCACGCGCGACATCGCCGATGGGCTCGGCGTGCAGCTGCGGACGGCACGCCGCATCCTGCAGCGGCTGGAGCTCGCGGGGTGCGCGGAGCGGTCGGGCAGCCTGGAGTCCGGGACGATCGGGCGGCCATTGACGCTGTACCGCATCACCCTCTGAGCCAGCGGTCCAGCCGCTCGGCGATGAAGTCGTCGTCGCGCAGCTGTGGGTACGCGGCCCAGATGCGGTCGATCTCGGCCAGCTGGCCGGGCGAGAGCACCTCGTCCTCGTCCAGGCACCACAGTCCGGTCAGCAGGCCCTGGCGGCGCAGCACCTCGTGGATGCCGGGCACGCAGCCGTGGAACGCGTGCGCGGCGTCGAAGATCGCCGCGTTGGCGTCGGTGAGGACGGGGTTCAGCGCGAGCAGCTCGCGCAGCGCCACGTCGTCACCGGCCCGAGCCCGGCCGGCCGTGGCGAGGACATCCACCGCGCCGCGCACCCACACCGCCCACTGCCCGAGCAGGCCGCCGACCACCTCGACCCGCTGGCCGCCGACGTCGTACGTCGTGAGCAGGTCCATGACGATGTGGTCGTCGTTACCGGTGTACAGGGCGATGTCGCCGACCCGGCCGGATTCGGCGAGGCCGTGCACGACCTCCAGCGTCGCGTACCGGTCGAACGGCGCGATCTTGACGCCGGCGACCGCGGGCTGCTCGCCCAGCCGCCGCCAGAAGTCGCGGCCGAGCACCCGGCCCCCGACCGCGGGCTGCAGGTAGAAGCCGATGACCGGGATGACCTCGCCGACGGCGCGGGCGCGGTCGAGCAGCTCGTCCTCGGTGGCGCCGCCGGTGCCGTACGGCGTCAGCAGAGCGAGGTCGTAGCCCAGGTCGCGGGCCAGCTCGGCCTCCGTGACCGCCTGCTGGGTCGGCCCGACGATGCCGGCCACCAGCACGGGCGCGCGGTCCGGGTACTCGCCGGCGGTCTCGGCGGCCAGCTCCAGCACCGGGGCGAGCAGGCCCCGGCCGGGCTCGTGCACGGCGAACTGGGTGGTGTGCACGGCGACCGCCAGGCCGCTGGCGCCGGCCTCGACGTAGTACCGCGACAGCGCCCGCTGCCGCCGCTCGTCCAGCTTGCGGTCTTCGTCGATGGCGAGCGGGTGCGCCGGGATCACGCCGCCGGCGCGGAACCGGCGGAGGGGACCATCGGTCGTCGGCATCAGAACTTCCCGTCGCGTCGCTGGAACTTCGTCGGCTTGCCCAGGGTCGGCAGACCGGCCCGGATCCAGTGCGCCGTCGCTTCCACCAGCTCGGGCACGGTCACGTCCGGGTAGCCGAACAGCCCGTGGCAGCGCTGCGCGTTGGCCAGCAGCGCCGTCGGCGCCTCCTCGCCGGTGAACGTCACCGGCTTGTCCAGCGCCGCGGACAGGTCCGTCACCAGCCGGCGCACGCCCAGCGTCTCGGGGCCGGTGACGTTCAACAGCAGCGGCGGGGCGGACGCATGCAGCAGCGCCCGCAGCGTCACCTCGTTCGCGTAGCCCTGCCAGACCAGGTTGAGGCTGCCCATCGTGACGTCGACGGGCTCGCCCGCCTCGATCGCCTGCGCGAGGTCGACCAGCACGCCGTAGCGCATCTCCACCGCGTAGTTGAGCCGGATGATCGCCATCGGTGTGCCGTCGCGCTGCGACGCGGCCTGCAGCACCCGCTCGCGGCCGAGGCAGGACATCGCGTACTCCCCGATCGGCCCGGGCAGGGTGTCCTCGGTGGCGCCGCCGCTGCCGACGTCGACGAGCGGGTACACGTTGCCGGTCGAGAGCGCGCTGATGCGGCTGCCGGCGTAGCGCCGGGCGACGCGGCCGGGCAGGTAGACGTTGGTCTCCCAGGTTCCGGCCTGGTTGCCCTCGGTGCCGAACTTCGCGCCCACCAGGTACACGACGTTCGCGGCGTCGGGCAGCGCGGACAGGGCGTCGTCGTCGGCGACGTCGGCCGCCACGACCTCCGCGCCGGTCGCCTCCATGGCCTCGCGCGCGCCGGGCGCGCTGTACCGGGACACCGCGACGACGCGGGCACCGGTGCCGGCCGCCTCGATGCCCCGCACGGCCAGCCTGACCAGGCTCACGCCCAGCTTGCCGCTCGCACCGAGCACGACCAGGTCGCCGTCGAGCCGGCGCAGGTCCTCCACCAGCTCCGGCCGTGGCCGCGATAGTCGCTCGTCGAGCTCGTCGATGCTCCGCACGCGCACCCTCCATCATTCGGTACTTACGGTCCAGACCGTAATTTGCGAGACGTGAACATGTCAAGGGTGCTGGACGCGATGCTGTCAAGGCGCGCAATCCTGCCGTGAAGAGGCAGTAACGCGTGTGTGCCGGTCGTCGGGGTGGTGGCGTTCGCCGTCCTTCTTGCGTGGACGATCGTGCGTCACCTGCGATGCGGATACCTCACTCGCCTGAGGGCCGCACACCGTGGGCCCGGGTCCCCATAACGGCCCCGACGCGGGTGATGTGTCGCCCGCGCGAGTGCCGCCACGTTCACGGGCCGAGAGCTCGGCGCTTCCCGGCGGCGGTGTGAGGTCGCCGGCCCGCCGCGGCGTCCACGTGGTGAGATTTCGCCGCGATCCGGGGCACGTCACTACGTTTCCTGGAGCATCACCACGCCTGCAATCGTGTCGAGGCTCGGGTAATCCTGGTGATGCAGGGCCGAGCGGGACCGGGAGGCGACTACTCGGCGGCCAGACCGCCTCCGAAGACGATGGCGAACCCCACCGCGAAACCCGCGGCGGAATGGTCGAAGATCAGGGCCAGCACCAGGCCCAGTCCGAACGCGACCATGAACCTCTTTGCCAGCTTCTGACCCATCGCCACTCCCTGCAGTGGTGGGGACAACGCTGGTTCCATGATCGGCCCGACCGCCCCGTGCGGCGCAAGCGAAAGTCTCACATTGAGGGATGACGCCCGGAGGTTCGTCCGGGTGTGTCGCGGTACGTCACCTGCGCGGGAACGCCCGCCCGTCGCCGAAGACCCGCCCGACGGCGGTCACGACGTCGTCCGCGCCGTCCGGTCCGGCCATGAGCATGGGCTGGCGCAGCCAGAACACCGTCGCGGCGGCCGCCTCGGTGCCCGGGGCCGGCAGCGCTCGCGCCTGCCCCTGGAGCGCGGGCAGGGCGGCCAGCGGTGGATAGCCGTCGTCCACAGGGACGCCCTCGGCGGCCAGCGCCCGCGAGACCCAGGCGCGGTCCACGCCCGGCGCCGCCCGCAGCATCAGCAGGTGCCGCGAGTCAACGGTGGTGCCCGGCGGCTGCGGCACCACCTCGACCGGCCCGTCCGCCGCCGCCAGGCCGTCCGTCACCCGCCGCGCGAACGCGTCGCGGGCGCCGACCTCGTCGTCCAGGCGGTCCAGCCACGGCAGCAGCAGCGCCGCCTGCAGCTCCGTCATGCGCAGGTTCCAGCCGACCTCCGCGTGGTGGTACCAGGCGCCGTCGCGGACCCGGCCGACGTTGCAGGCCGACCAGGCGCGGGCGGCGAGGTCGTCGTCGTCGGTGACGATCAGGCCGCCCTCGCCGGCGGTCATCGCTTTGCTGGACTGGAAGCTGAACGTGCCGGCCGTCCCGTGCGCGCCGACCGGCCGGCCGCGGTAGGAGGCGCCGTGCGCCTGGGCGCTGTCCTCGACGACGGCCAGGCCGTGCTCGGCGGCGAGCGCGAGCAGCTCGTCCAGCGGGGCCGGGCTGCCGGCCAGGTGGACCGGCATGACGGCGCGCGTGCGCGGGCTCAGCGCCGGCCGGACGGTGTCCGCCGTCAGGTGCAGATGGACGGGGTCGACGTCGGCGACCACCGGCACCGCGCCGAGCAGCAGCACCGCCGTCGCGCACGCGACGAACGTGTACGCCGGGACCACCACCTCGTCGCCCGGCCGGACGCCTGCGGCGCGCAGCGCGATGAACAGCGCCAGCGTCCCGTTCGTCAGCACGATGCCGTGCTTCGCGCCATGCCGGTGGGCGAACTCCGTGGCCAGCCGCTCGCACAGCGGCCCGGACGTCGCGCCCCAGTGGCCGCTGTCGACCACCTCCGCCAGCAGTTTGCGCTGCGCCTCCGATGCGGGCGGTGGCCAGGCCGGCCAGGTGGCGCGGCGCGTGGGCTCGCCGCCGTCGATCGCGAGTGTCGTCATGGCGTCTCCTGCGAGGCGATGGTGAGGCGCCGGCCGAGCAGCCGGGCGGCGTTGCCGCCCAGGACGAGCGCGCGGTCGGCGTCGGACAGCCGGGCGTGCCGGACCTTGCCCAGGCCCAGCCGCGGGTCGAGGAAGCACGCGTCGGTGCCGAACAGCACGCGGTCGGCGCCCGCGACCGCGACCAGACGCTCCAGCCAGCGGGTGGTGAGCCGGGAGCCGCAGATCTCCAGGTACAGGTTGGGGTGTGCGGCGGCCAGCCGGGCCGCACGGTCGAAGCCGTCCTGCCAGAGGCCGGCGTGCCCGACCAGCACCGGCAGCGTCGAGTGCCGGCGGGCCACCTCCGCGAGGTCGCCGGGGTCGGAGTACGGCGATCGCGTCTGCCCGTGCGACAGCACCGGGACGCCGGCCGCGGCGGCCAGCTCGAGCAGCGGCTCGTACCGCGGGTCGGTGACGGCGCACTCGTGCGTGTCCGGGTGCAGCTTCAGGCCCCAGACGCCGGGCCGCTCCAGCTGGTCGCGCAGCGGCGCGACGGCGTCCGGCCGGTGCGGGTCGGCGACCAGCCAGACCCCGATGCGGCCCGGGTACCGCTCGGCCTCGGCCAGCGCCAGCTCGTTGCCCGCCGCGGCGTCCCGGCCGACGGCGACCAGGTGCGACACCCCGACGACGTCGATGCCGATCTCGGTGTTGACGTCCACCAGCCAGGTCGCGTCCGGCTCCGGCACGAAGAAATCGGCCCAGCCGCCCACGTGGCCGTGCGCGTCGATCACCGGGCCTCTGACATCAGTCGTTCGGCTCACTCGGGCGCCTCCCCCGCCCGCAGCGCCGCGAACGAGCCGGCCGCGATCAGCTCGACATCGGCGTCCGGCAGCCGCAGGTGGTCCAGCTGGAACCGCGGGCCGGCGTCGTCCCACACCGGCGCACCGGTGCCGAACACCAGCCGGTGCGCGCCGGCCTGCTTGGCCAGCCACTCGACGGCGCCGGCGGCGGCGAGCGTGCCGGTCTCGACGTAGACGCCCGGGTGGGCGCCCAGCAGCTCGGCCAGCTCGCGCAGGCACCGGTAGCCCGGCGAGAGCACCAGTACCCGCAGCTGCGGCACCGCAGTGGCCAGGGCACGGACGCGGTCCAGGCCGGCCTCGTGCGCGTCCAGCGCGAGTGGGATCGCGGCCGCGGCCAGCTCGTGCCACCAGCGCAACGCCACCGGCCCGGTGAGCGCGAACCGGTGCCGCACCGGGCACGCCCGCACCATCGCCGGCGCGGCGTCGACGACCGCGCCCGGATCGTCCGGCCAGCCGGCGCCGGGCACCGCGGGCAGGATCACCGGGACCGGGACCAGCCGCTCGTGTCCGGCCCCGGCCGTGTGCTCGTGCGCCGGATCGCCGTACAGCCCGTGGCTCGGCGTGACGGCGGCGCCGTCGATGCCGAAATGGTCCAGCTCCACGAGCAGCCCTGCAAGGTCGGCGGACGGCACGTGGTCGCCTGGCACCGGCCCGAGCACCCGGTGGGCGTCGAAGATCCGCACCGGCAGGTCAGCCCTTCAGCCCGGTGGTCGCGATGCTGTTCACCAGGTACCGCTGGAGGACGCCGAAGATGACCAGGCACGGGATCACGCTGATCGCCGCCGACGCCATGATCCGCGCCCGCGCCACCGTCTCGGCGTTCAGCGTCGACAGCCCGACCGTCAGCGTGCGCATGTCGTCGGTCTGCGCGATCACCAGCGGCCACAGGAAGTCGTTCCAGTGCCACAGGAACACGAAGATGCCCAGCGTGGCCAGCACCGGCTTCGTCAGGGGCAGGACCAGCCGCCAGAACACCGTCCACTCCCCCGCACCGTCGATCTTCGCCGCGTCGAACAGGTCGTCGGGCAGCCCCTTGATGAACTGGCGCATCAGGAACACGGCCTGCGAGTTCGCCAGCGTCGGGACGATCAGCCCCCAGAAGGTGTTCACACCCTCCATCTTCGACACCAGCACGAACATCGGGATCAGGGTGGCCTGGATCGGCACCATCAGCGTGGCGAGGAACGACCACATCAACGCGTTGCTGCCGGGGAACCGCTTGCGCGCGAACGCGTAGCCGGCCATCGCCGCCGTCAGCAGGATGACGACGACGGAGACGATCGAGTACACGAACGAGTTCAGCGTCCAGCGCAGGAACGACGACGCCGACAGCACCCCGGACAGGTTCTCGAACGTCACCTCGTCGGGCAGTTGGTCCGGGATCGTCTGGGCGCCTTCGGGGCTGAGCGCCAGCACGAACACCGCGAGGAACGGCAGCACGGTGAAGACCGACGCCAGGATCAGCAGGACGGTCAGCCAGATGTTCGCGCCGGACCACCGGCGGCGACGCCGGCCGGTGCCGGCCGGTCGCGTCTCCGCCGGAGCCGGCGGTGCGGTGAGCGTGGTCACGTGTTCTCCCGGTCCAGGACGTATCGCTGCACCAGGGAGATCACGAAGACGACGACGAACAGCATGACGCCGATGGTGGCGGCGTAGCCGAAGTCGAAGAACCGGAAGCCCTGGTCGTAGAGCATGTACACCAATCCGTACGACGCGCGGGCCGGGCCGCCGCCGGTCATGACGTAGATCGTGTCGAACACCTGGAACGCCGCGATCGTCTCGATGACGAGCACGAAGAAGATCACCGGGCGCAGCAGCGGCAGCGTGATGCGGCGGAACTTGGCCCACGCGCCGGCGCCGTCGAGCGTGGCCGCCTCCATGACGTCCTCGGGGATGTTCTTCAGCCCGGCCAGCAGGATGAGCATCGAGTACCCGAAGCTCTTCCACACCGACACCACGGCCAGCGAGCCCAGCACCATCGCCTGGTTGCCGGTGAGGAACGGCACCGGCCCGAGGCCGAGGCCGTCCAGCGCGCCGTTGATCAGGCCGTCGGACTGGTAGATCCAGATCCAGATGATGCCGGCCATGACGAACGAGGTGACGTACGGCAGGAACAGCAGCCCTCGGAAGAGCCCGCGGCCCCGCACGACGTGGTGCAGCAGGGTCGCCGTGCCGAGCGAGACCACCAGCGTCAGCGGCACGTAGATCACCGCGTAGAGCAGCGTGACGCGCAGGCTGTCGAAGAACAGGTCGTCGCTGATCAGACGGCTGTAGTTCTCCGCGCCGACGAACGAGAACTCCCCGCTCAGCCGGTAGTCGGTGAAGCTCATCCCGATCGCGCCGAGGCTCGGCACGAACCGGAAGATCACGAACAACACGAGCATGGGCAGGACGAACAGCAGGCCCCAGCCCGGGTCGCGGACGCGCTGCCGCCACGTCGGGCGAGGCACTGCCGTGCGTTCCAACGTCATACGGTTCTCCTCGCCCGCCGTGGGGCGTCAGCAGTGGTGGCGTCAGTCGTGGTGGCGTCAGCCGCCACGGGCGATCAGGTCGCGGGCCTCCGCGGCGGCGTCGGCCAGCGCGTCCTCGGGCGACTTCGACCCCTGCAGCGCAGCCTGGAGCTGTGCCGACAGTACCGCCATCACCTGACGCGCGGTCGGCGTCACCTCGCCCGGGCGGGCGAACTGGAGCGCGTCGTTGAGCGCCGTCAGGGCGTCGTCGCCGGTGGGCGCGTCGACGTCGGTGCGGGCCGGGAAGGTGCCGGCCGCGTCGTTCAGGCGGGCGTTGACCTCGGGTGAGGCGATGTACGACGCCACCTCGTAGGCCGCCTCGTCGTCCTCGCTGATGCTGGTCAGCGCAAGGACGCCGGGGATGCCGAAGCTCACCTGCTCCTCGCCGGTCAGCGGCTCCGCGACCACGACGTTCTCCGCGCCGACGGCGGTCCGCATGTGCTCGACGTCCGGCATGGTAATGGCGAAGGTCATGGCTGCCGCGCCCGTGGTCAGCGGCCCGCCGTCCACGGCATTCGTCTTCGTCGCCGCATCGGCCGGGAGCCCGCCCTGCGCCTGCAGGTCCAGCAGGAACTGCAACGCCGCCAGGCCCTCGGGCCCATCGAAGGCCACGTCGGAGCCGTCCTCGGTGAAGACCGAGCCGCCGGCCTGCCACAGCAACGGATAGAAGGTCAGGTTGAGCGTCGTCTCCGGCGAGCCGGAGTAGTCCATGACCGCGACGCCGTTCGCGGCCAGCGCCGGCGCGGCGGCCAGCACGTCCTCCCAGGTAGTCGGCGGCTCGGTGATGCCGGCGGTCTGGAACGCGGCCATGTTGTACGCCGTCGTGGTGCTCGTGTGGTAGATCGGCACGCCGTAGAGCTCATCCTCGAACGTCACGACGTCCAGCGCGCTCGGCAGGAACGCGTCGCGGTCCTCCTCGACGGCGCCGTCCACCGGCTTCAGCCCGCCGGTGACCTGGTACTGCAGCGTCTGGTCGGGGGTGAGTAGCACGAGGTCCGGACCCTGGCCGGACGCGATCGCCGTTGCGATCTTCTCGTCGCGGCCCTCCCACGGTTGTTGCTCGATGGTCAGGTCGATGTCCTCGTGCTCGGCCTCGAAGTCCGCCTCGACCTGGCCCCAGAACTCGATGCTGGCGTCCTGGTCCGGGATCACCGGGTACATCCACACCGTGACCTCGGCCGAGCCGCCGCCGGCCGTGTCGTCGTCCGAACCCCCGCATGCGGCGACGGTCAACAGCGCCGCCACCCCGACCGCCATACCTCGAACTCGCACCGGAAACCTCCTCGCCGAAGGGCCAGCAAATACCGGCCTGGGCCGAAACTATAGCGGACCATTGGAGACGGTCAAGACCGGTCGCCACCGCCCCGTGACTGCGCGGGCCGGCACCAGCCGATCGCCCTATTCGCGAAAGGCCAGCTCGCGCACGTGCACGCCGGTGACCTCAGCGTTGACACCCGAGCCGATGATCGACACTCCGCCTCGGCGGATCAGAGTGTCCGTGGCAGAGATCAGCAGGGTGCCGTCGAGCCAGAACTCGATCGTCGATCCGCGAGCGATCACCTCGACGGCCAGCGGGCCG
Source organism: Jiangella aurantiaca (assembly GCF_004349105.1). Taxonomy (GTDB): domain Bacteria; phylum Actinomycetota; class Actinomycetes; order Jiangellales; family Jiangellaceae; genus Jiangella; species Jiangella aurantiaca. The sequence continues at coordinate 40,900 of NZ_SMLB01000021.1, forward strand.
CTCTTGGAGAAGTTCACCGGCCGCTCGGCTAGGACCACGGGGTCCGCCGTCGCCCGTGAGCTGCCGGCGAACCGCTCGATCCGGGCGACCCGGCCGGCACCGGTGTCGACCAGCACGCAGCGGTACCCGAGGGTGTCTTTCGTCGAGCGTACGGTGAGACCGACCTCCCCGGCACCGGACCAGTCGTCGGGTAGGAAGGCGGCCGAGGCGGCATAGTCCTCCCACATGACCGTGGTGGCCAGGTCCAGCTGACTGCGGGAGCGTCCCGACGACTCCATGCGCAGGTTCTCGGAGGTGTCGGCGAAATGGCCTCGGGACGCCGTCCACGCCGTCGGGTCCGTGAACTCCGTCACCGAGACGTCGTCGAACACGACGTTCGCCCGGTGCGCCTGCAGCCCGACACCTCCGGTCGGCAGATCGCTGTCGATCGCCGTGGCGACGAGTTCACCGTCGATCCAGAACTGGAGCAGGTCGCCGCTCGCCCTGACCCGCAGCTGATGTCGCTCGGCGGCATCGAGTGACAGTGGCACCGTGACGGCGGGACCACTCGTGAAGCCCTCGCGCCTGCCGTTGATGACCTTGAAGAGCTCCGCGGACGTCGTCCCGGAACTCCGGTAGATCCGAGCCATGTAGTAGGTGCGGGAGTCGTGCATCCTGAAGGCGATGCCGTACGCGTGGGTGGAGGATCCCGGCTGGCCCAGGCCGACCGTCGCCGCGACGTCCACGTCGTCGGCGAGGTACTCGGCGATCGCCATGCCCTCGACCTGCCTGGTGTCGGTCTGCCGGTACAAACCGTCGGCTGCGCCCCAGGTGCCCGCCAGGCCGCGCCAGTCGCCCGCACTGCCGTCGTCGAAGTCCCACACGGTGCTCGCGTCCACCCTGACGTTGTCGAACGACGCTTCGGTCCGGTGGGCGTAGAGCCCGACACCACCGGTCGTCAGCCGAGCATCGGTGGCCGCGGCGACGACGGTGCCGTCGACCGCGAGCTCGATCCGGTCGCCGCGGACGGTGCCGGTGAGGTGGTGCCGCTCGGTGAGGTCGATCGACACCGCGTCTGAGGCGAGGATGGTCACCTCCCCGTCGATCGACGCGGTGATCCTGGCGCGCACGAGGTCGTCTCGCAGGCGATGCAGCTCGAGCCGGTAATGGTTCTCCGGGTTCTGGTACCGCATCAGCAGGCCGAGCTCGTGAACGCCCTGTCCGGCCGCTCCGCGGGTCACGTCGGCACTGAGCGAGGCGTCGTCGAGGGACGCCGGCACGGCCGTCTGAGCCCGGACCGCGCGGCGGTCGGTCTGGCGGTAGACCTGGTCGCCCGTCGCGTCGTGGGTCACGGACCAGTCGCCGCGCCGGCCTTGCCAGTGCTCGGCGCCGCCGTCGGCGAATGTCCACTCGCGGACGCCGCCGTCGCGCACAGATCCGAACGGCTCGTCCAGGAGCGTGTCGGCGGGTGCCAGCACCGGTGCCGCGACGGTCACGGCGTCGCCGTCGCGGGTGAACTCGACGCCAGAGCCGTTGAGCACGACCTCGGTGACGCCGGGTGCGTGGACGGTCAGGTCGGCCTCGAACGGCTCGCCCGTGGACAGGACGAGGCGGCTGCCCGAGTACTCGAGCGAGAGGTCGTTCACCGGTGCGCTGGACGACACGACCGTCGTGGCGCCGTGGACGAGGGTCCTGCCGGCGGCGAGCGACAGTCGCGTGACGTCGCCCGCGCTGTCCGTCTCGACGTAGAACAGCCGCCCGTCGTACCGGTAGTCGCCGGCCGTCCGCGCGGCGGGGCCGGCCTCGTGCGACAGGTAGTAGACGCCGCTGACGCCGCCGGGAAGGTTCACCCGCATCGCGGTCGCGACGCTGGTCGGCACTGGCAACTCGATCCGGCTGGTGGAGACGTCCGGGGCGGCGCCCGCGTCGCCGGGGTACAGCACGGTGTCGAAGGTGGCGTCACCCGGCGTCGTCTGCGACATCGAGACGTAGTCGACGCCGCTGTGCAGGCGCCCGAACCCGTCCGCCACGTAGCCGTCCGGGTGAAGGTTCGTCGTGGTCCTTCCAGGATCGACCGGCGCGACCACTACTCCGGGCACGTCGGCGAACCCAGCTGCGACCGTCTCCGTCGCGGGGTCGATCGAGACCGGTGCGTCGGCAGGGAAGTGCCACAGCTGCCGATAGTCCTCCGGCTCCGGGCTGCCGGCGAGCACGTCGCTGACGATCCAGAAGCCCGGCTTCGGCGAGAACACGCTGCGCGAGTGCGTGATGGGCTCGTAGTCCTCGTGCTCGCCTTCGTAGAAGTCGAAGCCGTCGTTCGAGTACCACTGCAGCGAGCGTCGCGCGAGCGGGTTGCTCGCACTCGTCGGCGGCTGCGGCACGCCGCCGACCTCGACGGTGTTGTGTGCCTCGGTCGTGCGCCGCAGCCAGGTGTCCGCGGCAGCTGCCGATCCGTACACGCCCGGGTCGACCACCAAGGGCCGGCCGTAGGCGTAGGCCACCACTCCGAGGTCGTCCGGGTGCCGGTGGGACGCGGAGTAGTCGCTGTCCTGGTTGCCGACGAACATGTACTGGTCGTCGGTGTCCCAGCCGCTGCGCATGATCGCGTAGCTCTCCGGATAGAGCCGCGAACCCCACGATGGCTTGTGCCCGGAAGCGCCCCTCGTCGCGACCCACCTGATGTCGTCGCGTCCGAACTGATCGGCGAACGTCGCGAGGCCCTGGAAATCGAGCCGCGCGTTCGACGTGTCGCCGAACAGCGGGACCGTGAAATCGGGCATCGTCACCGCGGCCAGCGCCTCGGTCTGCAGGATCAAGTAGCTGAGCTCCTGGTCGGTGAACGGTGACTCCCCGTTGATCTGGCCCATCCGCTGCATCTCGGCCATGAGGTCGATGGCGTAGTTCTGGTAGTTGAGCGCCGGCTCGTAGCTCAACCCGTCGCTGCGCATGTTGCGGTCGACGTACCGGTCGGCCGCTGTCATGCCCTTGAAGCGCCAGGTCGGCGCGCCCTTGAACTCCGGGAGGTACATGCCGGCCAGGTAGATCGACCGCGCGAGGGAGATGTACCAGTTGTTCCCGTATCGAGTCTCGATGTTGAGCTGGATGTCATCCGCGGAGTGGCGTATGTAGTCGACGTACCTGACGAGGTCGCGCGCCGAGACGGCGGGACTGCTCTTGAACACCGAGAACGCGTCCAGCCAGTACCGCAGCCGGATCCCCTCGGTGAGCAGGGTGTGCGGCGCGGCACCGATCGGCGCGTCGCTCATGTCCGCGATGAAGTCCTGGGCCACTTGCATCCAGGCGACGGCCAGGTCGTCGCGTCGCGGGTCGTCGGCCGGGAGCGCGAGGTACGCCCGGATCAGCTCGTCGTAGAACGTGAAGCGATGCATCAGCGACGGCGCGTCGACCGGTGCGTTCTCGTAGTCGCTCCACGTATCGCCCCAGTCGACGTCGATCCTGCCCGCGGCGTCGTCGTAGTAGTCGCGCACCATGCCGCCCGCGAATTCGAAGCGGCCCGCGGCGAGGTCGGTCGCCTTCGGGATCGCGCTGGCGTCACCTTGCAGCGGCAGGTGGACCGGGGTCTCCCGCGCGGCATAGAAATCCCGCAGTGCCTCGTCCGCGCCCGCGAAGTCGCCCTCGTCCACCTCGGCCTTCACGGCCGCGAGCCCCGGTCTGGTCAGGTCGAGCTCGGCGTAGAAGGCGGCGTCTACGAGGCCGTCTGCGGGCTGAGCCGCGAACAAGGCCGCCGTCAGGGTGGCGGATACGGTGACACCGCCCAGCCGTCGAAATCGTCGCGCTCTGCGTTCGCCTACCAGCCGCATCCGCACTCCTCAGGGCCGTGCCTGCCTGACGTCTGCGCGCCAACCTAGCGAGACGGCGGTAATTACGTCCAGGGCCGCAATTGGGAGTTCGCACGATCGGTGCGCTCCCACCCGGGCCGGCCGTTCTCCGCAGGCGCTGGGAGCCGACCGCGCAGTCGGGCGTCGGTCTCTCGATGAGGCCTTGCGAGCAATCGACATCGGCAGCCCGGCGTGTGCCCGCGCTTCCAACAACATCGTCCGAGCACACCCACAATTACGGTCTTGACCGAATATGCCCAGCTCGTTACGCTGCGGCAAGTTCAGTTCGAGGAGGCCGTATGCCCCGCCCATCCCTGCTCGCGACGTTCGTGCTCGTCGTTTCCCTGCTGGCATCGTTGTCTGCGGACGCGTCAACGCCGGCGGCCGGCGATATGGCCTGGACCGCAAGGCCGTTGGGGCCGGCCAGCGTGGCGACACCGACGGGCTCGGGCGGGTTCATCGGCGACGTGTTGTGGTTCTCGACCCGGCAGACCACCCCGCCGACGCTGATCGGGCTCGACCCGGCCACCGGCCGGGCCGTCGACCAGATTCCGCTGCCGGCCGGGCAGGGCGCATGGGTCAGCGCCGCGTCCGGTACCGACGTGTACGTCGGCACCTACACACCGGCCAAGCTCTACCGCGTCGACACCGTGAGCGGTGCGGTCGACGAGATCCTCACCGCCGGAGATTCCGGTGCGGTCATCTACGCCCTGGCGGTGGCACCGGACGGCGTGGTGTACGCCGGGACGTACGAGTCGTCCGGCGGGCGGATCTTCGCCTACGACCCGGCCACCGGAGCGGTCACCGACCTGGGGGTGACCGTGCCGGGGCAGGACTACGTGCGGGCACTCGTGGCCGATGAACGGCACGTCTACGCCGGTATCGGTGCGGCCGCGTCACTCGTGCGCATCGACCGGGCCACACTCGAGTTCACCGACGTCACTCCCCCGGACCTGGCGGGCGCCACCTTCGTGTCGTCCCTGGCCCTGCACGACGGTGTGCTCCTCGGCGGCGTGTCGCCGCGCGGCCAGCTGCTCGCGCTGGACACGGCGGATCCATCCCGGTATGAGCTGGTCCAGGCACCGGCGGAGACGTTCGTCGTCGCCGTTGCCGGTGGCGAGGCGGGCCGCGCGTACTTCGCCGCGCGCCCGTCGGGGACGCTGTACGGCTACGACCTGTGGTCGGGAACCGCCGAGGTACTGGCCGTACCAGCGCCGGAGAAGGCGGCCAACGGCCTCACCTTTCACGACGGCCGGGTCTGGGGCCTGGTCGACGGCCTCGCCTACAGCTACGACCCGGCCGACGGCAGCGTCACCGGCCTGCCGCTGGACGCGGCCGGCGTCAGCCCGAACCCGGAACGGCCGATGGCTCTGGCCGCCGACGCCGAGCACGTCTACGTGTCCGGCTCCGGCGGAGTCCAGATCCATGACATCGCCCGCGGCACCAGCAGCCGGGTCTTCGTCCCGGGCGAGGCGAAGTCACTGTGGCCCACCGGTGACACCGTCTATCTGTCGGTCTACACCAGGGCGCTGATCTACGAGCTGCCGCGGGTGTCCGGGCCGGTGAGGTCCCTGGCGGACATCGGACACGAGCAGACCCGGCCCCGCGACTCCTTCTTCGACGAGCCCACCGGCCGCCTCTACGTCGCCACCGAACCCGACTACGGACGCTACGGCGGCGCCTTGGCCGTCTACGACACCGGAGCCGGCGAACTGGACGTGTACCGCGACATCGTGAAGGCGCAGACGATCTCCGCGGTCACGGCCGACGGCGACACCGTCTACATCGGCAGCGACATCAAGAGCGGCCTGGGCACGCCCCCCGTCGCCACGCGGGCCGAGGTGGCCGCCGTCGACGCAGGCACCGGCACGGTGCGCTGGTCGGTCGACGCGCCCGCCGGCGCCACCGTCATCGGCGATCTCCAGCTGATCGGCGGCGAGCTGGTGGGCATCACCTCGACCGGCCTGCTCTTCGGACTCGATCAGGCGTCCGGTGACCTGCGCTGGGAGCACGGGTTGGGGGCGAACGCGTCGGTTCTGACGCCGTCGGCCACCGGCGTCTACACGACCGATGGCAAGTCGATCTTCCGCCTGACTTGGCCGGAGCCGGGCGTGCCGGTCGTCTCGACCGTCTACACCGGTCTCGCCGGCGAGTGGGCGGGGCCGCCCACGGTCGCCGCGACACCGGATGGCACGGCGCTGTTCGCCGTGCAGGGCCGCACCCTCGTGCGCCTCGACGTCCCCGGCGAGCTGTTCGCCGCGGTGTCCGCGTCGGCAGCGTCGTCGTGGGTGGGCGACCCGGACCGGTCCCGGGTGTGGCAGGCGTTCGTCACCGTCAGTGTGCTGGATGGACATGGGTCGCCGCTGGCCGGCGCTCGGGTCTCGACGGCGTGGCGGTCCGACAGCGGCCGGCCGCCCGGCGCTGCCACAACGTGCGTGACGGGCGGCGACGGCAGCTGCGTCCTGCGCGGCACGGTCGCCGACACTGCCGCTGTCACCGTCGACGTCACCGGCGTCGCGCACCCGTCGCTTCCGCGGGGCGAGGTCGAGGTATCCGAGAGCGTCACCGTCGCCGCACCGGAGAGGACCTTCCGATGACCGAGCTCAGCCGCCGCACGTTTCTCTCCGCGGTCGCCGCGGCCGGTGCCCTGCCCGTCGTACCGGGAGTTGTGGGCACTGCTGCCGCTGCGGGTGCGCCGGCGCCGGAGCTGTTCGGGCCGGCCGCTCTGACGGCGGCGATCGTCGGGATGGCGGTCGACGGCGACACCGGCTACGCGGTGACCCGGGGCCAGACCCCGCCCAAGGTCGTCACCGTCGATCTGCCGAGCCGGTCGGTCACCAGGATCGACCGACTCCAGCGCGGCGACGGCGGCTGGGCGTGCACGGTGTCCGGCGGGCACGTGTACGTCGGCACCTATCCGACCCCCGACCTCTACCGGTACGACCCGGCCGGCGGCGGAGTCGAGCGCCTGGGCACCATCGGGCCGAGCGGCGGCTTCGTCTGGTGCTTGGCCACCGCACCGGATGGCGCGGTGTACGCGGGCACGTCGCCGCGGTGTGAGCTGTGGGAGTTCCGGCCGGACACGGGGGTGCTGCGCAACCTCGGCCGAGTCGCCACGGATGCTGCATACGCCCGTGTGGTAGCCGCCGACGAAACCTCGGTCTACGTGGGCACCACGCCGGTCCGGCACGTCGTCGCCGTCGACCGAGCCACCGGGGCGATGCGCGACATCTATCCGGCGGAGCTCGACCGGGCCGGGTCGATCGACGCGATAGTGGCCACCGGCGGCCGGGTGATCGCCTCCACCGGCGGCCGACTGCTCGACCTGGCACCGGACGGCTCCGATCACGCGGTGGCCACCGCGCCCGACGGCCCTGGCATGATCGACGCGCTGACGGTGACGCCGTCGGGCGAGCTACTCGCGGCCGCCCGCGGGACCGGAGCGCTGTACCGGCGGGTGGGCGACATGCTGGAGCGGGTCGGCGCCGCCAACGCCGGTGACGAGACCCGGGGCATCTGGCTGCGTGACGGATCGGTGCTGCTGGGTGCCGGCGGCAGCGGCCTGCTGTGGTTCCACGACCTCGTCACCGGCGACACCGGGACGGTCGACCTCACCGACACCGACGTCGCCGGGCCCGATCTCGTCCAGTCGATCGCCTACGACGGCAGCGCCGTGAACGTGGGCGGGCACTTCTACCTGACCGTGCACCGTCCGTGGGACGGCGTCGAGCCGCATCGGATCCGGGTGGCCGGCGAGGTCAAGGCGATGAAGCCGCACGATGGGCGAGTGCTGGCCGCCTTGTATCCGAGCGGCGAGCTGATCAGCATCGACCCGGCGACCGATGGCGTCTCGTCGATGGGCCTCATCGGGCACAACCAGCAGCGGCCCTGGGAGCTGGCCATGGACGCCGAGCGTGGGCTCCTGCTCGTGGCGACGGCACCGTCGTACGGCCGTCTTGACGGCGCGCTCACCGTGGTGGACCTCGCGACCGGAGCGATGGACGTGTACGTCGGCGTGCTGCCCGAGCAGAGCGTCATGTCGGTCACCGTGCACGACGGCGTCGCCTACCTGGCCGGCGACACCTGGGGCAGCGGCGGAGCCACCCCCACCCGGAAGGTGGCGCAGGTGGCGGCGTTCGACCTGGACACCCGGGCCGTCCTCTGGCGGACCGAGCCGCTGGCCGGGCAGGCCAGCCTCCAGCACGTCGAGGTGTACGACGGTTTCCTGTACGGCGTGTACAAGCGGGTGAGCGGCACCTGGTTCGCGATGGACCTGGCCACACGCACCGTCGTCCGTCAGGGGAAGCTCAGCGGGTACGGCGAGATCTGTGTGCACAACGACCAGGTCTTCGCGGAGACCAACTTCGGCGACTACATCTACCGGCTGCGGTCCGACCACGACGCCGAGCAACTGGCCGGCCCGATCGCCACCAGCTGGTTCACCGTCCCGCAGCTGGCGTTCGAGCGCGGCTGGACGGCGTGGGGCGTGGCGGGCCGCCAGCTCGCCCGCTTCGACCTGCATCCGCGGCATCGGCGGTGAGGTCGCGGGCGAGCGCCAGCCAAGTCGACGTCGGAACCGTCTCCGCGGCGGCGGGCGGGTCGATCCCCGTCGACGTGAGCAGCCGGTGGGCGCGCTTCTTCGGCACGTGCGCAGCGAGCACGTCCCGAGCGGCCCGGTGCGGCTGCCGGTAGGCGTCCTGCAACAGCCTCCGGGCCAGGCGGGCCTGCGGCCGGGACACGTCCGTGCGGCGGCGGACCACCAGGTGAGCGGAGTCGACCGACGGCGCCGGCCGGAAGCTGCCCGGCCGGACCCGGCCGGCAATGCTCAACTCGAACCGGGCCTGCCACCACGCGACCTCCAGGTCGCGCGGGCGGCTGTCCGTCATCCGCTTGGCGAACCCCCACTCGACCAGCAGGTCCGCCTGCTGGACGGACGTCGCCTCGGGGTCGAGCAGCCGGCGCAGCAGCGCCGTCGAGATCGCGTACGGGATGTTCGCGACCACAGCGTACGGACGGTGCGGCAGCATGACGGTGCGCGCGTCGGCCTCGACCACCCGGACGCCGTCGTCGCCGTCGAAGCGCCGCCGCAGCTTCGCGACGAACCGCGGGTCCCGCTCGACGGCGATGACGCGAGCGCCCGTCTCGGCGAGCGGGGCGGTCAGCGCGCCGAGCCCGGCGCCCAGCTCGACGACGAGGTCGCCCGGCCCGGCACCGGACGAACGGACCATGCGGGCGCTGACGGACGGGTCGCGGAGCAGGTGGATGCCGGCGTGGTTCGGTGCGCTGTTGCTCGCGGGGCGGTTCGTACGGGAGTGAGTACGGGAGTGGGTGCGGGCATGCCGTGGCATGGGCCATCACGACCAATCGGGATCACGGGAGACGGCGGACGTCGAAAAGCCGCGCCGTGCGCCTCGGGTGTGGTCACCGAGGGACGGACGCGGCTGCGGCGTGCTCCCGTGTCGCCGGCCCGGACCCGCTCAGATGGGGGTCAGCCGGTGGTACGCGAAGCTACGCCGTGACGGACCGGCGGGGACGCCAGTACGCCACAGCGGCGTTCTTTGTCATTCCCACGCCTCCAGGGTAGCGGCCGCGGTCAGCCGGACACCAACGATTTCGGCGTGACGGTGACCTCGAACGGCCTCGCCAGGGTGACGCTCTCGTCGCCGGCCGTCCGGCCCACCTCCTCGTATGCGCCGTCGACCAGGTCGTAGGCGACGATGGACGGCTCGTCGGGGTCCACGATCCAGTACGACGCCACCCCGTGCTCGGCGTAGACGGAGGCCTTGAACACTTCGTCGTAGCGGCGGGTGCTGCGCGACAGCACCTCGACGGCCAGCACGAGCGGCGCCACGATGTTGCGCGCTCGAACGTCCGCCCGCCGGACGACGAGCAGGTCCGGCTGCAGCGACGTGACATCGTCGGGCTGCCAGTCCAGCGGCACGACATAGACCTTGAAATCCTCCGGTCGCGCCGCGCGTAGCAGCACGAAGAGCTCGCCGATGGCCTCCTGGTGAACGGGCCGGGGCGCCGGGCTCACGAGCAGGATCCCGTCGACCAGCTCGTACCGCAGCCCATCGGCCGGCAACGACTCGAGGTCGGCGACAGTCCATCCCTCGACTGCATGTGGCATCGCCGTCATGGTTGTCATGGTGCCCCCTTCCGGGCGCGGTCGCCACTGAGCCTTCCGTGGCGACACCGCGCCCAGCAATCGGCGATCCGCACATTGTGGATGACTAGCCGAGCAGCAGCTCGCTGTGGACGACCTCGGCGCGTTCGCCCTGCCAGCGGCGCCGCGCCCAGCGGTCGTGCGTCACGACGACCACGGCGAGGCCGGCGCCGTCGACCGCGGCCTCCAGCTCCTCCACCAGGCCCAGCGACAGGTGGTTGGTCGGCTCGTCGAGCAGCAGCACCTGCGGCCGGGTCACCAGGAGCCGGGCCAACGCGAGCCGCCGCTGCTGTCCGACGGACAGCGCGCCGACCGGTGTCGCCAGCGCCGGTCCCGGCAGCAGGCCGAGACCGGCGAGCTCGGCCTGGTACTCGTCGGCCGGGCCGGGGCGGCCGGCGGCGAACGCCTGCACGGCCGTCAGCGTCGGGTCGGGGAAGCTGCCGGTCTGCGGCAGCCAGCCGATCCGCAGCCGGCGCGAGCGCAGCACCTCGCCGGTCTCCGGTTCCAGCGCCCCGGCCAGCACCGACAGCAGCGACGACTTGCCGGAGCCGTTGCGGCCGTTGATCATCAGCCGGGTGTCGCGGGTGACGTCCAGGGCGCGTGCGGTGATGCGGCCGGGCACCTTGACGTCGCGGACGGCGATCAGCACGCCGTCGGGCACGTCTGCGCCGAGCGCGGCGTCGAAGGTGAGCAGCCGCGGCGGCTTCGGGATGCGCAGCTCCTCCAGCCGGCGCAGCCGGTTCTCGGCGTCGCGGACCCGGCGCGACACCGCCGCGTCGACCTTCTGGCTGAGGAAGTGCGCGACGAACTTGTCGTTGTCGCGGCGGCCGCGGCCGTCATGGCCGACCCGCCGGGCATCCTGCTTGACGACGGCGCGGGCTTCGTCGACCTCGTCGGTCCAGGTGGCGTACGCCTGCTCCCACCGCGCCCGGGCGGCCGCCTTGCCGGCCAGGTAGTCGGTGTACGTGCCGGTGTAGCGGGCCGGGCCGACGTGCGGGGTGCCGTCGCGGTCCACCGTCAGGACGGGGTCGAGGTCGAGGATGGACGTCGCGACGCCGTCGAGGAACGCGCGGTCGTGCGAGACGGTGACGACGGCACCGCGGTGGGCCCGCAGCGCCTCCTCGAGGAACGCGATGGCGTCGTCGTCGAGGTGGTTCGTCGGCTCGTCCAGCAGCAGCACGTCCGGCGCCCGGACCAGCGCGAGCGCCAGCGCCAGGCGGGACCGCTGACCGCCGGACAGCGTGTCGAGCGGCCGGTCCCCCGCGACGTCGGCCAGCCCCAGTCCGGCCAGCGCGCGGGCGGCGCGGGCGTCGGCGGACCAGCCGTCTCGGTGCTCGAACTCGGCCAGCAGGTCGCCGTACTCGTCCAGCACCGACTGGTCGCCGTCGGCGAGCTTCGCCTCGGCGGCCCGCATGCGCTGCTCGAGGAGGCGGAACTCCGCCAGCGCGGCGTCGATCGCGCCGTCGACGGTGCCGCCGTCGGGCAGGTCGGGCTCCTGGGTCAGGTAGCCGAGGGTGCCATGCCGTTCGACTGTGCCGGAGTCGGGCCGCTCGACCCCGGCGGAGAGCCGGAGCAGCGTGGACTTGCCGACGCCGTTCTCGCCGACGATGCCCAGCCGCTCCCCCGCGGTGGCGTCGTAGCTGACACCGTCGAGGACCCGGCGGCCGGCGTAGGCGATGGAGAGGTGGCGAACAGAAAGCAGAGACACGTGACGACCTCGACGAGGTTGCTGGGAGCCCGCCGGGTGGACACACCTCGGGCGCGGGCGGAGTCACGCGTCAGATCACATCGCTGTCGATGATGCCATCCGGGCCCGGCCGCGGGCAAACGGATTTCCGCGACTGTCGGTGCCCCTCACTGAGGTGTGCGGCGTTCCGAGCGAAGGAGTCACCCATGAACATCTGCAACATCGTCGTCGCAACGAGTTCTGCGTTCAGTGAGCCGGCCGCGGCTCAGGCCTAGGCCTGCTCCGGGACGGCGTCGATGCCGGCCTCCTTGCGCTGCTGCGCGGTGATGGGCGCCGGCGCCGCGGTCAGCGGGTCGTAGCCGCCGCCGGTCTTCGGGAACGCGATGACGTCGCGGATCGAGTCGGACCCGGCCAGCAGCGCGGTGATGCGGTCCCAGCCGAACGCGATGCCGCCGTGCGGCGGGGCGCCGTACTTGAAAGCGTCGAGCAGGAAGCCGAACTTCTCCCGCGCCTCCTCCCGGCCCAGGCCCATCACCTGGAAGACGCGCTCCTGCACCTCACGGCGGTGGATACGGATCGACCCGCCGCCGATCTCATTGCCGTTGCAGACGATGTCGTAGGCGTAGGCCAGCGCATTGCCCGGGTCGGTGTCGAAGGTGTCCAGCGACTCCGGCTTCGGCGAGGTGAACGCGTGGTGCACTGCGGTCCAGGCGCCGGAGCCGACGGCGATGTCGTCGGTCTCGTCGACCGGCTCGAACAGTGGCGAGTCGACCACCCAGGTGAACGCCCAGGCGTCCTCGTCGATCAGTCCCGCGCGGCGGCCGATCTCCAGCCGGGCCGCGCCGAGCAGCGCTTGCGACGGCCGGCGCGCGCCGGCGGCGAAGAACACGGCGTCGCCGGGGACCGCGCCGACCAGCTTGGGCAGACCGGTCTTCTCGTCCTCGGACAGGTTCTTCGCGACCGGGCCTGACAGCTCGCCGTCGGCCCCGACCAGCACGTACGCCAGCCCTCTCGCGCCGCGCGCCTTGGCCCAGTCCTGCCAGCCGTCGAGCTCCTTGCGGCTCTGCGACGCGCCACCCGGGTACACGACGGCGCCGACGTAGGCTGCCTGGAACACGCGGAACTCTGTGTTCGCGAAGTGCTCGGTGACCTCGGTGAGCTCCTGCCCGAACCGCAGGTCGGGCTTGTCCGAGCCGAATCGGTCCATGGCGTCGTGGTAGGTCATGCGCGGGATCGGCGTGGTCAGTTCGTGGCCGACGAGCGCCCACAGCGCCTTGAGGACACGCTCCGCCAGTGCGATGACGTCGTCCTGCTCGACGAAGCTCATCTCGATGTCGAGCTGGGTGAACTCGGGCTGCCGGTCGGCGCGGAAGTCCTCGTCGCGGTAGCAGCGGGCGATCTGGAAGTACCGCTCCAGCCCGGCGACCATGAGAAGCTGCTTGAACAGCTGCGGCGACTGCGGCAACGCGTACCAGGACCCCGGCCGCAGCCGGGCGGGCACCAGGAAGTCGCGCGCCCCCTCGGGCGTCGACCGGGTCAGCGTCGGCGTCTCGACCTCGACGAAGTTCTCGGCCAGCAGGACGTCGCGGGCGGCGCGGTTGACCGCGCTGCGCAGCCGGATGGCGGCGGCCGGCCCGGACCGGCGCAGGTCGAGGTACCGGTACTTCAGCCGCACCTCCTCCCCGACGTCGACGTAGTCGTCGATCTGGAACGGCAGTGCCGCGGCCTCGCTCAACACCTCGACGGCCTCGGCGACGAGCTCGATCTCGCCGGTCGGCAGGTTCGGGTTCTCGTTGCCCGCCGGGCGGCGGCCGATCTGCCCGGTGACCTGGATGCAGAACTCGTTGCGCAACCCGTGCGCCACGGCCTCGTCGCGCACCACCACCTGCGCCACCCCGGACGCGTCGCGCAGATCCAGGAACGCCACTCCCCCATGATCGCGACGGCGGGCCACCCAGCCGGTAAGGGTGACGGTCTGGCCGGCGTGGTCGGCACGCAGCGTGCCGGCCTCGTGGGTGCGGAGCACGGGTGTTCCTCCGGGAAGCGGTGTGGTTGCGCTGACCCAGCGATCCTACGTAACCGCTCGCCGCCACGGCGAGTCCTCTTGATCATGTGCGTTGGCGGCGTGTCAGCGACCGCGAGGGAACATGATCACGGTACCCACGGCCGGCTCCATGATCGACGCAAGAGAATGGGGCAGCAGGGGGACGGCGAACGGCCAGATCCCGCACGTCAACCCGGCCAGCCGCCGCCCATACGACAGCCGCCCACGTCGTCGCCACGTCCATCCAGCAGCCCGCACCCGGCCACGTCAGAACAGCGCGCCCTGACCGTGCTCGACAGGCGCCGGCTCGGGCAGCGGCCGTGGGCCCCAGCGCCGCCCGTGCAGGGGGCGCCGGCGGTCGTCCACGAGATCCTCGTCGTCGTCGCGGAGGCGATACTTGCGCAGGTGGGGCTCGATCCGGGCCCGCAGCCAGTCGCGGTAGCGCTGGTCGGAGTAGGAGCCGCTGTGGTAGAGCCGCCGGTACAGCGGCAGCAGGTCGGGCCGGGTGGACTCGAGCCAGCCGAGGTACCACTCGCGGGCGCCGGGTCGCAGGTGCAGCGGGATGTAGCTGATGCCCGTCGCGCCGGCGTCGGCGACGGCCGCGACCAGCGCGGACAGGTGCTCCTCGGAGTCGGTGAGCCCGGGCAGGATCGGCGCCAGCAGGACGGTGCACGGCAGCCCGGCCTCGCGCACCGAACGTACCAGCTCCAGGCGCGCCTTCGGCGTGGGCGTGCCGGGCTCCACCGAGCGGTGCAACCGCTCATCGAGCAGTGCCAGCGACACCCCGACACCGACCTGGACGTCCTCAGCGGCGCGCTGCAGCAGCGGCAGGTCGCGGCGGAGCAGCGTGCCCTTGGTGAGGATGCTGAACGGCGTGCCGGACCCGGCCAGCGCCTCGATGACGCCCGGCATCAGGCGGTACCGGCCCTCGGCCCGCTGGTAAGGGTCGGTGTTGGTTCCCATCGCGACGTGCTCGCGCGACCACGTGCGGCGGCTGACCTCGCGCCGCAGCACCTCGGCGACGTTGACCTTGACGATGACCTGACGGTTGAAGTCGTCGCCGGCGTCGAGGTCGAGGTAGGTGTGGGTGTTGCGGGCGAAGCAGTTGTGGCTGACGACGCCGTGCGCGATGAAGTCGCCGGTGCCGGTGGTGAGGTCGAACATCGGCAGGTCGACGTCCATCGGCCGGACGTAGCTGACGTTCAGAGCGTCGTCGGCCCGCACCGCCGCGCCGACGACGCTGCGCCGCAGGCCCATCAGGCGGTCGCGGGTGGTGAGGTAGGGACGGGGCGGCTCACCCTCGGCGGCCGGCGTCACGTGCTTCCAGCCGTCGGGGGTGAGGAACCGGTGGTCACCGCTGGCGACGATCGAGGTGCCGCCGTCGAGCTCGACGCGGAACGCCGGCTTCGACGTGCGCCAGTGGTCGAGCACCTGGGTACGCACCAGTCGCCGGCTCAGTCCTTCGAGCCGGGTCCCGAGCACCCGGTCGCCCGGCCGCACCCGGGCCAGCGGGATGGTGGAGCCGTCGGCCATGCCGATGGGCGCGTACCCGGACAGGCAGTACGTGCACGCGTGGCTGCAGCCGCGGTACGGGTTCACCGTCCACCGGAACGGCACGTGGGACGCCTCCGGCACCTTGTTCAGCGCCGACTTGGACGTCACCTCGTGAAACGTGATGCCGTCGAACTCCGGTGTGCGCACGCTGCGGACCAGCCCCGACAGCCGCTGCAACCCCGGCAGCGCCGCGCCGTCGGTGACCGCGAGCTCCTGACCTTCCCAACGCACTCATCCATTCGAACACATGTTCGGTGTAGACACAAGCCCACGCCGAGCAGGTGCTAGACGAGCCGCTGGAGGTGCGTGACCAGCCCGTTCAGCGAGATCGCCTGCTGCTCCCCCGTCGCCAGGTCCTTCACCTGGGCGACGCCTGCGGCGAGATCGCGCTCGCCGACGACGACGGCGTACCTCGCGCCGCTGCGGTCGGCGGCCTTCATGGCGCCCTTGAGGCCGCGGCCGCCGGTGGCGAAGTCGGCCGCGACACCCGCCCGCCGCAGCTGCGTCACCAGGCCGAACGCCCACGCCGCCGCCTCGTCGCCGAGCGGGACGGCGAACACCTGGACGCCGGTGACTCCCGGCAGCGGCAACCCCTCGGCCTCCATGGCCAGTAGCGTTCGATCGGCGCCGAGCGCCCAGCCCACACCCGGCAGCGCCGGCCCGCCGATCAGCTCCGACAGCCCGTCGTACCGGCCGCCGCCGCCCACCGCGGACTGCGAGCCGAGCCCGTCGTGCACGAATTCGAACAGCGTGCGGGTGTAGTAGTCGAGGCCGCGCACCAGCCGCGGGTCGTCCTCGAACTCGACCCCGGCCGACGTCAGCAGCGAGCGGACGGTGTCGTGGTGCGCGCGATCCGACGGCGACAGGAAGTCGGTGACCACGGGCGCCGAGGCCAGCGCCTTCTGGATCTCCGAGCGCTTGTCGTCGAGCACCCGCAGCGGGTTGATCTCGACCCGGCGAGCGGTCTCGTCGTCGAGGTCGAGGCCGCGCAGGTAGTCCTGCAGCGCGGCCCGGTAGGCCGGCCGCGACTCGTGCGACCCGAGCGAGTTCAGCAGCACCCGCACGCCGGTCAGGCCGAGCGCGCGGTAGGCATCGACGGCGAGCACGATCAGCTCGGCATCGCTGGCGGGGTCCTCGGTGCCCAGGATCTCCGCGCCGACCTGCGAGAAGTGCCGGTAGCGGCCCTTCTGCGGCCGCTCGTAGCGGTAGTACGAGCCGGAGTACCAGAGCTTCACCGGCAGCGCGCCGCGGTGCAGGCCGTTCTCGAGGACGGCGCGCAGCACGGGCGCCGTTCCCTCGGGCCGCAGCGTGACGTCGTCGCCGCCGCGGGTGGTGAAGGAGTACATCTCCTTGGTGACGATGTCCGTCGACTCGCCGACACCGCGGGCGAACAGCGTCGTCTCCTCGAAGCTGGGCGTCTCGACGTAGCCGTAGCCGGCCGAGCGCAGCGGCGCGGCCATGGCGTCGCGGACGGCGAGCATGGCCTCGCCGCGCGGCGGCACGAGGTCGAAGGTGCCCTTCGGGGCACGGAAGGTTCGCCGGTCGCCGGAGTGGTTCGTTGTCACGTCGCTTCAGTCCTAGAAGGTGCGGGTGGAATCGTGTTCACGTCTCTACAGTCCTCGCAGGTACGGGTTGGATGCGCGTTCCCGGTCGAGGGTCGACGCCGCGCCGTGGCCGGGCCGGACGGTGGTGAGTCCGGGCAGCTCGTCATCCGACGCGAGCCGGGTCAGCGTCGCGCGCATCAGCGCGTCGTCGCCGCCCGGCATGTCGGTGCGGCCCACCGTGCCTGCGAACAGCACGTCGCCGGTGAAGACGACGGCGTCGCCGGGCGCGTAGTAGAGCGTCGACCCCTCGGTATGGCCGGGAGCGTGGATCGCGCGCAGTCCGACGCCGGCGAGGTCCAGCTCGGTCTCGGTGCCACCGAACGGCCGGACGTCGGCCGGCTGCGTCCAGTCGGCGCCGAACTGGGCGAACTGTGCCGCCAGCTGCGGCCCGAGCGAGCCCAGCGGGTCAGCCAGCCGGTAGGCGTCACCTTCATGCAGGTGGACGGGGAGGTCACGGTCGCGGCAGAGCTCGCTCAGCGCATACGTGTGGTCGAGGTGGCCATGGGTGACGAGGACGGCGGCCGGCTCCAGGGAGTGCTCGGCGAACACCTTCTGCAGCTGCTCGGCGACCCCGATGCCGGGGTCGATCACGACGCACTCGCGGCCGTCGTCGGCCGCCACGACGTAGCAGTTGGTGCCCAGCACGGGGGCGACAACGGTGAGCAGGAGCACCCAGGAAGGTTACCGGCGGGCCACTCATCGCCGCGAACTCGTTATCTGATTCGGGCCGTGTACTGCCTAGACTGTCCCCGCGTACCACACGCGGAAGGGGGGTCCTCGGGTCCCCTCATCGTTCTCGAAGGACCGGGAGGATGGCTGGTGGCCCAGTCTGCCAAGCAACGCCGGCGTGAGCTCGCGCGCCAGCACTACGAGCGCCAGCGGGCCCGCCGGGCCGCGGAGACCCAGAAGCGGCGGAAGATCGGCATCGTCGTCGGCGCCGTGATCGTGGCGGTGGCCCTGGTCATGGGCACGCTCCTGGTGTCGGGCGCGCTCGGCGGCGACGACGATCCCGTCGCGGCCGGTTCCGACCCCGCGCCGTCGGCCGATGCCGCCACTGGCACCTGCGACTACCGCGCCGCCGGCGAGTCGGCCGTCCCGGACCTCGGCACGCCGCCGGCCATCGATCCCGCCGCGCTCACGACGCCGCTGCCCACCACGGCGACTCTGACGATCAACGGGGCACCGGTCACCGTCACGCTCGACGCCGGCGCGCCGTGCACCGTCAACTCGCTGGCCTTCCTGGCCGCCGCCGGGTACTACAACGGCACCACCTGCCACCGCCTGACGACATCGGACAGCCTGAAGGTGCTGCAGTGCGGCGACCCGACCGGCACCGGCTCCGGCGGCCCTGGCTACGAGTACGACAACGAGAACACCGACGGCGCCACCTACCCGGCCGGTACGGTGGCGATGGCCAACGCCGGCGCGAACACCAACGGCAGCCAGTTCTTCCTGGTGTACGGCGACTCCCAGCTGCCACCGGACTACACCGTCTTCGGCCAGATCACCACTGGTCTGGACGTGATCACTGGTATCGCCGACGCTGGGACCGACAATGGATCAGAGGATGGCGCGCCCATCACCCCGGTCACCCTCGACTCCGTCACCACCGCCTGACCCCGATGAGGACACCGTGACGAACACGACTGGTAGCCCCGAGCACGACGACGCGGCGACATCCGCCGCCGAGGTCGAGCCCACGGCCCCCGAGTCCCCCGGCGCCGCCGAGTCGGCGCCGACGCCCGAAGCCGCCGCGCCGCCCGAGCCCGCGCCGGCCCCCGAGCCTGCCGAGGCTGAGGCTGCGGCCGAGCCGCCCGAGCCCGCAGCGCCGGCAGAGCCCGCCCCGCCCGCGGCACCCACCGTCGCGTCCAACGACTGGGGCCGGGTCGACGAGAACGGCGAGGTGTACGTCCGCACCGCCGAGGGCGAGCGGCACATCGGCTCGTGGCAGGTCGGCAAGCCCGAGGAGGCGCTGGCCTTCTTCGTCCGCAAGTACGAGGACCTCGCGGTCCAGGTCGACCTGCTGGAGACCCGCCTGGAGTCCGGCGCCGCGGCACCCGACGACACCGCCCAGGGCGTCGCGAAGGTGCGCGCGCAGCTGGCCGAGGCGCACGCCATCGGCGACCTCGCCGCGCTGGCCGGTCGGCTCGATGCGCTCGACGCCCGCATCGCCGAGCGGCGGGCCGAGCGCCGCGCCGCGCGGGCGCGAGCGCTGGAGGAGGCGCGCGGCCGCAAGGAGCAGATCGCGTCGCAGGCGGAGAGCATCGCCGAGGGCAACGACTGGCGCAACGGCGCCGACACACTGCGCGGCCTGCTCGAGGAGTGGAAGTCGCTGCCGCGGCTGGACCGCGCCACCGACGACGAGCTGTGGCGCCGGTTCTCCTCGGCGCGGACGCACTACACCCGCCGGCGCAAGGCGCACTTCTCCGAGCTGGCCGAGCGCCGCGACGAGGCCCGCGTCATCAAGGAGCGCATCCTCGCCGAGGCCGAGGAGATCTGCACGTCCACCGACTGGGGCCCGACGTCGCGGCGGTACCGCGAGCTGATGTCGCAGTGGAAGGCCGCTGGGCCGGCGCCGCGCGGCGTCGAAGACAGCCTCTGGAAGAGGTTCCGGGCCGCCCAGGACACCTTCTTCGGCGCCCGGGCCGAGCAGCAGTCCAAGCGCGACGACGAGCAGCAGGCCAACCTCGCGGTCAAGGAGGGCATCCTCGCCGAGGCCGAGGCGCTGCTGCCGATCACCGACTGGAAGGCCGCACGCCAGCAGCTGCGGACCCTGCAGGAGCGCTGGGAGGAGGCCGGGCACGTCCCGCGCGACGCCATGCGGTCGGTCGAGGGCCGCATGCGCCGGGTCGAGGACGCCATCCGCGAGGCCGAGCAGAACGAGTGGCAGCGGTCGAACCCCGAGGCCCGGGCCCGTGCCCAGGCCACGGTCACCCAGCTAGAGGCGTCGATCGCCGACCTCGAGCGGCAGGCCGCCAAGGCGCGCGATACCGGCAACGACCGGAAGCTGCGCGAGGCCGAGGAGGCCATCACGGCCCGCAAGTCCTGGCTCGAGCAGGCCCAGCAGGCGCTGGACGAGTTCACCAGCTGACGCGCCGTCGGTGCGGGGCGCCGAGCCAGGGCGACCATGGCTGGGGCCATGACCGGCCCGACGACATCCGAAAGCGAGTTGAGGCCGACCGGCGAGGTCCCTGGCGGCAGAGAGTCCCACAAGGGAGAAGGAACTAGTGCGTCGGTGCCGGGATGCCGCTGGTCAGCCGGTAGGCGTCGAAGACGCCCTCAACGCCGCGGACCGCCTTGAGCACGTGGCCCAGGTGCTTGGGGTCGGCCATCTCGAAGGTGAATCGGCTGGTGGCGATGCGGTCGGTGTTGGTGGACACGGTCGCCGACAGGATGTTCACGTGCTGGTCGGACAGCACCCGGGTGACGTCGGACAGCAGCCGGGCGCGGTCGAGCGCCTCGACCTGGATGGCCACCAGGAACATGCTGTTCGCCGTCGGCGCCCACTCGACCTCGACCATGCGGCCGTGCTGACGGCGCAGGCCGTCGACGTTCACGCAGTCCTCGCGGTGCACCGACACGCCGGAGCCGCGGGTGACGAAGCCGACGATGGTGTCGCCCGGCACCGGCGTGCAGCAGCGGGCCAGCTTGACCCACACATCGGAGACGCCCTTGACGACGACGCCGGGGTCGCCGCCGCTGCGCCGACGCGGACGGTCGGGGGTGGCCGCCTCGGCGACGTCCTCGGTGGTGCCCTCTTCGCCGCCGAGGATCTGCACCAGCTTCTGCACGATGCTCTGCGCGGAGACGTTGCCCTCGCCGACCGCCGCGTAGAGCGCGGAGATGTCCGGGTAACGCAGGTCGTCGGCGACGGCCTTGAGCGACTCCTGGCTCATCATGCGCTGCAGCGGGAGGTCCTGCTTGCGCATGGCCCGGGCGATGGCGTCCTTGCCGTGTTCGATGGCCTCTTCGCGGCGCTCCTTCGAGAACCACTGCTTGATCTTGTTGCGGGCCCGGGCGCTGGTGACGAACGTCAGCCAGTCGCGGCTGGGCCCGGCGCCCTGCGCCTTCGACGTGAACACCTCGACGACGTCACCGTTGTCGAGGTTGGACTCCAGCGGCACCAGCCTGCCGTTGACTCGCGCGCCGATGGTGCGGTGCCCGATGTCGGTGTGGACGGCGTAGGCGAAGTCGACCGGCGTGGCCGCGGCCGGCAGCGCGACGACGTCGCCCTTCGGGGTGAAGACGAAGACCTCGTTGGACTCCATCTCGAATCGCAGCGACTCGAGGAACTCGCCGGGGTCTTCGGTCTCCTTCTGCCAGTCCAGCAGCTGGCGCAGCCAGGCCATGTCGTTGCCGGCGTTGTCGCCGCTGCCGGCGTGCTTGTCGGTGTCGCGGCCGGCGTTGGAGTCTTCCTTGTACTTCCAGTGCGCGGCGATGCCGTACTCGGCCCGGCGGTGCATGGCGTGGGTGCGGATCTGCAGCTCGACCGGCTTGCCGCCCGGCCCGATGACCGTCGTGTGCAGCGACTGGTACATGTTGAACTTCGGCATCGCGATGAAGTCCTTGAACCGGCCCGGCACCGGATTCCAGCGCGCGTGCACGATGCCCAGGACGGCGTAACAGTCGCGCACCGACTCGACCAGCACACGGATGCCGACGAGGTCGTAGATGTCGGCGAAGTCGCGGCCGCGGACGATCATCTTCTGGTAGATCGAGTAGTAATGCTTGGGCCGCCCGTAGACGTTCGCCTTGATCTTCGACACCCGCAGGTCGCCCTGCACCTGGTCGATGACCGAGGCGAGGTAGTCGTCGCGCGACGGCGCCCGCTCGGCCACCAGCCGCACGATCTCGTCGTAGACCTTCGGATGCAGCGTGGCGAACGAGAGGTCCTCGAGCTCCCACTTGATGGTGTTCATGCCCAGCCGGTGCGCCAGCGGGGCGTAGATCTCCAGCGTCTCGTGCGCCTTGCGCCGCGCCGACTCCTTCGGCACGTATCGCCACGTGCGGGCGTTGTGCAGCCGGTCGGCCAGCTTGATGACCAGCACGCGGATGTCCTTGGCCATCGCGATGACCATCTTGCGGACGGTTTCGGCCTGCGCCGCCTGCCCGTACTTGACCTTGTCGAGCTTCGTGACGCCGTCGACCAGCATGGCGATCTCTTCGCCGAACTCGGTGCGCAGCTGGTCGAGCGAGTACTCGGTGTCCTCGACGGTGTCGTGCAGCAGCGCCGCGGCCAGCGTGGGCGGCGTCATGCCCAGCTCGGCGAGGATGGTCGTGACGGCCAGCGGATGCGTGATGTAGGGATCGCCGCTCTTGCGCTTCTGCCCGCTGTGGGCGCGCGCGGCGGTGCGGTAGGCGCGCTCGATGACCTCGAGGTCGGCCTTCGGATGGTTGGCCCGGATGATGCGGAACAGCGGTTCCATCGCGGGGTCGGACTGCTGTCGTTGCGCGGTCAGGCGGGCGAGCCTCGCCCGCACCCTGACCGGGGTCAGCGCGCCGCTCGGAACTGTCTGCTCGGCCACAGGCCCCCTCTCGTCCCGTGTGAAGGACACAACACAGTTTAGGGGGTCGCTGTTCCCGACGGGTAACTCCGCGTCACGACGCCCGTGATCATCAACCCTTTTGCGCTGCCACGGCGACTGCCACGGCGACACAAAAGGTTGATGATCAGGGCTCCTAGACGAGCAGCAGCGACTGGACGTTGACGTCGGGCAGCTTGGCCCGGCCGCCGAGGAAGCCCAGCTCCATGAGGATGCCGACCCCGACGACGTCGGCACCGGCGGCGCGGACGAGGTCGACGGTCGCGCGGACGGTGCCGCCAGTCGCGAGCACGTCGTCGACGATGAGGACGCGCTCGCCGGGCTGGAAGGCGTCGACGTGGACCTCGATGGTCGCCTCGCCGTACTCCAGCGCGTAGCTGGCGGCCGTGGTCGCCCACGGCAGCTTGCCCTGCTTGCGGATCGGGACGAAGCCGGCGCCCAGCCGATGCGCGACCGGCGCGCCGAGGATGAACCCGCGCGCCTCGATGCCCACGACGACGTCGACGTCCTCGCCGCCGACCGCGCCGAGCAGCTCGACCGTCGTGTCGAACGCGGCGGGGTCGCGCAGCAGCGGCGTGATGTCCTTGAACACCACGCCCGGTTCCGGCCAGTCGGGGACGTCCCGGATACGGGAGAGCAGCAGGTCGCGGTCGGAGTCGGCGATCGCCCGGGAGTTCGTCACGAGGTCTGAGGGTATCGCCTGGACGCCCGCGCGCCTACGCCGAGCCGGGTCAGCGGATGTCGTCGCCGTTAGTACGGTCCTCGCCCTGTGCCTGGACGGGCTCGTGCTTCGGCGCGTCGTCGGCGGCCTCGGGCGGGGTGGACGACGCGGGCGCGGCCGGCTCCTCCGGCTGGATGACGTTGGCGATGGCGCGGCGCACGTAGCGACTGTGCACGCCCGGCGCCACCTCGAGCACGACCTCGTCGTCGTCGACCTCGACGACCGTGGCCAGCATGCCGGCCGTCGTCATGATCTTCGAACCGGGCTGGACCGACTGCTGGAGCTCCACCATCTGCCGCCGCTGCTTCTGCTGCGGCCGGATGAGCAGGAAGTAGAAGACAGCGATCAGCAGGATCGGGAGCAGCAGTGCTTCCATGATGTGGACAAGCTTCCTTCCAGGGCACCCCGCTCGGGTGCCGTGCAGTGTCCGGCGGTCCCGGTGACCGCCGAAAGTACGAGTCTACCCGTGCCGCGGCCGCGGACTGATCCCCTTTCCCTCTGGGACTCGCCGCCGCCTGGGACCTCGCGATCGCCCTGGGCTAGGCACCGTCGGCGGCCGAGAACAGGTCGGGCTCGTCGAACCCGCGTCCGAACGCTGTCTGCGGCGGGACGGCCAGCCCGAGGTGGGTCCACGCGGCGGGCGTCGCGACGCGCCCGCGCGGGGTGCGCGCCAGCAGCCCGGCCCGGACGAGGAACGGCTCGGCCACCTCCTCGACGGTCTCGCGTTCCTCACCTACGGCGACGGCGAGCGTGCCGAGCCCGACGGGGCCACCGCCGAAGCTCTTGCAGAGCGCCGTCAGGACGGCCCGGTCCAGCCGGTCCAGCCCCAGCTCGTCGACGGCGAACACCTTGAGGGCCCCGCGGGCGACGTCGCCGGTGATGACGCCGTCGCCGCGGACCTCGGCGAAGTCGCGCACGCGGCGGAGCAGCCGGTTCGCGATGCGTGGCGTGCCGCGGGACCGGCCGGCGATCTCCCGCGAGCCGTCGCCCTTCAACTCGACCTCGAGCAGCCCGGCCGACCGGCGCAGTACCAGTTCCAGTTCGGCCGGATCGTACAGCTCCAGGTGCCCGGTGAACCCGAACCGGTCGCGCAGCGGCCCCGGCAGCAGCCCGGTCCGCGTCGTCGCGCCCACCATCGTGAAGTGCGGCAGGTCCAGCGGGATCGCCGTCGCGCCGGGGCCCTTGCCGACCACGACGTCGACCCGGAAGTCCTCCATCGCGGTGTACAGCATCTCCTCCGCCGGCCGGGCCATGCGGTGGATCTCGTCGAAGAACAGCACGTCGCCCTCGTTGACCGAGGACAGGATCGCGGCGAGGTCGCCGGCGTGCTGGATGGCCGGACCGCTGGTGATGCGCAACGGGACGCCCATCTCTGCCGCGACGATCATGGCCAGCGTGGTCTTGCCGAGGCCGGGCGGGCCGGACAGCAGGATGTGGTCGGCACTCCTCCCCCGCGCCTTGGCGGCGTCGAGGACGAGGGACAGCTGCTCGCGCAGCCGCTCCTGCCCGACGAACTCCGCCAGCGTGCGCGGCCGCAGCGCCGCCTCGACGGTGCGTTCGTCCTGGTCGGCGTCGCCGCCCACCAGCCGGTGCACGTGGTCGTCGGGAAGGCTCATGTCTTCGCCAGGGTACGCAACGCCTTGCGCAGCAGCGCGGACACGTCCTGCTGCTGCCCGTCACCGTTCACCTCGGTGGCGACGGTCTCGACGGCGCGGTCGGCCTCGCGGGTGGACCAGCCGAGGCCGAGCAGTGCCTCGTGCACCTGGCCCTGCCAGTCGCCCGCACCGGGCGCGGGGCTTGACGGCACCGCCGTCAGCGACGGCCCGCCGCCGGGCACGCCGAGCTTGTCCTTGAGCTCGATGACGATGCGCTGGGCGCCCTTCTTGCCGATGCCGGGCACCTTGGTGAGCGCGACGAGGTCCTCGGTGGCGACGGCGCGGCGCAGGTCGTCGGGCGAGTGCACCGACAGCATCGCCTGCGCGAGCCGCGGTCCGACGCCGCTGGCGGTCTGCAGAAGCTCGAACACCGTCTTCTCGTCCTCGTCGGCGAAGCCGTACAGCGTCAGCGACTCCTCGCGGACGACGAGGCTGGCGGCCAGCTGGGCGACCTCGCCGAGCCGCAGCGACGACGTCGTCGACGGCGTGCAGTGCAGCGCCAGGCCGATGCCGCCGACGTCGATGACGGCCTCCGTCGGCCGGACCACCGTGACCTCGCCACGGACGTAAGCGATCACCGTCGTCCCCTCCCCGCCGCGGCGACCGCGGCCTGCAGCCGGTTCTGCGCCGACCCGCGCCACACCTGGCAGATGGCCAGCGCCAGGGCGTCGCTGGCGTCGGCCGGCTTGGGCCGCGCGTCGAGCCGCAGCAGCCGGGTCACCATGAACGCCACCTGCGCCTTGTCGGCCTGGCCGCTGCCGCTGACCGCGGCCTTGACCTCGCTCGGCGTGTGGGTGACGACGGGGATGCCGCGGCGCGCCGCGACGAGCGTCGCCACGCCGCTGGCCTGCGCCGTCCCCATGACGGTGCGGACGTTGTGCTGGCTGAACACCCGCTCGACCGCTACGGTGTCGGGCCGGTAGGCCGCCACCCATTCCTCCAGCGCGGTCTCGATGGCCAGCAGCCGGTGCCCGAGCTCGGCGTCGGCGGGCGTGCGGACGACGTCGACGGCGACGAGGTTCAGCGGGCGCCCGGGCGACCCCTCGACGACGCCGAGACCGCACCGCGTCAGCCCCGGATCGACCCCCAACACCCGCATGCAGCACCCTCCGCCGTGAATTGGGCCGAACACCAGTTCGGTGCCGACCCTACCGGCGCCGCCACTCTCGCCTCGGCAGACTCGCCGCGAGGATCAGCCGACCGCCGCCATGACGTCGTCGGAGACGTCGAAGTTGGCCCACACGTTCTGCACGTCGTCGCTGTCCTCGAGGGCGTCGATGAGCCGGAAGATCTTCCGGGCGCCGTCCTCGTCGAGCGGGACGCTGACCGACGGCACGAACGACGACTCGGCGGAGTCGTAGTCAAGGCCCGCCTGCTGAATGGCGGTGCGGACGGCGACGAGGTCGCTGGCCTCGCTGCGGATCTCGAACGCCTCGCCGAGGTCCTCGACCTCTTCGGCGCCTGCGTCGAGCACGACCTCGAGCAGGTCGTCCTCGGTGATCGTGCGACCGCCCTCCTGGGCCGCCGGCACGACGACGACGCCCTTGCGGTCGAACATGTACGCGACCGAGCCGGGGTCGGCCATGGAGCCGCCGTTGCGGGTCATCGCGACGCGGACCTCCGACGCCGCGCGGTTGCGGTTGTCGGTGAGGCACTCGATGAGCACCGCGACGCCGTTGGGGCCATAGCCCTCGTACATGATGGTCTGGTACTCGGCCCCGCCGCCCTCGGCGCCGGAGCCGCGCTTGACGGCGCGGTCGATGTTGTCGTTGGGGACCGACGACTTCTTCGCCTTCTGGATGGCGTCGAACAGTGTCGGGTTGCCCGCGGGGTCGCCGCCGCCGGTGCGGGCCGCCACCTCGACGTTCTTGATCAGCTTGGCGAAGAGCTTGCCCCGCTTCGCGTCGACCAGGGCCTTCTTGTGCTTGGTGGTCGCCCACTTGGAGTGGCCGGACATGAGGGGTCAAGCCTCCTTCACGATGTCGAGGAAGAGCGCGTGCACACGCGCGTCCGCGGTCAGTTCCGGGTGGAAGGACGTGGCCAGGAGCCGTCCCTGCCGGACCGCGACGATATTACCCGTGCCGTCGCCCGTGGCCACGCGAGCGAGCACGTCGACGCCGTCGCCGACCTTCTCGACCCACGGCGCCCGGATGAACACGGCATGGAAAGGTTCCACGGGCGCACCGATGGCAGGGAAGTCGAGGTCGGTCTCGAAGGAGTCGACCTGGCGGCCGAACGCGTTGCGCCGGACCGTGATGTCCATGCCTCCGACGGTCTCTTGGCCGGCGACGCCGCCCTCGATGCGGTCGGCCAGCATGATCATGCCGGCACACGACCCGTACGCGGGCATACCGTCGGCGACCCGGCGGCGCAGCGGCTCGAGCAGCCCGAACGTGCGGGCCAGCCGCCACATGGTGGTCGACTCGCCGCCGGGCAGCACGAGCGCGTCGACGGCGTCGAGCTCGGACGGCGTGCGCACCGGGCGGCTCTGCGCCCCGACGGTGGCCAGCATGCGCTGGTGCTCGCGGACGTCGCCCTGCAGGGCGAGCACGCCCACGGTGGGCTGGGTCACGATGCGCCTTTCGTTCGGAGTGCCGACCTTGGATTCTACCGTCGCGGCCGTCAATCGACCGTGTGGGCGACGCCGTCCCAGCCGCGGTCGAGCAGGCCACGCACGATCGACGGAAGCGCCGGCGGGTAGATCGGCTCGTCGACGGCGTCCAGCTCGTCGGCGGTGCACCAGCGCAGCTCCGTCACCGACGCCTGCTCGATGGAGGTCCAGCCGGTGGTGTCGAGCTCGTGCGCCGATTCGGGGAGACGGGCGAAGAACAGCACCTCGTCCTGGCGGTACGGCCGGCCGTCGAAGCTGAACATGGCGCTGCGGACGGCGACCGGCCCGGCCAGCTCGGCGGGGTCGAGCCGGATGCCGCTCTCCTCGAGCAGCTCGCGGACGGCGCCGGCCCGCTCGTCCTCGTCGGGCTCCAGTCCCCCGCCGGGCGTGATCCACCAGACGTGGTCGTGCGCGGCGGGGTCGACGCCGCGCATCATCAGCACCCGTCCCGCGGCGTCGACGGCGATGACCCGGGCCGCGCGGCGGAACCAGACGCCGTCGTCGTCGCGCCACTCCCCGAGGTCGGAGGCGTCTGCCGTCACGGCCCCGGGGTCACCAGCCGCGCTCGGCCAGCCGGTGCGGCTCGGGCACGTCGGCGACGTTGATGCCGACCATGGCCTCGCCGAGGCCACGCGACACCTTCGCCAGCGTGTCGGGGTCGTTGTAGAACGTGGTGGCCTTGACGATGGCCTCGGCCCGGCGGGCGGGGTCGCCGGACTTGAAGATGCCCGAGCCGACGAAGACGCCTTCGGCGCCCAGCTGCATCATCATGGCGGCGTCGGCCGGGGTGGCGATGCCGCCGGCGGTGAACAGCACCACCGGGAGCTTGCCGGCCTGGGCGACCTCGCGGACCAGCTCGTACGGGGCCTGCAGCTCCTTCGCGGCGACGTACAGCTCATCCTCGGGCAGCGACGACAGCCGGGTGATCTGGTCGCGCAGCTGGCGCATGTGCGTCGTCGCGTTGGAGACGTCGCCGGTGCCGGCCTCGCCCTTGGAGCGGATCATGGCCGCGCCCTCGGCGATGCGGCGCAGCGCCTCGCCCAGGTTCGTCGCGCCGCACACGAACGGCACGGTGAACTTCCACTTGTCGATGTGGTGCTCATAGTCGGCCGGCGTGAGCACCTCGGACTCGTCGATGTAGTCGACGCCCAGGCTCTGCAGCACCTGCGCCTCGACGAAGTGCCCGATGCGCGCCTTCGCCATGACCGGGATCGACACCGCGTCGATGATGCCGTCGATGAGGTCGGGGTCGCTCATGCGCGCCACGCCACCCTGGGCGCGGATGTCGGCCGGGACCCGCTCGAGCGCCATGACGGCGACGGCGCCGGCGTCCTCGGCGATGCGGGCCTGCTCGGCGGTGACCACGTCCATGATCACGCCACCCTTGAGCATCTCGGCCATGCCACGCTTGACCCGGGCGGTACCGACGGTGGACTGCGTCTCTTCGGACACTGCTGCTCGAACCTCATGAGTCGATGGGCGGAGGGACAGGTCCATGGTACGTCCTCACCAGTGACACCACCGCGTCCATTTCCGGCCACCGGACAGCCGCCGAGTGGGCCGAGTTCGCCACACCCTCCCCGTCCCCCTGCCGCCCCATTCTCTTGCCGCGAACGTGCGCCTCGAGTCCGCGCCACATCACCAGGATCACCCGAGCATCAACACGATTGCAGGCCTGGTGATGCACCAGAAAGCCTCATGATGGCGCCACCAACGCGGCAGGGGGACGTGGGAACACCAGCGGACCTCACTCCGACGCCAAGCCCCGCGGCACGGTGTCGTCCAGCTCGACGGTCTCTGGCATCGGTGCATAACCGGCCAGCCTCAACCACCGGACCAGCGCCTTCCGCCGCAACCGCACCGCTCCCCGGACCAGCTCGTTGTGGAACCGCCGGGCATGGGCGGCCCGCCGGCACGCCATCGCCAGCTCCTCGAGCGCCGCCTCGGCAGCAGGGTCGGACCGGAGCGGCTCCAGGTCCGCCGGATCGTCCAGGGCGGCCTTCAGCACCGCGGTGAGGTCGCTCTCGGCCTGGTAGCGCTCCACCCCCTCCGACGCCGTCCGGGCCCGCGACGCCGCATCCGCCAGGGCCACCGACGTCGCGGGGTCGAGCAGCCCGGCGGTCGCCAGATCCAAGACCGACCCCGACCGCCGCAGGAGCTCGGCGTCGAGCACGGCCCGCGACGCCTCCAGACGGGCGTGCCGCCGGTCCAGTCGCCCGGCCGTCCACGACAGATAGACGCCGAGCGCGGCGAGTACGGCGATGGTGACGAACAGCCATTCCCAGTTCACGGCAGCCCCGGCAGTTTGAAGGTGTGACCGCCGGACCCGACGGCGACGGCCATCTCGTACACCGCCAGCACCTCGTCGGCGACCCGCGCCCAGTCGTACCGCCGCACCCCCAGCGACGCGGCCGCGCGGTAGCGCGCCCTGCGCGCCGGATCGCCCAGAAGCCCGATCGCCTCCGCCGCCAGCGCCGACGCGTCCCCGACCGGCACCAGCGCGCCCAAGCGGCCGTCGTCCAGCACGGCCTGGAACGCCTCCAGCTCGCTGGCCAGCACCGGCGCACCCGCGGCCATCGCCTCGGCCAGCACGATGCCGAACGACTCGCCGCCGATGTGCGGCGCGACGTAGATGTCGCTGCTGGCCAGCATCGCGGCCTTGTCGTCGTCGCTGACGCCGCCCAGGAACTCGACGGCGTCGCGGTGGCGAGGGTCGATGCCTCGGCGGATCTCGTCGATCTCGCCCCGGCCGGCCACGAGGAGGCGGGCGCGCGGGAACGCGTCGTGGATGGCCGGCCACGCCTTGAGCAGCACCTGCAGACCCTTGCGCGGCTCGTCCAGCCGGCCGAGGAACGACAGCGTCCCGTCCTCCGCCCGCCACGACTGCCGCGGCGGGACGGCGAACCGATCGACGTAGAGCCCGTTCGGGATCAACACCGCGTCGACACCGAGGTGCTCGACGACGGTCCGCCTGGCCTCCTCGGAGACGGCGATGTGGGCGGCGAACTTCTCGAACGCCGACTTGAGGATCCCCTGCGCGGCACTCATCGCCCGCGACCGGCGCATCGCCGAGTGCGACGTCGCGACGATCGGCACCTCGGCCCACCACGTCGTGATCAGCCCTAGCGACAGCGACGCCGGCTCGTGGACGTGCACGACGTCGAACTCACCGTCGACCAGCCAGCGGCGCACCCGGGCGGCGATGCGGGGCCCGAACGCGACCCGCGCCACCGACCCGTTGTACGGGATCGCCACCGGCCGCCCGACGGTGGTGATGTACGGCGGCAGGTCGTCGTCGTCATCGCCCGGGGCCAGGACGGAGACCGTGTGCCCGCGCCGGGTCAGCTCCTCGGTGAAGTCGCGGATATGCACCTGGACGCCGCCCGGGACGTCCCAGGAGTACGGGCAGGCGATGCCGACCTTCACGACGTCACCGGCTGGATCCGCCGCCGCGGGTCGTTCGGGTCGAGATCGGCCAGGAACAGCCGCTGCGTCATGTGCCAGTCCTGGGGGTTGGCCGCGATACCGATCTCGAACGCGTCGGCGATCCGCTGCGTCATGGTGGCCAGCCGCTCGCCACGCTCCTCCGGCGGCTCGATCGGCTCGTGGAACCGGATGACCAGGCCGTGGTCGGGCTCGCGGCCCTCGTAGGCGAGCGTGGCGGGGATCAGCGCGGCGCCGGTGCGCAGCGCCAGCATCGCGCTGCCGGCCGGCATCCGGGTCGGCTCGCCGAACAGCGTGACGGGGATGCCGCGGCGGGACAGGTCGCGCTCGGCCGGCAGGCAGACGAGACCGCCGCGGCCCAGGTGCTCGGCCAGCGCGCTCATGACGCCCTCGCCGCCCAGCGGGTGCACCGTCATGCCGAGCGCCTCGCGGTAGGTGACGAACCGTTCGTACAGCTTCTCCGGGCGCAGCCGCTCGGCCACCGTCGCCAGCGGGGCGCCGGTGAGGCAGGCCCACGCGCCGGCCCAGTCCCAGTTGCCCATGTGCGGCAGCGGGACGACGACGCCCCGGCCGGCGGCCAGGGCGTCGCGGAAGTGGTGCTCGTCGATCACCCGGACCCGGTCGAGGATGCGCTCGTGACTCCACTCCGACATCCGGAACGCGTCGCACCAGTACCGCATGTACGAGCGGGCGCCGAGCCGGGTGAGCTCGTGCAGCTCCTCCGGCGACCACTTGCCGACGCGGGCCAGGTTCAGCTCCAGCCGCCGCACCGACGGACTGCCGCGGCGCCAGAAGAAGTCCGCGATGGTCCGGAACGACCGGTAGGCCGCCTTCTCCGGCATGTGCTGGACCGCTTTCCAGCCGGTGCTGTAGAGCCACAGCTGGCGCCAGTCGCTGAATGCACTCACTCCAGGGCCGCCTGCCGTCGCACCGTGTTGACGCGGTGCCACACCGTCCACGCGCTGGCCGCCGTCAGCAGCCAGAGCAGCACCTCGAGCACCACCATGGGCAGGTCGAACAGCCCGACGAGCCCGGTGACGACGAGGATCGCGACCAGCCGGTCGGCCCGCTCGGCGATGCCGCCGCCGGCGGTGTAGCCCAGGCTCTCGGCCCGCGCCTTGGCATAGGAGACGACGGCGCCCAGCGTCAGGCAGGCGATCAGCAGCGCCACCATGCGCAGGTCGTCGCCGTCGCCGGCGAACCACAATGCCAGCCCGCCGAAGATCGCGGCATCGCCGAAGCGGTCCAGCGTGGAGTCGAGGAACGCACCCCATTTGCTGGTCCGGCCCTGCAGCCGCGCCATGATGCCGTCGATGTTGTCGAAGAAGACGAACGCCGTGATGAACAGCGTCCCCCAGAAGAACTCCCCCTGCGGGTAGAAGATCAGCGCACCGGCGACGACGCCGAGGGTGCCGATGACCGTCACCGCATCCGGGCCCAGACCCAGCCGCAGCAGCCCGCGCGCGGCGGGAGTCAGGATGCGGGTCGAGTAGACCCTGGTGTACTTGTCGAGCATCGCCCGTCCGTTCGACTCCAGATGTCCGAAACCGGCCCGCTGACTGAGCGGCACCCGGCGCGGCCATGCTACTGGCGTTATGCCGATCACCCTTGCGCATCCACGCGTCGCGCACCAAAGTGGCCATCACCACATCTACGATCCGCGGCGGCGCAACGAGGCGCTGGAACCGCCGGGCCGCGTCGCCTGCGAGGCAGGAGGCTGGCTCATGGCGGCACGACACCAGGCAGGAGAGCAGACCGACGCCGGAGGCGTACCTCCGGCCGACGGGGTCGACGTCCGCAACGTCACTCTCGTCGGCCCGGCCTCCGCCGGCAAGACCACGCTCGTCGAGGCCCTCCTCGTCGCGTCCGGGACGATCCACCGGGCCGGCCGGGTCGAGGACGGCACCACGGTGAGCGACCACGACGAGAGCGAGATCCGCCAGCAGCGGTCGGTCGGCCTGGCGCTCGCACCGCTGCTGCACGAACAGACCAAGATCAACCTGCTGGACACCCCCGGCTACGCCGACTTCGTCGGGGACCTGCGGGCCGGGCTGCGCGCCGCCGACTGCGCCCTTTTCGTGGTGTCGACGGCCGAGCCGATCGACGGCACCACCCGGCTGCTCTGGGCCGAGTGCGAGGCGGTGCGCATGCCGCGCGCCGTCGTCCTGACCAAGCTGGACCACCCCCGCTCAGACTACGCCGGCACGCTGGCCGCGATCCGGGAGGGCTTCGGTGACAAGGTGCTGCCCCTCTACCTGCCCAGCGGGACGGACTCCCTGGTCGGCCTGCTCAGCGAGCGGGTCTTCACCTACGACGGTGGCAAGCGCACCGAGCGCGACCCGTCGGACGACGAGGCCGCCCGGCTGGAGGAGGCCCGCGGCGAGCTCATCGAGGGCATCATCGAGGAGTCCGAGGACGAGAGTCTGATGGACCGCTACCTCGCCGGCGAGCACATCGAGCTGAAGGTGCTCGTCGACGACCTCGAGCGGGCGGTCGCGCGCGGCTCGTTCCACCCGGTCATCCCGGTCTGCTCTGCGACCGGCCTGGGCACCCAGGAGCTGCTCGAGGTCATCGCGGGCGGCTTCCCCTCCCCCGCCGAGCACCCGTTGCCCGAGGTGACATCGCTGAACGGCACGCCGCGCGACGACATCGCCGCCGACCCCGCCGGCCCGCTGCTGGCCGAGGTCGTCAAGACCACGTCCGACCCGTACGTGGGCCGCGTCAGCCTGGTCCGGGTGTTCTCCGGAACGCTGCGCCCGGACCAGACGGTGCACGTCTCGGGTCACTTCCTGGCCGACCGCGGGCACGAGGAGCACGACGAGGACGAACGCATCGGCGCGCTGTCCTGCCCTCTCGGCAAGACGCAGCGGCCGGTCCCCGAGGCACACGCCGGTGACATCGTCGCGATCGCCAAGCTGTCCCGGGCCGAGACCGGCGACACGCTGTCCGCCAAGGACGACCCGCTGATCATGCGGCCGTGGTCGATGCCCGAGCCGCTGCTGCCCTTCGCGATCGTCCCGTCCGCCAAGGCCGACGAGGACAAGCTCGCGCAGGGTTTGTCCCGGCTGGTCGCCGAGGACCCGACGCTACGGGTCGAGAACAACCCGGAGACGCACCAGCTGGTGCTGTGGACCATGGGCGAGGCGCACGCCGATCTCGTCCTGGACCGGCTGCGCACCCGCCACGGCGTCAACGTCGACACCGTCGCGCTGCGGGTGCCGCTGCGCGAGACGCTGGCCGGCAAGGCGAACGGCCGCGGGCGCCACGTCAAGCAGACCGGCGGGCACGGCCAGTACGCCGTCTGCGAGATCGAGGTCGAGCCGCTCCCCGAAGGCGGCGGCTTCGAGTTCGTCGACAAGGTCGTCGGCGGCTCCGTCCCGCGCCAGTTCATCCCGTCGGTCGAGAAGGGCGTGCGGGCGCAGATGGAGCGCGGCACCGTCGCCGGCTACCCGATGGTCGACATCAAGGTCACCCTGTACGACGGCAAGGCGCACAGCGTCGACTCGTCGGACATGGCCTTCCAGACCGCCGGCGGCCTGGCGTTGCGCGAGGCGGCCGCGGCGGCCGGGGTGAACCTCCTCGAGCCGGTCGACGAGCTGTCCGTCATGGTCCCGGACGACTACGTGGGCACCGTGATGGGCGACCTCGCCGGGCGGCGCGGCCGGGTGCTCGGGACCGAGGCGGTGGGTGCGGGGCGGACGGTGGTGCGTGCGGACGTGCCGCAGACGGAGATCGTGCGGTACGCGATCGACCTGCGGGCCATGAGCCACGGCACCGGCACCTTCACCCGGCGCTTCGCCCGCTACGAGCCGATGCCGCACAACCTCGCCGCCAAGGTGACGGCCGACAGCTCGGCGTAGTTGCCCGAGCCCTGCCGTTGCGGGCACCGTGACACCATGACGGCAGACGAGGAGGAGGAGGCGCGACGAGAGCGTCTGCAACGGTTCCTGGCCGACGAGGTGTGGCCGCGGATCCCCGCGGAGGTCCGCGGCCACGCACCGACCAAGGCCGAGCGCGAAGTGCTCCTCGGCGACGACCCGGCGGATCTCGTCCGGGCGGGCTATGACGCGGCACTGCCCGCCTACGCGGCGCTGGAACACGACACCTGGCCGCGGACCCGCTGGCTGCGCGAGCTGTCCGCGCTGCTCGAGCCGGGTTCGGCGGTGTTGGAGAACGGCTTGCGCGGTTCGCCCCGCTCGCCGTGACCGGCCCGGGCCGCGTGCGGGCATGGGTCGGGCCCGAACCCGCGTTGACGACGAGTGAGTCGATCCCGACGAGAAGGAGAAACCGACCGTGAGCCTGCCCTCCTACCCCGCTCCCCGCTACAACGCCGACATGGGCGAGGTCAGCGCCACCTACCGGCCGGCGACGCAGCGGCCGGACCTCGTCTATCCGTCGTCCGGCGTCACCATCGACTACCTCGCCACGGGCGCCTCCACCGACGGCGAGTTCGGCCTGTACCGATGGACCGCCGGCCCGGAGGAGTCCGGTCCCGCGCCGCACTTCCACCGGACCATCTCGGAGTCGTTCTTCGTGCTCTCCGGGGCCATGCGCATCTACACCGGCACCGAGTGGATCGAGACCACAGCCGGCGACTACGTCTACGTCCCGCCCGGCGGGCTGCACGGGTTCCGCAGCATCACCGGAGTGCCGGCGTCGATGCTGTTGCTGTTCACGCCCGGCGCGCCGCGCGAGGGTTACTTCGAAGGGCTGATCGACGTAGCGGCGGGGCGGATGAGCGACGAGGAGCGCGCGGCGTTCTACGACCACCACGACAACCATTGGGCCCGCTGAGCGGCCGGCCTCCTACTCGGGCCAGGCGGCGGCCAGCAGCGCCCGCGTTTCGGCGAGCAGCTGCGGCATGATCTTGGTGTTGTCGAGGACGGTCATGAAGTTGGCGTCGCCGCTCCACCGTGGCACGACGTGCTGGTGGAGGTGGTCAGCGAGCGACCCGCCGGCGACGCCGCCGAGGTTGAGGCCGACGTTGAAGCCGTGCGGGCTCGACGCCGCCTGCACGGCCCGGACCGCGTCCTGCGTCATCGCCGTGAGCTCCCGCGACTCCTCGTCGGTGAGCGTCTCGAACACGCCCGTGTGGCGGTACGGGACGACCATGAGGTGGCCGGGGTTGTACGGGTGCAGGTTCAGCACCGCGTACATCGTCTCGCCGCGGTGCAGGATCAGCCCGTCTTCGTCGGACTTCTTCGGGATCTCGCAGAACGGGCAGCCCTCACCGTCGCGTCCGTTGCCCGGCTCGCCGGTGATGTAGGCCATCCGGTACGGCGTCCACAGCCGCTCCAGGCGGTCGGTCTCGGGCACTGTCACTCCCCGGATGTGGTCGTGGGGGCACCGGGACGCGAGTGGACACTCCGCAACCCGCGGATATCACCGATGATCACGCGCGACGGCCTCGCAGCTGATCGAGCTCGCCCCGTGGGTCGTCGACCCGGGGCACATCCATGGGCTCGGCAGCGAGGATCTGCGCCGCCGCCTCGGCCCCGCTCGTCACTCCCTCGCTGGGGACCTGCGCACGACGATCCATGGACATGGACACACGATAGCCTCGACACGCCGTGACCGGCTCAGTCAGACCTGGATGCGGCGCTTCACCGCGTCGACGATCTCGGCGATCGCGTCGTCGACCGGCACGCCGTTCTTCTGGCTGCCGTCGCGGTAGCGGAAGGAGACCGCGTCCTTGGCGACGTCGTCGTCGCCCGCGATGAGCATGAACGGGATCTTCTGCTTCTGCGCGTTGCGGATCTTCTTCTGCATGCGGTCGTCGGAGTCGTCGACCTCGACCCGGATGTCTCGCTCGCGCAGCTTCGCCGCGAGCCGCTCCAGGTAGGGCACGTGCTCGTCGGCGATCGGGATGCCGACCGCCTGCACCGGCGCCAGCCAAGGCGGGAACGCGCCCGCGTAGTGCTCGGTCAGCACGCCGATGAACCGCTCGATGGAGCCGAACTTCGCCGAGTGGATCATCACCGGCTGCTGCCGCGAACCGTCGGCCGCCTGGTACTCCAGCTCGAACCGGGCCGGCTGGTTGAAGTCGAGCTGGATGGTCGACATCTGCCAGCTCCGGCCGATGGCGTCGCGGGTCTGCACCGAGATCTTCGGGCCGTAGTAGGCGGCGCCGCCCGGGTCGGGAACCAGCTCGAGTCCGGACGCCTTGCCGACCTCCTCGAGTATGCGGGTCGCCTCCTCCCACTGCTCGTCGGTGCCGATGAACTTGTCGGACTCGGGGTCGCGGGTGGACAGCTCCAGGTAGTAGTCGTCCAGCCCGAAGTCCTTGAGCAGCCCGAGCACGAAGTCCAGCAAGTGCCGGATCTCGTCGGCCGCCTGCTCCTGGGTGACGTAGGAGTGGGAGTCGTCC
Source organism: Jiangella aurantiaca (assembly GCF_004349105.1). Taxonomy (GTDB): domain Bacteria; phylum Actinomycetota; class Actinomycetes; order Jiangellales; family Jiangellaceae; genus Jiangella; species Jiangella aurantiaca. The sequence goes on from NZ_SMLB01000021.1 coordinate 78,114, forward strand.
TGCGTCATGCCGCGCACGCGGGTGAGGCCGTGCACCACGCCGGACTTCTCGTACCGGTACACCGAGCCGAACTCGAACAGCCGCAGCGGCAGCTCGCGGTAGGACCGGCCGCGGGAGCGGTAGATGAGGTTGTGCATCGGGCAGTTCATGGCCTTGAGGTAGTACGAGCTGCCCTCGACCTCCATGGGCGGGAACATGCCCTCGGCGTAGTACGGCAGGTGCCCGGAGGTCTCGAACAGGCCCTGCTTGGTGATGTGCGGGGTGCCGACGTACTGGAAGCCCTCCTCCAGGTGCCGGCGGCGGACGTAGTCCTCCATCTCCCGCTTGATGACGCCGCCCTTGGGGTGGAACACCGGCAGGCCGGAGCCGAGCTCGTCAGGGAAGCTGAACAGGTCGAGCTCGCGGCCCAGCTTGCGGTGGTCGCGCCGCTCCGCCTCGGCGAGGCGGTCGAGGTAGTCCTTGAGCGCCTCGCGGCTCTCCCAGGCGGTGCCGTAGATGCGCTGCAGCTGCGGGTTCTTCTCGCTCCCCCGCCAGTAGGCGGCGGCGACGCGCATGAGCTTGAACGCCGGAATGTTGCGGGTGGTCGGCAGGTGCGGGCCGCGGCAGAGGTCCTTCCAGGCCAGCTCGCCGTCCGGCTTCACGTTGTCGTAGATCGTCAGCTCGCCGGCGCCGACCTCGGCGGACGCCCCCTCTGGAGCACTGTGGCCTGCTGCCGATTTGAGGCCGATGAGCTCCAGCTTGTACGGCTCGGCCGCGAGCTCCGCGCGGGCCTCGTCGTCGCTGACCGGACGGCGGACGAACGACTGCCGCTCCTTGACGATCTGCTGCATCTTCTTCTCGATGCTCTTGAGATCGTCGGGGGTGAACGGCTCGGCGACGTCGAAGTCGTAGTAGAAGCCGTTCTCGACCGGCGGGCCGATGCCGAGCTTGGCCTCCGGGTACAGACCCTGCACCGCCTGCGCCATGACGTGCGCCGTCGAGTGGCGCAGGATGTCGCGGCCGTCGCGCGAGTCGATGGCGACCGGCTCGACGTCGTCGCCGTCGCCCAGCACCCGGGCGAGGTCGACGAGCGTACCGCCGACCCGCGCCGCGATGATCGTGGGGTCGTCGGCGAACAGGCCGGCCGCCGTCGTGCCCGCATCGACCTGTCGCTCGCTTCCGGCGACGACGATGCGGATCTGTTCGGACACGACTGCTCCTCGGTCGGTGTGGTGTGTGGCCGCCGTTTCGGGCCGGGTCGATGCTACCCGTTGGCCTTCCCCTTGTGCGCCTCGCCGCAGGGCTGGGACGTCGCGGTCGGTCATCGGCCATGGAGGCGCGCGACGATGGCCCCCGCCAGGCGTTCCGGCGCTCCCGGCGACGTGGCCAGGAACAGGCTCGGCTCGGTCAGCTCTACTTCAAGGATCACAGGCGTTCCTGTGGGGCCCGGTATGGTGTCGACGCGCGCGTACAGCAGGCCGTCGCTGCCCGGGATGGCGTCGAGCGTGCGCCGGGCCAGCTCGGCCTCGGCGGGGGTCGGCTCGCGCGGGTCGATCTGCTCGCTCCACAGCGGCCGGCCGTCACGCAGGTCGGGCCCGTCGAGCAGGGCGCCCTTGCGGATGGCGTGGCTGAACTCGCCGCCGATGTGCAGCATGGCGGTCTCGCCGGCGGTGTCGACGGCGCTGAGGTACGGCTGCAGCATGACGGTGGACCCGCGGGCCAGGAGCTTCTCGGCCTGCGCGACGGCGAGGGCGCGCTGCTCCGCGTCGTCGAGCCGGTAGCGCCCGGTGTCGGCGGAGCCGGCGCTGACCGACGGCTTGACGACGTACTCGCCCTCGCTCGGGAGGACGGCGGCCGGGTCGCCCGCGTCGCCCGGGGCCAGCCACGTCGTCGGGACCACGGGCAGCCCGGCGGCGGCCAGCTCGCGCAGGTACACCTTGTCGGTGTTCCACTCGACCACCTTCGCCGGGTTGAGCAGCCGCGGGACGGCGTGCGCCCAGGCCAGGAACTGCTCCCGGCGACGGGCGTAGTCCCACGGATTGCGCAGGACGGCGAGGTCGAACGCCGTCCAGTCGACGGCGGGATCGTCCCAGACCGGCGTCTCGACCTCGACGCGGTGCGAGCGCAGCGGCTCGACCACCAACTGGTCGTCGGTGTCCAGATCGGGCAGCTCGGCGCACGTGACCAGGGCGACGCGGGGCATGGTTCGTGATCCCTCCGGTGTCTTCGCAGGCGACAGGCCCGACGATACCCGTCACCACTGACAGCGGCCGCCTCACATGAGGTACGGCAGGAGGACGGCGACCGCGTCGGGCGTCGGCCGCCCGCGCGGGCCTGGCCGACCCGGCCAGGGCACTCACAGCTCCGCCACCGAGTTGATCATGGAGAAGGTCGGGTTTCCCGCGACTCCAGAGCCGACCTTCTCCATGATCAAGCGTGCCCGGTCGTATACGCCGGACATGCGCCAAGTGAAGTGGATCTATGCCCTTCGCCGACAATAGCGGCGACAATTCGCCATCGCCCAGAAGGGTCATCAGCCAAGATCAAAGATGAGTGCTGACATGCGACGGACGAATACATCGTCGCGACGGCGGGACATCCTCATTCCCAGCCGGAGTTCCGTCTCCGGCGGGTGGGGGTGGACACCGCCCAGCAGCAGGAGCAGAATCCGCAGCTAGGGAGCGATCTTCCCGGGGGGGTTCAGCATGACCTACGAACAAGGTCCCGTAGCGGCGAAGGCGAAGCTGGCTACGTTCGCCCGGACGAAGGGCCTGCTCACAGACACGGACTTCCAGCGCGAGGACGCGCGTGAGTTCTGGAACCGGGTCCAGGCAGCCAACGTCTCGGCGCACTCGCCGCGCGCGGTTGACATCCACGACCACGATGCGAGGGACAAGATCTACGGCTGGGACTGGGATGGGACGGACGGCTACTTCGTCACCGACCCCGACCCCACCGATGCCGCATGGCATCCGGCTTGAGCCAGCCCGGCCCGAGGCCCTGGAGCCTCGCCCGGCTGCTGGCGCCACACGACGCTGACCTGTTCCTCCGCCACTACTGGGAAACCGCGTACCTTCATGTCGACCGCGGTGACCCTGGCTACTATGCGGACCTGGTCACGCTACGCGACATCGATGCGCTGGTGGCGACGTCGAACCTCGAGGCGGGCCAGATCCGGGCGGCCGGCGGGCCGTTGGGGCCGGCCGGAGATCCGGACGAGGACGCGGAGGCCCAGCCGGCGCTCGCCGGTGGTGCGGCACGCGGCCGGGCGTCCACCTCTCCAGGCGGGCCCGAGTGGCTCTACGAGCAGTTCCGGGCTGGGTCGTCGCTGGTGTTGTCCTTCCTGCAGGGGCGGTCCGCGGCGCTGCGCGACTTCTGCAATGACCTCGGCCGGGAGCTCAGCGCTGGTGTCCAGGCCAACGCCTACGTGACCCCGGCGCACGCACAGGGCCTCGCCGCGCACTATGACACCCACGACGTCTTCGTGGTCCAGGTCGCCGGCACCAAGGTATGGAAGCTGTACGACATCCCGGTCCCGGTGCCGCTCAACTCGCAGCACTATCGGCGCGAGGAGCACGCGCCCTCAGCTCCGCCGGTTGTGGTCGAGGTCGCCGCGGGCGACGTGCTCTACGTGCCGCGCGGGCTCGTGCACGAGGCGCAGTCGACGGATGCGGTGTCTGTGCATCTCGCGGTGGGCGTGCTCACTCTGACGTGGGCAGACGTCCTGCATGCCGCCGTCGATGACGTTGCCCGCCGAAATCCGGCCGGCCGCCGCGCGCTGCCGACGGCCTTCGCTCGCGACGCCGACGCACGTTCGATGGCCGTCGACGGCGTGAGTTCGGCGCTGGCACAGCTGCGCCGGCGAGCCGAGCCTGCCGCGTTGATCGACCGCATGGCGGCCGTGGCCATGAGCCGGCTCACGCCCGACGTGGACGGCTACCTGTGCGGCATCGCGGCCGGCCCCGAGTTGGATCTGACCACGCCTCTGGACCGGCATGACCGCGACACCTGGTCCGTCGACCTGCGCGAGGACGGGCGGCTGGTGCTGGCGTCCGGGACCCGCCGCCTGTCCATGCCAGCTCGCCTGGAGTCGGAGCTCGAGTGGCTGGTGACCGCGCCTTTGCCGGTGTCCGCGGCCGACCTTCCGGGCACCCTGGCGGCGGAGGACCGGCTGGTGTTGTTCCGCCGCCTGGTGAGCGAGGGCTTCCTCCGCCTGCCCGGTACCGGTCAGGGCGCGCCGTCGTCCGCACCTGCGAGCGCGGCGCGGGCGGCGTCGACCGCCGTCTCCTCGGCCGCCGCGGACAGCGGCGCGCCGGCGCCGTCGACCAGGTAGAAGACGTCGATCGCCTCGGACCCGAGCGTTCCGACGACGGCGGACCGGATCACGACACCCGGCCCGCTGAGCGCCGTCGCGACCCGGTGCAGCAGGCCCGGCTCGTCGTGCGCGCGGATCTCCAGCACCGTCGCGTCCGCCGACACGTCGCGAAGCAGCTCGACCCGCGGCCGGGCGTGCGCGATCACCCGCCCCCGCCACTCCGCGGCGCGAGCGGCCAGCCGCTCCCCCAGGTCGAGGCTGCCGCCGAGCGCCCGGGCGGCGTCCTCGCGCAGCCGGACCTCGTCCGGCCCGCCACCGCGGCGCGCGACCACCTGCCAGACCAGCACGACGGCGTCGCCGGCGGTGTACGCGCTGGCGGAGCGGACGTCGAGGCGGTGCAGCGCCAGCACGCCCGCGACGACGCCGAGCACCCGCGGCCCCCGCGGCGCGACGACGGTCACCGTCGCGAGGCCCGCGGCGTCGCCGTCCGGTGGGGTCACCCGCACGGCCAGCGTCCCGGCCGCGGCCAGCGTGGCCTGCTCGGCCGTCAGCCGGGCGGGCTCGGGAGGCGCGGCGCCGGCCAGCACCAGCCCGGTCCGCTCGACCAGGTCGCCGACCAGCCGCGACCGCAGCGGCGTCCACGCGATCGGCCCCGCGGCGGTCGCGTCGGCCTCGGTCAGGCAGGCCAGCAGCTCCAGGAACTCGCGGGTGCCGACGGCGTCCACCACCGTCGCGAGCGTGGCCGGGTCGTCCGGGTCGCGCCGGGTCGCCGTCTCCGGCAGCAGCAGGTGGTGCCGGACCAGCCGGCCCAGCGTCGACGCATCGTCCTCGGTCAGCCCGAGCCGCCGGCCGAGCGCGACGGCGATCGGCTCGCCCGCCTCGGAGTGGTTGCCGGGCACGCCCTTGCCGAGGTCGTGCACGAGCGCGGCGAGCAGCAGCAGGTCCGGCCGGGCCACCCGGCGGGTCAGCCGGGAGGCGACGGCAGCGGTCTCGACCAGGTGCCGGTCGACGGTGTGCCGGTGCACAGGCGTGCGGGTGGCCCGGTAGCGGATCCGCTCCCACTCCGGGAACCAGCGCACCACCAGCCCAGCCGCCTCCAGCGCGTCCCACACCGGCACGATGCCCGGCCCGGCGCCGAGCAGGCTGACCAGCGCGTCCAGGCCCGAGGTGGGCCACGGCTCCGGCAGCGGCGGACACTCGGCGGCCAGCCGGGCCAGTGTCTGCGGGCTCGGCACCAGGCCGGCCTGCGCCGCCGCGGCGGCCGCCCGCAGCGGCAGGACGGCGTCGCGGGCGGGCTCGGCGTCGCGCGCGAGCACCACCTCGCCGTCGTACTCGTCGACGCCGCCGGCCAGCGGGCGGCGGACCAGCTGCTGGCGCCGTCCGCGCCGCCGCCGGCCGGCCAGCGTCCGCTCGACGTCGCGCCAGGTGACGTCGGAGGCGTAGGCGATGCTGCGGCCGGCCTCGGCGACGCGGCGCAGCAGCGGGTCCGCGTCCAGCAGGCCGAGCTTCGCGGCGACGTCGTCCTGGTTCTCGAACAGCAGCCGATCCTGCCGCCGCCCGGTCGTGCGGTGCAGCGCGTCGCGGACGGTCAGCAGCCACCGCCGGGCGAGGTCGACCTCGGGGGTACGCGGGCGGTCGGCGATCCAGGACGCCGTCACGGCCCGCAGCGCCAGCGTGTCGCGCAGCCCGCCGTAGGCCTGGACGAGGTCCGGCTCCAGCAGGTGCGCCAGCTCCCCCACGCCAGCCGCGCGGTCGCGGCACATCGCGGCCAGCTCGGGCAACCGGGCCGCGGCCTGCTTGCGCCAGCCGTCGCGGACGTCGGCGCGCAGCTTCTCCGTCAGCGCCTCGTCGCCGGCTACGTGCCGGGCGTCGATCAGGCCGAGCGCCGCCTTGAGGTCGGACGCGGCCACGTCGACCGCCTGGCCGAGCGTGCGCACGGAGTGGTCCAGTGCGAGTCCGGCGTCCCACACCGGGTAGAACACGGCGTCGGCGACGGCGCCCGGATCGCCGCGGCTGGTGACGAGCAGCAGCACGTCGAGGTCGCTGCCGGGCAGCAGCTCACGTCGTCCGTAGCCGCCGACGGCGACCAGCGCGTACCCGCGGCGCGTGGTGGCCGGCACATCCGCGAACAGACGTGCCAGCCACCCGTCGGCCAGCTCCGACAGCGTTTGGGCTCGCTGCGCCGCGCCGAGGCGGTCGTCGTCGACGATCGCCCGGCGCAGCGCGACGAACCGGTCGGTGGCGGTGCTCAGAGCGCGTCCGGCCCGGTCTCCCCGGTGCGCACCCGGATGACCGCCTCGGCCGGCGTGACCCAGATCTTGCCGTCGCCGATCTTGCCGGTCCGGGCCGCCTCGGCGATGACCCCCAGCACCTGGTCCACGTCGAGGTCGTCGACCAGCACCTCCAGGCGCACCTTCGGCACGAGGTCGACGGTGTACTCCGCACCCCGGTACACCTCGGTGTGCCCCTTCTGCCGGCCGTAGCCGCTGGCCTCGGTGACGGTCATGCCGTTGACGCCGAACGCCTCGAGCGCCTTGCGTACCTCGTCGAGCTTGAACGGCTTGATGACGGCGGTGACGAGCTTCATGTGGTCACGCTCCCTGTGCGGACTCGGCGCGGGCGGGCGCGGCGGCCGCGCTCCGGGTGGGGCCGGCCGACGTCGAGGTCAGCTCGTAGCCGGTCTCGAGATGGCTGTTGAGGTCGATGCCGTCGACCTCCTCCTCTTCGCTGACCCGGAACCCGACAGTCGCGTCGATGATCTTCCCGAGCACGTAGGCGACGACGAACGAGAAGACGATGACGACGGCCGCGGCCACCGCCTGCCGCCACAGCAGGTCCACGCCGCCACCGTAGAACAGGCCCTCGGCCTCGCCGGTGAAGTCCGCCGACGCCAGCAGGCCGATCATCAGCGTGCCGACGACGCCACCCACCAGGTGCACCGCGACCACGTCGAGCGAGTCGTCGTAGCCGAACCGGTACTTGAGCCCGACGCACAGGGCGCACACCGCGCCCGCGACGACGCCGATGATGATCGCACCGATGGGGCTGACGTAGGCACAGGCCGGCGTGATGGCGACCAGACCGGCGATCGCGCCGGACGCCGCACCGAGCGTCGTCGAGTGCTTCTGCTTCACGACGTCGACCAGCAGCCAGCCCAGGACCGCCGCCGCCGTCGCCACCATCGTGTTGACGAACGCCGCCGAGGCCAGCCCGTTCGCGCCGAGCGCCGAGCCGGCGTTGAACCCGAACCAGCCGAACCACAGCAGCCCGGCGCCCAGCAGTACGAACGGCAGGTTGTGCGGCCGCATCGGCTGCTGCGGCCAGCCGATCCGCTTGCCGAGCACCAACGCCAGTGCCAGGCCCGCCGCACCGGCGTTGATGTGCACGACGGTGCCGCCGGCGAAGTCCAGCGCGCCCAGCTCGAAGATCCAGCCGCCGCCCCACACCCAGTTCGCGACCGGAAGGTAGACCAGCGTCAGCCAGAGCGGCACGAACAGCGCCCACCCCCGGAACGACGCCCGCTCGGCGATCGCGCCGCTGATCAGCGCCACGGTGATGATGGCGAAGACCGCCTGGAACGCGACGAAGGAGAACTCGGGTATGGGCAGCCCGCCGGGGTGCATCGAGTCCAGGCCCACGCCGTCGAGGCCGAACTTCCCGAGCCCGCCGATCAGGCCGCCGTTGGTGCCGTCGAACGCGAGCGTGTAGCCCCACAGCACCCAGAGGACCGGCACGATCGCCAGCGCCAGGAAGCTCATCATGAGCATGTTGAGGACCGCCTTGGCGCGCACCATGCCGCCGTAGAAGAAGGCCAGTCCGGGGGTCATGAGCAGAACGAGAGCCGCGCTCGTGAGCACCCACGCGGTATCGCCCGCGCTGAGTTCGGGCATCGTTGGCTCCTAGCCGAGTCGGAACGCCGGCCCGTTCACAGGCCGGCCACGTCCCTGTGATCGTGGCGACCCGTCGTTACTCGGGCGTGCGGCGACCATTACGGCCGCGTGACATGGACCACCGTTGCGTTACGACTGCGTGAACAGCGCCCGCCCCGCCTCTCCGTTGATCTTGGAGTTGTTCGGCAATTGCAGCCCGGAATGTCCGATAGATGGCCGAACAAGTCCAAGATCAACGCGAGCAGAGGGGCGTGATCAGTCCAGGGGTGCCATGGAGCTGCGCTCGATCAACGTGGTCGCGAGCTCGAAGTGGTAGGTCTCCGGGCGCTGCCCCTGCGCCAGCGACAGCAGCGTCCGCAGCGCCACCCGGCCCATCTCGCGCATCGGCTGCCGCACCGTCGTGAGCCGGGGCGACGTCCAGGCGGCCGCGTAGGTGTCGTCGACACACTCCCCTGACCCCGCCCACGAAGTTGATCTTGGAGTAACCGTGGAATCAAACGGACATTCCACCCGGCAACACCACGATTACTCCAAGATCAACTCGGGGGTGGAGGTCGGGCGCCCAGGAGATGGCGGAACAGGGGTTGCAACCGGTACCCGGGTACGGGTTTACCGTCGGGATATGGACATCATCGCCGACGCTTCGTTCCTTCCCGACTCGTGCACCCTGCCGTCGGCGGACCGGCCGCTGCGACTGGCCGAGTTCGCCGACCTGTTCGCCCGCTCCGCCCGGCAGCCGGACCGTATGTCACCCACCCGGCTGCGGCTCACGCTGGACGACGACCCCGCGGTCCTCGCGACGGCCCGCGACCTCGCTGCCCGCGAGTCCGCCTGCTGTGCGTTCTTCACCTTCACGTTCGGCGACCGCGGCGCGCTGACCGTGGAGGTGCCGCCGGCGCAGGCGGCGGTGCTCGACGGGCTGGAACGGCTGACCCGATGACGGGGCTGCGCAGCGGCGAGCTGGCCGGAGCCGCCGGGGTCAACCTGCAGACGCTGCGCTACTACGAGCGGCGCGGGCTGCTCGCCGCGCCGGACCGCACGCTCGGCGGCCACCGCGTCTACCCGGCCGGCGCCGTCACCACCGTCCGCATCATCAAGGCGGCGCAGCGGCTCGGCTTCACGCTGGACGAGATCGCCGAGCTGGTCGACACCGGCCGCGGGCACGCCCGCTCCGACGCCGACCTGCGCGAGCGGGCCACCGCGAAGATCGCCGAGGTCGAGTCGCGGATCGCCGACCTGACCGCGATCCGCGACACCCTCCAAGCCGCGGTGGACGCCGGCTGCCACGACCTGCGCGACTGCGCCGGCAGCCCGGACTGCCCGATCCCGTTCACCCGTCTCGCCGGAGCCGGCACCTGACGCCGAGGAAAGGCGGCGAGGAAAGACCTTGTGGCGCCACGCGGCGCCGTTAGGGTCTTCCCATGACCTCCGACGAGATGACCGCGCCGGCCGACGTCGGGCGCGGGCTCTCGACGGCGGAGGTGGCGGCCCGGGTCGCCGCCGGCCGAACCAACGACGTGCCGGCACGGGCCAGCCGCGGCGTCTGGGAGATCGTCCGCGGCAACGTCTTCACCCGCATCAACGCCATCCTCGCGGTGCTGTTCGCGATCGTGCTGACCACGGGCTCGATCCTGGACGGCCTGTTCGGCGCGATGATCGTCGCGAACAGCGTCGTCGGCCTGATCCAGGAGCTGCGGGCCAAGCGCACCCTCGACCGCCTCACCATCGTCGGGCAGGCCCGGCCCCGGGTGCGCCGCGACGGCGTCACCGTCGAGCTGGCGCCCAACGAGGTGGTCGCCGACGACGTCATCGAGATGAGCGCGGGCGACCAGGTCGTCGTCGACGGCGAGGTCGTGGCGGCCGACGCCCTGGAGGTCGACGAGTCGCTGCTCACCGGCGAGTCCGACCCGGTGGTGAAACACCCGGGCGACCCGGTGATGTCCGGCAGCTTCGTGGTGGCCGGCAACGGCGCGTACCGGGCCACGAAGGTGGGCCGCGAGGCGTACGCGGCCCGGCTGGCCGAGGAGGCCAGCCGGTTCACGCTGGTCAACTCCGACCTGCGCAACGGCGTCAACACCATCCTGCGCTTCATCACCTACCTGCTGATCCCGGCCGGCTCGCTGTCGGTGTACAACCAGCTGTCCGGCGACCAGGACCTGCCCGACGCGCTGCGCGGCATGGTGGCTGCGCTGGTGCCGATGGTGCCCGAGGGCCTGGTGCTCATGCTGTCCATCGCGTTCGCGGTCGGCGTGATCCGGCTCGGCCGCCGGCAGTGCCTGGTCAACGAGCTGCCGGCGATCGAGGGGCTGGCCCGGGTCGACGTCGTGTGCGCGGACAAGACGGGCACGCTGACGGAGAACGCGATGCGGCTGGCCGAGGTGCGCGAGCTCGACGGCGACGGCGACGGCGCGGCGGTGCGGACGGCGCTCGGCGCGCTCGCCGCCGCCGACCCGCGGCCGAACGCCAGCCTGCAGGCCATCGCCGAGGCGCACCCGGACGACCCCGGCTGGCAGGTCACCGGGGTGGCGCCGTTCTCCTCGGCACGCAAGTGGAGCGGCGCGAGCTTCGACGGCAACGGACACTGGGTCCTCGGCGCGCCGGACGTCCTCCTGCCGGCCGGCGACGCCACCCGCGACGACGCCGAGCGCACCGCCGCCCAAGGGCTGCGGGTGCTGCTGCTCGGCCGCTCCGACCAGCCGGTCGACGCCGCCGGCGCGCCCGGCGCCGTGACACCGTCGGCGCTGCTGGTGCTGGACCAGAAGGTCCGCCCGGACGCCAAGGACACCCTCGCCTACTTCGCCGAGCAGGACGTCACCGTGAAGGTCATCTCCGGCGACAACGCCGCCTCCGTGGGTGCCGTCGCCGGGTCGCTCGGGCTGCCCGGCGCCACGCACACCGTCGACGCCCGGACGCTGCCCGCGGACCGCGACGCGCTGGCCGACGTGCTGGACGAGAACGCCGTCTTCGGCCGGGTCACGCCGGACCAGAAGCGGGCCATGGTCGGCGCGCTGCAGTCGCGCGGGCACACCGTCGCGATGACCGGCGACGGCGTCAACGACGTGCTCGCGCTCAAGGACGCCGACATCGGCGTGGCCATGGGCGCCGGCAGCCCGGCGACCCGGTCGGTCGCGCAGATCGTGCTGCTCGACAACAAGTTCGCCACGCTGCCGCACGTCGTCGCCGAGGGCCGCCGCGTCATCGGCAACATCGAGCGGGTCGCCACGCTGTTCCTCACCAAGACGGTGTACTCGGTGCTGCTGGCGTTCATGGTCGGCGTGCCCGGCCTGGTGGGGTACGACGCGCTGCCGTACCCGTTCTACCCGCGGCACGTCACCATCACCGGCTGGTTCACCATCGGCGTGCCGGCGTTCGTGCTCTCGCTCGCGCCGAACGCCGAGCGGGCGCGTCCCGGGTTCGTCCGCCGGGTGATGCGCACGTCGGTGCCGGCCGGGATCGTCATCGGGATCGCCTGTTTCGTCGCCTACATCCTCACCTACGACGGCGGCGACTCGTCCGACGCCTCCCGCACGCAGGCCACGACCACAGCGCTGATCACGCTGACGATCATCGCGCTGTGGGTGCTGGCGATCGTGGCCCGCCCCTACGCGCCGTGGAAGATCGCGCTGGTGGTCGTCATGGCGGCGTCGTCGGCGCTGATGTTCCTGCTGCCGTTCACCCAGGACCTGTTCCTGCTCGACCCCAGCAACACCGGCTTCACCGTCATCGGCCTGATCTGCGCCGCGGCCGGCGTCGTCCTGGTCGAGCTGATCTGGGCGTGGAGCGGGCGCGACCGTCAGGCAGACGCGGACTGAGCGTCGCCGCGGCGGGCCGGGACCTCCCAGCGCACCTCCGTTCCGCCCTCGGGCCCCCGCCCGGCGCTGAACGTCCCGCCGAGCCGCTCGGCCCGCTCGGCCAGGTTCGCCAGCCCGCTGCTGTGGTGCTCCGGCGGCAGCCCGACCCCGTTGTCGGCGACGGTCACCCGCACCCGGCCGCCGGACGACTCGACGACGGCGCTCACCCGGGATGCCTTGGCGTGCCGGACGACGTTGGACAGCGACTCCTGCAGCACCGGCACCAGCTGGTCGGCGACCTCGTCGGGCACCCCGTAGTCCAGTTCCCCGACGAGCTGCAGGCCGGGCGCGAACCCGAGCTGCTCTCCCGCTGACTGCACGACGGAGACGAGCCGGCCGCGCAGCGTCTCGGTCCCGTCGTCCTTCGACGACTGCAGCGCGAAGATGGTCGACCGGATCTGCCGGATGGTCGCGTCGAGGTCGTCCACGGTGCGCTCCACCCGCGCCGCGACGTCCGGCCGGTCGATCAGCCGGGCGGCCGCGGTGAGGCTCATCGCGCTGGCGAACAGCCGCTGCACCACGAGGTCGTGCAGGTCGCGGGCGATCCGCTCGCGGTCGTCGACCAGCCCGTGCCGTTCGGCGTCCTTGCGGGCGTCGGCCAGTTCCAGTCCGACCGCGGCCTGACTGGCGAACGCCTGCAGCATCCGCACCGTCGGCGCTGCGAACGGCTGCTCACCGCGCTGCCTGACCAGCACCAGTACGCCACGCACGCGCGGTGGCGCGCCCAGCGGCACCAGCAGCGCCGGCCCGGCCGGCAGCCGGTCCAGCAGCGGCGCCGGCTCCGCTCCGCGGCGGACCTCGGTGAGGACGCGCGGCTCACCGGAGCGCAGCACGGCCTCGGACAGCGTGCCGTCGGCGGTGAACTGCAGCCCGTCGAGCGCGTCGGAGCCTTCGCCGTTGGCCGTCAGCACCCGCATGAGTCCGGCCGCCTCGTCGTCCGGCGCGACGACGACCGCGGCGCGCGCCGACGACATGGTCCGCGCGTGCGCGGCGATCAGCGTCAGTGCGTCGTCGAGCTCGGTTCCGGACAGCAGCGCCTGCGTCACCTCGGCCGACGCGTCCAGCCAGGTCTCGCGCCGGCGGCTGGCGTCGTAGAGCCGGGCGTTCTCGATCGCGATGCCCGCGGCGGTGGCCAGCGCCGTCACGATGGTCTCGTCCTGCTCGTCGAAGTCGCGGCCGCCGTTCTTCTGAGTCAGGTACAGGTTGCCGAACACGGCGTCGCGGACCCGGATCGGGACGCCGAGGAAGCTGCGCATGGGCGGGTGGCCCTGGGGGAACCCGTACGACTCCAGGTGTTCGGAGATCTCCGCCAGCCGCAACGGCCGCGGCTCCTTGATCAGCAGGCCGAGCACGCCGCGCCCGTGCGGCCACTCCGCGATGCGGGCGATCTCCTGCTCCGAGACCCCGATCGGGATGAACTGCGCGAGCTGGCCGTCGTCGCCGATCACCCCGAGCGCGCCATACCGGCAGTCGACCAGGTCGATCGCCGCCTCGACGATGCGCCGCAGGGCGGTCTCGAGCTCCAGCTCCCGGCCGATGGACACAACGGCCTCGAGCAGCGCGTGCACGCTGTCGCGCGCCTCGACCACGGCCTGCAGCCGCGACTGCACCTCCGCCAGTAGCCGATCGAGCGGCACCTTCGGGAGAAGCTGCTCGGACTCGGACAACGTCAACCCCCTGCTACCCGGCTCAGTCTCCCATCGACCAGCGGCGATGTCGAGGAACGCCCCGGGCCGAGGGTCCCGGCGCACAGAGGACCTTGGTCCCACCGGACGCCGGACCTTCGCCCGGTCCGCCGGTCCGCCCCGGCGCGCTCCACTAGAGGTGCGGCGGGATCACAGAGCCCGCACGGCGGGGGATCGCTCGGGGCCGGTATGGGGGTGCCGGCCCCGAGCCGGTTCCGTTGTCGGTGGCGGCTGCCAGACTGAGGCGGTGCAGCAGTACACGTTCGGCGCCGAGCTGTGGGCGTATGGCGGCGAGGCGTCGTGGGTGTTCGTCACCGTGCCGGCCGACCTCTCGGCCGACATCCGTGCCCGTCCCCGCCCGCCCCGCCCGGGGTTCGGCTCGCTGAAGGTCGGCGTGCGGCTCGGCGGCACATCCTGGTCCACGTCGATCTTCCCCGACGCGAAGAGCGGCTGCTACGTGCTCCCGGTCAAGAAGGCGGTCCGGACCGCCGAGGGGGTCGACGACGGCGACACCGTCACCGTCGAGCTGACTGTCCGCGAGTAGGGGCCAGAACGCCGGCAGCACCACCTCGCTGGAGGGCTGCCGTCGGATCCGACAGCAGCCCTCCAGCAGGTCGAACCGACCTACCGGCCGCCGTCCGACGCGGCCGCCGCGCGCGTGATCGCGGCCGCCTCGCGGGCGGTGATCAGGCCGCCGTCACGGAAGTCGCCGACCACCTCACCGACGTGGCGGACGAACCGGCCGTGGTCCGCGAACGGCTCGCCGGCCTCGACGAGGTCGAGGATGGTGCAGCCGTCGTCGCCGCGGTGGGCGTTGGCCACGCCGGAGTCCACGTCGCCGAACGCGACCGTCTCTTCCGGCGAGTGGCCGGCGGGGCAGGCGTCCGCCGTCGCCGCCCACAGGACCGCCCGGCCCAGCTGCGGCTGCAGGCCCTTCGGGTGCAGCCGGTAGGTCGGGTTGGTGCCGAACAGGACCGTGCCGGCGCCCGCCGGTACGACGCCGCGGACGATGCTGGCCTGCCCGGCGGCCGCGGCCTGGCCGTTCGTGCCGGCGTCGTTCGCCGCCCACCAGCCGGCCAGCAGCGGATCGGCGGCATACGACTGCTCGATGACGACTCCGCTGCCTAGTCCGGTGAACCAGACCGGCTGGGCGATGAACGCGTGCGGGATGGCGCCGCCGGTCACCGGTCCGCCCGCGTTGACGATGTTCGCGACGCCGCTGGCCAGGCTGTCGCCCGCGGTCGCCGTCACCGGGAGGAGCGCCGCCGCGTTGCTGAAGCTCGCGCCGGCGGTGCCGAGGCCGACCACGCCGCCGCCGCGGGCCAGGAACGCGTCCAGCGCGGCCCGGTTCTCCGGCGTGAGCGCGCCCACGTTGAGCGTGCCGCCGACCAGCAGCACGTCGACGTCGCCGGTCAGAGTCTGGGCCAGCGTCGCGGCCGCGACCGCACGCGGCTCGAAGCCCAGCGCGAGCAGGGTGTCGCGCGTCTCGGCGCCGCCGGTGTAGCCGACGACGAGCTCGTCCAGCGGCGCGCCGCTCCAGTCCTCCGGCGCCGCGGTGAACGTGACGCCGTGCGCGGCGGCCAGCTCGGCCGCCTCGGCCCGCGCCGACCGCGGCACGACCACTGAGCCGTCGGCCAGGCGCGTCACCCCGACACCCTCGGCCAGCAGCGCGTTCACCGTCAGGAGGTCGGCGGCGTCCTGGGGGTCCAGGCGCAGGTCGACGTCGCCGTCAGGCAGCGCGCCAGTGGCAACGCCGTCGTCCACCCGCTCCACCGGCACGTCGGGCAGCTCGTCCCACAGGGTGTCGACGGTGGCGCCCCAGGTGAGTCCCTGACTCCAGGCCGCCGGGCCTGCGTACAGATCGTCGACCCGGTCGGTGAGGTCGTAGCCGGGCTCGAGCAGCGAGTTCACCAGGCCGCGCTTGGGCTGGTGCAGGTCGATGACGTAGGAGCCGGCCGGGTAGCGGGTGCCGTTCGCGGTGAAGTCCTCGGTCGCCTGCGTGACCCGGCCGCCACTGGTGACCAGCAGGTCGACCAGCCGCGCCACGGCCGGCGCCGAGTGTTGCCGCTCCCCCGCCGGGATGACGTAGGAACGCGGGAACTCCGTCGTGTACCGGTCCTCCGGGCCCCAGCCGGGCACGTAGCCGTCCGGGATCTCACGCAGCGCCTCGCCGGCCCAGCCCCGCCGGTACCACTCGGCCTGGTCGTGGATGACCTCCTCGCGGTGGTCCTGGATGTATTGCAGCGAGGTCTTGATGGCCACCTCGTGGACGTCGGTGTTGATGGCCGAGCGGCGCACCCGCTCTGCCGGCGTCAGGTCCGCGCCGCGCGGGTTGAGCGGCGCCTCGATCGTGTACGGGATGCTGCTCTGCAGCATCGCGAACGACGGCACGTATATCGGCGGGAAGTCGTCCCACACCCCAGGCGCGTCGTCGCGGAACGGGATGCGGGCCCGCTGCGTCTCCGGGTAGCCGAGCGCGCGCAGATCCTGCTCGATGTTCAGCGCGTTCGGCAGCCCGTGCTTGATGTACAGGTCGTACTCGTTGTTGACGTTGTGCGGCGGGGTGCTCGGGTGCAGCAGCGTCGGGTTCACGTAGCCGTGCAGATCCAGCGTGATGATCGGCTTGGTGTCGACGATCAGCTCACGGATGAGCGTGGTCTCCGGCTGGGAGACGATGGTGAGGTCGCGGTTGAGGTCGTAGCCGGCCGCGTTCTGCCGGGTGCCCGCCACCCGGCCGTCCGGATTCGCTGTGACATTGAACACCAGGCGGTTCCGCGCGAGCAGGGCCGCGACGGCCGGGTCGGTGCTCGTCGCGAACTCCTCGATGACCCGCAGCGCGGCGTCGGTGCCCTCCCACTCGTTGCCGTGGATGTTGGCGTTCACGAACAGCGGCGTCTTGTAGCCGGTCAGCAGCGCCGGGTCGGTGCGGGCGGCCTCCGGCTCGTCCTCCAGCCACTGCTTCCACGCCTCCTGCTGGGCGGTCTCGGCCGGCGTCTCGGGCGCGGTCACGACGACGGCGTACAGGTCGCGGCCGCCGCTGGACCGGCCCGCGACGCGCGCGGACACGCGGTCGCTGGCCTGCTGCAACGCGTTGAGCTTCGCGGCGATCTCGTCGTACGGGATCACGCCGATCGGGATCGACGCGTCGCTGGGGTCGTCCGGCCACACCGGCAGGACGTTCTGCTGCGGGTAGCCGGTGGTCAGGGCCGCGGGTTGCGAGGCCGAGGGTTCGGCGGTGGCTGGAGCGGCGGACACTGCCGCCACCGGGACCGCGAGCAGCACGGCCGCCGCCACCGGCGTCAGTGCTGCTCGCAAGGGCGATCTGGGCATGAGGGCATACCTCCGGTCGGGGAAACGGTGGAGCCGCCCACGCGAGGACGTCGTCACGCAGGGCCGGACGCCTGCGGAGGGATTGACGCGCCGCCGGCGGGCTGGAACGCCCGGCTGCGAGCGCGCGTCAACAGGCGGCGCTGGCGATGCGCATGAGGTCGATGTGACCCCGCTTCGTCAGCAGCACGGTTCGCATGGCCGTGATCTTCGCCGAGCCGCCCGTTCTGCGTCAACTGCCCCATGACGCCCGGTCAGGTCCGGCATGTCAGCAAGTGGGCTGCCGGTTGATTCCCTAGCGCCTTTGTAGGTATTGTCATGCGGTCCAGGCGGCGATCAGTGCGATCTGACCGCCAGCACGACCGCGATGGTGAGCCACTGCCGGCCGATCGGCCGGTGACGGGCGACGGTCGCGACAAGCAGCACGGCCCCGCCGCCGCCCGCGACGACGAGCGCGAGCGTCGCGGTCCCGGTGATCATCGAGTCGCGCAGGTAGCCCTCGGCCAGCGCGGAGAGGGTCGAGCCCGCCGCCCTCGCCTCCAGAGTTGATCTTGGAGTAACCGCGGGGTTGGCGTCCGATTCGTCCGGTTGATTCCCCAGTTTCTCCAAGATCAACTCTGGAGGCGAGGGCGGCGGG
>NZ_SMLB01000022.1 GCF_004349105.1 Jiangella aurantiaca
CACATCGACACTTCGGATCAGCCACTTCCCGGACCCGCGAAACCGACGCTACAACCGAGCCCACCCTCCCGGAAGCCCGCAGCCAAGCAATCCCTCAAACGAGCCGGTTGACAACAGAGGGGAGCCGAAATGTCCGAAGAATTCCACGAAAACTCCAAGATCGACTTCGGTGGGCGGGGCTAAGCGAGGGCGTCGAGGACCGAGGCGACGTTGAACCAGGCGCACGCCCCTATGACGGTGGCGAAGGTGAGCAGCCAGACGCCGCCGGGCACGAACGATCGGCGGCCCATGAGGTAGGCGTCGGACTGCTGGACGCCGCGGCCGCTGGTGTGCGCCCGGACGACGGCCCACAGCCCGCGCACCGCGCCCACCGTCAGCAGCCAGGCGAACGCGTACACCACCACCGTGCACAGCCACGCCGACCCGTACCAGCCGACCAGCCCGAACGCGACCCCCGTCGTCAGCACCGCGGCCACCGTGAGCCAGCTGCGCGACAGCAGGAACACCAACGCGAGGCAGACCACCAGGATGCCCAGCGCCAGCCGCGCCCATCCGTGCGTGGCCGCCCACACCAGCGCCCACCCGACGACGGCCGGCGCGGGGTAGCCCCACCACATGGTCCACAACGTGCCCGGCGTGCTGTGCGACCAGAAGTTCGTCGCGCCGGAGAGGTCGCCGCGCACCGTCACGCCGCGCAGCCGGAACCCGGCCGTCAGCGCGGCGACGACGTGGCCCAGCTCGTGCACGATCGTCACCGGGTACCCGGCCAGCCGCCAGGCCGGCCCGTACACCGCCAGCACGACGCCGGCCAGGGCGAACCCCAGGACGACGGACGAGGGCATGGTCGCCAGTGTCTCGTCCACCCGGACGTTCGCGAACCAGTCGCGCACACCGTCAGTGACCCCGCTGCTCGTCTCCGCCATCACCGCCCGACCCTAACCGACCCGACCCCCTGCCAGACGTCGTCGAAGCCGTGGCACAGGTCCGGCCGGAAGGCCAGCAGCGCCGGCCGGAGCTGGTGCGCCGGCATCCGGACCGGCTCCCGCCCGTCGCCCAGCGGCCCGGTCCACAGCGCCCGGCCGCGCGCCTCCAAGTCCCGCCGGTAGGTCAGGCGCAGCCGGATCGCCGGATAGTGCACCACGCGCGCGGTGCCGACGGAGTCCGGCTGCGGGTGCCGGGTCGCCGTCACGTCGGCGCCCACCCCCGGGATCGGCGTCGGCAGCTCCGGGTTCTCGTACAGGTAGAGGTCGACGGATCGGTTCCGCTTGGCGGCCGTGTTGGCGACGTGGAACGCGTCCCGCACGAGGGCGGCCTGTACCCAGTCCCAACTGACGGCGGTCCGCACGAGCGCCCGCGGCCGCCACCGCCGCTTGCGCACGAACACCAGCCCGTCGGCCGAGACGAGGATGCCGACGCCAGCGGTGAACCGCGGCACCAGCCACAGCGTGATCGGCAGCGTCAGGCAGCAGAACAGGAACGGCACCAGCAGCACGAGCGCGATCAGCACGGACGGCACAGCCGGCAGGCCGAACGGGTTGTTCATCAGGTACCCGCCACCGCCCACGACCGCGGCTTGCACCAGGATCGCGGCGAGCACCCGGGGCCACGACTCGCCGTGCGCCAGCCAGACGGGCCCGGCCGGACGGGGCACGACCGGCGGCGGAGGCGCGGCCTCGTCGTCCTGGGCGAGGGGCTCCGGTGGCGGGTCGGCGCGTGCGGTGGCCAGGCGCGGCGGCGTGAACCACTGGTCGACCCGGATGCCTGCGTAGAACAGGTCCGGGCGCCGCTCGGCCACCGCCTCGGCCACCGCGGGAGCGGCGTCCGGATCGGCGAGGCCGCCGATCCGCAGCCGGTGGGCGGGGACGCGGACGCCCTCGATCTCGGTGTCCGCCTCGACCGCCACGTCCGTCGCGGCGAACGCGGGCAGGCCGGGCACCTCGCGGGTGAGGTACAGCTCGAGCAGCTGGCCGGGGCCGGTGCCGCGGGCCGGCGCGTTGACGACCTGGATGCCGTCCCAGCCGATACGCGCCCAGCCGCCCCGGTGCCACCATTTCGGGTGTTCGGTGACGAGCAGCCCGCCGGCATCGACGACGATCTCCCGGCGCGTGGTGTTGCGGGGCAGCCGGACCACGGTGACCACGATGCCGGCCACCAGCGCCAGCCCCAGCACGGTGGCGGCGATCGTCAGCGCCCGGTGGTCCGGGTCCCACAGGGCCTCGCCCAGCGCCACCCCGTCGCGGACGTCCGACCGGACCAGCATGATCAGAGGCGCGCCCATCGTCAGGCAGAAAACGGCCAGCAGCAGGAGCCAGCCGGCCCGGACGACGAGGCTGGGCGCGGTCCCGGCGACGCGCACCGTCCGGGCGGCGTCGCTCATGAAGCTCTCCTCAGGGCTCGATCGGGCGCACCCGCTCGCGGTAGCGCTCCAGGATCATACGGTTGTGCGCGTCGCCCGCCGCCAGGTTGGCCGAGACGTACACCGGCGGCCGCTCCCCCAGCTCCAGCAGCCGGCGGCAGACCAGCTCGGTGAGGATCTGCGCCACCAGCACCCCGGTCAGCGACGACGCCGCACCGATCCGCACGCCGGGCGTCAGCTCGATGGCGGCGTCGCCCTCCGGCGCGCAATTGTCGATGACGACGTCGGCGAGGTCGGCGAGACGCGGCCCCTCGGTGAGCCGGGCTGCGGCCGACCGGGTGTGCGCCAGCGACGTGATCGCGACGAGGCCGTGCCCGCGGTCGCGTGCCAGCTGAGCCATCTCGACGACGGCGGCGTTGATGCCCGAGTTCGACACGATGAGGAAGACGTCCTCCGGACGTGGCCGGGCCAGCGCGTAGATCCGCTCGGCCAGGCCGGACTCGCGCTCGTAGGTCGGGTCGAGGATCGCTGCGGGTTCCTCGCCCCCGAACATCACCAGGTCCTTCACGGCGAGCATGCCGACGGGCACCAGTCCGCCCGCTCGACCGGCCAGCTCGAGTGTGACGATCCGCGAGTGGCCGGTCCCGAACGCCTGCAGCACGCCGCCGCCGGTGATCGACCGCGCCACCAGCTCCGCGGCCTCCCGCATCGCCGGCAGCTGCGTCTCGACGACGTGCTCGACCAGCCCGGCGGCCCGGGCGGCGTACTCGGATGCGATCACGTGCTCTCCTCACCTGTGACGGACCCCGCGACCTGGACGGCGGCGTCGACGACCTGCTCGCCGCTGCCCGGCCGGACGGGGCTGACCAGCGTCTCGTACGTGGGCGGCGTGCTCCGGCTGGGCAGGTAGCCGAGGTATCCGTTGGCGTAGCCGAGCACGATGACCTCCGGGCCGGCGGCCGCGCGGATCGCCTCGCCCAGCTCCAGGAACAGCTCGCCGGGGATCGCCACCAGCGTGACGCCGCCGATCCGTACTGCCTGCACGTCGACGGCGTACGGCTCGCCGCGGCGGCGGGCGGCGAGGTCCCGCGCGATGCGCCGCCCCTGCTCGAACACCTGCCGGCTGCGCTCGTCGGCCGCCTCCGCGGCCGTCGCGCGCGTCGCGGCCGTCACCTCGGCCGCGGTCTTGGGCGCCAGCCGGACGGTCCGGGACCGCGGGAGCCGGACGGCGTCCGGCCCGGGCTCGTGCGACGGCTCCAGGCGCAGGTCGCCGGCCACCAGCGCGGCGAGGCGGTCGAGCTCCGCGGTGCTCCGGCCGCGGCGGGTGTGCCGGGTGCTGATGTCCCCCGCGGCGCCGGTCGCCGCGACTACCCAGCGCCCCGGCGCCGCGAGCGCGCGGCGGATCGCCCCGTTCAGGTCGGCGCTGACGTCGCGGTTGTCCGCCGGCAGCACGGTGGGGTGCACCGGCGACACCGTGACGACGCCGGCGACGCCCAGCGCTGTGGAGACCACGAGGGCGTCGACGGGGATGTCGACGGGGTCCGCGTCGCCGGAGGTGCGCCGACCGGCCAGGCCCGCAACGTCCGCCCGCGTGGTGGTCAGCCACGCATCCTGCTCGTCGACGATCGCCGCCTTCGCCGCCCCGACCGTCGCCGCGAGCAGCCGCCGCGCGACGTCCGCCGGGGTCGGCTCGCCGCCCGGCGTGCAGCCGGCCTCGGGGCTCGCGTGCGTGTGGGTGGCGGCGACCCAGCAGGAGTCGATCCGCAGCTCCCGCAGGGCGGCCCGGATCCGGCCGGCGGCGTCGGTGTTCACGCAGATCAAGTCCGCCACGACCAGCGCGAGCCGGTGCCGGCCGGCGAACGTGACGACGTGGACCTCCAGCGGGTCCAGGACGCCGCCGACGCCGTGCGACCGGTCGGCGTAGCCGCCCATCGGCTCGCCCGGCACCACCTCGAGGAGCTGAGATCCGTGTCCGACTCTCACCCGCCGCTCCCTGTCTCTCCGGCATGGCCCTGCTCGCGCAACCGCGCCAGCACCCGCATGTACGGCGCCGCGCCGCGCAGCAGCGTCAGGCCGCCGTCCAGCGGAGAACCGGCCGGCTCGACGAGCTCCAGCCCGCGCTCGCGCAGCCCATCGTCCAGCCGGCGACGGAGCAGCGCGCTGGAGTCGAGCAGCCGCCCGGACCAGGAGACGCGCCGGCCCGCGTCCGGCTGCCGGGCCACGGCGGCCGTCGCGAGCGCGACGAGGTCCGCCACCGCCGCGTCGCAGATCGCCAGCGCGACGGCGTCGTGGGCCGCCGCCTCGACGACGACCGGCGCGAAGCCGGCGATCCGCGCGACCTGTCCCGGGTCGCGGTAGAACCGCTGCAGACCGGCGAGGTCGGTGCCGCCGACGGCGTCCGGGAACGGCTCGGTGAGCGCGGTGCCGGGGCCGACGCCGTCGAGCGCAGCGGTCGCCGCCCGCAGACCGGCGAGGCCGATCGCGTACCCGCTGCCGCGGTCGCCGAGCGCCGGACCCCAGCCATCGACGGTGCTGTACGTGCCACCGGCCCCCATGGCCAGGACGTTCGTGCCGGTACCGATGCACAGTACGGTGCCCGGGCCGTTCAGCGCTCCGGCGTGGGCGAGGTGGACGTCCTCAGCCACCAGCGCCGGGCCGCCCAGCACCTCGCCGAGCCGCCGAGCGAGCTCCCGCCGCGGGCCGGGGTCGCCGGGGACCCCCGTCAGCCCGGCGATCACCCCGGCCACGCGGTCGGGCAGCTCGACCCCGGCGGCCGCCGTCCGGACCGCGCCGACGATGCGCTCGACCCCGTCCTCGCCGGGCCGATAGCTCATCCCCGTGCCGGACCCGGTCTGCCGCCGGTCGCCGGTGGCGACCAGCAGCCGCAGCGCCGACTTTCCCCCGTCGATGCTGATGAAGGTGTCCGTCACTGCGACGACCGTAATACCGGTCTAGACCGGTGTCAACGTCCTGCACGTTGACCTGCGCCGTCGCAGGCGGTCCGTAGGATGACGTCAACTGGTCGAGCAAGGGAGCCGCACCGTGCCGAGGCCGCGACATGAGCCGAACGACGTCGCGCCGGACGTGTTCACGACCGGAGACCGCGCGAAGGGCGCGCACATCAAGGACGTCCTGGCCGCGCTGGTGCAGCGGTCCCGCGACGGCTCACTGCTGCCGTCCGAGCGGGTGCTGGCGGAGCGGTTCGGGGTGGCCCGGATGACCGTGCGCGGTGCCATCAACGACCTCGAGGCGCGCGGCCTGGTCCGCCGCGTCTCCGGCCGCGGGACGTTCGTGCAGCGCCCGACCCTGACCCACTCGGAGATCTTCCGGTCGTTCAGCGAGGACATGCGCAACCGCGGGATGAACCCCGGCTCGCGCAGCTACCGGGCCCGGACCCGCCCGGCCACGCGCGACATCGCCGACCGGCTCGGCGTCGAGCCGGGCGCGCCGGTGCACTCCATCGAGCGCATCCGCACCGCCGACGGCGTCCCGATGGCCCTGGAACGGACCAACCTCTCCGGCGCGCGGTTCCCGAACCTGCTCACGGTGATGAACCGGGACGAGTCGCTGTACGACGTCCTGGCCAAGGCGTTCGGCGTGCGGCTCGAGTCGGCAGAACAGACGGTGTCCATCGCGCGGCTGAGCCCGGCCGAGGCCAAGCGGCTGGAGGTCCCGGAGTACGACCCCGCGTTCCTCATCGAGCGCGTCTCGGTCGACACCATGGGCAACGTCGTCGAGTTCGGCCGGTCGCTCTACCGCGGCGACCGCTACGCCATCCAGATGCACGTCAGCCGCCCGGCCGGCGGCTGACGGAGTCAGCCCTGCAGCCGCTCCAGGATGAGCTCGCGAGCCCGCTTGGCGTCGGCCTGACCCTTGGTCGACTTCATGATCGCGCCGATCAGCGCACCGACCGCGCCGAGGTTGCCGCCACGGATCTTCTCCGCGACGTCGGGCTGGGCGGCGATGGCGTCGTCGACGGCGGTGCCCAGCGCGGCGTCATCGTTGACGAGCACCAGGCCGCGCGCGGCCACGACCTCGTCGGGCGTGCCCTCACCGGCCAGTACGCCCTCCACCACCTGGCGGGCCAGCTTGTCGTTCAGCGACCCCTCGGCGATCAGCGCCTCGACCCGGGCGACGTCGCCAGGGGTGATGCCGGCGTCCTCCAGCGCGACGCCCCGCTCGTTGGCGACCCGGGCGACCTCGCCCAGCCACCACTTCTTGGCGCCGCCCGCGGACGCGCCCTCCGCCACCGTGTCGAACACCAGCGACAGCGCGCCGGCGTTGACGACGTCGCGCATCTCGAGGTCGGTGAAGCCCCACGCCTCCTGCAGCCGCGCCCGTCGGACGGATGGCGGCTCCGGCAGCGTGGCCCGCAGCTCCTCGACCCATTCGCGGGACGGCGCGATGGGGACGAGGTCGGGCTCCGGGAAGTACCGGTAGTCCTCGGCCTCCTCCTTGCGCCGCCCGGCGGTGGTCTCGCCGGTGTCCTCGTGCCAGTGCCTGGTCTCCTGGACGATGGTGCCGCCGGACGACAGCACCGCGGCCTGGCGGCGGATCTCGTAGGTGACCGCCCGCTCGACCGACCGCAGCGAGTTGACGTTCTTCGTCTCCGTCCGCGTGCCGTACGGGTCGCCGGGCAGCCGCAGCGACACGTTGGCGTCGCAGCGCAGCTGACCGAGCTCCATGCGCGCTTCCGAGACGCCGAGGGCGCGGATCAGCTCGCGCAGCTCAGTGACGTACGCCTTCGCGACGGCCGGCGCGACGGCGGCGGGCACCTCGATCGGCTTGGTGACGATCTCGATCAGCGGAATGCCGGAGCGGTTGTAGTCGAGCAGCGAGTGGCTGGCGCCGTGGATGCGCCCTGTGGCGCCGCCGACGTGCAGCGACTTGCCGGTGTCCTCCTCCATGTGCGCGCGCTCGATGCCGATCCTGAATGTCTCGGACGTCTCTCCGCCAAGGCTGACGTCGAGCCAGCCGTCGTACGCGATCGGCTCGTCGTACTGCGAAGTCTGGAAGTTCTTCGGCATGTCCGGATAGAAGTAGTTCTTCCGGGCGAACCGGCACCACTCGGCGATGCTGCAGTTCAGCGCCAGGCCGATGCGGATGGCCGACTCGACGGCGGTGCGGTTGACCACCGGCAGTGACCCGGGCAGCCCCAGGCAGACCGGGCACACCTGCGAGTTCGGCTCGCCGCCGAACGCCGTCGAGCAGCCGCAGAACATCTTCGTGGTGGTGCCGAGCTCGACGTGCACCTCCATGCCCATGACGGGCTCGTACGTCGCGATGGCCTCGTCGAACGAGGGCAGCGCAGTGGTGACCGTCATTCGCCGTCCTTCAACTCGACCAGCGGCTTGTTCTCGTCCCGCGACTCGCGGATCTCGCGCACGATGATCGCGATGGTGATGGCGACCGACAGGATGCTGAGGACGGCGTCGATCATCCGCAGTCCGTCCTTGTCGCGCCGGGCCTTGCTGAGGCTGCGCACCGCCGTGCCCGCACTCAGGGCCGAGCCGCCGAACTTGGCCAGGTACTTGACGTTCACTGTGCTGTCCCCTCCAACGCGGGTGCCTGTTCCAGCAACGTTCCCCCCCACTGCGCGGCGTATGCGCTCTCGACCGCGGCCCCGACGAGGTACAGGCGGTCGTCGGCCATGACCGGCGCCATGACGTGCAGGCCGACCGGCAGGCCGTCCTCGTCCGCCAGCCCGGCCGGGAACGACGCCGACGCGTTGCCGGCGAGGTTGCTCGGGATGGTGCACAGGTCGTTCATGTACATGGCCAGCGGGTCGTCGACCTTCTCGCCGATCGGGAACGCCGTCGTCGGCGTCGTCGGCGACACCAGCACGTCGACCTGCGCGAACGCGGCCTCGAAGTCGCGTGCGATGAGCGTGCGGACCTTCTGCGCCTGGCCGTAATAGGCGTCGTAGTAGCCCGACGACAGCGCGTACGTGCCGAGCATGATGCGCCGCTTGGCCTCTGCGCCGAAGCCCTGGCCGCGGGTCAGGTTCATGACCTCCTCGGCGCTGCGGGTGCCGTCGTCGCCGACGCGCAGGCCGTAGCGCATGGCGTCGAACCGGGCCAGGTTGGACGACACCTCGCTGGGCAGGATCAGGTAGTACGCCGCGAGGCCATACGTGAAGTGCGGGCAGGACACCTCGACGACCTCGGCGCCCAGCTTCGACAGCAGCGCGACGGCGTCGTTGAACCGCGCCTCGACGCCGGCCTGGTAGCCCTCGCCGCCCAGCTCTTTGACCACGCCGACCCGCAGGCCGGTGAGGTCGCCGTCGGCACCGCGCCGGGCCGCCGCGACGACGTCGGGCACCGCCTGGGCGATGCTGGTGGAGTCGAGTGGGTCGTGACCGGCGATGACGGTGTGCAGCAGCGCGGCGTCGAGCACCGTCCGGGCACACGGGCCGGCCTGGTCGAGGCTGGACGCGCAGGCGATGAGGCCGTAGCGGCTCACCCCGCCGTACGTGGGCTTCACGCCGACGGTGCCGGTGACGGCGGCCGGCTGGCGGATCGACCCGCCGGTGTCGGTGCCGATGGCCAGCGGCGCCTCGTACGCGGCCAGCGCCGCGGCGGACCCGCCGCCGGAGCCGCCCGGGATGCGGGTGAGGTCCCACGGGTTGCGGGTCGGGCCGAACGCCGAGTTCTCCGTCGACGAGCCCATCGCGAACTCGTCGAGGTTGGTCTTGCCGAGGATGACGATGCCGGCCTCGCGCAGGCGTTGCGCGACGGTGGCGTCGTACGGCGGCCGCCAGCCCTCGAGGATCTTGGAGCCGGCCGTCGTCGGCATGTCGGCGGTGGTGATGACGTCCTTGAGCGCCAGCGGTACGCCGGCCAGCGGGCTGAGTTCCTCGCCGGCCGCGCGCTTCTGGTCGACGACGGCGGCCGCGGCCAGCGCGCCGTCGGCGTCGACGTGCAGGAACGCATGCACGCCCGCCTCGGCGGTGCCGTCGACCTCGGCGATGCGGTCGAGGTGCGCCTGGGTGACCTCGACGGCGCTGACCTCGCCGTTCTTGATGGCTGTCGCCAGCTCGGAAGCTCTCGCGCGGGTGAGACTGCTCATGCCGGTCACTGCTCCTCCCCCAGGATCTGCGGCACCCGGAACCGGCCGTCCTCGGCGGCGGGCGCGGCGGCCAGGACGGCCTCGGCGGGCAGGCAGGCGCGCGGCTCGTCCTCGCGGAACACGTTGGTCAGCGGCAGCGCGTGCGAGGTCGGCGGGATGTCGTCGGCCGCGACCTCGGTGACCTGCGCGACCGCACCGAGGATCTGGTCGAGCTGGCCGGCCAGATGGTCCAGCTCGTCGGGGGCGAGGTCGAGGCGAGCGAGGTGCGCGAGGTGCGCGACCTCCTCGCGGCTGATCGAGGGCATGGCGAACTCCATGGTCGGGGAACGGGTCCGATCCTATGGCGACGAAGCACGCTCGCGCTTGCCAGGTTCGATGTTGACGCCTGGGCCGCACTCCGGCCGGTGATCCGGTCCACCGTTGCCCGCGCCATGGATTGGGTGTAGGCACATCCGCTGGTGTCCGCAGCGCCGACCGAACCGAGGTCAGGACATCGTCACGCCCCCCGAACCGATGGGATCCCGACCGCAGGTGCCATTGATCGAGGTGAATGGAGACGTCATGTGGGAGCGTACGAGAACGCCGGTGGTCCTTGGACTGGTGTCGCTGGCAGGAACGCTGGGCCTCGGCGCGTCGGCCGGGCAGGACCCGCCGGTGGCCGAGGTCCGGCTCCGCACGCAGGCGGGTGAGCCCGTGGGCGTGGTGATCTTCACGCAGGAGTCGGACGACAAGGTCCAGGTCCGGGCGACCGCGCACCATCTTCCGCCCGGCTTCCACGGCTTCCACGTCCACACGGTCGGCGTGTGCGTCCCGCCGTTCCTCTCGGCGGGTGGCCACTACAACCCGGACGGCGCGGGCCATCACGACCACGCTGGCGACATGCCGGTGCTGCTGGTGAAGGAGGACGGGACGGCCGAGCTGCGCTTCACCACCGACCGGTACACCGTGGCGGAGCTGACCGACGGCAACGGCAGCGCCGTCATCGTGCACGTCGGCCCGGACAACTACGCGAACGTCCCCCAGCGGTACCTGTCGCTCGCCGAGAACGTCCTCGGCGCGGACTCGTCCACTCTGGCCACGGGCGATGCCGGCGGGCGGCTGGCGTGCGGCGTGGTGCGGTAGCCGTCGCCAAGGTGTCCACAACCGAGGGGTTGTCGTCCGCCTGAGCGGGGCGCCAGGCAGGCCGGGACCGGGACGCTCGGGTCGAGAGCTCGAGCGTCCCAGCCCGAAGGAAGGCCCGGCATGCTTCGTCCACGAGAGACCCCCGCGTCGTCGACCCGTGTGCCGATGACCACGTTCGCGATCGCGTTCGGCTTGGCCGGCGTCGCGGGCGTGTGGTCACCAGCACCGTCTTCGTCGCCGCGATCGGTGTTCGCCGGCTGAGCGGCCACGCACCCGGCGCCCGGGATGGTTCGCCGGCGGCGCCTGGTTGTGGTGAGCGTGACAGCGGTGCACGAGGTGGGCCTGCTCGTCTTCGACGGCATGAAGATGCTCGACGTGGCGGGACCGGGCGAGGTCTTCGCCGAGGCGAACCTGATGGGCGCGAACTATCGCATCCAACTGGTCTCCGTCGACGGCAAGGACGTGCGGTCGTCCAGCGGCATGCGCGTCGCCGTCGACGGGGCGGACACCGATGCCGGGCGCTTGGACACCGTCGTCATCGCCGGCGGAGAAGAGCTGCCCACGCGGCCGATGGACGATGGTCTCCGTGACGCGGCGGCGCAGCTGGCCGGCCGGTCGGGCCGCATCTCGTCGGTCTGTACGGGTGCGTTCATCCTCGGCGCCGCCGGCCTGCTCGATGGCAAGCGGGCGACGACCCACTGGAAGTACACCCGTGACCTCGCGCTCCGGCATCCCTCCACGACTGTGGAGCCGGACGCGATCTTCGTCAAGGACGGGACCACTTACACCTCGGCGGGGGTGACGGCGGGGATCGATCTGGCACTGGCCCTGCTGGAGGAGGACCACGGTCCCGACCTCACCCGAGCGGTCGCGAAGTCGCTGGTGGTCTACATGCAGCGCGCCGGTGGTCAGTCCCAGTTCTCGGCCGCCGTTCTCGCTCCGGTCCCGCGCACGCCGGTGCTGAGGCGTGTGCTCGACGCCGTCACGGCGGATCCGGCCGCGCCGCACAGCCTCGATCGCATGGCCGAGATCGCCCGGGTCAGCCCCCGGCATCTGTCGCGACTGTTTCGCGAGGAACTGGACACGACACCCGCGAAGTACGTCGGCATGGTCCGGTTCGACGTCGCGAAGGCGCTGCTCGACGCCGGCCATAGCGTGACCCGTGCCGCACAGGTCGCCGGATACGGCACGCCCGAGTCGTTGCGGCGGGCCTTCATCAGCCAGCTGTCCATCTCGCCACTGCGCTACCAGCGGCGTTTCCTGTCCACGACGGCATAACCGGACGCCACCGCCGCCCGAGGGCCGCGTGGGGGTGGGGCTGTCCCCACCCCGGAGTGTGCAGAGAGCATCGCTGTGCCGGAGGCCGCCGGCGGCCAGGCTGGAACGGTGCCCTCCACCGCCCCACCGGCCCGGTTCGCCACGGTGCTCGGCCTGGCCGCGGTGGCGCTCGTCGTCGCCCTGCACTGGGTACTGCCGGTGACCGACCCGCAGACCGGCCGGGTGACGACGGCGTCCGCGGCGGCCGTCGTGCTCGCGGCGCCGCTCGCGCTGCTCGCGGCCGGCATCTCGGGGATCGGCGGGCTGCCGGTCCTCGCCCGCGCGGCGCTGCCGTTCGCCGTCGTCGCGGTGCCGCTGATCGACGGCGCGGCCCGGCTGCTGTGGCTGCCGGCGGCGCTGGCGGTGCTGACCGTCGCCCGGCGGACGCTGGTCCGGCTGCACGCGCGCTGGCGCGGCGCGGAGCTGGCGGCGACGGCCGCGGCGGCTATGCTCGCCGACCTCGTGGGGTCGCCGGTGGCCGCGGTCGCGGCGGTGTGGCTGGCCGCGTACCAGACCGGCGTCATGGTCCGGGCCGGCACGCTGGACCGGTTGCGCCCGCGCCACGCCCTGACAGTGGCCGTGGCGGGCGCGGCCGTCAGCGCGGCCGGGCTGCTGGCGTCGGCGCTGAGTGGCGCCGGCGCCGCCCCGCTCCCGTCCGGCGCCGTCCTGCTCGCGTGCGCGGCGGCGCAGCTGGGGCTGGCGTTGGCCGCTCGACCGCTGGCCGACCGGTGGACGGCGGGCGCGCCGGTGGCTCGCGGGCTGGCCTGGCTGGCGCCGCGGCTGGTCACCGTCTATCTGTGGCAGCTGCCCGCGGTGGCGCTGGTCGCCGCCGTCGCCGTCCGGGTCTCCGGGTACGTGCCGCCGACGGCGTTCGACCAGCGGTGGCGGTCGGACCTGCCCTGGTGGCTGCTCTGCTCGGCCGCCGCGCTGGCGGCGGCGGTGCACCTCATCGGCCAGGTGGGGACAGCCCCACCTCGGACTCACCGGGTGTCCGGCTCGTCTACCCTGCAATCACACGGAAGGCTGGAGGCATGAACACGCAGATCACCGACCGGCCGCGGGCCGGCTGGCGGCAGGTCCCCCGCGACCTCGGCTATCTGCTGCCGGGGCTTCCCATCGCCGTCGCCTCCTTCACCATCATGGTGACCGGGTTCGCCCTCGGCGCCGGACTGTTCGTGCTTGCCTTCCTCGGCCTGATCGTGTGGATCGCCATGCTCGGCGCCGCCCGCGGGTTCGCCGTCGCCGAGCGGGCCCGGGTCTCCGTCATGGAGGACCGCCCGGTCGGCCCCGCCTACCACCGTCCCGCCTCGGGCAAGGGCCTCGGCCGGCTGTTCAGCTACCTGCGCGACCCGCTGGCCTGGCGCGAGTGGGGCTTCGGCATCCTCATCCTGCCGATCCGCTGCTTCACGTGGAGCATGACCATCGCGTGGACGGCCGCGGCGTTCGGCGGCACCACGTACGCGCTCTGGGAGTGGTCGCTGCCGCGCGACAACGCCGACAACGAGACACTCGCCGAGCTGATAGGCCTCGGCGACGGCCGGCTCGCTGACGTCGCCCTGAACACCGGCATCGGCCTGGTCTTCCTTGCCACGCTGCCGTACTTGCTGCGTGCGTTCGCGCTCACGGAGTCGTCGCTGGTCTGGGCCATGCTGACGAACGAGAACGCGGCGCTGCGGGTCCGCGCCGACGAGCTGAGCCGCAGCCGTCAGGCGGTCGTGCAGGCCGAGGCCGACACGCTGCGCCGGGTCGAGCGCGACATCCACGACGGCCCGCAGCAGCGCCTCGTCCGTCTCACCATGGACCTCGAGTCGGCCCAGCGCCGCTTCGACGACGACCCGCAGGCCGCGCGGCCGCTGCTCGAGGGCGCCGTCACGCAGACCAAGGAGGCGCTGGCCGAGCTGCGCGCCGTCTCCCGGGGCATCGCCCCGCCGATCCTCACCGACCGTGGCCTGCCGGCCGCGCTGGCCGCCGCGACGGCTCGCTGTCCGGTGCCCACGACGTTGGACGTGGGCCCGGACCTCGCCGAGCGGCTGCCGCCGGCGATCGAGAACGCGGCGTACTTCGTGGTCACCGAGTCGCTGACGAACGTCGCCAAGCACTCGCAGGCGTCGCGGTGCGCGGTGTCCGTCGTCCGGGTCGGCGACGTGCTGCACGTCCAGGTCGCCGACGACGGCCGCGGCGGGGCGCATCTGGGCAAGGGCCACGGTCTCGCCGGGCTCGCGGACCGGCTGGCCGGCGTCGACGGCCGGCTCGACATCGTCAGCCCGCCCGCCGGCGGCACCACCGTCACCGCCGAACTGCCCATCCCGGCCACGAGCACCGCGCGATGAGCGACGACGCGACCCGCCCCCGGGTGACCTGGCGGCAGATCGGCCGTGACCTCGGCTATCTGCTGCCGGGTCTGCCCATCGCCATCGCCTCGTTCACGCTGATGGTCGTCGGCTTCGTCCTCGGCGTGGGCCTGGTGGTGCTGGCCTTCGTCGGGCTGTTCATCCTGATGACGACGTTGCTGACGGCGCGCGGGTTCGCCCGGATCGAGCGGGCCCGGGTTGGGGCGATGGAGCGGCGCGAGGTCGGGCCGGTGTACTACCCGCCGGCCCGCGAGCGCGGCCTGTCCCGCGTGCTGGAGGTCCTGCGCGACCGGCAGTCGTGGCGGGACTGGCTGTTCAACGTGCTGATCCTGCCGGTGCGGGTGTTCACGTGGTCGGTCACGATGGTCTGGCTGGGGCTGACCATCGGGCTGTCGCCGCTGATCGTGCTGGCCTGGGTGATCGCCGGTGGCGGCGGGTTCCGCGGGCTGCCGCTGGCGCTGGCGCACATCCTGCGTGGCGTCGCGGTGCTGGAGTCGTCGCTGGCGTGGGGCCTGCTGACGAACGAGACGGCGGCGCTGCGCGCACGCACCGAGGAGCTGAGCCGCAGCCGTCAGTCCGTCGTCGCCGCCGAGGCCGAGATGCTGCGCCGGGTCGAGCGCGACATCCACGACGGCCCGCAGCAGCGCCTCGTCCGTCTCACCATGGACCTCGAGTCGGCCCAGCGCCGCTTCGACGACGACCCGCAGGCCGCGCGGCCGCTGGTCGAGGAGGCGGTGCAGCAGACCAAGGAGGCGCTGGCCGAGCTGCGCGCGGTCTCCCGCGGCATCGCCCCGCCGATCCTCACCGACCGTGGCCTGCCCGCGGCGCTGGCGGCCGCGACCGCGCGTTGCCCGGTGCCGACCACGCTGGACATCGACCTCGCCGACGGCGAGCGGCTGCCGCCGGCGCTCGAGAACGCGGCGTACTTCGTGGTGACGGAGTCGCTGACCAACGTCGCCAAGCACGCCGACGCGTCGTCGTGTGCCGTGTCGGTGCTGCGGGCCGGGGACTCGTTGCACGTCCAGGTGATCGACGACGGCCGGGGTGGGGCGCATCTCGGCAAGGGCCACGGCCTCGCCGGCCTGGCCGACCGTCTGGCCGGCGTCGACGGCCGACTGGACGTCGCCAGCCCACCCGGCGCCGGCACGACCGTGTCCGCCGAGCTCCCCCTCCCCGTCCGCGACTGAGCCCGAGAGGGCACGTCACCACGTTTTCTGCAGCGTCACCACGCCTGCAATCGTGGTGAGGCTCCAGAAATCCTGGTGATGTAGGCGATCCTTGATGATCACGGCTGTCCACAGGCGCCAACTGTCGCATCCCTGGCGACGGCCCACTCAGGCAGGCCGCAACCCCGACACCGTCACCGACAGCAGCCGCTCGAACGAGTCCGGCGCGGCCTCGGCGGCGACACCAAGGCCGTGCCCCAGTAGCAGCAGGTCCCGCGGCTCCAGATCGTCCCGCACCTGCCCCGCCTCCTGTGCCCGCACCAGGACGACCGCCGCCGCCTCGCGCATCAGGCGCTTGCACAGGGCGTAGGTCTCCGAGTCCTGGTCGATCGCGGCCTTCAGCGCCGCGCCGAGCCCGCGGTTGGCGACGATGTACTGGACCTCCTCGCGCAGCCAAGCGGTCAGTGCGTCCAGCGGCGGCAGCTCCGCCGCCAGCTCGGCCGCCCGCTCGCCCAGGCGTTCGACGTCGGCGCGGTAGACGGCCTCGATGAGGGCCTCGCGGCCGGCGAAGTGGCGGTAGAGGGTGCCGGGGCCGACCTCGGCGCGGCGGGCGATGTCGTCGAGGGGCGCGCCGGGGCCGTGCTCGGTGAACGCCTCGCGCGCGGCCGTCACGATGCGCTCGTGGTTGCGGCGCGCGTCGGCGCGCATCGGCCGGGACGTCGTCATCGGCACCCCTCGGGACTCAAGCGGAGAATCTCTCCGGTTACCCTTGTCAAACCGGAGAAGGTCTCCATATGCTAGCTCGCGATAGGAGCGGAGACTCCGTCCGCTTATCGATCCGATCCCGGGAGCCTCTTCGTGCCTGGATCCACCCTGCTCTCCCCCAGCCCCGACGCAGCGCAGCAAAGCACGCGCCGGCACCGTCCCGGGCTGGTGCTCACCGCACTCTTGGCCTGCCAGTTGATGATCATCCTCGACGTCACGGTGATGAACGTGGCGCTCCCCCGCATCCGCGACGACCTCGGGTTCTCCGCCACCGGGCTGTCGTGGGTGATGAACTCCTACACGCTGGTCTTCGGCGGTCTGCTGCTGCTCGGCGGCCGGGCCGGCGACCTGCTCGGCCGGCGCCGTTTGCTGATCGCCGGGGTCACGCTGTTCACCGTCGCCTCGCTGGCGGGCGGGTTCGCGGACACGCCAGCGACACTGGTCGCCGCCCGCATCGCGCAGGGCCTGGGCGCCGCGATGGCCGGGCCGAGCACGCTCGCGCTGCTGACCACCACGTTCACCGAGCCACGCGCACGGATGCGGGCGCTCGCGCTGTTCTCCGGCATGGCCAGCGCCGGCTTCGCGATCGGGCTGATCGCCGGCGGGCTGCTCACCGAGTGGCTGTCGTGGCGGTCGGTGCTGTTCATCAACGTGCCGATCGGTGCGCTCATCAGCGTCCTGGCCATGCGCTACATCCACGAGCCGGAGCGGCACCCTGCTCGGCTCGACCTGCTCGGCGCGGCGACGGGGTCGGCCGGCGCCGCGGCGCTGGTCTACGGATTCATCCGCGCGGCCTCCGACGGCTGGCGTGACGGGTACACCGTCGGCTCGCTCGTGGCCGGCAGCGTCCTGCTGGGGACGTTCGTGCTGGTGGAGGCGCGGACGGCGCAACCGCTGCTCCCGCTGCGGCTGTTCGCCGACCGCAACCGGGCCGCGGCGTACCTGAACTTCTTCCTCGGTCCGATGGCCGGAATGTCGATGTTCTTCTTCCTCACCCAGTACCTGCAGGACGTGCACGGCTACCGCGCCCTGAGCACCGGGTTCGCCTTCCTGCCGATGGCGCTGATCCTGTTCGGGACGACGCGGCTCATCCCGGTGCTGCTGCCGCGGTTCGGCCCGAAGCCGATGGCGGTGTCCGGCGCGCTGCTGATGACCACCGGCGTCGCGCTGCTGACCCGGCTCGGGGTGGACACCGGCTACGCCGCCGGGCTGCTGCCGTCGATGCTGCTCATGGGCGTCGGCATGGGACTGGCGTTCGCGCCGCTCAACGTCGTCATCATGACCAGCGTCCCGCCCGCCGACGCCGGCGCCGCTGGTGGCGTGCTGCAGACGATGCAGCAGGCCGGAGCCACGCTCGGGCTGGCGATCCTGGTGACGGTGTTCGGCGCGGCTTCCCGGGACGCGGCGGCGGCGGGCGCCGCGCCGGACCACGTGCTGCTGGCCGGCATGACGGACGCGTTCACGGCGAGCGCACTGATCGCGGCGACGGCGGTGCTGGTGGCGCTGTCGTTCCGCCGCGAGCACGGAGCGGACGGAGGGACGGAGCCGGCCTGACTCAGGACGTGGCGGCGTCGGGGGCCGGGTCGGGCTCGATGGCCAGGACGACGGCGGGCAGTAGGGCGTGCGGCGTCCGCCCGGTGCGCCGCCGCGCCCGCGCCGCGGCCAGCAGCCGGATGACCACCCACGCCGCCGCCATGACGGCCGCTGCGAGGACCGGCGCGACAAGGATCACGGCGCGGAACAGGAACACCACCGGCAGCGCCTCGCCGAGGCCGGCGCCGGCCAGCATCAGGGCGCCGATCAGCGCGGTCTCGGCCGAGCCGATGCCGGCCGGGGTCGGGGTGGCGGCGGACAGCGCGGTGCCGGCGAGGTACGCGGCCATGCCGACGCCGATGCTGATCTCCACGCCGAAACCGACGGCGGCCAGCGCGAAGCCGGTCGCCAGGCAGGTCGCGGCGGCCAGCTGGGCGGCCAGCGCGGCCAGCGCCAGCACCGGCCGGGCCCGCACGGCGGCCACGACGTCGCGCGCCGTCGCCCGCAGGCGCTGCAGCTTGGTCTGCTGGATGGGCGACGTCGTCGCCGTCGCCGGAGCCGGGTCCGGCACCGGCCGGGCGGCGCGCCGGGCCGCCAGGCGGCGGACGAGCAGCCGCACCGCGACGACCAGCACCGTCGCCACCACGGCGACGGTGAGCAGCCCGCTCCACCCCTCGCGCAGCCAGGCGAAGCCGAGCAGCAGGCCGGAGCCGTGCGCCAGCCCGCCCGCCACCGCCCACAGCGCGACCACGCCCGCCGCCGCCGTGTGCGTGGCGCCGCCGCGGCACAGGGCCGCGACGAACACGCCGGCCGCGCCGACGCCCGCCGGGACGACCCGGTTGGCCACGGTGCCGCCGATGTGCGCCGTCGCGGCGCCCGACCACGTGAGGTGGCCGGCGGCGATGGCCCGTTTGCCCGCGATGGAGGCAGTCGTCGCGAGGATCCAGAACAGCGCCACCATCAGCGGGACGTACGGGTTGCTGCGCATGGCCGAGATCAGGTTGGGGAGCACGGAGGGCACGATGACCAGGCCCACGACCACCAGGATCGCGAGCACGGCCAGCAGACCGACGACCCGGCGAGTGCTGCAGAACATCGCACGCCGCCGGGCCTGTGTGGTGGTCCGTTCCTCGATCGCCACACCCCTATGGTGACGGACAGAAACGTCCGCAGTCTGTAGCCGAGGCGTACAACTGGCGTCGATCTGCCTTCTCACCTGCGCTCTTGACACGGAAAATTCTTCAGCGCCCTTACTCGAACGGCGTCATGAACTCCGATGGCACCAGCGCGCGCTTGCTGATGCGGACGTCGCCGAGGAAGCCGTAGAAGCCCTGGCCGAAGCCGAGGTCCCAGCCGGTGGCGCCGATGGTGAACGGCCGCCCCAGCGTCGCGATGCCGTGCGCAGGCTGCTTCGGGTTGCGGGTGATCGGCGAGCCCTCGACCCACACGACCGTCTGCCACCCGTCGTTGACGACCGCGACGTGGAACCAGCGGCCGACCGGGAGGGCGTGGCTCCACGACGTCGGGGAAGCGTCCTCGACGTGTGGGTAGAGGACGTACTGCAGGAACCGCTCGGGCGAGAGGTTGAGGCTGCAGGTCGGCTCGAGCGGCGAGTAACCGGCGGTCTTGCCCGCATCGCCGGCCCGGCCCTGCCAGCTGAAGATGCCCATCCACGCGTGGTTGCCCTCGAACGGCTCGGGCAGCTTGAGGAAGACCTCGATGGTGTAGCCGCCGAGGAACTTCTCCGAGTTGATCGGCGCGTTCGCCACGGCCTCGAGGATCGCGCCGCGGTTCGGCGACTGGCCGCCGTCGAAGCGGAGGCTGGCGTGGGCGGGCGCGCCGTCGTGATGGTCCAGCGACCGGGTGAGCAGGTCCGGCGCCGACGAGTGCAGCCGGCGCACGACGAGGTCATTGCCCTTGCGGGTGAGGTCCTGGGCGACGGCGCCGTCGGCGACCGCCATCCCCTCGTCCACCCGGCCGCGCAGACCGAGGGTGTCGAACCGCCAGTAGGCGACGGTGTCGCGCCCGACCACGCGGGTCGGCGGGCGGGACGGCGGCTTGGCCTCGGGCGCGAAGCCGGCGAACCGGGCCGCGAAGTCGACCGGCAGGCTGAACCGGTCGACGTCGCCGGTGAGCTCGATGACCTCCGAGCCCAGCGGCGGCCGCTCCCCCGACTCGCGCATGAGGAACCACGGTGCGAACGTCTCGACGTCGATGGTGTTGCGCACCAGGTCGAATTGGTAGAGCCGGATCATGCCGGCGCCGCCGTAGTAGCGGTCCTGATAGTTGGTGATGTGCACGTGGACGTCGTGGCCGGCGTCGTTGGTGAGGGCGGTGCGGCCGGGCGGCCAGTAGTGCCCGCCGAGCGCGAGGAAGATCTGGTCCTTGGCGCGGATCAGCCCGTCCCACAGCCGCCGGCCGTTGCTGGACAGCGACGCCGCGCCGTCCTGGTCGGCGTAGGCGAGGTCGTGCGTGGTGACGATCGCGGG
This sequence comes from Jiangella aurantiaca, assembly GCF_004349105.1. Taxonomy (GTDB): domain Bacteria; phylum Actinomycetota; class Actinomycetes; order Jiangellales; family Jiangellaceae; genus Jiangella; species Jiangella aurantiaca. The sequence continues at coordinate 20,168 of NZ_SMLB01000022.1, forward strand.
CAGCTCGGAGTGCGCATCGACGACGCCGCGGGCCCAGGCCAGCCCGGCGTCTGAGACCCGCCAGTCCAGCGCGAGTACCAGCCACTCCCTGCCGGCGGCGCGGATGACGTGGAAGCTGTTGTAGCCGTCCGGCGACGAACCGCCGAACGTCTCGCTGCCGGCGAACCGCGACGGGCCGAACGCGCGCAGGTAGGGCGAGTCGCCGCGCTGGTCGTTGGTGTTGGAGCGGATGTCGTGGTTGCCGGCCAGCACGCTGAACGGCACGACGCCGTCGAGCGCCTCGAACGTCTGGTCGGCGAGGTCGATCTCGTCCTGCGTGCCGTGCTCGGTGATGTCGCCGAGGTGCGTCATGAACGCGACGTTGGCGAGGCCGCGCTGCTCGGTGAGGTAGCGGAACGTCGTGGCCAGCGGCTCGGGGTCGGAGCGGTCCTCGTCGAAGAGGTACTGCGTGTCCGGCAGGACGGCGAGCGCGAACCGCGGGCTGTCCGGGTCGAACCCGGCCGGGGTGGGCGGAACGACCGGCGCGGCGGCCGCGCTGCCGGCGCCGGCGGAGCCGACGAGGCCGGGGACGGCGAGCGCGGCGGGCGCCGCGATCGCGCCCTGGAGGAGACGGCGGCGGGCGACGCCGCCGGGACGGGTGTCGGACATCTGCGGGAACCTCCGATGGGGACACGTGATCCCGCATATCGGACCAATCGGAGATGGCGCGGACGTGTCCGCGCGCGATCGCCCGGACGAACCATGGCCGTCGCGCGCGTGCGGAAACCCACCGCCGACCCTCCGGGCTCAAGTTGATCTTGGAGTAACCGCGGTATCAAACGGGCAAATCGCCCAGCAACTCACCGGTTACTCCAAGATCGACTTTGGGTTGCGCCGGCGGCGGGCCCGTGGGGCGGGTGCGCTCAGGCGTCCCGGGTCAGCGTCGACGCGACGGTCATGCGGCGCAGCGCGGCGGCCGGGATCAGGCTGGCCAGCACCGGGATCAGCGTGCCGCCGGCCACCGTCGTCGCCGCGGCCACCAGCAGCTCCGCACGCAGCTCGCCGGCCAGCCCGGCCGCGACGGCCAGCCCGGCGAGCGTGCCGCAGACCGCGCCGGTGCAGCCGATCAGCGCCGCCTCGGCCAGCACGACCCGGCGCACCCGGCCGTCGCCCCAGCCGACCGCCTGCAGCACCGCGAATTCCGCGCGCCGGTCGCGCATGTTGAGGAAGACGACGTCGGCGACCGCGACGCTGGACAGCAGGATCGTCACCAGCACGGCGACGTAGTCGATCTCGCGGGCCCGGACGGAGACGGCGTCGCCCAGCACGGACCCGACGACGGCGCCGTTGAACGCCAGCGTGATGCCGAGCAGCGCGGTGAGCGCGGCGCACCCGAGCGCCACCGCGAGCACGCCGAGCCCGGTCCGCCCGGGCGAGCGGACCACGTTGGCCACCGCCAGCGACCGCACGCCGCGCACGACCGGCGACCGGACCAGGCGCGCCGGCGGCCTCCGCTGGCCGGGCACCGCCCGCGGCTGCGGCATGCCCGAGGCGGACGGCTTCGACGCCCGCCAGGCCGGCCACGCCGCGGCGACCAGCGCGACGAACACGGCCACCGGCACGGCGACGACGGCCCGCGTCAACGTCACCTCCAGGCCGGTGATCCACCCGATGGCCACCGCGACCAGCGCGCCGGCGATCCCCGCGGTGCCGCCGACCAGCAGGATCTCGGCCAGTAGCAGCCGCAGCAGGTGCCTGCGGCTCCAGCCGACCCGGCTCAACACCGCCAGCTCGCCGCGCCGGGACCGCGCCGACGCCGCCGAGACGTTCGCGACGAACAGCGTGCTCACGGCCAGGACCAGGACGAACAGCGCCACGCTCTTGTGGTCGACGGCCTGCATGACGGCGGCGACGACGCCCTGGCGCATCCAGGTCTCGGCCAGCGCCAGTTCCGGCCGGCCGTACGTGCCGGCAGGTAGCTCGACGGTCTGCTCGGTGGCGGCACTGCCGAGGACGATGTCGACGTCGAGGCCGGTGGCGGCGCGGATCTGGTCGGCCACCAGCCGGACCCGTTCGCGCTCGACCGGGCTGACGCCGTCGACCCCCTCGACCCGGACCCGGATCGCGCTGATCGGCGCCTCGGGGTCGGCCAGCTCGATGCCGGACCCGCTGAACGCGTCGAGGTCGGACAGCCGGATGAACGCCGTCGGCGGGCCGAGGTGGTAGGCGCCCGGGCTGCCGGACGGCAGCAGCGTCCGGCCGCCGAGCAGCGCCCGGCTGCGCGCGTCGGCCGCCGGCAGGCCGTGGGCGCCCTCGAACTCGGTCGCCTCGACCTCATGCGAGTCGAAGACGCCGACGATGCTCAGCAGCGGCGGCACGGTGCCCGTCTGCGCCACCGGCGCGCCGGGATGCGGGCGCACCGCCCGGAATCCGGTGTCGGCGACGACGGGCGGTACCGGTACGTAGCCCTCGATCCGCACCGACGACCGCCAGACGTCCTGCGGGTTGTCCACCGGGTGGGGCTTCAGCACGCCGCCGGCGCCGACGTCGTACGCGGTCGCTTCCGTGGTCCAGAAGCTGTCGACCAGGATGCTCTCCGGGTGCTCGGACGCCTCCCGGATGAGCTGCTGATAGGCCTGGTCCGCGGTGATCGTGTCCGTCGCCGCGACGAGCCCGGGCGTCGCGAGCAGCTCGCCGACCTCGTCCAGCGGCACGCCGGCCGCGAGCCGGTCGGCCGCCTCGTCGGGCAACCGCCGCACCGTCACCTCGGCCTGTGCGTCGATGTGGGGTTCGGCCGCGACGACGACTGGGACCGGGCGGTCGGTGGTGGCGGCAGCGGAGGCGGCCAGTGCCCGCAGCGTGGGCGGAACGGTGCCGCCGTCGGCCAGTGCGGCCTCCTGCGCCGGGTCGACCGCGGCCACCAGCACCGGGAACGACCACTCCAGCATGACGGTGCGGCGCGCCGGCGCCTGCAGGGTGCGCGTACCCGGGTCGCCGCCGGGCCGGGTCGTCCAGCACTTGCTGCTGCGCTCGCGGGTCGCGGTGGCCGGCGAGTCGGCGATGTCGCCGCCATAGGGCCTGGCCGGGCACACCAGCACGATGGAGCCGTCCGGCATGGTCTCGGCCACCCCGTGCGGCTCGCCGCTGTCGTTGAGCTGGCCGAGCACGGCGAGGGCGTTCGGGGTGACGTAGGAGAACGACGCGGACGGCTGCTCGATCGCGGTCAGCCCGCGGTCGCTGGTGTACACGACGTCGGCGACCAGCAGCTCGCGGCCGGCATCGGTACGCGGGCCGACGTCGATGGCGACCTGCGTCCCGTGGATGACGTAGCCGACCATCGCGACCGGCGCGGCCACCTCGACCCCGCCGACGGCGCGGATGGCGTCGTAGTCGTCCAGCGAGATGCCGCCGAACTGCCCGGACAGCTGATATGGCCGCACCAGCCCGTGCTCGGCCTCGAGGTCACTGCGGGTCCCGGGCGGGCGGACGAGGATGTGGTACGGGCTCGGCGCGGCGGCCACCTCACCGCGCAGCTCCAGCCGCTCGACCTCGGAGGCGCCAGTGAGCACGGTGAACACCGAGGTCGCCGCGACCACGCCAAGGCCGAGCGCCAGCGCCCGGCCCCAGTGGGCGCGCAGCTGGGCGCGGACCAGCGGGCCGACGCCGGCTCGGCCGCTCTCGGTGCGGCGACGACGGCGGCCGAGGGCGCGGCGCAGGCGACTCACGTTCAGCCGAGGCCGGTCGCCCGCCGCAGCGTCTCGTCCGGCTGCGGGTCCCAGAGCGCGTGATCGGCGACGACCGTACCGTCGCGGAGGCTGACCACGCGGGAGCACTGGGCCGCGACCGCCGCCTCGTGCGTCGCCAGGATCAGCGTCATGCCGTAGTCGGACTGCACCTGCGCCAGCAAGTCGAGGACCTCGTCGCCGGTGCGGGAGTCCAGCGCTCCGGTCGGTTCGTCGGCCAGCAGCAGCTTCGGCCGGGCGACCAGCGCGCGGGCGATCGCCACCCGCTGCTGCTCGCCGCCGGAGAGGTCGCCGACACGGGCCGCGTGCCGGGCGCCGAGCCCGACGGCGTCGAGCAGCTCGCGGGCCCGCTCGTACCGGTCGAAGCCGACCCGGATCGGCAGCAGCGGCACCACGACGTTGTCGAGCGCGCTCAGCTGCGGCAGCAGGTGGTAGTGCTGGAAGACGAAGCCGACGCCGCGCCGGAACGCCGCCGCCGCGCGTCGCGACAGCTGCTCGACCCGGGTGCCGCCGACCGTGACGGTGCCGTAGTCGGGCCGGTCCATGCCGCCGATGACGTGCAGCAGCGTCGACTTGCCCGAGCCCGACGGGCCGACGACGGCGACCGTCTCGCCGGCGCGGACGTCCAGCGTTACGTCGACGAGGGCGGGCACCTGGGCGCCGCCCTGCCGGTAGTGACGGGTGACGTTGTGCAGCGAGATGGGCGCCCCCGGGAAACGGTCGTGACCCCCCGGCCGGACGTCCGCAGCGTCGCTGGGACCCTGCCGTCTCATGTGATCATCATGACCTTCGGTTCAGCACGACATACGGCCAGGGCTGATTCTCTCATCCCCGCGCAACCCCCGCCTCGAAGCGCCTCGCGAACCTCGCACGGCGACATGACAGTCGCCACGACCACGGATCACGGGCCGTGAATGTCGTTGGAACGGCCGGTTCACCCTTACAGTGTGAGAGTGCCGCTTCAGCATGCCGTTCTCGCCCTGCTGGCCGACGGACCCAGCTACGGGTATGAGCTCAAGGCGAACTTCGAGAAAGCCGTCGGGCCCCAGTGGGGTGGGCTGAACATCGGCCACGTGTACCAGATCCTCGACCGGCTGCACCGCGACGGCATGGTCAGCTCGCACACCGTGCCGCAGGACTCCCGGCCCGACCGCACGGTCTACCTCATCACCTCGGCCGGCCGCAGCGACCTCGACGAGTGGCTGGCCACGCCGACCACGCGCACGTCGGGCTACCGCGACGACTTCATCCTCAAGGTGCTCGCCGCGGGGCGGCGCGGCCCCGACGCCATCCGCGAGGTCTGCCGCATCCAGCACGAAGCCCGCCTGGCCGAGCTGCAGACGCTGCGCACCAGCCGGCGCACCCACCAGCACGACGCGCTCGCGGCGCTCACCATCGAGGCGGCGATCCTGCACACCCAGGCCGACCTCAAGCTGATCGAGGCGGTCGAGTCGCGCGCCGACGAGCCGCTGACGCCGGCCGCGCAGGCCCCCGGCGCCCGGGCCAAGGACGCCGACGAGGACGACCGCAAGACGCGGCACGCCTCCTGACCCACCCGCCGTCCGGCACGCCGGGGTGGCGCCCGCAGGGTGACCTGGCATGCTGTGCGGGTGCGCGTCGTACTTGCCGAGGACTCCCTGCTGCTGCGTGAAGGACTAGTCCGCCTGCTGGGCGAGGCCGGCGCCGACGTCGTCGACGCCGTGGGCGACGGCGACACGCTGGTGAGGTCGGTGCAGGAGCACCGCCCCGACGTCGCGATCGTCGACGTCCGCATGCCACCGACCTTCACCGACGAGGGGTTGCGGGCGGCGCTGGCGGCCCGGTCGGCGGTGCCCGGGACCGGCGTGCTGGTGCTGTCGCAGTACGTCGAGGAGTCGTACGCCGGCGACCTGCTGGCCGACGGTGCCGGCGGCGTGGGCTACCTGCTGAAGGACCGGGTGTCGGCACTGGCCGACCTGTCCGACGCGCTGGAGCGGGTGGCGTCCGGCGGGACGGTGCTCGACCCCGAGGTGGTGGCGCAGCTGTTCGCCCGGCGCCGCCGCGACCCGCTGCAGACGCTGACGGCGCGGGAGCGCGAGGTGCTGGCGCTGATGGCGGAGGGCCGGACGAACGTGGCGATCGCCCGGCTGCTGGTCGTCACCCAGGGCGCGGTCGAGAAGCACATCTCGTCGATCCTCACCAAGCTCGACCTCCCGCCCTCCGACGACGACCACCGGCGGGTGCTGGCGGTGCTGGCCTGGTTACGGGCGGAGCACTAGCCAAGGCCGACCGCGAGGTCCCAGGTGGCGCCGAGTCCCGCAAGGGAAAGGGGACCAGCGGTCCGTCGCGGCCGCAACACGGTGGTGACAGGATCTGTGTCACTCTGTGCGGGTGTCGTTTCTCATGCGCGTGGTCGTACCGGACCGTCCCGGTTCGCTCGGAGCGGTCGCGACGGCGGTCGGCGCCGCCGGCGGTGACATCGTCGGCGTCGACGTCGTCGAGCACCGCGGCGACGGCTTCGTGGTCGACGACTTCCTGGTCGACCTGCCGGGTGGGCGGATGCCCGACTCGCTGGTGACGGCGTGCCGGACGGTGACCGACGTCACTGTGGAGTTCATCGGCCATTACAGCCCGGGCGCCAGCCTGCATCGCGACCTCGAGGCCGTCGAGGCGATGACCGACCAGCCCGAGCGGGCCGAGGAGATCCTGGTCGACCTCGTGCCCGGCATCTTCCGCTCCGGCTGGGCCCTGCTGCTGCCCTCGTCGGGGTCGACGCTGAAGGTACAGCGTGCCAGCGGCGGCGCCCCCGAGGACGACGGCTACGAGGCGCCCTGGCTGCCGCTCACCGAGCCGACCCGCATCGTGGTCGGCGATGATGAGCCGGAGCCGTGGCAGGACGTCGTCGCGGTCGGTGTGCCGATCGACGACACCGGCCAGGCCATCGTCTTCGGCCGCGACGGCGGGCCGCGCATCCTCGACTCGGAGCTGGCCCGGCTGGTGCACCTGGTGGCGCTGGCCCAGGTGATCCGCCGCACCGCCCGAGCCCCCGAGGCAGACGACGCGGGCGAGGCGAGCGACCCCGCGACCGCCTGACGCCCGCCGCCGCTGAGGCCCCCTCGTCGCCAGGGTCCTCCCACGCACTCACCCCACGCTGGCGAGGGCGAACGGCAATACCTGACCTGCTCCGGCGCGACGCACCTCCCTTCCGGCGACGGTGAGGGTCCAGCGCGAGTCCGTGAGGTCGTCGACCAGCAGGACGACCGGGTCGCGCCCGAGCGCCGCCAGGGCCTCACGAGCCGCCGGGCCGACCCGCCACGCGTTCCAGACCGAGGCCAGCCGGAAGGCGCTGTTGCCGCCGGGCTCCGTGCCTTCGGCGGCGCCGGCGCCGGTGGCCTCCAGTTCGCCGAGGTCGGCCAGCCGGCCCACCGACGCCAGATAGCGGCCGATCGAGCCGACGAGTTGCGGGCGCCGCCGCGACGGCACGGTCATGACGGCGTCGGGGCGGCGGTCCCAGCGCCACTCGCGCAGCACGTCGATGCACGCGGCCAGCAGCGACTCCGGAGCCGGGGCGTCGTCGGCGTCGAGCAGCGACCGCAGCCGCTGGCCCCAGCCGAGATCGGTGAGCCGAGCGACCACGCGACCGGGTTCGAGGCGTTCGTCGGGGCCGATCTTGCCCTTGACGTCGACGCCCAGCCGGCCCATGCCGGACGGCCACTGGACCCGGGGCTCCAGCAGGACGCCGGCCCGGGACAGCGTGGTGCGCGCCGCCGCCCGGGCGTCGGCGGGGACCTCGTCGGTGTACCAGGGACCGGCGCAGACGTCGCAGCGGCCGCACGGCGCCGCGCTCGGGTCGTCGAGAGCGGCCTGCAGGAACGCCATGCGGCACTGCTCGCCGCGCTGGTACGCCAGCATCGACCGGGCCTCGGCGTCGCGGGCGGCGGCGACCCGCTCGTACCGTTCGGCGTCGTAGACCCACTCCTGCCCGGTGGCCTGCCAGCCGCCGCGGACCCGCTGAACCGCGCCGTCGACGTCGAGCACCTTGAGCAGCAGCTCGAGCCGTGTGCGCCGGACGTCGACCACGGTCTCGAGCGCCGCCGTCGACATCGCGTCGCCGGTGGCCGACAGCGTCCGGATCACCGCCGCCGCCTGCTCCTGCCGCGGCATCGAGACCGTGGCGAAGTACTGCCAGATGGCCTGGTCCTCGGCGGCCGGGAGCAGCAGCACGTCGGCCCGCTCCGTCGCCCGGCCCGCCCGGCCGACCTGCTGGTAGTAGGCCACGGGCGAGGACGGCGCGCCGAGATGGACGACGAAGCCGAGGTCGGGCTTGTCGAATCCCATGCCCAGCGCACTGGTCGCCACCAGCGCCTTGACCTCGTTGTGCAGCAGCGCCCGCTCGGCCTCGACGCGGTCGGCGGGGTCCGTGCGGCCCGTGTAGGCGAGGACGTGGTGACCGGCCTCGCGCAGCAGCTCCGCGGTGTCCTCGGCCGCCGACACCGTCAGCGTGTAGACGATGCCGCTACCGGGCAGCTCGCCGAGGTGCGCGGACAGCCAGGCCAGCCGGTGCTCGGCGTCGTCGAGAGACAGCACGCCCAGCCGCAGGCTCTCGCGGGCCAGCGAGCCGCGGATGGTGGTGACCTCGGCTCCTCCGGCGCCCAGTTGCTCGGCGACGTCGGCCACGACGCGGGCGTTCGCCGTCGCCGTCGTCGCCAGCACCGGGGTGCCGGCCGGAAGGGTGCCGAGCAGGTCGCGGATGCGCCGGTAGTCGGGCCGGAAGTCGTGGCCCCAGTCGGAGATGCAGTGCGCCTCGTCGACCACGATGAGCCCGGCGCCGGCCGCCAGCGTGGGCAGCTGCTCGTCGCGGAACCGCGGGTTGTTCAGCCGCTCCGGACTGACCAGCAGGACGTCGACGGCGTCGTCGGCCAGCTGTTTGGCGACCTCGCCCCACTCGTCGGCGTTGGCGGAGTTGATGGTGACCGCTCGCACCCCGGCCCGGCCCGCCGCCGCGATCTGGTCGCGCATGAGCGCCAGGAGTGGTGACACGATGACGGTCGGCCCCGCGCCACGCGCTCGCTGCAGCCCCGTCGCGACGAAGTAGACCGCCGACTTGCCCCAGCCGGTGCGCTGCACGACCAGCACGCGACGCCGGTGTTCCACCAGGTCGCGCACGGCGTCCCACTGGCCGTCGCGGAACTGCGCCGCATCGTTGCCGACCAGCCGCCGCAGCAGCGCCTCTGCCTCGTCCTTCAGATCCACCATCACACCTCACGTGTCGGGCCACGCATGACCACACGAACGCTCAGCCGCCGCTCTCCGTGGACCGACGACTCGGGGAGCCTCCGGCCCCTGCTCGCCGCCGGTTTGCATGGCCCTCCACAGGCGACGCTAGCCGCCGGATCCGACAGGCCGCCACCGCGCTCGGGCCGATTGTGGACAACTCCGCGAACTCGCCGGGCCTGTGGACGACGCGAACGAGGACGGCCTGGGCGAGGCGCTACGCCAGGTCCATCGCCGACGCGTCCTCAGGTGCACCTCGATCTGCCCGGTCCGGTCCGCCTGGGAACCGCGCCCGCCCCGACCAGTTGATCTTGGAGTTGTTCGGCCATCTATCGGGTAAATCGGACCGGAAAGGCGAACAACTCCAAGATCAACGGGGATAGGGGCGGATTCGGGAATGACGCCAAGCAGAAGGCCCGCCGCCCTCGAAGGACGGCGGGCCTCCGCGTCGAACGAGCCGGCCGGATCAGCCGATGTCCGACGCCGCCGCGGTGCGGACGATCGTGCCCTTCTGCCGGTCGGTGATCAGGCCGCGCGCGACGAAGTAGTTCGCGGCCTCCTCGACGTGGCGGACGAACTCCCCGTGGTTGGGCCAGGAGTCCGGATCGTCGTCGATCAGCTGGTTGATCGAGCAGCTCGCCCCGCCGACCCGGTTGGGCACGCCCGTGTCGACCCCGCCGATCACGACGGTGCTGGCGCCGATGTCCCGTTCGTCGCACGTGGGGCCGCCGGTGTAGTCGACCCGATGGATGGTCGAGACGCCGGTCGTGCCGAACGTGTGGCCCCACTTGATGACGTAGAGGGCGCCGTCGGGCCCGAACACCATTTCGTGCGGCCGCGTCCACGGGTTGAGGACGCCGTGGAACAGCGGGTTGATCTCCTGGACCTGCTGGTCGTCGTCCAGGACGAACGTGTAGAGGTTGTTGCTGGTCCGACCCCACTCGCCGAAGAACGCCCGGCCGTCGTACGACTCCGGCCACTGACGGCTGGACAAGGACTCCAGCTCGGCGTCGTACCGGTAGACCGGCCCCGCCGTCGGCGCGCCGCCGGTCCCGATGTCCGGCACGTTGGCGCCACCGCCGGCGAACGGCAGCCGGCCGTACCAGACCTCGGGGTCGACGACCGGCGGCAGCTGCGTCATGCCGGTGTTGTTCGGCGACTCGTTGACCGGGTTGGCGCAGTCGAACGTCGCGCCGGCCGGCCCGCTCGGGAACGTCCAGTCGCGGTAGGCGCCGCCGGCGTGGCAGTACGGCCAGCCGTAGTTGCCGGGCTCGACGACGTTCCACTCGACCCGGCCCTCGGGACCGCGGTCGGCGTTCGGCCCGCCGGCGTCCGGCCCGTAGTCGGCCGCGTACAGTGCGCCCGTCTCCGGGTCGGTCTCGATCCGGAACGGGTTGCGGAAGCCCATCGCGTAGATCTCCGGCCGGGTCTGCGGTGTGCCCGGCGGGAACAGGTTGCCGGCCGGGACGGTGTACCCGCCGCTGTCGGTCGGGGTGATCCGCAGGATCTTGCCGCGCAGGTCGTCGGTGTTGGCCGACGTGCGCTGGGCGTCGAACGGCTGCCGTCCCGGCCGCTCGTCGATGGGCACGTAGCCCTGCGATTCGAACGGGTTGGTGTCGTCGCCGGTCGAGATGTAGAGGTTGCCGAAGCGGTCGAACTCCAGCGAGCCCGCCTCGTGGCAGCACTGCTCCCGCTGCACGGTGACGTCGAGCACGGCCTTCTCCTCGGTCAGCCCCTCCGCGGTGAGGGTGAACCGCGACAGCCGGTTGACGCCGCAGCTGCCGGCGGGGACGTCGGACGGCGGGCAGGTGACCGGCCCCGGCACGGAGCGGTACAGGTACAGCCAGTCGTTCGAGGCGAAGTCCGGGTCGAGGGCCAGGCCGAGCAGGCCGTCCTCCTGGGCGTTGCCGGTCGCGATCCCGGTGTAGACGTCGACGGTGTCGACGACGCTGGTCGTCTGCGTCGCCGGGTCGACGACCTTGAGGTTCGCCGGCGTCGACGCCTGGCTCCGCTCCCCCATCTCGATGAAGAAGACCCGGCCGTCGTCGGCGACGTCGAGCTCGCTCGGGAACCGGGTGTTGGCGTCCAGCGTGACCTTCTCGAAGTGCTCCCAGTCGGTCCCGCCGCAATCACCGCCGGCGGCGCCGGCCGCCCACTCGATGCCGCCGAGAATGTGCTGGAGGAAGGCCGGGTCTGCGTACGACTGGTTGGTGTGACCCAGCGCGGTGTACCAGGACCGGCCGCCTTCGAAGGTGTGGCACCAGGCCATCGGGTGGTCGGTCCCCATGGTGCCGCTGCCCGGGCTGTACGACCGCTCGTCGATGGTGAGCAGCACGTGGACATTGCCGCGTGGGTTGAGGTTGAAGTTGTACCACTCGTCGTTGCGGTTCCAGACCGTCTCCAGGTGCGCCGTCGACGGGTGCGCCCGGTCAGCGACGACGAGGCGGGCGCCCTGGATCGCCGGGTGGTTGACGAAGTAGGCGCCGACGAGCTGGCCGTACCACGGCCGGTTGTGCATGGTGTCCGTCGCCGCGTGGATGCCGGCGAAGCCGCCGCCGTTGCGGATGTAGCCCTGGAACGCCGCGAACTCGCTGTCGTTCAGCAGCGGCGGGTTGGCCGGGTTGTTGGTGCCGTCGACGGGCGACAGGAAGACGATGGCGTCGTACTGGGCCAGGTCCGCCGCCGACGTGAACGGGGTGCTGGGCAGGGTGCGGGTCGGCTGGGCCGGGTCCCAGACGTCGACGTCGAACCCGTTCTGCTCGCCGAGCTGGATGATCGCCGTAGTGCCCGGCACGATGCTGCCGTGCCGGAAGCCGAGGGTCCGGCCCACGACCAGGACGGAGTAGTCGTCGTCCTGCTGGGGCTCGGCCTCTTGCGCCGTCGAGGTGGTCGCCGCGACGACCGGGAGCGTCAAGGCTCCGGCCGCAACGAGCGCGACCGCGCGGGTGCGCGCGTCTCGCAGGCGCCAGGTGACGTGTTTCACCGCGCTGTCTCCTTCGTCGATCGGATGAACACGCGCTCCTGCCCCCGGGGCACCGGCCCCGGGGTCTCGGCCCAGTGTGGAGTTGTGTGGTGCTGAGGGATATACGGCGCAACCGGCCGCAGGGATTGCGTCAGGCCGCTTCGGAATCCAGCGACACCAGCGCCGCGGCGATGGACGGGTCCATCAGCTCGCTCGTGGTCACCACGGGGACGTCCACCAGGGCGGCCGCCTCGCGCGCGGCCAGCGGCGACGCCGTCACCATGCCCGTCACCGCGGCCACCCGCAGGTGCCACGACCGCAGCAGGTTCACTCCGGACAACGCTCCGAGCGCGTCACTGGCCGCGAACAGCACGCCGCTCAGCGTCGCCCGGACGGCGGGGTCGGCCAGCAGCCGTGCTGTCTCGACGTGCGCGACGCCGTCGGCGATCTCGATGACCACCATGTCCGGCTCGGACGCGGCGACCGCGGACAGCAGCCCGAAGTAGGTCGCGACGAGGTCCTCCGGCGACACCATGTGGGTCGACGGGAACCCGGCGTCGGTGAAGTCGAGCACCGGCGTGCCGCCGGCGTCGAGCAGGTGCCAGCGGTCGTTGCCGGCGCCGGTCCCGGTGACCTTCGCCGCGCCGACCTGCCGGCCGGACCGGGTGATGCCGCGCACCAGCGAGGCCGCGGACGTCGTCTTGCCCGCGTTCATCGACGTGCCGACGACGGCGACCACCGGCGGGTGCACGGGCGGCGGCACCGGCGTCAGCCCGATGGGCGCGCCGTCGCGCACCGTCAGCCCGCGGCCGTCGCGCCCGGCCAGCCGGCCGATCGGCACGATGCGCGTGGGCCCGGCGAACCCGGAGTACGCGCCGACGACCCGGCCGGCCATGCCGCCCGCCGCGACCAGGTCGCACGGCCCGAAATCGTCAGGGACGACGGCCTCGTAGGCGTCGGTGGCGTACCGGGCGCCGTACGCGACCACGATCTCGTCGCCGGCGAACAGCCGCGCCTTGCGGCCGTCGGGACGCTCGATCCAGTCGTGGGCGCCGATCGACTCCACCCGGGCCAGGATGACGTCACCGGCCGCCGGGATGGTCGCCGGCGCCAGCACGAGCTCGTCCCCCGACGGCACCAGGTCGATCACGTGCCGGGTGATGTACGAGGTCTTGGCGGCTCCGAGCCGGCGCGGCCAGGGCGCCGCGACCGGGAAGAGCTCCGCCGCTGGAGCCACATGCTCAGTGAAAGAGGTCATGGGAACCTCACTTCGGGGGACGGGCGCAGAGGTGGCACTGACGATGGCGTGACCACCGGGTGTTTCTGCGGCGAGACCTGCCTTGATGACGCAAGAATGCATGAGCGGACGCCTCCCGCGCCAGCCCTCGGCACGGACTTTTCTCGCCAACGTAAACGTGCAGGTAAAACGGGGTAAACGACGCATACCGACGATGCCCTTGACCGCACTCGGCGACGGAACGATCATGGAGGGACAACTGAACACTGGAGTCCCGCTCGGGGCACCGGCACATCGTCTGGTTCCCGAGCGGCCGTACGGCGGCTTTGCGGAACCTCGTAGTAGCGAGAGGACCCCCCATGAGTCGTCAGCACGGACGGAGACCCCTCAGCCGGCTGCGCGCCAGCCGGTACCTCGCCAGGTTGCGGCTGCAGGCCTACGCCGCGGTCGCGGGCCGGTTCTCGGCTCGGGCGTAGGGTCGCGAACCGCGCGACCCGAGGAACTCCGATCTCCGGTTCCACGGAGCAGCTCGTCCGGCGCCCTGCGGGCGGCGAGCGAGCCTTCTTGGACACGAAGGGTCTGGCTTCCGCCGGACCCTTCGCGCGTGTCGGCCCCGGCCTACTCCTGCGCCTCGCCACCGCCCTCGTCGCCGTCCCCGACCTGGGCGAGCCTCGCGGCCTCGTCCGGACCGGACTCGAGCAGCACCCGGAAGCCGGCCTCGTCGAGCACCGGCACCTTGAGCTCGATCGCCTTGTCGTGCTTGGAGCCGGCGTTCTCGCCCGCGACCACGAACGACGTCTTCTTCGACACCGAGCCGGACGCCTTGCCGCCGCGCGCCAGGATGGCCTCCTTGGCGTCGTCGCGGGAGAACCCCTGCAGCGACCCGGTGACCACGACCGTCAGGCCCTCGAGAGTCCGCGGCGTGGATGTGTCTGTCTCGTCGCGCATGTTCACGCCGGCGTCGCGCCACTTACGGACGATCTCCTGGTGCCAGTCGACGGCGAACCACCCCTTCACCGACGCGGCGATGGTGGGGCCGACGCCGTCGGTGCCCGCCAGCTGCTCCTCGCTCGCCTCGACTATGGCGTCCATGGAGCCCAGCGCGCCGGCCAGCGCCCGGGCCGCCGTCGGGCCGACGTGGCGGATGGACAGCGAGACGAGGACCCGCCAGAGCGGCTGCTGCTTGGCCTTCTCGAGGTTGTCCAGCAGCCGGCGGCCGTTGACCGTCAGCGCGCCGTCGGCGTTGGTGAACAGCGGCACCTGCTTGAGCCGGTCGGCGTCGAGCGCGAAGACGTCGCCCTCGTCCGTCACGACCCCGGCGTTGATCAGCGCGATGCCGGCCTCCCAGCCCATCGCCTCGATGTCGAACCCGCTCCGTCCGGCCAGGTAGAACAGTCGCTCGCGCAGCTGCGACGGGCAGGACCGGCTGTTCGGGCAGCGGATGTCGACGTCGCCCTCCTTGGCCGGGGCGAGCGGGGTGCCGCAGGCCGGGCATTCGGCAGGCATGACGAACTCGCGCTCGGTGCCGTCGCGCAGCTCGGCGACCGGGCCCAGGATTTCGGGGATGACGTCGCCGGCCTTGCGCAGTACGACGGTGTCGCCGATGAGCACGCCCTTGCGTTTGACCTCGGACGCGTTGTGCAGCGTCGCGTTCTCGACCGTCGAGCCGGCCACCTTCACCGGCTCCATGACGCCGTACGGGGTGACCCGGCCGGTGCGCCCGACATTGACGCGGATGTCGATGAGCTTGGTGGTGACCTCTTCGGGCGGGTACTTGAACGCGATGGCCCATCGCGGCGCCCGCGACGTGGAGCCGAGCTGGCGCTGCAGGTCGACCTGGTCGACCTTGACGACGACGCCGTCGATCTCGAACTCGACGTCGTGGCGGTGCTGGCCGTAATGGTCGATGTACTCCTGGACGGCCTCGAGGTCGGGTACGACCTTCGGGCGGTCGCTTGCCGGCAGTCCCCACGCCCGCAGCGCGTCGTACGCCTCGGACTGGAACCGGATGTCGAACCCGTCGCGCCGGCCGATGCCGTGGCAGACCAGGATCATGCGGTTGAGGTTGCGCTTGGCCCGCTCGTACTCCTCGAGCACCTTCTCGTACGACGCCTGCGCGCGGCCCTCGTTCCCCGCGGCGTCGGCCTTCGCCTTCGCGGCGTCGAGCTTCTCGCGGCGGCGGTCCATGCGCTGACGGAGCACGCCGGCACCGGAGTTGCGGGCGTTGGCGAACAGCGGCAGCCCGAGGTCGGCCCGCTCGGCGTTGACCGCCTCGAACTCCGCCGTCGGGAAGACCGCCTCGCCGCGGATCTCGACCACCGACGGGACGGGGTACTCGTCGCTGCCGGTCAGCTCGTCGGGGATGGCGTCGACGAACTTGGCGTTGTACGTGATGTCCTCGCCGGTGCGGCCGTCGCCGCGGGTGGCGAGCGTGGCCAGCTTGCCGTCGCGGTAGACGATGTCGACCGCCAGCCCGTCGACCTTCGGCTCGCACAGGTAGCGCGCGCCGGTGCCGACCTCGCGCTCGACCCGGGCGGCCCACTCGGCGATGTCGTCGGACGAGAACGCGTTGTCGAGGCTGAGCATGCGCTCGAGGTGCTCGACCGGCGGCCACGACGCCTCGACGCCGGCGCCCGGCTCGGCCACCGGCGCGCCCACCTTCTGCGTCGGCGAGTCGGGGGTGCGCAGCGATGTGTACTGGTCCTCGATGCCCTCCAGCTCGCGCATCAGCTGGTCGAACTCGGCGTCACTGATGGTGGGCGTGGCGAAGTAGTACCGCTGGCGGTGGTCCTCGATCTCCTGCGAGAGCGTGGCGTGGCGCTCGCGGATGTCCGCCGGGACGTCGTTGATGTCGGCTGGCTCGGTCACAGCACAGACGGTAGCGCCCACTACCGACGATGTGCCGGAACCGGCACGTCGGTGCTCCGCCTCGCGTGCGTACCTCGCTAGGCGATACGACTCTAGGAGGCCTCGGCCGTCAGGTCGGCGAAGGCGCGCGCCGTCGTGCGGGCGAGGGTGTAGGCGCGCCGGGCCCAGTCGGGGTCGGCGCCGGCCAGGCCGCAGGACGGGGTGACGACGGTGCGGGCGGCCATGGCCGCGGGATCCTGGTCGAGACGGCGCCAGAGCCCGACGATGCGCTGGGCCAGCTCGCGGTCCGACGGCGGCGTCGACGGGCGGAGCGAGGGCACGACGCCCGGCCAGACCGCCAGCCCGCCGTCCACGGCCTCGGCCAGCCGCTCCAGATCGTCGGACGACAGCAACGACACGTCCAAGGACACCGCGACCGCCCCGGCCGAGCTGACCACTTCAACAGGCACGGCGGGAGCGCAGCAGTGGACCACGACCGGCACCTCGCCGACGGACGACGCCATGGCGCCCAGCAGCGCCGACGCCTCCGGCGTGTGGACCGCGCGGAGCCGGCCGAAGCCACTCGTCGTCGGGATCGAGCCGGCAAGAACAGCGGGCAGCGACGGCTCGTCCAGCTGCAGCACCAAGGAAGCGCCCGGCGCCCGCCGGGCCACCTCCGCGACGAACCCGGCGACCCCCTCCGCCAGCGACGCCGCCAGGTCGCGCCGCGCCCCGCCGTCGCCGACCGCCGCGCCGCCGCGGTTGAGCTCGACCGACGCCGCCAGCGTCAGCGGCCCGGCGACCTGCACCTTCAGCGGGCCCTGATACCCGTACGCGGCGATCTCCAGCGCGTCGAGATCGGCGCCCAGGACCGACGACGCCCGCCGCTCATCCGCGCCCGGCCGGTCGACCAGCCGCCAGCCGGACGGCTGGAGGTCGACGTGCAGGTCGACGAGGAGCGACGCGGCCCGGCCGATCATGTCCGCGCCCGCGCCACGGGCCGGCAGCTCGGGCAGGTGCGGGAAGTCGGGCAGTTCGCCGACGACGATGCGCGCGGCCTCGTCGCGGTCCTCGAACGGCAGCGAGCCGATCCCGGTCGCCGTCGCCGGCCCCCACGCAAACCCGTCCACGAGAACGACACCCTATGCGATCGCCCGCAGCAGCTCGATGAACCGCCGCACCTGACGGTCCGGCGCCGGCCGGGTGACGGCGACGAGGTCGGCGGAGAGGCCGTGGACGGGGACGAAGGCGAGGCCGAAGTCGCCGGACTCGCGCGCCACCGCGGGCGCGAAGCACACCCCGCGCTCCGCCGCGACCAGGCTGAGCTGGGCCTTGAACCCGGTCGCCGCGCTGCGGACCCGCGGCAGGAACCCGGCCCGCTGGCAGGCCGCCACGAACCCCTGCCGCAGCACGAGGTCGGACGAGTCGACCGCCATCAGCCAGTCCTCGTCGGCCAGGTCGCTCAGCCGCAGGGCCGAGCTCGAGGCATACGGGTGCGACGGCGGCAGGGCGACCGTGAGCGGCTCGTTGCGGATCGGCGTCATCTCCAGGTCCGCCGGCGCCGGCGACCCGGGCAGCACCCACTGGATCCCGACGTCGACGCGCCCGTCGAGCAGCCTACGCCGGGCTGGTGCTGCCGCAGCTGGCGTCGTCGGCACTGGCCGTCTTCCTGCTGCGGCAGCAGCTCGCGGCGTTCCCGGCCGAACTGATCGAGTCGGCCCAGCTGGCCGGCGCTTCCGACCGGCTGATCCTGTGGCGCATCGTGGTCCCGAACCTGCGCCCGGTGCTGGTCGCCGTCGGCATCGTCGTGTTCATCCAGACGTGGAACGAGTACCTGTGGCCGCTGCTCGCGACCAGCGGGACGGAGCGCGCGACGGTGCAGGTCGGGCTGCGGATCTTCGAGACCGAGCAGGGCACGGCGTGGGGTCCGCTGATGGCGGCCGCCACGCTGGTGGCCGCGCCGCTGGTCGTGGCGTACGCGTTCGCCCAGCGCCGGGTGACCGACGCGTTCCTGCGCTCCGGCCTGGGGTAGGCGGGGTCAGGTGCGGCGGACGTCGGTGATCGTCCCGTCGACGACGGCGGCCGCGACGTCGCGCAGCTTGCTGTTGGTCGACCGGGCGTGGCCGCGGAGCAGCGCGAACGCGTCGTCGACGGAGATGGACAGCCGCTCGGCGAGGACGCCCTTGGCCTGCTCGACGAGGATCCGGCTGTCCAGGGCGGACTGCAGCTGCCCGGCGACAACCTCGTGCTGCCGAGCGGTGCGCTCGTGGAGGATCCCGATGGTCGCGACGTCGGCCAGTGCCTGGCCGAGCGCCAGCGACTCGTCCGCCAGCGGTCCAGGCTCCCGGCCGAACAGGTTCATCGCCCCGAGGACCGCGTCGCGCAGCCGCATCGGCAGCGCATAGACGGCGGCGAACCCGGCGCCGCGGGCGGCCGGCGCGAACCGCGGCCAGCGCTCGTCGCCGCCGGCCACCAGGTCGACCATGGACACCCGCCGGCCGGTGCCGAACGTGTCGAGGCACGGGCCCTCGGAGTTCTGCAGCTGCGACAGCTCCAGCATGCGCGTCTCCTCGCTGGAGGCGGCGACGAGGTTGAGCGTGCCGTGGTGGTCGATCAGCACCACGCCGCAGGCATCGACGTCGATCAGCTCCACCACCCGGTGCGCGAGCAGGTCGAGGAAGCCGAGCACGTCGTAGTCGTCGACGAGCGTGTCGGCCAGTTCGACGAAGGTCTCGCGGACGCGCCGGTCGGTGGTACTCATGCGCCGCCTTCCGGTCGGTCTTGGTCGCTGTTCGGGGGCGCGTCCATCATCTCGCTCCCTATGGCCGTGTCGTCCGTGCCGCGCCGGTCCGGTGCGAATCTCAGCCGCCGCGCCACCACCTCGGCCGCCACATCGGCCAGCCGCCGCTCGTGGACGTAGGCGTACGCCCGCAACCGGACCAGTGCCTCGCTGACCTCGACACCGAGCTGCACGCTCACCATGCCCGCAGCCTGGTGCACCTCGGCCAGCCGCTCCGGCAGGATCGCGTCGCGGCGGTGGTCCGGACCACCCGCGATCCCCCCGCTCTCGTCCAGCACCACGACGAGCACCGCGTCGGCGAACGCCAGCGCGGTCGCGAGTCGCACCGCGTCGAGAGCACCAGGGTCGCGGCGGTACACATCCAGCACGCCGACGCGGGCGGCGCCGGCGGCCACGGGGAACGCGAACAGCCCCCGCACGCCGCGGTCCGTCGCGGCGGGCGCGAACACCGGCCACCGCCGCACGGCGGACCCGGCGGCGAGGTCGGGGACCAGCACCACGCCGTCGCCGGCCGCCGCGTCGACGCCCGGACCCTGGCCGAGCGTGAACTGCAGCTCCTCCAGCTCGTCACAGTACTCGCCGACGGCCAGCACCGGCTCGCGGGCGCCTGTCGCGCCCACCATCGACAAGCCGCACCCCGCCGCGCCGACCGCGGCGGCGCAGGCGTGCAGCACGTGCCGGAGCGACGGGTCGGTCCCCTCGGCCCGCGCTCTTTCGACGATCGCCCCCCAGACGTGATCGGCCCGGTGCTCAGCGGACAACCGTACCCACCGATCCGCACGCCACTTCGATCGCTCCTCCCCACAGATTCGGGCCACTCTGGCAGCTCGGCTCGGGCCTGCGCCAGTGCCTATCGACGCTGTATGGCGATGCGCCGCGGCCTCTTGTCCGCCGTGGCTACGCTGGCGGCATGGCCGAGGCGATCGCGCCGCACGACGGCGAGCAGCACCAGCACGGCAGGCTGGCCGGCCGGCTGAACTGGCTGCGCGCCGGCATCCTGGGCGCCAACGACGGCATCATCTCGACCGCGGGCATCGTGGTGGGCGTCGCCGGCGCCACGACGGACCGCGACTGGCTGCTGCTGACCGGCGTGGCCGGCCTCGTGGCGGGCGCCTTCTCGATGGCCGGCGGCGAATACACCTCGGTCAGCGCCCAGCGCGACACCGAGCGGGCGGCGCTGGCCCGTGAACGGTGGGAACTGGAACACCTGCCCGGCGAGGAGTTGGCCGAGCTCACGCAGATCTACGAGCGGAAGGGACTCTCCCGCCCGCTGGCCGAGCAGGTCGCGCGGGAGCTGACCGCCGAAGACGCCCTCGCCGCGCACGCCGAGGCCGAACTGGGCCTCGACGCCGACGAGCAGACCAACCCGTGGTCGGCGGCGTTGTCGTCGTTCATCTCGTTCGCGCTGGGCGCGATGCTGCCGCTGCTGGCCATCGTCCTGCCGCCGCCGACGGCCCGGTCCCGGTCACGATGGCGACGGTGGTGCTCGCCCTGGCATTGACGGGGTACACCGGCGCGCGGCTGGGTGGCGGACGGCGCTCGCGGGCGGCGGCCCGCGCGGTGATCGTCGGCCTGCTCACCATGGCGGTCACGTACGCCGTCGGCTCGGCGCTCGACGTGAGCGTGTCGTAGGCCACTCTGGCAGCACGAACGGTCGTGCTATTTTGGTCCAGTGACGAAGGGCGCCGAGACCCGGCAGGCCATCCTCCGCAAGGGAGTCGAGACGGCCTACCGCGTCGGCCTGGGCGGGCTGACCATCGGGCACCTCGCCGCCGCCACCGGCATGTCGAAGAGCGGCCTGTTCGCGCACTTCCGGTCCAAGGAGCTCCTGCAGATGGAGGTCCTGCGCGAGGCGCGGACCGAGTTCATCGACACCGTCATCCGGCCGGCGCTGCTGGCGCCCCGCGGCGAGCCGCGGGTGCGTGAGCTGTTCGACCGCTGGGTCGAGTGCGGCCGCACCCGCATGCCGGGCGGCTGCCTGTTCGTCAAGGCCGCCGCCGAGCTGGACGAGCAGGACGGCCCGGTCCGCGACCAGCTGGTCCGCGATCACCTCGACCTCTACGACTCCTGCGCCCGCATGTTCTCCACCGGCATCGCCGAGGGCCACTTCCGCGAGGATGCCGATCCGCTGCAGTTCGCCGCCGACCTCGACGGCATCATGCTCGCCTTCTACCACGCCCACCGGCTGCTCGAGGACGAGCGGTCGGAGGCAAGGGCGCGGCACGCGTTCGAGCGGCTGCTCGCCGACGCCCGCGTCCGCGCCGGCACCTCCTCCTAGAACCCGCGCCTCCAGACCTCCCCGAAGGGATCGCCATGACAGTCACCTCGTCGCAGAATCGCACGATCGTTCGTGCTAGTGCCAAGCTGCGAGCGCTCCGGGTCGCGTTCGGCACGCTCGAGCGCGTCGCGCCCGGGATGGGCGCCCGTTGGGCCGCCGGGCTCTGGTGCACCCTGCCGAACACCGGCGGCCGCCGCCGCGACGAGCGGCCGCGGCCGGGCGAGCGCAGCACGCTGATCCTTCCCGACGGCCGCGAGGTCGCGGTGGAGAGCTGGGGGTTCGGCCCGCCGGTCTACCTGATGCACGGCTGGGGCGGCTGGCGCGGGCAGCTCGGCGCATTCGTCCAGCCGCTGGTCGAGGCCGGTCGGCGGGTGGTGGCGGTCGACGCGCCGAGCCACGGCGAGTCCGGGCCGGGGCAGCTCGGCCGCGGCCGGGCCACCGGCGTCGAGTTCACCGAGGCGCTGGCCGCCGCCGCGGGCAAGCACGGCAAGCCGGCCGCCGTCATCGCGCACTCGCTCGGCGGGGCGGCCACGGCGGTCGCCGTCCTGGACGGCCTGCCGGCGGCGAGGCTGGTGCTCATCGCGCCGAGCACGACGCTCAGCGACGGCCTCGCAGCGTTCCAGCGCACGGTCGGGTTCGGCGAGCGGACCCGCACCCGCATGCTGGCCCGGCTGGAGCGGCTGGCCGGCCGCCCGTTGGCCGACTTCGACGTCACCGGCCTGTCCCGGCGCACGGAGGTGCCGCCGACGCTGGTCGTGCACGACCGCAGGGACAAGGAGGTCCCGTATGACGACGGCGCCGCGCTCGCGGCGGCCTGGCCGGAGGCCGAGTTGGCCGGCACCGAGGGGCTCGGGCACCAGCGGATCCTGCGCGACCCGTCGGTGATCGCGATGGTGGTCGACTACGTCACGCGCTGACGCGCGTCACGCCTTGACGCCGACTCCGAGCCGGGCCAGCAGGTCGCGGACCCGCTGCTCGGACTCGTCGCGGATCGCCCGGACGGTGTCGAGGTCCTGGCCGCCCGGGTCCGGCAGGTCCCAGTGCTCGTACTGGCGGCCGGGCAGCTCCGGCGCCGTCACGCCGCCCATGGTGACGACGACGTCGGCGGCCTCGACGATCTCGTCGGTCCAGGGCTTCGGGAACTCGTCGGCGAGGTCGATGCCGCGCTCGCCCATGGCGGTCGCGACGCCCGCGTCGACGTCGGTCGCGGGGTCCGCGCCGCCGGACCAGGCGACGGCGCCGTCGCCGGCCAGCTCCTCGAACAGCCCGAGCGCCAGCAGCGACCGGCCGGCGTTGTCGGGGCACAGGAACAGCACGGTCGGTCTGTCCCGCGCGCCCTCGACCCGGGCCAGCGCGCGCAGCCGCTGCCGCGAGAACCGCTCGGCCATCAGCGGCAGGAACGTGGGGATGCGAGCACCCGCGGCGAAGTGCTCGTAGCTGGTCTCGAGGAAGCTCTCGATGGTCTCGGCGCCGATGCCGGTGAACTCCTTGCCCAGGCGCTCGGCGGCGGCGCGCATGGCGAGGCCGTGCTCGATCTCGAGAGCGGGGTCGCGCGGTCCGGTGACGGGGCTCTCGGGGACGGGTTCGGGGGACGACGGCATGCTCATGCCCGGTGCATACCCCGGGGCGGCGGGCTCGAATCAGGCGCGAACGGCGGAGCGGGTCTCGTCGATCGTCGCGGAGCCGACGACCCGGCTGCCGTCGTAGAGCACGATCGCCTGACCGGGCGCGACGCCCTCCTGCGGCTCGGCGAAGGCCACCGACACCGACCCTCCGGCCGACACCGTCGCGACCGCCACGGCCGGCGTCCCGTGGGCCCGGAACTGCGCCACGCAGTGCAGCTCCTCCCCGAGCACCGGCGGCGCGCCGCACCAGCGCGGCGCGACCCCGGTGAGGGCATCGACGGCGAGCGACTCGCGCGGGCCGACGGTGACCCGGCGGTCGACCGGCGAGATGTCGAGGACGTAGCGCGGCTTGCCGTCGGCGGCCGGGGTGCCGATGCGCAGCCCCTTGCGCTGCCCGATGGTGAACCCGTAGGTCCCCTCGTGCGTCCCGACGACGGCGCCGGCGGTGTCGACGACCTCGCCGGGGGCGTCGCCGAGGTGGCCGCGCAGGAAGCCGGCGGTGTCGCCGTCGGCGATGAAGCAGATGTCGTGGCTGTCGGGCTTGCGGGCGACGGCCAGTCCGCGCCGCTCCGCCTCGTCGCGCACGTCGGCCTTGACGGTGTCGCCGAGCGGGAAGATCGCGTGCTCGAGCTGCTCGGCCGTCAGCACGCCCAGCACGTAGGACTGGTCCTTCTCCGGGTCGGCGGCGCGGTGCAGCTCTCGGCCGGCCGGCCCGTCGGCGATGCGGGCGTAGTGGCCGGTGCCGACGGCGTCGAAGCCCAGCGCGAGTGCGCGGTCGAGCACCGCCGCGAACTTGATCTTCTCGTTGCAGCGCAGGCACGGGTTGGGCGTGCGGCCGGCGGCGTACTCGGCGACGAAGTCGTCGACGACGTCGGCACGGAACCGCTCGGCGAGGTCCCACACGTAGAACGGGATGCCGAGCACGTCGGCGGCGCGGCGGGCGTCGCGGGAGTCCTCGATGGTGCAGCAGCCGCGGGCGCCGGTGCGGAACGACTGCGGGTTCGACGACAGCGCGAGGTGCACGCCGGTGACGTCGTGGCCGGCCTCGACCAGCCGGGCCGCGGCGACCGCCGAATCCACTCCACCGGACATCGCGGCGAGGACACGCATGCTCAGTTCCCCCTGGTCGAGACGTTGACGATGCCGGCCGCGCGGGCCCGGTCGACGGCCGGGCCGATGGCCGCGACCAGTGCGTCGACGTCGGCCTCCGTGGACGAATGACCCAGCGAGAACCGCAGCGAGCCGCGGGCCCGCTCGTGCGGCGCGCCCATGGCCAGCAGCACGTGCGACGGCTCCGGCACGCCTGCCGTGCAGGCGCTGCCGGTCGAGCAGTCGATGCCGGCGGCGTCGAGCAGGAGCAGCAGCGCGTCGCCCTCGCAGCCGGGGAAGGAGAAGTGGGCGATGCCGGGCAGCGTGCGCTGCGGGTCGCCGTTCAGCACCGCGTCGGGGACCGCGCCGAGGACGCCGGAGACCAGGCGCTCACGCAGCGCGGCCAGCGCGGCGGCCCGGCCCGGTGCATCGGCCAGTGTCGCTCGGAGCGCGGCGGCCAGCCCGGCCACCGCGGGCGCGTCGAGGGTGCCGGAGCGGACGTCGCGCTCCTGGCCACCACCGTGCAGGACGGGCACGACGTCGGTCTCGCGCCGCAGCAGCAGTGCGCCGACGCCGACCGGGGCGCCCACCTTGTGCCCGGACACCGTCATGGCGTCCAGGCCGGAGTCGCCGAAGTGCAGCGGCAGGGCGCCGACCACCTGCACGGCGTCGGAGTGGACCGGGATGCCGTGCTCGTGCGCGACGGCGACCACCTCGCCGATCGGCTGCACCGTGCCGACCTCGTTGTTCGCCCACATGACGGTGATCAGCGCGACGGACTCGGGATCGGCCCGGACGACGCGGCGCAGCGCGTCGACGTCGAGCCGGCCGGCGGGGTCGACGGGCAACCACTCGACCTTGGCGTCCTGCTCCGCGACGAGCCAGTCGACGGAGTCGAGCACGGCGTGGTGCTCGACGGCGGAGGCGAGGATGCGGACGCGGCGCGGGTCGGCGCCGTGGCGGGACCAGAAGAGGCCCTTGACGGCGAGGTTGTCGGCCTCGGTGCCGCCGGAGGTGAACACCACCTCGCTGGGCCGGGCGCCGAGACCGGCGGCGACGGACTCGCGCGCCTCCTCGACCAGCTTGCGGGCGCGGCGGCCGGAGGCGTGCAGCGACGAGGGGTTGCCGAGGGTAGCCATGGCCCCGGCGACGACGTCGATCACTGCGGGGAGGACGGGGGTCGTCGCCGCGTGATCGAGATAGACGCGGCCGTCAGACATGTCCCGTCCAGTTTACGGCGTGGGGCGGCCGGCCCGCGCATCGCGAGCCGGCCGCTGCCGGGGCACCTCAGCCCTTGCGCTTCTGGATCTCCGCAGTCGCCTGCGGCAGGACGGTGTGCAGGTCGCCCACGACACCGAAGTCGGCCATCGCGAAGATGGGCGCCTCGGGGTCCTTGTTGACCACGACGATGGTCTTCGAGGTCTGCATGCCGGCCCGGTGCTGGATGGCGCCGGAGATGCCGCAGGCCAGGTAGAGCTGCGGCGACACCGTCTTGCCGGTCTGCCCGACCTGGTAGGCGTGCGGGTACCAGCCGGAGTCCACGGCCGCCCGCGACGCGCCGACAGCCGCGCCTAGCGCGTCGGCCAGCGCCTCGACGGGGGCGAAGTCGCCGCCGGTGCCCCGGCCGCCGGAGACGACGATGCTGGCCTCGGTCAGCTCGGGCCGGCCGGTGGCCGCGCGCGGCTTGCGGTCGACGATGCGCGCCTTCGTGGCGGCGTCGGAGAACGCGACCGCGACCTTCTCCTCCGCACCCACGGAGCCGCCGGTGGCTTCGGGCGTGACCGCGTTCGGCTTCACCGTGATGACCGGCGTGCCCCTGGTGACCTGCGCGGTCACGGTGTACCCGCCGGCGAACACCGACTGCGTCGTCACGATTTCGGAGGCCACGACAGTGATATCGATCGCGTCGGTGATGACACCTGAGCCGAGCTTGACCGCCAGCCGGGCGGCGATCTCCTTGCCCTCCGGGCTGGAGGTCAGCAGCACGCCGGCCGCGCCGGAGGACTGCGCGATCTGCGCCAGCGCCTCGGCCTTCGGCACCACGAGGTACTGCTCGAGCTCGGGCGCCTCGACGACGTACACCTTCGCCGCGCCGTACTCACCCAGCGTGTCGCGGGCGGCGTCGAAGCCGGTGCCGAGGAACACCGCGGCGGGCTCGCCCGCGCGTCGCGCGAGCGTCAGCAGCTCCAGCGTGGTCTTGCGGACCGCGCCGTCGACGTGGTCGACCAGGACCAGGATCTCAGCCATCGCTTCCCCCTCAGATGAACTTCTGGGCGGCCAGGAACTCGGCCAGCTTGACGCCGCCGTCGCCCTCGTCGGTCACGACGGTGCCGGCGGTGCGCTCCGGCCGCTTCGTCACCTCGCGCACGACAGAGAACGCGGCGTCCAGCCCGACCGCGCCGGCGTCGACACCGAGGTCGGCCAGCGTCCACGTCTCGACCGGCTTCTTCTTCGCGGCCATGATGCCCTTGAACGACGGGTAGCGCGGCTCGTTGATCTGGTCGGTCACCGACACGACGGCGGGCAGGTCCGCCTCGATCGTCTCCGACGCGACGTCGCCGTCGCGGCGCGCCGTCACCGTCGCGCCGGACACCGTCAGCTCACCCACGAACCCGACGTGCGCCAGCCCCAGGTGCTCGGCCAGCATCGCCGGCACCACACTCATGCTGCCGTCGGTCGAGGCCATACCAGTCAGGACCAGGTCGACGTCGCCGACCTTGGCGATCGCGGCCGCCAGCACCTGGGCGGTGGCCAGCGCGTCGGACCCGTGCAGGGCGTCGTCGACGACGTGCACACCGGAGTCCGCGCCCATCTGCAGCGCCTTCTTCAGGGCGGCGTCGGCGCCGTCGGGCCCCATCGTCAGGGCTACGATCTCGACGCCGTCTCCGGCCTCGGCGATCTTGAGCGCCTCCTCGACGGCGTACTCGTCCAGTTCGGACAGCAGGCCGTCGACACCAGCACGGTCAGTGGTGTTGTCGGCGGCGTTGAAGGTCCGGTCCGCGGTGGCGTCCGGAACGTGCTTGACCAGGGTGACGATCTTCATGGCCGGGTTGCGACCTCCTAGGCCGGGCGGGTTGCGGGACGCCGGCGCGGCGCCCATCGCGAGGCTAGCCCACGCCGGGGCGGCGGAGCCTTCGACCGTCCCGATGTTACCGACAGGTAACCAATGGTCCAAGTCCGGCTGACGTGCAACACGTCACAGTCCGGGACGGCCGCCGATACCCGTTTTCGCCGTCTTGACTCGGTCCCGATCTTGGGCCCGCTGTGAAATGATCGCGCGATGCGGATACTTGTCGTCTCGTGGGAGTACCCGCCCGTCATCTACGGCGGTCTCGGGCGCCACGTCCACCGCCTGACCGAGGGTCTGGTGGCCGACGGCCACGACGTCGCCGTCGTCACGCAGTCCGCCCCGGGGATGCCCGAGGAAGAGGACGACAAGGGCGTGCGCGTATTCCGGGCGCCGCCCGATCCGCCGGCCGGCGAGCGTGGCGAGGATCTCGTGCCGTGGGTGCTGGCGCTCAACACGAGTCTCATGCGTACCGCCCACCGGCTGACGCGCGAGTGGATGCCTGATGTCGTCCACGCACACGACTGGGTTGACGCGCACGCAGGCATCAACGTCGCCCGCGCCATCGACGCGCCGCTCGTCGCCACCATCCACGCGACCGAGGCGGGGTTGTGGGACGGCTGGTTGTCGACGCCGCTGTCGCGGGCCCGGCACGACATCGAGGCCTGGCTGGTCGCCGAGGCGACGCGGTCCATCGTCTGTTCCGAGGCCATGCGGGTCGAGGCCGCCGCCGCGTTCGACGTCCCGCCCGAGGACCTCACCGTCATCCGCAACGCCGTCGACCAGCCGGCCTGGCGGACGACGGCGGAGGCGCGGCGGGCGACCCGCGAGCGGTTCGGCATCCCGCCGAAGACGCCGCTGCTGGTGTTCGGCGGCCGGCTGGAGTGGGAGAAGGGCGTCGACGTCTGCGTCGAGGCGCTGTCGCTGGTCCGGCAGCGCCACCACGACGCCCGGCTGGTGCTGGCCGGCGCCGGGTCGCAGGAGGTCAACCTGCGGCGGCTGGCCCAGCGGCTGCAGATCGACCACGTCGTCCAGTTCGCCGGGCGCATGGACCAGCCCGACCTGGCCGCCTTGTTCGGCGCGGCGGACGTGGCGTTGGTGCCGTCGTCGTACGAGCCGTTCGGCATCGTGGCGCTCGAGGCGAGCGCGGCCGGCACGCCGGTCATCGCCGGCGACAGCGGCGGCCTGCGCGAGGTGATCGAGCACGACGTCACCGGCCTGCTGGTGCCGCCGCGCGACCCCGGCGACCTCGCCGCCGCAGCGATGCGGCTGCTCGAGGAGCCCGGGCTGCCGCAGCGGCTGGTCCGGTCCGCCCACCAGCGCATCGCCACGGAGTTCGTCTGGACGGCGGTCGCCCGCGAGACGGAGAAGGTCTACGCGGCCGCCGTCGCCGACCCCCGTCCGCCCCGCCCGCGGCCCGCGCCGGCGCCGGACGGCAACATCCTGGCCGACCGGCCGGCGCCGGTGCAGCAGGCCTGGCGCCGGGTTCGCGGCGAGGTCTGACGCCCTCCTCCCCGTGATCATCGGCGTTTGACCACACCCACGTGTGGTCAAACGCCGATGATCACGGTTGTCCACAGGGGGCAAATTGGGTCTGGCGCAGCGTGCCCGGCTCGCGCAGGCTGACTCGGGTGGACCTCGAGGAGCTCCTCGCCGGCCAGGCCGGTGTGGTCAGCCGTGCCCAGGCACACACGTGCGGCCTGACGGACCGGCAGGTGGAGTGGCGCGTCGAGTCCGGGCGCTGGCGCCGGATCCACCTCGGCGTCTATGCCACGTTCACCGGGCCGCTGCCGTTCGAAGCGCGCGTGTGGGCGGCGATCCTGCGCGCCGGGCACGGCGCCGTCGCCAGCCATCGCACGGCGGCGTTTCTCGACGGCCTGTGTGACGATCCAGGCCCGGCGGTGCACGTGACGGCTCCGGGCGAGCGGCACGTGCGCGGCAAGATCGACCGCGTGCGGGTGCACTACGCGTGGCGTCTGCCGCTCACCCGGCACCCGTCGAAGAGTCCGCCACGGACGCGGCTGGAAGAAACGGTCCTCGACCTCGTGGACGCCGCACCGCATCCACGTGACGCCGAGGGCTGGGTGACCGCCGCATGCCAGCGCCGGCTCACCACCCCGGAACGACTCGCCGATGCCCTGGCGCGGCGGAAGAAGATCCGCTGGCGGGCGATGGTCGAGGCGATGCTGGCCGACGTGGCGGAGGGAGCCCAGTCGCCGCTGGAGCTGCGCCACCTACGCCGCGTCGAACGCGCCCACGGACTACCGGCCGGCTGCCGGCAACGCCGCATCGCCGGTCACCGCGTCATCTGGATCGACGTCGACTACGACGAGTACGGCGTGCGCGTCGAGCTCGACGGCCGCATCGGGCACACCGGCGAAGGACGCTTCCGCGACCGCCACCGCGACAACCGCGCCACCGTCGACGGCCACGCCACCCTGCGCTACGGACACGCCGACATCTACGACGATCCCTGCGGCGTCGCCACCGAGCAGGCACGAGTCCTGAACGCCCGCGGCTGGATCGGACACCCACGGCCGTGCGGGCCGGCCTGCCGCGTCCGACTCCGTGATCATCGGCTCTGGCGGCCGGCGCTGGCGGGAGCGTCTGGCCCAGCGGATCAGCGCCCGGTAGGTGTCGTCGCGGACGAAGACCATGTCGGCGGCGATCATGGCCAGCGAGAACCATGGCAGCGCCATCGTCACGGCGATGCCGACGTGCATCGCGAAGATCGCCAGCAGCGCCAGCACCCGCGTCCCCCGCCGCAACAACAGCAGCGGGAACAGCACCTGCACGAACACCGTCGCATAGCTGCCGATGGTGACGAAGACGCCGTTGGTGTAGACGAGCTCGTTCAGCCCGGGCCACGGCGCGTACTGGCCGATGCGCAGCGGGTAGTAGAGGCCGACGCCCTCCTGCCACATGCTGCCCTGGACCTTCGACAGCCCGGAGGTCATGTAGATCATGAACACCTGCGTGGCGACGGCCATCAGGGCGACGTTGTGGAACAGCGTGCCCACCCACGGCGGCAGCGGGACCAGCGGGCGGTAGCCGGGACGGGCGCGGCGGCGGGCGTCCAGCGACCACCGCATCGAGGTGTCCGCGAAGCAGAGGAACAGCAGCATGATGCGGACGATGTTGTCGCCGGCGTCGTCGGCGAGCGGGTTGAGCCGCATCAGGCTGGCGATGCCGATCATCAGCAGCGGCGTGACGACGCGGGTGCGCCAGCCGAGCGTGAACGCGACGGCGAGCCCGGCCAGCAGCAGGTACTTGAGCGTGAAGACGGTGGTGCCGTCGTCCTGCGCGAACACCGAGGTGAACGGGAAGCCGTACTCGTCGACGGTGAGCCAGGGGGTGAGCCAGCGCGCGCCCGGCCCCCACACGTAGTGCCGGTACACGAAGTTGACGGTCAGCGACCCGAGGATCGCGCCGCCGAGCAGGATCCGCATCGCGGCCAGGCCGTACGTCGCCTTCTTGCCGTCGAACAGCCACTGCTCGCCGGTGTCGACGGTGCGCCCGATGGCCCGGGTGACGTAGCGGATCGCCTCGCCGATCACCGGTTGTCCTCCAGGTCCCGCAGGACGTCGGCGAACGCGGCCTCGTCCTGGTCCGGGTCGACGAGGGCCGGGCGCCAGCCGAACTCGCGGATGGTCTGCTGCGGGGTCTCCGGCGGCGGGTCGAACCGTTGGTGCCAGCGCGGCACCGGCGTGCGGACCAGCTGGAACTGGACGGCGACGACGTCCTCGCCCCAGATCGCCTTGGCGAACTGGGTCGCGTATCCGGTGGCGACGCGGTCGGCGCGGACCATGTTCGCCACCCGCGACGACGTCTCGCCGCCCTGCGCGGCGATGAGGTCGTCGGCGAGCGGCCGCCAGTCGGACATGTCCTGGTAGTCGGTGGCGACGATGTCCTGCTGCTCGTCGGTGAGCGCGCCCCAGGCGGTGTTGACCCGGCGGTGCAGGTTGGACGTCAGCCGGCTGGCCCGTGACGGCGCGGGGTCGTGGGTGATCAGCGTCCACTCGAGCCGGGTCGGGTCCTCCCAGTCGGTGGTGCGCAGCTCGCCGGTCTGCGGGTCCTCGACCTGCGCGCGGACCCGCAGCTCGTCCTCGGCGTTCACCGGGTTGGGTGCGAACAGGCTCCAGTTCTGCTGGAAGAAGGGGCGCATGTACCCGGACACCTGGCCGCCGACGGAGTCCTTGATCGGGTTGTCCGGGGCGTTCCACAGGAAGGTCGCCGCGAAGTGCAGCGCCACCACGCCGACCAGGAAGAACGCGACACCCTTGGCGATCGGCGGCACGTCTGGTCGCGACTGGGCCTCCCGGCTGTCGTTCGGCACGCGGGCCAGGCTACCTGGTGGGCACCGGCTCGGCCGGGGCCTCCTCGCGCACGGGTTCCGCGGCGGCCGGCCGGTCGTCCGCCGGTGGTGCATCCGGGCCGGGCTCCGCGGCGCCGGGCCGCCGTCGTCGTCCGTCCCACGCCGTCCGCACCTGGGCCGCGATCGCCTGGTAGGTGGCGTCGCGGATGAAGATCTGGTCGCCGGCCATGATGAACAGCGAGAAGAACGGCAGCCCCATGATCACGGCGATGCCGGCGTGCATGCCGAGGACGCCGAGCAGCGCGACCACCCGGGTGCCGCGGCGCAGCAGCATCAGCGGGAAGAACAGCTGGATGAAGACGGAGAAGTACGAGACGACCAGCACGCCGAACGGGTTCGCCGACAGCAGGTCGTTGAGCCACGGCCACGGCCGGTACTGCCCCACCTGCATCGGGTAGTAGACGGCGGTGCCGTCCTGCCAGTACTCCCCTTGCACCTTGTAGAGCGCCGAGGCGACGTAGATGACGCAGATCTGCGCGGCGACGGCGACGACGGCGAGGTTGTGGACGAGGATGCCGAGCCGGCCGGCGCCCCGGCGCAGGCCCTCGGGGGTGAACCGGCGCGGCCACAGCCGGCGGCTCAGGCCCTGCTCCTGCCGTGCCCGCCGCCGCGCGTCCAGCGACCACCGTCCGGACAGGTCGGCGAAGCACAAATAGATGAGCAGGATGCGGAAGATGTTGTCGCTCTGGTCGCCGTAGAGCGGGTTCGACTCGATCAGGCTGACCCAGCAGATCAGCAGCACCGGCGCGACGACGCGGGTGCGCCAGCCGAGCGTGAACGCGACTGCCAGTGCCAGGACGGCCAGCATCTTCACCGTCAGGACAGTGGGGTCGCTGCCGCCCTCGAACAGCGTGAACGGCCAGCCGAAGCCGCCGTTGCGCTCCAGCGGCGTCATCCACTGCGCGGCGTCGCCCCACAGATAGTGCCGGTTGCTGAAGTTGGCCAGCAGGAACCAGACGGCCGCGAGGCCGAAGATGATGCGGACGACGGCGAGGCCGTAGGTGGCGCGCTTGGCGCCCAGCAGCCACTCCTCGCCCTTGCCGACGGTGGCGGCGACGGCGTCCAGCGCGCGGTCGACGGCGGACCCGATCATGACCGGAACCTCCCGATGGCCTCGGCGAACGCCTCGCTGTCCTGGCCGTCGTACTGGTAGAGCGGGCGGCGGCCGAAGTCGCGGACCGTCGCCGACGGCTCGTCGCCGCGGTCGTCGAAGCGCGGCGCGCGGGTCTCCTGGATCTGGACCTCGACGTACTGGATGCCGGCGTCACGGCCCCACCAGGCCCACGCGAACTGCGTCGCGTATGCCGTCATGGCGCGGTCCAGGCGCAGCACGTAGGAGATGCGGGCGTCGGAGCTGGGGTCCGGTGTGGCCAGCATCGCCTCTTCCATGCGCGCCCACGCGTTCTCGTGGTAGCTGCCGGCCAGGATGCCCTGCTCCGCCGGCGTGATGAGGCGGTACTGCTTGCGCATGTTGCCGGCCAGCCGGCGGGTGACGATGCCCGCGCGCGACGGCGCCAGGCTGTGCAGGATGTTGCCCTCGACCTCGAGCTCGGTGACGTTCACCCATTCGGTCGAGGTGTCGGCGTCGTACCAGCCGCGCACCAGCATGGAGTACTCGACGCTGATCGGCGTCGGGGCGAACAGGCTCCACTCCTGCTGGAAGTACGGCTGCATGTAGCTGGTCAGCGTCGTACCCAAGGTCTCCTTGGCCGCGTTCGCCGGACCGACGAACACCGCCGTCGCGAGGAGGTGCGCGCACAGCACCGCGCCGAGCCCCCCGGCGACGACCTTGATCCACGTCGGCCGCGCCGACGTCGTCGTCGTCGTTTCTGTCTCCTGGTCGTGCATCGTGCCTGCCCTCATGTGTCGACCGCCCGGTTCGACCGACCCCGGAAACGCCGATCCGGTGGGTCCGCGCCCTGGCTTGGGAGCGGACCCACCGTGATCGCGCGGCGGAGTCGTGGTGCTACTCCTGTTCGTTGCTGGTGTTGCTCACGTGGTGCTGGGTGTCACTCGACGGTGAGGCCCCGGCGACGGCTGACCGCGTAGGCCGCGATGCCACCGGCGAACAGCAGGCCCAGGCCGAGGATCAGCAGCTGGCTGGAGCCGGCACCGGTGTCGGGCAGCTCGTCGCCGTCCTCGTTGCCGTCGGCGTCGGCGTCGGCCTCCGTCTCGGTCTCGGTGCCGTCGACCTCGGTCTCGGTGCCATCGACCTCAGTACCGTCCACCTCAGTACCGTCCACCTCGGTGCCATCGACCTCAGTACCGTCCACCTCGGTGCCATCGACCTCGGTGCCATCGACCTCGGTGCCATCGACCTCAGTACCGTCCACCTCGGTGCCATCGACCTCGGTGCCATCGACCTCGGTGCCGTCCACCTCGGTCTCCGTGCCGTCCACCTCGGTCTCCTCACCGTCGGACAGCGTGTTCGGGCCGACGTACGACCGAGCCAGCGTCACCGAGACGCCGTCCTCCTCGAGGCCGCCGAGCAGGGTGACCTGGACGGCCGCGACGCTGTACTCCTCCGAGGTGGAGGCCTTCTCGACGTTGCTCGCCGCACGCGCGGTTGTCGGCTTTGCCATGCCGGCGTCCGGCTGGTCCGGCTGGACGTTGACCTTGATCGACAGGATGTCGGTCAGTGCCTCGGCGAGGCCGTTGGTCAGGTCGTCGACGCCCAGGTCACCGAGCAGGTCGCCCAGGCCCTCGCCGAGGTCACCGAGCAGCTCGCCGAGCAGGTTCTCCAGGATGTCGAACAGGCCCGGGCCGATCAGCTCGCTGTTCGGCGGCAGGTCGTTCAGGTCCTCGAACAGCAGGTCGAGGTCGATGACGATGGTGCCGTTCT
Organism: Jiangella aurantiaca; assembly: GCF_004349105.1. Classification (GTDB taxonomy): domain Bacteria; phylum Actinomycetota; class Actinomycetes; order Jiangellales; family Jiangellaceae; genus Jiangella; species Jiangella aurantiaca. The sequence continues at coordinate 54,265 of NZ_SMLB01000022.1, forward strand.
CGATCCAGACGGCGGCGTCGTCGCCGAGCGATGCGTCCAGCTGGCCCAGCAGCGGAACGGTGACCCGCAGCTCGCCACCGGCGATCTCGTAGTCGCGAGCGACCTCGAACTCGTCGCCGGACGGCTCGAGGTGCGCCTCGGACGAGACGGCGCCGAGCTCGAGCTCGACGTCGGCGATGGTGTCCGTCAGGCCCTCACCGAGCAGGTCGGTCAGGTCGAACGTGGCGTTGGCCGGGAAGCCGGCGTCGACGCCGGTGCCGATGGCGCCGTTGTCGGCGACCGCACCCGTGGCGGCGTGCGAGGTCGCGCCGTCCTCGGCGGTGGCCCACTGGTTGACCGCACCGAGCTTGATGATGTCGCTCAGCGGCAGCTGGACCCCGCCCTCGAGCGTGACGTTGATGGAGTCGAGCAGCGTGACGTCCAGCGGGTTGGCCTCGGTGACGGCCTCCGGGTCGCCCAGGTTCTCCACCTCGACGCCGGCGAGCTCGGCGATCTCGTCCAGGTCGGTGCCCAGGACGGTGCCGTCGAGGAACCGCGCGCCGGCGCGCGACTCGTCACCCTCGGCCGCTGCGGCGGGCGTCAGCCACGCACCCACAGCGAAAACCGGGGCAATACCAGCTGCGAGCAGCGTTGTCGCTGCGCGACGCCGGCGCATAACAGGTGTTGCAGGCATGCCTTCTCCTCTGGCATTTGCATTTCATGGCGGGCTCCTTCGCGGCCATCAGATGTGCCTTGGCCCGCGAAGCGTGATCATGAACCTACAACTGCGTCAGAGACGTGTCTCGTACTTGGCGAATCTGCCTCCGGGGACATCGACCGCCCATTCGCCGCGCGCCGGTCGCTATGCCTCGAAACGGTTGATCAAGGTCTTTACCTCGAAGCAGAGTAATCCTCACTGTTGGGACTTACGGTGCCATCCGGACATAACGGGACGGAGCGACGCGTTGAACTGGGGTGAATCGGGCGAAACACCCGGCATTCGCATGCGCAAACCGGGACCACTGGTCTAAACCGCGAGCATGTCGGCCGTGACCGAATCGTTATCGAAGGTCGACACGCGGGCCGGTTCCCGCGGGTTCGTTTTTCCGCCCAATGTCCTGGTCACAGCGCCATTGAGTGGAGTCCGACTCACCCATTCGGCTGATAGCGCCGTGCGTTGTGAATATGTCAGCCGGACGAATCCGGAATGGCGCTCGGGGCGGCCGCTCGCCGCAGTGGATTCGGCGGCCGGCCGGGAGAGGCCGATGGCCGCGGGTCCGGATCGCGGATCCGCGGCCATCGGTCGTATGTCGATCGCCTCGGCGACAGGTGCCTCAGCCCTGTCCGACCTCGGTGCCATCCACCTCGGTGCCGTCCACCTCGGTGCCGTCCACCTCGGTGCCGTCCACCTCGGTGCCGTCCACCTCGGTGCCGTCCACCTCGGTGCCGTCCACCTCGGTGCCGTCCACCTCGGTGCCGTCCACCTCGGTGCCGTCCACCTCGGTGCCGTCCACCTCGGTGCCGTCCACCTCGGTGCCGTCCACCTCGGTGCCGTCCACCTCGGTGCCGTCCACCTCGGTGCCGTCCACCTCGGTGCCGTCCACCTCGGTGCCATCGACCTCGGTGCCATCCACCTCGGTGCCATCCACCTCGGTGCCATCCACCTCGGTGCCATCCACCTCGGTGCCATCCACCTCGGTGCCGTCCACCTCGGTGCCATCGACCTCGGTCTCGCCACCGTCGTCGGCGACGGTGTTGGGGCCGACCGTGGACTCCGCCAGCGTCAGCACCGCGGCGGGCGAGTCGGGCAGCGCCGTCACCTCGAGGGCGGCCACGCTGTGCGGCCCGTCAGTAGCGCGGGCGAGCGCACCCGCCGGAGCCTCCGGCTGGACGTTGAGCTTGATCGAGAGGATCGACGCGAGCAGGTCGCCGACCGGGGTGAGCGCGTCGGTGAGCGGCGCGACGAGGCCCGCGACGGTCTCGCCCAGCGTCGTGAGCGGCCCGCCCTCGGCGAACAGCGCGTCCTCGACCACCCCGCCAACCGTGCCGACCAGTGTGTCGAGCACGGGCGCGATCAGCGACGAGATCAGCCCGACGACGACGCCGGTACTGTTGTTGACGAACGCGGCCTCACCGGTGAGCACGTCACCGAGCGAACCAGTGAGCTGCAGGTCCAGCGTGCCGGGCAGCAGCCCGCCGACCTCGGCGTAGATGCGCACGTCCAGCGTGGCCGCCCGCAGCGCGTTCTCCACCGTCGTCACCACGTCGGTGACCAGCGTGTCGAGCAGGTTGCCGATCGCCTCGGCGAGCTGGGAGACGACCTCGGGGCTCAGCAGCTCCGTGTTCGGCGCCTGGTCGTTCAGGCCGCCGAGCAGCGTGTCGAGGTCGACGATCAGCGTGCCCTCGGCCAGGTTCAGTTCGACCCCGGTGCCCTCGCCCAGTGGCGTGGCCAGCAGCTCCTCGATCGCGCCCGCCAGGTCGGTCTCGAGTGCGACCGTGATGTCCGGGTCCTCGACGCCGGCGACGGAGAGCAGGTTCAGCAGGCCCTCGACGGTCGAGAGCGTCGAGGCGATGGCGCCCTCGGGCCCGACCAGGCCGTTGACCGTCTCCTCGACGGTGCCGACGGCGTCCTGGACCTGCGGCAGGAGATCGGCGAGCAGGGGAACGGTCAGCCGCAGCTGACCACCGGCGATCTCGTAGTCACTGGTGAACTCGAACGCACCGTCCGTCGCCGCGAGGTGCGCCTCGGACGAGATCGCGCCGAGCTCCAGCTCGAGGTCCGCGATCAGGTCGGTGAGCGCCTCGCCGACCACGTCGGTGAGGTCGAACGTCGCGTTGCCGGGGAACCCGGCCTCGGTCCCGGTGCCGACGCCGCCGTTGTCGGCGACCGCGCCCGTCGCGGCGTGCGACGCGCCCCCGTCCTCCGCCGACGCCCACTGGTTGACGGCGCCCAGCTGGAGGAGGTCGCTCAGCGGCAGCTGCACCCCACCCGGGATCGACACGTTGAGGGTGTCGAGGACGGTGAGGTCGAGCGGGTTCGCCTCGGTGACCGGCTCAGCCTCGCCGAGGTTCTCGAGCTCGACGCCCGCGAGTTCGGCCACGGCGTCCAGATCAGTGCCGAGGATCTCTCCGCCCAGGAATCGTGCTGCCGCTCGGGATTCGTCACCTTCGGCTGCCGATGCGGGAACCAGCCATGCACCGACGGCGACTACCGGGGCCACTCCGGCCGCCAGGAGCGAAGCCGCTACCCGGCGCCGACGATGCCTTTCCAAGGAAGTCATCCTGCTCTCCTCGTGCTGCTAGGGGACGTTGCCTCCGCGCCGTCCGCGACGAATGTGCGGGGAATGGCGCGACCTAGGTCGCGGAACGGGCCAATGACAATGCGATGCTACTCAGCGACATGTCGATTGACCTCAAGAATTGATTATTTACTTGCTGCGGAGCGGGAAATATAAGTAAACGATTCGCAGCGGAGAAACGGGATGAATCATGACGACTAAACAGCATCAATCCCGGCGCTCCGGACAATAATCCTGGCCGCTTTCCGCTGATACCGCCGGATTCCCGCGGTGCTTGAGAATTCGCGCCGGAACTCCCCCGGCGACGGAGAGGTCGGGGATGGTTCCGCGGACGACGGCGTGCGCGGCGAGCACGCAGCCCCGCCCCACGACGGCGCCCCGGAGCACCGTCACCTTGACCCCGAGCCAGCAGTCGGGCCCGATGCGGACCGGCGACTTGACGATGCCCTGGTCCTTGATCGGCGTCGCGAGGTCGTCGAAGCGGTGGTCGAAGTCGGTGACGTAGACCCAGTCCGCCACCAGCGTCCGGGCGCCGATCTCGACGTCGAGGTAGCAGGTGACGGTGGTGTCGGACCCGAACACCGCCTTGTCGCCGACCCGCAGCGTCCCCTCGTGGGCGGTGAGCCGGGTGCCGTCGCCGATGTGCACCCACCGGCCGAGCACCACCCGGCCGTACCCGCGCCGTCCCTCGGCCCGGACCCGCCGGCCCAGGAACACCATGCCCTCGGTGACCACCTCGGGGTGCAGCAGCCGCAGCCGGAACAACCGCGCGTACCGGACCAGGTACCACCACGTCCACGCCCGGTGCCGGATCACCCAGCGCAACGACGACGGCGTCAGGTACCGCGCCTGCCGGGGGTCGCGACGGCGGAACACCACGGGCACACGTTAGCCCCACGGCCGCCCGCGGCCCTGATCAGCCCGTTACGACGTGGAGACCGCCCAGTAACAACGGCGGCGGAACCTGGAATCCATGAAGACGACGCGACTGGCCGAATCGGCACACCTGTTCTCCGGCTCGGGCGTCACGACACGACTCCGCGACGGGCGCTCGGTCACCATCCGGGCCGCCACGCCGCGCGACGCCGGTGACGTCAGCGCGATGCACGTACGGTGCTCCACCGAGACCGTCCGGCACCGCTATCACTCCGTCCCGTCCATGACTGGGCGGTTCCTCTCCCAGCTCGTCGGCACCGACATCGCCCTGGTGGCCGAGGCCCCCAACCGGGCGATCGTCGCGCTGGCCAACTTGGGCCGCGACGACGGCGACGCCGGCGAGCTGGCCGTCATCGTCGAGGACGCCTGGCAGCGGGCCGGCCTGGGCTCGGCCCTGCTGGACCACCTGATCAGCATGGCCCGGCTCGTCGGCTACCGCGAGGTCTACACCGTCGCGCTGCCCGGCAACCACTGGTTCCGCGGCACGCTGACGCGGTACGGGCAGGCGCGGCTGGAGCGGTCGGCCGGCTACGACTCGATGCGGCTGGCCCTGCGCCCGCCGCTGGCACGGCTGCCCGAGCAGCTGGGCGCGACGGCGGCAGCGTGAGGCGGCGGGGTGCCTACTCGGGCCGGACCGCCGTCACCGACACGTTGTAGAACAGCTCGCGCGGCACGACCCGGGCCAGCACCCGGTCGGCCGCCGACAGCCGCAGCCAGCTCTTGTACGCGAACATCGCCCAGCCCCAGCCCAGCCGGTCGGGGTTGACAGCGTGCTCGAACGTGCGCACCGGCCAGCCGAACCAGGCCGCCGTCAGCTCCTCCGTGACCGCCGTGGCATGGGTGAACCCGGCCCGGGTGACCAGCACGGTCAGCTCGCCGGGGTCGAACGTGTGCAGGTCGACGACGGACTCCAGCGCGGCCGCGCGCGACGACTCGTCCAGCTCCTCCCGCGACCGCGCCCAGCCCGACAACCCCGGCAGCCGCGTGGCGCGGGTCGTCGCCCACCAGGTGGCCCGCGACAGCGCCCGGGCGATCCTGTCGCCGTACTTCGTCGGCTCGCCGCAGATGACGACGCGCCCGCCGGGACGCAGCACCCGCAGCATCTCGCGGAACGCCTGCTCGACGTCCGGGAGGTGGTGGATGACGGCGTGCCCGACGACGACGTCGAACGTCTCGTCGGGGAACGGCAGCTTCTCGGCGTCGGCCACCTCGCCGGCGATCTCGAAGCCGAGCTGCCGGGCGTTGCGCCGGGCCGCCCCGACCATGCCGGGCGAGATGTCGGTGACGGTCACGTCGGACAGCGCGCCGGCCTGGCGCAGGTTGAGCGAGAAGAACCCCGTCCCGGCACCGATCTCCAGCGCGCGGCCGTACGGCCAGCCTTCAGAACCGGCGACGGCGGTGAAGCGGTCGCGCGCGTAGGAGATGCAGCGCTCGTCGAAGGAGATGGACCACTTGTCGTCGTAGGTCTGCGACTCCCAGTCGTGGTAAAGCACCTGGGCCAGCTTGGTGTCGTTCCAGGCTCGCTCGACGTCCTCGGCGGACGCGGACGGCCGCCGCTCCCCCGTCATCAGCGGCCCTCGAAGACGGCCTTGCCGGGGCCCTTCTCGATGAACGAGCGCATGCCGGTGGCGCGGTCCTCGGTGGCGAACAGCCCTGCGAACTGCTGTCGCTCGAGCTCGAGGCCGGTGTCGAGGTCGGTGGACAGGCCGCGGTCGATCGCCTCCTTGGCCGCCCGCAGCGCATAGGCCGGGCCCGTCGCGAACCGGGCCGCCCATTCGACCGCGACGGCGTAGACGTGGGCACCGGCGGGAACGACCCGGTCGACCAGCCCCATCGCCAGCGCCTCCTCGGCACCGACCATGCGGCCGGTGAAGATGAGGTCCTTCGCCTTGGACGGGCCGACCAGCCGCGCCAGCCGCTGGGTGCCGCCGGCGCCGGGGATCAGCCCCAGCAGGATCTCCGGCTGGCCGAGCTTGGCGTCGGACGCGGCGAACCGCAGGTCGCAGGCGAGCGCCAGCTCGCAGCCGCCGCCGAGCGCGTATCCGGTGATGGCCGCGACGGTCGGCTTCGGGATGCGCGCGACAGCCGTGAACGCGGCCTGCAGCCCCACCGACCGGTCGACCATGTCCGTGTACGACCAGCCGGCCATCTCCTTGATGTCCGCGCCGGCCGCGAAGACCTTCTCGCCGCCGTAGACGACGACGGCGCGGACGTCGCGCCGCTCGGTCGCCTCGGCGGCCAGCCTCAGCAGGCCATCCTGGAGGGCGGCGTCCAGGGCGTTCATCGGCGGCCGGTCCAGCCGGATGGTCCCGACGCCGTCCGCGACCTCCAGCCGCACCAGCTCTCGTTCGCTCATCTCGGCACCGTACCGTGACACCCTGCCTACCTGGACGAAGAGGTTCTTGTCGGCCGCATGAGCAACAATGCCCCGCGTGGATGTCGCGATGGAGCCATGGCCCGGTCACTGGACCCCGCTGGGAGCCACCTACGACCCCGAGGCCACGAACTTCGCCCTGTGGGCGCCGGAGGCCGAGCAGGTCGAGGTCTGCCTGTTCGACGAGGACGACACCGAGACCAGGCTGGTGCTACCCAACCGCACGTTCGACATCTGGCACGGCAGCGTCCCCGGAGTGCGGGCGGGCCAGCGCTACGGGTTCCGGGTGCACGGCCCCTGGGACCCTGAGAAAGGCCACCGCTTCAACCCCGCCAAGCTGCTCACCGACCCGTACGCCCTCGCCGTCGACGGCGCGCTGACGGCGCACGCCGCGATCTACGGCCACGTCCGCCCGTCCCTGGACACAGGCGGCGACCACCGCGTGCGCGACGACCGCGACTCCGCCCCGTACGTCCCCAAGTCGGTCGTCGTCGACGTCCACCCGTTCGACTGGCGCGGCGACGCACCGCCCCGGGTGCCGTGGGCCGAGACCGTCCTCTACGAGACGCACGTGCGCGGCTTCACCATGCGGCACCCGGACGTGCCCGAGGAGCTGCGCGGCACCTACGCCGGCCTCGCCCACCCGGCCGCCATCGAGTACCTCACCAGCCTCGGCATCACCACCGTCGAGCTGATGCCGGTGCACCAGTACGTCAGCGAGCCCGACTTCCTGCACCGCGGCTCGCTGAACTACTGGGGCTACAACACGCTGGCGTTCTTCGCGCCGCACAACGCGTACTCGTCGTCGGGCACGCGCGGCCAGCAGGTCGACGAGTTCAAGGCGATGGTGCGCGCGCTGCACCAGGCCGGGCTCGAGGTCATCCTCGACGTCGTCTACAACCACACCGCCGAGCAGGGCGACGGCGGCCCGACGCTGTCCTACCGCGGCATCGCGAACGAGGCGTACTACCACGTCGACCCGGCCGACCGGTCCCGCTACCTCGACTACACCGGCACCGGCAACACCTTCCGGGTCGCGCATCCGGCGGTGCTCGGCCTGGTCATGGACTCCCTGAGGTACTGGGTCAGCGAGATGCACGTCGACGGGTTCCGCTTCGACCTCGCCTCGGCCCTGGCCCGCTCGATGCACGACGTCGACATGCTCGGCTCGTTCATGACGGTCATCGGGCAGGACCCGGTGCTGCGCGAGGTGAAGCTGATCGCCGAGCCCTGGGACGTCGGCCCCGGCGGCTACCAGGTCGGCGAGTTCCCGCACCTGTGGACCGAGTGGAACGACCGCTACCGCGACTCCGTCCGCGACCACTGGCGCGGCGCCGCGGCCGGTGTCCGCGACCTCGCCTTCCGGCTGTCCGGCTCGTCCGACCTCTACGCCGACGACCGCCGCCGTCCGTACGCGTCCATCAACTACGTCACCGCGCACGACGGCTTCACCATGCGCGACCTCGTCTCCTACGACCGCAAGCACAACGAGGCCAATGGCGAGCAGAACCGCGACGGGACGAACGACAACCGCTCGTGGAACCACGGCATCGAAGGAATTGCGGGCGACGCCGATGAGGCGCTGCGCGAGCTGCGGGTGCGCCAGATCAAGAACATGCTGACGACGATGCTGCTGTCGACCGGCGTGCCCATGCTGCTCTCCGGCGACGAGCTGGGGCGCACGCAGCGCGGCAACAACAACGCGTACTGCCAGGACAACGAGATCAGCTGGATCGACTGGTCGCTGGCCGCCGACCATCCGGAGCTGCTCGAGCACGTCCGGCGGCTGCTGCGGTTCCGCCGCGCGCACCCCGTCGTCCGGCAGCGGCGGTTCTTCGAAGGCGTGCCCGTGGTCGACGGCGGCCGCAAGGACATCGCCTGGTTCGCCCCGTCCGGCGCGGAGATGACCGAGGCCGAGTGGCACGACGGCGCGCTGCGCACGCTCGGCATGTACCTCAACGGCGAGGGCATCCGGTCGCGCGGCGTGCGCGGCGAGCCGATCCTGGACGAGTCGTTCCTGCTCTACGTCCACGCCGGCGCCGAGGACGTCGACGTGCGCCTGCCGGGCCGGTTCTGGGCGAGGTCGTACGAGGTGGTGCTCGACACCGCGGACGCCGGCGCGGACGGCCGGCACCGTCCGGCTGCCCGGGTGCGACTGACCGGCCGCAGCTGCCTGCTGCTGCGCGTGATCGACAGACCCCGCGATGGGTGAGCGTCTGGTGTCGCCATAGCAACAGCAGACGCTCACCCATCGGTTGTCCACAGGTTGCGAACTCGCCCTTCCGCCGCGCGCCGCGGACGCGCAGGATCGCGTCGTGTCCCATCGACGTGCTTTCGCACTCGCCCGCGTCCAGGACGGTCTGCTCACCCGCCGGCAGGCCCCCGCCAGCGGCATGACCGCCGCTGCCGTGCGCCACGCCATCCGTACCGGCGGGCCGTGGCAGCGCGTCCTGCCCGGTGTATACGCGACCTTCAACGGACCGCTCAGCCGGCTGCACCGGCTGCGGGCCGCAGTGCTCTATGCGGGGAGGATGCGCTGGTCACCGGTCCGTCGACGTGCGACCTGCTCGGCCTCCGGTACGGCCCACCCGTCACCGACGACGTCCATGTCCTGGCCGGCTGCGCACGCGGCCAGCGCAGTCACGGGTTCGTCCGCGCCGTCCGCACCCGCCGGATGCCGAAGGGTCAGCGCTGGATCGACGACGAGCGGCTGGCCGCCCTTCACGGCGACGGGCCGCCGCTGGACGAGGTGCTCGACCCCCTCGCCCCGACGGCGTCTCCGGGCGTCGTGCCCATCGCCGCGGCCGCTCGCGCGGTCGTCGACACGGTGGTCCGGTGCACGCACCTGCCCGCGGACTGGCGGCCGCGCTGTTCTCGCACCGGCGGCTGTCCCGCCTGCTGGCGCGATCCCAGGCACCACCGCGAACTCGCGCTGCGCAACACCCGAGCGCTCATGTGCGAAGCCGTCCAACGCCGCCGCACCACCCTCACCGGCCTCCGTGCCGAGGTAGCGGCCGCCCCGCGCCGTGGCGGCGCGCTGGCCCGGCTCGCCATGCAGGACATCGACGCCGGGTGCCGGTCCGCGCCGGAGTGCGAGCTGCACGACCTCGTCCGCACCAGCCGGCTCCTTCCGGAACCACGCTGGAACCAGCCACTGCCCGGCCACCGCGGCATTCACCCCGACGCCTGCTGGCAGCACGCCCTGCTGGTGGTCGAGGTCGACTCACGCAGCTTCCACGGCTTCGGCGACGCGCCCGCGCGCACCGAGGAGCGGCGCGCTCGGTACCCCACACTCGGCTGGCGAGCGCTCCCGGTCTCGCCGGCCCGGCTGAGAGCCGAACCCGCCGCCGTTCTGCGTGAGATCGAGGCCGCCTACCTGGCCGGTCTCCGCGATGGTTGAGCGTCTGGTGTTGCCATAGCGACAGCAGACGCTCACCCATCACTCCGGGAGGGCGGCCAAACCCAACTCGCTGCCATCGGAGAGCAGCGGGTGGCGGGGGACGATGCGGACGGTGTAGCCGAACGCGCCGGTGCGGTCGAGCTGGACCTCGCCGTCGAAGCGGAAGGAGCCGTTCTCCAGCCGCTCGCTCATCGTCATCGGGGTGACCACGGGGTCGCGCAGGTTGTCGGCGTCGTCGACCGGGCCGTGGACGACCTGGACGTCGACGTCGTCGGGGGTCAGGGAGCCGAGCGTGACGAACGCGTGCAGCCGCAGCGTCTGGCCGCGCTCGAACGCGTCGACGGTGGTGGTCTCGACGTGGTCGACGCGGACGCGCGGCCAGGCGGCACGGACGTGCTCCTTCCAGTCCGCCAGCGACACCGCGCCGTCGAAGTCGGAGTTCAGCGAGCGGCTGGACTCCGCGGCCGGCGTGTAGAGGGTCTCGACGTAGTCGCGGACCATGCGGGTGGCCTGCACCTTCGGGCCGAGCGTGGTGAGCGTGTGGCGCAGCTGCTCGAGCCAGCGGCGTGGGACGTCCTCGCCGTCGACGTCGTAGAAGCGGGGCGCGATCTCGTTCTCCAGCAGCTCGTACAGCGCGGTCGCCTCCAGCGAGTCGCGGTACTCGGGGTCCCCGACGCCCTCGGCGGACGGGATGTCCCAGCCGTTGACGCCGTCGGACCACTCGTCCCACCAGCCGTCGCGGATCGAGAGATTCAGCCCGGCGTTGAGCGCCGCCTTCATGCCGGACGTGCCGCACGCCTCGTACGGGCGCAGCGGGTTGTTCAGCCACACGTCGCAGCCGGGGTACAGCGCCTGCGCCATGCCGATGCCGTAGTCGGGCAGGAACACGATGCGGTGCCGGATCTCCGGGTCGTCGGCGAAGCGCACCATCTCCTGGATCATCCGCTTGCCGCCGTCGTCGGCCGGGTGCGCCTTGCCGGCGATGACGAACTGGACCGGCCGATCCGGGTGCAGCAGCAGCGCCTTGAGCCGGGCGGGGTCGCGCAGCATCAGCGTGAGCCGCTTGTACGACGGCACCCGGCGGGCGAACCCGATGGTGAGGACCCCCGGGTCGAGGACGTCGTCGATCCAGCCCAGCTCGGCCTCGCTCGCGCCGCGGCCGCGCCACGAGTCGCGCAGCCGCCGCCGGGCCGACTCGACCAGCCGGGCCCGTAGCGCGCGCTTCGTCGACCACAGGTCGGCGTCGGAGACGGCGGCCGTGGCGTCCTTCCAGCCGCCGCCGGCGATGGCCTTCTCCTCCAGCCGCAGGATCTCCGGCGCCACCCACGTGGGCGCGTGCACTCCGTTGGTGATCGAGCCGATCGGCACCTCGCGCTCGTCGAACGACGGCCACAGCCCGGTGAACATGCCCCGGCTGACCTCGCCGTGCAGGGTGCTGACGCCGTTGGCCCGGGCCGCGAGCCGCAACCCCATGACGGCCATGTTGAACACGGACGGGTCGCCGCCCTCGTAGTCCTCGGCGCCCAGCGCGAGGATCTGCTCGACGCCCAGGCCCGGGCTGGCGTTGTCGCCGCCGAAGTGCTGCTTCACGAGGTCCATCGGGAACCGGTCGATGCCCGCGGGCACCGGCGTGTGCGTGGTGAAGACGGTGCCGGCGCGGGTGAACTCCAGCGCCGCCTCGTACGTCAGCCCGCGCTCCTCGACGAGCTCGCGGATGCGCTCCAGGCCGAGGAAGCCGGCGTGCCCCTCGTTGGTGTGGAACACCTCCGGCGCGGCGGTACCGGTGATCCGGCAGTACGCCCGCACCGCCCGCACACCGCCGATGCCGAGCAGCATCTCCTGCAGCAGCCGGTGCTCGCGGCTGCCGCCGTAGAGCCGGTCGGTGACCTCGCGCTCGGCCGGGCCGTTGTCGTCGATGTAGGAGTCGAGCAGCAGCAGCGGCACCCGGCCGACCTGCGCCACCCAGACGGCCGCGGTCAGGACCCGCCCGCCCGGCATGCCGATGGTGATCCGCGCCGGCGTGCCGTCGGGCTCGCGCAGCCGCACCAGCGGCATGTTGTCGGGGTCGACGACGGGGTAGCGCTCCTGCTGCCAGCCCTCGCGCGACAGCGACTGCACGAAGTACCCGTGCCGGTAGAGCAGCCCGACGCCGATGATCGGCACGCCGAGGTCGCTGGCCGCCTTGAGGTGGTCGCCGGCCAGGATGCCGAGGCCGCCGGAGTACTGCGGCAGCACGTGCGTGATGCCGAACTCCGGCGAGAAGTACGCGACGCCCCGCGGCGCCCGGCCGTCGTGGTCCTGGTACCAGCGGGCCTCGGTCAGGTACTGCCGCAGGTCGTCGTGGGCCGCGTGGACAAGGCCGAGGAACGCGGGATCGGCGGCCAGCTCGGCCAGTCGCTCCGGCCGGACCTCGCCGAGCAGCCGGACGGGGTCGTGGCCGACCTCCGACCACAGCTGCGGGTCGACGGCGGAGAACAGTTCCTGAGTCGGCTGATGCCACGACCACCTCAGGTTCGTGACGAGATCGCCGAGCGCGGCCAGCGGCTCGGGGAGGACGGTACGGACCATGAGTCGTCGGATCGCGCGCACGCGGCCAACGGTAGTCGGTGACTGTTACGCGAGCCTTACCGGCGGACGAGCGGACGGCGACCCAGGAGGGTCGGGCGAGGCCGGCGGCGAGACGGGGCCGGAGGTCCCATCGAGTCGTCGGCGCGAAACGCAGGCCAAGAGTGCCCGTGCCTGGGGCTCGCCCGACCCGACGAGCGGACGGCGACCAGTCGCCGTCCGCTCGTCTCGTCCGGTGCGTGATGCGCTAGTACACGGGCTGCGTCTGGACGTTGAACTCGTCGTACCGGACGCCCTTGGCGGGTGCCACCCGCTTGTCGCGCAGATCGAACACGTCGAAGCCGCGCTGGATCTCGTTGGAGTAGATGTAGCCGTTGTAGTAGTACGTCGACCACGCGCCGGCGATGGTGCCGGCGTCGTCCCACGTGCCGCGGTCGAACCAGGCGATCTCGGTCGGGTTGTACGGGTCGGTGAAGTCGAACACCGAGATGCCGCCCTGGTACCACGCCTGGACGAAGATGTCCTTGCCCGGCACCGGGATCAGCGAGCCGTTGTGCGCCACGCAGTTCTCCGTGTTCGCCTGCTCGCGCGGGATCTTGTAATACGACGCGAACTCCAGCGACGCGCCGTCCCACGTGTAGATGGCGTTGGCCCCGCGGTTCGGCCCGATCGTCGGGTTGCAGGTCGGCCCGCTGCCGCCGCCCAGCTCGTCGGTGAAGATGATCGACGTGCCGTCGTTGTTGAACGTCGCCGAGTGCCAGAACGCGAAGTTCGCGTCGCGCACCTGGTCGAGGATCACCGGGTTCAGCGGGTCGGTGATGTCCATGACGATGCCGTCACCCATGCACGCGCCGGCGGCCAGGCCGAGGTGCGGGTACGCGGTGATGTCGTGGCAGCCGGCGGTGTTGCGGCCCTGGTTGGCGGCGTCGGGGAACAACACCGGCTCGGCCGCGACGTGCGCGGCCTCCGGGTCGTCCAGCGGCACGTCGATGATCGAGATCTTGTCGTGCGGCGGCTGGCAGTCGGTCAGCCGGCTGTCCGGCCCGTAGGACGAGACGTAGATGTAGACGCTCTCTTCGCCCGGCACCAGCGTGTGCGTGTGCGAACCGCACTTGGTCTCGACGGCCGAGACGTACTGCGGGTTGCGCACGTCGCTGATGTCGAAGATCTTCATGCCCTCCCAGTAGTCCGGCAGCGCCGCCGTGTCCGGGACGTTGTACGGACCCTGCGCGCTGCACGAGTCGTCGCTCCAGCGCGAGTCGGTGGACAGGAAGAGCAGATCGCCGTAGACCGAGATGTCGTTCTGGGAGCCGGGGCAGAGCACCTGGGCCACCTGCACGGGCTTACGCGGGTTCTCGATGTTGTAGACCGTGAACCCGTTGTAGTTGCCGGCGAAGACGTACTTTCCCTGGAACGCCAGGTCGGAGTTCAACGCGTTCGTCGGCGCGAACGGGCCCTCCTTCGGCAGGTTCGTCACCAGGCTGATGTTCGGGCTGCTCGCCGTCTCGCCCGCAGGGAGGATGCCCGCCGCGCCGACGGACTCCTCGATCTCGGCGACCTCGGACTCCGTGAGGCAGTTGGCCTCGAAGTTGTCGCCCGTGCCCGCGATGGCGTCGGCGTTGGCGCACTCCTCGCTCGCCGTCGACTCCCGCAGCAGCTCGCCGTCGTCGGCGGCCGAGAGCCCGGCGGACCCGACGGCCAAGCCACCGCTCACCAGGGCGACAACAGCCAGGCCGGCCGCCCTCCTTCTCCAACGCTGTCTGATCATGCGCACCTCACCGGGGGTAAAGAAGGACGAGCCGATCAAGGTCAAGGCGCACAATAACGACAATCGACCAGGTTGGCCATACTTCTGTCACATTCCCGCGAAACATCGGCGTGTCCGGCTGATGACATACGTTCGACTTCGGCGGATTCGGCCGTACGCTGGCCCGATCCGCCCCCGGCCACCAGGAGGAACGATGCCGCGCGCGACCCCCGGCACGACGGCGGCGGCCGCCGCCGCGCTGGCCCTGCTCACGCTCGCCGGCTGCAGCGGCGGCGGCACCGACCGCGGCATCGCGGCCAGCACGACGACGGCGACCTCGGACACGCGCGTCATCGCGCCGGGCCGGCCGGGTGAGACCGCCGATGTGATCGAGCCCGGCGAGGAGATCGAGATCGTCGAGGGCGGCTACAGCGAGGTCGACATCCGGTTCGTCGAGCAGATGATCCCGCACCACCGGCAGGCGCTGGAGATGGCCGAACTGGCGGCCGACCGCGCCCAGGACGAGCGGGTCCTGTTGGTCGCCGACCGGATCACCGCCGCGCAGGGTCCGGAGATCACGGTCCTGGAGAACTGGCTGGAGCAGCGCGGGCTGCCCGTCCCGCCGGCCGACGCCACACACGACCACGGGCTGCCCGGCATGATCACGCCCCTGCAGCTGGAGCAGCTCACCAACGCCAGCGGCGCGGAGTTCGACGAGCTGTTCCTCACCTACATGAGCCAGCACCACGCCGGCGCGATCGAGATGGCGGCCGCCGCGCTGAGCGGTACGGACCAACTGGCGCTCGAACTGGCGACCGACGTGAGCGTCACTCAGGGTGTCGAGATCGACCGGATGCGGGAGATTCTCGACAGCCTCTGACCGGCCGCGCAAAAGCCCGGGACGAGGCGGTTTGCACCACGGCCCGGCGGCTATGAACAATGGGACGAAATCAGCCAACGGGCGTCCGCCGGGCGCCTTCGCCGAGAGCGAACCACCACGAGCCCATGAACACCATCTTCGCAGGTCAGAAGGGCGCGATCCGGCACCGTCGCCGACGCCGGGAGAGCCCGTCCGACGCGCCGGGCGCAGTGGTTGGACCACACCGCGGGCGGCCGAATAACATTCGCCGAGCACACCCCGCAACGAAACGTTCGCGTCACCTTCGCGTCACACCAATCGGCTCACGCGGCTGATCATTCCGCACCATTCCACGACATCCCGAACACGACGTCACGAGAGGTCATCGTGCGCACCGAACCGACCGCGCCGGGTCGCCGTCTGGCGCAAGCGGGCACTGGGGCCGCCGCCCCCGCCGCCCTTACCATCGAATGGTGCCGGCCATGAGCGAGACCCGGCCGCCGGTCCGCCAGGCCGAGCGGCAGGGCTTCGTGCTGCCCGCTCGGGGCACCGATCCCGAGTGGTTCAAGCGCGCCGTCTTCTACGAGGTCCTGGTGCGGTCGTTCTACGACTCCCAGGGCGACGGCATCGGCGATCTCAAGGGCCTCACGCAGAAGCTCGACTACCTGCAGTGGCTGGGCGTCGACTGCGTCTGGCTGCCGCCGTTCTTCCCGTCGCCACTGCGCGACGGCGGCTACGACGTCGCCGCGTACATGGACGTCGCGCCCGAGTTCGGCACGCTCGAGGACTTCTCGCACTTCGTCGCCGCCGCGCACACCCGCGGCATGCGGGTCATGACCGACCTCGTCATGAACCACACCAGCGACCAGCACCCGTGGTTCCAGGCCTCCCGCGAGGATCCCGACGGCCCGTACGGCGACTTCTACGTCTGGGCCGACGACGACACCGGCTACCCCGACGTCCGCATCATCTTCAGCGACACCGAGACGTCCAACTGGACGTACGACCCGGTGCGCAAGCAGTACTTCTGGCACCGGTTCTTCAGCCACCAGCCCGACCTCAACTTCGACAACCCGGCCGTTCACGAGGCGATGCTCGACGTCGTCCGGTTCTGGCTGCGGCTCGGGGTCGACGGCTTCCGGCTCGACGCCGTCACGTACCTCTACGAGAAAGAGGGCACCAACGGCGAGAGCCTGCCCGAGACGCACGCCTTCCTGAAGAAGGTGCGCAAGGTGATGGACGACGAGTTCCCCGACACCGTGCTGCTGTGCGAGGCCAACCAGTGGCCCAGCGAGATGGTCGAGTACTTCGGCGATCCCGACGTCGGCGGCGACGAGTGCCACATGGCGTTCAACTTCCCCGTCATGCCACGCATCTTCATGGCGGTGCGGCGCGAGTCGCGCTACCCGATCAGCGAGATCATGGCTCAGACACCCGAGATCCCGTCGGGCTGCCAGTGGGGCGTGTTCCTGCGCAACCACGACGAGCTGACGCTCGAGATGGTCACCGACGAAGAGCGCGACTACATGTGGACCGAGTACGCCAAAGACCCGCGGATGAAGGCCAACCTGGGCATCCGCCGGCGTCTGGCGCCGCTGCTCGAGAACGACATGAACCAGATGAAGCTGTTCAACGCGCTGCTGCTGTCGCTGCCAGGATCGCCGGTCCTGTACTACGGCGACGAGATCGGCATGGGCGACAACATCTGGCTGGGCGACCGCGACGCCGTCCGCACCCCGATGCAGTGGACGCCCGACCGCAACGCCGGCTTCTCCACCGCCGACCCCGGCCGGCTCGACCTCCCGGTCGTCATGGACGCCGTCTACGGCTACCAGGTCACCAACGTCGAGGCGCAACTGGCGAACAAGTCGTCGCTGCTGCACTGGACCCAGCGGATGATCGAGGTGCGCAAGCAGAACCCGGCGTTCGGGCTGGGCGACTTCGTCGACCTCGGCGGGTCCAACCCGACGGTGCTCACCTACGTGCGCACGTTCGGCGACGACATCGTGCTGTGCGTCAACAACCTGTCCCGGTTCCCGCAGCCGGTCGAGCTCGACCTGCGGCGGTACGAGGGCATGCAGCCGGTCGAGCTGCTCGGCAGCGTGCGGTTCCCCGCCATCGGCGAGCTCCCGTACCTGCTGACGCTCGGCTCGCACGGTTTCTACTGGTTCCGGCTCGCCAGGCTGCCGGAGGAGTCGATGCCGTGACCGTCGACCAGCGGTTGTCCGAGGCGGTGGCGCTGCTGCCCGAGTGGCTGCGCCATCAGCACTGGTTCACCGGCGGGCGCACCGGGTCGCTGGGCGTGCGCCCGGTGGCGGCCACGCTGCTGCACGACGGCGAGCCGCGGGTGTGGCACCTGCTGGCCGAGGTCACGCACGACGACGGCGTCGACGTCTACCAGATGCCGCTGTCGGTGCACAGCCAGCGTTCGGACCGCCTCGACCACGTGCACCTCGGCCACACCCACGACGGCCACGTCTACGACGCCCTGCACGACAAGGAGGCGACGGCGATCCTGCTGGACCACTTCGCCGACGACGCGCCGCGCGTCGACGGCCTGCGCTTCCACGTGAAGGCCGACGTCAAGGTGCCGTACGGCGAGCCGTCGCTGGTGCTGCCCGGCGAGCACCACAACACCAGCCTGGCCTACGGCGACGCCGCGCTGCTCAAGGTGTTCCGCCGCGTCCACCCGGGCCTGAACCCCGACGTCGAGCTGCACGAGGCGCTCAGCGAGGCCGGCTGCACGCTGGTCGCGCCGCTGCTGGGCTGGATCGACGGCGACTGGTCGGACGGCGACGACGACGGCACGGTGTCGGGCAGCCTGGCGATGCTGCGCGGCTTCCTGACGACGGCGTCCGACGGCTGGGCGCTGGCGACGGCGAGCGTCCGCGACCTGTACGCCGAGGGCGACCTGCACGCCGACGAGGTCGGCGGCGACTTCGCGGCCGAGTCGTACCGCCTGGGCATGGCCACGGCGCGGGTGCACGAGACGCTGGCCGAGGTGCTCCCCACCGGCACCATGGCCACGTCCGACCTGCACACCCTCGCCGACGCGATGACCGGCCGGCTCGAGAACGCCGTCGCGGCCGTGCCCGAGCTGGAGCCGTTCGCGGCCGGGCTGCGGGCGCACTACGACGTCCTTCGCGAGCGCCATGACCCCGTCACCGTCCAGCGCATCCACGGCAGCTACCACCTGGGGCAGGTGCTGCGCACCGTCCTGGGCTGGAAGCTGATCGACTTCGAGGGCGAGCTGATGGCGCCGGTCGCCGAGCGGCGGGCCATGCACTCCCCCGTCCGCGACGTCGCGCAGATGCTCCGCTCGTTCGACTACGCCGCCCGGCACCTGCTGGTCGCCGACCACCCGCCGGAGGATCCCGCGCACGACCAACTGGCCTACCGCGCGCAGGAGTGGTCGCAGCGCAACGGTGAGGCGTTCTGCAACGGCTACGCGTCGGCCTCGCAGCTGGACCCGCGCGACGAGCCTGACCTGCTGGCGGCGTACGAGACCGACACCGCGGTGTACGAGGTGGTCTTCGAGGCGCGCCGTCGGCCCAGCTGGCTGCCGATTCCTCTGGCGGCGGTCGAGCGGCTGGCGCAGCCGCGCTGATCCCGGGCCGATAGGCTCGATGGATGATCGACGCACAGCGACTCCTGGGCGAGGTCGACCTGCATCTCATCGGTGAGGGCCGGCACGAGCGTCTCTGGGACGTCCTCGGCGCCCGGATCATGACCATCGACGGCGTCGAGGGGACGGCCTTCACCGTCTGGGCGCCGAATGCCCGGCAGGTCCAGGTGGCCGGCGACTTCAACGGCTGGGACGGTGGCTGGCTCCCGATGACGCGCATCGGCGGCGGCGTGTGGGGCGTGTTCGCGCCGGGTGTCGGCGACGGCGCGCTGTACAAGTTCAAGGTGCACGGCGCCGACGGCCACTGGCGCGACAAGGCCGACCCGATGGCGTTCCGCACCGAGGTGCCGCCCGCGCAGGCGTCCATCGTCCATCGGTCGCGCTACGAGTGGAACGACGAGGTGTGGCTGGCCCGCCGGCCGGCGTCGGCGCACGCGCACCCGATGTCGGTGTACGAGGTGCACCTGGGGTCGTGGCGGCGCGGGAAATGCTACCGTGAGCTGGCCGTCGAGCTGGCGGAGTACGTCACGGAGATGGGGTTCACGCACGTCGAGTTCCTGCCGGTCGCGGAGCACCCGTTCGGCGGGTCGTGGGGCTACCAGGTCACGTCGTACTACGCCCCGACGGCGCGGTTCGGCCACCCCGACGACTTCAAGTTCCTGGTCGACACCCTGCACCAGGCCGGCATCGGGGTGCTGCTCGACTGGGTGCCGGCGCACTTCCCCCGCGACGACTGGGCGCTGGCCCGCTTCGACGGCACGCCGCTCTACGAGCACGCCGACCCGCGCCGCGGCGAGCATCCCGACTGGGGCACGTACGTCTTCGACTTCGGCCGGCCCGAGGTGCGCAACTTCCTGGTGGCCAACGCGCTGTACTGGCTCACGGAGTACCACGTCGACGGCCTGCGGGTCGACGCCGTCGCGTCGATGCTCTACCTCGACTACTCCCGGCCGGAGGGTGCCTGGCTGCCCAATGTGCACGGCGGCCGCGAGAACCTCGACGCGATCGCGTTCCTACAGGAGACCAACGCCACGGCGTACCGGTCGGTGCCGGGCATCGTCAGCGTCGCCGAGGAGTCGACCGCCTGGCCCGGCGTCACCCGTCCCACCCACCTCGGTGGCCTCGGGTTCGGGCTGAAGTGGAACATGGGCTGGATGCACGACTCGCTGGCCTACCTGTCCCGCGATCCGATCCACCGGCAGTACCACCACCATCAGATGACGTTCTCGATGATGTACGCGTTCAGCGAGAACTTCGTCCTCCCGCTCTCCCATGACGAGGTCGTGCACGGGAAGGGCTCGCTGCTGGGCAAGCTGCCCGGCGACCGGTGGCAGCAGCTGGCCACACTGCGCGCGTTCTACGCCTTCATGTGGGCGCATCCCGGCAAGCAGCTGCTGTTCATGGGCGGCGAGTTCGGCCAGGAGTCGGAGTGGGCCGAGTCGCGGGAGATCGAGTGGTGGCTGCTGGACCGGCCGGATCACGCGGGCGTGCGGCGGCTGGTCACCGACCTCAACCGGGCCTACCGAGCGGCGCCGGAGCTGTGGGCGCTCGACTCCGACCCGGCCGGCTTCGAGTGGATCGACGCCAACGACGCCACCGGCAACGTGTTCTCGTTCCTGCGCCACGGCCCGGACGGCGAGCTGCTGGTCTGCGTCGCGAACTTCAACGCGATGCCGCACGAGGGCTACCGGCTGGGCCTGCCGCACGCCGGCCCGTGGCAGGAGGTCCTCAACACCGACGCCGAGCTGTACGGCGGCTCCGGAGTCGGCAACCTCGGCCAGGTCGTCGCGGCCGACGAGCCCTGGCACGGCCGGCCCGCGTCCGTCCGGCTGCGGGTCCCTCCCCTCGGCACCATCTGGCTCCGCCCCGCCACCACCCGCTGATCGCACTCGGGGACGGCGTCGGCGCCGTCCCCGACGGCTGCGGTCGGCGTCGCCGACGGCTGCGGTCGGCGTCGCGTTGATCTTGGAGCAACCGGGTAGTTCCTGGGTGAAATGTCCGATGAATACCCCAGTTTCTCCAAGATCAACTTCAATGGGGCGGGCGGGACGGCGGAGGGCGCCGCCACCCCGGCGTGGGGTGACGGCGCACTTCGGGTCGTGCGTCAGTTCCGGTCGACCACGATGACCGGGGAGTCCCAGGTCTCGACGTGCGCCGGATCGGCCGGGTCGCCCAGCGGCTTGGTGGCCGTCAGCCGCAGGACGTAGCGGCCGTCGGGCACCGGGACCCGCCGGTCGGCGCCGCTCCCGCGCGGCCGGGTGCCGTCCCAGGTGTAGGCGTTGAACGCGGTCGCCGCGCTGCTCCGGCCGACGAAGTCCTCGGAGAGGACGGTGTTCAGCCGGCCGTACGGGCGGCCGGCCGTGCCGTCGGCCTTGGCGTGGAACAGCTGCAGCGACACGTTCTGCGCCGCGTGCTCCAGGTGCGCGATGACGACCGGGTAGTCGCCCTCGGTCATGGTGAACGTGGCGCCGTCGGGCAGCAGCCGGAACTGGCCGCCCATGGTGCAGTTGACGCCGATGTAGCGCTGGCACGCCGTGACGTCGCCCAGCTCCGGCAGCCCGGCGCCCGCGGGCGTCAGGATCGGCAGCTGCTGGTAGTCGCCGACGAACCCGGCGAACGGCACCCGCAGCGGCTGGCCCTCGGCCGGCGTCAGGACGACCCAGCCGCCGTACTGGCCGAGTGCCGGCTCGGCCGGTGCGGTCACCGTCACGTCGACGGTCGCCGAGCCGCCCGCGGGCACCGTGACCGACGGCGCGGAGAACGCCACCGTCGCACCGCCCTCGAAGAACGACGGGTTGTTCGGCGCGCCCGCTGTGGTGATGCCGTCGATGTGCGACAGCTCGTACGTCACCGGCGCATCGCCCTCGTTGGTCAGCGTCAGCGTCTGCGTCGACGGCCCGGCCTCGCTCTCACCGAGCGACAGCTTGCCCGGCGCGACCGTCGTCGTCGCGAGGATCGCGTCGTCGATGTCGAGCATGCCCGCGCCCTGCCGGTGCGCCGGCTCGACGTACCCGGCGTCCGGGAGGAGCGACCAGTCGGCCGGGTCGGCGCTGTTCTGCAGCGCGTCGCGGACCTCGCCCGGACTGAGCGACGGGTGCGCCTGCAGCAGCAGCGCGACCGCGCCGGCCACGTGCGGCGAGGACATCGACGTGCCGGAGACGACGGCGTACCCGTCCTCCTCCAGCGGGTACGTCGAGCGAATGAGCCCGCCCGGCGCGCCGAGGTCCGGCTTCAGCGTCAGGTCCGCGGCCATGCCGTAGGAGCTGAACGACGAGATCAGCCCGGCCGTCGTGTTCTCGATGGTGGTGGTCTCATCGGTCCAGGTCAGCGTCGTCGGGCCGGCCGCGATGCGGTTGTTCAGCTCGACGCCGTCGGCCTGCGGGACCGCGACGACGGGGATGGTGACCGGCGGGTCGGCCGGCGACGGCGGGGCCACCGTCGGCGAGAACGCGCCGGGCACGTTGTTGTAGAGGACGACGGCGGCGGCGCCGGCGTTCTGTGCGTTGCGGGCCTTCTCGTAGAACGGGCAGAAGCCGCGCTTGACCAGTGCGACCGTGCCGGTGAGGTCAGGCAGCGGCCCGGCCGCGGTGCAGGCGTCCTGGGTCGCGTTTGGGGTGCCGGTGCGCGACATCGGCACGTCGCCCGAGGTGGGTGCGCTAGGCGCGCCGGCCGCCTCGCCGTAGCCGAACTCCCGGCCGTCGGGGGTGACGGTGAACATCCGCGCGTCGTACTCGGTGTTGTCGAACGACGCCACGCCGATGACCTTCTCACCGACGCCGGGAGCGCCCGCGGACCAGGTGCCGGCCGTTCCGTTGTTGCCGATCGACGCGACCACGACCACACCCTCGTCGACGAGCGCGTCGCTCGCCGTCGCCGTCGGGTACTCCGGCCAGGTGATGAAGCCGGCGCCGAGGCTCATGTTGACGACGTCCATGCCGTCGGCGTGCGCACGCTCGAGCGCGGCGAGGATGATGTCCGACGTCGTCGAGCCGCCGCAGCCGAACACGCGGTACGCGCCGAACTCGACGTCCGGCGCCACGCCGAGCACGCCGTCGGCCGCGCTGTCGCCGTCGGCGCCCACGATGCCGGCGACGTGACTGCCGTGTCCATTGCAGTCGTCCGGGTTGTCGTCGGGGTGCGCGACCGGCTGGTAGGCGGCCGAGGTGTCGTCGGCGTTGTAGTCGTCGCCGACGAAGTCGTAGCCGGCCACGACGCGCTCGGTCGGGAGTGCGGTCCCGCCGGGCGTGCCGTCGCCACCGAGGTCGGGGTGGTCGAGGTCGATGCCGGTGTCGATGATGCCGACCTTGAGGCCGTCGCCGGTGAAGCCGAGCTCGCTCTGCGCGATGTCGGCGCCGGTCATGCCGAGCGCGGAGTCCATCGCCGGCTCCGTCGTGGCCGGGTCGGGCGCGTCGACCGCGACGACGGGGTAGACCGCGGCGACCTCGGCCGAGCCGGCCAGGCGGCTGATGTCGGTCTCGGACGCCGTCACCGACAGGCCGTTCCACAGCCGGTCGTAGGTGTAGCGGATGTCCAGGTCGGCGCCCAGCGCGTCCGCCTCGGCGAGGAAGCGGTCGTGCTGGCGCTGCGCCGCCGCGCGGGTGCCGCCGTCGGCGACCGGCTTCGCGGTGAGCTCGACGAACCACGCGCCGGTGGGCTCGTGGACCAGCTCGTCGGCCGGCTCCGGCAGCCCGGCCAGCTCCGCGAGCGTGCCTAGATAGCCGTCCTCAGTCGTCGCAGGCGCAGCGGAGCCGGCGGCGACGGTGCCGAGCGTCCCGGCCGCCAGGGCCACCGCAGCGGTGGCGGCGAGGCCGGCGCGCCGGGTAGCGGCTCGCATCCTCGGCGCTCTCGATGGTCGTGTCATCGGCGCTCCTCGTTCAGTCGTACGGCAAGACAAGACCCCGCCGGTCGGACGGGGTTGACCCGTAACCTATGGCCGAGTTCGCCTCGATTGGAAGACTTGACGGCAAGTCTGGCGGTCGAGTCACCATGAATCGGGCGAAATCACACCGCGACCGAAGCCGCATACCGGACGGATCTTGCTCGGCCGAACCCCTTGTCACCGCCGTCCCGAGACGACAGGATGACCAGACCTCAGCCCGCCCAGTCCCGGGGGTCGCCGTATGTGGACTCGCACGCTGCCCGCCGCCGGCCTCGCCGGAGTCCTACTGACGGTGTCCGCGGCGCTGTCCGCGCCGGCCGCTCCCGACGACGGCCCCGGCGTCGCGCCGGCGGTGCGTGAGCCCGAGGACCGGACGCAGCCGTCGTCGGTGACGCCGTCGGTCGATGCGCCAGCCGCCGCGTCGGCGCGGACGCCGTTCTCCATCACGACGGCCGCGAACCTCCCCGGCAAGCCGAGGAACGATGTCATCGCCGACGTGCCGGTGAACCCGAACGACGCGTCGATCCCGATGAACCTGACGCCGTACCACGCGATCCCGCCGGCGCTGCGGGCGCTGCAGGAGAGCGACCGCGTCAGCGTGGAGATCATCGGCCAGTCCGCGCTCGATCGCGACCTGCACCTCGTCGTCGTCACGTCGCCGATGTCCGACGCGCAGTGGGCCGAGTGGCAGCGGCTGGCCGACCTGCGCACCGAGGATCCCGAGGCCGCGATCGCCGCGCTCACGGCCGGCGAGTACGACGACTGGAAGTCGCCGCTGTTCGTGAACAGCAACATCCACGGCAACGAGTGGGAGGGCACCGACGCGACGCTGCAGGTGCTCGACGAGCTGGCGTTCTCGTCCGACCCAGAGGTCGTGGAGCTGCTGGACCAGCACGTCATCGCGATGGTCGTGACGAACAATCCGGACGGCCGC
Source organism: Jiangella aurantiaca (assembly GCF_004349105.1). GTDB lineage: Bacteria > Actinomycetota > Actinomycetes > Jiangellales > Jiangellaceae > Jiangella > Jiangella aurantiaca. The sequence continues at coordinate 78,862 of NZ_SMLB01000022.1, forward strand.
GTCGCCGGCACCCGCGCCAACGGCAACGGGTTCGACCTCAACCGCGACTACATCACCATCTCGCAGCCGGAGTCGCGCGCCGTCCGCGCCCAGCTCATCCGGTACGAGCCGCTGACCATGCTCGACGAGCACGGCTACACCGGGACCACGCTGATCGAGCCGACCACCGGCCCGCACGGCGAGAACTACGAGTACGACCTCTACATCCGGCAGGCGATCCGCAACGGGCTGGCCATGGAGCAGGCCGTGCTGGCGCTCGGCGAGCCCAGCGTCACCGCTGTCAACATCCCGTTCCGCAACCAGACCGACGGCTGGGACGACTGGCCGCCGATCTTCACCCCGATGTACGCGATGTACCACGGCGCCGTCGGGCACACCGTCGAGATCCCGCACAACCCGCGCGACCCACGCCTCACCCCGGCGCAGCGGCACGAATTCACCCGCATCAACACCGCCGTCGCCCGGGCCACCATCGAGGCGAACTTCGCCTGGGCGCGCGAGAACCGGATGAGCCTGCTCGCCGACCAGCTGGAACTCTTCCGGCGCGGCGAGGCCGGCGAGTCGTCCCGGCCGATCGACGACGAGCTCGCCCTGTCACTCGCTCTTGGCGATAACGGGAAGACGTTCCTGCAGGACTACCCGCGGGCCTACGTCATCCCGGCCGAGCGGCGCGGAGACGCGGCCGCCGCGCGACTGGCGCAGTTCCTCCTCGACAACGACGTCGAGGTGCACCAGGCGCGGCGGCCGTTCGCCGCCGGCGGGCAGCGGTACCCGGCCGGCTCGTACGTCGTCGACATGCTCCAGGCCAAGCGCGGCCTGGCGAACACGATCCTCGACGTCGGCCGCGACGTCACGACGAACTTCCCGACGATGTACGACATCTCGGCGTGGAGCCACGGACACCTGTGGGGCGCGTCGGTCGCGACGGTGCCCACGGGCGGGGCGCTGGAGACGCGGGCGCTGTCGGAGCTCGACGCGGTGGCGCCGACCGGCTGGGTCGCGCCGGACCCGGTCGCGCACTTCGGGTTCGAGGCGGACACGCTGGCCGGCATCCAGGCGGTGAACGCGCTGCTGGCCGACGGTGTCGTGGTGCGGCGGACGGCGTCAGGCGTCTTCACGGTGCCCGGCTCGGCGCGTCCGCAGGTCGAGGAGGCGGCCGCGACGTACGGCATCGCGTTCTCCGCGCTGTCGGCGGCCGCGGTCCGCGGGGCGGTGGCGGTGGACGTCACGCGCGTGGGGACGAGTGCCCCCGCCGACGAGCTGCACGCGCTGGCCCGCATGGGCTTCGCGACGACCAACGTGACGGCGGCCGGGTTCAACGCCGGCACCTACGCCTTCGCCGACTTCGACGCGCTGTACGTGTCCACCACCGGGTTCAACCCGTTGCAGCTGGATTCGACCCAGCAGGCGGCGTTCGCGGCCTGGCGGGCGGGCGGCGGGACGATCGTCGGGCGCGGCGCCGGCGGCCACACGTTCAACGACCGGGCCGGCCTCCTGGACGTCGGGCTGGTGAATCCGACCGACTGGAACATGGCCAACGGCATCGTCGCGGTCGAGAACGACCCGTCCTCGCCGGTCACCGGTGGCGCGTCGCCGTCGTCGTTCGTCAGCAACCCGCAGCACTTCAGCGAGCCGGGTCCGGGCGTCCGGGTCGACCAGCGGCTCGGCGGCGAGGCGTTCTTCCTGGCCGGCCACTGGATCGGGCACGAGGCCGCGGCCGGTCAGCCGGTCGTCGTCAGCGGGGTGGCCGGCGGCGCCGACGTCACGCTGTTCGCCACCGAGCCGCTGTACCGCTCGCATCCGGAAGGACTGTTCCCGCAGGTCGCCAACGCCCTCTGGCTCTCCGCCGGCTGACCGCGAGGTCGCGGGCGGCGGCGAGTCCCACAAGGGAAAGGGGAGCAGCGACCTGACACCGGCGGGGAGTCGTCATCCGCTGCGGAGGTGACGACTCTCCGTTTCTGCTGCTTCGGCGACGACCACGGTCGCCTCGCCCTCGTCGTCGTGCAGCGCGTGCGCGGCCAGTCCCGCGTCCTTCACGGCGTCGACGGCGGCAGCGGCCTGTGCCGCGCTCATCTCGATCAGCACGACGCCGTCACCGCTCAGCCATCTGGGGGCGCCGGCGGCGATGCGGCGGACGAGGGCCAGCCCGTCGCCGCCGCCGTCGAGGGCGGTGCGCGGCTCGTGGTCGCGGGCCTCGGGCGGCATCAGCGCGATCGCCTCCGTCGGCACGTACGGCGGGCTGGCCAGCAGCACGTCGACCCGGCCGCGCAGCTCCCCTGGCAACGCGTCGTACAGGTCGCCCTCGTGGAGGCGGCCGGCCGGCTCGACGTTGCGGCGCGCGCACGCGACCGCGACCGGGTCGACGTCGGCGGCATGCAGTTCGACGCCCTCCGTCGCGGCGACGACGGCGAGGCCGAGCGCCCCCGTCCCGCAGCACAGGTCGACGACCACCGACCCCGGCCGCACCCGCTGCCTCGCGAGGTCGACGAGCAGTTCGCTGCGGTGCCGCGGCACGAACACACCGGGCGCGACCGCGACCCGCAGCCCGGCGAACTCCGCCCAGCCGAGGACGTGCTCGAGCGGCTCCCCGGCGACCCGGCGGACGACCATCGCCTCGACGTCGGCCGGCGTGGTCGCGGTCTCGCGGATCAGCCTGGCCTCGTCCTCGGCGAACACGCACCCTGCCGCCCGCAACTGCGCGACGACCTCCCCGTCCACCACCCCGCCACCCTAGCCCGCTACGTTGATCTTGGAGTTGTTCGGCCATCTATCGGACATTTCACCCAGGAATAGCCGAACAACTCCAAGATCAACTTTGGCGTGAGTCAGATGACGGGCGTGGAGCGGGCGACGGCGGTGCGGTCGGCGAGAGCGAGGACCCGGCGGGCCTGGTCGACCATGGCGACGTCGAGGAAGCGGCCGCCGGGCAGGACGGCGGTGCCGTAGCCGGCCGCAGCGGCCGCCTCGACCGCCGCCACGACCTCCTCGGCCCGCGCGACCTCGTCCGGCGGGGGCCGGAACGCGGCCTCGATGACCGGCAGCTGCTTCGGGTGGATGGCGGCCCGGCCGACGAAACCCAGGCCGCGGCCGCGCACGCACGACGCGGCCAGCCCGTCGGTGTCGGCGAGGTCCGTCCACACCGCCATCGCCGGCGCCGGCAGCCCGGCCGCCCGCGCGGCGACCACGAGCCGCTGCCGGCACCACGCCAGCCCGTCCTCGACGCCGGGGCCGGACAACCCCAGGTCGGACGCGAGGTCGGCCTCGCCCAGCCCGATCGACGCGACGCCCGGCGCGGACGCGATGTCGAACGCCGCCTCGACGCCGGCCGCCGTCTCGAGCAGCACGTGCACCGGCCGGTCCCCCACCACCGACCGCACCGCGGCGACATCATCTGGAGAGGCCACCTTCGGCACCCGCACCGACACCGACGGCGGCAGCCCGGCGACCAGCGCGAGGTCGTCCGCACCCCACGGCGTGCCAGGTGCGTTCACCCGCACCTGCACGTCACGCCCGTCCACCACAGACAGCACCGACGCCGCCCCGGACCGCGCGGCGGCCTTCGCAGACGGCGCCACCGCGTCCTCGAGGTCGAGGATCACGACGTCGGCCGACGACGCCAGCGCCTTCTCGGCCCGGCCTGGCCGGTCGGCGGGCACGTACAAGAGGGTCAGCACCAGGCTCATACGACTCCTTCGGAGCGGAGCTCCACAATTTCATCCACCGAATATCCGAGTTCGGCTAGTAAATCAGACGTGTCGGCGCCGTGCGCCCGCCCGGTCCACCGCACCGCGCCCGGCGTCTCGGAGAGCCGGAACAGCACGTTCTGCATCGCGACCGCACCGAGGTCCTCGTCCTCGACCCGCAGCACCGTACCCAACGCGGCCAGCTGCGGGTCCGCGACCAGGTCCGACGCGTCGTACACCGGCGCCACCGCCGCCTCCGCCTTCTCGAACTCCGCCACCACCTCGTCGCGGGTCCGCGCCGCGACCCAGGCGCCGACGGCGGCGTCCAGCTCCTCGACATGCGCGGCCCTACCCGCGCCGGTCGCGAACCACGGCTCGTCGACGACGTCGGGCCGGCCGACGAGCCGCATGACCCGCTCGGCGATGCTCTGCGAGCTGGTCGACACCGCGACCCAGCGGCCGTCGGACGTGCGGTAGGTGTTGCGCGGCGCGTTGTTCGCCGACCGGTTGCCGGTGCGCGGCTGCACCGTCCCCAGCTGGTCCCACCGGGTGAGCTGCGGCCCGAGCACCGACAGCATCGGCTCGATGATCGCGAGGTCGATCACCTGCCCGCGCCCACTCGTCGCCCGCGCGGACAACGCGGCCGTCACCGCGAACGCCGTCGCGAGCGCCGTGATGCCGTCGGCCAGCCCGAACGGCGGTAGCGTCGGCGGGCCGTCCGGCTCGCCGGTCATCGAAGCGAACCCGCTCATCGCCTCGGCCAGCGTGCCGAATCCGGGGCGCCGCCGGTACGGGCCGACCTGCCCGAACCCGGTCACCCTCGCGAGGATCAGCCCCGGGTTCTCCGCCGCCAGCACGTCGTACCCGAGGTTCCACCGCTCCAGCGTGTCCGGCCGGAAGTTCTCGATGATGACGTCTGACTCGCGTGCCAGCCGCCGGAACACCTCCTGGCCGCGCTCGTGCGACAGGTCCAGCGTCATCGTCCGCTTGTTCCGGCCGAGCGTCTTCCACCACAGGTTCTGCCCGTCCTTCGCCGGGCCGTGCCCGCGGGACGGGTCCGGCCGGCGCGGGTGCTCGACCTTGACGACGTCAGCGCCCATGTCTCCCAGGTGCATCGCTGCGATCGGCCCCGCGAACAGCGTCGCGGCGTCGACGACGCGCAGCCCGCTCAACGGCCCCGTCACGAGGACCCCCTTCCCACCAGACCACTCCCGTTGATCTTGGAGTTGTTCGGCAATTGCGGGGCGATTCGTCCGATTGATACCCGAAGAACTCCAAGATCAACGGACGTTGGGAGGCCGGTCATGCGTCACCGGCCTCCGCCAGGAACGCGTCGATCTCGGCGCGGTGCGGCATGGACGACGACGCGCCCGGCCGCCGCACGGACAGCGCGGCCGCGGCCGACGCCCGCCGCAGCGCAGCGTCCCAGTCCAGCCCCGCGGCGAGGCCGACGGCGAGCACCCCGGCGAACGTGTCGCCGGCCGCCGTCGTGTCGACCGCGTCGACGGCGAACGCCTGCACCGCGGTCACGGCACCCGCCCGGACCCGCAGCGCGCCCCGCGCGCCCAGCGTGACGACAACGTCGCCGCCCGCCGCGGCCAGCGACCGGGCCGCGGCCACCGGATCGGCGACGCCGGCCAGCAGCGCCGCCTCGTGCTCGTTCGGCACCAGGACGTCCACGGCAGCCAGCAGCGCCGGCGGCAGCGGCACGGCCGGCGCCGGGGTCAGCATCACCCGGACGCCGCGTGATCGTGCGTACTCGGCCGCCGCCGTCACCAGGGGCAACGGCAGCTCCAGCTGCAGCAGCACGATCTCGGCCGCGTCCAGCGCGGCCCGGTGCGCGTCCGTCAGCGACGTCACGGTGCCGTTCGCGCCCGGCACCACGACGATCGAGTTGTCACCGGTGCCGTCGACGGTGATGTGCGCGGTCCCCGTGGGCTGGTCGCTCACGACGAGACCGGAGACGTCCACGCCATCGCCCGCGAGCAGCGCGGTGACGCGGCGGCCGAAGTCGTCGTCACCGACCGCGCCGAGGAACGCGACGTCGCCGCCTGCCCGGGCCGCCGCGAGCGCCTGGTTCGCGCCCTTGCCGCCGGGCACCGTGGTGAACTCGAGGCCGGTGACGGTCTCGCCGCGGCCGGGTGCGCGGTCGACGGTGACCACGAGGTCCATGTTGGCGCTGCCCAGGACGGCGATCATGTCAGCCCCTCCGCGACGGCGACCGTGCGGGCCGCGAGCGTGTCGAAGCCGATGCCGTCGAACCCGGCCAGAGTCGTGCTCACCCGGTTGCGCATCGGCGCGATCCACCGCGGCGGCAGCGCGGCGGCGCCGGTCAGTGCGCCTGCGATCGAGCCGACTGTCGCGCCGTTGGAGTCGGTGTCCCAGCCGCCGCTGACGACGGCGGTGACCGACCGCTCGTAGTCGCCGCCGCCGTGCACCATCGCGGCCACCACCAGCGCGGCGTTGTTCAGCACGTGCACCCAGTGCAGGTGCCCGTAGCGCGCCTCGACGGCGTCGACGACCGCCTCCCAGTCGCCGTGCTCGGCCGGGAGCGCTCGCGCGAACCGCACCGCCTCGGCGTACCGCGACGACGCCGGCACGACGGACAGCCCGGCGTCGATCACCTCGTCGACGGAGTCCGCGACCAGCGCGGACGCGCACGCCGCGGCCACGAACAGCTCGCCGTACACGCCGTTGCGGGTGTGGCTGAGGACGGCGTCGCGCCAAGCCAGCGCGGCGGCGCCGGCGGGTGCGCCGGGCCGGACCCAGCCGAACACGTCGCCGCGGATCTGGGCGCCGATCCAGTCGCGGAACGGGTTGCGCACCGTCGCGGTGGCCGGCGGCAGGTGGCCGAGCAGCAGGTTGCGGTAGGCGACCCGCTCGGCGGTGAACACCCGCCCGGCCGGCAGCGACGCCAGCCAGCTCTCGGCGACGTCCGACGTCGTGAAGTCCGCGCCGCGGGCCTCCAGCAGCGCGAGGTTGAGCATCGGGAAGTTGAGGTCGTCGTCCTCGGGCATGCCGTCGATGTTCTCGGCGAGGCTGGTCGTCGCGCTGCGCCGGTTCCAAGTCCAGCGAGCGGCGACGTCGTCGGGCAGGCCCACCGCGGTGAACCAGTCGTTCAGCGGCCAGCGGCCGGTCGCCTCGAGGATCTCCCGGATTCCGGCCCGCGGGATCTTCTCCACCGGCTTGCCCAGCAGGCAGCCGGCCGCCCGGCCGAGCCAGGCGCCGTGCACGCGGTCCAGCGACGGCGCCGGGGTCGACGGCGCCCGCGTCCACCCGGCCTCGATCGAGGCGAGGTCCGTCGGCTCCGACGCGTCGTACGGCGACGGCCGCGCGTCCACCTCGTCCAGCAGCTCGGCGGCCAGCGCCCGCAGCTGCGCCGTCGCGGGGACGTCCGACGCCCCGCTCCGCGCCGGCGCCGGATCGCCGCCGGCGTCCACCCAGCGCGCACGCAGGTCGGCGACGTCCACACCGTCCTCGGCCGCCTGGGCGAACGCGTGCCCGACCAGGTCCTCCGGCTGCACCCAGGTGAGCCGCATCAGGCCAGTCCGCCGAACGCGTCGTCGACGGCCGCGCGACGGGCGGCGTCGGCCGCCCGCACCCGCGCCGTCACCGCGGCCAGCCGTTCCGCCGGCCCGGTGAGGTCCACTCGGCTGGCCGCCGCGACCGCCGTCACCAGGTCCGCCGGCACCGCCGCACGGCCGCCCAGCGCCCCCGCGATCGCCCCGGCCATCGACGCGATCGAGTCGGAGTCGCGGCCGTAGTTGACCCCGCCGATGACGGCGTCGCGCCAGTCGCCGCCGGCGATGGCGAGGAAGCCCAGCGCGACCGGCAGCTCCTCGATGGTGTGCACCCGGCTCGGCCGCCGGGCGCCGAGACCCTGGTTGCGGTAGTCGTCACCGACGGTGTCGTACGCCGCGACGGCGGCGCGCAGCTTGCCGGACTCGACCGCCTCGGTCCAGTGCCCGATCGACGCCGCGGTGCCGAGCACCGCCTCGATGCCGGCCTTCGTCCCGTCCTTGGCCAGCCGGACCGCCGCGTCCAGCACGTCGTCGACGGTCGCGCCGGGCGCAGCGGCCGCGGCTACGCAAGCGGCCATGACGCCGGCCGCCTCACGGCCGTAGGAGGACTGGTGTGCGCCGGCGACGTCGACGGCCTCGGCGTACGCGGCGTCCGGATCGGCGGCGTTGACGATGCCGACCGGCGCGATGTACATCGCCGCGCCGCAGTTCACCGCGTTGCCGACGCCGGCCTCGCGCGGGTCGGCGTGCCCCCAGTGCAGCCGCAGCGCCATGAACTTCTCCGCGAGGAACACCCGCTGCAGCGGCAGCGCCTCCGCCTCCAGCTCGGGGATCCAGACCTTGCGGCCGATCATCAGCGGCACCAGCCGCTCGGCGACGTCGTACGCCGTCAGGTGGGCGCCGGCCTGCTCGTACACCTCGACCATGAGGTGCGTCATCAAGGTGTCGTCGGTGACGTGGCCGTCGCCCTTGTGATACGGCGCGATGGGCCGCGCGGTGCGCCAGTCCTCGTAGTAGGGCGGCACGATGCCCTCGACCCAGCCGCCCCACCGTTCCCGGATCTGCTGCGGCGACCAGCCCTCCGTCGCACCACCGAGCGCGTCGCCGACGGCGGCTCCCGTCAGGCACCCGACCGCGGTGTCGATGAGTGCGTCACTGGTCAACACTGATTCCCTTCTTTCCAGCGGGACTCGTCGCCGCCTGGGACCTCGCGGTCGGCCTCGGCGATCGCCCTCTCCTCGATGGAGCCCGCCAGCTCGACCAGGTCGAGGCCGGCCAGTTCGGCCGCGCAGCAGCCCGCGAGTCGCCGGCACCGCTCGGCCCAGGTCGTGGGCAACGCGCTCAGTCCGTGCGCCGCGCCGGTGAGCGCACCGGTCAGCGCGGGTGCGCTGTCGGCCAGCGCCGGCAGGCAAGCCGCCGCGGTGACGGCGGCGATCGGCCGCTCCCCGCCCCGCTCGGCGGCGTGCGCCAGCGCGACGGCGACCGGCAGGGTCTGTGCTGCGGCGACGCCGTAGCTGTAGACGTGGCCGGCCGGCTCGTCGAGCAGCGGCACGGCCTCGCCGGCACTCCCCGCGCCCGAGGTCGCCGCCAGCGCCCGGTCGACGGACGCCGCCAGCAGTCCGTCCGCGGGGAGCCCGGCGGCGGCCACGGCCCATGCATCGGCCAGCGGCTCGCCGCGGACCAGCCGGGCGACGGTTTCGGCGACCGCCCGCGCCGCTGCGAGGCCGTCGCCGGCGTTGGTGACCTCGGCATCCCAGCCGGCCAGCGTGGCGGCCGTGTCCGGGCCGTCCGCGACCAGGCCGGCGGCGACCGAGCGGACCGCGGCGGCGTCGTCGAAGTGGTGCGGATTGTCGTGCCCGGTGACCGGCGGGTCGAGATCGCGGCGCAGCGCGTCGGACGCGGCCGCGACGCTGATCCGGCCGCGCGGCAGGGTGCCGGCAGCGGCCGCCGAGCGCCAGTGCGCGTGCACGTCGTCGCGGCCGAGTGCGCCGGGCCGCGCCGCGGTGTCGAGCAGCCAGGTCAGGGTCCACGCCGCCCACTCCGCGTCGTCGCTCGGCCCGAGCCGCAGCGGGGCCGTCGGCTGATTGAGCGCGAACGGCACCGGCAGCGTCGTCACCTGCTCCATCTCGGCGAACGCGTCCAGCTCGCGGTGCAGCCGGCGGGTCCACGGCGGCAGCAGCTGGGCGCGGTGCCGGACGGCGGGCCAGCCGGCGGCGTCGCCGATGGCCAGCCCGAGCAGCGCCCCGGCGGTGTGGTCGTGCCGATCGCTCACGAGTCCGCCTCCAGGTGGTCGGCCAACTGGTCGGCGAGGTCGAGCGGATGCAGGCCCGCGACCACCTCGCCCAGGCAGCGGCCGGTGACCGGCCCGATCTGCGCGCGCCAGTCCGCCGGGACCGCGTCGAGGCCGCCGTGCGCCCCGGCCAGCGCGCCGGCGATGGCGGCGGTGGTGTCGGCGTCGCGGCCCATCGCGACCGCGCCGGTGACGGCCGGCGCGAACGCGCCGTCGGCCGCCAGAAACGCGCCGAACGCCAGCGCGACCGCCTCCGGCGCCAGGTCGGTCCATGGATAGGACCGGACGACGACGGCGTCCAGCAGCGCGGGCACGTCCCCGGCGTGGATGACGCCGGCCCGCAGCGACCGCGCCGTCCACGAGTCGTCCGGCACGGCGGCCAGCGCGGCGGCCGCGATGTCGTGCGGCGTCGTCGTCCCCGTCATCGCGACGGCGACCGCGGCGGCCACCGCGACCCCGGCGTGCACGCCCTCGCCGTCGTGGCTGACCGCGCCGTCGACGGCGGCCAGGCGGGCCGCCGTCCCCGGATCCCCCGCGGCGTAGACCCCGTGGACCGCGGCGCGCATGGCCAGTCCGTCGCTCCACGAGTGCAGGTGCCGCCCGCTGGCCGGCGGCCGCAGCCCGGCGCGCAGGTTCTCGATGGTGCCCAGCTCGCTGAACCCGGCGCCGGAGAACCCGCCCTCGCGGACAGTCAGGTGCCTGATCCACGCGTCGGCGACGTGGTCGCTGGTCAGCGCGGTGCCGTGCTCGAGCAACAGCAGCGCGCTGAACGCGGCGTACTCGGTGTCGTCGGTGCCCGACGGCCGATCGGTGAGAAACCCGGTGACCGTGCCCCAGCGGGCGGCGATCTCCTCGGCCGTCAGGTTCTCCGCGGGGGCGCCCATGGCGTCACCGACGGCGAGCCCGAGCAGGCATCCTCGCGCCCGTTGTCTGGTCACGGGCATGGTCCGCGCCTCCACCTCTCGCTCCGCTTCCCCCGCCTCCGACCGCGGCTCAGCGGTTGTAGCGCTCCAGGATCTCGTTGCCGTCCTCGGTCAGCCGGGTGCCGAGCTCGTCCAGCGAGATCGAGTTCGCGAAGTACTCCTCGATGGACGGGTTCGCGACCTTGTTCTTCCACTCCTCGTAGCCACGCACCCGCTGGAACGGCGCCTGCTCGAGGAACTCGCCCGAAGCGGCCGCGACGGGCCAGTCCGGGGTCTCGGTCAGGATCGGGTCCTGGGCCGCGGCGGAGCTCGCCGGAATCATCCAGTCGCCCTTGGCCAGCAGCGCCTGGTTCTCCGGGTTCAGCATGTACTCCAGGAAGGCCATCGCCTCCTCGGGGTGCTCGGACTCGGCGGCGATCGAGATCGTCTGCGGCGCCGCCGCCTGCGCCTGGGAGTCGCCCTTCAGCGCCGGGATGGTCACCCACTCGAAGCCCTCCGGGGCCTGGTCGATGATCTGCTGGCGGAACCAGATGCCCTTCGGCAGCATGGCGTACTGGCCGGCGAAGAAGCCCGGGAGCGGGTCCGACCCGCCCATGCCGATGGCATCCGTGGCGGCGCTCTTGTCCACGTAGAGCTGGTCGTAGATGCGCTGGAACGCCTCCTTCTCCCCGTCGCCGAAGACCACCGTGCTGGCGCCGTCGGACTCTTCGAAGAACCCGCCGCCGAAGTTGAGGGCCAGGTTGAGCATGCGGTTGGCCGGGTCCTTCAGCGTCCACGCCACCCCGAAGGTGTCGGCGTCGGTGAGCTGCTTGGAGGTCTCGGCGAACTCGTCCCACGTCCACGGGTCGTCCGGGGCCGGCACCGGGATGCCGGCGGCGTCGAGCAGCGTCTTGTTGGCGAAGATCACCTGAGCGTCCAGCAGGAACGGCACCGCATAGACGGCGTCGTCGAAGGTGACCGCCTCCCACGCGCCGCCCAGGATGTCGTCTCTCAACTCCGACGACACCATGTCGGTGATGTCGAGGATCCAGCCCCGGTCGGCGAAGTCCTGCAGGTAGGACGACTCGTAGTGGATCAGGTCAGGAGCGGTGCCACCCTCGAACGCCGTCACCAGCTGGTCCTGCACCGACGCCCAGTCACCCTGGAGGTACTCGACCTGGATGTCGGGGTTGTCGGCGTTCCACTGCTCGATGATCTGCTGGTTCGCGGCGATCGACTCCGGCTGGAACGCCAGGCTCTGGAACGTCAGCGTCACGGGGCCGTCCCCGCCGTCACCGGTGCCGGCGTCGTCGCCGGAGCCGCAGCCGGCCAGCACGAGGCCTGCGCTCAAGACGGTGGCCGATACGATCGTTGCTCTGCGCACGATCCCTCCTGGGGTGGTTTCGGTGGGTCTGGATGTGGTCACGACTTCACCGCGCCGCCGAGCATGCCCCCGACGAGACGGCGTTGGATGATGGCGAAGAAGACGAGGCTCGGGATGGTGGCGACCAGGGCGGCGGCCGCGAGCGGGCCCAGCCGGGCCACCCCTTCGGCGCCGATGAACTTCACCAGCGTCAGCGAGATGGTCTGCAGCTCGGGTGTGCGCAGCAGTACCAGGGCGAAGAGGAACTCGTTCCACGCCGAGACGAACGCGAACAGCGCCGCGGCGACCACGCCCGGGACCAGCAGTGGCGCCACGATGTCCCTGAGCGTGCGCAGCCTGCCGGCGCCGTCCATCGCCGCCGCCTCCTCCAACTCGGCCGGGATGCCGGCGACGTAGCTGCGCAGCATCCACAGCGCGAACGGCATGCTCCAGACGACGTAGACGATGATCAGGCCGATCTGCGTGTCGTAGAGGCCGGCATCGCGCAGGAGCAGGAACAGCGGGATGATCACCAAGATGAACGGGAACATCTGGCTGAGCAGCACCCACAGCGTCGTCATCCGGCTCACCACCGAGCGGTAGCGGGCCATCACGTACGCCGCCGGGATCGAGAGCAACACGGTGACCAGGGCCGAGACGCCCGCGATGATCAGCGTGTTGAGGAGGGCGCGCGCCAGCGGCTGCTGATCGAACGCGAGCCGGAAGTTCTCCAGCGTCGGGTTCTCCGGGATGATCGTCGGCTCGATCAGCGCCATCTCCTGCGGCGGCTTGAACGCCGTCGACACCAGCCAGAGCAGCGGGAAGGCCAGGAACACCAGGTAGGCGGCCAGGGCCAGGTACTTCGCCGGGGTCGCCAGCGTACGGGCGCCTCGCATGATCATCCCTCCTCCCGGTAGCGGCGGCGCAGGTAGAACACGACGAACACCGCGATCACCAGCACCATGGCGTTGCCCAGGGCAGCCGCGTAGCCGTAGTTGCCGTAGCGGAAGGCCTCTTCGTAGGCGAACAGCATCGGCAGCCGCGTCGAGCCGCCGGGCCCGCCTTCGGTGAGCACGTAGACGAGGCTGAACGAGTTGAAGTTCCAGATGAAGTCCAGCGTCGTCATGGCCGTCACGACCGGGCGCAGCGCCGGCCAGGTCACGTTGCGGAACCGCTGCCACGGGCCCGCGCCGTCCATCGCCGCGGCCTCCTTGAGCTCCTCGGAGACGCTCTGCAGACCGGCGAGCAGCACCACCGTCGTCTGCGGCATGCCGGACCACACGCCGACGACGATCACGGCGGGCAGCGCCAGCGACAACGAGCTGAGCCATTCGACGTTGGAGTCGATGATGCGCAGGTCCGTCAGGACGCTGTTCAGGATGCCCGCGTTGGGGTGGTACACCAGCCGCCACATGATCCCGACGACCACCGGCGGCATCGCCCACGGCACCAGCGCCAGTGTCCGCGCGAGCCAGCGCAGCCGCAGCTTCTGGTTCAGCAGCAGCGCCAGGCCGAGGCTGGCGAAGAACTGCAGGATCGTGACGCCGAACGCCCAGATGAGCCCGATGCGGAACGACTCCCAGAAGTACGAGTCGCCCAGCAGCTGGGTGTAGTTCTCGAACCCGGTGAACTCAGTCGCGGCGTTGCGCCCCGCCTGGGCGTCGGTGAAGCCCAGGTAGATGCCGCGCAGCAGCGGGTACAGGCTGAACAGCACGACGGGGATCAGCGCCGGGACGGCCAGCATCAGCCCGTCGCGGTCCAGGCCGAGGAAGGTCCGGCGCCTGCCCGGCTGCTTGGGCCGGGGCGTCGTCGGCGGCGGCGCGGTGACGGTGGCGCTCATCGGCTGCTCTCCCGGACGGTCAGCGACGGCGGGACGGTGACCCGCTCGGGCGGCGCGTCGTCGCCGTCGAGCCGGCGCAGCAGCAGCTCCGCGGCGATGCGGCCGCGGTCGGCCGAGCCGAGCGAGACGCTGGACAGCGGCGGGAAGCTCGTCGCGGCCAGCGGGGTGTCGTCCATGCCGACCACGCGCACGTCGCCGGGGACGTCGCGGCCCAGCTCGCGCAGCGCGTGCAGGACGCCCATCGCGATGAGGTCGTTCGCGCCCAGCACAGCGTCGACGTCCGGGTGCGCGGTGAGCAGCTCGCGCGCCGTCTGGCGGCCGGCCTCGAACTGGAAGTCGGTGAACCGGACCAGTTCGTCGGTCTGGTCGTCGGCAGCGGCCAGGCCGGCCGAGGCGAGGCCCCTGCGATAGCCGTCGTAGCGGGCCCGGCCGGGGACGGTGTCGAGCGGGCCGTCGATGAACGCGATGCGGCGGGCGCCGGCCTCGGCCAGGTGCTCGACCGCGAGCCGCGCGCCGACCCGCGAGTCGGCCCGGACGTTGTCGACCGGGACGTCGTCGGGCAGCAGGCCGATCACCACCACCGGGACTGCGGTCTGCCGCAGCGCCTCGACGTGCCGGTCGGTCACCCGCAGCGGGCACAGGATCAGCCCGTCGACGTAGTTCTGGCTCAGGCTCGCGAGCACGCCGAGCTCGTTTTCGACGTCGGCGCCGGTGCTGTGCAGCAGCAGCCGGTAGCCCTGGTCGCGCAGCGCCGGCTGGATGCGGCGCACCATCTCCAGGTAAGCGGCGTTGCCGATGTCCTCCATGGCGAACGCGACCTGCCCGGTGTGCCGCGTCTTCAGCGACTGCGCGACGACGCTCGGGACGTAGCCGACCTGCCGGACGGCGGCGTTGACCCGGGCGACCATGTCCGCGTTGGAGGTGTTGCCGTTGAGCGCCCGCGACACCGAGGAGATCGAGACCCCGGCGACCTTCGCGACCTCATGGATTGTCGGCCGACGGCGCTGCGTCACGTGCCTCCACCTCCTCGTGGTCGATCTGGAATCGTTTCCGAGCCGTGGTGCGGCAGGCAGCGGGAAACGTTTCCGGGGTGGCTCATTGCATCGCGCCCGTCCCGCTTCCGTCAAGTCGTCGATACGAACCCGTAACCCACCCACTC
>NZ_SMLB01000023.1 GCF_004349105.1 Jiangella aurantiaca
GCGGACCGCAAACCGAAATAGAGCCACACCCCACAAGCGGGATGGGCAGCCCAGAAGAGAGCGTCCCGCCGAGCGCCTGGACCGAGTCTGGCCGGACACCGGTCCTACGGGAATCGTCTAGTAGCCCAGAATGATGCGGGCGTCCCTAGCCTGGAATGAACAGCGTGCCGCGTTCGTCGATGGTCTCGGCGGTGTCGAGCCACATCGTCATCGGCACATCCCCATCGCGACGCGATGCTCGCGACCATGCCAGCTCCCCGCCGAGCCTGCCGAGACCGTGCGAAACCGCTTCAAGTACGGCTACCAGCGCCCCCGGCCCGGCGTACATGCCTGCCTCGACGAACGGGTGTGAGTCCTGGGCGGCTTCGACTTCGGTCATGAGCTTCTGCGCCTGAACCGACTGGTGATGGTCGTCCGGGTCTATGCGGTCCACAGTCAGCACGTGGACCCGGCCAAAGCTACCCATGTTCACCAGCGCACCCAACCGCTTGGACCAAGTCTGGTGTGCCTCGAAGCGCATGGTCTGAGCGCCATCAACGTCGCCGCCGGCTCGGTTGGCCTCTTCCCATGCTCTCTCGCGTAGAGCGAGTTGGTCGGCGGCCGTTTCCAGATCCTCGAGCACATTGTCGAAACGGTCACGGGTTGAGATGCCAGCAGCGATGCGCAGCACCTCGAACGTCTGCCAGGCATCTTCGACCGCGGTAGGCGAAAGCGCGAGAGTCTCGATAAGGAGCGGGCTGAGCTTCGCGTACAGCTCACGCCCCGCGGGCGCATTCTCGTAGTAGATCCGCTCCGGCTCGTAGAACTCCGCCAGTGACATCCGCTCGTTCGATCTGTGAGGGTGCGTTGCCGTCGTGCGGAGCATCGCTTCGAGCTCCTTCCACCGGCCGGCGGCAACGGCGGAAACGCCTGCAGCGTAGAACAGCCACAGCCCCGCTACTCGACGGACACTAAGCAGACGCATGAGCCCGCTGCCGCGGGACCTGTACGTGAAACGCTCGAGCTCCGGAGCCCACCACGAGCGCGTGCCGCTTCCGCCCCAGTACGCGAGTGTCGCTGTCAGTGCAGCCGGCAGGCGAACCGACTCCTCGATGCGCGTGAGAATCGCACCGTATCCGCCAACGTTCTGTTCGTGGTTGGATTCGTGGTGCAGGAAGTCCGGATGCTGATGAAGGTCGCTGAACGCTCTGGCTAGGGCATCGTGCACGCCCACCGCCACCGTCCGCCCTGAGAGTTCGCGCTTCGCGGTCGCGACAGCGACCGGAACCGTCAGCGGATGAGCAGCCCCACGGGCGCGAAGCGCGGTGACCGCATCAGCCAGCCTGGCGAACGCGTCGTCCGCAGTTGTCTGCAAGAACATCCCGCGCTTGAGCTGGAGCAGTGCGCTTCCCGCTTCGCTCAGCGCGAACGGTTCGACCCATGCCAGCGGGTACCTCACGAAGTTGTGCCGTGCCTCGATGGCGGCACGCAGGGCGGTGTCGTAGGTGGCGGACCAGCCGGCGACTACGAGGCCGTAGTCGTCGAGGATGCGCTCGAGGAGCTTCTGGGTCTGCGGGGCATATGTCTCCAGTTCGGCGTCGGCGTTGAGCATCGAGTCGGGGTTCTTGTAATCGCCGTGGAGGTGGATGACGACGCAGTCGAGCTGGTGGAGTGGTCGCATCCCGACGATCTCGGACGGATGGGTGATGACGGTGGGTTCGATGCCGGCTGTGCGGAGCGCTTGTTCGATGAGCCGGTCGAAGTTCAGGGTGATAATGACCTTGATGGCGCCGTCGGCGACGAGGCGGGCGATGCCATGGTGCGCGGCGGTGGGCTGCTTGAGACCAGCTTCGCGTTCTTCGGCGGTGACCTCGAAGTAGTTCTCGAGGAGAGCCTGGCGCAGAGCTGGAGTCTTTGCGAGCTTCTCGAGGAGCCGGCCGTAGGTCGGTTCGTCGCCGCGGGTGCGTTCCCACCACTTCTCCGGTGCTTCCTGCCCCAGGTCGACGCCTTCGGCGAGCGCGACCTGGCGGCACAGATCGACCAGAACGCCCCACGCGACGGGGATGCCGGAGGAGTAGGACGCGCCGGCGCCGATGAGGAGCGCGTAGGCCCCAGGGTTGGAGTGGAGTGCGAACGCGAGCGACAGAAGGTCGTCCCCGGGGGTGGATGCTTCGGCGGCCATGGCAGTCAACGTACCGACCGGTTCCGACAGAACCCCCCGCGGCAGTCGCCGTCAGGGACCGGCGAGCCGCACTTCCTGCAAGTCCGCCATGTCGACCCTGGGCGCGTAGGGCAGCGGGGTGTCATCGTAAGCACCGGAGTCCGACCAGATGTGCGAGCGGGATTCGCCGCTTTCGACGATGCTGCCACTCACGAGGACTCACGCACCACCGACCACTACGAGCGAGCTTGAGGCAACCTCGACCGCAACGGCGTCCACTTCCTCACCGCCTACGTCGCCGGCGTGGCTGCGGAGGTTTCGTCCGACACCGCTTGTTGGCGAGTTCTGACACCGCCGGGCACGTGTCGGTGCCGCGGAT
Source organism: Jiangella aurantiaca (assembly GCF_004349105.1). Taxonomy (GTDB): domain Bacteria; phylum Actinomycetota; class Actinomycetes; order Jiangellales; family Jiangellaceae; genus Jiangella; species Jiangella aurantiaca. Next base: position 2,520 of record NZ_SMLB01000023.1, read on the forward strand.
GTTGGTTTGCGTCGACACCGCTTCCGCGCCCGACGGGTGTCAGGTTGTCCGCTGCTTTGTGGCTTGGGCCAGACGGTAGGAGTCGGTGCCGGTCTCGAGGATGGTGCCGCCGAAGGTGAGTCGGTCGACGATGGCTGCGCATAGCCGGGGGTCGGTGAAGGTCTTGGTCCAGCCGCCGAAGGACTCATTGGACGCGATCGCGACCGAGGCCTTCTCCTCACGCTCGGTGAGGACCTGGAAGAGGAGTTCCGCGCCGCGGCGGTCGAGTTGCATGTAGCCGAGTTCGTCGATGCACAGCAGGTCGACGCGGCCGTAGCGGGCGATGGTCTTCGCCAGCGTCATCTCGTCGGCGGCCTCGACGAGCTCGTTGGCAAGCTGGGTCGCCAGGGTGTACTTGACCCGGTAGCCGGCCATGGCGGCCTCGGTGCCGAGTGCGATCAGCAGATGGGACTTGCCGGTGCCGGAGTCCCCGATCAGACACAGCGGCTGTCCCTTCTGGACCCATTCGCACTTGGCGAGGGTGTGGATCACGGCGGGATCGATGTTGGGGTTGGCGTCGAAGTCGAAGGCCCGCAGGGACTTCTCGCGGGGGAACTTGGCGGCCTTGATTCGGCGTTCGGACCGGCGTCGGGCGCGATCGTCGCACTCGGCAAGCAATAGTTCGGCGAGGAACCCGCGGTAAGACATCTGCTCACGCCCTGCCCGGTCGGCGTAGTCGGTGAAGGAGTTGCGGATGGTGGGCATTCGCAGCATCCGGCACGCTTGGTCGATCGCGGCGTCGGCTGCTTCTTCGGTCATTCCACGGCGCTTGGTGGTCACGGTGCGGCTCCTTCGTTCGGGGTGTCACGTCGGCTGGCCAACAGCTGGTCGTACTTCTCCACGCTCGGCAGCGGCCGAGTGTCGGCCGGGATGTGGGCGCGGAGCCGGCGCTCGGTCAGCGATCGCACGGCAGGGATCTCGCCTTCTCCGCGTGCCCTGTCGCCGCTCATCAGGGACTGGTGGTCCGCTGTCGTGTCGTCGGCTCCGCCATCTGCTGTGTCGTTGTACTTGCGCGCTTCCAACGCGACAGCGTCCGCGGTGAGCGCGCCTGCACGCAGCGCCGTCGCGAGTCCGGCGACGACGTGGTCGTGTGGAAGGTGCCGGTGCAGCATCAGGACCTCAATGAGGGCACGGGTGCCGTCGGCGTCACCGTGGGCCTTGCAGGCCGCGGCCCACCAGGCGTCGTGAACGGGCGTGAACCGCCCGGATGCCCTGGCCTGCTCCAGCGCTTTCGCACCGGGTAGCGCGCCCGGTTTGCGGAGGAGGACCTCGAGATAGTGGTCCAGGTCGACCCGGGTCGAGCCCTTGGTCATGAGCCGTTCGTGGCGGGCGATCTCGGTCCTGCCGTCGAACACGACCAGGTCGCTGGCGTTCAGGAGCACCCGGGCTTGACGGCCGACCATGCGCGCGGGCACGGAGTACTTGTTCATCCGGACCGTGACCTGGGCGTACCGGTCCACGCGCGGGGTGAACCAGCGGCCGGTCGCGAACGGCTCGGTCGGAAGGGGCGCGAGGAGTGGCTGCTCGGTGGCGAAGTGTTCCCCGACCGTGCGGGCGCGGGACCCGATCCGCCGGGCGTCGTCGGCTTCGTCCCAGGCGTCGACCATAGCGTTGAGCTCGGCGAGGGAGTCGACTTCTGGGATGGGGACGAGGTGGTTGCGTCGGAACCAGCCGATCTGCCCCTCGACGCCGCCCTTCTCGTGCGCACCTTGGATTCCGGGCTGGCAATAGAAGGCTTCGATGCCGTAGTGGGAACGGACGGCGGTCCACCTGTCGGCCTCGACCCGCTGGCGGGAGAACCCGATCACGCTCGCGACGGCGGCCTTGAGGTTGTCGTAGCGGATCTTCCCGGTCGGCACCCCGCCGAGCACGTTGAAGGCGTGGACGTGACCCTCGAAGAAGGCTTCCTGCCCAGCCGAGGCACTGACCCTGTGCACGGCCTTGCCCGAGTAGGAGAGCCGAAGGCTGAACAGCGCGCAGGTTACGAGCTCGCCGCGCAGGTGGATGGCGACGTCGCCGAAGTCAACCTCGGCCTCGCGGCCCGGGAGGTGCTCTTGCGGGATGAACGCGTTGGCAGGTTCCCGTCCGACCTCGACGCGAATCTCACGGCGTCGGGTGGCGACGTACTCGCGGACCATCCAGTACGACACCACCCCGGCCCCGTCATGTTCGTCAAGCAGTCGATCGAAGATCCGCTTCGCCGTGTGTCGCTGCTTCCGCGGCGCGTCGAGGTCCGAGCGCAGCCAGTCGTCGATCACCACTCGGTACGCGTCAAGCCGTGAGCCGCGTTTGGGCGGTTGCTTTCTCTCCTTCGGCCATGCAGATTCCAGCGCCGCTGTCACGGTTCGGAAGCCGACGCCGTGCTTGCGCTGCAGCGCGCGGTTGGACATCCCAGGTCGGGCATCCCGTCGGATCGCCGCGTACAGGTCGACCCGGGAACGCGGCTGCGTCATCGGTGGCACTCCTGACGTGAGCACGCCGTGGGCACGACTTTCGGCACCGGGCCACCGCCCGGGAACGGTGACCGCATGCGACCACAGCCCGGAATCACTGGCCCTACCGAGGTGCCTGGTCATGTGCTGCGCAGGGCTTCGGTGGGCGGTACTGAGTCGGCCCGGAGTGCGGGGTACGACCGACGACGGAGCCGATGAGCAGCGAGTAGGCCAGGTCGAGTCCCACTGAAGCCCAGGTCAGTACGACGGCCCGGCCTTGCGTGGTGACGAAGACGTTGGTGACGAGCACGCCCAGGATCAGGCCTGTGATGCCGCCGACGACATCAACCTCGACACCACCTGTCCGCCCCGTGTCCCTGGCGCGACGAAGATCTGCTTGCGCGGTGCCTAATCGGTCTTCCCGCAACACCTCGCGGGCCCCTCAGCGTTCGCTGCTGAAGAACCGTAGCAACAGCGGGCCGACGGTCTGTGGGTCGACGACGTGATCCGGCCCCTCGAGGGTCTCCCGTTGAGCGTGGGGTAGTAGGTCTGCAAGCTCGTCGGCCGCGCGGTCGAAGAAGTCCGAGGGCAGGCCTGCCATGTAGGGGACCGTGATCGGTCCTCCGGTGGTGACCAGGACCGGTTGGGTGACCGTTGCCAGTCGATCGGCCGGCAATTGGTAGCGGTTGAGGAAGACGCTGTCGTGGACCAGCGTGGGCGCGAGGGCGACCGAATCCGCCCAATGCGCCGTCTGCTTGCCTGCCGCTTTCCTGGCCGCGATGTTGTCGTCGGAGGCGCCGGTCACGCGCATGAACAGTTCGAGAACCTCCTCGTCTCGCCCGGCGTCGAAGGCGCGTCGGGTGTCCGCGATGTACTCCTCGAATCGCGGGCGTATGTCGTCCCCGACCACGTAGGGCACCTCCCACACGGCGATCGTGTCGATGGCTGACCCGGCCGCGGCGGCTTCCAGCGCCAGCGCGCCACCAGAGGACGCCCCGAACAGGTGTGCCGAGCCGCCCGCCTCCGCGATCAAGGCATCCAGGTCCTCGATCTCCCTTTCCACGGCGTAGGGCTCGGTGAAGCCGCTCGCGCCGCGTCCCCGACGGGCATAGTTGTAAACCGTGAAGTGCTCGGCGAGAGCAGGTACCAAGGGAGCGTTCTCGGCTCCGTCGTCCAGTCCGCCGCCTACCAGGACGACAGCCGGGCCGCTTCCCTTCCGGTCGTAGGCGATGGCGGTGCCATCGTTTGATGTCACGCGAAAGGCCATCTCGTTCATCTCACATCTCCGTTCGAGAGGTTTGTCTCAGCGCCTGAGCAGCGTGCCGACGACGGCCTCGGTGCGCGACCACCGCGCCCTTGCGATCACGGCCGCCACGACGAGACAGGCGAGCGGCAGCCAAGGGCTCTGCTCGAGCACGAACTGATCGGTGATGACAGCACCGGTCAGCAATGCCGCCAACCCGAGACTGGCCAGGCCCGCCAGAGCCGGGATCAGAAGTCCAACCCCTCCCGCGACCTCCAGCGCTCCGACCAGGTACCGGAGCCACTGGCCAGCCCCGATGTCGGCGAACATGTCCACCATGACCGGGTCGCCGGCGAGCTTCGAGATTCCGCCGCCGGCGATTATCGCCGCCAGGACGACTTGCAGAATCCAGACGCCGATGCTGCTCGCCCGCCCGGGCATGTGCGCAACGGTTTCCGAGTTGTTCTTGGGGATGGTGCTCATGCGTCTCTCCTTGTCGTGTCCGGGCTTGGTACCGGTGATGGCGTTGGCCGAGTGGGCCGGGTTGTCGGAGTTGATTTCGACCAAGTGCTCGCGGTAGCGGGATCTATTTCTTGTTGCGGTAGAGGACCATGGTGATGGGACCGAAGACCGCGACGAGAAGTACTGACGAGACGAGCACCCAGCCGATTTCCCCGGCGGGCACCGAGCCGTGCATCAGGCCGCGTACCACGGTCGCCAGGTGGGTGATCGGGTTGACCTCGATGACCGCCTGAAGCCATCCGGGCATCGTCTTCGGGTCCACGAAGATGTTGCTCACGAACGTCAGTGGGAACATCACCATCATGCTGACTCCCGCCACCGAGTTCGGCGTGCGCAGGATCAGGCTGAGCATCGTCCACAGCCACGACAGGCAGAACGAGAACACCAGCAGCAGCGCGACCGAGAGCACCACGCCGACGGCGCCACCCTCCGGCCGGAACCCTAGGACCAGGCCGAGCATGATGACGATCGCCGACCCGATCGAGTAGCGCACCACATCGCCGAGCAGGGCGCCGACCAGCGGCGACGGTCGCCACACCGGAAGTGACCTGAACCTGTCGAAAACGCCTTTCTGGATGTCGGTGTTCAGCGTAATGCCGGTGTTCATGGTGATCATGACGTTCGCCTGCACCAGGATGCCGGGCAGCAGGAACTGCAGGTACTCCTGAGTCGACCCGGCGAGCGCGCCACCGAACAGGTAGGTGAACATCAGCGTGAACATGATCGGGAACATGGTCACGTCGACGAGCTGCTCCGGGACGTGTTTGATCTTCAGCAAAGCGCGCCAGCCGAATGTCAACGAGGTGCTCACCGGACCGGGGCGAGACGGCCGCTCGCCGGCCAGCACACTGCGCAGCGCGTCCTCGGTGACCGGCGCCGACGCCTGCTCCGCGGACATGGCATTCATGCGGCATCCTCCTCGGGTGTCTCCTCGGCGGCGTGTCCGGTCAGGGCGAGAAACACCTCGTCCAGGCTCGGCTGACCGAGCGCGAACTCGGTGACGTCGATGCCGCCGCGGGACAGCTCGGCCAGGGAACGGGCGACCCGCTCGGGGTCGGAGATCCGCGCGGACAGCGCGACCGGGTCGGCGGACGGCTCGACCTGCACCTCGAGGACGCCGGCGAGGACCCGCTCGGCCTCGGCCCGCTGCTCGGGCGCACGTAGCCGTACGTGCAGCGAGCCGGCGCCGACCGATGCCTTGAGCTGGCCGCTCGAGCCCTCGGCGACCACCTTCCCGTGGTCGATCACCGCTATCCGGTCGGCCAGCTGGTCGGCCTCGTCGAGGTACTGCGTGGTCAGCAACACGGTGGTGCCCTCGGCGACCATGCCCCTGACGATCTCCCAGACCTGGTTCCTGCTGCGCGGGTCGAGCCCGGTCGTGGGCTCGTCGAGGAAGATCAGTTCGGGGGTGACGACCAGGCTCGCCGCGATGTCGATGCGCCGGCGCATCCCGCCGGAGTACTTCTTCACCTGCCGGTCAGCCGCCTCGGCAAGACCGAACGCGTCGAGCAGGTCGGCCGCCCGCTCCCTGCCTCGGCGGCGTGAGTAGCCGAGCAGCCTGGCGAGCAGCAACAGGTTCTCCACCCCGGTGAGGTCCTCATCGACCGACGCGAACTGCCCGGTGAGGCCCACCCTGCTCCGCACCGCCCGGGCGTCACGCACGACGTCGTAGCCGAGCACTTGCGCCTCTCCGGCGTCGGGGCGCAGGAGCGTGGCCAGCATGCGGATCGTGGTGGTCTTGCCTGCCCCGTTCGGACCGAGCACGCCGTACACGCCCCCGGCGCTCACGGCCAGGTCCACACCGGCGACCGCGTGGGTCTTGCCGAAGCTCTTCTTCAACCCTTTCGTCTCGATCGCGAGCTTTCCCATGGGTTCGAGTCCTTCTCTCGGTGTTGCCGAACGGATTGGTTGAGCTAGTCAAGTTTGACTACTTGGCCAGAGTACACGAGGAGGAAACGTCTAGTCAAGGTTGATTAGAAGCGCATCTTGAGGGGATCGTGGACCGTTCGCCACGAACCCGGATCATCGGCCATGGTGTAGGCGCCCTCAGACAGTCGTTTGCTCAGGTTCTTCGCCCACTCCAGTTCGGTGCGTGCGTGTCCCGCCCACAGTTCGGCCTGATCGCGGACGTGTTCGGGAATGTCGGGGTTCGGGTTCTCCCACCCCTTGGCCTGCCCTACGAGCTCCGCTTCCAGGCGCGCGACCCGCTCGTTAACGTGCGCGATGGCATCTGTCCTGGTCAGCATGGGCAACATGGCGATGGCCGCGTCGAGCATGGTGGGGTCATGGGTGCGCCGCAGACCGTCGCGGACCAGTTCGACTATCTCGTCACGTCCCCGAGCTGTCGCGCGGTACAGAACGCGCTCCGGCCCGGAGTTGCCCGGCTCGGCGTGTTCGGTGAGGAGGCCATCAGCCGCCGCCTTTTTCAGCGCGTGATAAATCGAGCCGGGCTTGATCTTGGCCCAAATCTCCGCACCCCAGCTCTGCAGTTCGGACCGCACCTGGTAGCCATGCGCGCCGCCGGAGAGGTGCACGATACCGAGTACCAGGAGCTTCGTCGCCGACATACGCCCACCTCCGCTCAACCTGCTCGGACTCGCTCCGCTTGCGCGCCCGCCAGGGTGGTGTCAACTCCCACCAACACTAGGGTGCTCTCCTGGTCCCGGTGGTGTCAGCACTGACCTACAAACGGTGCTGGTGGAGACCTCTAAAGCCACCGGCGCCTGACCCGACTACGCGTCCTATGCGCCCACTATGCAGCGGTTCCATTCGTGCCGTCTGGCGTCGAGTCGCAGGTGACTCGGGGTCAGCGCTTCCACGTGCGGACCACCTCGATGTGGTGTCGGTGTCAGCGGTCACGGTCCGCTCCCTTTCGGTGCAGTCAAAGTAAGGTTTGGACCGCTCTCGTGTGGATCAATCTGGGGAGTACGTGACGCCCGTGACTTGCGAGACCAGTGTGCTTGCGGTCACTGCGGCACGCGTTCCCGCTCAACCTGGCCCGATCCCCAGACCTAGGGGGTTCGCCCGACGGGGCCACAAGATGTGGCATCGAAGGTGTCCGAATGGTGTGCTTCTGTGGATAATGACATCGGTGTGATTCTGATGCCAGTCTAGGGCGAAGTTGTCGGCGGTCGCCGGTATCCTGTAGTGGAGGTCGAAGGCGACCTCGCCCAGACAGCACCAAGGCCCTGCGCCAGGACGATGTCTGAGCTCAGGGCCTGCGCGGTGATACGTGGTTGTTCGCCAGCATAGGTCGGGAGCGGCTTCTTCGGAAGAAGAACCGCCGTTCCTGTTCCAGAGGTCACATCGTCCGATTTGGGGCATTCGTCGTCAGATGACGATTCCAGAGGACGACCGTGCCCAGCGACCCCAGTGATGCCAGCGACTCGTCGGCGTTGCCGCGGTGTCCAGAGCGCTTCCAGGTGCTTGCCCTCGACGGAGGCGGCGCCAAGGCACTGTTCACCGCACATGTGCTTGCACGCCTTGAAGCCGACCTCGGCGTGCGCACCATCGACCACTTCGATCTCATCGCCGGCACCTCGGCCGGCGGGATCCTCGCGCTCGGACTCGGAGCTGGCCTGTCGCCCGCCGAGATCGTCATGCATTACACGGGCCTGGGACAGCGGGTCTTCCCTCGCTCACGCCGAGCGCCGTGGCGCCTCGGGTCGCGGGCACTCGGCCCAACTTACTCGGGCGCGGTCTTGCGGGAGGTTCTCAACGAGGTTCTGGGACAGCGCAAGTTAGGCGAGAGCGCCAAGCGACTGGTCATCCCGTCTTGGGACGTGCAGCGAGCCGAGGTGCACATCTTCAAGACGCCACATCACCCGCGTCTGCGGCGCGACGGGAAGATCTCAATGGTCGACGTGGCGATGGCGACGACGGCGGCCCCGACGTTCTTCGAGGCGGCCCATGTCGACGGGCAGCGGCTCGTCGACGGCGGGGTCTGGGCCAACAACCCGTCGGTCGTGGCGATCGGCGAGGCCGTGAGCATGCTCGGCGTCGACTTGGAGGCCATTCGGGTCCTCAACATAGGCACGATCGACCAGCGGACCAATCATGCCGAACGCCTCGACACCGGCGGCTGGCTCAATTGGGCCAAGCCCGCGGCGAACTTCATGATCACGGCCGCCAGTCGCGGGGCGCAGGGCACCGCGACGCACCTCGTCGGCAGGGAAGACTTTGTCCGCTTCGACGCTGTTGTCCCCGGCAACGTCTTCACGCTCGACCGGGCCAGCCCGAAGGCCCTCGCCGGTCTGGCAGCAGGCCAGAGCCGGGTGCTGAGCCCTCTGTTCACCGAGCGGTTCGCCGAGCACACGGCGAGCCCCTACACACCCAATCCTCTGCCTAGCACGCCCGACGCGTCCGACGAGCCCGGCAACCCGACGACGCCAGGAGGCGCATCGTGAAGCACGCCGACTACTTCAAGAACTTCCTCGACAACACCGTCAACCTGCCGCAGTGGCAGGTCGACCTGCTCAGCAGTCGGGTCGAGTCGATCTACAAGTGCCTGACGGCCGACCCCGACCTTAAGCCGCTGATCAAGAAGAAGATCCCCCAGGGGTCGTGGCCGCAGCGCACGATCATCAAGCCCGTCAACGGCAATGCCTTCGACGGCGACGTCATGGTCCAGCTGGTCGAGGACCCCGACTGGGCCGACGACCTCAAGAAGTACGGCAACGCGATCTACGACGTCCTCCACAAGACCTCGCCGTACAAGAACATGCCGCACGGGCGGAAGTGCCGCTGCGTCTACGTCAACTACGCCGAGAACGCGATGCACGTCGACATTGTCCCGTTCGTGCTGCGCGAGGACGGAACACAGTGGATCATCAACCGCGACGACAACAAGTGGGAGCGCACCGACACCGACGGCTTCACCGACTGGATGAAGACGAAGGACGCCATCGCCAACAAGCGCCTGCGTGAGGTCATCCGGATCATGAAGTTCTTGCGTGACCACAAGAACTCCTGGACGGGCACGAAGTCCATCCTGCTGACGACGCTGCTCGGCGAGCGGGTCGAGTCGTGGCGGAAGGTGCTCGACAGCGGCTACTACGGGGACCTCCCGACGGCGCTGTTCCACATCGTCTCCGACCTCGATGAGTGGCTCCAAGCTCGTCCTACCAAGCCGATCATCATGGACCCATCCGGCTCTGGCACCTCCTTCGACCACCGCTGGACCCAGGAGACCTACGCCCACTTCCGCAACCGCATCCACGCCCACGCCGCCGAGATCAAGGCCGCCTACGAGGAGGAGGACTTCGACGAGAGCGTCAAGAAGTGGCAGGCGCTGTTCGGCGACGGCTTCAAGGCCCCCAAGGGCTCCGGCTCGTCGTCGAGTTCCTCGGGATCGACCAAGTTCAGCAGCGTCTCCAGCGCCGCGGCTGCGGCTTCGACGTCGACGGTCAAGCACTCCGGTCGCGCGGGATGAGCGCAGGGTGAGTGCGTGGTGAGAGCGGCGTGAGTACAAGGCGCACCAGCGAGTGGCAGGCCAGAGTCCTCCGGGACCTGGCCGCCTTCGCGGTGGCGTACCCGGGCGAGGTCGAAATGATCGGCACGCCTCGCTACAGCGGCAAGTTGATGCACCTGCGCATGCGTGTGCACACCGCCGACATCGAGCGCGTCGATGGCGGCCTGCGCCTGCGTGACCACGAGGAGTTCCAAGTCACGGTGGGTCAGTCCGACATCGTGCCGCCGCGCGTCGAGGTCGATCACCTGCGGTTCCTCGACCACGCCCACGTGCTCCAGGGCACCCGACTGTGCCTCTACCTTGACCCGTCACGTGAATGGGACCCCGCCGACGGCTTCGGCGGCCTCGTCGACCGACTCATCGAGTGGCTCGGCGACGCCGCTGCCGGACGCTTCGACGCCCAGACCGCGCTCTACCACGCCGTCGGCGGAGTGCTTCACGAGACGGACGGGTCCCCGAGCGTGGTCGTGCGCGGCTCGTTGCCCGCCGGCCGACTCGTCCGAAACGGCTGGCTCATCGAGCGGACGCCGTTTCGCTACGACCTGACGCTGGACCGCAACCGAGCTGCGGGCAGCACGGTCGCCGAGCATGTGCCAGTCATGCGACTTGACGCCGCTCTGCCGCTGGGGGCGGGTAGCACACTTCTTACGCTCCTGAACGTCATCGAGGACCCGTATGCCGGCTACCCCGCACCGTGCGAGGCCTTCACCAAGGTGCGCTGGCTGACGGGCCTCGCGGCGCCGTTCCTGACCGCCGCGGGCGCGAGCGCGATCCGCAAGCCCGACGGCACGGCACAGCGGATCGTGATCGCGGTCCCTCACCCCACCGGCGGAGCGCCGCACCTGCTCGTCGCCAGCCTTCCTGCGCCCGCCGCGGACCGACTCCGGGCCATTGCCCGGGCCAGCGCCAAGAGGAGTTCCATCATCAGTATCGACCCGGCCAAGATTGAGTCAGGCACGGACGTGGAGTGGCTTCACGTCTCCGACGAGCGCCCCGAGGTGACGACCCGACGTGACTCCACGCGACCGGTCTCTGCGTTCGCCGACAAGACCGTACACGTGTGGGGCTGCGGTGGCCTGGGATCGTGGGTCGCTGAGTACGTCGTTCGCGCGGGCGCGAAGAAGGTCGTGCTCTGCGATCCCGGCCGCGTCACCGGGGGCCTCCTGGTCCGGCAGAACTTCACCGAAGCCGACGTCGGCGACTCGAAGGCAGAGGCCCTCGCTGTGCGCATGCGGGCGATCAGCGATACCGTCGAGGTGACGGCTCGCGACGCCAACATGCCGGAACCCTCTGATTGGACCGACGTCGACCTCGTCATCGACGCGACAATCAGCGTGGCGATCGGACGCGTGCTCGACGGCGCAGCCGCGACCGCCGAGCGCCCGGTCCTGGCGCAGATGGCCTGCGACGTGCGAAGCGGATCGCAGGGAATCCTTACCGTGTCGATGCCGCCGGAGTCAAGCGGTTGCCTCACCATCGATCAGCAGGCAGGCCACGTAGTGAAGGCCGATGGCACTCTGGAGCCGTTCCACGAGTTGTGGGGCTCAGAAACTGACACCAACGAGGTCATCCCCACCCGCGGATGTTCGCCTCCGACTTTCCACGGCTCCGCGGCTGATCTGAGCGGCGTGGCGGGCAGTCTGACCAGCATCCTGGGCTCGCATCTCGCATCGAGCGACGCGGTGTCGGGGACGCACCTGATCTCACTGCCTCACGGGGAGGCGGGCCCGCTGAGGCACTTCGTGCCGGTCGCGGCTCCCATAGAGACCGAGCTGTCCGATGGCTGAGCCACAGTCGACCACGCCCCCCGATGGGCGCGACACCACCGTCAAGCGCGAGCGCATCAAGGAGTCGGTGCGTAACGCTCTGTGGGCACGCACCGCTGGTCGCTGCACGATCTGCAACCGCCGTCTCCTTGGCGACCAGCGGACGTACCTGCACTCGGTACTCCTGGCAGAACTAGCACACAACATCGGCGCCATCGACGGCGACGGCTCTCCGCGCAGAAGGGACTACCACGGGGTCGACGACAACGAGGCGGAGGAGAACCTGCTGCTCCTGTGCCACGACTGCCACAAGATCATTGACGATCCCGGCCATATCGACTTCTTCCCGCCGGAGAAGTTGCGGCAGCTCAAGGAGTCGTTCGAGCGGCGCATCGAGATGGTCACCGAGAGCGGCGGACTCACGCGGACCGCAGCCCTGCGCCTCGGCTGCACCATTCGTGGCTCGCTCGCCATGGCCTCGCAGCGCGAGATCGCCGAGACGCTCCTAGCCGGCAATTATCTCGGGCTCGTCGAAACCCAGCGCAGTGGAGACTTCACCTGTCGCATCAGCGGCTCTGCCGGCGGCCGTGGGTTCTGGGACGCCGCCCAGCAATCGATCGATGACGCCATGACCCAGGTCCGACAGGCAGTCGAGACCGGCGACGTCGAACACATCTCGGTGTTCGCCATCGCCCCTGTACCGTTGCTCGTCTATCTAGGCTGGCATCTAGACGACAAGACTCCGACACGCCTTTTCCAGAAGCACCGCGACCAGTTCGTCGGCTGGTCATGGAGCGACCAACGCGAGCCCATCGAGTTTGAGGTTAGTTCGTCCGATGGGGACACCTCCGCCGAGCATGTCGTGCTGGTCTGCTCACTGACAAGCGAGGTGAACCGGGGCGTCTTCACCGATGCCCTGGAGGGACAGCCGCTCATCGAGGTTAGACCCATAGGCGAGGGCCCCGGCCCGACGCTGCTCTCGCACGAGCAGTCCCTGGTCAACTTCGGCGAACAGTGGCGGACCGCGCTAGCGACAGCCGAGGCGCGATTCCCGAATGCTAGGCGCTGGCACCTGGTTGCTTCAGCCCCGGTGTCTGCCTCGATCGAGATGGGCCGTGCCTTCGTCCGCGACATCCACCCGCCCGTCACGGTCTACGAGCGTACCGACGAGGCCTACGAGGCGGTGCTCGTCGTCAACGGATAGAGCTACGAACGTGTGACTCGGACCCGACTAGAACTGCTGGCCCCAATCAAGCTCAGACCTCTCGCCCCCTTCGGTCGTCACGCCATGTCGCCCGCCCGTACCTCGTGACCCAGGACAGCCAGGATGAAGCCACATACCTGGTGCCTTCTGAGACGGCCGGACTGGTCGCTGCAAGGGTTAGCCGCTGCGTCATTCCGCCGCCTGTCAGGCACCGCGAGTATCGCTGGCGCTCGTGGGCCAGCATGAACCTCCAAGGCGAGCCTCGTGGTCCGGAAACGCCGTCGGGCCCTGTCCGGCGTCCGAGTTGAAGTGCCATCATCGCGTCATGAGCGAACGCGAGGAGTTCATCAGCTGGGTGCAGTCGGTTGTCAGGGATGCGGAGATCGCCGTCCATAACGGTAACGCTGGGCCACGCCGCGCCATTTGGTCACGGAACGACCCGGTGACCGTGCTGGGTGCCTGGAAGAACGCCAGTGGGCAACAAGAGCTCGACGAGCTCTTCAACAATCTCGCCGACAGCTTTACGGACTGCACGTCGTACGAGTTCGAGCTTCTCGAGGCCGAGGTGCTTGGTAACACCGCCTATACGGTGGGCTTCGAGCACACCTCTGCGTCCGTCAATGGTGTTCCGCGTACCTACACCCTGCGCGCGACGCAGATCTACCGGTGGGAGGACGGCGCATGGAGGGTGGCGCACCGCCACGGGAGCGCACCGCCAGAATAGATCGGCGAAGCCACCTCCCCAGCAGTCCATACGCTCATCAAGCAAGTGGGTGCTGTCTGCGTCTTTCCGCCGCCTATCGGCAGCGTCCGGAACTGTCGACGAGCGGATACCCTCCCGGGATCCCTCACCGCCGCACGTGCCCAATGCCTGAGCCGCCCTCGGAAGAGTTTCGGCTATACCTCTATGTCCGTTAATGGGCAAGTGTCATGATGCTGCTGGGCAGTCCAGAGCGGCTATAGCAGCCGCACAGTGCTGGGGAGGCAAGCCATGTTCAACACAACCCGGCGCCGACGCAGTGTCGTCGTTCCCATGTCGGCCCTCCTGGGGGTCCTGGCATTTTCGATATCCGCGTCGGCCGAGGCCGAACGTTCGTTATTCTTCGAGGAGACGGCCGAAGCCTTCTGGGCGGTACCGCATCAGTGCGTGGACGGCTCGACCGTGCAGGCAACGCTGCTGGTGCGCAGCACACGAGACTTCGAGTCGCCTGATACAGAGGACCCGGACCCAACGGCAAGGGTGCAGTACCTGGCCGTTTGCCCTGACGGCAGATCGTTCAGCTGGGCGGCACCGGCCGCCCCGGCGACGATCACGAGCACCGAGAACCTCAAGAGCGTCACCGCCACTGGAACGGGAATTGCCAGGGACAACCTGGGTGGTTCACACCAGGTGTCCTTCGACGTGGCGTGGACGGGCGTCGGAGAGCTGGAGACGAGTGTCAGAACGACGTCGAACCAGGGCTTCTCGGTGAACACCAGCACCAGGAAACAGCGTGAAGCCACCGCGACCGGTCGGGTGACCTTCGATGGCGATGTCTTGGTCGACGGCGCGGCGAACCACCCGACCCGGCCGGCCCCGTTCATCCGCACCGACGAGGAGCGAACCACACGACCGCCCAGCTGACCACGCAGACGTGGCCAGTGGCGTAAGGCGAGTGGAGTTCACCAACTGGATGGACGGGACTTGCATCAGTGCCCTGTGTAGGTACCGCTTGTGCATGCGACGGATATCCCGCTGTTCCTGAATGTGGTGAGCGTCCACGTTGCGTGGCGACCGAAAGGTCTACCGCCGTCGCAGCACACTCATCTGTTGCCGCGGGTCGCGTGCGACACCAGCGCCCCGGGGCCGTGGATCGCACAAGGCGAAACACATGGTGCGAGTTCTGTTGTCGCGTGCTGCGGGATACTCGTGCCATGGCTACGACGAGGAGCGCTGGGTTGGCCCGGCTCCGGGCGAGGCCCGGCCAGCGTGCTGACTGACTTGAGCCTTGACGGCGAGCCCTTCCGGTCGGTCGGCCCCGCCGACCAGCACCCGCCCACGGGTCAGCGTGTGACGATCACGCGGCAGGGCCCGCCCGAGCCGTCCTCCCACGGGATCGCGCCGACGAAGACGGTGCCGTTGCGCACCGGGGCGGCCGACAGGTTGGCGAGGTTCTCGATGCCGTAACGGTCGGTGGCGAGGAACCCGAAGTGCACCGGAAAGGTCGACGAGTTGCCCGGGTCGAGGCTGGGCGTGTCCACCCCGATGCCGACCGGGTCGCGACGGGCGACCAGCCACTCGGCTGCGTCGATCGAGAACCCGGGAAAGTTCAGGTCAGGGAACCCGGCGCCGCCCAGGAAGGTGTCCGGGTCACCGAAGCGTTCCTCCCAGCCCGAGTTCATCGCCACCAGCGCTCCCCGCGGGATGCGACCGTAGCGACGCTCCCATGCGACCAGGTCGGCCACCTCGACCATCGCGTTGGGATCCTCGTCGGCCTTGGCGGAGATGTCGACCACGACCAGCGGCGCGATCAGTTCGGCGGCCGTGAGGTCGTCGACCAGCCGGGCACCCTGCGCGAAGTGGCCGGGGGCATCCACGTGCGTGCCGATGTGCTCGGGGAAGGTCCATGACTTCGAGAAGAACCCCGTGGTGTCGAAATCGTCAGTGACCACGTCGGAGATCACCGGCTGGGTCCCGTAGAAGCTCGGAAAGTCCTTGACGAGTCGGTAAGTCAGGTCGATCATGCGATCGGGGCGACCGCGTCCGGGTGGTGGCGCGGCGGTCGCGGGCAGGGCCGACCCCATCGAGGCGAGCACCGCGCCACCGGCCGCGGTCATTCCGGACCGCAGGAACCTGCGCCGGTCCGTCATTGCCCCGTCGACGGCTCGGTCCGGGAGCCGAGGCGATGTTCGGTCCGGCTGGTGACCGGCGCGATGCTCGGGCACGGCCGTGGCCGCGCCGCCGTGGTCGTGGTGAGTGGTTCCCGACAGGCACATCGTCGTCCTCCTCGGGTCGTGTCTTCCACCATAGGACCCGGCTGGCAGGCTGCGATTCGCCGCTCGCACATCTCCCTCCGAGCCCGGCGGGGATGAGTGCGCCTCGGCGATCATGCCGGGCGTCCGGCGGTTCCCTCAAGTGGCGCGCTGTGCCACCGGGCGGACAAGTCGGCGCCTGTGCGACCGTCCGCCTCGAAGGTGCCACATGCTGGGCAATTCATGGTCGGGTTGGCTCGTCCGCCTCGACGGTCGACCCGGGAACTGTCACAGACCGCCTGTTCACCAACCGGGTCCGGGAGCCTTGCGGTTGTCGATCCCGGTGCTCCCGTAGGAAGGGATGGAATGGGTCTGACTGTAACCAGGATCGCCGCACCCGTGGACCAGCTCGACAGCGGAGAGGTCCTACGGCAGCTGGAAGGGTTGATCGCCTTCCGTGCGATTCTGCCTGCGCAGAAGTGGTTGGTGCTCGATGTCGTGCGGCGCGAGCGCAACCAGGCGAGGTTGAGCGAGATCGCGTACAAGCTGCAAGGGCTCGCCGAAACCGTCGGCATTCCGTCGCTTCTCGCTCATGTCGAGGACAGTGACTGCTCTCTTGTCCTAGTCTCCAGCGACGGCATCGTGCTGGGTCTTGACGGAACACTCACCGCAACGATCAGGCTGCGCGATGCGCATGGGGTGGAGACACGGGTTGTTCTTCGCGCCAAGGCCGGTGGCGGTGTCGAAGTCGTTCAGCCCTCCGACAAGGGCTCCGCGCCCCCGTCGCCGGCGCGGTCACTCGACGAGACCGAGGATCGCATCCGCCTCGTGACCGCGCTCGCCCGGGAGCATCTGTCCGCCCCGGCGGCAGAGGAGTTCCTCGCCATGCTTCGCCCCGCTTTGAGGCTCGTCCACGCGGGCGAAGATGACCGCGTGATCGCCCAGCTCGGCGGCTTGCCGACGCTCCCGATCAACTCCTGGCCTGTCTGGGATGGCCACGGTCCACTCAGCCACGTGCTCAGTTTCGACTGTGCACCGGTCGCGGAGTTGCTGCCCGAGCTGGGCATCCCACACGAAGGCCGCCTTACCTTCTTCTATTTCGATGGCGCATACGACGACTACCGGAGCATCGTCGGCACCTGGGACCCCTCAACGAGCCCAGGATTCCACGTCCTTCACCTGCACCCTGAGAACAGCCGGGCCCACATCACCGACGCCGCCACGCCCGTGCGGCCCGGCCTCACTCCCTTCGCGCCCGTTGCGCTGGCGGCGGTACGCACCCTGACCTGGCCGGCGCACGAAACCCCGATGGCAGGAGCACTGTGGATGAAGCACGGCCTCGTGGACGTGGGAAGCGCACGCCCGTCAGAACCGGTCCGCGCGCTCTACGACGCTCTCTGGAAACTACCCGGCGGCGGATACGACACCCACCAGATCGGCGGCCATCCATGCCCGCAGCAGGGGCCAGTTGAGATGGAGGTCGAGCAACTTCGCCGCGGACTGGGTGGCGAGCCGTTCGCGTGGGACGACCCAGAGGTCCGATCAGCCGCCTCCACCTGGCAGTTGCTGCTGCAAGTCGCATCTGATGACGACGCCGACATGATGTGGGGCGATGTCGGCCAGCTCTACTACCTGGCCTCCGACGTGGAACGGCCCGGCGAAGCGCTCTTCACCTGGCAGTGCGGTTGAGCTGAGGCCGATCCGGCAACGCTCTTTCATGGTCCTGACGTCAAGGGCAACGTACTACGAATCATCGAGCGTCAGCGGCCCACGGATCTGCGTGTTCCCCGGTAGGCGCGTGCCCGCAGAGCGGCCGTGCAGGTGTGCTGTCCGTGTTGGAGTCTGCACGACGACGAACGCAAGGGCGGTCCATTGCCTGAACCCCTACGAACAGCGCCGGGTCGAGCGACAGCGAATCGCACGCATCTGCCGCGATCCGCGCGGTCGCGGAGACGGGTCTTTCCGCCGCGAACACGCCCATCAGCTCGACGGCGGCGAACCTCGGACAGACGCACTCTTCAAGCCGATGAGAGACGCGGCTCGAGTGCGTCGCCCGAGTGATTGATGACAGCCGGGCATCGGTGGAGACAGGCCGTCCAACGGCGGTACCACCCCGGGGTATTCGGTCCAGGCTACGGTCCTGACGAGTTGATACAGGTCGAACAGTAGCCCCGATCCCGACATAGCCGCTTGCCCCAGCGCCCGCCTGAGCGAGCGCCGCCGACTGGCCGCACGACACCGAGGTCCGGCTACGGTTGACGGTTGCACCGTCGCCGAGGTAGGGCTGAGGTAATCCCTGAGAAAGGGCGACACCTCATGCGTTCATCTCGGCTCGGCGCGCCCATCCTCTGCGCGCTCCTCCTTGCGGCCGCGCCCGCCTTCGCTGCAGAACCTGACTCGGGCACGGTCTCGGCCAATGGCTCCGACCTGACCTGGCAGGGCAAGACCTACGACGCCGCGGCGACCACCTTCGCGCCGTGCCCGTCCGCGGCCGAAGACCCGGAGGACCTGGTCTGCGACCATATTACGATCACCGCCGACGTGGCCGCCGACTTCTGGGACCGGCGCGAGGGCGGCATGGTGGTCTCCATCGGCAGCGAAGTCCCCAGCTCCGACTTCGACCTCTTCGTGTACGACGGCTCCGGTGCACTGGTCGGCTCCTCTGAGAACCCGGACAGCCAGGAGACGGTCAACGTGCCGGATGTGTCCGGTGTCTACGAGGTCCGAGTGAAGCCCTGGCTGGTCACCGAGCCCTCGTCGTACACCGGCACCGCCGGTATCGTGATCGACCGCGGCGGGGACGGCGGCGGCGATGGTCCGTCCAAGCCGCCACGCCCCAAGCAGATCGACGCCCCGGACTTCTCCGCCCGAATGTGGAACCTCGAGGACATCCGGTCCCGGCTCGCGAACGAGACCTCCACCGGCGGTGACGCCGTCGTCGCCGTGATCGACACCGGCATCGACATCAACCACCCGGAGTTCGAGCGCCGCATGGTCGACCCGCTGTCCTGGGTGTGCCCGGAGGGCGTCCAAGTGCCGTGCTCGGGTTTCCAGTACGTTGACGACCACCACGGCCACGGCACGCACGTCGCGGGCACCGTGGCGGCCGCTGACGACGGGGTCGGGGTCACCGGCGTCGCGCCAGACGCGACGATCATGCCGATCCGGGTGGGCGACGACGACGGCAACATCGTGGGCGACCTCGCCGCCGCGACCCGGTACGCGACCGCGCAGGGCGCCGACGTCATCACGATCAGCATCGGCTTCATCGTCGGCAGCGGTCCGCTGATCTCCAACCCGGTCGTGCCGCTCGACGGCGGCTGGGCGGAGGCCGTGCAGGCGGCCGCCGACGCCGGCATCCTTGTGACGTTGGCGGCAGGCAACGACGGCGTTCCGTACTGCGGACAGGGCGAATTTTGGCAGGACGCGGCGCTCTGCGTGGCGGCCTATGGCACCGAGACCGACCCTGCGGTGTACTCCGACTGGGGCCACGAGATCGACGTAAGCGCGCCCGGTGGCGGTTTGCTCACTTGCGACGGTGGCATCTGGTCGACTGTCCCGCTGGACCTCGAGGAGGTCGACTCCTGCACCGAGACCCCGGGCTACGCGGTCTTCGCGGGCACCTCGATGGCGACCCCGCACGCGGCCGGTGTGGGCGCAATGCTGGCCGACCTGGGTGTTTCCGGAGCGGCCGCGAGGCAGCGGATCGTGGAAACCGCCCGCGACGCGGGGACCCCGACACTGCTCGGCAGCGTCACCGGTCCACGGCTGGATGCTGCGGCCGCGGTCCAGCCCTGAGCGCATGCGGACCCGGCTCCGGGCCGCTCGGATGGGGATGGCCAACGTCAGGATCACTCAGGGCATGAAGGCGTGGAGGTCCGCGATCACCGAAGACCCTGCTGACGTCTCGCGGAAGGGAAGGCCTTCATCGCATAGCCCGACGTTGCGGATGCCGTCCAAATAGCGCGTCATTCCGCCGCGTCAGCAGGTCAGAGGGCGGCTGTTAGTGGCCGACCCTGCTTGGCTGGATGTTCTTGTTGTTGTGGAACACGTTCTCGGGGTCGTAGGTGTCCTTGATCACGGCGAGCCGCCGGTATGTGTCGTCGCCGTAGGCCTCGTGGACGCGGTTCGTGTCGTCGGAGTCGAGGAAGTTCACGTACACGCCGGCGCGGTAGGGCTGGAGGGCTGCGAGGAACTCGTGCGCCCACGCCGTCTCGAGGGCGCCGAGCGAGACGCGCTGTTCAGGCAGCCATACCCCCTCTATGACGATGTTGTGGCTCACATCGCGACCGGAATATGCGGTGGCATCGCGTGGGACCCGGGCCACCGCACCGCCGAGGTGGAACATCACCACGCACGACCTCGGCGACACCGCTCGGTAGGCGTGTTCGGCGACGACGTCGATGACCTCGTCGGACAGGTCGGTGAGGTTCGTGGACTTCCAGTAGTAGTTCCATCCGTGGGGGACCGTGTCGTTGATTCCGCTCTGGTGGTCGACGTACCGGGTTGGTGCGACGAGGTCCACAAGCGGTGTCCCGAACTCGCGGAGTGCACGGACGGCACGGCCCCCGTCCTCGACAGGCCCGGCGTAGCAGCTGGCCACCGCGATCGCCGGCCGGAAATGCAGCTCCTCGCTGACACCCGGCCATGGCGGAATCGTGCCGAGCCGGACGACGTTGCCGAGTTCGTCTGAGGCGTCGGCCGCGAACTCTCGGTAGAAGCGCATGACGTCGACGGTGTCCTCCGCCGCCCAGAAGACCGGTCCGGCCATGACGGTTGGACCGACGGGATGCAACGCGTACCGGAACGATGTGACCACGCCGAAGTTCCCGCCGCCGCCGCGCAGCGCCCAGAACAGGTCGGGGTGATCCTCGGCCGATGCCCGGAGAATGTCGCCCTCGGCGGTGACCACCTCGGCCTCCACAAGGTTGTCGACGGTGAGTCCGTGTTTGCGCATCAGCCAGCCGATGCCGCCGCCCAGGCTGACGCCGCCGACCCCGGTGTGGCTCACGATGCCGCCGGTGGTGGCCAGGCCGTGGGCCTGGGTCTCGTGATCGACGTCACCCCATAGGGCGCCACCCTGTACGTCGGCCGTGCGTTCGACGGGGTCGACCGATACGGCGCGCAATGCAGAGAGGTCGATGACGATCCCGTCGTCGCAGAGCGCGGTGCCGGCCACGTTGTGGCCTCCGCCCGCTACCGCGATCTCGAGGTCCCGGTCGCGCGCGAAGCACACGGCCGCGGCCACATCGGCGGCCCCGGTGCATCGGGCGATCAGGCGGGGTCGCCGGTCGACCATGTCGTTCCACACGGCCCGGGCGTCGTCGTACTCAGCGTGCCCGGCGGCGATCACCTCGCCCCGGAACCCGGGGATCCCAAGGCGCGTCTCCGTGTCGCTCGGCCGGCGGACTCGTTCGCTGGTTGGCCTTGTCATCTTTCCTCCTCCATGTGGACGAGCCCAGCCCACCACCGGTGGACACCGCAGGGAACGCAGCAATCTGGACTTTGCAGTAAGGAATCTGGACTTCCCCGAGGGTGGGAGAATCGCGACACTGAAGGGGTGAGGACCTACGGCCAGTACTGCCCCATCGCCCGGGGCGCGGAAATCTTCGCCGAGCGGTGGACGCCGCTGATCATCCGCAACCTGCATCTGGGCTGTGACACATTCGGCGGGATCTTGGAGGGCGCGCCCGGGCTCTCTCACACCCTGCTCGCGCAGCGGCTCAAGCAGCTCGAGCGCCTCGGCATTGTCGAGTCGGTACCGAAGCCTCAGGGGCGAGGCCACCGCTACCAGCTCACCGACTCCGGCCACGACCTGTTCGGGGTATGCGAGACGCTCGGCGCGTGGGGCGCCCGGTGGCTCGAGATCGCTCCCGAGAACCTCGACCCATACCTCGCGCTGTGGTCGATGTGCAACGCACTCCGCCCGGAACGACTCCCCGAGCAACGCGTGGTGATCCGGTTCGACTTCACCGGCTTCCGGCCTCACGAGCGGTACTGGTTACTGCTCGAGCACGGCGAAACCGAGATCTGCAAGACCTACCCAGGTCTCGACGAAGACCTCTACATCACCGCCGAAGCCGAAGCCTTCGTCAAATGGCACGCCGGCCGGCTCAGCTGGGCCGAGGCGGTTCGCGACTCACGCATCCGACTCGACGGCCCGCCGTGGCTGATCAGGGCCTTCCCGACGTGGAACGCCCGCAGCATGTTCGCCCACATCAAACCCGCGTACGATCGCGCACTCCCAAACCGAGGGGGCGGCCCGCAGCGCACCGCCGGAACACTCAACGCCGGGTGACCCTCGGGAATGATGGGGGCGCGTCGCGCGGCATCGCCACGGCGAAGTACAAGCTGGAGGTAGCTCAGCAATCGCCTCCAGAGACCAACGAGATCGGCCCGCCCATTACTGGTCTCAGCGGACCCCTGTGCCGCTATTGAGACGTTCGTGACCCCGCGTCCTTCCGCCGCGACAGCGGCAGCGTGTCTTGAGCCGCGAGCAGCGGCTTCGCTGCTGAAGGTCAGGCGTTTCGTTGATCGGAGTAGCCGTGGAGAGTGAACCGCGAAGGCCGTGGGCGACCGCCGTTTCGGGTGTCTAGGCCGGTGATCGCGAAGCGCCTGCGGGTGCTCGAGGAGTCGGGCGTGTGCGGCGTACGATCGAAGGCCAGACGCACCGGCTGTTAGATCCAGCCCGGCGTGCTGAGCGAAGCGGCGGACTGGATGGATCGTATACGCGCCCTGTAGGGCCGCCTGTGCGACGTCGTCGAGTTCCGAAGGAGGACCGGCCACGATGAAGACTCCGCCGATCGTGTCAGCGCAGGAGTGGGATGCCGCCCGTGAGGAGCTGCTGGTCGAGGAGAAGAAGCTGACCCGCGCCCGCGATGCGCTGGCCGCCAAGCGCCGCCGGATGCCGTGGACGGCTGTGGACAAGGAGTACCGCTTCGACGGCCCGGAGGGCCCGTTGAGCCTTCTCGACCTGTTCGAGGGTCGCCGCCAGCTGATTGTCTACCGCGCCTTCTACGCGCCGGACGTCACCACGTACCCGGAGGGGGGCGGCGGATACCCGGAGCGAGCCTGCGTGGGCTGTTCATTCCTCGCCGACCAGGTCGCGCACCCCGCCCACCTGAACGCGCGCGACACCACGCTCGCGTTCGTTTCGCGGGCTCCCCAGCCCGAGATCCAGGGCCTGAAGGAGCGTATGGGCTGGGAGCTGATCCCGTGGTACACGATCACCGACGACTTCGACAAAGACTTCGGAGTCGACGAGTGGCACGGAACCAACGCCTTCATCCGCGACGGCGAGCGCATCTACCGCACCTACTTCGTCGACAGCCGCGGCGACGAGGCGATGGGAAGCACCTGGAGCTACCTGGACATCACCGCACTCGGCCGCCAGGAGGAATGGGAGGACTCACCGGAGGGCTATCCGCAGACCCCACCATATGGGTGGTGGAACTACCACGACGCGTACGGCAAACCTGCCTAACCGCCGTCGTGGCGGTCTGCCATGGTCGCGTCCTCGTGGCGCCGACAGCGTCGGGTTCCAGGTGTTAGCCGCCACGTTTGATGACGACGTTGGCGCCACTGTGGTGACGACGAACTACAGCACCACCGTGGCAACTGGCCCCCTCCCGTCGGCGACGTCACCGCGCCAACCCGACCCGGACCCGTTCACGACCCATCAACCAGTGGCGACACCATGACGTCGCCAACCGTTGGCGATCACCGGGACAGCGCAGACCAGCCTGGCCGTCGCCGACCAGCATGATCATGTTCGCTGGCGGCGTGTCAGCGACCGCCAGCGCACATGATCAAGAAATTCTCGCCGCCACCGACACTGTGGCGGAGAAGCCTGTTCGCCCTCGATGCCGACGAGCTGCGGCAGACCATCGAGACGATATTCGCCGCCCGCGCCACTCACGAACTACCCCGGGCTGTGCCGCCACACGCCGCAGCGAGCTGACCTCGTCCTCGCGATCGCTCACATCGTGTGGTCGTCGAGGACGATCCGTCCGTCGCGTAGCTGGATGGTGCGGTCGCAGGCGGCGATGGTCGCGGGGCGGTGGGCGATGACGAGGGTGGCTCGGGTGCTGGGGCGGCGGAGGAAGGCGGATATGGCGGCGTCGGCCTCGGGGTCGAGGGCTGCGGTGGCTTCGTCGAGGATGAGGATGGCAGGGCGGTTGACGAGGGCGCGGGCAATCGCGACGCGGGCGCGTTGGCCGCCGGACAGGGCTGCTCCGCGTTCGCCGACGTCGCTGGCCAGGCCGCGGGGGAGCCCGGCGTCGGGGGAGACGATGCCGGCTTGCTTCGCTGCGTCTTCCAGGATGTGGGCGGAGGCGGTGGGTGCGCCGAGCCGGAGGTTGGATTCGATCGTCCCAGTGAGGACCGGGGCGTCCTGCGGCACCGCGGAGACGAGTTCGCGCAGCCGGGTGTCGGGGAGTGTGGTGGCGTCATGTCCGGCGACGAGGATGGTGCCGTCGTCGGGGTCCCAGAGACGCAGGGCGAGTCGTGCGCAGGTCGTCTTCCCCGCTCCCGAGGGGCCGACGAGGGCGACGGTCTCCCCGGGCCGGATGGTGAACGAGACGCGGTCGAGGGTGGTCGTTCGCTCGTCGTAGGTGAAGGAGACGTCGCGGAACTCCAGGCCGGTGCCGAGATCGGGGAAGGGTTCGTCGGAGGGTGGGGCGTCGCGCGTGGCGGGCGGGCGGTCGAGGATCTCGACGATCCGGTGGGCGGATTCGCGCAGGGTGCCGGCGTTGCGGAGCAGGTCGGAGATCTGCGCCGCCGGTGCGAGCGCGGCGGTGGAGACGGTGAAGGCGAGCGGAACGAGTTCGGGGGCGAGGGTGTCGTGGGTGAGCGCCGCGACGGCGAGTGATCCGAGGGCTGCGAGGGCGAGCAGGGCGTCGGCGATCCCGCGTTCGAGGCCGAGTCTGGACGCGACCTTCGCCTGCATGCGGGTCATCGACGCCGTGCGCGCTGCGATCTGCCGGCGCCGCCGGTCCAGGGCATTGGCGGCGCGCAGCTCGCGAAGCCCGTGGACGGTGTCGATCATGTCGGAGCGGAGGGTGACCCCGTCGACGGCGAGGGCGGCGGCTTGTCGACGCGCGACCCGGGATGTCAGCCAGGGGGTGGCGACGCCGGCGACGAGGAGCGGGACCCAGATCAGCAGCAGCCACGGCGTGATCAGCACGGAGACCGTCACGGTGATGGCCAGCACCAGGGCGGCGGTGAGGGTCTGCGCGACGGTGTGGGCGTAGAGCCATTCGAGGGTTTCGACGTCGGCGAGGGCCGTGCTGGTCAGGTCGCCGCTGTGGCGTCGGCGCCGGCGATCGGGGAGGCTGCGGCGCAGGGCGGTGAAGATGCGGTCGCGGAGGATCCCGATCAGCCCGTAGGCGAGGTCGTGTGAGGCCATCGACTCGCGCCAGGTCGCCAGCGCGGTGACGACCGCCGCGGCGGCGAGCAGCGCGCCGGCGACGTAGATGTCCGCCGGGTCGCCGGCGAGGGTCCGGCCGATGAGCAGGGCGAGGCCGGCCGCGAGCCCGAGCGTGCCGAGCTGAACGACGATGTTGCAGATCAGGGTCTCGATGAGGGGGCGGGGCCGGCTCGCGATCACCGGCAGCAGCCGGCGGACGGCGCTCATGGTCGTCCGTCCCGGACCGGAGCGGTCGCCACCGGAACGTGTCCGGCGGGTGCGAGGCGGCCATCGTCGACGCGGAGCACTGTTCCGGCACCTCGGGTCGCGGTGTCGCGGTGCGCGATGACGATCGTCGTGCAGCCGCGGGTGGCGCGTTCGACACCGTCGAGCACGCGCCGTTCGGCGTCGACGTCGAGCGAGGACGTCGCCTCGTCGAGGACGAGCACTGACGGTTCCGCCACGAGTGCTCGGGCGATCGCGAGGCGCTGGCGCTGCCCGCTGGAGAGCCGGGCGGCGTGCTCGTCGAGGACGGTCTCGTAGCCGTCGGGAAGCGTGTCGATGAAGGAGGCGATGTCGGCCGCGGCGGCCGCGGCGCGGAGCTGGTCGTCGGTGGCGTCGGGCCGGTGCAGCAGGAGGTTGTCCCGCACGGACCCGGCGAACAGGTAGGCGTCCTGTGCGACGACGACGATGCTGCGGTGCAGCGCGTCGAGGGAGTAGTCACGCAGGTCGCTCCCGTCCAGGCGGATGGAGCCGGCGTCCGGGTCGTAGTCTCGGTCGAGTAGCCGGGCCAGCGTGCTCTTGCCGGAGCCGGACGGTCCGATCAGGGCGACGGTCGCGCCGGGCGGAACGCAGAAGCTCACGTCGGTGACACCGGACGTGGTTCCCGGATAGCGGAAGTTGACCCGCTCGAAGGCCACGGCGGCACCGTGTGGTGCCTGGTTGGTTCGCGAGCCGGTATCGGTCACGGTGGGCCGGGCGGAGAGGAGGGCGTCGAGTCCGTCGACGGCGGTGAGGCCGAGGTAGCCGGCATGCCAGTGCCCGCCGAGTTCGCCGATCGGCCGGAAGCACTCGCGCGCGAGCAGGAGGATGCCGAGCAGGTACGTGCCGGCATCGGAGCCGCTGGGCTGGCTCGTGATCGCGACGATCACCGTGAGGACGGTGCCGAGGTGCAGTGCGGCGGCGCTGATAGCGCTCTCCACCAGCGAGATCCGCAGTTGCGCCATCGTGTCTTCGTGCAACTCGTCCGACCGCGTCCGCAGGAGGTCGCCGGTGCGGGCGCCGGCGCCGAAGATCCTGAGCAGCGGGATCGACTGGATCGCCTCGAGGTAGTCGGCCGACAGGCGCTCGAAGCGTGCCCATCTGCGCCGCCCGGTCGTCAGCAGGCGGGCGTCCCAGAACCGCGGCGCGATCACGGCGACGAGCACGGCGATCCCGAGCACCAGGCCCGCGGCGGGTGACTGGGCGGCGACCGCGATCACGAGGGTCAGCGGAACGACGATCACGACGGCGAGCTGGGGTAGGTAGCGGGAGTAGTAGGCGTCGAGACCCTCGACGCCGTCGACGAGCGTCGCCGTGATCGCGCCCGCTCGCTCGCCGCGGGTGTAGGCAGGCCCGAGAGTGACCAGGTGGGCGAGGAGCCGGTCGCGCAGCCGGGTCCGGATGGCGATGCCGCACCGGGCGGTGATGACTTCTCGGGCCCAGACCAGGACGGCGCGGGCCACGGCGGTCAGCCCCAGCCACGGCAACACTGCGACCGCACGGTCGAGATCGCCCGCGACGAGCGCGGCGAGGGCGGCCGCGACCTGGAGCGCGAACAGCACGTGCAGGCCGGTCACGGCCAACGTGGTCGCCGCCACGAGGACGATGTGCCCGGGTACCAGGCCGGCCAGCTGCAGCAGTCGGCGGTGGATCATCCTCCGAACGCGTCGGGGTAGAGCTGCTCGGCGATCTGCCGCACGACCGACACGTTGCCGAGGGTGCCCGGGAAGGTGTCGGCGGAGGAGATGGCGATCATTCGGCCGTCTCGCACGGCGGGCAGGTCGGGGAACGTCGCCGTCAGGTATTCGCGGGTGGCCTGTTCGTGGGCGTCGTCGGAGGCGGCGAACACCAGGGCGTCCGGGGCCTCCGCGGCCAGCGTCTCGGGACTGATCTGCGCCGCGAAGAACTCGGCGAATGCCGGGTCGTCGGGCCCGAACACGTTGTCGGCGCCGGCCAGCCTCAGCATGTCGTACTCGACGCCGGCGCCGATCGCGGTGAGCGTGCTGCCCTCGACGTAGACCTGCGCGACCCGAGGCCGCGGACGGCCGTCGATGGCGGCGGCCACCTCGTCGAGGTCCGACTGCGCCTGCTCGACGAGCGCCTCGGCCTCTTCCTCGACTCCGAAGATCTGTCCCAGGTTCCGCAGGTCGATGAAGAGATCGTCGACGGTTCCCTCCATGCGGCGGTCGAAGCATCCGCCGGTGGCGACGTAGGCGGCGATTCCGGCCTGGTCGAGCTGCTCGATGCTCGCGAACCCCTGCTCGGCGGTGAACTCGTAGGTCGTCGGCGAGAACACGAAGTCCGGTTCGGCGCCGAGGAGCTCCTCACGGCTGGGCGGCGTCGTGTCGCCCAGGACGGGGATGTCCGCGGCGAGCTCGGCCACATCGTCGGGGAGCGTCTTGGTGCCCACTTGGGCCTGTCCGACCATGTGGTCGGCGAGTCCGAGGCGCAGCAGGAGCTCGGTCTGTGACGGACTGAGCCCGACGACGGCGCTGGGGGTCCCGGTGACCGTGACGTCGCGGCCGCAGTTCTGGACGGTCGTGACGTCGGCGTCGTCGTCCGCGGGGGCCGATCCCGTCACGGACGTGCCGCAGCCGGTCAGCGCGAGGGCGACGGCGAACCCCGTCGCGAGGACCGGGGTTCGGACGCGGCGGGAAGAGACGGGACTCATGGGGTGGTCGCTCCTTGGGGTTCGGGGCTGATATCGGCGGACGGGGACGGGTCGTGGGGGTGGCCGAACGCGAGCACCGTCCTGCCGGTCTCGGGATCGGGCAGGAACCTCGCGTCGACCTCGAAGACCTCGCGCACGAGGTCCCGAGTCAACACGTCGCGAGGCGGGCCGAACGCCACGAGCCGGCCGTCCTTGAGGACCGCGACCTCGTCGCAGTGCGCGGCGGCCAGGTTCAGGTCGTGCAGTGCGGCGATGACGGTCCGGTCGAGGGTGCCGACGAGGCGCATCTGCTCGAGCTGATGGGCGATGTCGAGGTGGTTCGTCGGTTCGTCGAGGACCAGGACCGGGCCGGCTTGGGCGAGCGCCCGGGCGAGCATGACCCGCTGTTTCTGTCCCCCGGACAGCTGTCCGACCATGCGGTCGGCCAGATCGAGCGCACCGACGCGGACGAGCGCCTCCTCGGCGATCCGCAGATCCTCGGCCGTGTCCCGCCCGAAGGAGGAATGGTGGGGCACTCGGCCGAGGAGCACGACCTCCAGAACCGTGAGATCGAACTCGGTCGAGGTCTCCTGGAGCATCACGGCCACCGTGCGGGCGACGTCACGCGGCCGGAGGCTGCGGACGTCGTGGTCGTTCAGCAGCGTCCGGCCCGCTCGCGGTGTGACCGCCCGGTACAGCGTGCGCAGCAGCGTGGACTTCCCGCTGCCGTTGGGACCCAGGAGGCCGACGAACCGGCCGTCCTCGATCGCGAGAGACACCGACCGCAGCACGTCGGTGCCGCCGAGGGCGACGGTGAGGTCGTCGAACACCACCCTCATCGGTCGAACCCCGCACGAGCGGCCGACCCGCGCCGCATCAGCCAGAGGAAGAACGGCGCTCCGACGAACGCCGTCAGGATGCCGAGCGGGATCTCTGTGGGAGCGGCGACCGTCCGGGCGAGCAGGTCGGCGAGCATCAGGAACGCCGCACCGCCGAGGAGCGCGACCGGCAGCATCCGGCGATGGTCCGCGCCGACCAGGATGCGCGCCACGTGCGGGATGACCAGCCCGACGAACCCGATACCCCCGCTGACCGACACGATCGCTCCCGTGAGCAGCGACGCCACGAGCAGCAGCAGGCCTCGGAGCCGGGCCACGTTCACGCCCAGCGCCGTCGCCGACTCGTCACCGGTCAACAGCGCGTTCATCGGCCGCACCTGCGTTCCCACGACCACGCACGCGACCACCAACGCGATCGCCGGCCCGATCAGGCTCTGCATCGTGGCCGCCGAGACACTCCCCAGCAGGAAGAACAAGACGCTCACGACGTTCTGAGCGTCGGTCGTGACCGTCAGGTAGCTCGTGATCGCGCTGAACAACGTCCCGAGGGCCACCCCGGAAAGGATCATCCGGGTCGGCGACAGTTGGCCACGCTGCCGGGCGAACAGCGCCACCAGCACACTCGCGCCGAGCGCGCCGACGAACGCCGCGGCGCTCAAGGACAGGCCGGCGACCGCCGTTGAACCGGCGACGATGACCAGCACTGCGCCCACGCTCGCGCCCGAGGAGACGCCCAGAATGTAGGGCTCCGCTAGCGGGTTGCGGACGATCACCTGCATGATCGCGCCGGCGAGAGCCAATCCGGCCCCAGCGACGCCGGCCAGCAAGGTGCGAGGAAGCCGGAAGTTCCACACCGCCTGGTCCTGCAGCTGCGTCAGGCTCCCGTCCGTCATCCACGGCATCCCGGGGACGAGGTGGCCCAGCACGATCCGCGCCGCGTCGACGACGCCGACCTCTACGGGCCCGACGGCGCTGGACGCCACGACCAGGCCCAGGATCACCGCCACCAGCGCACCGCATAGCAATGGCGTCACCGCGCGACGTCGCCGTGAGACGCCCGCGCGCGACGCAGCCTCACCAGCGGCAGGCGCCTCTCGGCGCAGCAGGGAACGGGTGGACACAGGAGCTAGCCCTCTCGGTCGGGGAATCCGAACCTAAGTGATAACAGTAATCGGTAGCAAACCGGGCACGTCGTTGGCGGTTCAGCTGCGCGCGGCGCGGTTGGACGGTGCCAGCCGGCGGCAGGCGTTCTTCTACATCACCCTGCCACTGTTGCGGCGGTCGATCGCGCTGTGCCTGATCGTCTCGGTCACCGGGTCGCTGCTGGCCTTCGACCAGTTCTTCATCCTGACCCAGGGCGGTCCGGACAATTCCACGACCACGATCGTGATGCTGATCTACCGGACGGCGTTCCGGCAGTTCGACCTCGGAGCCGCCGCCGCGCTGTCCGTCATGGTTTTGATCGTCCTGGTAGTGATCAACATCGCGCAGTTCCGCTTCCTGCGCCGCGGGGCCGAGGAGTAGCGATGAGAGTGGCGATCGGCCGCGCCTCGTACTACGTCTTCGCGGGCGGACTTGCGATCACGTTCCTGCTCCCGCTGGTGTGGACCGCTGTCGCCTCGGTGTCGCCGCACGCCGCCACCGCGCAGCAGAAGGGCTATGGGTTCGGCAACTACCAGGTGCTGGCCGACTATGATGCCGGCCTGCTGAGGTACCTGTGGAACAGCTCCGTCGTCTCGGCGCTGACCGTGATCTTCACGCTGGTGCTGTCGATTCTCGGCGGCTACGCCTTCGCCCGGTTCCGGTTCTGGGGGCGGGACACGCTGTTCCTGGTGATCATCGCCATCCTGATGGTCCCGTCTGTCACCTTGCTGGTTCCGCCGTATGTGCTCTTCGGCGAGATCGGCCTGCGGAACAACCTGCTCGGTCTGGCGATCGTGATGACGCTGTATCAGCTGCCGTTCGCGATGTTCATGATGCGGACCTCCTTCGAGGCGGTGCCCCGGGAGTTGGAGGAGTCGGCGCTGGTCGACGGCTGCGGCACGTTCGCGGTACTGCGCTGGATCCTGCTGCGCGCGGTCTGGCCGGGCGTCCTCACCGCCGGCCTGTTCGCCTTCCTGTACGCCTGGAACGACTTCATCGTCCCGTTGTTCCTCATCAACGACAGTGCGAAGTATCCGCTGCCGCTGGCGATGGCCAATCTGCGGGGCGGAACGAGCGGCGCCAACTTCGGGGTCGCCGAAGCCGGCGTCGTCGTGATGGCGATCCCGTGCCTGATCCTGTTCCTGCATCTGCAGCGTTAATACGTTCGCGGCTTCATGTCTGGAGCTCTGGACGAATGAGAGCCACCTGCATTGCGGGTGGCCGTCTCGTTCGTGGGCTGGTTCTCCATATCGGCGGTCAGACGTCTGCGCGGGCGGCGCGTGTGGCGCCCGCCGATGCGGCCACCACGCACAGCACCGCGATCCACTGCGACCAGTGCAGCGCCTCCTGGAGCAGGATGAGGCCGATGAGGGCCGCCATCGCGGGTTCGAGGCTCATCAGGATGCCGAACACGCGCGCTGGGATCTTGCGCAGTGCTTCCAGATCCAGCGTGTACGGGATCACCGACGACAACAGTGCCACGCCGAGCCCCGCAACCAGGACCCACGGCTGGATCAGCGCCGTTCCGCTGTCGGCCACGCCGAATGGCACAGCCACCACTGCCGCGACGACCATTCCCAGAGCCAGACCGTTGCCTTCCGTGGTGTGTCGGCCCAGCGCCGCGCCGAGCAGGATGTACAGGCCCCAGAACGTTCCCGCGGCGAGGGCGAACAGAACGCCGGCGAGGTCGAGGTCGCCGCCTCCCTCCATTAGCAGGACGACACCGCCCGCCGCGAGTACGGCCCAGAAAGCGTCCAGCCATCGCCTCGACCCGGCCAGAGCCACTGCCAGCGGCCCGAGGAACTCGATGGTGACCGCGATCCCCAGCGGGATCCGGGCCAGCGCGAGGTAGAAGCACAGGTTCATCAAGCCGAGGATCACGCCGTAGCTGAGCACAACTGTCCACGTGCGACGATTCACGCGCAGTGACGGCCGCCACAACAGCATCAGCACCGCCGCCGCGAAGAACAGGCGCAACGCGACTGTCCCGAAGCTGCCCACCTCGCTGAACAGCTGCTTGGCCAATGCCGAGCCCACCTGAACGCTGACGATGCCGAGCAGTACCAGCGCCGGTGGCGGGATCGCATCGAAGGTACGTCCGGCCAGCGCGGTCAGCGGGGACCGGCCGCGTTGCGTCCTGTCGACGTTCATGGTGTGGCCACGCGTGGATTATCGACGATCGGGCGCGGCGCGTCATGTGGTTTCCACGTGCTCAGGCCGCAGGAGCCGCTGTCGTTTCCGTCCAAGACGGGGGCGGCGGACGGGGTCTACCGTGGGCGCGAGCGCACACGATGAAGGAGAACGGCACATGCGTGATCTGGTCTACACGGGATTCATGTCACTCGACGGCGTCGTCGACTCTCCGGGCGGCGGGCCGGGGGAGGAGCACCGCAGCGGCGGCTGGGTGTTCAAGGACCTCGAGTTCGTCCCCGAGGCGTGGTCGATCAAGGGCGAGGAGCTCGCCGACACGACGGCGCTCATGTTCGGCCGCCGCAGCTACGAGGCGTTCGCGTCGGTCTGGCCCAGCTCCGAGGACCACGCCGCCTACAAGGAGCTGCCCAAATACGTGGTGTCGACCACGCTGTCCGACGACGCCCTCGTCGACGGCTGGGGGCCGACCACGATCCTGCGCTCGACGGACGACGTCGCCGCGCTCAAGGAGGGCGAGGGCGGCGCGATCTTCATCCACGGGAGCGCGGAGCTCGCCCGGCGGCTGTCGGACGCGGGCCTGATCGACCGGTACCACCTGCTCGTCTTCCCGGTGCTGCTCGCCGCCGGCAAGAGCCTGTTCAGCAGGGTGGACAAAGAAAAGCAGATGCTGAAGCTCCGGGACTCCGAGGTCTACTCGAACGGGATCACCAAGCTGATCTACGACGTCACCCGCTGACCCAGGCCGGCGGCGCGCTCAGGTACCGGCGCGGTACCGGTCCTGGTCTCGGGCCGGTGACGCCCGCGTACGCCCTGCCGGCCTGCTCCCAGAACACCAGGCCCCAGCGCACCCGCGCGACCGAGGTCATCTCGGTGACCTGCTCGCTCGTGCACGTCCAGACGCTGTCGATCCACCGTGAGTCGGACCGGCGCGTCTCGAACCGCGGTCCCACGGGCGAAGGAAACGCCGTGGCCCGGGGGCGGTGGTGATCAGCTGATTCGCACGCTCGCGATCAGCCCGTCGCGCAGCTGGAACGCCATGGGACCGGTGCCGTTGAAGCCGTTGCCGGACACCTTCAGCGTGGCGACGTAGCTGTCCGGGCCGTCGCCGGGCTCGAGGCTGACCAGCTCGAAGTGCGACTGCTTGCCGATGTTGTCCGTCCGGTCCCAGCTGCGCACACCGTCGTGGCCGTGGAACTCGCGGCCCCAGTCGTTCAGGTACGCGTCGTCGGTGAACGCCGCGACGAACGCCTCGGAATCGCCGCGGTTGGTCGCGTCGATGAACACCTGGATGGGTGCGGGCGTGTCGATGCTCGTCATGGTCGGCAGGCTACTCGGGCCAGGCGTTGCTGAGGATGATCCGCACGAAGTCGTCGCGCACGAACCCGTCCTGGTAGTGCTCGAGCACGTCGGCGTTGACCGTGCCGAAGGTCGAGCGCGGACGGTGGGCGGTGCCTTCGGTGAACGCGTGCAGGATGCGCTTCTTGAAGTCCGGCCGCGGATGAGCGGCCACGACGGCGGCGCGCTGGTCGTCGGTGAGATCGTGGTAGCCGATCCCGAGGACGTCCGTCTCGACGCCCGCCGTCACCAGCGCCACCACCGGATCCAGGAACTCCGGGACGCCGGGCGTGGTGTGCAGTGCGATGGCCAGCCACACCGTGCGCGCGTCCTGCTCGTCGACGCCGCACCGCAGCAGGAAGTCGCGGGCCTCCTGGGCGCCGTCGACCTCGAACCGCAGCTGTGAGTCGCGGTAGCCGGCGGTCAGGCCGACGTCGTGGAACATCGCGCCGGCGTAGAGCAGCTCCAGGTCCGGTCGCAGGCCGCGCACCCGCCCCTGGAGCGCGCCGAAGAGGAAGACGCGGCGGGAATGGTGGTAGAGCAGGTCGTCCTCGGTGTCGCGGATGAACTCGGTCACCTCGCGGACGAGCCGGGTGTCGGGGACGGTGATGCCGGCGATGGTCTCGGTCATGGTCCCAGCGTGCGGTGCTCGAGGCGGGACGCGCGCTGTCCTGATGGACACGTATCCCTCGGTTCCGGACATAGCCTGCGGACGTGCACACGTCACCGGCCAGGTTCGTCGAACAGCGGCGCATGGAGGCCGCCAAGCCGCGGCTTCAGTCCCCTGGCGGCGTGATGCGTCCATGACGGCGGTCGTCGCCGGCCCGCTCGACGCCGGCTGGCCGGGCTCCGCCGCGGGCATCGTCGCCGGGTCGAGCAGCTCGGCCGGCTGCTCGTCGGGCCGGCAGTGTGCCCGGTTGGCCGCCTGGGTCGCCGCGGTCGAGGCTGCCGTGTCGGCCGAGCTGGCCTGGCGTCCTGGGCTGCGCCCGGACCACCACGTCCTCGACCTGGGGCGCACGAAATACCGGCCGACGAAGGCGTTGGCGGAGTTCATCGTGGCCCAGGACCGGACCCTGGCAAGTCCACCGACAACCCGACGGCACCACCCGATGCACCAGCCCCACCGGTCACCACTATGCCAAGTCACCACCGATCCGATGGCGAAACCACACGGTGTGATCTCGTAGGGAGCCGCTGGCGAGAAACCGCCCGTCGTGCCTAGCCGAGGGGAGCGCCGCCGTAGCCGATCTCGTTGCCGTCGGGGTCGTGGTAGGTGATCTTGCGGACGCCGTTCCCGTACGTCTCGCGCAGCGCCGGCTCGATGCCGCGCGCCGTGATGCCGTCGACCACCGCGTCGAGGTCGTCGACGAAGATCGTGACGTGGCTGTGGCCGGCGGTCTCGGGCCGCTGGTTGACCGCGATCGAGCGGTGCTCGGCCAGCTCCCACACCACCTCGGTGTCGTGCGCGCGGAACGTGAACGGCACGCCGAAGAGCTTCTCGTACCAGGCGGTCGCGGCGGCGAAGTCCGTGACCGGCATGACGACGAACAGGTCGAGGGCCATGCGCGCGATCGTAGCGATCCGGCCGTAGCTCGAGGATCCGCGCGCGCTGCCGCGGCGGCCGTCGCCGTCGGTCATCGCACCATCTTCGCCGAGGACCGCCGGGCGTGCCATCGGCGCATCATCCCAGGGCGCGGACGAACTCCTCGAGCGGGGTGGCCGGACGGCCGAGCAGCCGCTCCAGGTCGGGCGTCGGCGTGCCGAACTGCGGCAGGCGCAGCAGCGGCAGGACGAACGCCATGCC
This sequence comes from Jiangella aurantiaca, assembly GCF_004349105.1. Taxonomy (GTDB): domain Bacteria; phylum Actinomycetota; class Actinomycetes; order Jiangellales; family Jiangellaceae; genus Jiangella; species Jiangella aurantiaca. The sequence continues at coordinate 37,737 of NZ_SMLB01000023.1, forward strand.
GCCGGCGTCGTCGTCGGCGATCTCGCGGAAGGTCACCTGCGTCCCGGACAGCTCGCTCAGGATCCGCGCCAGGTGCGGGTAGGTCCAGCCGGGACCGCGCAGCTCGTAGACGGCGTCCTCGTGGCCGTCGCCGGTCAGCACCGCACTCGCGGCCAGCGCGAGGTCGGCGATCGGAGTGGTGACAAGCGGGTGGCCGATCGCCGGCGCGGCCAGTTCGCCGGTCTTCACGGCGGCCGACACCAGGTCGCCCGGCACCAGCTCCTCGGTGTAGAAGGTGTTGCGCAGGAACGTGTGGGTGAGCCCGGCGTCCCGGATCGCCCGCTCGGTGGTCGTGTGGTCGGCCAGGAAGCTCTGTCCGTCCTCGGCCGTGATGGCGCTGGTGTAGACGACGTGCCCGACGCCGGCGGCGGCCGCCGCGGCGACGACGTCGGCGTGCTGGCGCGCCCGTACGCCCGGCGTGGTGTCCGACGCCGACACGAACAGCAGCCGGTCGGCGCCCTTGAAGGCCCGCTCCAGGCTCGCCGGGTCGTCGTAGTCGGCCCGCCGCACGTCGACGCCGCGGTCGGCGAAGGGTTTCGCCTTCTCCGGGTCGCGTGCGACGACGGCAACCTCGCCGGCCGGCACCTTCGCGATCAGGTCCTCGACCACGACGGGCCCGAACCGGCCGGTCGCCCCGGTCACCACGATCATGACTGTCTCCGTTCACTGGGGGTCTGTTCTTGCAACGGCTGTGACGTTACGCTGGAGACTCACCCAGTGAAAGTACGTACCTTGAGGTAACCAACGGAGGCCGACGTGAGCACCGAGGTCAGCAGCGGGCTGCAGGCACTGGAAGGTGACGTGTTCGACATCAACTGCCCGTCGCGCGGCGTCCTGGAACACGTCACCAGCCGGTGGGGCGTCCTCGTCCTGGCCGCGCTGGGGGAGCGCGAGATGCGCTTCGGCGAGCTGCACCGGCGCATCGGCGGCGTGAGCCAGAAGATGCTGGCCCAGACGCTGCGCGCGCTCGCCACCGACGGGTTCGTCGACCGCACCGTCATCCCGGCCGCGCCGCCGCAGGTCAGCTACCGGCTGACCGAGACGGGCGATCAGGTCGCGGCGCACGTCGTCGGGCTGGTCGGCTGGATCGAGCGGCACCTGCCGGAGATCCTGGCCGCTCGCGACGTAGAGCCGGCCACGGCGGCCGGCTGACAACTGGCGGCATGGTTGAGGGATCCGGGCAGCCATGGCGGCTGTTGGCCGCCGTTGTCGGTGACCATGGGTCGTCGTTGACACTGCGACGACGACCGGCACGCTTGATCATGGAGAAGGTCGCCTTTGGAGTCGCGGGAAACCCGACCTTCTCCATGATCAACTCGGTGAGGGAGGGTGTGAGCCGCCATGGGGGGCAGGTCATACCAGGCGCTGCCCGCCGCGGGCGGCTCGCATCCCTGCCGGCGCCGGTGATGGCCGCGGAGGTGTTGACATGAGCGCCAACGGTTGGCGCTGGTGTCAACACGCCCGGTTGTGATCGGTGCCCGGCCCGAGCCGGCCCAGCGTCGCGGGGGCGGCCGACGCCGTGACGACGGCGACGTCGCCGCGCCGATCACACGACCTCGCCCGTGACCGCCAGATCCTCGTGATCAGTGACGCCATCATCGGCATTTTCAACGGCGGCTAACATGGCGGCCCAGATCCCTCACCCGTCCTCCTAGCGGTTCTCGTCCTCGTCCTCGTCTTCTGCCGGCGGGTTGCCGGGAGACGGTGTTTCCGGCTCGACCGGCGGGGTCGTCGGGTTGCCCGGCGACTGCGTCCCGGGCCCGCTGGGCGTCGTCGCGGGGTTGCCCGGCGACGCCGGGTCCGGCTCGTCCGGCGGGGTCGTCGGCTTGCCCGGCGACTGCGTGCCTTCGTGGTTGGTCATGGGAGTTCTCCCTCCCGTCAGTACCTGACGATCCGGTACCCGGACGGCGTGGCCTGAAACGAGGAGTCGATCAGGGGAGCGGGCCGCGGCGTTCCTGGTCGCGGAAGCGGCTGGGCGGCATGCCGACCCGGCGGGTGAAGATGCGGGTGAAGTAGCCCGGGTCGTCGTACCCGGTGCGGGCGGCGACGGCCACGACGGGCAGGTCCGTGGTGGCGAGCAGCTCCTTCGCCCGGGTGAGCCGGGCGCGCAGCACGAACTCCTTGGGGCTGCAGCCGGCCGCGCGCCGGGTGGCATCGCGCAGGGCCGCCTCCGTCATTCCCAGCGTGCGCGCGTGGGCCGCGACGGTGACCGGCAGGCAGGCGTCGCGCAGCAGGGTGGCCAGCACCGGGCTGGCGGCGACGGGGTCGGGAACGGCGGCGCGGCGGGTGGCGAGGATGAGCTGGTGCAGTGCCGCTGCGGCCTCGACGTCGGTCGACGGGTCGCCGGGGCGGCAGGCGCGGGCCAGCGCGCCGAACGCCACCTCCAGCCCGCCTGCGTCGGCGACCGAGGTGACCGGCTCGTCGCGGGCGACGTAGCCGAGGTCCTGGTAGGCGCGGGCGGCGGGGCCGTCGAACAACACCCACCACTCGTTCCAGCCGCCGGCGTCCGGACCGTACCCGTGCTCGACGCCTGGGAGCAGCCAGAACAGTGTGGGCGCGACGAGCGGCTGCTCATGCCCGCCCCACCGGAGCCGGCCGGTGCCGCGCGTCAGGAAGACGACGGCGTAGCAGTCCAGCGTGCGGGCGGGCAGCGTCGACACCTGCCCGGCCGTCGTGCCGACGCCGAGGCAAACCAGGCCGAGCCGCCGGTGCCGGGGGTCGGGCGTGAGATACCGCGTCCATGACGCGAGCCCGGGTCGGCCGCTCATGGCCGCACATCGTAGAGCTCCGCCGGCGACGTACTTCGCCGGGTCGCCGCGGGCGAATCTGTCACGGTCACCCGCGACGGCGATCCGGTCGCCGAACTCCGGCCGCTCTCGAGGCAGCCGCTGTCTGCCGGTGAGCTGCTCCGGCGGTGGCGAGGGCTTCGAGCCGGCCAGACTCCCCGCCGAGCCGTTGATCACCGTCGTCACGCTCGCGGAACTCTCCGTCGGTCCGCTGGTCGCGTCGACCGAGCGAGAGCGCGCGGAACGTCAGTCGCACCTCCAGCAGGCAGAAGCAGATTTCGACCCGCTGCCCTTCGACCGTGCCGCGGCTCGCGCGTTCGGCCGGGTCGCAGCATCGCTGCGTCGTGCCGGCCGCAAGCCGGCGGCTCGTGCCTACGACGCGATGATCGCGGCTGTCGCCCTCGCGAACGAACTCCCCGTCTACACCTGCAGCCCCGACGATTTCGCCAGGGTCGACGAGCTGGAGGTCGTCGCCGTCCCGTTTCCGCAGCCGGCGAGTGAGGTGGCCGAGCCGGGCGCTTGACCGCGCGCGGCGGAAAGTCCAAGTCCGGCGCGGGTTCGTCCATGTCGTCGGCGGGTGGTCACAGGCAGGGTGGTCGCATGCTGACCTCGAACGGCTACGTGCTCGACGAGTCCGCCCGGCGGCTGGGCGAGCTGGACCCCGTCCCGGACCACGAGCGCCACGACCGCGACGCCCTGTGGGAGCGGCTGCGGCGCGACGGCTACCTGTGGCTGCGCGGCGCGCTGGATCCGGACGTCGTGAACGGCTTCCGCGCCTACTACCACGCCACGCTGGCCCCGTCGGGCGTCTGGGCCGGCGAGGAGGATCGCGCCGAGTACCGCAGGCTGCTGTTCCAGAGGGTCGTCCCGGGTCCGGAGTACGAGGCGTTCTGCACCCAGCCGGCCGTCCGCGAGTGGTACGCGTGGTTCCTCGGCGACGAGACGTTCCTGCACCGGCGCAAGATCATCCGGCACGTGCGGCCGGGGGAGTCCGGTGTCGGCATGGCCACCCAGGCGCACTACGACCTGGTGTACCTGCGGGAGGGAACCGATCGGGTGCTGTCGTCGTGGATCCCGCTGGGCGACTGCCCGGTGGCGCGCGGCGGGCTCACGTACCTCGAGGGCAGCCACCACAGCGTGCTCGCTCAGGAGCGGGCCGGCACGTTGCGGCACCCGGCGACGTCGATCACGGCCGACCTGCCGGCGCTGGCCGACGAGTACGACGCGCGCTGGCTGGTCGCCGACTACGCGGCCGGCGACATGGTCGTGCACTCGGCCTACACGGTGCACGCCGCCTTGGACAACGTCGACGACGACTACCGGCTCTCGACCGACATCCGGTACCAGCGGGCCACCGAGCCGATCGACTGGCGGTGGCAGCACCACTGGCACGTCGACGACGGCCTCTGACGGCGCCCCTGCCGCACCGGGCCGATGCGGCAGGGGCGCAGGCGTGACGCCGTCAGCGCAGCGACGGCTGGCCGGGCTCCTCCTCTGTGGACAGGTCGAGGACGGAGATACCGGTGGCCGCGTTCGCGCCGCGGCCGATCGCGTCGTACACCTCGGGGCGCGACGACTTGAGGAACAGCGCCCAGAGCAGGCCGATGAGGGCGGCGACGAGGAACAGGCCGGGCAGGATCCACCGCTCCGGCGCGTCCGGCGCGACCCCGATGAGGATGTCGTAGTTCGCGATGGCCAGGACCACGACGATCACCAGCAGGACGGTCGCCAGCGTCGGCGCGACGATCCGCCGCCAGGGGTTCTCACCCGACGGGTGCCGCGCGAAGAACGCCAGCACCGCCACCGACGTCAGCGTCACCAGCGTCAGCACGCCGAACCCGCCCGTGGTGCCGAGGTAGAAGAACAGCTGCACCAGCGGGTCGAGGTCGAAGAGCACGTAGACGAGGATGACGACCAGGCCGACGACGCTCTGCACGATCGACGCGGCCACCGGCGCGCCCGACGACGGCGACGTGCGGCCCAGCGCGCTGGGCAGCACCCGCTCGCGGCCGAGCGCGAAGACGTACCGGGCGACGGTGTTGTGGAACGAGATCATCGCGGCGAGAACCGAGGTGATGAAGAGAGCCGAACCGATGTCCACCCAGGTGCTGCCCAGGAACGAGTCGGCCAGCACGAAGATCGTCTGGTCCGCGTTCTGCTGGGCGAACGCGACGATGTTGTCCGGGCCGGTGGCCACCGACATCGCCCACGACGCCAGCACGTACACCGCGGCGACGACCGCGATCGAGATGTACGTGGCCAGGGCGATGGTCCGCTTCGGGTCGCGCGACTCCTCCGAGTACACGACCGACGCCTCGAAGCCGACGAAGCCGAGCACCGCCAGCACCAGGATCGCGCCCACGCCGGACTCGAACAGGTTGCCGACCTGCAGCGTGTCGAACGTGACCTCGCCATCGGCCGGGTTCGCGAGGCTGGCGATCGAGTAGATGATGATGATCGCCATCTCGGTGAGCAGCAGCACCGCGAGCACCGTGCCGTTGACGTCGATGCGCAGCAGGCCGAGGAAGCCGACGATCGCCCAGGCGATCAGCGCGATCACCCACCAGTCGAGGGTGATGCCGAACCATTCCTCCAGCTGCGGCGCGGCCGCGACGCCGATGATGCCATAGAGACCGACCTGCAGCAGGTTGTAGGCCAGCAGCGCCATGTACGCCGCGGCGACGCCGGCCGGCCGGCCCAGTCCGTGCGTGACGTAGGTGTAGAACGCACCGGCATTGGTGATGTGCCGCGACATCGCCACGTAGCCGACGCTGAACAGCGCCAGCAGGGCGGCGATCGCCACGAACGCGATGGGCAGGCCGATGACGCCGGTGACCGCGAATCCGGTGGTCACGACGCCGGCGACGACGGTCAGCGGGGTGGCGGCACTGAGGACGAAGAACACGACGGCGGGAACGCCGAGCCTGTTGCTGGCGAGCGTCCGCGATACGCGGTCGGCGCCCAGGCGGCTCGAATGGGACACGAGGGACTCTCCTTGGGGAATCAGCGGATCTGCGTCGTTGGGGTCGGGGGTCGCGCCGTAGATCTCGCTAGCGGGGGCTGAGGGTGGCGTCACCCACAGCCGCTTCGGTATGGGCCAGGACCTCGCGCATCGACATGGGCATCGATCCGACCGCGGCGGCGATGTGGCGCAGCGTGACGGCGTCACCGTCCCACCACACGCCCTTGGTGAAGCCGGTGACGGCGACCAGCCCGGCCAGCATGGCGTCGTGGAAGTCGAGCGGATCACCGCGGTTGACCAGCCCGTACAGCCGGTCGCTGGGCCAGGCGGCGACCTTCGGATCGACGGGAAGGTACCGGACCGAGGACCCGAACAGCTTGCGCGTCTTGACCGGTTCGATCTCGCCCTCGCGGGCCAGCCGGACCGCGACCCGCTCGAGCGCGCTCTGGGACAGGAACGCCAGCCAGGTGCGCAGCGACCGGGTCTGCTGGTCGGCCGTGAGCTGACGGACGATCCGGTACCCCAGGTCGTCGGGCGGCGGCTGGGCGCCAGTCAGTGACAGGGTCCCCGACGCGACGTGCAGGTTGTTGTTGAGAATCAGCTCGCCGAGCAGCGCACCGGCCATCCCGAGCCCCGCGGCTCGAGCGTTCAGCCGGAGCTTGCCGCTGCCGACGTCGTGGACGATGTGGAAGAAGTCATTGGCCAGCAGCACTCCGCCTGCACCTCCACCCCGGCTGCGAGGACCAGGATGAGACGGGACGGCCGGGGCCATACGGGACAGGGACATGCGCGCTCCCACCCCTGAGGCGCGCGTTTCGGACCGGTAGCGGTGCTCGCGATGCCGCGTTCCGATTCACGCCCGGTAGTTTGTCGGCCTTTTTCCGCTGAGACAAGAGGCAATTCATCGGTAATGCGCTGAAGGTCGTTGACGCCTTACATAGTCGCTTTGCGGCCGCAATGTCTTGACGACATCGGTACCGGGCGGCGAGTCTATGGCGTTGTGACGGTCACGCCCGTGCGCACGCACCCGCTCCAGCGCCTGACCGCGGACGAGATCCGCGCGGCTCGCGCCCTCCTCGACGACAACGGCCTGGTCACCGCGACCACGAAGTTCGCGCTGCTCGGTCTGGAGGAACCCGACAAGCTGACGGTGCTCGGGCACCGCCCCGGCGATCCGGTCGACCGTCGCGTGCGGGCCGTCCTGCTCGACCTCGCGACCGGCGCCTCGCGCACCGTCATCGCGTCGCTGACGCGCAACGTGGTCGACTCCGTCGAGGCGATCGACCCGGTCACCGACGGCCAGCCGCCGATCCTGTTGGAAGAGCTGGTCACCGTCGACGAGATCGTCAAGGCCGACGCCGGCTGGCGCGAGGCGATGGCCCGCCGCGGCATCACCGACCTCGACCTCGTCCGTCCGTGCCCGCTGTCGGCCGGCAACTTCGGCATCCCCAGCCAGCGTGGCCGCCGGGTGCTGCACGTTTTGTCGTTCCTGCAGCACCGGCCCGAGGACCACCCGTGGGCGCACCCGATCGACGGCGTGGTGGCCTACGTCGACCTCATCGAGAAGAAGGTCATCGAGCTGGTCGACGACTCCGTCCTGCCGATCCCGGAGGAGGAGGCCAACCACGACGACCCCGCGTACACCGGCCCGCCGCGCACGACGCTGAAGCCGATCGAGATCACGCAGCCCGAGGGGCCGAGCTTCACCGTCGACGACGACGTCGTCACCTGGGAGAACTGGACCTTCCGCGTCGGCTTCGACCCCCGCGAGGGCCTGGTACTGCACCAGCTCGGCTGGCGCGACGGCGACCGCGTCCGGCCGGTGATCTACCGTGCGTCGCTGGCCGAGATGGTGGTCCCGTACGCCGACCCGAGCCCCGTGCGGTTCTGGCAGAGCTACTTCGACGCCGGCGAGTACCTGCTGGGCCAGCAGGTCAACTCGCTGGAGCTGGGCTGCGACTGCCTCGGCGAGATCCACTACTTCGACGCCGTTCTGGCCGACGGCGACGGCGCGCCGCGCGAGGTCCGCAACGCGATCTGCCTGCACGAAGAGGACTACGGCGTGCTCTGGAAGCACACCGACATCTTCACCGAGTCGGCCGAGACGCGACGGCAGCGGCGGCTGGTCATCTCGTTCTTCGTCACCGTCGGGGTCTACGACTACGGCTTCTACTGGTACCTGTATCTCGACGGGACCATCCAGCTGGAGGTCAAGGCCACCGGTGTCGTGTTCACGTCGGCGTACAAGCCGGACAGCTCGTACGCCTCGGAGGTGGCGCCCGGCCTCGGCGCGCCGTTCCACCAGCACCTCTACTGCGCCCGCCTCGACATGATGGTCGACGGCCTCGACAACGCCGTCGACGAGCTGGAGGTGCAGCCGCTGCCGATCGGCCCGGCCAACCCGAACGGCAACGCGTTCACCCGGCGGACCACCCGGCTGCGCTCCGAGGCCGAGGGCGCACGCGCGGCCGACCCGCTGGCCGGGCGCACGTGGCGGATCTCCAGCTCCGACTCGACGAACCGGCTCGGCCGGCCGGTCGCCTACGAGCTGCGCCCCGAGGGCCGGCCGCTGCTGCTGTCCGACCCGGCGTCGGCGACGGCCAACCGCGCGGCGTTCGCGACCAAGTCGCTCTGGGTCACCCGCTACGACCCGGCCGAGCGCTTCCCCGCCGGCGATCTCGTCAACCAGCATCCGGGTGGCGCCGGCCTGCCGAAGTACGTCGCCGCCGACCGCGCCATCGAGGATCAGGACATCGTCCTGTGGCACACCTTCGGCGCCGTGCACTTCCCGCGGCCCGAGGACTGGCCGGTCATGCCGGTGGAGTACTGCGGCTTCACGCTCCGCCCGGTCGGCTTCTTCGACCGCAACCCGACACTGGACGTGCCGGCCACCCCGGCCGCGCATTGCGGCCACCACGGCCACCAGCAAGGCGAGGACCACGGCGCACACGGAGGCCACGGCGGCCATGGGGAGCACCACCACGGCTGAGCATTTCGGGCTCTTCTGCTCGGTCCGTGGGTGGTGATCATCCACATCACGACGACTTCTGGTGCGTCAACACGCTTGCAGGCGTGTTGACGCACCAGAAAACCTCGAGATGGCTCCGGAATCGCCGTGAAATCTCACCACCTGGACACCGGCGAACTGGCGCCGTTGGCCCGGCGCATCCTGGCGCTTCGCCACAACTTCACGGTTGACGACGTCGCCTATGTCGCGCTGGCCGAGGTTCTCGCCGGACCGTTGCTGACCTGCGACGCGAAGTTCATCCGAGCGCCCGGGCGGCCCCATCGGGCCGAGATCCACCTCCACCCGGCGTGACGACGTCGGTTCGACGGAGGACGAACCGAGACGGCCGAGCTTTCGTCATCTGATGGGTGCAATGTCACCGTGCGCCCGGTAGCGTCCCTGAGCACCATTCTCGGCACGGGCCGGACCCTGTCCGGGCCCGCGTTGAGGCACGCGCACGGGTGAGACGGAGACCGCATGAAGAAGATCGTCGCCGCGCTCGCGCCGGTGGCACTGGGAGCAGGGCTGCTGACGGTGCCCATGGCGGGCGTCCCGTCGGCCGACGAGGCCCTGCGGCAGTGGCCGGAGGTGGGCAGCGCGCGGGTTGTCCCGCTCCAGGAGACCGGGTCGCCGGACGAGCGGCTGAACCTGATCGTCATCTGCGACGGCTACCAGGCCGACGAGATGCACAAGTGCGAGGAAGACGTCGACCGCAACCAGGCCATCCAGTGGGGTGTGGAGCCGTTCCGCACCTACCGCGACTACATCAACGTCTACCTGCTGCAGATCGTGTCGGCCGACTCCGGCGTGCGCCGCGACCCAGGGGAGGACGCGCCGAACGAGGTAAGGGACCGTAAGAACACCCCGCTGCGGCTGTGGTACGACGTCGGCTTGACCGATCCGCTGGCCCGCGGCATCACGTACGGTCCAGCCCTGGACCCGGGAGGCTGCCCTGGCCATCCGACCACCGGGAACGGCGGCCCGACCTACCCGCTGGCGCCCGGCATCCTCGGTGACCTGCGCTGCAGCGGCAACCAGCAGCGGGCGATGTACCTGAACTCGTACGTCGCGCCGGTGCTGGGGCTGGCGCCGGGCGTGTTCCGGCCGACCGGTGGCTCGAACTCCGGCCCGCAGAACGTCCAGACGCTGGCGATCTCGAACACGTTCACCTACGGCGGCATCGGCGGCCGCGACGCGACGGCGTCCGGCGGCAGCCCGCAGTCGCCGCTGATCTCGCTGCATGAGCTCGGCCACTCGCTGGGCACGATGGACGACGAGTACCCGTACCGTGACCGCCCGCGCCCCGGTGCGCCTGCCCCGGACACCGAGCCGGGCTCGTTCCACCACACCCGGATGACGTCGGAGCAGATGGCCGCCAACCGGGTCAAGTGGTGGCGCTGGCTGGGCGAGGAGAGCCTGTCCGGCGGGGTCATCCGCGGCGCCGACCCCGACGGCTACGAGAGCGGCTGGTACCTCGGCTCGAACATCTGGCGGCCGAGCTCGCACTCGATCATGCGCTGGATCGGCTTCTACTTCGACCAAGTGGGCCGCGAGCACATGGTTGCCCGCATCACCGGCCAGCGCGACAAGGGCCAGATGAGCCTGCTGCACACGCCCAGCGGCACCGTCCCGGGCGACGGCGTCCTCTGGCTGGAGACCACGCACCCGCGCTTCCACGACCTGCAGGTGACGTGGCGCAGCGGCAGTCCGACCGGCCCGGTCCTCGCGACCGGCACGCGCAACCTCGACCTCGCCGCGCTGAACCTGGCGCCCGGCACTGTCGTGCACGTCGAGGTCCGCGACCCGGTCGGCCCCGAGGGCATCGACTGGGTGCGCAACCCGTCGACCAACAACACGGCGACCGACTCCGGCTACAACGGCCCGCGGTTCGTCCAGACCCGCAGTTGGACGGTCGGCGAAACGACGGCCGCGGCCGACGCCGTCGCGGCGGAGATCACCGCCTCGACCCCGACGGTCCGGCCGGTGGCCGGCGACGAGGTCGTCTACGTGGAGACCACGCACCCGGCCGACCGCGTGCTGGACGTGGCGTGGACGCTGAACGGCCAGGCCGTGGCGAGCACCGGTGACGCCCGGACGCTCGACCTCGGCGCGCTGGACCTGCCGGCCGGCACACACGAGCTGACGGCGACGGTGACCGACCCGGCCGCGCCGGGGGCGTCGGACACCGTCACGTGGACCGTCGACAAAGCGCTGCCGACGGCGCCGCGCACGCTGTCCGAGCCGCTCACCACGATGACGTCCGACGACGAGCACGGCATCTACTTCGACGGCTGGGACATGCTCCTGGAGCCCCAGGACGACCGCACCGGCTACGACGGCGAGCCGTACGTCGTCGGCGAGTTCCAGCTCAACGGCGACGGCTGGTTCAACTACTTCGGGTTCCCGGAGAAGCCGCAGCCGGTGTCGCCGTTCGAGTTCCGCCACTCGGGCACCAACGTGAAGGCGCTCACCTACGGCAACCTCGGCACCGGCGGGCTGTCGAAGGCCACGTTCGAGCAGAGCTACGGCCCTGACGACCCCAACGGCCCGTTCGTGCCCGGTTACGGCACGCACACCGTCGAACACCGCGCCGTCGACCCGGCCGGCAACATCGGCGGGGCGGAGTCGTACACCGCGACCGTGCTGCCCGGGGCCGAGCTCGAGTGCACGCGGACCGTCACCGGGACGCACGCCGGCTCGCTGCTGGTGACCAGCGGCGTCACGTGCGTCGACGCCGCCCGAGTGGACGGCACGGTGACCGTCCGCTCCGGCGCTTCGCTGGTGGTGAAGGACAGCACCGTCGCCGGCAGCCTGCTGGCCGACGGCGCCGGCGAGATCCAGGTGCTCGGCTCGACCGTCGCCGGGCAGGTGCGGGTCTCCGGCACCGTCACCGGCGTCACCGCCGCCGGCTCCACGTTCCGCGGCTCGGTCGCGCTCAACGGCAACGGGCGGGTCCCGGGCAACGCGTCGGAGCAGCGCTACACGCAGTACGGGGAGGCCTACGGGCCGATCCTGGCCGGCAATGCGTTCGCCGGCCGGCTCAGCTGCTCCGGCAGCAGCGCGCCGGTGCGCGACTTCGGCGCGGCGAACGAGCTGCACGGCGTCGCGACGGGGGAGTGCTCCGCCCTCTGATCGACGCTCGTGACCGCCGGCCCGGGCCGCTCGTGCCCGGGCCGGCGGTCGCAGGGCAACGACCTAGGCTGCCGGGGTGGGGTTCACGCGCGCGGAGCTGGAGGCGTTCCGCGACGGCACGCTGCCGGATCTGGTCGGGCCGGACCTGCGGCTGCTGCTCGTCGGCATCAACCCGGGCCTCCTGACGGTGGCGGTGCAGACGCATTTCGGCCGGCCGGGCAACCGGTTCTATCCGGCGCTGCTGCGGGCGGGCATCATCGACCGGCCGATCGACGTCGCCGGCGGGACGTCCGATGCGGATGACGCGTACCTGACCGGCCGCGGCCTGGGCATCACCAACCTGGTCGCCCGGGGGACGGCGCGGGCGGACGAGCTGACCGCGGCGGAGCTGGTGGCCGGCGCCGCCGTTCTGGCGGACAAGGTGGCGCGGCTGGCGCCGAAGGTGGTGGCGGTGCTGGGCATCACCGCGTACCGGACCGCGTTCCGGCGGCCGCGGGCGGTGGCCGGCCGGCAGCCCGAGGAGCTCGCCGGCGCGCAGCTGTGGGTGCTGCCGAACCCGAGCGGGCTCAACGCGCACGAAACGCCGGACAGCCTGGCGGCGGCCTACCGGGAAGCGGCCGTCGCGGCCGGCGTCGTGCCCGGCATACCACCAGGTGAGAAAGCGCTTGAGGAGCAAACCGGTGGTTCACTACTGTCGCCCGGGTGAGTCGTCAGAGCCCGGCGCGCGGTGTCGCCTACGTCATCCTCGCCGCGGTGTTCTTCTCCGTCAACGCGTCGATGTCGAAGGTCGCGCTGGAAGCGGGGGTGGAGCCCGCGGTGCTCGCCGCGCTGCGCTCGACCGGCGCCGCGCTGGTCCTGCTGGTCGCCGTGGTCGCGGTCGCGCCCGGGCGGCTGCGCATCGGGCTGCGTGAACTGCCGTTCCTGGTCGCGCTCGGCGTGGCCGGCGGCGCGCTGGTGCAGTGGCTGTACTTCATGGCCATCGACCGGCTGCCCGTGGGCATCGCGCTGCTCCTGGAGTTCACCGCGCCGGCGATGGTGGCGCTGTTCAGCTGGGCGGTGCTGCGGCAGCGGATCCGCCGGCAGACCTGGCTGGGCATCGGGGTCGCGCTGCTCGGGCTGGCGCTGGTCGCCCAGGTGTGGACGGACATCGGCCTCGACGCCGTCGGGGTGCTGGCCGGGTTCGGTGCGGCCGCCTGCCTGGCCAGCTACTACCTGGTCGGCTCGCGGCAGTCGGGACACCGCGACTCGCTGTCGCTGACGTTCTGGATGTTCGCGTTCGCGGCGCTGTTCTGGGCCGTCGCGCAGCCGTGGTGGACGGTGGACCTTGCGCCGCTGGGCCGCGAGACGTCGCTGCTGGGCGCGTTCGACTCGGTGTCGGTGCCCGCGTGGTCGACGGTGCTGTGGATCATCGTGTTCGGGACCATCGTGGCGTACGGGCTGAACCTCGCGGCGCTGCGGCACATCTCGCCGACGGCCTGCGGCATCATCGGCATGTCCGAGCCGGTCGGGTCCGCGGTCGTGGCGTGGGTGTGGCTCGGGCAGAGCCTCACGGTCGCACAGTTGACCGGCGGTGCCCTCGTGCTCGCCGGCATCGCACTGGCGGAGCTCGGCGGCACAGGCGTCGAGCCGTCGTCGTCGGCCCCGCCACCGGACGATGCCGGACGCGCACCGCTGTCGCCAGAAGCCGCCGCGGCACCGCACTGACGGGAAAGCCCATGACGACGATCGACCGCGTCGCGGCGGTGCCTCCCCGCCGTGGCGCCCTGGGCGTCCTGGTGTCGGCCGGGGTGACCCTCCTGTTGACGCCCGTGCACGCGTTCCTGCTGGCCTTCGTGGTCCTGGCGGCCGGGACGTACGACGCCAGTGGACGCGGCGGTCCGTTCCGTGCCTGCACGGCCGGCTCGGTGTCGTGCACCGGTCCGCGGTACGGCGCGATCGCCGTGTGCGCCGTCGTGCTCGTCGTGCTCGCGTGGGCGGCCGCAGTGGCCGGCGCCCGTACCGGCCGCTACCGGCGCGGCTGGCGCTCGTGGCTCCTCCTGGTGCCGTTGAACGTCGTCGTCGCCGCGGGCGGCGCCATCGGGTTCTGGTGGGTGCAGCGGTGAGCACGCAACGGCCGCACTTCGTCGTCGCGGCGGTGTGCTTCCTCGACGAGGCGTCACGGGTGCTGACCGTCCGCAAGCGCGACACCGACGCGTTCATGCTCCCCGGCGGCAAGCTCGAACCCGGCGAGGACGCCTCGGCGGCCGCGCTGCGCGAGGTGGACGAGGAGATCGGCGTCGCGCTGCGCCCGGCCGACCTCACCGAGCTGGGCGTCTGGACCGCGCCGGCCGCCAACGAGCCCGGCGCGGTCGTCACCGCGACCGTCTACACCGCCGCCCTGCCGGCCGCGCCCGTCGCCGCCCGCGAGATCGCCGAGCTGCGCTGGCTGCACCCTGCCGGCGGCGCCGTGGTCGCGCCGCTCCTACGCGACCACGTCTTCCCCGCCCTGCTCAGGACGTAGGACGGCCCGGGGCGGCGACGCGGAGGGAGTTGTGCCGGCACGCGTCGGCGAGCCGGTGGTCGTAGGTGATCAGGAGGTCGGCGTCGAGCACGAACGCGGTCGCCAGGTGGATGGCGTCGAGCGAACGCAGCATCGGCGCCCTGATCCGGCGGGCCAGGCCGACGATGTCCTCGGTGATGTGGCGCTCGGCGATGCCGGCCAAGGCCTGGTCGACCCCGTCCTGCACGGCCAGGCCCTGGGTGAGGCGGAGCAGGGTGCGGCCGATCTCGAGTCCGGCCAGCGTCGACTTCAGAGCCAGGTCGCGGCGGCGTCGGTGCCAACGCGGTCCGGGCTCGCCGTCAGCGCCTCGTGGTAGGCGGACCAGTGCAGCAGGGCGCTGACGGCGACCGCGTTGCAGCCGGGCCAGTCCATCGTCACCAGCGGGGTGCCGAACCGGGTGTCCAGTCCCCAGGTCGAGAGCGAGCCATGCGGATTCTGGGCGGCGACGACGGCGTTGGCGGCCGCGACCGCCTTGGCGAGATAGTGCTCCTCGCCGGTGGCGCGGTGCAGGGCGAGCAGCGACACCAGCCAGTGCCCGGTGTGCACTTCCATGGGCCAGTAGCAGCGGTACTGCTCCAGCACCGTCGGGGTGGGGCAGTGCACCGGCACGGGCGACTCCTCGGGCGCCCAGACCACGAACTGGTCCTCGATGTACGCGTTGAGCTGCGCCGCCAGTCGCACCCGGTCCGGCGCGTCGCTTCGGCCGGAGAGCAGGAAGCGGATGGTCTCGTTGGTGTCCCAGTGCTGCAGGTTGCTCCACGGCGGCGTCTCCGGGATGTCCTCATACATCCCCTCCCACCGGCCGTCGGTCACCGGGCCGGCGAGCAGCCACGCCTCGCCCTTCGCCGCGGCCGCTGCCCGAGTGGCCCGCTGCGACGGCGTCCCGGGCGCCTCGGGCGTCTCGCCGAGCAGCGTCAGCAGCCACACCGGGGTCACGACGGCGGAGGTGTAGCCGACGCTGGGCTCGCCCGTGCGCGGGTCGACGCGGAACGGCCAGGAGCCGTCCGGGTTCTGCAGGTCCACCATGACGTCGCCGACGCGGGCCGCGCGCTCGAGGTAGTGGGGCCCGCCCGTGCGCTCGAACAGCCGCAGCATGACCTCGCCGACACGCGCGGCCCGGAAGACGGTGATGTGGTCGCCCTCGACCCAGCCGCCGAACCCGCCCTCGAGCACCGTCGATGGCGCCAGCCCGCCCAGCCGCCAGTCGTCCGGGAGGTGGTGCTCCAGCAGCCACCGCCCGTACGCGAGGGCCTGCCGTTCCGCCTCGGCGGCCTGCGGGTGGTCCGGGAAGCGGTCGGCGTAGGTCAGGTAGGCGTGGATGTAACTGGCATGGTGCTGCGCCGGAAACGCCAGCCGGCCGCGCAGCCCCGTCACGCTGTCCTCGAACGAGCTCCACGCGCTGCGCGGGTAGCCGTCCTCGTAGTCGAACACCTCGTCGCGGGCCGGCTGCAGCAGGTGGCCGACGGCGCGGTGGACGGCGCCGGTCCAGTCGGCGGGGTCGGGCCGGACGCCGTCGAACCCGGGTACCTTCCAGAACTGACGGTGTTTGCGGACGGCGACCTCGCGGTCGCCGTCGAAGCCGCGGACGAGCACGTCGACCGGGCCGAGAGGGAGCAGCGGCCACGCCTCCGCCAGGTCGGCGGCCTCGGTGGCGACCGAGCCGGTCCAGACGACACGTTCGCGGTCGGCGACGGCGACCTCGAACCGCGTGGCCGACGGCACCGGCGCCCATCGCAGCACCGGCGGCCCCACGAACCGCGGCGAGAACGCTGACGGGCCCTCGAACCGGATCACACGCGACTGGTCGATCCAGTCACTCATTCAGCTGCCCTCCGCGGGTCAGAACCAGGTCTCGACGACGTCGGTGACGACGCCGTCCGGGCCGGTCAGCGGGATCCGCCGCCACTTGTCGAACGTCGTGCAGGGGTGCGAGATGCCGAGCTGGACGCGGTCGCCCACGGCCAGGACGGTGCCGTCCGGCAGGGCCACGAACGCGTGCTGGTCGTTCAGCGCGGTGACCTCGGAGCCGTCCAGGGGCAGGACCTCCGCCGAGCCGCGGGGGAGGACGGCGAGCGGGATCGGCAGCCCCTGGTCGAACGAGGCGTCGCGGCGGCCGACGTCGAGGAAGGCGCGCCCGGGCTCCGGTGCCGACACGACGGTGCCCCAGACGGTGAGCGCGGCGCGCAGCCGGGCCGGCGCGTCCGGGCCGTCGAGCGGGGAGTTGCGGTGGAACATGCCGGAATCGTGCGTGACGTAGCAGCCGCTGCGCAGGATCACCCGGCCGCCGCCGGTCAGCACGTCCGCGACGACGTCGTAGAACATGCTCCCGCCGGCCGACAGCACAGGCGCGCCCGCGGTGTCATCTGTGTCGGCGCGCACCTCGTCGGCGGCCGCGCGCAGGGTCTCCAGGTACGCCCGGACGGCGGCCAGCGACGGCGCCGTGCGGTCGCCGGCCACCGAGCCCTCGTAGCCCGCGACGCCGGTGAGCCGGATGTTCGGCGCCCGCCCGATCGCGGACCGGACGGCGTCGCGATCGGCCTTCGTGCGGGTGCCGGTGCGCCCGCCCGGCGACCCGACCTCCAGCAGCACGTCGACGACGGTGCCGCTGGGTGCGGCGGCGGCCTGCAGGATTTCGACGCCGTCGGTGGAGTCGACCCAGCAACGGAAGCCGAACCCGCCGCCGGCCACCTCGCCGGCGACCCAGGCCGCCTCGCCGGGCTGCACCAGCTCGTTGGCCAGCTGCACCGACGGCACACCGTGCTCGCGCATCACCCGCACCTGGGCGGGCGTCGCGGCGGTGATGCCGGTGGCGCCGGCGGCCAGCTGGCGGTGGAACAGCGCCGGCGCCATCGTCGTCTTGCCGTGCGGCTGCAGCTCGACGCCGTGCTCGCGGCACCACGCCGCCATCGTGGCGAGGTTGTGCTCCAGCGCGGCGTCGTCGAGGACCGCGAACGGGGTGGGCAGGTCGTGGAGGGATCGACCGACGGTGGAAGGGGTCACGAGCGTCACGGTACTGGGAAAGTGCCCCGCAGGTTCACCGCGGAGTAGGCGATGTGCCTGGTCAGCGGATCGGCCGCGAGCGCGGCGTCGGTGACCGGCAAATGCGAGTGCGTCTCGTTGTACAGCCGCACGAACGCCTCGGCGAAGTTGACGCCGGCGGCCCGGCCGGCCTCGCCGTTGTACGACTCGACCAGCTTGCGGGCGAACACGCCGTGGTAGCCCTGGCTGACGAACTGGTCCATCGCCGCGAGCTTCGTCCCGACGACGTCGGTGATGTCGATGTAGCAGTCGTTGCGCACGCCGCCGAGGCTGAGCGCGTCGAGGTTGAACACCGGCAGCCCGCCGAGGAACACCTGCCGCACCGGCACCTCGTCGCGGCCGTCGAGGTTGCGCAGGTAGGTGCCCGCCCGCGAGAGCGCCGCCAGCGCCATGCCGGTGGCGACGGAGTGCGGGTCGAAGTAGGCGGGGTTCTTCGGATGGTCGCAGATCACGATCTCCGGCTGTTCGGCCGCGATGTGCTCGGCGATCTCCTCGACGACGTCCTCGTGGACCGTCGCGTAGGTGTCCTCGTGGTCCAGCGTGATGACCTTGCCGATCCCGATGATGTCCGCGGCGCGCTCGAGCTCGTTCTTCTTGTTCGCGACGATGTCGTCCAGCCCGGCGGTCGCGATGTCGTCGTCGGGGTGGTCCTTGCGCCACTCCTCGGCGTACTTGTTCGCGTGGATGCGCCCGCCGTGGCTGAGGATCAGCGCGACGATCTCGTCGCCGCGCTGCGCGTGCAGCGCCAGCGTGCCGCCGCAGTTGGTGATCGTGTCGGCCGGGTGGGCGTAGATCGTCATGATCTTCATGGCTGTCTCCGGATGTCAGATGCGGTCGAGGACGATGAGCTCACTGGCGTAGTCGCCGATCAGGGGGACCCGAAGGCCGTGGTGCATGAGCAGTGCCCCGCTGTGCCGCGTCCCCGACGCGGCGTCGGCGTACACCGCCGCGGGGTCGAGGCCGCGCAGCCGCAGCAGCACCGTCCGGCGCAGCTGCCGCACCGACGGCGCGAACGCGAACACGGCGACCTGGTCGCCGGACGGCGCCACGTAGGCGACCGCGGTCACGTCGTCCGGTGCCCCGGACAACCGCCGCATCGCGCCGTACTGCACCGTCGCGCGGATCCGCTTGTACTGGGCGACGTACTCGGCTCCGGCGGCCAGGTCCGCGTCGGACCACGCCGCCAGGTTCCCGCCGATCCCCAGCAACCCGGTCATCGCCGAGTGGAACCGGAACCGCAGCGGGATCTCCCGCTTGGTGAGGTACGTCGGGGAGTCGGTGACCCAGGCCATCATCGTGTGCGGCGAGTGGGCGTACGCGTAGCCGTGCTGGATCGCCAGCCGCTCCAGCGCGTCGGTGTTGTCGCTGGGCCAGACCCACTCGGCGCGCGACAGGACGCCGAGGTCGGCCCGGCCGCCGCCGGACGCGCAGCTCTCGATCCAGACGTCCGGATGCAGCTCTCGCACCCGGTCGAGTACCTCGTAGAGCCCCTCGACGTGCCCGACCCAGACCGAGCCGGCGTCCTCGAGCCCGGACGACGCCTCGGTGAGCGGCCGGTTGAGGTCCCACTTCAGTGCGTCGATCGGCGCCGACGACAGCAGCGCGTCCAGCGCCTCGACGACGTGCGCGCGGACGTCCGGCCGGCTCAGCGCCAGCAGGTGGGTCTGCCGGGCCAGCGTGCGCGGGCGGGTGGGCCACTGGTAGATCCAGTCCGGATGGGCGCGGAACAGGTCGCTGTCCGGGCTGACTGCTTCCGGCTCGACCCACACGCCGAACCGCATGCCCAGCGCGTGCACCTCGTCGGCCAGTGGCTTCAGGCCGTCCGGGAAGGCGGTCCGGTCCGGCGTCCAGTCGCCGACGCCGGTGCTCTCGTCGTCGCGCCCGGCGAACCAGCCGTCGTCGACGACGAACAGCTCCGCACCCAGCGCGGCGGCCCGCCGGGCCAGCTCGAGCTGCGAGTCCGGGCGGACGTCGAAGAAGGTCGCCTCCCAGCTGTTGTAGAGCACCGGCCGGACGGTGCCGGACCTCGGCACGACGTGTGCGCGCTCGTACGCGTGCCAGCGGTCGGTGAGCTCGTCGTGCCCGGCGGCCGCGTACACGCCGACGGTGACGGGGGTGGTCCACGATCTGCCCGGCGGCAGGGGGTGGCGCAGGTCGAAGTCGTTGACGCCGGCGGTGACGTGCAGCCGGCCGTCGTTGGCCAGTTCGGCGGTCAGCCGCCAGGAGCCGCTCCATGCCAGCGCGACGCTCCACACGGCGCCGGCCCCGTCGGCGGCGCGCGCGTCGTCGCCCGCGTCGAGCGCGAGCCAGGGCTGCGCGGCGTGCCCGGGAATGCCACGACGCGACTCCAGTACCAGCCGGCCCGGCCCGAGCGGCCGCCGCGTGACCTGGGTCTCGGCGGCGTACGCACCGGCCAGCCAGGTCGCCACCCAACGCGGCTGCGACGGCAGCCCCCAGCTCGCGGAGTACGCGCGGTCCAGCACGACCGGCGTCTCGCCGTCGTTCACCAGCGTCGTCCACCGCTCCAGCGCGCCGCCGCGGACCCGGTAATGCAGCTCGGCCGCGAACGGGTAGTGCCGGTCGGCCAGCCGGATCGTCAACTCGTCGCCGCTCACGGCCGACGACTCGACGGCGAGGTCGAGCGCGCGGACGCCGTCGGCGAACTCCACCTTGAGCGCGGACTCGTCCAGCCGCCGGCCGCCGTGCGCAACCAGCTCCTCGGTATGGGCTCGCGGGCTGGACCACGTGTTCGAGCCGAACTCGCGGGCGTCGTCGGTCAGCAGCACGCCGACGTCAGCAGGCTCGATCGGGCCACCCCAGTGCAGGTGCCGCAGGTCGCCGTCGGGGGTGACGGCGAGCGTGTAGGCGAACCCGTCGCCCCGCAGCAGGAAGGAGTTCAGGTCGCGCAAGTGCAGGATCGACGGAGGATCGGCCACGCGCACACCCTAGACGTGGGACGACGTTCCATGTCAAGGTTCTCCCTCGTCCGGCACCGACGGGAGGACGGCACCTGTGCAGAACCCACGGCTGGTCCGCGACGGCGACACCGTGCGGGTCGTCGCGGGGTCCTACATCTGGACCTGGACCTCGTCCGACGACGTGGTCGTCCTGGCCGATCCGCACGGCCGGACGATCGTCGCCGGGCCGATGCAGCCGGCCGTCATGACCCGCGCCGGCCAGGGCGAGGCGCAGTCGGCATGGGCACTCGGTCGCGTCGTCGGTGTCGTCGTCGCGGACCACCTGGTCACCGTGCGCTACGCGAGCGTGAACGGGACCGACGAGCTGGAGCTGCGCTGGCGGTTCGAGCCGGAGCGATGCTGGCTCGAACCGGTCGGCTACACGATGGCCGGCGCCGCCGACGTCGTCTCGCTGCACTGGTTCGCGCGCCAGTCCGGCACCGGCGGCGGCCGGCCGGCCCCCGGACTCCGATGCCGGTACTTGGTCCACCCCGGCGTGTCCGGCTCGGCGTTGGTGAGCCCGGTGATCCAGACCCAGGCCAAGCTCGACACGACCACGTGGCTCGGCCGCGGCGGCGGCGGCGAGGTCCGGATGCGCCAGCAATGGGCGCTGCCGGCGCACTACGTCGCCGGCCTGGACTCCTCGGCCCACCCCGTCGAGGTGGGTGCGATGACGTCGAAGCTGAGCGACGCGTTCTGCCTGGGCCTGGCCGACCTGCCGGCCGGCGACCTCCTGCTCCGGTTGCACGACGAGCGGTTCTCGCCGGTGCTCCAGCTGCGTGGCGACCTGTGGGGCCACCTGCGCGGTCCGGGACGCTTCGAGCTGGGCGCGCCCATGGTGTGGACGTTCGGGCCCGACTACCCCGAGGCGATCCGCGCCTACCAGCGGGCGCTGGTCGAGAGCGGGATCGTCACGGTGCCCACGCCGTCACCGGCGAAGCTGGCGGCGGCGACGGCGTCGCAGTTCAACACATGGGGCGCCCAGCTCGCCGCGGGCACAGCGGCGCAGCGGTTCGGCCAGGCGAGCCTGGATGCGATCCACGCCCAGCTCCTCGACTCCGGGCTCGAGGTCGGCATGGTCGTCGTCGACGACAAGTGGGAGGGCGAGTACGGCAAGCTCGAACACGCGGGCGACCGCTTCCCCGAGTTCGAGCGGACGCTGGCGAGCATCCGCAGCCACGGCCACCGCGTCGGCCTGTGGGCGGCGTTCCTGCGGTGTGACGACCCCGCGACGCACGGGCTGTCGAGGGCGGACCTGCTCCGCGGACTCGACGGCGAGCCGATCGTGCTCGGCCCAGCCGAGGCGCCGTACTTCCTGTTCGACGTCACCCTCGCCGGCGTGCGAGCCGTGCTGCGCGAGCGGATCGCCGCGTTCGTCGCGAGGTACCGGCCCGCGCTGGTGAAGTTCGACTTCGGCTACGAGATCCCGGACCTGTCGCTGTGCGCACCGGCCGATCTCGACTACGCGGGCGAGCGGCTGCTCGGCCTCGCGCTCGAGGTCGTCGTCGGTGCCCTGCGGGCGGCCGATCCCGACATCGTGGTCATGTACTACGCGCTCTCCCCGTTGTTCGCTCCGTATGTCGACCTCCACAGCGTTGACGACCTCTGGATGAACGCGTCGGAGTACCACGCCGAGGTCAACCGGCGGCTGTTCTTCGGCCGGCTGCTCGGAGAGCTCGGCGTCGCCAGCTACGGCTCCGGCGGATACGACTGGGTGAACCAGGCCGACATCTGGTTCGACTCGGTCGCCTGCGGTCCGCTCGGCATGCTGGGCAGCTTCACGGGCGACCTCTCCGACAGCACGTGCCCGCCCGAGCTGGTGGCGCTGCACAACGGACTGACCCGGCTGTCGCGCCGGCGGACCCGTTTCCGGGTCGACGCCATCGGCGCGTCCCGGCTCGGGCCGGTCACCGGCGCCCGATCGTCGTCGTGGGTGCGGGTCGAGAACGGTGAACCGGTGCTGGTCGTGCTGCGGCCGGGCGGGTTCCTGGGGGCGCCGGGCGTGCGCCAGTTCGGCGGCCTGCTCAGCACGGACGTGAACGTGGCGGTGGGCTCCCTCGACGCCGGCGGACTGGCGGCGGCACGACGTATCGGCGTGGTGCCGCGCGGCGACGGCGAGCTGGTTCTGAATTTCCTGCCCGACGGAGAGCGGGTCGCCGTCGTCGTGCACACGCTCGGCGGCGATCGGCACGAGTCGTCACGCGCGGCGCGGGGCGGCCGGTTCGTCCTCCCGCTGTCGACGACCGTCGACGAGGCACCCGTGACCTGGGTGGAGCTGGTCCGCTGAAGAACGCGCACACGTCGCCCTCCAGCACCAACCACCGACAGGCCCTCCCCTCGTTGATCTTGGAGTTGTTCGGCCATTGCGGGCGATATGTCCGATAGATGGCCGAACAACTCCAAGATCAACGAGCCGAACCATCGGTTCTTGACATGGAACGGCGTTCTGCGCATCGTTCGACGACGCATCCCGCACCGTCGAACCGGGAGTCGCCCATGAATCGCCATCCCCGTCTCGTCCGCGCCACCGTCCTGGCCGGCGCCGTCACCGCCGCCGTCGGGCTGTCGTCTGTCCTGCTCGTCTCCGCCCAGCCGCTGCCCCAGCCCGTCGTCGGCAAGCCCGGCCTGCTCCTGCAGAACGGTGCCTTCGACGTGGGGAACCGCAGCGGCCACCCGATCGGCTGGGGCGTGGAGGGCAATGCCGACGGCGCCAACATCGTCAACCTGCGGGCCTACCGGACCGCCGGACTGGGCTCGCTGGAGATCAACGACGTCGCCGGCTCGGCGGTGTCGGTGCGCAGCGAGCGCATCGTCGCCACCGCGGGCGACGAGTACACGCTCACCGCGAACGTCAAGGGCCGCAGCGGCACGCCGGCCTGGCTCTATCTGGAGTTCTGGGACTTCGACCGCAACCGCATCGGCGTCACCAACGTCGAACCGGCCTTCAGCACGGACTGGCAGGAGGTCACCGTCACCGGCGTCGCCCCGCCCAACACCGCGCACGTGACGGCGCACGTCTACGGCTCGCAGGCGGCCGCGGGCATCTCGTACTGGGACGAGGCCGTGCTGACGGCCGCGCCGCCGCCGTACGACCCGCAGCTGGGCTCCGAGCGCGAGCTGTTCCTCGACGACTACCGGATCGAGTCCGCCCACGACGTCGAGCGGGTGGTCCACCCGGGCGACAAGCTCCAGCGCCCGGTGCTGCGGCCGGACCAGCCGTGGGAGGCAAGCGCCTACACCTACGGCTCGGTCTACGTCATCGACGGCCTCTACCGCATGTGGTACACGTGCTACAACGACCAGGCGCCGCACTACCACACGTGCTACGCCGAGAGCACCGACGGAATCACCTGGGACAAGCCGGTGGGCCGCTCCACCGTCTCCGGCGTGGGCTACAAGGACATCCCGGCGTCGCAGACCAACATCGTGCTGGCCGGCAGCGGGGCACACGTCACCTACAACCCCGACGCCCCCGCGGACCGGAAGTACTTCCTGATGAAGAGCCAGCCGGCGCCCGGCGTGCCCGGCGGCAACGGCTACTACGGCTGGAAGTCGCCCGACGGCTACAACTGGACGCCGCTGCAGGCGGCGCACCTGCTCAACGACGGCGACGTCGTCCAGACCACCTGGGACCCGGATGCGAAGCTGTACATCGCGACGATCAAGAAGCGGATGTTCACCTCGCGCACGCCCGGCATCTACGAGCGGTCGGCGTTCGTCTCCACCAGCCCGGACCTGGTGAACTGGACGACGCCGCAGCTGGCGGTCATGGGTGACTCCGCCGACGACGGCGCCGCCGAGGCCATCGGCGGCGTCGAGGGACAGATCTACGGCATGCCCGTGCTGCCCTACGAGAGCACCTACATCGGCGTCCCATGGGTCTTCCTGACCACCGACTTCACCTCCGGCGAGTACGCCACAGCCGCCGACGGCCCGGTGCTGCCGCAGCTGGCCACGTCGCGTGACCTGCTGCGCTGGGAGCGGCCGGTGCGCGACCCGCTGCTCGAGCCCAGCCGGGGCGGCGCCTGGGACGACGGCGCCCTCTACACCGCCTCGAACATCCTGGTCGACGACGAGAAGATCTCGATGTACTACGCCGGCTTCCAGAACGGCCACGGCGGCGCCGACTCCGACGACCCCAACCGCGACCACCACTTCGGCCAGGTCGGCCTGGCGACCTGGCGCCGCGACGGCTTCGCGTCGATGACCAACGCCTCGCTGCCCGGCCTCGGCGACCCGGGAGAGATCACCACCAAGCCGGTGGTCTTCGGCGGCGGCCAGCTGAACGTCAACGCCGTCGTGCACGAGGGCGGCAGCCTGGTGGTCGAGGTCCTCGACGCCGAGGGGACTCCGATTCCGGGCTTCACCGCCGCCGACGCGGTGGCGATCAAGGGCGACCAGCTGGCCGCCCAGGTGAAGTGGAAGGGCAACGCCTCGCTGGCCGGCCTGGCCGGACAGCAGGTGAAGTTCCGCTTCCACCTGGTCAACGTCGACCTCTACTCCTACTGGATGAGCAACTGACAGCCCGCCCCAGGCGGTGGCCGTTCCCGCCACCGCCTGGGGCGATCCTCCACGCCACGCGCGACCCCGGGAGGCACGATGACGATTCGCCGCGGAGTACCGTTCCTGGCCGCCGGGCTCGCCGCCGCGGCCGTGTTCCTGCCCTCGACGCCGTCGTCGTCCGTCGCGACGGACGACGTCTCGACGACGGCGGCGACGTCGACCCGGCTGGTCCCGAACGCGGGGTTCGAGGAGACGCAGCCCGGGCCGGCCCGCTGGACGGTCGACGCGCCGGGCGGGTCCGCGCAGGTGACCGACCAGCAGCCGATCCGCACGGGCACCAGGGCGGTCCGGACCGTGGACACCAGCGCCACCGCAGGCGTGAGCGTGCGTAGTCAGCGGCTGGCCGTCGCGCCCGGCGAGACGCTCACCGTGGCCGCCTACGCCCAGCGGATCAACACCGGAGCGGCGGCGGGCTCGCTCTACCTGGAGTTCTGGGGTGCCGATGGCGCGCGGCTCGACCCCGGCGACCCGGCCGGCACGGTGCACAACGGTGTCGTCGCCACGCCGGTCGCCGACGTGAGCGGCTGGCAACGGGTCGAGGTGAGCGGGGTGGCGCCCGTCCACGCCGTCGCGGCCACCGTCCTGCTCTACAGCAGCCAGGCCGAGACCGGCACCACAGCGTGGGACGACGTCAGCGCCACCACCCTGCCCCCGCCCGAACGGATCCAGCCGCCCAACGGGAACTTCGAGGAGAACCGCGGGAACCCGATCACGTCGCACTGGTCGCTGGGCTCGGGCGCCACCATCGTCACCGGCGGGCAGCGCACCGGCCGCCAGGCGCTGCGCACCGTCGACACCAGCACCGGCGCCGGCGTCAGCGCCTACAGCCGCCGGGTGCCGGTGACGCCCGGCTGGACGGTCAGCGCGTCGGTCTGGGCGAACGCCGACTCGGGCGGCGCCGGCTGGCTGTACCTGGAGTTCCGCGACGCCACCGGCGCGGCGCCGAATACAGCGGAGTGGCGGCCGCACGTCCAGCTCCCCGACGTCTCCGGCTGGCAGCGGCTCAGCGTCCAAGGCGTCGCTCCGGCCGGGGCCCAGACGGTGGACGTCCTCGTCTACTCCTCGTACGCGGACGTCGGCACGACGGTCTGGGACGACGTCGAAGTGCGCACCAGCGCCGACGCTGCCTACTCCCCGTCGATCGGCGGCGGCAGCGTGCTCTTCGTCGGCGACGAGCGCATCGAGAGCTACTCCGGCATGACCCGCGCCGTCGTCCCGGGTACTCCCGACGGCGACCCGGCACTGGCCGGCTTCGGTCCGGGCGTGGTGTTCCAGACGACCGCCGGGTTCCCCAATCCGCGCCCGCCGGCGACGGTCCTGCCGACCGGCGGTGGATACGAGATGTGGATCACGACCGGGCAGGGCACCGTCCATGCTACGAGCACCGACGGCCGGGTGTGGCCGGTGAACGGCCGTCAGCTGACCACCCTGACCACCAGCGCCGGGCCTTCCTACGACCAGAAGTCGGGACCGGCGGCCGTCGTGCTCAACCCACGCTGGGGACAGGCCGGCGAGCCGAAGTACTACGGCCTGCATCCGATGCGCGGGCCGGTCAGCCGGCGCGCCGGCTACCCGACGGCGTCGTCCCCGGACCGCCGCGGCATGGACTACTACGCATTGTCCTCCGACGACGGCGTCAACTGGGTCATGGTGGACGAGGAGGTCCCCGCGATCCCCGGACACGACACCGTCAGCGTCAGCTACGACGCCGCCACCGGCCGGTTCGTGGCGACGTCCAAGGCGTGGAGCTTCACCAAGAACGATGCCGGCACCTCCACCTACCTCCGGGCCGCTCGCACCGTCCTGGTGTCGACCAGCAGCGACTTCCGCACCTGGACCAAGCCGGTCCAGGTCCACGCGGCCGACCTGCGCGACTACGACGCCGTGGCGGCGGCCAACCCGGGCACCGGCGGCGCCATCGTCACCTCGTACGGCCGGCCGGTGAAGAGTGCGGACCTGTACCTGATGCCCGCCTTCCGGTACGGCGAGCAGTACCTGGCCGTCCCGTCGGTGTTCGAGATCACCTACGCGGGCACGGACGTCTGGCCGGATGTGGGTCGTGCCCACCTCGGACTGGCCTCGTCGACGAACCTCTACGACTGGAGCCGGCCGAACCGGCAGAAACTGGTCACGCCGGGTGCGCTGGCAACCTGGGACTGGGGCTTCCAGCTCGCCGCGACGCAGCTGCTCACCGTCGGCGACGAGGTGTGGCTCTACTACGGCGCGTTCAAGGGCAAGCACTCCTGCCCGGAGTCCGCCTCGGAGCCGGAGAAGGGCTGCCAGAACGGTGTCGACGACCAGGGCAACGCCCAGACCGGGAGGGTGACCTGGCAGAAGGACCGTTTCGTCGCGTTCCGTGCCGCGGCGGGCGGTGGCACGGTCACCACTCGCACCCTCGCGCCGCAGCCGGGTGGCGACCAGCTCCGGGTCGACGCGGCCACCGGCAGCGGAATCCTCCGGATCGAGGTCCTCGACGCCGACGGCAACCCGGTCCCCGGCTACACCGCGGCGGACGCGACGCCGATCCAGGGCGACGTGACGGGCCGGCTGGTCTCCTGGGGATCGACGACGACGCTGCCGAGCGGCACGATCCGGCTCCGGTTCGTCCTCAGTGCCGGCGACCTCTACTCCTACTCCATCAGCTGACCCGTGGCTGCAGTGGGAATCGGGTCGCGGCTGCGGGTGCCGGTGTTCTCGGGACGCGCCGGGGTGGCCCGGCGCGACATCACGCCACCGCCGGGGATCCGTACCCGCAACTGGGGCCCGGCGGTGACCGACGTCGCCGACGGGGTGCACCGGCCGCTGACCCTGACGGCGCTGGCCCTGGACGACGGCGGCGGCGCGCCGCTGGTGCTGGTGGCGGTCGACGGAACCTGGTGGCGGCGGGTCGAGGACGAGCGGCGGGTGCGGTCGGCGGTGCTCGTCGGGCTCGGACTCGCCGAGGAACGGTTGCTCATCGCGCTCTCGCACACGCATGCCGGTCCGGTGCTGTGCGCCGGGGACGCGGACCTCCCCGGCGGTGCGCTGATCCCGGCGTACCTGGACCGGCTGGCGGCCGCGACGGTCGAGGCCGGTCGCCAGGCCATCGCGGCGCTGGAGCCGGCGGTCCTGGACTGGACGACCGGCCGCTGCGCCCTCGCGACCGACCGCGAGCTCGTCCTGGACGGCCGCGCCGTGGTCGGGGCCAACCCCGCGGCGGCCGCCGACGACACCGTCGTCGCCGGCCGTCTCACCGCCACGACCTCGGGCCGCACGCTGGCCGTCGTCGTCAACTACGCCTGCCACCCGACCACGCTCGCCTGGCAGAACACCCTGATCTCGCCCGACTACGCCGGCGCCATGCGCGAGGTGGTGGAGACGGCCACGCAGGCGCCGTGCCTGTTCTTGCAGGGCGCGTCCGGCGAGCTCGCCCCGGCCGAGCAGTACACCGGCGACCCGACCGTCGCCGACCGGCACGGCCGTGCGCTCGGACACGCCGTGCTGAGCGCGCTGGCCGGTCTGGCGCCCGCCGGCACGGAGCTGGCCTTGGCCGAGGTGGTGGACTCCGGCGCGCCGCTGGCAGCGTGGCGACCGGCGCAGCGGCCGGCTCCGAGTCCGGCGGCGTCCGCTCTCGCCGCCCGCCGGTCGGTCGTCGACCTGCCGGTGCGGCCGCTGCCCACGCTGGCTGAGCTGGAACAGGGCTGGGCCGGTATCGACTCGCGCAGCCGCGACGAGCGGCTGCGCCGGGCCCGGCACCTCCGCGACGGTTACCTGAACGGCGGCCCCGTCGTCGGACACCCCGTCTGGGCCTGGCGGATCGGCGACGCCCTGCTGGCCGCGCACCCCGGCGAGGCGTACTCGGCACTGCAGCGCGAGCTGCGGACGCGGTTCCCCGACCGCCCGGTGCTGGTGCTCAACCTCACCAACGGCCCGGGCTTCGT
Source organism: Jiangella aurantiaca (assembly GCF_004349105.1). Taxonomy (GTDB): domain Bacteria; phylum Actinomycetota; class Actinomycetes; order Jiangellales; family Jiangellaceae; genus Jiangella; species Jiangella aurantiaca. The sequence continues at coordinate 66,681 of NZ_SMLB01000023.1, forward strand.
GTACCTGCCGACGAAGGAGGCGTACGACCGTGGCGCCTACCAGTCCTGGCAGACTCCGCTGGCGGCCGGCGCGCTGGAGCTGCTCATCGACCACGCCGAATCCCTGCTGGAGGAGCTGACATGAGCGGCAGCGTGGTCGTCACCGGGTCCGGCCGGGGCATCGGCCGAGCGATCGCGGAACGGCTGGCCGCCGACGGCTGGATCGTGGTCGGCGTGGAACTCGACCCGGCCGTCGACCCCGGCGCCTGCGCCGACGTCGTGACGGGCGACACCGCCGAGTACGCCACACATGCCGAGGCGGCACGGCGCGCCCAGCACCTGGCCCCGCTGGGCGGCTGGGTCAACAACGCCGGGATCACCGGACTGACCCCGCTGCACGCCCTGGACCAAGACGCGGTGCGCGCCGTCGTCGAGATCAACGGCCTGGGCTACCTGTGGGGCTGCGCCGCGGCGGTCGAGGCGTTCACCGCGCAGGGCGGGCCGGGAGCCGTCGTCAACATCTCCTCGATCCACGGCCGGGCCAGCTATCCCGGCCATGCCGCCTACGAGTTCACCAAGGGCGGAGTCGACGCCCTGACCCGCAGCGTCGCCGTCACCTACGGGCCGGCCGGTATCCGCGCCAACGCCGTCGCCCCCGGCGGCGTGCGGACACCGCACCTCGAGGCCCACATCGCCGCGTCGGCCGACCCGGAGTCCACCGAGCGCGAGCTGGCCGAGGGGCCCCCGCTGGGCCGGATCGCCGAGCCGCACGAGGTGGCGGCCGTGGTCGCGTTCCTGCTCTCCGCCGACGCCGCCTACGTCAGCGGCCAGTCGATCGCCGTCGACGGCGCCTGGACCGCGGCCTTCGGCGACCCGGTCAGACGTCGAGGATGAACCGTGCGGCGGGGGAGAGCCGGTGGTAGACCGCCTCGCGGACGTGGGCGGCCTGGTCCAGCTGCTGCGGCTCGTCGCGGCGGCAGTACGACATGGTCGGCCCGCGGCGCGCGACGCCGGTGCGGTGGCTGATGCTCGGCAGCGGCGAGCCGCACAGTGCGAGCGTCCAGCTGTCGGCCGATGGGCGGCGGTGGAGCGAGCCCGTGGTGCGCACCACCCGGACCCGCGACCGTGCGCTGCGGTACACCGACATCGAGCCGCAGCAGGCGCAGTTCGTGCGGGTGACCGGCGTCGCCGGCACGGATACACCGGTCACCGAGCTGGAGCTCTACGCGGCCGACGTCGACACCTTCGAGAACGATCCGGTGTTCGGCGTCCCGCGCGGCTGGACCGACGCGCTGAACGCCACGACCACCGATGTCGACCTCGGCGGCTTCGAGAGCCGGCGCTCGCTGCGGCTGTTCGACAATTACACCGACCAGGTCGCCAAGATCACCAAGCCGGCTCCGGACCGGACCCGCCAGGTGACCACCTTCGAGCTCGGCAGCTCCGAGTGGAACTACCGCGGACAGTTCGTCTTCGACGTCCTCGGCCGCTCCGGCGACAGCCGGACCGTGCGCTGGCACTTCCTGCTCACGCCCGGGGCGTATCCCGCGCCGGGCAGCACGGGGACGCCGGCCAAGCCGACGTTACAGGCGTGGAACGGGTCGCGCTGGCTCCTTGTCGGCACGCTGGACCAGCTGATCGAGCCGCACACCTGGCGGACGGTCACCGTCGACGCGACCCCGGCCACCGCCACGGTCACGATCGGCGGGCAGACGTTCACCACGTCGACGACGTACCAGCCGGCGACCGCACTGGCAGGCGTGGCATTCACCTCCGCCGGGACCGGCGTCACGAGCACCACCTGGTTCCTCGACGACGTCCGGATCGGCGACCGGTGACCGAAGGAGTTCGAGTGCTCGACCACGGAACCCGTGATCAGTGGATGCTGAGGTCGTCGACGAAGAACGTCATGCCGTAGGCGATCGGGTCGCCGGTGGTGAACGTGACGCCGGCCAGCGCGGTGGCGGGCTCGGCCGGCGTGGTCGTCGTGAACGTGTCCGCGCCGACCGTCACCGTCGCCTCGTCCGTCGTCGCGTCCACGGCGATCGGCACCCAGGTGTTCGGCGCGATCGGCGCCGACAGCCGGCCCAGCGCCGTCCAGGCCGACCCGTCGAACACCTCCAGTGTCTGCGCCGGCTGCGCCGTCGTCCCCGGGACCAGCCGGAACCGCCACGGCTGGGCGGCCTCCCCGCCGGAACGGCCGTCGACGGCGAAGGTGAACGGGCCGCGGTAGTCGTTCGTGGCGAACCGGAACGACGTGACCTGCCGGTCCCGGTCGGGCGTGACGGTGCTCGCGACGGCGTTGTCGTCGAGGAACTTGTCGAACAGCCGCAGCGACGACCCGCTGTCGAAGCCTCGCAGCTCCTGGTCCGTGACCGTCGTGTTCTTGGCGTCGACGAAGCCGCGCGGGATGCCGTAGAGCGGGTCGTTCTCGAAGGTGTCGACGCCGACGGCATACAACTCCAGCTCCGTCACCGGCGTCGCGACCCCGGCCGCCCCGGTCACGCGCACGAACCGGGCCTGTTGCGGCTCGATCTCGGTGTAGCGCATGGCGTGGTCGCGGGTGTCGTCGGCCGTGACCACCGGCGCCGACCAACTGACGCCGTCGGCCGACAGCTGCACCGTCGCGTCCAGAGGCTGCCCGGAGCCGAGCATCAGCCCGATCCGATGCAGCGTGTACTCGCGGTCCAGCTCGACGGTCATCGACGGCGCGCCGCGCCGTGCCTCCAGCACGGCGGTGGAGTGCGTCCGCGAGCTGCCGTCGAACGCCCCCTCCGGCCGCTGCTCGGGGAACGTGCGGTTCGGCCGGGCGAACGTGCCGGTGACCGTCGCCGTCCCGGTGTGCAGCTTCGTCTCCAGGTCGATCTTCCCGGTGCCCGGCGTGACGGCGTGCACGTACGCCGCGAACACGCCGTACTGCTCGTGGTAGGCCTTGCAGCCCCAGACGTGGCAGTAGTCGCCGATGTACACGGTCCGGTCGGCGTCGACGTTCACCATGGCGGTGTTGCCGCTGGTGCCGTCGTAGCGGCCGTTGCCGGTCTCGGACGGGTACTTCACCAGCACCAGCCGCTCCTCGTCCCAGGTGCGGCCGGTGCCGTCGCGGCTGACGTAGACGCGGTCGTCCGGCCGGCCGGTGCTGAGCAGCAGGACGCCGTTCGGCTGCAGCACGAGGTTCGGATAGATGCCCTCGACCTGCTCGCCGTCCGGCCCGAGCAGCGGCTGCGTCGGCGTCCAGGTCGCGCCGGAGTCGTCGGAGAAGCTCACCCGCAGGTGCGGCGGCGTCTCCCAGCTGCGCAGCGCCGCGACCAGCCGGCCGTCGCTCGTCCACGACCAGCCGACCTCGTTGGTGCCCGGCGCCGGTGTCGGGATCTGTCCGCGCTGGGTCCAGCTGGTGCCGTCGTCGGTCGACTGCAGGACGATGCTCGACCCGAGCTCGCCCTGGTAGCGGGTGTACGCAGGCAGGATGATCGTGCCGTCGGGCAGTAGCAGGGGCTCGCGATGCACCCGCAGGCCGCGGTTCATCGGACCGAGTACCTTGCCCGGCGGCGGCGTGAACGGCGCCAGCGTCAGCTCCCACGTCTCGCCCTGGTCGTCGGACCGCCACACCTTGAGGTTCACGGACGTCTGGGTCGCGTCGGTCCACTCGGGGATGAACTCGACGGAAATCAGCGAGCCGTCGTCCAGCCGCAGCATGTTGTGCGCGCCCACCGGCGCCTCGCGCTTCGTCGTCAGGAACGAGACCGCCGAGTCCAGCGAGACGGACATGTTGGTGATCGAGTCCGCGCCGGCGACGTCGTCGTTGGCCTGGGACGACACGAACACCTTCTGCTCGGTCCGGCCGTCGGCGACGGTGTCCATCGCGAACGCGGACGGCACGGCCGCACGGGGTCCGGGTCCCCAGTTGACGACGTTCCACTCTGGCCCGACCCCGACGGCGTGGGCGTCAGGGTCCGGCCCGTCACCGGCGGGCAGCGGGTTGACGGCGCCGGTCGGGAGGTCGGCGACGGGGTCCGCGTCGGCCGGTCCGGGGCCGGTGTTCGACGCCAGCAGGGCGACGGCGGCGCCGAAGCCGACGAGGCCGCTGACGAGGTTGGCGAGACGTGGTCGGGAGCGACGGGGCATGGCGGGCTCCTCAGTCGACATCGGTGACGTTGTAGCGCAGCACGATCGCGGCCCGGCGGGCCTCGTCGTAGACGACGGTGACCAGCCGCGTCGTGCCGATCGCGACGGTGCCGGAGTAGCCGGCGTCCCAGGTGGTGCCGGGGTTGTAGAGCGTGTGGCGAGGGGTCTCCGTCCAGACCGAGTCGGTGCGGCGGACGGTGATGCGGACCGGCCGATTGGTCGGCGACGTCGCCGTGTTCGGCTCGCTCCACAGGTACGGGATGAGGTTCGTCCCCGGGATCCGGAACAGTTCCGGCCCGTGCATCCGCACGTTCATCGACCACGGCGTGGTCCACGTGGTCATGTAGGTGTTGTCGTAGGACTCCGACTGCATGGCGTAGGTCGTCGTCGACGGCGAGGTGTCGGAGGCCACGCGCAGCACGGCCCGGATGTCGCCGGGGTCGATCTGCGCGATCGCCGGCTCCTGGAAGTACCGCCCGGCCGAGCCGGCCGCGATGGTCTTCTGCCGCCCGGTCAGCCGGCCGTCCCAGGTCACCCCGTGGTCGACGCTGGCGACCACCACCGCGTCGTGGTAGCCGGTGCTGGCGTTGGTGCCGTAGAGCGGGATCAGCAGCTGGCCGTTGGCCATCTGGATGATCTTGGCGCTGGTCGCGGGGTAGGGGATGGTGCTGGAGAACACCTGGACCGGCGCCGAGAACGCGCCGGTGGCGGTGTCGCGCCGTTTCACCTGGGTCTGCAACGTGCCGAAGTTCGTCCCGAAGCCGGCGAAGTAGGAGAGCAGCAGCCGCTTGGTGCCGTCGGCCTTGGTGACGACGGCCAGCGACGGGTCCCTGTAGTCGACGCCGGTGTAGTCGGCGACGATGAACGGCGTCGCCTGCTGCCAGGTGGCGCCGCCGTCGGTGCTGCGCATCATCCGCAGCTGGCTCGCGACGCGCGAGTGGGCGCTGGACCAGCGGTAGACCATCAGCAGGTCGTCGGCGTCCCCGAACGGGTCGTTGACGATGTCCGGGAAGTACGCCTGGCAGTTCGTGCCGAGTTCGGAGTCGCCGCACGGGCCGCCCGGGACTACCACGGTCTCGACGATCGCCGCTGCCGCCGGGAGGGGGTAGCCGCCGAGCAGGACAGCGAGGGTCGCCGTCAGGACGGCCAGGAGAGAGAACCTCTTGCGTTGACCGAGTCGAGTCATGACCGCACCTCCGACGCCGAGTAGTGGGATGAGGAAATCCAGAACGGCATTCCATGTCAATGGCCTGGATAGCGTCGATGTGTGGCGCTTGACATGGAATGACCTTCTGTGTCTGCTGTCAGCCACCGACTCCAGGAGGCTGTCCATGCGCGTGTCCCGGTCCCGGTCCGTCGCGCTCGCCGTGAGCGTCGCCCTCGCCGGCGTCGCATCGCTGATCCCGGCCACCGCGCCGTCGGCGGGTGACATCGACGTCCCCACCGACGGCGCCGACCCGAACGCCTACGTCATCGCCCAGCACGACCACACCACCGTGTATGAGCCGCCGCCCGGCGTCATCGGCGGGAACGCCACCGTCGAGGCGTTCGACGCCGTCGACGAGGCCGGCCTGCCGATTCGCCGTGTGCAGATGACCTGGCAGTCCAACGAGGACGTCGCCGCCGCCGACAGCCAGGCGTCGATGGTTCTGTCCGACGACGGCGGCTACACGTTCCCCAGCGGCGTCAACGCCGACACCGGCGCCGGGTGGTTCTCCAAGCTGCGCGACGGCTCGATCCTCGGGGTGGAGTTCATCCCCAGGCGGGTGATCGACGAGCACAGCGTGGAGCTGATCGCCCGTCGTTCCACCGACAACGGCAGCACGTGGAAGGACCTGGCGTCGACCTTCACCACGGATCTGACCTTCGATCCCACGAAGTTCGACCGCGGCATCCGCGTGCACCGCGACATCTTCTACGCCTCGGACGGCGCGTTGCTGATGACGTACTACACGACGTACGCCGGCGACCCGGGGTACCGCACGGAGCTGGCCCGCAGCACCGACGGCGGCGAGACGTGGCACCGCTACGCGACGGTCGCCTCGTTCACCGACGGCCGGGTGATGGGGGAGTCGGGCATCGAGAGGGCCGCCAACGGCGACCTCGTCGCCGTCCATCGCACCGGGATCCCCGGCGGCGCGAACTTCGGCCCGCTGTACATCAACCGGTCGAGCGACGACGGCCGCACGTGGACGCGCCCGGAGCCGCTGCAGCTCACGACCGCCTCCGGCGAGCCCGCGCCGACGACGGGCGTGATGCCGGTGCTGCGGCTGCTGCCCAACGGCATCATGACGCTGACGTTCGGGCGGCCGGACAACTGGATCGCGATCTCGCCCGACGGCCTGGGCCGCAGCTTCGAGCAGGCGCAGCGGACGTACGTGAACCACCCGCGGGTCAACCAGGCGTTCCAGCGCAACCACGGCTCGTCCGGCAACGGCGCGCACGCGGTGGTGGCCGCGAACCGGGTGCTGGTGGTCGGCGACAACTGCGCGCCCAGCTGGGGCTGCCCCGAGACCGACGCCGGTTTCACCGTCGACGGCGACTACCGCGTCTGGAAGAAGTTCGTCGACGTCGTCGGACCCAACGTCGGCAAGATCGACCTGCTCGGCAAGGTCGAGGCCGGCACCGTCAGCATCGACACGACCATGACGCACACGACACCGCGGCTGCCCGAGACGAGCCCGCTGGGCGCTCTCGACGGCAGCACCGACTGGGCGTCGGCGGCCGTCTTCCGGTCCGTCCGCGGCGAGGGCGTCTACACGGTGAACCTGGACCGCGAGTACACGCTCGACCAGATCGGGCTGGCTCTGCAGTACGGCGCGCCCGGCGCCGCCCGCGTCGAGGTGTCGACCGACGGCACCGCCTGGACCGAGGTCGTCGACACCGGCACGATCACGTCGTACACCCAGACGTACTTCCCGGTGTCCGACGTGCGCGCGCGGCAGGTCCGCGTCACCGTCGCCGACACCGACCCGCAGGGTCCGGAGTTCCTCGGCGAGCTCGAGCTCTACTCCACCGTCGACTCCTTCGAGAACGACCCCGTCGGCCAGGTGCCGCGCGGCTACACCGGTGCGATCGGCGCCACCGTCACCGACTTCGACGTCGACGACTCCCGCCACGTCATGCGCCTGGCCGATGCGTGGACCGACAAGATCGCGACCGCCCGCTGGGAGTCGGAGCCGGCGGACGAGCAGACGCTGTCGTTCCGGGTGAACTCGATCGGCTACGCGCGCGGCTTCGCGTTCACCACGCTGGGCTCGACCGCCGACGCGACCGGCGTGCCCGCGTACCACCTCAACATCGGTTCGGACGGCAGCATCGGCTGGTACTCGTACGGGACGAAGAGCTGGACGAAGATCGCGCCGGCCGGGACCGCGCCGCAACGGGTCTGGCACGACCTGCGTGTGGAGGCCACTCTGGACGGCGCCGAGGTCTTCCTGGGCGACCGTTCACTCGGCACCGTACGCCCGTCGACCCCCGGCCTCACCGCGCTGACCGGCCACCAGTTCTCCTCCAGTGGCACGGCCAGCCAGTACGACCACTTCCTCATCGACGACGTCGAGCAGTCCTGACCAGAGGGCGGCCGGGGGCCTTGGGCGCCGTCGGCCGCCTTGCCGTCAGCATGTTCGATCCGGCGTGTTGACACCAGCGCCAACAGTTGGCGCTGGTGTCAACACGCCGGATCGATCACCCCGCCGCCCCGGGCGCCCGGCTCCGTTCGTCCACAGGCTGCCGGGCGGATGCACGTCGTCCACATTCGGGGCGATCGCGGTGGCGAGCGGTCCGCGACGGCGGGACCATCGCGGCATGGACGTGGGTGCACTGATCCGGCAGGCTCGCGATGACGCCCGGCTCACCCAGCAGGAGCTGGCCGAGCGGGCGGGGGTGAGCCGGTTCGCCATCTCTCACTACGAGAGCGGCCGCCGGCTGCCGACGATCGGCGGGCTGCGGGCCATCCTCGCGGCGACCGGCAACCAGTTGCGGGCCGAGTTGGAGCCGGTCGACGCCGATGTCCGGGAGGCCATCGCGCGGGTGGCGGCGATGCCCATGGCGGACCGGGAAGCAGTCCGCCACTGGTACTGGTTCGAGTCGCTGGCGGGCCACGATTCCTACCGGGTGGAGGGTATGGGCGCGGCAGGTCTGCTCGGTGCGCCGGTGCCGGTGGACGACCTCGACCTGGCGTTCGCGGACGCGCCCGGGGGGTATGCGACCCTCGTGCGCGTGGCGGCGGGGCACGGTCCCTGCCAGATCCGGGCCCGGCGCGCGGGTGCCGCCGTGTGGATCCATCCGCCCGACCCGGACGACGGGCCGCGCGGCGTCGAGACCGCGGCGGCGCGCCTGCGGGATCGTCTGCGCGACGACTGCCCCGACGGCGTGTTCTGGTTGAGCGCCGCGTGCGCGGTGGCCCGCGTCCGTCTAGCGCCGGCCGGCGAGGTCGCCTCCTACGTCGAGGTGGCGACGCCGCACGGAGCTGCTCGGGTGGCGCCGCTGCACCAGATCGTCGGCGCGGACCCGCAGACCGACCGGGTGCTGCGGGTCCTGCGCGAGCTCCGCGCCGCCGCGGGAACCGGCTAACGGGCGGTGCCGTCGGCCTTCATGGCGGTGAGGACGTCGCGGGCGGCCTCGAGGGTGCGGTCGATGTCCTGCTCGGTGTGCGAGCCGGAGACGTGGTTGCGCTTGAGCGACATCGGGATCATCAGGAAGCCCTTGTCGGTCATCCGGCGGTGGAACGCCGCGTAGGCCTGGTCGTCGTTGCGCATGAGGTCGCGGTAGCCGCGGATCGGGCCGGCGGCGAAGTACAGCGAGAACACGCCGCCGAAGCCGGCCACCGTCGCCTCGAGGCCCAACTCGGCCACGATCGACGCCAGCCCCGACCGCATCCGGTCGCCCAGCGCGTGGGTGCGCGTGTAGAAGTCCGGGTGGGCCTGCAGGTGATTGATGGTCGCGATGGCGGCCGTCGCGCCGATGGCGTAGCCGTTGAACGTGCCGGCCAGCAGCACGTCGCCCTTCTGGCCGTCGAACCTCTCCATGAGCGAGCGCGGCCCGGCCAGGCCGCCGATCGGGTAGCCGTTGGCCATGCCCTTGCCGAACGTGGTGAGGTCGGGCTGGACGCCGCAGACCTCCTGGTAGCCGCCGAGGGCGTGGCGGAAGCCGGTGATGACCTCGTCGAAGATCAGCAGCGACCCGTGCTCGCGGGTCAGCGCGCGCAGGCCGTCGACGAACTCCTGCGTGGGCACGAGGGCGCCGACGTTGTGCGGGATCGGCTCCATGATGACCGCGGCGATCCGCTCCGGGTACTGCTCGAACAGAGCCCGGACGGAGTCGAGGTCGTTGAACTCGGCGATCAGCGTCGACTCGAGGGCGGAGTCGAGGATGCCGGCCGACAGCGGGTCGCGGCCGTAGGCCAGCTCCGGGCGGGAGATGACGTTGCGGGCGACGGCGTCGTGCCAGCCGTGGAAGCCGCCCTGGAACTTCACCAGCAGCTGCCGGCCGGTGGCGGCGCGGGCCAGCCGGACCGCCTGTGCGGTGGCCTCGGACCCGCTCATCGTGGCGATCATCATCTCCGCGGACGGGATCACCTCGGTCACCCGGGTGGCCAGCTCGACCTCCAGCTCGGTGACGCCGAGGCCGAACAGGTCGGCGGTGCCGATGGCGGCCCGGACCGGGTCGTCGACCACGGGGGAGTTGTGCCCGAGCAGGATCGCGCCGAACGCGGCGTGGTAGTCCAGGTACCGGTTGCCGTCGAGGTCGACGACGTAGGCGCCGTCGCCGCCGGCGAACGCGTACGGGTGCCCCACGTACCGCGTCGCGGAGTTCACGCCGCCGGGCAGCACCTCCGCCGCGGCTTGGTGCAACGCCCAGCCGCGAGTGGACGAGCTGCGTGGGTCGTGGTCGGAGGCTGCCGTGCCGATCCCCGGGGACATCGGACTCCTGTTCCCGCGTCGCGCCCCGGCCGGCGGCCGGTATGCGACGCCTCTCGGTGGTGTCGTTGCCCGGAAGCGTAGGTTGCTTCGTCAAGCATGGCAAGACGTTCCATTTCTGGTCGCGTTACGCGATCGTCACAGCAGTGGGCCTTGACAGCGCCACTACCCCGACCCAAAGATGACTCGGCATGGCACGCCATTCCGTGATTGACGGCACAGCGCCGCTTGGCGTGGTGATCGTCGGTGCCGGCTTCATCGCCGACCACCACGGCGCCGCGCTGCGCGCCAGCTCGCGCGCCCGCCTCGCCGGCATCGTCGACGTCGACGCCGGCCGGGCCAGCGCCGCCGCGACCGCCGCCGGCGGCGTGCCGTGGACCACCGACCTGGCCGCGGCGCTGGCCCGGCCCGACGTCGGCGCCGCCATCGTATGCACGCCGAACGTGACGCACGAGCCCATCGCACTGCAGATCGCCGCCGCCGGCAAGCACCTGCTGATGGAGAAGCCACTGACGATCACGGCGCCGTCCGCCCGGGCCGTCGTCGACGCGTTCGACGCCGCCGGGACGGTGGTGATGGCCGCGCACACCCACCGGTTCTACGACTACGCCCGCGCGGTGGACGACGCGATCGCCGGCGGCGCCGTCGGGCGGCCGGTGTTCGCCCGGCTCGCGCTGCTGGGCGGCTGGATCTGGCCGGACTGGCGGGCCTGGGTGCTCGACCCGGCGAAGTCCGGCGGGCACGCGCTGCACAACGGCGTCCACCTGCTCGACCTGGTCAGCTGGTGGCTGCGCGACGAGCCGGTCTCCGTCTACGCGCGCGGCCGAGCGCAGACCGCCGCCGAGCTGCGCATCCACGATTACCTGGAGATGCACGTGGAGTACGCCCGTGGCGCCGACGCGGTGTGCGAGATGAGCCGTGGGCACCGCCCGTCCACACTGGACCGCCGCGACGTGCTGATCGCCGGCACCGAGGGCGTGCTGCAGCTGCCGGCCGACGGCTGGGGGTCGACGGTCGTGACGGAGTCCGGCACCAGCCTGCTGCACCCGCAGGCCGCCAACGGGTTCGCCGTCCAGCTCGACGCCTGGCTGGACGCGATCGCCGACCCGCGGGCCGAGCGGGCGATGACGCCGGCCGACGCGGTCCGCGCGGTAGCGCTGGGCGTCGCGACCGAGCTGTCCATCGAGCGTGGCGAGCCGGTCACGCTCGACGAGGTCATGGAAGGAGTGCGCCGATGAGCGAGGGGACCCTCGGCGTTCTGCTGCTCGGCTTCGCCGGCCTCGGCCCGGACCAGGACCACCAGCAGGACATGTACCTGCCGGCGTTCGGCACCCACGACGGCTTCGAGGTCGTCGCGGCCGCCGGCACGCCCGGCGACGCCGCCGACCAGGCGGCGGCCGAGCGGCTGGCCGGCAAGCTCGGCCTGCCCGCCCCGGCAGCGGACCTCGACGCCGCGCTCGCCGACCCCGCCGTCGACGTCGTCAGCGTCTGCGCCCCGCCGGAGCGCCGCGTGGACGCCGTCATCGCCGCACTCCGCGCGGGCAAGCACGTGCTCGTCGACAAGCCGCTGGCACTCACCGCCGCGGACGCCGCCCGGGTCGCCGCCGTCGCCGCGGAGTCCGGGACGGTCTGCCTCCCAGCGCACCACCAGCGGTTCCACCCGATGATCGCGGCCGCCCGCGGCGCCGTCGCCGGCGGGAAGGTGGGCCTGCCGTGGAACGTGCAGGCAGACTTCCTGGTCGCGGGCGGCACGCCGTCGCCGGCCGGCGAGCTGGCGAACTTCGCCGTATACCCGGTCGACGTGGTGCTCGCGCTCACCGGGCTGCGGGTCCGCCGGGTGTACGCGCGCCTCTCGACGTACTGGACCGACGGCGGCGCGGACGACTTCGCGCTGCTCTTCCTCACCCACGAGAACGGGCTGACCAGCACGATCAGCATCGGCCGGACCCGTGAGCTGGCCGACACCCGGCCGGCCGGACTCGCCGTGCACCGCTACCGCGTCAGCGGCTCGCACGGCGTCCTCGACATCGACGCCTCGCGCCCGGCTGTCGTCCTACGCCGGGCCGAGGCGTCGAGCCAAACGTGGCACGGGGCCGGGACCGTGGACCGGCTGCTCGACGAGCTGCACGCGGCCGTGTCCGCGGGTCGCCCGAGCAGCCCGTCCGCCGCCGACGCCGTCCACATCGCCGAGATCGTCGACGCGGCCCGCACCTCGGGCGTGTCCGGGCACCCCGTCGACCTCCGCTCAGACCAGGAAGGCAGCCGATGAAGCTGGTCAGCTACACCCGCGACGGCGTCACCCGGCACGGGTACGTCGCCGACGAGGCCGCGACCACCGTGGCCGAGCTCGGCGACGGCGACCTCACCGCGCTGGTTCAGGCCGGTGCCGGCACGACCGGCTGGCAGCCGGCCGACCCGGCCGCGACCCACCCGCTGACCGGGGTCGAACTCCGCGCCCCGATCACGCGCCCCACGAAGGTGCTGGCGGTGGCCGCGAACTACCAGGAGCACGTCGCCGAGGGCGGCGGCGAGCCCCTGGACAAGAGCACCCTGGCGCCGCGGCTGTTCCTCAAGCCCGGCACGTCCGTCACGAATCCCGGCGCGGACATCCCCCTGCCGTCGGTCAGCACCCAGGTCGACTGGGAGGCCGAGCTGGTCGTCGTCATCGGGCGTGGCGGCAAGGACATCCCGGTGGAGCGGGCACTCGAGTACGTGGCCGGCTACGCCGTGGGCAACGACGTGTCGGCCCGGTCGGTCGACTACGGGTACGAGCGCGACACCTCGTCCTCCGCGGTCACGTTCTTCGACTGGCTCGCCGGCAAGTGGCCGGACGGGTTCGCCCCGTACGGCCCCTACCTCGTCACGGCTGACGAGGTGCCCGATCCACAGGACCTCGACGTCGAGCTCGAGGTCAACGGCACGCTCCGGCAGAAGGGGAGCACCGCCGACATGATCTTCACCGTGGCCGAACTGGTCTCGTTCGCGTCGCGGCTGATGACTCTCGAGCCCACCGACATCATCATGACCGGGACGCCGGCCGGTGTCGGCGCGGCGTCGGGAACCTATCTCGCCTCGGGCGACGAGATGACGGTGCGCATCGCCGGTCTCGGCACCCTCACCAACCGCGTCGTCTGAAACCCATCCGCCGGGCGCCTGTCCGGCCAGACCAGATCCCTGAGAGGTAGCTGTGAGACGTTCCCGAGCGCAACGCGCAGCCCTGATCTCCGCCGGCCTGTCCATGATCCTCGCCGTCGCGGCCTGTTCGGACCCGACCCAGAACGACGACACCGGCAACACCAGCGACGAGGGCACCGGCGGTGCCGCCGAGGACACCACGCTCAACGCGTACCTGTACCAGCCGCCGGCGGCGAACTGGAGTCCGATGGCCCCGGCCAGCGGCCCCGACGGCATCGTGATGAACCTCATCTACGACTCGCTGCTGGGCGTCGACCCGAACTACGAGCTGTACCCGCGGCTGGCCGCCGACCTGCCGGAGATCTCCGACGACGGCCTGACCATCACGTACAAGCTCAAGGAGGGGCTGACGTGGAGCGACGGTGAGCCCTTCACCGCCGAGGACGTCGTCTTCACCTACAACCTCATGGCCGACCCGGACACCGGCAGCACGGCGTCGGGGCGGTTCGCCGACGTCGTCGGCGGTCCCGAGGTCGCGGCGGGCACCGCCGACACCGTCACCGGCTTCTCCGCGCCCGACGAGCACACCTTCCAGATCCAGCTGACCAAGCCGAACGTCGGCCTGGTGGGCCTCACCGGCAACATCTGGATCGTCCCGCAGCACGTGCTGGCCGACGTGCCGGTGGACGAGATGGACACGGCGGAGTTCTTCACCCAGAACCCGAACGTCGGCATGGGGCCGTACATCTTCCAGGAGTACGCCACCGACCAGTACATCCACCTGGTGAAGAACCCGGCGTTCCGCGAGGGCGAGGTGGACATCGACGAGATCTACCTGCGCCCGGTGACCTCCGACGTCGCGACAGCGCAGCTGGGCACCGGCGAGATGGACCTGGTGCAGATCTCGGCCGCGGACCTCGAGACGGTCGAGGGTCTCGACGGCATCGAGGTGGGCTCCGGCCCGGGCGCCGGTTACATCCGGACCTCGGTGAACGAGAAGAAGCCGTACCTGCAGGATCCGCGCCTGCGCCAGGCGATGCTCTACGCCGTCGACCGGCAGCAGCTGATCGACGAGGCGCTCGGCGGGCACGCGCAGCCGGTGAACGCCAGCTTCATGAACGACGCCCGTCCGGACGACCTGGAGACCTACGACTACGACCCGGACAAGGCCCGTGAGCTGCTGGCGGAGATGAACTGGGACCCGAACCAGGTGGTCACCCTCTCCTGGATCGCGGGCCAGCGCGACCGCGACACCGCGGCCACCATCCTGGAGAGTCAGCTCAACGCGGTCGGCATCAAGCTCCAGCTGAACCAGGTGCAGCCCGGCCAGCTGACGGACATGATGAACGACCAGTCCTACGACATGACGCTCTACGGTGGCGGCAACTACGCCACGGAGCCGTTCGCGGTCTTCGCGATCAACGCGTGCAGCACGCACTTCCCGACCGGCGGCAACCTGTCGTACTGGTGCAACGAAGAGTTCGACCAGCTGATGCTGGAGGCCAACGCGACGGTCGACGAGGCCGGCCGCTACGACCTCTACCAGCAGGCCGCACGCATCGAGAACGCCGAGGTGCCGATGATCTACCTGTACAACCCGGACACCATCTGGGCGCACACTGATGCGCTGAAGGGCTTCGTCCCCAACGGCGACTTCACCAACCCGTTCTGGAACGTCCAGGAATGGACGCTGGAGCGCTAGGTTTCGCACGACGCCGGGCGGCTGCCACCCGCGGCCGCCCGGCGGTTGGCCGGACGAGGAGGAGGTGAGCGGTGACGGCGTTCGTCGTCAGGCGGATCCTGGTGAACATCATCGTGTTCATCCTGATCGGAATCGGCGTGTTCCTGCTGGTTCGCGCGGCACCGGGCGACCCGGTGCGGATGATGATCAGGCCGGAGGACCTGCAAGAGGGCAGCGAGGCGTTCATCCAGGGCCGGCGCGAGGAGCTGGGGCTCAACGATCCGATCCTCGTGCAGTACGCCCGGTGGTTCCTCGACGCGCTCACCGGCGACCTGGGCTCGTCCTTCATCAGCCGGCAGCCGGTGAGCGGACTGCTGGCCGAGCGGCTCGGCCCGACGATCCTGCTGATGTCGACGGCGCTGGGCATCTCGCTGCTGATCGCCATCCCACTGGGCACGGTGGCGGCGATCCGGCGCAACACCAGCGTCGACTACGCGGCCGCGGCGCTCAGCCTCGGCGTCATCTCGATCCCGTCGTTCTTCCTCGGGATCGTCGCGATCTACGTCTTCTCGCTGCAGCTGGGGTGGCTGCCGTCGTCGGGGATGTCCACGCCCGGCGGCGGAGGCGGCACCGACGTGCTGCAGCACCTGATCATGCCGGCGGCGATCCTCGGGCTGGCCGGTGCCGGCCCGCTGACGAGGTACGTGCGCGGCAGCCTGATCGACGAGCTGTCCGCGGACTACGTGCGGACGGCCGAGGCCAAGGGCGGCTCGCCGGCCCGCGTGGTCACCCGGCACGCGCTGCGCAACTCGCTGATCCCGCTGATCACCATCATCATGATCAACATCCCGCAGATGCTGGCCGGCGCCGTCGTCCTGGAGCAGGTGTTCGCCTGGCCGGGCATGGGCCAGCTGGCCGTGCGGGCCGTCACGCAGCAGGACTACCCGGTGATCGTCGGGTTCGCGCTGTACGTGGCCGCGCTGGTGCTGATCTGCAACCTGATCGCGGACATCGCGTACGCGATCGTCGACCCGAGAGTGAAGGTGTCATGAGCGACCTGCGCCCTTCCCTCGACACTCCCGACGTCGCAGCCGCCGAGGAGGTGGTGGCCGCCGAGGCGACGGCCACCGGCGTCCGGACACAGCGGCGGTCGCCGGCCGCGATGGCCGTTCGCCGGTTCAAGCGGAACAAGGTCGCCGTCGCCGGCGGCGTGTTCCTGCTGATCATTCTGGTACTGGCGCTCTTCGCGCCGCTCATCGCGCAGCAGTCACCGACCGCGGTCGACCTCGGGCAGATCCGGCGGCCGCCGTCGGGCGAGCACTGGTTGGGCACCGATGCGTCGGGCCGCGACGTCTTCGCCCGGCTGCTCTACGCCGCCCGGGTTTCGCTACTCGTCGGCGTGTTCGCGGCGCTCGTGTCGGTGCTGCTGGGCACCGTGATCGGCGCGGTGGCCGGGCTGTTCGGCGGCTGGGTCGACACCCTGCTGATGCGCACGGCCGACATGGTGCTGTCGTTCCCGCCCATCGTGGTCATCATCGTGCTGGCCGGCCTCCTGGGGCCGAGCATCCCGATCCTCATCATCGCGATCGCCGCCACCACCTGGCCGACGCCGGCCCGGCTGGTGCGCGGCGTCACGCTGACCGTGCGGGAACGCGAGTACCTGCATGCCGCCCGGGTCGCCGGGGCGTCGCGCGGCTGGCTGCTGCGCAAGCACATCGTGCCCGCGGCCATGGGCCAGATCGTGGTGGTCGGCACCCTTCTGGTCGCCCAGGCGATCCTCGCCGAGGCGGTGCTGTCGTTCCTCGGGCTCGGCGTTCAGCCGCCGCAGGCCAGCTGGGGCAACATGCTCAACGACGCGCAGAGCCTCACGGTCATCCAGTCCATGCCCTGGCTGTGGCTGCCGCCGGGCCTGGCCATCGCCGCGACGGTGCTCGCGGTCAACTTCGTCGGCGACGGCCTGCGCGACGCCGTCGACCCGCGGCAGTCGGGGAGGTCGTGATGGACGACAACACCGAACCGCTGCTGGTGATCGACGACCTCGCCGTGGAGTTCCGGACCGACGAGGGCGTGGTCAAGGCCGTCGACGGGGCCGCGTTCACCATCGACCGGGGCGAGATCGTCGGCGTCGTGGGCGAGTCCGGCTCCGGCAAGAGCGTCACGGCGATGTCGATCCTCGGCCTGGTGAAGTCGGGCCGGCGGGTCCGCGGGGCGATCCGGTTCCGCGGCCGCGACCTCGGCACGCTGCCGGCCAAGGAGCTGCGCTCGATCCGGGGCGCGGAGATCGCGATGATCTTCCAGGACCCGATGACGGCGCTCAACCCCGTCGTCACCATCGGCAGGCAGATCGTCGAGGCGCTGCGGCTGCACGACAAGAGGCTCTCCAAGGCCGCGGCCCGCGACCGCGCGATCGAGCTGCTCGCCCTGGTCGGCATGCCCGATGCCGCGGCCAGGTTCAAGCAGTTCCCGCACGAGTTCTCCGGCGGCATGCGCCAGCGCGCGATGATCGCGATGGCGATCGCCAACGGCCCGAGCCTGCTCATCGCCGACGAGCCGACCACGGCGCTCGACGTCACCATCCAGGCGCAGGTGCTCGACCTGCTGAAGGTGGCGCAGCAGGAGACCCAGGCGGCGACGCTGCTCATCACGCACGACCTCGGCGTGGTGGCCGAGCTGGCCGACCGCGTCGTCGTCATGTACGCCGGCCGCGTGGTCGAGCAGGGCGACGTCACCACCGTCTTCACCGCGCCGCGGCATCCGTACACCGTCGGGCTGCTGGAGAGCCTGCCGCGGCTGGACCGCGACGTCGACGAGCTGCACCCGATCCCGGGCAGCCCGCCGAGCCTGCTCGCCCCGCCACCGGGCTGCCCGTTCCACCCGCGCTGCCCGCTGGCCCGCGACCGCTGCCGCACCGAGCGGCCGGAGCTGCGGGTGGTCGGCAACGGCACCGCGGTCCACCGGACCGCCTGCCACTTCGCCGAGGAGCTCGCGGCCGTCCCCACGGAGGTGACCCGATGACCGTCGAGACGGCGGCCGCCGAGCGGCTGGAGCACCTGGGCGAGGAGGTCCTGCGGGTCGAGGACCTGACGATGCACTTCCCGATCCGCGGCGGGGTGTTCCGCCGCCCGGTCGGCGCGGTCCGGGCCGTCGACGGCGTCTCGTTCGCCATCGACCAGGGCGAGACGTTGAGCCTGGTCGGCGAGTCCGGCTGCGGCAAGTCGACCACCGGGCGCATGGTGGTGCGGCTGCTGGAGCCGACGTCCGGGCGCATCCTCTACCGCGGCCACGACCTCGCGACGATGAGCGAGGACGAGCTGCGGCCGTGGCGCAGCAAGACGCAGATCGTCTTCCAGGACCCGTACGCCTCGCTGTCGCCGCGGATGACGGTGCACGACATCGTCGCCGAGCCGCTGCGGGTGCAGGGCCGCTACCGGCGGGGCGGCGCCGACCGCGTGTCGGAGCTGCTCGACCTCGTCGGCCTGCAGCCCGAGCACGCCAACCGGTACGCGCACGAGTTCTCCGGCGGCCAGCGTCAGCGCATCGGCATCGCCCGAGCGCTCGCGCTCGACCCCGAGCTGCTGGTGCTGGACGAGCCGGTCAGCGCCCTCGACGTCTCGATCCAGGCACAGGTGGTGAACCAGCTGCGCGAACTGCAGCAGCGGCTGGGGCTGGCGTACCTTTTCATCTCGCACGACCTCTCGATCGTGCGGCACGTGTCGCACCGGATCGCCGTCATGTATCTCGGCGTCATCGTCGAGACCGGCAGCCGCGACGAGATCTTCACCGCGCCGACCCACCCGTACACGCAGGCGCTGCTGTCCTCGGTGCCGGTGCCGGACCCGCGGCTGCGCGGCGCCCGCGAGCGGATCACCCTCAAGGGCGACGTGCCGAACCCGGCGAACCCGCCGTCGGGCTGCCGGTTCCGGACCCGCTGCTGGAAGGCCGAGGCCAAGTGCGCCGAAGAGGTGCCCGCGCTCGAGGACCGGCTGGGCACCGGCCACCCGAGCGCCTGCCACTTCCCGGAGCTGCTGCCCGTGCTGCCGACCTCGGGGGCCGCCTCGTGACCCTGGATCTGCTGATCACCGGTGGGACGGTCGTCGACGGCACGGGCGCCGACGGCGTCAGGGCTGACGTCGCGGTCGCCGGCGGGGTGATCGTGGCGGTGGGCCAGTACCCCGTCGAGGCCGACGCCGCCCGGATCGTCGACGCCACCGGGAAGGTCGTCTGCCCCGGCTTCGTCGACCTGCACACCCACTCCGACCTCACCCTGCTGTCCGCGCCGGAGGGCCGTAGCGCGGTCCATCAGGGCGTCACGACGACGGTGATCGGCAACTGCGGGCTGGGGGTCGCGCCGCTGGCCGCCGGTGCCGACGTCGGCGGCGTGCGGGCCGCGGTCGGCTACCTCGACCTCGACCCGTCCGTCGACTGGACCTGGCGGTCCTACGGCGACTACCTGGACGCCGTCGCCGCCACCCGGCCCAGCCTCAACGTCGCCGGACTGGTCGGGCACCTGCCGCTGCACGCGGGCGTCGTCGGGTTCGACGACCGCGGGCCGACGCCACACGAGCTGGACGAGATGACGTCGCTGCTGGCCGACGCGCTCGACGCCGGCGCCGTGGGCCTGTCCACCGGGCTGATGTACGCGCCGCTGACGTTCGCCCGCCGGGCCGAGCTGGTCGCGCTGGCCGAGGTCGTCGCCGCCCACGACGCGCTGTTCGCCTGGCACCTGCGCGACTACGCCGACGAGGTGCTGCCCGCCGTCCGTGAGGCGCTGGACATCGCCGCGGCGACCGGGGTGCGCACCCAGCTGTCGCACCTCACCGCCGTCGGCCGGCGCAACTGGGGCAGCGTCGCCACGGCGCTGGACCTGATCGAGGCCGCGCGCGACGACGGCCTGGACGTCGCCGTCGACATGTACCCGTACCTCGCCGGCAACGCGCCGCTGGCGCAGCGGCTGCCCGCATGGGCGCAGGCCGGCGGCGACGCCGCGATGCGCGCCCGGCTCGCCGATCCCGGCGCCGTCGCCCGGATCCGCGAGGCGTGGGCCGGCGACGCGCTCGGCTGGGACGAGATCACCGTCAACTCCGCGCCGGACGCGGCCGTCGTCGGGTACACCGTCACGAAGTTGGCCGCCGACCGCGGCACCGACCCGGACACCGTCGCGCTCGACCTGCTGGCCCGGTTCGGCAACGCGGTGTCGATGGTGGCCGGTGGCCGCGACGCCGGCGACCTGCGCGCCGTCCTGACCCACCCCGCGTCCGTCATCGGCTCCGACGGCCAGGCGCTGGACGTCGACGGGCCCACCGGTCAGGGCATGCCGCACCCGCGGTCGTACGGCACCTACCCGCGCCTGCTCTCCGAGCACGTGGCCGACGGCACGCTCACGCTGCCCGAGGCGATCCGCAAGTGCACCTCGGGTGCGGCGCGCCGGGCGGGTATCACCGATCGTGGGACCATCACCGCAGGGCAGGCCGCCGACATCGTGGTGATCGACGTCGGACGGCTCGCCGACCGCGCCACGTTCGCCGACCCCAGGCAGTACCCCGCCGGCGTCGACGCCGTGATCGTCAACGGCGAGCCGACGATCGTCTACGGGCAGCACACCGGCGCGCGCGCCGGCCACGTACTCAGAGCAGGGACGAAGGACAAGGGGCAGCGATCATGACACCCGTCGCCAGAACCACCCGCCGCACCTCGGTCGACGACGATCGGCCGGCGTCGGCGAACTACCACGCGAACGCGCTGGCGCGCGGGCTCGCGCTGCTGGAACTGCTGTCCACCGGCGCGGAGCCGTACACGCTGGTCGAGATCAGCGAGGCCACCGGGCTGCCGAAGAGCACGCTGGTCCGGCTGCTCGCCGTGCTGGCCGAGATGGAGTACATCGTCCGAGTCGACGAGCGGCCGTCGTACCGGCTCGGGCACAAGGTGCTGCGGCTGTCCAACGCGTACATGTCGTCGCTGGACCTGTCCGTGGTCGCCGACCGGTACCTCGCGCCGCTGGCCGACCGCACCGGCCAGACGGCGAACCTCGGCATGCTCGACGGCGCCCAGGTGATCCACGTCGGCGTGCACGAGCCGGACCGGCCGATCCGGTTCCACGCCAGCCCCGGCGTCCGCGACCACTCGTACTGCACCGGCCTGGGCAAGATGCTGCTGTCGCGGCTGCCCGGCGACCTGCTGGCCGAGCACGTCCCGGCCGACCCGTTCACGCGGTTCACCGACGCCACCATCACCACGATGGACGAGCTCACCCGTGAGCTGCGGCTGATCGAGCGGCGCGGGTACGCGTTCGACGACAACGAGCGCAGCGTCGGACTGCGCTGCGTCGCCGTCCCCGTCGAGGTCGACGGCGAGACGCTGGCCGCGGTGAGCGTCTCCGGCCCGTCCGGCGAGTTCGGCCCGGACCGCCAGCAGTTCTACCTGGAGCGGCTGACGGAGACCGCGGCCGAGCTGGCCGGCGACCCCGACACCGCCGCCGCGATGCGCATCGTCCACAGCTCGCTGCGTCCCGCCCGTTCCGCCAGCTAGGAGGCCGCCCGGATGTTCGACGTCCACACCCACTGTCACCAGCCGGAGCACTGGGGCCCGGAGTGGAAGGCCAACTGGGCGCCCGTCTACGGCCAGGAGGAGGCGCACAGCTTCACGCCCGAGGAGTACGACCGGGCGATGAAGGAGGGCGGTGTCTCCGTGGCCTGCGTCTTCGGGCTGCGGGCGACGGCGGCCGGGGTGGCGACGCCTAACGAGTACGTCGAGTGGTTCTGTGCGTCGACCAGCACGGAGACGATCGGGTTCATGGCGCTGGATCCCACTGACGCCGACGTCCTCTCGCAGCTGGAGGACGGGGTCGCCCGCGGGCTGCGCGGTATCAAGCTGTATCCCGTCCTGTCGCTGTTCGACGCGCGCGACGAGCGGTTCGACCCGTTCTACGAGGCGGCGACGCGGCACCGGCTGGTCATCCTGTGGCACACGGGCGCGACGCCGAGCCCGGCCGGGTCGCTCCTGGTCAGCCAGCCGCTGGTCGTCGACGAGGTGGCCCGCCGGCACCCCGGCCTCACCATGGTGATGGCGCACATGGGGCACCCGTGGCAGCGCGAGGCCATGGTGGTGTGCCGGAAGAACCGGCGCGTCTTCACCGACGTCTCCGCCTCGTGGGCGCGGCCGTTCGACGGCTACCACGCGCTGGTGCGCGCCCAGGAGTGGGGCGTCGTCGACAAGCTGCTGTTCGGGTCGGACTTCCCGATCTGGACGCCGGCGCAGGCCGTCGCCGGGCTGCGCGAGATCGCCGCGATGCGCCCGCCGACGCTGCCGTACGTGCTGCCGACGACACTCGAGTGGCTGCTCGACGGCGACCCGCGCGAGGCGCTGGGGCTGCTGTGAGCGTGGCGTCGATGGAGACCCGGGCGGCGGTGCTGTGGCGGCTGGGTTCGGAGCCGCCGTACGCGGGCGGCTCCGCTCTGACGGTGGAGTCGCTGACGTTGTCGGGGCCGGACGCCGGTGAGCTGCTGGTGCGGATCGAGGCGGCCGGGCTGTGCCACTCGGACCTGTCCGTGATCAACGGCAGCCGGCCGCGGCCGACGCCGATGGTGCTGGGCCACGAGGCGGCCGGTGTGGTCGAGGCGGTGGGCCCTGGCGTCATCGACGTCGCGTCCGGCGACCACGTCGTCATGACGTTCGTGCCGTCGTGCGGGCACTGCACCGAGTGCGCCTCCGGACGGCCGGCCATGTGCACCGTCGGCGCTGCGGCCAACGGGGCGGGCCGGCTGGTCGCCGGCGGGACCCGGTTCGCGCGTGACGGCGTCGGCTTCGCGCATCATCTGGGCGTCTCGGCGTTCGCCGAGCGGACGGTGGTCTCGCGCGGCTCGGTGGTCGTCGTGCCGCCGTCAGTGCCGTTCGACGTCGCGGCGATGCTCGGCTGCGCCGTGCTCACGGGCTTCGGGGCCGTGGTGAACACGGCCGTTGTGCGGCCGGGGGAGTCGGTCGTGGTGTTCGGGCTGGGCGGGGTGGGCCTGTCCGCGGTCATGGGCGCCGCCCTGGCCGGCGCGCACCCGATCGTCGCCGTCGACACGGTGGAGTCGAAGCTGTCGCTGGCGCGGTCGCTGGGCGCGACCGCCGTCGTGGACGCCGGCGCGGTGTCCGACGTGGTGGCCGCCGTCCGCGACGCGACGGGTGGCGGCGCCGACCACGCACTGGAGTGCGTCGGCAGTGCCGCCGTCCTCGAGACCGCGTTCGCCGCGACCGCCCGCGGCGGCACCACCGTCGCCGTCGGCCTCCCAGACCCGTCGCACCGCGCCTCCCTGCCTGCCGTCACCCTGACCGGCGAGGGCCGCGTCCTGCGCGGCTCGTACATGGGCTCGGCCGCGCCGGCGCGCGACATCCCGCGGCTGATCCGGCTGTGGGAGGCCGGCAAGCTGCCGATCGAGCGCCTGCGTACCGGCGACATCGGTTTCGACGGCCTCCCCGCCGCGTTCGACGAGCTCGCCGCCGGGCGCGCGGTCCGCCAGCTGCTGCGCCCCTCCGCGGCCTGAGGGGTCGCGTCCGCCCCGTACCAG
>NZ_SMLB01000024.1 GCF_004349105.1 Jiangella aurantiaca
GACGCGGCGGGCTGATCGACCGGCGCCGGCGGGCGCGGGGCAGGCTTCGCCGCCGGCGCGGCGGGTGCCGACGCCGGTGCGGCCGCATTGGGCGTGCTGGGGGTAGGGGCTGCCGGCCTGGCCGTCGGGCCAGGGCGGCCGGGAGACCGCTTCGCTCCCTTGCCGGTTCCTTGGTTGGCGAACGCCTCACGGAGCTTGCGGACCACGGGAGCCTCGACAGTCGACGATGCCGACTTGACGTACTCTCCGAGGTCGCCCAGCTTGCCGAGGACGTCCTTGCTCGTCACACCGAGCTCTTTCGCGAGCTCGTGTACCCGGACCTTTGCCACTGCTCTCCTTCTCGGCCCGGGCGTGTCGGCTCGGACCGGCTAGGTGGTGCGCGTGCTCATCGCTGCGTGCTCATCGAGCGCTCGTGAGCGTCACGTCGTGTCTCCTTCATCCATTCCGGCCGGCCGTTGCGGCCGACCGGGTCGATCCTCGTGCTCGGCGAGCCATCGACGCAGCTCAGCACCGTCGAGCGGCCCCTCGGCGCGTAGTGCGCGCGAGAACGCCCGACGACGCTCGGCTTGGTCGAGGCACCCCTGGCTCGGGTGCAGGTACGCACCGCGGCCCGGGAGCCGGCCGTCGAGGTCGGGAACCAGCGCCCGTTCGGCGCCGGCACCGCCCGCGACGACGCGGAGCAGTTCGGACTTCACCACACGAGACCGGCATCCTACGCAGGTTCGCACAGGCGACCGGCCGGACGCGCGGTCATTCACTCGAACAGTTTAGCGTCTATCGGGCCTGAACGGTCACGCGGGCGCTCCGGCACCCCGATCGGAGGTCTCGGGCTCGGTGTCGGGGCGGATGTCGATGCGCCATCCGGTCAGCCGCGCGGCCAGTCGTGCGTTCTGTCCCTCACGGCCGATGGCCAGCGAGAGCTGGAAGTCGGGCACCGTCACGCGGGCCGACCGGGCGGCGGCGTCGACGATCTCGACCCGCTGCACCCGGGCCGGCGACAGCGCGTTGGCGACCAGCTCAGCGGGGTCCTCGGACCAGTCGACGATGTCGATCTTCTCGCCGTGCAGCTCCGTCATGACCGCACGCACCCGCGAGCCCATCGGCCCGATGCAGGCGCCCTTGGCGTTGACGCCCGGCACCGTCGAATAGACGGCGATCTTGGTGCGGTGGCCGGCCTCGCGGGCGATGCCGGCGATGTGCACGGTGCCGTCGGCGATCTCGGGGACCTCGAGCACGAACAGCTTCTTCACCAGGTTCGGGTGGGTCCGCGAGACGGTGACGATGGGGCCGTGCTGGCCCTTGCGCACCTGCACGACGTAGCAGCGGATGCGGCTGCCGTGCTCGTAGCGCTCCCCCGGCACCTGCTCGGCCGGCGGCAGCACCGCCTCGACCTTGCCGAGGTTGACCATGACGGTACGGGGGTCGCGGCCCTGCTGGATGGTGCCGGAGACGATCTCGCCCTCGCGGTCGAGGAAGTCGCCGAACGTGTTCTCGTCCTCGGCGTCGCGCAGCCGCTGCAGGATCTCTTGCTTCGCGGTGGTGGCGGCGATGCGGCCGAAGCCGGCCGGCGTGTCGTCCCACTCGCGCACGACGGCGCCGTCGTCGTCGACCTCTTGCGCCCAGACGGTGACGTGGCCGGTCTTGCGGTCCAGCTCGACGCGGGCGCGCGGTTGGTGACTCTCGGAGCGCTGGTAGGCGAGCAGCAGCGCACGCTCCGTCGCCTCGACGACCAGGTCGAAGGAGATGTCCTTCTCTCGCTCCAGTGCTCTCAGGAGCGAAAGGTCGATGTCCACGCTCTCAGTCCTCTTCCTCGAAATCGTCGAGATCGGTGTCGTCGGTCTTGCGGAACTCGACCTGCACCTTGGCCTTGCGGACGTCGGCATAGGCCAGCACGCGGCTGGCGCCGTCGACGTCCAGGACGGCGGAGTCGTCGTCGGCCGACACGACGCGGCCGGTGACGTCGCCGCCGTCGTGCAGGATGGCGCGCACCAGCCGGCCCGTCGCGCGCGACCAGTGCCGCGGCAGCGTCAGCGGCCGGGAGACGCCCGGCGAGCTGACCTCGAGGGTGTACGGGTGGTCGCCCATGGCGCCGGAGTCGTCGAGCGCCTTGGAGATGTGCCGCGACACCTCGGCGCAGCGGTCGAGGTCGACCCCGCCGTCGGCGTCGACGATGATGCGCAGCCGGCTGCGGCGGCCGGCCTGGGACAGCTCCAGCGACTCGAGGTCGAGCCCCTCCGACGCCACCACGGGCTCGATGACCTGCTCCAGAAGGTCACGAGTAGCCGATGTCATCGGATGCCCCTTCCTCGATGTCGAGTTGTCTCCGGCCGTCTCATGGAATGGCGGAGTTCTTGACTCTCTGCCGCCAAGAGTAGCCAAGACTACAGCGCAGACCGGTGATCCACGGGCCGGTTCGCACCGGTTACGGTGTCCCCCGTGACGCAGAGGGTGGACGAGGGCCGGCGGCGGCTGCTCGCGCTGGTCGCCGGGGCTCCGGTGCTCGCCGCCGCGCTGGCCGCGTGTGGTGCCGACCCGCGTCCGAAAGCCGCTCCGGGCCCCCGCGCGCCACTCGACGCGGACGTGAAGCTGCGCTGGCGCGCGGTGCACAGCGAGCAGACGCTGCTGGCGCTGCACGCGGCCACCGTCGCGGCGTATCCGGACCTCGCCGCTCGGCTGCAGCCGCTGACGGCGCACCACGACGAGCACCTGGCCGCGCTGCGGGCCGACGGGCCGCTGCCGTACGGCGGCGGCGACGGCACGGCCGCCGCTCCGGAGGTGGCCGCCGACCCTGCTGCCGCGCTGGCCGCCGTCGCCGACGCCGAGCGGGCCGCCGCCGACGCGTGCGTCGTCGCCGCGCTGGCCGCAGCCGGGCCGCGGCTGGCGGCCGTCCTCGCGTCCATCGCCGCGTCCGAGGCCGGCCATGGGGTGGTGCTGGCATGACGACGACCCCGGCGCCGACGCCGTCCGCCTCCGCAGCTTCCGCCGACGCCGGTGTCGAGGCCGCCCAGGCGGCGCTGGCCGGCGAGCACGCGTGCGTCTACGGCTACGGCGTGGTCGGCGCGCACCTGCCCGACGGCGCGGAGCCGGCGCACGCCGCGCTGGCCGCGCACCGGTCCCGCCGCGACGAGTTGACCGCGCTGATCGGCGACGCCGGCGCCGACCCGGTCGCGGCCGAGCCCCGCTACGCGCTGCCCTCCCCCGTCACCGACGAGGCGTCCGCGCAGGCGCTGGCGGTGCTGCTGGAGGAGCGGCTCGGCGCACTGTACGCGGACGTCGTCGGCACCGCCACCACGCCGGAGCTGCGCGAGTTCGCCGTCCGCGGCGTCGTCATGGCCGCCGTCCAGGCGCTCGCCTGGGGCGGGGCACCGACCGCGTTCCCCGGCCTGGACGGCCGGGTCTAACCGACCGCCCCCTTCCGCGTTGATCTTGGAGTTGTTCGGCAATTGCGGGGTGAAATGTCCGATAGATGGCCGAACAACTCCAAGATCAACGCGGGTCGGGCGGGCCGGAAAGGGGCGCCGTGCGGTCGAACACGTCGCCCATGAAGGTGACCAGCTGCGCCGCCACCTCGGCGGCGTGCGTCTCGAGGAACAGGTGCCCGCCGTCGTAGATGTGCGCCTCGAGGGTGTCCATGTCCTCGTGGTAGGCCAGCACCTCCGCGATGTCGAAGTACACGTCGTGCCGGCCCCATAGCACCAGGCACTGCGGCTGGTGTTCGCGGTGGTAGGCGGCGATGTCGGGGAACCGGGCCACATGGTGCTGGTAGTCGACGAAGAGCTGGAAATGCGCCTCGATGTTGCCGGGCCGCGTGAGTCGTTCCCAGTCCAGGTGCCACGTCTCGCGCGGCTGCAGGGCCTGCAATTCTGGCGACAGCCCGCTGAGGTACTGGTCGCGGGTGCCGTCGAAGGTCAGCCAGTCGGGCAGAGCCGCGCGGTTCTCCTCGGTAGGCTCCGCCCAGTATCGGCGCGCGGTGTCCCAGGTCTCGCCCAGGCCCGCCTCGTGGGTGTTGCCGTTCTGCACGACCAGCCCCAGGACCCGTTCCGGGTGGCGCAAGGCCATGAGGTACCCGACCGGCGTGCTGTAGTCGGTCACGAAGAGGACGTAGCGCCGCACGCCCAGGTCGTCGACCAGGGCCTCGATGGCCTGGGACAGGTGTTCGTAGGTGTACACGTACTCGTCCGGTGGCGGCGCGTCGGAGAACCCGAACCCGGGCATGTCCGGCGCGACGGCGTAGAACTGCTCGCCCAGCACCGGGAGCACCGCGCGGAACGAGTGCGACGAGGCCGGGAAGCCGTGCAGCAGCAGCACCGCCGTCGACGACGGGACGCCCGCCTCGCGGTAGTGCAGCCGCAGCCCGCCGGCGTCGCGGAACAGGTGCCTGGTCTTGGCTGCGTGTCTCATGCCCCGTAACCGCACCCAGGCCTTCACCGGTTATTCCGGCCGAACCTAAGGTCGAAGCGGTCCAGCGCGCGCAGCTTGTTGGTGACGTCGAGCGCCGCGACCTTGTAGGCCTCGGACAGCGTCGGGTAGTTGAACACAGTGTCGACGAGGTAGTCGACGGTACCGCCGCAGCCCATGACCGCCTGCCCGATGTGGACGAGGTCGGCCGCGCCGGTGCCGAACACGTGGACGCCGAGGATGTGCCGCGTCGTCGGTGAGACCAGCAGCTTCAGCATGCCGTAGGAGTCGCCGACGATCTGGCCGCGGGCCAATTCGCGGTAGCGGGAGATGCCGACCTCGTACGGGACGGCCTCCTGCGTGAGCTCGACCTCGGTGCGGCCGCAGTAGGAGATCTCCGGGATCGTGTAGATGCCGATGGGCTGGATCTCGCGCAGCTCGTTGGCGGGCTCGCCGAACGCGTGCAGCGCCGCGAGACGCCCCTGGTCCATGCTGGTGGCGGCCAGTGCCGGGAAGCCGATGACGTCGCCGACGGCGTAGATGTGCGGGACGCTGGTGCGGTACCGGGCGTCGACGGCGATGCGGCCGCGCGCGTCGGCGGTGAGGCCGGCCGCGTCGAGGCCCAGTTCGGCGGTGACGCCCTGCCGCCCGGCGGAGTGCATGACCGTCTCGGCCGGGATCCGCTTGCCGCTGGCCAGCGTGGTGACGGTGCCGTGCGAGCCGATCTCGACCTTCTCGACCTCTTCGCCGAAGCGGAACGTCACCGAGAGGTCGCGCAGGTGGAACTTCAGCGACTCGACCACCTCGGGATCGCAGAACTCCAGCATCTGCGCCCGCTTCTCGACGACGGTGACGCGGGTGCCGAGCGCGGCGAACATCGACGCGTACTCGATGCCGATGACGCCCGCCCCGACGACGACCATGGAGTCGGGGATGCGCTCGAGCGTCAGGATGCCGTCGGAGTCGACCACCCGGCCCTCGTCGAACTCGACGTGGGCCGGGCGGGCCGGCGTCGTGCCCGTCGCGACGACGATGGTCGCGGCGGTGATCTGGCGGTGCTCCCCCGGCCCCTCGACGGCGACGGTGTGCGGGTCGACGAAACGGCCGCTGCCGACCACGAGATCGACGTGGTTGCGGAATAGTTGCGCCCGCACCACCTCGATCTCGCGGCCGATGACGTGCTGGGTGCGGGCCAGCAGGTCCTGCACGGTGATCTCGTGCTTGACGCGGTACGACTGGCCGTAGAGCTCGCGCATGGACAGGCCGGTGAGGTAGAGCACGGCCTCGCGCAGCGTCTTCGACGGGATGGTGCCCGTGTTGACGCAGACGCCGCCGATCATGTGCCGGCGCTCGACGACGGCGGCCCGTTTGCCCAGCTTGGCCGCGCCGATGGCGGCCTTCTGCCCGCCCGGGCCGGAGCCGATGACGAGGAGGTCGTAGTCATACCCGGGTTCGTCCATGCGCGCTCCTGCCGCCGCTGTTGATGTCCACGCTAACGGCGGCGGCCGGTCGCCGTCATCACCACTGCCGACCCGATCAACACGGCGCCGGCCAGTCCTGCCGCGCCGAGCCGCTCGTCCAGCACGACGGCGCCCAGCGCGGCCGCCGTGAGCGGCTCGAGCAGCGAGAACAGCGCCGCCGAGCCGGTCGCGACGGTGCGCAGGCCGGTGAAGTACAGCCCGTACGCCAGCGCCGTCGGAGCCAGCCCCAGGAACAGCAGCAGCCCGATCGCCCCGGCGTCCAGGCCGACGCCGACGCCGCCGGTCAGCGCCGCGATCGGGAGCAGCAGCAGGCCGCCCGCGCAGAACGAGAGGCCCGCCGTCGGCAGCGGCCCGATGTCGTCGACCGGCCGGGCGCCGAGCATCGTGATGGCGGCGAAGCCGGCCGCCGAGGTGAGCGCGCACACCGTCCCGGCCAGCACCGCCGCCGGGTCGCCGGCCCCCGGCGTGCCCACCAGCAGCGCGAGGCCGGCGATCGCCGTCGCGATGGCCACCAGGATGCGTCCGTCCGGCCGCCGCCGGCCGACGCCGCTCTCAGCGAGCACGACCAGGACGGGCGACGCGCCCAACGTGACGAGTGTGGCCAGGCTGACCGACGTCAGCGAGACGGCGGCGAAGTAGCAGCTCTGGTACAGCGCGGCCAGCGCGCCGAGCAGTAGCAACCGGCGGACGCCGCGGCCGGAGAGGCGCAGCCGGTGCAGCCGGCCGGTCGCCAGCAGCCAGACGACGACCAGCCCGCCGCCCACCAGCAGCCGGAACGCGGCGACGGCCAGCACGCCGAGGCCGGTGCGATCGATGAGCAGTGCCCCGGTGAGGCCGCCGGTGCCCCAGAGGACGCCGGCGCCCATGACGGAGAGCAGGTCGGTGCGCGCCGACGATGGCGCGAGGGTTCGAGTGTGTTCCACGGATCGGCTCCTGCGACGTGAAGAGGGATGAGACGCGCGGGAGCGGGACACGCAGGAGTGCGCGAAGAAGCCGGCCGCCCGTCAGAGGGGCAGCCGGCGCGCTGAGACGCGCCCCGCTAGGAAGCGGAGGGCGGGCTGACCGGGAACAACCGATGCATGAGCGGGATCATACGGGAACGGCGGGCGAGCGACCGGCGCGGCACCGGCCCGGCCCCGGTCGACGACGATCGCGCCTGGCCACCCTCCTTGTGCGAGCACCTCACCGCACGCAATGTTGATCTTGGAGTTGTTCGGCCGTTGCGGGGTGAAATGTCCGATAGATGGCCGAACAAGTCCAAGATCAACACTGGGTGGGGGTTCGACGGATGGCGCTGCGGTCAGCCGGCGACGACCTCGCGCAGGCGCTCGACGACGGCGTCGACGGGGACCTCCTCGCGCTCACCGGTGGCGCGGTCCTTGATCTCGACGACGCCGTCAGCCAGGCCGCGGCCCACCACGACGATGGTCGGCACGCCGATCAGCTCGGAGTCCTTGAACTTCACCCCCGGGCTGACGCCCTTGCGGTCGTCGTAGAGCACCCGGATGCCGGCCGCGTCCAGCTGCGACGCGAGGCCCGCGGCGGCCGTGAACACGGCGTCGTCCTTGCCGGTGGCGACCAGGTGGACGTCGGCCGGCGCGACCTCGCGCGGCCAGATGATGCCGGCGTCGTCGTGCGAGTTCTCGACGATGGCCGCGACCGCGCGCGACACGCCGACGCCGTAGGAGCCCATGGTGACGGTCACCAGCTTGCCGTTCTCGTCGAGCACCTGCAGGCCGAGCGCGTCGGCGTACTTGCGGCCGAGCTGGAAGATGTGCCCCATCTCGATGCCGCGCGCGGTCTCGAGCGGGCCGGAGCCGTCGGGCGCGGGGTCGCCCGCGCGCACCTCGGCGGCCTCGATGGTGCCGTCGGGCGTGAAGTCTCGCCCCGCGACGAGGTCGATGACGTGCTTGCCGGGGGTGTCGGCGCCGGTGACCCAGCGGGTACCCTCGACGACCCGCGGGTCGACGAGGTAGCGGATGCCGGAGGCGTTCTTCTCCCCCAGGACACCGGGGCCGATGTAGCCGCGAGCGAGCGCCGGGTGCTTCTCGAAGTCGGCCTCGGTGAACGGCTCCAACTCGGCCGGCTCGATCTGCGCCTGCAGCCGCTTCTCGTCGACCTCGCGGTCGCCGGGGACGCCGACGGCGAGCGGCTCGCGGGTGCCGTCGGGGTGGTGCAGGATGACCAGCACGTTCTTCAGCGTGTCGGACGCCTGCCAGGGCCGGTCGGCGCGCGGGAACCGCTCGTTGAGGTGGTCGACCAGCGTCTCGATGGTCGGTGTGCCGGGGGTGTCCTCGACGTGCGCCGCGGGGACGTCGTCGTAGGGCCGCGGGTCCGGCACCGGCGTGGTGACGGCCTCGACGTTCGCCGCGTACCCGCCGGGCGAGCGGACGTAGGTGTCCTCGCCGTTCTCTGCGGTGGCCAGGAACTCCTCACTGGCCGAGCCGCCCATCGCGCCGGACGTGGCCTGGACGATGACGTAGTCGAGGCCGAGGCGGTCGAAGATCTTGATGTAGGCCCCGCGGTGCGCCAGGTATGACCGCATGAACGCCTCGTCGGAGACGTCGAAGGAGTAGGAGTCCTTCATGACGAACTCGCGGCCGCGCAGGATGCCGGCGCGCGGCCGGGCCTCGTCGCGGTACTTGGTCTGGATCTGGTACAGCGCCAGCGGAAGATCCTTGTACGACGAGTACAGGTCCTTCACCAGCAGCGTGAACATCTCCTCGTGCGTGGGGCCGAGGAGGTAGTCGCCGCCCTTGCGGTCCTTGAGCCGGAAGATGGTGTCGCCGTACTCCTCCCACCGATGTGTGGCCTCGTAGGGCTCGCGCGGCAGCAGCGCCGGGAAGTGCACCTCCTGCGCGCCGATGGCGTTCATCTCTTCGCGCACGACGTTCTCGATGTTGCGCAGCACCGTGTAGCCCAGCGGCAGCCACGAATAGATGCCGGGAGCGGCGCGGCGGATGTAGCCGGCGCGGACCAGCAGTTTGTGGCTCGGCACCTCGGCGTCGACCGGATCCTCACGCAGGGTTCGCAGGAACAACGTCGACATGCGCAGGATCACGGGGTTCTCCAGGGCTTCCACGGACGGATCGGGCAGGGTTCGACAACGAAAGGACGAGGATAACCGCCCGGTCAGCGGGTGGTCACGGGGATTCGAGCATGGTCAGCCCGGCGGCCGCACCACCGCGGCTCAACACGATCTCGGCGGTGCGGTCGCGCGCCTGCCGCAGCCGGGCCGCCGTCGCCGTGCCGGTGTCGCCACTGGCCAGCGCCGCGGGCACGTCGAGCACCTCGACCGGCGGCTGGTAGGTCTGGTAGAGCGGCAGGAACTCGGCGTTCGTGACGGCGAAGCCACCGTCCTGCTCCGCGAACGTGAAGCGGGTGAGCAGGCCCTCGGCCTTCGGGCCCTCAGGCTCGGCGTGGTTGGCCATGAGGTTGCCCATGCCGTAGACGACCCACTCGCCGCCGACGTTCTCGATCGGCTGCACGACGTGCGCGTGGTGGCCGAGCAGCAGGTCGATGTCGGGCGACGCGATGAGCTGCGGTGCGAGGTCGCTCTGCAGCTGGTTGGGCTCGTGGACGTACTCGTCGCCCCAGTGCAGCGCCGTGACGACGACGTCGGCGCCCTCGGCGCGGGCGGTGGCGGCGTCGGCCAGGATGCGGTCCAGGTCGATCTCGTTGCCGCGCCAGGTCTCGCCGTCCGGCGCCGGGATGCCGTTGAAGCCGAACGTGTACGACAGCAGCGCGACGTCGACAGGGCCGCCGTCGGTCGCGACCTCGACGTGGGTGATCTGCTGCGCCTCGTCGGGCGTGCGGGCCGAGCCGGCGTGTGCCAGCCCGGCGGCGTCGAGGGTGGCCAGCGTGCGGTCGACGCCGTCGGCGCCCTGGTCGAACGTGTGGTTCGACGCGGTGGTGCAGGCGTCGTAGCCGGTCTCGGCCAGCGCGGTGGCGACCTGCGGCGGGCCGGAGAACATCGGATAGCCCTCGTACGGCCCGCTGGCCGGCGCGAGCGGCACCTCGAGGTGGCAGACGGCCAGGCCGGCGCCCTGGACGATCGGCGCGATGTTCGCCAGCTGCGGCGCGAAGTCCATCTCCTCGCCCGGCCCGGCGTCGTTGCGCGCCTGCGTCCACAGCCGTTCGTGCAGCAGCACATCACCGGTCGCGACCAGCGTGAACGTGCGGGGATCCGGCGTCGGAGTCGGCGTCGGAGTCGGCGTCGGGGTCGGCGACTGTGGCGTCGACGGAGCGGCGGGCGAGGAGGGCGCGGCGCCGGGATCGTCACCGTCGTCGCCCCCGCAGGCGGTGGCGGTGAGGATGCCTGCGACGGCGAGGGCAGCGACGAGCCGGGGGGTGCGGCTGTTCATCGTGCACAGTCTGCCCGACGTTCAGAACATGATGGTCGCGAACCGGCCGACCTCGGTGAAGCCGACCCGGCGGTACGCGCCGCGGGCGGCGACGTTGAAGTCGTTCACGTAGAGCGTGACGGCCGGCGCGATCTCGCGCAGCGCATACTCGACGACGGCCGCCATGCCGCCGACGGACAGCCGCTCGCCGCGTCGCTCGGGCCGCACCCAGACGCCCTGCACCTGGCAGGCGTGCGGTGTGACGGCGCCGATCTCGGCCTTGAAGACGATCTCGCCGTCCTCGAACCGGGCGAACGCGCGGCCGGCCCGGACCAGCTCGGTGAGCCTCGCCTTGTAGTACGCGCCGCCGTCGGTGCTGGTGGGTGAGACGCCGACCTCCTCGGTGAACATCGCGATGGCGGCCGGCAGCAGCACGTCGATCTCGTCCGGGCGCACCCGGCGGACCAGCGGGTCGGCGGGGACGACCGGTGCCGAGCTGATCGCCATGACCGGCTGGCAGGCGCGCACCTCGCGGGCCGGGCCCCACTCGGGGCGGAGCAGGTCCCACATCGACAGCACCGCGTCGGCCGGTCCGACGATGGACGAGCACCGGCGGCCGCGGCGGACGGCGAGGTCGGCGAACGTGCGGGCGGCCCGGGCCGACGCCGCGACCGGCACCAGGTTCGCGCCGGAGTAGCACAGCGACCGCAGCCGCTGGTCCTCGTAGTAGCCCCAGAGCTCGCCGGCCAGTCGCGACGGTGCCAGCCCCGACGCGTGCACCCGGGAGCCGACGAACACGTCGAGGCAGGGGTCGCGGTCGAGCAGCGCGACAGTGTCGTCCAGGTCGGCCTGGCTCAGCGGCCGGACCGCCGTCGACGTCCCGATCACGTCGCCCCCTCTCCCCCGAGCGCCGCCGTCAGGCGACGGTGATCACCGGCCCGCCGTCGCCGTCGCCGGCGTCCATCGTCTCGGCGATCCGCATGGCCTCTTCGATCAGTGTCTCGACGATCTCCGACTCGGGCACCGTCTTGACGACCTCACCCTTCACGAAGATCTGGCCCTTGCCGTTGCCGGATGCTACGCCCAGATCGGCCTCGCGCGCCTCCCCGGGGCCGTTCACCACGCAGCCCATGACGGCGACCCGCAGCGGGACCTCCATGCCCTCCAGGCCTGCGGTGACGCGGTCGGCGAGGGTGTAGACGTCGACCTGGGCACGGCCGCAGGACGGGCAGGACACGATCTCGAGCTTGCGGGGGCGCAGGTTCAGCGACTGCAGGATCTGGTTGCCGACCTTGACCTCTTCGACCGGCGGCGCGGACAGCGAGACCCGGATGGTGTCGCCGATGCCCTTCGAGAGCAGCGCGCCGAACGCCGTCGCCGACTTGATGGTGCCCTGGAAGGCCGGTCCGGCCTCGGTGACGCCGAGGTGCAGCGGCCAGTCGCCGCGCTCGGCCAGCAGCTCGTAGGCGCGGACCATGACGACGGGGTCGTTGTGCTTCACCGAGATCTTGAAGTCGTGGAAGTCGTGCTCCTCGAACAGCGACGCCTCCCAGACGGCGGACTCGACCAGCGCCTCCGGCGTGGCCTTGCCGTACTTGGCCAGCAGCCGAGGGTCGAGCGAGCCGGCGTTGACGCCGATGCGCAGCGAGATGCCGGCGTCCTTGGCCGCCTTGGCGATCTCGCCGACCTTGTCGTCGAACTTCTTGATGTTGCCCGGGTTGACGCGGACGGCGGCGCAGCCGGCGTCGATGGCCGCGAAGACGTACTTGGGCTGGAAGTGGATGTCGGCGATGACCGGGATCTGCGACTTCTTCGCGATGGCCGGCAGCGCGTCGGCGTCGTCGGCGCTGGGCACGGCGACCCGGACGATGTCGCAGCCGGCCGCGGTGAGCTCGGCGATCTGCTGCAACGTCGCGTTGATGTCGACCGTCGGCGTCGTCGTCATGGACTGGACGCTGATGGGTGCGTCGCCGCCGACCTCGACCTTGCCGACGCGGATCTTGCGCGACTTGCGCCGTGGCACGAGCACCGGCGGTGGTAGCTGCGGCATCCCCAGGGCGACATTCATCGACTTCACTCTCTCCTTGCTTCTCGCGGCGCTAGCCCAGTAGCCGGACGGGGTTCACGAGGTCGGCGTAGATCAGCAGCGCGCTCATGCCGATGAGCACGACGGCGACCCCGTACGCCAGTGGGAGCGCCTTGGCGACGTCGACAGGCTGCGGCTCGGGCCGGCGGAACACCTTGGCGAAGGCCCGCTTGATGGCCTCCCAGATGGCGCCTGCGGCGTGCCCGCCGTCCAGTGGCAGCAGCGGCACCAGGTTGAAGATGGCGATGGCCATGTTGAACGAGGCCAGCATCATGACGAACGTGGCCACCCGCTGCGCCGCGGTGAGACCGTCGGCCGACGCGATCTCGCCGCCGATGCGCCCGGCGCCGACGATGCTCACCGGCGTGTCGGCGCCTCGGTCGGCGCCGCCGAAGGCCGCGTCCCACACGTCGACCATGCGCTGCGGGATGCGCGACATGGCCTCGGCGGTGTTGCTGATGAAGCCGCCCGTCCACGCGAGCGTGCCGCCGACGTCCTCCTGCTCGAAGTGGTCGAGCGTCGGGGCGATGCCGAGGAAGCTGGTCTCGATGGTGGCGCCCTCGGGGCCGTCGGGGTCGGGCCGCTCGGCCACGATGAGGTCGGGCGCGAGGTCGATGCGCTGCCCGTCGCGCTCGATGACCATGGCCATGGGGCCCTCGCCCGCGGCCTGGATGGCGGCCGAGACCTCGGTCCAGCTGGTGACCGGCGTGCCCTCGATCTCGACCACGCGGTCGCCGGGAAGGATGCCGGCCGCCGCCGCGGGCGCGACCGTGTCGGTGTCGTTGCACTCGGTGCGGTTCTCCGAGGCCGGGATGACGCACTCGTTGACGACGCTGACGAGGGGGGCGAACACCGGCTTGTCGGGGTTGCCGAACGTCATGAGCACGCCGCCGGCCAGCACGATGGCCAGCACGATGTTCATGGCCGGGCCGCCCAGCATGATGATCAGCTTCTTCCACCACGCCTTGCGGTAGAAGACGCGGTCCTCGTCGCCGGGGCCGATCTCCTCACGCGAGGCGTTGCGGGCGTCGCGGGCCATGGTCTGGAACAGGCCGGTGCTGGACTGCCGCAGCTGTGTGGCGTCGCCGCCGGGCTCGGGCGGGAACATGCCGATCATGCGGACGAAGCCGCCCAGAGGGATGGCCTTGACGCCGTACTCCGTCTCGCCGCGCTTGCGCGACCACACCGTCCGGCCGAAGCCGATCATGTACTGACTGACCTTGACGCCGAACAGCTTC
The DNA here is from genome assembly GCF_004349105.1 of Jiangella aurantiaca. Taxonomy (GTDB): domain Bacteria; phylum Actinomycetota; class Actinomycetes; order Jiangellales; family Jiangellaceae; genus Jiangella; species Jiangella aurantiaca. The sequence goes on from NZ_SMLB01000024.1 coordinate 13,547, forward strand.
GCCGGCACGAGGTGGCCGATCTCGTGCAGCGCGATCGAGACGATGAGCCCGACCGCGAACAGCACGATGCCGACGACGGCGAGCAGGTCCATCAGTGTTCCTCTTCCGATCCGGCGAGCTCGCGCGCCCGGGCTCGGGCCCAGTGCTCCGCGGCCGCCACGTCGTCGACGCTCCGTGCGTCACCACCACCGTACTCGTCAAGGATACGGTCGATGGTGTCGACAATGCCCACGAACGGCAGCCGGCCGGCGACGAACGCCGCCAGGCACTCCTCGTTGGCCGCGTTGTAGACGGCGGGCGCGAGGCCTCCGCGCATGCCCGCCGCTCTGGCGAGCTCGACCGCCGGGAAGGCGTCGTTGTCGAGCGGCTCGAACTCCCACGTGGAAGCCTTGGTCCAGTCGCAGGCGGGCGCGGCGTCGCGCAGGCGGTCCGGCCACGACAGCGCCAGCGCGATCGGGATGCGCATGTCGGGCGGACTGGCCTGCGCGATCGTCGAGCCGTCGACGAACTCGACCATCGAGTGGACGATCGACTGCGGGTGCACGACCACCTCGATCGCGTCGAACGGCACGTCGAACAGCAGGTGCGCCTCGATCAGCTCCAGCCCCTTGTTCACCAGGTTCGCCGAGTTGATGGTGACGACCGGGCCCATGCTCCAGGTGGGGTGCGCCAGCGCCTGCTCGGGTGTGACGTCGCTCATCTGCGCGCGCGTGCGGCCGCGGAACGGGCCGCCGCTGGCGGTGAGGACGAGCTTGCGGACCTCTCGGCTGGTGCCGGAGCGGAGGCACTGGGCGAGCGCGCTGTGCTCGCTGTCGACGGGGACGATCTGGCCGGGTTTGGCCTTGGCCTTCACGAGGGGACCGCCCGCGATGAGGGACTCCTTGTTCGCCAGAGCCAGGGTGCGGCCGGCCTGGAGGGCAGCGAGAGTCGGGGCGAGGCCGATGGAGCCGGTGATGGCGTTGAGGATGACGTCCGCTTGCTGGGTGGCCGCGAGCTCGGCGGCGGCGTCCGGGCCGGCGAGGACCTTGGGGACGCGGTACTCCCCCGTCTCGTATCCGCGCTTGCTCGCCTCGGCGTAGAACGCGAGGAGAATGTCCTCGGCGGCGCCCGCCTTCGCGACCGCGACGGTCTCGACGCCAAGCTCCAGCGCCTGCGCTGCTAGGGACGCCGGGTCTCCCCCGCCGGCCGCCAGCCCGGAGACGCGGAGGTGGTCCGGGTTCCGCTTGACGACGTCGATGGCCTGAGTGCCCACCGAACCGGTCGAACCGAGGATGACGACGTCGCGGACGCTTGGCATGGGCCTATTCTCCACCGCGGACGAGAGAGGGGTTTGCCGCGTTGGCCAGCCCCCTGCTCTCCATTGTCCGGGGCGCGGAAGTTGATCACGTTCAGCACGAAAACTCGTGTCGCACTACGCCTGTAAACGTGTCGACGCTCCAGAAATCCTCATGATGGCCCACCCCGGCCACCGGCAAGCGATTACCGACGCCCACACCCTTGATCATCAAGGATCCACCCCGCCATAGGGTGTCGAATCCTTGATGATCATGGAGGAACCGCTGTCGGGACGGGCCACTCTCTCCGCGGCCCTGCCAACGGCTCAAGGACGGGCCAACGCGACCGTTTCCATCCGTTTCCGCGCCACACAGTCGAATGTCCTGGGTGTTTCGCGCGTCACGGGAAGATCTGCAGTTCGGTCTCGATCCCGCAAAGGCGGCAGGACGTTCACCCGCACCACAGGTCCAGACCATTGACGGCAAGTCTGGCCCAGTGGTAGACCAACCGGCCAACAGGTCTACTGGCGCGACTCCGCGTGTCGAATGCGAGGTACCCCCATGGCGACATCCGTTCCCCGCGCCCGAGCGCACCGAACACACCACCGCGGCAGAGTCGGCCGGTTCGCCGCCGGCGTGGCAGCGGCCGCGCTGGCGGTCTCCGGGCTGGCGGCCGCCGGGCTCCCCGCGACCGCGGCGACCGACGATGCCGAGCCGACGTCTTTGACGATCGCCGTGTCGCAGGAAGTCGACTCGCTGAGCCCGTTCGTCGCGGTGCGGTTGATCACGACCAACATGCACCGGTGGATGTACGACTTCCTCACCAACTACGATCCCGAGACCGGTGAGACGATCCCCGCCCTGGCGGAGGACTGGGAGACGTCCGAGGACGGCCTCACCTGGACCTACCTCATCCGCGAGGGAGTCACCTGGAGCGACGGCGAGCCGGTCACGGCCGAGGACGTCGCCTGGACGTTCAACACGATGATGACCGACCCGGCCGCCGCCGAGGCGAACGGCAACTTCGTCGAGAACTTCGCGTCCGTCACCGCCACCGACGAGCACACCGTCGAGATCGTCCTCAACGAGCCGCAGGTCACCATGCTCGCGCTGGACGTGCCGATCCTGCCGGAGCACATCTGGTCGCAGGTCGACGACTTCGGCGCGTTCAACAACGACACCGAGTTCCCGATCGTCGGGAACGGCCCGTTCATCCTCACCGACTACCAGCCGAACGTGTCGATCACGCTGGAGGCCAACCCGGACTACTGGCGGGGCGCGCCGAAGTTCGACCAGCTGGTCCTGCGCTACATCGACGACCCGGACGCGCAGGTCGAGGCGCTGCGCAGCGGCGAGGTCGACTTCGTCTTCGGCCTGACGCCGGCGCAGTACGAGACGCTGCAGAACGAGGAGAACATCACCGTCAACGCCGCCGAGGGCAAGCGGTTCCAGGCGGTCACGCTCAACCCCGGCGCTCGGCTGCAGGACGGCACCCCGTTCGGCGACGGGCACCCGGCGCTGCAGGACCCCGTCGTGCGCCAGGCGCTCGTGCACACCATCGACCGCGAGGCCATCTACGAGGTCGCCTATGGTGGCCTCGGCGAGGCCAACGGCGGGTACATCCCGTCCCGCTACGACACCTTCCACTGGGAGCCCGAGGGCGACGAGGAGATCGGCTTCGACATCGACGAGGCGAACCGGCTGCTCGACGAGGCCGGCTACGCGCCCGGCGGCGACGGCATCCGCGTCGGGCCCGACGGGCGGCCGCTGTCGTTCCGGTTCAACGTGCACGGCGACAACCCGCAGTACATCCAGGCCGCCGAGATGATGGCCGAGTGGGCTCGCGAGGCCGGCATGGAATTGCGCGTCGAGCCGGTGTCCGAGGTCGGCTCGCTGCTCGACGAGGGCACCTACGACATCCTCACCACCGGCTGGAACGTCAATCCGGACCCGAACTACGTCCTGTCGATCAACCTGTGCAGCGGGCTGCCGACGGAGCTCGGCGGGCCCTACCTGTCCGACGCGTACTACTGCAACGAGGAGTACGACCGGCTCTACGGCGAGCAGCTGTCCGAGCTGGACGTCGACGCCCGCGCCGAGATCGTCAAGGACATGCAGCGCACGCTCTACGAGGACAACATCTTCGTGGTGTGGGGCTACGCCAACCAGCTCGAGGCGTACCGCAGCGACGTCATCGCCGAGATGACCCCGCAGCCGGACCCGGGCGGCAACTTCTGGGGCCAGGACGGCTACTGGAGCTGGTGGTCCGCGGTCCCCGTCGGCGAGGAGGACGACGCGGCGGCCGGCGCCGACGAGGGCGGCTCCGACGACGGCGGCTCGAACACCGGGCTGATCATCGGCATCGTCGCCGTCGCGATCGTCGTGCTGCTGCTGGTCGTGCTCCTGCTCCGCCAGCGGACGGCCACCGCGGACGACCGCGAATAGGAGCTCAATGGCTGATTCGGCACTGCCGACCGCGCCGGTCCCGCAGCTCGCGCAGAGCGTGCGGGACCGGTCCGGCGTCCGGCGCAGGCTCCGGTACTACGGCGAGAAGCTCGGCGGCTCGCTGGTCTCGCTGTTCGCCGTCATTCTGACCAGCTTCTTCCTGTTCCGCATCATCCCGGGCGACCCGGTGCGGACGATGACGCACGGCCGTCCGGTGAGCATCGAGCAGCAGGAACAGCTGCGCCGCGAGTTCGGCCTGGACAAGCCGCTGGCCGAGCAGTTCTGGTCGTACCTGACGGGCGTGCTGCGGCTGGACTTCGGCGACTCGTTCCAGTTCAACCGGCCGGTCACCGACCTCATCGGCGAGCGGCTGTGGCCGACGGTGTTGTTGGTCGGCACCAGCGTGGTGATCTCGGCGGCGCTCGGCCTCTGGCTGGGCGTGCGCGGCGCATGGAACCACGGCAGCCTGAGCGACCGCGTCAACACCGGCGTGGCGCTGACGCTGTGGTCGGTGCCGAGCTTCTGGCTGGGCCTGATCCTCATCGTGATCTTCGCCTCCGGCGCCGGCTGGTTCCCGACCAGCGGCATGGAGAGCACCGCCGTCGAGGGCTGGGAACGCATCCCCGACGTCGCGCACCACATGGTGCTGCCGCTGGTCACGCTGGTGGCCGTGGTGTATGCGCAGTACCTGATGATCATGCGGTCGTCGCTGCTGGACGAGATGGGGAGCGACTACATCGTCACCGCTCGGGCGAAGGGGCTGCGCGACCTCATCGTGCGGCGCCGCCACGCCGTCCCGAACGCGCTGCTGCCCACCGTCACGCTGATCTTCGTCAACCTCGGCTTCGTCGTGTTCGGCGCCGTGCTGGTCGAGACGATCTTCAGCTGGCCGGGCCTGGGCCAGCTGTTCTACTCCGGCCTGAGCGTGCCGGACCTGCCGCTCGTGCAAGGGCTGTTCATCCTGTTCTCCGCGGCGGTGATCCTCATGAACCTGCTGGCCGACCTGCTCTATCCCATTCTCGACCCGCGGGTGCGGCCATGAACGGGCTGGTGTGGGCGCGGCGACGGCGGACGGCCGCACGGTTCTGGTCGCAGTTCCGGCAGAACAAGGCCGGCGTGTTCGGGCTGGTCGTGCTCGCGCTGTTCGTGCTGACGGCACTACTCGCGCCGGTCCTCACGCCCGACAACGCGCTGAGCGTCACCCGTCCGCCGGGCTCGCCACTGGACGGGCCGAGCGCGGACTTCCCGCTGGGCACGGACCGGTCCGGCCGCTCGATGGTCGACATGATCATCTGGGGGTCGCGGGTCTCGCTGACGGTGGGATTCTGGGCGACGTTCATCTCGATCGCCTTCGGCACGCTGTTCGGGATCCTGGCCGGGCACTTCGGCGGCTGGGGGTCCAGCCTGCTGATGCGGGTGACCGACTGGTTCCTCGTCATGCCGTCGCTGGTCCTGGGCGTCGCGCTGGCCGCGGTCCTGGGCCGCAGCCTGACGACGATCATCGTCGCGATCGGCGTGACGTCCTGGCCGACGACGGCCCGGCTGGTGCGCGCGCAGACGCTCGCCGTCGAGGCCCGGCCGTACATCGAGCGGGCCAGGGCGCTGGGCGGCGGGCACCTGCACGTCATGAGCAACCACGTGCTGCCCAACGTGATGCCGATCGTGCTGGCGCAGACGACGCTGATGGTGGGGTCGGCGATCCTGACGGAGTCGACGTTCGCGTTCCTGGGGCTCGGCGACCCGACGACGGCGTCTTGGGGCGCGACCATCCAGGCGGCGCGCGACGTCGGCGCCGTCAGCTCCCGCATGTGGTGGTACATCCTGCCGCCGGGCATCGCGATCGTGCTGGTCGTGCTGGCGTTCACGCTGGTCGGCCGGGCGATCGAGGGCGTCCTGAACCCGAAGCTGAGGGAGCGCCTCTGATGAGCCTGCTCGAGGTCGACGACCTGACCGTGACGTATCGGACCGGGGGCGGGGACGTGCCGGCCGTCCGCGGCGTGAGTTTCGCGCTGGAGGCCGGACAGAAGCTCGGTCTGGCCGGCGAGTCCGGCTGCGGCAAGTCGACGATGGCGCTGGCGCTGCTGCGGCTGTTGCCGAAGACCGCTCGTCTTACCGGTGAAATCCGGTTCGATGGTGAGGACATCCTGACGATGTCGTGGGGGCGCCTGCGGGCGGTCCGCTGGGCCGGCGCCTCGATCGTCTTCCAGGGCGCGATGCACTCGCTCAACGCCGTCCAGCGGATCGGCGCGCAGATCGCCGAGCCGATCCGGCTGCACTCGAAGGCCACCGAGGCCGAGATCCGGCGGAAGACCGGCGAGCTGCTCGAGCACGTCGGCCTGCCGGCCCGGCGCGCCGACGCGTACCCGCACGAGCTGTCCGGCGGGCAGCGGCAGCGGGTGATGATCGCGATGGCGCTGGCCTGCGACCCGAAGCTGATCGTCGCCGACGAGCCGACGACCGCGCTGGACGTGATGATCCAGGCGCAGATCCTGACGCTGATCGAGTCGCTGGTCGCCGAGCAGGACATCAGCCTGCTGATGATCAGCCACGACCTGTCCGTGCTCGCCGACACGTGTGACCGGCTGGCCGTCATGTACGCCGGCCGGATCGTCGAGGAGGGCCCGGCCGCGGCGGTGTTCGGCGCGGCCCGGCACCCATACGGCCAGGCGCTGGCGGCGGCGTTTCCGCGGATCGGCGACCCGGCGTCGCGGCGGCGGCCGCAGGGGCTGGCCGGCGACCCGCCCGACCCGGCCGAGCTGCCCACCGGCTGCGCGTTCCATCCGCGCTGCCCGGCCCGGTTGGACCACTGCGACCGCGTCGACCCGGCACTGTGGCCCACGGCCGACGATGACCGGCGGGCCGCCTGCGTCCACGTCCTGCCCGACGAGGGTCTCTCCCTTCTGACGAAGGAGCCGGCGTGAGCGACCCGATCCTGTCCGCCGAGGACGTACACGTCGAGTTCGAGGCCCGCCGCGGCGGCGGCCGCGCTCGCGCCGTCGACGGCGTCAACCTCGACATCGCGCCGGGCGAGATCGTCGCGCTGGTCGGCGAGTCCGGGTGCGGCAAGACGACGCTGGCCCGCACCCTGCTCGGGCTGGAGCGGCCGACGTCGGGCCGGGTGCTGCACCGTGGTACTCCCCTGGCGTACACGTCGAAGGCGCTCAAACGGTTCCGCCGCGACGTCCAGCTGGTGCTGCAGGATCCGAGCGGCTCGCTGAACCCGCGGCACACCGTCTACGACGCCGTCGCCGAGGGGCTGCGCATCCACGGCGACGTCCCGAACGAGCGGGAGCGGGTCGCCGACGCGCTGTCGCGGGCCGGGCTGCGGCCGCCGGAGCGGCTCTTCCTGCGCTTTCCGCACGAGCTGTCCGGCGGGCAGCGGCAACGGGTCGTGATCGCCGGCGCGCTGGTGCTGGAGCCGAACGTCATCGTCGCCGACGAGCCGGTCGCGTCGTTGGACGCGTCGGTGCGCGGCGAGATCCTGGCGCTGCTGCTGCGGCTGCGTGACGAGCTGGGGCTGGCGGCGCTGGTGGTGACGCACGACCTCGGGCTGGCGTGGAACATCGCCGACCGGGTCGCCGTCATGTACCTGGGCCGGATCGTCGAGACCGGGCCGGTGGAGAAGATCCTCACCGCGCCGGAGCACCCGTACACGCAGGCGCTGCTGTCGGTTCTGCCGGACGCGCCCGGCTCCCCCGTCGTCCTGCAGGGCGAGCCCCCGGACCCGACGCGGATCCCGTCCGGCTGCCGGTTCCACCTGCGCTGCCCAGTGCTGGCGTCGGGCGCCGCGGCGACGGCCGGGGTGGACGGCGCCTGCCGCGGCGAGGACCCCGGTGTGCTGGCCGGCGGGACGGCCGTCCAGGCGGCCTGCCACTACGCGCGGGCGGTCAGCTCCTCGACGGGTCAGGCTGCGGCAGCCCGGCCCTGACGAGGGTGAACGCCTCGGCGATCAGGTCGCGCAGCGGGCGGTCGTGCTGACCCAGCGCCCAGAGGTCCATGGCCGTCTTGACCGCGTGGCCGGCGGCGCCGGCGATGAGGTGCGGGTAGAGGTCGATGCTCGCGTCGGTGCCGGTGCGGGCGGCGATCGTCTCGGCGAACCGGCGGCGCATGGTCTCGAGGGCGGAGAGCTGGCTGGCGATGACCGCCGGGTTCGCCTTGATCATCTCGAGTTGCCTGATCAGGCGGGCATGGCCGTCGGGGCTCTCGTCGACGGAGTCGAGGAACACGCGCTGCAGGCTGTCCCACATGGGCTCGTCGGCGGGCCGCTTCTCGAGCTCGTCGGTGAGCCGGTCGGCCCAGTCGACGATGGAGGCGACGATCGCCTCCTCGCGGCTGGAGAAGTAGTTGTGGAACGTGCGGGGCGAGACGTCGGCGGCCGCGGCGATCGCCTCGACGGTGACGTGCTCGACCCCCAGCTCGACGGCGAGCCGGTTGGCGGCGGCGCTGAGCGCGGCGCGAGTGGCCGCCTTCTTGCGCTCGCGCAGGCCCACTTCTACTGTCATGTCAACTACTTTATCGAAAAGTTGCAGAGTCCGCAAAACTGCTGAGTGAGAAAAGTTGCGCGCGGCTGCCTCTCGCCGCCGGCGACGGCGTGCGCCGGACAGGCGGACGGGCGGCCGGGACCTCTCCGTCCGGCCGCCCGTCCTCTTCACCGGGGGGTCTAGCGCTGTGCCGGCTCCCGCTCCGGCTCCAGTTCCGCCTCGGGCTCCTCTCGGAGCTGGCGGGCCAGCTTCTCGCCCTCGACGTCGACGTTCGGGAGCAGGCGGTCGAGCCAGCGCGGCAGGTACCAGGCCCGGCTGCCCAGCAGCGTCATGACTGCAGGGACGATCGTCATGCGGACGACGAACGCGTCGAACGCGACCGCCGCGGCCAGTGCGAGGCCGACCTGCATGATGATGTCCTCACCGCCGAAGATGAAGGCGGCGAACACGCTGATCATGATCATCGCGGCGGCGCTGACCACGCGGGCGCCGTGCTGGAAGCCGATGACCACCGACTCCGTGGGCGACGCGCCGTGCACGTGTTCCTCGCGCATCCGGGTGACCAGGAAGACCTGGTAGTCCATCGCGAGGCCGAACACCACGCCGATGAGGAAGATCGGCAGCATGCTGACGATCGGGCCGGTCTGCTCGATGCCCAGCAGGCCGTTGAACCAGCCCCACTGGAACACCGCCACGATGGCGCCGAACGTGGCGCCCATGGTGAGCAGGAACCCGAGCGCGGCCTTGAGCGGCACGAGGATCGATCGGAACACCACCGTCAGCAGGATCAGCGACAATCCGACGACCAGCAGCAGGTACGGCAGGAGCGCGTCGGCCATCCGCTCGGTGAAGTCGATGTTGATGGCCGTCACACCCGTGACGGCGAGCGTCGCGCCGGTCTCGTCCAACAGGATCTCGCCCTGGTCGCGGATGGTCGCCACCAGGTCTTCGGTCTCCGCGCTGCCGGGCGCGGTCTCGGGCACGAGGTTGACGATGGCGGTGTCGCCGGCCTGGTTGAACATCGGAGGCGAGACCGAGACGACGCCGTCGATGCCGCCGAGCGTCGCGACGACCTCATCGGCCGCCGCCTGCGGGTCGTCGGTCGTGGTGCCGTCGACCACGATTGTCAGCGGGCCGTTGAAGCCGGCGCCGAATCCCTCGACGGTCAGGTCGTAGGCCTTCCGCTGCGTGCTGTCGGGCGGTGAGCTGCCTTCGTCGGGCAGGCCCAGGCGCAGGTCCAGCAGCGGAGCCGCCAGGGCGATCATGGCGGCACCGGCGACGACGAGCACCGGGATCGGCCGGCGGGTGACCAGGTTCGCCCAGCGCCGGCCCAGGGTGGGCTTGCCGCCGTCGCCTTCGGGATCGCGCACCTTCCGCAGGCCCGGGATGCGCCCGCCCATGACTCGGTGCTTGGCGAAGCCGAGCAGGGCCGGCAGGAGGGTCAGCGCGATGATGACGGCCATGCCGACGGTGAGCGCCGCGGCCAGGCCCATCTCCGTCAGCATCGGGATGCCGACGACGAACAGGCCGGCCAGCGCGATCATGACGGTCAGCCCCGCGAACACGACGGCGGAACCGGCGGTGCCCACGGCACGGCCGGCCGCCTCCTCGCCCTCGCGGCCGATCGCCAGCTCGTGCCGGTACCGCGACACGATGAACAGCGCGTAGTCGATGCCGACGGCGAGCCCGAGCATGAGGGCGAGCGTGGGCGTACTGGAGCCGATGTCGATGAACCCGCTGGCGGCGGTGATCGCCGAGATGCCGATGATGATGCCCAGGATGGCCGTCAGCAGCGGGAGCCCCGCGGCGATCAGCGAGCCGAACGTGAGGACGAGGACCACCGCCGCCACGGCGATGCCGACGAACTCGGTGCCGCCGCCCGGCTCCTCCTCGGCCATGGCCGCTTCGCCGCCGAGCTCCACCGTCAGGCCGGCGTCGCGTCCGGTCTCGGCCGCCTCGAACAGCGCATCCCTGGCCTCGTCGGTCAGGTCGGCGAACTGGACGGAGTAGGTCACCTGCGAGAACGCGATGCTCTGGTCCTCGGACACGGTGCCGGCCTCGAAGGGATCGGGCACCTGCGCCACCTGCGGCGCCGTGGCGAGCTCGGCCAGAACCCCCTCTACGGCGGACTGGTTCTGGGGGTCGGTGAGGGTCTCGCCCTCGGGTGCGGCGAACACGACCCGCGCCTGCGCCCCGTCGGTGTTGCCGCCGGGGAAGCGCTCGTCGAGGAGATCGAATGCCTCCTGGGACTCGGTACCCGGGATGGAGAACGAGTCGGACGTGGGCCCGGAGAGCGTCGCCGCACCCACCCCGACGAGGGCGACGAGGCCGAGCCAGATGGCCAGCACCACCCCGCGGCGCCGATACGAGAACCGGCCGAGCCGGTAGAGGAATGTCGCCACCGATGAACTCCAAGCGTGTGAGAAGTGCGACGTCAGAACACCACGGCGAACCTGTGAGCAGCCTGAGAGCGCCGTGCGCTGGGGCCCACCTCGATGTGAGACTGCGACTACCAGCCTGCCCCATGCGCAATCTGACACTAACTCACTTCTTGCGGATCGTGCAAATCTTCCTGTTGGGCAAGTTTGTTTCCCGGGCCTGACGGCCGCTGGTCACCTCCCCGTCGCCCGATCCCTGACCGCTGGTCACCTCAGCCACTTACCGTCCGGCCATGACGATCCGAGCGCGCAGACGCGCAGCTGTGACGGCAGCACTGATGAGCGCCGCGGTGGCCGCCCCGCTGGCGGTCATGGAGACGACGGCGGTGGCCGAGGAGTCGCGCCTGGGTCAGCAGACCCTGTGGCGCGAGAGCTTCAACGGGCTGTCCGGCGAGGTCGCCGACGGCGGCTACACGCACGAGCCGCCGCGCGGCTGGGCCGTCGAGGTGGCTCCCGAGATGCGGGCCGGCGGCGTCGACGACTGGCGCGGCTGGTCGTTCACGACGCGTGAGAACTGGACGGCGGCCGAGGACCAGATGCGGTTCCGGTTCGCCCGCGCGGACGACGTCATCGCCGTTGCCGACTCCGACGAGTACGACGACGCCGCCGGCGCCGCCGATCGGTTCGACAGCACGCTGGCCTCGCGGCCGGTGCGGGTGTTCGGGCACGACGAGCTGGAGCTGACGTTCGACTCCCACCTGCGGCCGTGGACCGGCCAGTCCGCCACGGTCACCGTCGAGTTCGACGGCAGCGGCGAGGAGACCACGCTGCTGCGCTACGACTCCACGAACACGACGAACAACTACGACGGCGAGCTCGCCAACAGCACCGAAGCGCTGCGCTTCGCCGTCCCCGACGGCGTACGGCAGGCCGTGTTCCGGTGGCGCCTCGAGGCGCCGCGCAACTCCTGGTACTGGGCGATCGACAGCGTGTCCGTGCGCACCACCGCGACGCCCACGCCGTCGCTGGAGGATGCGACATCGCTGTGGGTGGTCAGCGACATCCAGGGCCATCCGCGCGACTTCGCCCACGGCCTGCGCGACCTCGACGCCGTCCGGCCCGACGGCGCCGGCCTGCTGATCGCCGGCGACATCGTCCCGACCGGCACGGCCGCAGAGTGGCAGCAGATCCACGACGTCGTGGACGGCGCGGAGGCGGCGGGGATCATGCCGTCGCAGCTGGTGGCGGCCATCGGCAACCACGAGAGCTACGCGGCCGAGTCCTGGGAGACGCTGCGCGACCGGTTCCTGGACTTCGCCGGGCGGGACAAGGTGTACGGCGAGTACGTGCTGGAGGGCGGCGGCGGTGAGGTGCCGGTGCTGGTGATCGGGCAGGAGTTCCCGCGGCCGCCCGAGGTCGGCATGTCAGACGATCAGGTCGCGTGGCTGGACGAGCGCCTCGACTACTGGACCGCCCAGCGCAAGCAGGTCATCGTCATGACCCACTTCCCCCTCGGCGACACCGTCTCCGCGTCGTGGATCCCGTGGTACCACGAGCACCACGAGCGGAACGCCGAGCTCACCGCCATGCTCGGCGACCACCCGAACGCGATCTTCCTCAGCGGCCACACCCACTACCCGTTCGAGCTCGGCGATTGGGCCGTCCGGCGGCGCGTGCCCGGCGGCCATCCGGACGGCTTCCTCGCCATCAACACCGGCGCCATGCACGTCGAGTGGGACGCCCGCGGCGAGAACACCAGCAGCATCAGCGAGATCGTCACCCGCGACATCAACCGCGGCCTCACCATCGACGTCTACGCCGACCGCGTCGTCATCGAGGCGCGCGACTTCGGCCTCGCCGGCGCCACCGGCGACAACGACGTCAACGAGGTGCTCCGCCACCTCGAGGTCGGCAACCCGCTGCTGCACGGCCGGCCGCGCTGACGTTCCCGCTCGATGGGTGAGCCTCTGGTGTTGCCATAGCGACACCAGACGCTCACCCATCCACTACCGTGGACGCGGTAGATCGGCACGATGCAGGGCGGCTCCGTGACCACCTCGGCGGACGGCGACGGCGTGCGGCACGCCGCGGAGTCGCTGCGCGCCGCCAACGACGCGCTCCCCGACATCGCGGGCCGAGTCGACGACCGGATCCGCGGCGTCGTTGAACGTGCCGCTGCCGACATCGAGCGGGCTGCGCACGCCGTGCAGGGCTCGGTCAGGGGCGAGCTGCTGGAGTCGGCGCACGAGATCAGACTGATCGGCACCCGAATGACCGCGGCCCGCGAAGACGCGTTCTCCGAGGTCGCACACGTGCTCACGGGGTATGCCGACGAGATCGCCGCCCTCCTCCGCGCCACCGGTTCAGGCTCCGGGGTGCGGCTGACGGACATCTCGGTCGACCCGCTGCCCGAACCTCCGCCGAGCACGGTTACCAGTGCCCAGGAGACCGCAGTCATCGCCCAGAACGTCCCGGATGCCGACGCCCACCGGCGGGCGATCGACGCGGTCGTAGCCTGCTGCCCGGTCGAGTACCAGCCGCTCATGCGCGACCTACTGACGGGGCAGTCGGCGCACGCGATCGAGCGCCATGGCCACCACCTCACGCCGGTGCAGATGGTCGCCCGGCTGCAGTGGCTGCTCGACCCCGCCAGCGTAGATGGGTGGCGGCTGAACGCGGACGGGTCCGCCGACTCCTGGCGCCAGCGCCGCCGCGGAACGCACCAAGTCGGCACGTCGAGCGGCTACTACACCTCGCCCGAAGCGTTCGCCAAGCCGTTCCTCGCGCTACTCCGTGCCGCCGGTCTCAATCGAGCGGAGCTCGACACATATCTCGACTCCAAAGCGGCCGGCGAAACAATCATCAAGGTGTTCCTCCGCACTTCGGACACCGGTGTCACGGCACAGGACGTGTACACCCAGCGGGCGCCGGGAACCGACACGAGGGACGGCAAGAAGATGTGGAAGCGAGCACGTCGAGGCGCCATGGCCGGACATGGGGAAATGCCCGGTGTTCGCGAGCACGACATGGTGAAGCGTGGCAAGCGTCCAGGTAGCCTGATCGTCCTCGCGAAGGGCCAGGACGAGTCGTGGCGGCTGATCACGAGCTATTTCGCCGACGATCCGCACCGAGTCGATTACATGGAGTTGTGATGGAGCAGACGCCTGACTTCAACCGATGGATGAAGGTCTTCAGCCACGATCAGGATGAGCTGCTCGACTTCTACTACGAGGCGTGCGAGAGCGTGCCGCAGTGGCTGGAGACGAACCACAACGACATCCGGCGGTTCCGCGAGGAGCTCGCCGCGCACATCCGTGACTCGTCAGAGCCGCCGTTCCCGTCGGAGACGCAGTGGACGACCGATGAGATCCTGCGCGACCTGTGGTTCGACGTGTTCGGGGCGGAGCCGCCGCCTGGCGACCCGTACCCGGTCCCGCGAGAAAGCTGGGGACGGCATCGTATGACCACGTACATGGAGGACATCCCCACGAAGGACACGTCGCGCGTCCCGGAGTCGACCCGACAGTGGCTCGCGGCGCGAGGGGTGACGTTCGAGGATCTCGCGGCGTACCACGAGCCGGGGGCGGAGGTGGAGTACTCGCGGCCGGAGCCGCCGGGATTCCGGAAGTGGCTCGAGGAACTCACGGCGGCCGGCCGGCGGTCGGCGCCTGCAGAGGGCGAGCGGGCCGCCGAGGCGCGGGCCGACCTAATGGACGCGAAGCAGAGCTATCTCAGCACCGGGCACGAGGAGCAGGCGGCCGCCGTCGACAAGATCCTGGCCGACCGCGAGCCGCGCGACGAGTGAGCAGCCGCGTCCGTCCATGATCATCCAGGATCGACCACGTCATGGTGTGGTCGATCGTGGATGATGAAGGGTGCGGCGGGTCAGACGAGTGCGTCCACGTCGAGGGTCAGGGTGCCGGCGTCGGCGTCCAACGTCGCAGGGACGCCCAGCGGGACGGTGATGGTCGACGGGCCGTGGCCGAAGCCGAGCTCCGTCATGATCGGCACGCCCAGCGGACCCAGCCGGTCCAGCATCAGTTCCTCCACCGGCTCGCAGTCGTGCCACGAGCCCAGGGCGATGCCGGCGACGCCGTCCAGCCAGCCGGACCGCAGCAGATGGGTGAGGAACCCGTCCAGCCGGTACGCCTTCTCCCCCACGTCCTCCAGCAGCACGATGCCGCCCGCGGCCGAGGGCAGCCCGGTCGGGGTGCCGATCTCGGCGGCCAGCAGCGCCAGGCAGCCGCCCACCGTCACGCCGGACGCCACCCCCGGCACCAGCGTCCGTGCCGACGGCGCCCCCAGCACCCGCGCCTCCAAAGACGACGGAGAGAACAGCATCGACCGCAACCCGGACGCCGTCGACGCCGACGTGACGAACGCCTCCGTCCCGACCATCGGGCCGTGCACGGTCGCCACCCCCAGCAACCTGGCGAACGCCGAGTGCAGCGCGGTGATGTCGCTGTACCCGACCAACACCTTGGGCTCGGCATGGACCATCGCCGCCCAGTCCATCAGCGACACCACCCGCTGCACGCCGTACCCGCCGCGCGCACACAGCACCGCCGCCACGGACGGGTCGCACCACGCCTCCTGCAGGTCCGCCGCCCGGTCAGCATCCGCACCGGCGAGGTACTCGAACGACGGGTGCGTCGACAGCACGTGCGGCATGACCACGACGTCGAGCCCCCAGGACCGCAGGATCGCGCACCCGGCGTCCAGGCGGTCCTTCGGCACCGGACCGGCCGGCGAGACGACGGCGACGCGGTCGCCCGGGACGAGGCGGCGCGCGCGGACCAGCGGCCGCAACGGCACGCCCGTCACGACGGCGTGAACCCGAAGACCTTCGCGTACAGCGCCAGCTCCTTCTCCAGCGCCGTCACGATGGTCTCCTTGCGACGGAAGCCGTGCTGCTCCCCCTCGAAGGTGACGTACTCGTGCTCCACCCCGAACTCGGCCACCCGCTCGGCGAACCGCGCCGTCGGGCCGGGCGGGCAGACCTCGTCCTCCAGCCCCTGGAGCAGCAGGAACGGGACGGTGAACTTCTCCGGCACGTTGATCGGCGACCGCTCGCGGTACCGCTCCTCGGCCTCCGGCCACGGCCCGACCAGGCCCTCGAGGTACTGCGACTCGAAGTCGTGCGTCTCGCCGGTCCGGAACGCCACCAGGTCCAGCACGGGGTACATGATCGTCGCGCAGGCGAACACGTCCGTGAACGCCAACGCCGCCGCCGACGTCCAGCCGCCGGCAGAACCGCCGCGGATCGCCAGCCGCGAGCCGTCGGCCAGTCCCTCGTCGACCAGCTCCTTCGCCGCGGCGACGCAGTCCTCGACGTCGACGATGCCCCAGGTCTCGCGCAGCCGCTCGCGGTACTCGCGGCCGAACCCGGTGGAGCCGCCGTAGTTGACCTCGACGACGCCGAGGCCGCGGCTGGTGAAGTACGCGACCTCGAGGTCGTACACCATCGGCACCCGGCCGGTCGGCCCGCCGTGCGCGAACACGATGTACGGCGGCTTCTCCCCGCCGACGCCGCCGAAGCGCAGCCCCGACGGGGGGTACACGATCGCGTGGACGTCACGTCCGCCCGGCCCGGAGAACGTGCGCACCTGTGGCAGCGGCAGCGACGTCACCGGCACGGACAGCACCGACGGCACCACCGCCGACACCGCGCCGACCGACGCCTCGACCACCTCGAACGGCGTGACCGGCGACGCGGCGACGCCGTACACCGTCCGTCCGGACACCGCCAGCGTCGGCGCCCACTCGGTGTGCTCGTCCTCGAGCAGGTCGTAGAGCAGTCCGGATTTCGTGTCCAGCAGGTTCAGCCGCGCCGACGCCCGGCCACGGATCACCGCGACCTCGTCCTCGCCGATCGGCACGAACCAGCGCAGCCCCAGCTGCCACAGCGGACCGGCGAACTCCTCGGCCCGCTCGCACAGCACCTCCGGCTCGGCGCCCCCGTCGTCGGACAGCCGCACCCGGTGCAGGTTCCACCAGCCGGTCCGGTCGGTCGCGATCAGCAGCGCGTCCGACGTCTCCCACTCGGCCTGTGCGATCGACTCCGACGGCCCACCGGCGACGGTGACGGGCTCACCGACGTGAGCCGTCCCGCCGTCGGACGACACCGGCGCCACCCGCAGCAGCGTCCCGTCCCACGGCATGTTCGGGTGGTCCCAGCCGATCCACGCCAGCCGCTGACCGTCCGGCGACGGCCGCGGGCAGGCCAGGAAGTGGGTGTCCTCGACCAGCACCCGCATCTCGCCGGAGCCGTCCAGCGGCACCGCCACCAGCGCACGCCGCAGATCCGTCGGCGCCGGGCCGGTGTGCTCCTCGCGGATGCACCAGATCTCGGTTCCCGACGGCGCCAGCACCGGCTCGGCGTACCGCAGCCCCGATGGGATCGACGGCGACGGCGTCAGCGCCACCGGCTCCTCGCCGGAGCCCGGGACGAACCGGTACAGCCGCTGGTCGGAGTACTCGGCGAACACGACGGCGGCGGCACCGGCTCCACCGGCCGCGCCCGGCACGACCACGTAGGCGAGCCCGCCGTACTCGTGCACCCGGCTGCGCACGTTCCACGGCGCCGGCAGCACGATCTCCGGCTCGTCGGCGCCGTCGGGCAGCCGCAGCAGCGCGACCCGGCCGCCCTCCGCCGGCTGCGGGTGCACCCACCACAGGGCGCCGCCGGCGTGGCTGATCCAGCCGGGACGGCCGTCGTTCTCGGCGACGATCTCGGCGGTCACCGGCGACGGCCAGCTGCCGTACGGTGCGGTCTCGGGCACAGGGCTCTCCCAGCAGAAAACGAGGTCAGGTGGTCAGGAAGCGGTCCAGTACCCGGACGCCGAACTCCAACGCGTCGACGGGCACCCGCTCGTCGACGCCGTGGAACAGGGCCGAGTAGTTCAGGTCCGGCGGCAGCCGCAGCGGCGAGAAGCCGTACCCGGTGATGCCGAGCCGGGAGAACTGCTTGGCGTCGGTGCCGCCGGCCATGCAGACGGGGACGACATGGGCGTCCGGGTCCTCGGCCCGCAGCGCGTCGGCCATCGCGGCGAACGTGGGAGACGTCGGGTCGGCGGACAGCGCGACCTCGGCGTGCTCGTACTCCCACGTCACCGCCGGCCCGATCAACGACGTGACAGTCGCCTCGAACTCCTCGCGGGCGCCGGGCACCACGCGGCCGTCGACGAACGCCGTCGCGGTCTCCGGGATGACGTTCACCTTGTAGCCGGCGCTCAGCATCGTCGGGTTCGTGCTGTTGCGCAGGACGGCCTCGACCAGCTCCCGCGCCGCCCCGAACCGCTGCATCAATCGGCCGACGTCGACATCTCCCGTCAAGTCGACGGGCACGCCGAGCGCCGCGCCGATCCCCTCGAGCGACGCGCGCACCGTCGGTGTCAGGCGCACCGGCCACTCGTACTCGGCCAGCCGGCGTACCGCACCGGCCAGCGCCGCCACCGCGTTGTCGCCGTTGATGCGCGACCCGTGCCCGGCGCGGCCCTTCGCGGTCAGCTTCAGCCAGGCGGTCCCCCGCTCGCCCGCGGCGACCGGGTACAGGCGCGCCCCGCCCGCGTGGAAGGTGTAGCCGCCGGACTCGCTGATCCCTTCGGTGACGCCCTCGAACAGGTCGGCGTGGTGGGTGACCAGCCAGGTGGAGCCGTGCGCGGCGCTGGCCTCCTCGTCGGCGGTGAAGGCGAGGACGACGTCGCGAGCGGGCCGGCGGCCCTCCTGCGCCCAGGCCCGCACGACGGCGAGCATCATCGCGTCCATGCCCTTCATGTCGATGGCGCCGCGGCCCCACAGCATGCCGTCGCGGACCTCGCCGGAGAACGGGTGCACCGACCAGTCGGCGGCCTCGGCCGGCACGACGTCGAGGTGACCATGGACGAGGATCGGGTCGCGGCCGGGGTCGGTGCCCTCGATGCGGGCGACGACGTTCGCGCGGTTCGGCGCCGACTCGATCAGCGTGGCGTCGATGCCCGCCTCGGCCAGCTTCTCGGCCACGTACTCGGCGGCCGGCCGCTCCCGCCCGGTGCCGTCGCCGGGGTTCGTGGTGTCGATGCGGATGAGGTCGGCGGCGAGGGTCAGGACATCGGGCTCAGCCATAGTGGTTCTCGATACCGTTCGAGATCAGGGTCGTGACCGCCTTGAAGCAGCGGATCAGGTCGTGGGCGGTCGCGGCGGTGTAGCGCACCCGGCGCTCGGCGACACGCTCCACCGTCGGGACCATACCGGCGAAGTCGGCCAGCTGGGTGGCGTCGACCTCGATCTCGACGGTGAACGGCCCGCGGCCCGTGGCCGGCTCGTGCCGGACGGCGAGCGCGGCGGCCGCCTTCGCCTCGGCGCGGATGTCCTCGAACGTCCGCGCGGGCGGGCGGCAGCGGGCCGCGTAGCGCGACACGTAGTCCTTGACGGCGGCCGTGCGGGCCATCGGCGCGTACGTGGCGGCGTCGGCGCAGGCGCGGTCGTCGCCGGTGACCAGTACCACCGGCGTGCCGTATTCGGCGGCGACCAGCGCGTTCAGCCGGCCCTCGCTGGCGGGGTCGCCGTCGACCCAGACCCCGGTGATGGAGTTGGGGAGGTACGTGTGCGCCAGGACGCCCTCAGCGCCGGCGCCCGCGTGGTAGCCGAGGAACACGACGCCGTCGACGTCGCCGGTCTGGATGCCCTCGACCATGGTCAGCGCCTTGTGTCGGCCGGTGATCATGGTCGCGCGCTCGTCCAGCTGCTCCAGCAGCAGGTTGCGCATGGTCGCGTGCGCCTCGTTGACCAGCACCTCGTCGGCGCCGCCGTCGAAGAGCCCGGCGATCGCACCATTGACGTCGGAGGTGAACATCGCCCGGCAGCGCTGCCACTGCTCCGTCCCCGGCTCGACGTCCGCGGGCCAGGTGACACCGGTCGCCCCCTCCATATCGGCCGAGATCAGCACCTTCATAGGGGGTTACGGTAGCTGGTCGCCGTCACGCGCCGGCGGTCGGTCCTCCGCACCGAACCGCCGGGTCAGGTCGCCCAGCAGCGTCTTCAGCAGCTCCGCCAGTGCCGCGCGTTGCGCGTCGTCGAGGCCGTCGAGCAGCGTCTCCTCGTGCCGGAGCAGGTCGGCGACGACCCGCTCGTTCAGCGCCCGCCCCTCGTCGGTGAGCGCGACGACGGCCGAGCGCCCGTCGGCGGCGGACCGTTCGCGGCGCACCAGCCCGGCGGCCTCGGCACGGGCGATCCGCTGCGAGATCGCGCCCGCCGTGACGAAGCTGCGCGCGGCGATCTGCCCCGGCGTCAGCCGGTATGGCGGCCCGCTGCGGCGCAGCGTGCTGAGCAGGTCGAGCGTCGGGTTGTCGATGCCGAGCCGCTCGAGCGTACGGCGGCGGTCGTCGGCGAGCAGCTGCCCGAGCCGCCAGATGCGGGTGATGACGCCGATCGAGCCGACCGGGACGCCGGGCAGCTCGCGCCGCCAGGCCACCTGAATGCGGTCCGGCCCGTCCTCGGCGCGCTCGGGGTAATCTGTCATCGGCAGATACTTTAGCACTAAAGGAGTCTTCGATGAGTGCACGCACGATCGTCGTCACCGGCGGCGGGACCGGCATCGGGCGGGCGGTGGCCGCGGGCTTCGCGGCCACCGGCGACACCGTGGTGGTGACCGGACGGCGGCGCGAGCGGCTGGACGAGGCGGTCGCCGAGCTGGGTCCGACGGCGAGCGCGGTGGACTTCGACGCGGCCGACCCCGCCGCCGTCACCGCGGCGCTGGACCGGCTGCCGGCGACAGTGGACGTTCTCGTCAACGCGGCCGGCGGCAACACCGGCCTGGACCACCCGGCGCCGGAGCCCGGCGACCTGGCCGCCGAGGCGGCCGCCTGGCGGGCGAACTTCGACGCCAACGTGCTGACCGCCGTGCTCGTGACGACCGCGCTGCTGCCGCGGATGCCGTCGGGCGGGCGGATCGTCACGATCGGCTCGATCGCCGCCCGGCGCGGCGGCGGCGACTACGGCGGGGCGAAGGCGGCCATCGAGGCGTGGACGGCGTCACTGGCGGCCAAGATCGGGCCGCGCGGCCTCACCGCCAACGTCGTCGCCCCCGGCCTCACCACCGGCACCGAGTTCTTTCGCGGCCGGCTCACCGACGCGCGGCGCGACCGCCTGGTGAACGAGACCATGACCAAGCGCGAGGGCACGACCGAGGACGTCGCGGCCGCCGTGCACTACCTGGCCGCGCCCGGCGCCAGGCACGTGACGGGCCAGGTCCTGCACGTCAATGGCGGCGCTTACCTCGGTCGGTGAGTCCGCGGCGCCCTGGGGATGCCGCCCCCGCCCGCCTCGGCACCGCCGGCGACGTCAGGTACCGCTTCAGGGGGCGACGACCTCGACCTCGTAGCCGTCGTCGTTCTCCATGTAGGCCGCGTAGTGGTGCGGGCCGCCGGCGTGCGGGTGGCGGTCGGCGAACATGAGGTGCCAGCCGTACGCCGGCGCCTCGGACACGATGCGGTCGACCATCCACTGCTCCGGCACCGCCAGCGCCAGGTGGTTGAGGCCGGGGGCCTTGCGGTCGTAGGCGACCCAGCTGAGGTCGGGCGAGCATTCGATGACGACGTACGGGCCGCCGCCGGGTGCCTGCCAGGACCGGCCGTTCTCCCAGGCCTGGAAGAGCGTCCAGCCCAGCCGCTCGAACAGCCAGCCGAACGAGCGGGTGGCGGCGTCGAGGTCGCGGACCCAGATCTCGATGTGGTGCAGGCCGGTGGACGGCGTGCTCGACGGCGCCAGCGAGGAGTCCTCGACGGCCGGCTCCGGCGCCCGCTGGTACTGCTCCTGCTGCTGCGGGGCGGCGGCCGGCGCGGGCGACTGGCCGAAGGACGGGTCGAGCGCGCGCAGCACGGGGTCGAGCTCGTTCACCGCGGAGTCCGTGAGCGGGTCGTACGCCTGGGTGTCGTACTGGCTGGTGCCGTGCGACGTCGCGTGCGATGTGTCGTAGTAGGCCGCCGGGTACGACGGGTTCGACGGCGGGCCGGCCGGGCTGGGCGGCGGGCCGTAGCCACCGCCGGCGGGCGGCGGCATGACCGGCGGCGCCGTTGGCGGCGGCGCCGTTGGCGGCTGCGCCACCGGCGGCGCGACCGGGCCGCCCATGGCCGGCGCTCCGCCGGGGAGGCCGGGGCTGCCAGGCGGCAGCCCGGGGCCTTGCGCGTAGGCGTTCGCCGGCACCTGCTGGTGCTGCTGCGACTGCTGCGCAGCGGCCTTGCGGCGAGTCCGCAGCTCCGACGCGGCGGCGTCGAGCCAGTCGTCGACGTCGTCCATGACGTAGCCCTCACGCATACGGACGACCTTGAACTCCTCGGCCTCGATCTGCTCCGGGGTGACGGCACGCCCCGAGGGCCGCCCCTCCAGGGCGTCGATCACCAGGTCGACGAAGTCGTCGACGGCGTCCAGGTCATAGCCCTCACGCATACGAGTAGTGCGGAACTCAGGCTCACGACTGACGGCCACCAGGTGTCACTCTCCTCCCGAACACAGATCGGCCGGTTCCGGGCGATTTCCCGACCAGCGAGCCCAGCCAGCTCACCGCCCGGGAAGCCGATATCCCCCGAGACCGGCCGAGCAAAGCGCAATGCATACTAATCACCAACGGTAGCCAACTGGCCACACGCCCCGTCGATGTCGCTCCCCCGGGTGTCCCTGATGGTGACCGGAACACCCCGTTCTTCCAGCGCGGCGACGAACGCCGCCTCGTCCTCCGGCCGCGACGCGGTCCACTTCGAACCCGGCGTCGGGTTCAGCGGGATCGGGTTGACGTGGACCCAGCCCCGGCCGCGCTCGTTGAGCAGCTTGCCGAGCAGATCACCGCGCCACGCGTGGTCGTTGATCTCGCGGATCAGCGCGTACTCGATGGACACCCGGCGGCCGGTCTTCTCGAAGTAGGCCCGCGCGGCGTCGAGCGCCTCGCCGACCTTCCAGCGGGTGTTCACCGGCACCAGCTCGTCGCGCAGCTCGTCGTCGGGCGCGTGCAGCGACAGCGCCAGACGGACGCCCAGATGCGCGGCGGCCAGCTTGTCGATGGCCGGCACCAGCCCGACGGTCGACACCGTCACGCCGCGCCGGCCGATGCCCAGGCCCGACGGCGCGGGGTCGGTCATGCGGCGCACGGCGGTGACGACGGCCTTGTAGTTGGCCAGCGGCTCGCCCATGCCCATGAAGACGACGTTGGTGACCCGTCCGGTTCCCCCGGCGATCTCGCCGGCCGCCAGCATGCGCTCGGCCGCCACGACCTGCTCGACGATCTCGGCCGCCGACATGTTGCGGGTCAGGCCCTGCTGACCGGTGGCGCAGAACGGGCAGTTCATGCCGCAGCCGGCCTGGCTGGACACGCACAGTGTGACCCGCGGCCGGTCGCCGGTGTAGCGCATGAGCACGCTCTCGACCAGTGCGCCGTCGAACAGCCGCCACAGCGTCTTGCGGGTGGTGCCGCCGTCGGTCTCGAGGTGCCGGACCGCGGTGGTGAGGGTCGGCAACATGGTCGCCGCCAGCGTGTCGCGCACGGCCGCCGGCACGTCCGTCATCTGCGCGGGATCGTTGACGTGGCGGGCGAAGTAGTGCCGGGAGAGCTGGTCGGCCCGGAAGGGCTGCTCACCGAGCTCGGCCACCGCCTGGCGGCGAGCGTCGACGTCGAGGTCGGCGAGATGGCGGGGCGGTTTGCCACGCCGGGCAGGGACGAGCGTGAGCTCACCGGGTCTGGGCATGATGGCGACCATTGTCCCACGTTCGGTGCGCTGATGACGTATGTCGAGGTCGAGGGGGCCGATCGGCCGGTGCGGCAGGGGCCTGATCGGACCGTTCGACAACGGCCGTCACCGGGCAGCGCCGCCGTCGCCGACTTCGAGAGCCATCTCACACCAGCATCGTCCGCGCGTCATCACGGTTCCGCGGATCGGTCGCAGCCGGGTCGTTCGCTGTCGGTCGGCGCAGACGGTCGCCCGCGGTGCGCCGGCGGTTGCCGCGTTGGCCGTCCCCCTGCCGCCACAGCGTCCACGTGGCGAGACTTGCCGGTGATTCGGGGGCCATCACGAGGACTACCCGAGCATCAACACGCCTACAACCGTGTTGAGGCTCGGGTAATCCTCGTGATGTCCGCGATCGTTCATGATCATGGCGCTCCAGCAGCCCGCGACGGACCGCAACGTCGGCTGCGAACCCCGAGGCGTGCCCAGACTCGCCCCGTCCCCCTGATAGCTGCCCGTTCTTGGCCGCGGAGCCGCGGGTCAAGTGCGCCCGTCGTCGCGGAGCGACCCCAATAGCGGACTTGAGGCGCGGGTTCGCGGCCAAGAGAATGGGCAGCAGGGGGACGGCCAACGGTGCAACTCCAACGACCGGCACACCGAGCACACCCCGAGGTCAGGCCGTCACGACGTACTCGAGCACCAGCCACACCAGCGGCGCGGTCGGGAGCAGGGAATCGAGGCGGTCCATGAGGCCGCCGTGGCCGGGCAGCAGCTGGCTCATGTCCTTGATGCCGAGGTCACGCTTGATCAGCGACTCCCCCAGGTCGCCGAGCGTGGCGCCGACGACGCCGACCACGCCGAGGACGACGCCGGTCCACCACGGCGCGTCGAAGGCGTACACGGCCACCAGGACCGCCGCGCCGACGCCGAGGAGCAGCGAGCCGCCGAACCCCTCCCACGACTTCTTCGGGCTGACGCTCGGCGCCATCGGGTGCCGGCCCGCCAGCACGCCGGCGAACAGGCCGCCGGTGTCCGAGGCGACCACGACGACGAGCAGCGCGAACACCCGCCAGGCGCCGTCGTCGGGACGCACCATGAGCAGCGCGAAGCCCGCGAGGAATGGCACGTAGACGCTCGTGAAGATGCCCGCCGACACGTCGCGCAGGTAACCGGGACGGGGGTCGCCCAGCCGCCACGCGCACACCGCGGCCACCGTCAGCCCGAGGCCCACCAGCAGCGGCGAGCCGCCGCCGAGGTACGCACCCACCAGCATGAGGACGGTGCCGAGCACCACGGGAACGACCGGGACCTGGATCGACCGCGCGCCGAGCGCCGTCGCCAGCTCCCAGACCGCCACCACCATCACGACGACGACGAGACCGGCGAACGCCGCCTCCAGCAGGAACAACGTGCTGAGCACGAGCGCGCCCAGGCCGAGGCCGACCAGCGTCGCGGCTCGGAGGTCGCGGCCGGCCCGCCCGTGCCGGCGTGATCGGCTGCCCGTCGGCCCGTCCGTCATCACCACGTGTGTAGTCGCCGGCACCCTCAGACCTCGAGGAGCTCGGCTTCCTTGTGCTTGAGCAGCTCGTCGATCTGCTCGACGTAGGACTTGGTCACGTTCTCCAGCTGCTTCTCCGCGCGCGCGACGTCGTCCTCGCCGACCTCGCCGTCGCGGGCCAGCTTGTCGAGCGTCTCCTTGGCGTGCCGGCGCACGCTGCGGATGGACACCCGGGCGCCCTCGGCCTTCTCGCGCGCGAGCTTGATGTACTCGCGGCGACGCTCCTCGGTGAGGGTGGGCAGCACGACGCGCAGGATGTTGCCGTCGTTGGTGGGGTTGACGCCGAGGTCGGAGTCGCGGATGGCCCGCTCGATGGCCCCGAGCGAGCCCTTGTCGTAGGGCTGCACGGTGATCATACGAGCGTCGGCCACGTGGAACGACGCGAGCTGGCTGACCGGGGTCGGGGCACCGTAGTAGTCGACCACGATCTTGTTGAACAGCGACGGGTGGGCGCGCCCGGTGCGGATGGAGGCAAAGTCCTCCTTGCCGACGGACACGGCCTTCTCCATCTTCTCCTCGGCCTCGAGGAGGGTCTCGTCGATCACCACTACTCCTTCGCTTGCTGTGTGGCGACGATCCTAGCTGCCTTTACCTTGCAGGACTTGCCGCCGTTGGGACCTTGCGGTCGGCCTTCGGCTAGAACCGTCGCGGCGCTGCCGCCGTGTTCAGGCCTCGACGATCGTCTCGATGTTCGACGCGACCAAGGTACCGATGCTCTCGCCGCGGATGGCACGGGCGATGCCGTTCGGTTCACCGAGTCCGAACACGACGATCGGCAGCTGGTTGTCCATGCACAGGCTGAAGGCGGCGGGGTCGGCGACGTTGAGCCGCTGCCGCAGGACGTCGGCGTAGGTGATGCTGCTGTACTTGCGGGCCGACGGGTCCTTGCGGGGGTCGGCCTCGTAGACGCCGTCGACGCCGTTCTTGCCCATGAGCAGGCGGTCGCAGCTGATCTCCAGCGCGCGCTGGGCGGCGACGGTGTCGGTGGTGAAGTACGGCATGCCGGCGCCGGCACCGAAGATGACGACGCGGCCCTTCTCCAGGTGCCGGGCGGCGCGGCGCGGGATGTACGGCTCGGCGACCTGGCCCATGGTGATGGCCGTCTGCACCCGGGTGTCGACGCCCAGGTGCTCGAGGAAGTCCTGCAGCGCCAGGCAGTTCATGACGGTGCCCAGCATGCCCATGTAGTCGCCGCGGGCGCGGTCCATGCCGTGGTGCTGCAGCTCCGCGCCGCGGAAGAAGTTGCCGCCGCCGACGACGATGGCGACCTGCACGCCGTCGTTGACGACGACCTCGGCGATCTGGCCGGCGATGCCCTTGACGACCTCGGGGTCGACGCCGACGGCGCCGCCGCCGAACACCTCACCGGACAGCTTCAGCAGCACCCGCGTGGGCGCACCTGCCGGGGCGTCGGGCACGGCAGAGGCCGGCACCGGTGCGGTTCCGTTGGTCTCCGTCACGGTGCCGGCCTCCTGTGCGTCGAGATGGGTGTCCTGAGCGCCCCGGGCCGTCAGGCTTCGAGGCGGACGATCCGCTGGATCGTGACGCCGGCCTCGGCCATCACGGCGCCGACCGACTTCTTCGACTCCTTGACCGACGGCTGGTCGACCAGCACGGTCTCCTTGAAGAAGCCGTTGACCCGGCCCTCGATGATCTTCGGCAGCGCCTGCTCGGGCTTGCCCTCCTCGCGGGCGGTGGCCTCGGCGATGCGCCGCTCGTTCTCGACGACGTCGGCGGGGACCTCGTCGCGGGTGGCGTAGGTGGCCTTCAGCGCGACGACCTGCATGGCGGCGTCGCGGGCGGCCTGCTGGGCCGCCTCGGAGCCGTCGGAGGTGTACACGACGAACGAGCCCACCTGCGGCGGGAGGTCGGCGGCGCGCTTGTGCAGGTAGGTGGCGTACTCACCCTCGACGACGGACAGGCCGCCGATCTCGAGCTTCTCGCCGATGACCGCGGCGGCGGCGTCGACGGCCTCGCCGACCTTGCGGCCGTCAGCCAGCGCCACACCGAGCAGCGCGTCGACGTCGGCCGGCTTCGCCTCGGCCGCGGCGGCGACGATGTCGGCCGCGAGCTTCTGGAAGTCGGCGTTCTTCGCGACGAAGTCGGTCTCACAGGCCAGCACGATCATGGCCGGGCCGTTGGCCGCGACCAGGCCGTTTGCCGTGGTGCGCTCGGCGCTGCGCTTGGCGGCCTTGGCGGCGCCCTTGATCCGCAGCGTCTCGATGGCCTGGTCGAAGTCGCCGCCGGTCTCCTCCAGCGCCTTCTTGGCGTCCATCATGCCCGCACCGGTGGCATCGCGCAGCCGCTTGACGTCGGCCGCAGTGACGTTCGGCATCCTCACACTTCTCTCTTCATCGTTCACTGGCGTGGTCTGGTGGCCGGCCCGGGCGGGAGTCCGCCCGGGCCGGTGATGATCGTCAGGCCTGCTGAGTGGCCGGCTCGTCGACGGGCGCCGCCTCGGCCTCGGGAGCCTCGGGGGCAGCCTCGGCCTCGGGGGCCTCGGTGGCCTCCGAAGCAGCCTCGGCCTCGGGAGCCGCCGCTTCGGCCTCGGGAGCCGCGGTGGCCTCGGGAGCGGCCTCGGCCTCGGGGGCCGCCTCGGCGGCCGCGGGCGCCTCGGCCGGCGACTGCTGCAGCAGCTCCTTCTCCCACTCGGCCAGCGGCTCGTCCGAAGCCAGCTCGGCGCCGTCGGCCGCCTCGCCACGCTGACCCGCACGGCCCAGCAGGCCGTCGGCGACGGAGTCGGCGACGACGCGGGTCAGCAGGCTGACCGCGCGGATGGCGTCGTCGTTGCCCGGGATCGGGTAGTCGACCTCGTCGGGGTCGCAGTTGGTGTCGAGGATGGCCACGATGGGGATGCCGAGCTTACGGGCCTCGTCGACGGCGAGGTGCTCCTTCTTGGTGTCGACGATCCACACCGCGCTGGGCACCTTGGCCATGTTGCGCACGCCGCCGAGGGTGCGCTCGAGCTTGTCCTTCTCACGCTTGCGCATGAGAAGCTCCTTCTTCGTCAGACCGGAGCCGGCGACGTCGTCGAAGTCGAGCTCCTCGAGCTCCTTGAGCCGCTGCAGCCGCTTGTTGACGGTCTGGAAGTTGGTCAGCATGCCGCCCAGCCACCGCTCGGTGACGAAGGGCATGTTGACGCGGGTGGCCTGCTCGCGCACGGCCTCCTGGGCCTGCTTCTTCGTGCCGACGAAGAGCACCGTGCCGCCGTGGGCGACGGTCTCCTTGACGAACTCGTAGGCGCGGTCGATGTAAGACAGCGACTGCTGCAGGTCGATGATGTAGATGCCGTTGCGCTCGGTGAAGATGAAGCGCTTCATCTTCGGGTTCCAGCGGCGGGTCTGATGCCCGAAGTGCACGCCGCTCTCGAGCAGCTGGCGCATGGTGACGACGGCCATGGCCTCGTCTCCTCCTCTCGCGCCGGTCGCGGAGCGTCCGACGCGTTGTTCCGGTTCATCGCGACGGTGGTCGGCCGCCGCGCCTGGTGCCCACCGGCCTACCGCCACCCGCCGACCGCTCTCGCGGACGTCGGGACCGACGACGAAGGACCGTGCTCAGGGCACGCGAATTTGACCCAGGGGATCTGGGCCGCTCACCAGTGTACGGGACGGCTGCCCTCCACCTCCAACCACCAGGAGACCTCGCGTCCTCAGAGCCCCGGCACGCGTTGATCTTGGAGTTGTTCGGGTATAGCTACTCCACGATCAACACTCGCGGTCGCCGCGGTCGAGCGTGTCGGCGAACTGACCCCCGGCTGACCGCCCGGCGTTCACCGTCGGTTCACGGCCATGCGGTTGGCTACCGGCGTGCTCCCCGCCCATCCGTTCGGCCCGCCTCTGGTCGCCACCATCAGCACCGACGGCTCGCAGGTCACGCTGCAGTGGGCCGCGGCCGACGACGACTGGGTGTCGCTGGGCGAGCACGTCGGCGCGTTCGACGTCCCCGACGCGGACGCGCTGACCGGCGCGGAACTGCTGGCCCGCTCCCCCGGCGTCTCCGACTACCTGCTGGAGCACCTGACGGTGACCCAGGACGGCGCCGCCTGCGCGGGGCGCGTCGATCTCATCGACCCGCTGGGCGAGGGCGCTCGGCTCGTCTACGACTGCGCCGCGCCGGTCACCGAGGTGGAGCTGACGGTGTCGGCACTCACGGATCTCAACGCGAGCTACCGGACGGTGGTGTCGACGGAGGGGTCGTCGGCGCAGACGCTGTTCACCGCCGACACCGCCACCCAGCCGTGGGACTTCACAGCCGGCGACGGGACGTCGTCGGCGCTGCCGCTGCTGGTCGCGGCCGGCGCGCTGCTGCTGCTCGGCGCCGTCGCCGGCGCGCTGTGGTGGCGACGGTCGACTGCCCGCCCCACACTTCAGCCGGAGCCGGTCACCGGTCCGTGACGCCGTGCAGGTGGCAGGCCGCGGCCTGTTCCGGCCCGGTCGGCTGCAGCACGGGGTCGTGGTCCGGGCACGGCTCGAACACCTTCGGGCAGCGGGTCCGGAACCGGCAGCCGGACGGCGGATCGGCCGGACTGGGCACGTCCCCGGTCAGAACGATCCGCTGCCGCGACCGCTCGCGCGTCGGCTCGGGCACCGGCACCGCGGACACCAGCGCCTCCGTGTACGGGTGCGCGGGCGTGCCGGACACCGACGAGCCGGCGCCGATCTCGACGACCCGGCCCAGGTACATGACGGCGACGCGGTCGGCCACCTGCCGCACGGCCGCGAGGTCGTGCGAGACGAACAGGTAGGTCAGCCCGAACTCGCGCTGCAGCCGGACCAGCAGGTTCACCACCTGTGCCTGCACGGACACGTCGAGCGAGGCGATCGGCTCGTCGCAGACGACGAAATCCGGCTCGCCGGCCAGCGCCCGGGCGATGCCGACCCGCTGCCGCTGTCCGCCGGAGAACTCGTGCGGATACCGGCCGCGGTGGTCGGGGTTCAGCCCGACTACCTCCATCAGCTCGCCGACCCGGGCCCGCCGCGCCGCCCGTCCCTTGTGCAGGCCGTGGATGGCCAGCGGCTCGCCGATCGATTCCGCGACCGTGCGCCGCGGGTCCAGCGACGCGTACGGGTCCTGGAAGATCATCGCGGTCCGCCGGCGCAGCGCCCGCAGCTCGCGCCGTCCGGCCGCCGTCACGTCCAGGCCGTCGAACTCCACCGTCCCGTCCGTCGGCTCGACGAGCCGGAGCAGCGCGTTCCCCAGTGTGGACTTGCCGCACCCCGACTCGCCGACCAGTCCCAGCGTCTCGCCGCGACGGACCTCGAGGTCGACGCCGTCGACGGCGCGCACCGGGCCGAAGTGGACCCGCAGGCCGGAGGCCCGCACCAGCACGTCACTCATGCGTGTCCTCCCCTGGCGACGTAGAAGGTCGCCGCCCGGTGCTCGGCGGCGCTGCCCGGTACCGGGGCCAGCGGCGGCGGCTCCGTCGCGCAGCGCGCGTCGGCGCGGACCGGGCAGCGCGGGTGGAACGCGCAGCCGGGCGGCAGGTCGGCGGGGTCCGGCGGCAGGCCCGGCATCGTCACCAGCTCGGCCCGCTCGCGAGCCGGCCGCGGGTCGTCCACCACCGGCAGCGCACCGAGCAGCCCGCGGGTGTACGGGTGCGCGGGCCGGCCGAACAGCTCGTCGACGGCGCCCTCCTCGACGCACCGGCCGGCGTACATGACGACGACGTGGTCGGCGATGCCGGCGACGACGCCGAGGTCGTGGGTGATCCACACGACGCCCATGCCGTGCTCGTCCTGCAGCCGCTCGATCAGCTCCAGGATCTGCGCCTGCACGGTGACGTCGAGCGCCGTCGTGGCCTCGTCGGCGATCAGCACCTTCGGGTTTCCGGCCAGCGCGATCGCGATCATGACCCGCTGGCGCATGCCGCCGGAGAGCTGGTGCGGGTACGCGCGCAGCCGGGCGGCGGCGTCGGGGATGCCGACCTCGGTGAGCAGCTCCGCGGCGCGCGAGCGGACGCCGTCGTCGGACACCTTCTCGTGCGCCCGCAGTGCCTCGCCGATCTGCCGCTCGACGGTCAGCACCGGGTTGAGCGAGGTCATCGGGTCCTGGAAGACCATGCCGATGCCGGCGCCCCGGACCCGGCGCAGCTCCTCCTCGGACCGCCCGATCAGCTCGGCGCCGTCGAACACCGCGCTACCGCGCACCTGCGCGGTGCCCGGCAACAGACCGAGGAGCGCGAGCGAGCTGACGCTCTTGCCCGAGCCGGACTCGCCGACGACGGCGAGCGTGCGGCCCGGGTGCAGCTCGAACGAGAGGCCGTTGACGACACGGGCCGGGCCGCGCCGGGTGCGGAAGGCGACATGCAGGTCGTCGACGGCGAGCACGGGGGCGGTCATCGGGTCGCTCCAGAAGTCGCCATGGCCTGGCGTTGCCGCGGGTCGAGCACGTCGCGCAGCGCGTCGCCCAGCACGTTGAACGCGAGCACCGTCACGAAGATCGCCAGGCCCGGGAAGACCGCCATCCACCAGGCCTGTTCGACGAAGCCGCGGCCCTCTGCGAGCATCCGGCCCCACGACGGGTCCGGCGGCTGGGTCCCCAGGCCGACGAAGCTCAGCGCCGCCTCGGACAGGATCGCGAACGCGAGGCTGATCGACGTCTGGACGATGATCGGCGCGGTCACGTTCGGCAGCACGTGCCGGCCGATGATGCGCAGGTCGCCGGCGCCGGCCGAGCGGGCCGCCTTCACGTAGACCTCCTCGCGGACGCTGAGCACGCTGGCGCGGGTGATGCGCGCGAAGATCGGCGTGTAGACGATGCCGATCGCGATCATCGCGTTGGTCGAGCCCGGCCCGAGGATCGCCAGCACGGCGATCGCCATGAGCATCGCCGGGAACGCGAACAGCACGTCCGACAGCCGCATCAGCACGTCGTCGACCCAGCGGCCGTAGTAGCCGGCCAGGAGGCCGATCAACACGCCGGCGACCAGCGAGATCCCGACGGCGACGGCGCCGACTCGCAGCGACACCTCCGCGCCCAGGATCACCCGCGACAGCACGTCGCGGCCGAGCTCGTCCGTGCCGAACCAGTGGTCGCCGCTGGGGGCCTGCAGCCGGCTCGACACGTCGGTGCCGGTGGCGTCGTGCGGGGCGAGGCGCTCGCCGAGGACGGCGGTGAGGACGAGGACGGCGAGCACCGCGGCCGCGACGATCGCCGTCGGGCCGCGGAACAGCAGCCGGAGCGTCTCGCCGGCCCTCATCGCGCGCTCCGGTAGGTGATGCGCGGGTCCAGCCGCGCGTACGCGAGGTCCACCAGCAGGTTGACCAGCAGGAAGATGACGGCGAACAGCAGCACCGCGCCCTGCAGCACCGGGTAGTCGCGCGACTCGACCGCCTGGAAGGCCAGCTGCCCGAGCCCCGGCCAGGCGAACACGTACTCCACCACCACGACGCCGGACAGCAGGTAGGCCAGCTGCACGCCGCCCACCGTCACCAGCGGGACCAGGGCGTTGCGCAGGACGTGCCACGTCAGCACGTCGCGGGCGCGCATGCCCTTGGCCCGGGCGGTCCGCACGTGGTCCTGGCCGAGCGACTCCAGGACCGACGAGCGGACGAACCGGGTGAGGATCGCGCCGCTGGAGACGCCCGCGGTGATGGCCGGCAGGATCAGGTGGCGGGCCCAGTCGACCGGGTCCTCCGTCAGCGCGACGTAGCCGGCCGACGGGAGCCAGCCCAGCGTCCCGGCGAACACCAGGATCAGCATGATGCCGAGCCAGAAGTCCGGCACGCTCAACCCGGCCTGGCTGGAGAGGCTGGCGAACCAGTCGACCGGCTTGCGGGGGTTGAGGGCGGAGAGGGTGCCGAGCGGGATCGCGATGAGCAGCGCGACGACGATGGCGGCGACGGCGAGGCTCAGGGTCGCGGGAACCCTTTCGAGGATCAGCGACAGCACCGTCTCGCCGGTGCGGAAGCTGACGCCGAAGTCTCCGGTGAGGGCGTTGCCGATCCAGGTGACGAATTGCACCGGCACCGGGTCGTCGAGGCCGGCACGTTCGCGCAGCGCCTGGTAGGTCTCGGGGTCGGCCTGCTGGCCGAGCGCGGCGCGGATCGGGTCCCCCGGCACCAGCTGCATGATCGCGAAGACCAGCACGCTGACGCCGAGCAGCACCGCGACCGACTGTGCCAGCCGCCGCAGCGCGTACCGCGTCACTCCGGCAGCCTCACGGTCTCGAAGTTGATCGCCTTGTCGGCGCGCACCTCGTAGCCCTCCAGGCCCGGGACCCACGCCTGCACGACGTCCGGGTTGTACAGGTAGAGGTAGCTGACGTCGTCGACGATCAGCTCCGCCGCCTGGTCGTAGAGCGCCTTGCGGGCGTCCTGGTCGGTCTCGGCCGCCGCTTGGTTGAGCAGTTCGTCGACCTCGGGGTTGCAGTAGCCCTGGAAGTTCGACGTCCCCTCGCAGACGTGCTGCGCGTGGTAGAAGCCGAACGGGTCCAGGTTGCCCAGCCAGCCGAGCAGGAACGCGTCGTAGTCGCCGGCGGCCTGGCGGTCCAGCCAGGTGGCGAACGCCTCCTGCTCGATGCCGACCTCGACGCCGACCTCGGCCAGTTGCGCCTGGATGACCTGCGCCGCCTGGACGGTCTCCGGGTACTCGTCGGTGACCATGAGTCCCATGGGCTGGGGGCTCTGTGCCGCTGTCTGCTCGATGAGCTGGGTGGCCTGGTCGGGGTCGTGCTCGAATGGGGCGTACTCGTGGTACCAGCGGCTCTGCTCCGGGATCGCCGTCTGGTTGGTCGTCGCCGCGCCGAACCGGGCCGCCTCGGTGACCTCGTCGCGGTCGATGCCGAACGCGACGCCGCGGCGGAAGTCGCGGTTGTCGAACGGCGGGCGGGCCTGGTTCATTGCGAGGTACCAGTAGTCGACGCTCGGGGTGACGCCGAGCTCGACCTGGTCGTCGTCCTGCAGGCCCTCGATGTCCTGCGGCGGGACGTTGTCGGTCCAGTGGACGTCACCGGAGCGGAGGGCGGTGAGCGCGGCGGCCGGTTCGCTGACGTACTGGAACTCGACGCCGTCGACGAGGGCCGGGTCGCCCCAGTAGTCGTCGTAGCGGGACAGGGTGACGCCGTTCGCGCCGACGTCCTCGAGGGTGAACGGGCCGGTACCGACGGCGGTGGTCGCGAGGTCGGTGGCCTCGGCGGAGCCCTCGGGGATGATCGCCATGCCCTTGAAGCCGCCGATGTTGTCCAGCAGGGCGGGCGTCGGCGTGGTAAGGGTGATCGCGACCGTCTGCGGGTCGGGCGCGTCGATGCTCGCGACGCTGGCGAAGCGGTAGGCGTTGGCCAGCTGCTCGTTGATGATGCGGTTGTAGGAGTAGACCACGTCCGCCGAGTCGAACGCGCTGCCGTCGTGGAAGGTGACGGCCTCGCGGAGGGTGAACGTCCAGGTGAGGCCGTCGTCGCTGGTGGTCCACTCGGTGGCGAGGCTGGGCTGGAACTCGCCCTCCGCGTCCGGGACGACGAGCGTGTCGTAGACGTTCTCGAGCACCTGGAAGCTGGCGTAGGCCTGGGTCTTGTGCGGGTCGAACTGGTCCGGCTGGGCCGAGATCGCGGCGACGAGCGTGCCGCCGTCGCTGCCGCCGCCGTTGCCGCCATCCGCGGCGTCGCCTCCGCCCTCGCCGCCGGCCGGGTCGTCGAGATCGACATCATCCCCGCCGCCGCACCCGGCGCTGACCAGCGCGATCACCGCCAGAGCGGCCACATGACCGACCGTGTGACCACGGACCTTTCCACGATTCATGTCAGCACCCATACCCGTCTACTCGCATGGTTCACACCCGTTTCGTCGCACCCGTCTCGCTCTCGACCCTTCCGGCCAGGGGGGTGGGGTCGTCCAGTCGAGCCCCGCGCGAGCCCTCCTTCGTTGCGACTTCGTGATGCACCTGTGAGCGGATCGCCTGGCGTGTCGCGTGCGCCGCGTTGTCCACAGCCCTGACGAGTTCGCGGAGTTGTCCCCAAATCCGCTCCGGCCCGCTGCCCCGGCCCGCTTCGGCGCGGAGGCTCGCAGACATGAGCCCTCTTCTCGCCGCCCTCCTCCTGATCGCTCTGCTCCCCGCCGCCGCAGCACCCGCCGACGCGGCGCCCGCGGCCGCGCTCCCACCCGGCGCCGGCTGGGTCTATCCGGTCGGTCCGCCGGGCGGTCCGGTCGAGGTCGTCAACGGCTTCGATCCCCCGGACCAGCCCTGGCTGGCGGGTCACCGCGGCGTCGACATCGCGTCGACCGCAGGCGCCGAGGTGCGCGCCGCCGGCCCGGGCACCGTCAGCTACGCCAGACCACTCGCCGGCCGCGGCGTCGTCGTCATCGACCACGGGCCGCTGCGCACCACATACGAGCCCGTCACCCCGATCGTCACCGTCGGCGACGAGGTCGGCGCCGGGCAGCCCATCGGCACGCTGGAGTCCGCCGGGAGCCACTGCGCGCCCGCGGCCTGCCTGCACTGGGGCGCGCGGGAGGGCGAGCGGTACACCGACCCGCTCGCGCTGATCGGCGGCGGATCGGTGCGGCTGCTACCGCTCGGCCCGCGGACCCTCACCGGCGGCCCACCACCTCCCCCGACGCAGCCGCCGTCGTCAGGCGGGTTGGCCTGGCCGGTCGCCGCGCCACGGATCACGTCGCCGTACGGGATGCGGATCCACCCGATCACCGGCGAACGCAAACTGCACGACGGCCTCGACCTCGCCGCCGCCTGTGGCGCGCCGATCCGCGCGGCCGCCGCCGGCCGGGTGACCGCAGCCGGCATCCGCGGACCGTACGGCCTGCAGCTCACCGTCGACCACAGCCGGATCCGCGGCACCCCGCTCACCACGTCCTACAGCCACCTGTCGGCGTTCTCGACGGCGGCGGGCCAGCCGGTCCGAGCCGGCCAGGTGATCGGCCGGGCGGGCACGACGGGCCTCTCCACCGGCTGCCACCTGCACTTCATGGTCTACGCCGCCGGCCTGGTCACCGACCCCGTGCCATGGCTGCCCACCTCGGACTCCGTCACGACAAGTGACCCTGCCAAGGCGATCCGCGGAGTCGTCGACGGAAGCGACACACAGGTGATCGTCCACGCCATGCCCGCCCGCCGCCAGCTCCTGAGGTGATCGCCATGCCACTTTCTTTCCAGCAGATCCTCGACCACGCCGACGAGCTGGCTCGTGTCTTCGAGGAGTATGAACCGCGCACCGCCGACGGCGGCGGGCCATCCTGAGCGCCGTCGCCGCCGCCCGGGCGGACGGCTTCTCGTGGTCGGTCATCGGCGCGTACCTCGGCACGTCCGGTGAGGCCGTTCGGCAGCGGTACGCCAAGCTCATCGCGGCCTGAGGAGGTGTCGGCGGCGTTTCGGCGCCGTCACGTTCGGGCGCATCGGGCGGAATCGGTTGTGCCGCGGATCACCTCTGCGCACTCTTGAGTGATCCATCCACAGGGGGCTGACGTCAGGCCTCGCGGTCGGCCGACACGGTGTGAACTTCGCGGGGCCAGGCCTGTATCCCCGACTTCTCGCGTCCGGAGCTGAAGTCCGCCATGTCCGTCCCTGTGTCCCCGGCCCTCGCCCTCAACGAAGCCGAAGTTTCCTTTCCCTTGTGGGACGCATCGCCGCCTGAGACCTCGCGGTCGGCTTCGGGGCTAGCCGACAAGCGGCGTCATGGCCTGCCCGTCCTGCCGCTCGGGTTCGGTGAGGCCGGGCTGCCGGTACACCCGGCGCTGCGCGAGGCGCTGGCCATCGGGAGCAGCCGGAACGCCTACGGGCCGGTGGCGGGGACGGCTGAGCTGCGCGAGGCGGCGGCCGGCTACTGGGCGCGCCGCGGCCTGCCGACCGACCCGGACCTGGTCGTGGCCGGCCCTGGGAGCAAGCCGCTGCTGTATGGGCTGCTGCTCGGCCTCGGCGGCGACATCGTCGCGCCGTCGCCGGGCTGGGTGAGCTCCCGGGCGCAGGCGCGGCTGACCGGCCACCGGCCCATCCACGTGCCGACGGGACCGGGTCGAGGCGGCGTGCCACGACCCGAACTCGTCGCCGACGCCGTGCTGGCGGCCCGCGCCGCCGGCCGCACCGTCCGCAGCGTCGTCGTCACGACACCGGACAACCCGACCGGCGACGTCCCGTCGCGCAGCACCGTCGAGCAGATCGCCCAGGTGGCTCGCGAGCTGGACCTCGCCATTGTCTCCAACGAAATCTACCGCGACCTCGTGCACGACCCCAGCACGTTCGTGCACAGCCCGGCCGAGTTCGCGCCGGAACGGACGATCGTCACCACGGGGCTGTCGAAGAGCCTGGCCCTGTGCGGCTGGCGGCTCGGCGTCATGCGGCTGCCCGACAGCCCGCTCGGCCGGTCGCTGCTGGCCGACGTGCTGGGCGTCGCCAGTGAGGTGTGGTCCAGCCCCGCGGCGCCGGTCCAATACGCCGCCGCGTACGCGTTCGGCGAGCCCGAGGAGCTGACCGAGCGGGTCGAGCGGAGCCGCCGCCTGCACGGCGCCGTCGTCCGGGCGGTGGCGGAACGTCTCAAGCGCGCGGGCGCCGCCCTGCCGACCCCGCGGGCCGGCTTCTACCTCTACCCCGACTTCGGCGGTTGGAGCGGTTACCTCGAGCGTGAGCACGGCATCACCACCGGCCGGCAGCTGGCCGCCCACCTGCTGGACGCGTTCGGCCTCGGCGGACTGCCCGCGGCCGACTTCGAGGGCGGCCACGACGCGCTGCGGCTGCGCCTGGCGACGAGCCTCCTCTATGGCGACACCGACGTGCAGCGCTACGCCGCCCTCGCCGCCGACGACCCCACGCGGCTGCCCTGGATCCGGGCGCACCTCGATCGCCTCGACGAGATCCTCACCGGCCTCGCCCGGCACGCCGACCCCGTCCACGCCCGCGGCCTGGCCTGCTGACCCGGCGGGGCGATCAGCGGGTCACGGCCCAGCAGCGCCCTCAGGCGCGTGGATGGGCCTGCTGGTAGGCCTTGCGCAGCCGCTCGACCGAGACGTGCGTGTAGATCTGTGTCGTGCCGAGCGAGGCGTGCCCGAGCAGCTCCTGGACGCTGCGGAGGTCGGCGCCGCCCTCGAGCAGGTGCGTCGCCGCCGTGTGGCGCAGCCCGTGCGGCCCGAGATCGGGCGCGCCGGACACCGCGCGCAGCCGGCGGTGCACGACGGTGCGCGCGGTGCGCTGGTCGAGCCGCCGGCCGCGCACCCCGACGAACAGCGCCGGGCCCGCCGCGGGCGTGGACAGCGCCGGACGGCCGGTGCGCAACCACGCATCGAGCGCTTCCGCCGCCGGCACGCCATAGGGCACCGTCCGCTCCTTGCTGCCCTTGCCGAGGACGCGGACGACCCGCCGTCCCTCGTCGAGGTCGTCGACGTCCAGGCCGACCAGCTCGCCGACCCGGATGCCCGTCGCATACAGCAGCTCCAGCAACGCGTGGTCGCGCAGGTTCACCGGATCGCCGTCCGAGGCGTCGTCGGCGGCCGCGTCCATCAGCGTGGCGGCCTCGCCCGCACGCAGCACCTCGGGGAGCGTCCGGCGGGCCTTCGGCGTGGCCAGCACGCTACCGACGTCCTCACCCAGCAGCCCGGTGCGGTGCGCCCAGGCCGTGAAGACCCGCGCCGCCGAGGCGCGCCGGGCCAGCGTGGCGCGCGACCGGCCGCGGGTGCTCTGCCCCGCCAGCCAACTGCGCAGAGCGGCGAGGTCGAGCTGGCCGACCTCGGTGCGACCGAGCCGCGTCAGATGCGTCATGAGCGACGCGACGTCTCCCGTGTAGGCGCGGACGGTGTGCTCGGACCTGTTCCGCTCCGCCGCCAGGTGCCGCGCGAACTCTGCGACGGCGCCGGCCAGCGCCTCGGGCAGATCCTCATCGGCGTCCATGCCTCCAGGATCGCCCGGCGGCGTCGTCGGCGCCTGCCGCCACGCGGGTGGCGGGTCGCGACCGTCAGTCTTCGAGGACGAAGGTGACCTCCATGGCCACCTGGTAGGCGACGATCTCGCCGTCGCGGATCTCGACCTTCTGATCCTGGATCCACGCTCCGGAAACGTTGCGAAGTGTCTGGTTCGCCCGCGCGATACCCACGCGGACGGCGTCGTCGAAGCTCGTCTCGGACCGCGCGCTGATGTTGGTGATGCGTGCGACAGAGCCCATGAGCGGATCCCCTCTCCCTGTCGGCGCCGCCGGATGGCGTGGCGCCCCGTTGCGTCCATGCATACCCCTTCCAGCCAGGTCATGCGCGGGCTTCCAGTGGACTGATCGTCGAACCGAGCCGCCAGCCACCGTCCACATGAGTGACCCAGCTGCCGGCGGCCAGCTCGTTCAGCACCGTCGCGACCGCTTCGTCGGGCAGGCCGGTCCGCCGCGCAAGGCCGGCGACGGTCTCGAGCGCACCGGCCTGCATCCGCTCGCGGACCATCGAGTGGACCGGCAGCAGGTCGTCGATGGGCCGCGACTCGCGCTCCGGGTCCGGGGGCGTGTAGGCGCCGAGCCGGCCGATCGCCTCGAGCACGTCCGCGACGCCGGTGACCAGCGTTGCCGCGCCGTCGCGGACGAGGTTGTGGCAGCCGGCGGAGAGCGCTGAAGTGATCGGCCCAGGCACGACGAGCGTCTCGCGGCTGAGCTTCTGCGTCCACGCCGCCGTGCTGAGCGCGCCAGACCGCGGCGCCGCCTCGACGATGACGGTTCCGGCGCTCAGAGCTGCGATGATGCGGTTACGGGCGAGGAACCACGCACGCATCGGCCGGCTGCCGGGCGGCACCTCGCTGACGAGCACGCCGTCGGCCGCGATGCGTTCCAGGAGCTGGGCGTGGCTGGCTGGGTACGGCACGTCGACGCCGCAGGCGAGGACCGCGACGGTCGGCCCGCCGACGCCGAGGGCGCCCCGGTGGGCGGCGGCGTCGATGCCGAACGCCGCACCCGAGACGACCGTCCGGCCGGCCAAGGCGAGATCGGTCGCCAGGTCGGACGCGACCCGCTCGCCGTAGCGAGAGCAGTTGCGCGACCCGACGACCGCGACCGCCGACTCCGCCAGGGCCGCGACGTCACCGTCGCCGGACAGCCACAACCCCAGCGGCGGTGGAACCTTCTCGCCGTAGTCCAGCGTCGCCGCCATGTCGTCGAGCGGTGCCGGCCAGCCCGGCTCGTCCGGGCACAGGTACCGGATGCCGAGCCGCTCGGCACGCTCGAGCACCTCGGCGCCGTCGACCTGCTCGGCCCGCCGCCGCAGCACCCGAGACTTGTCGAGGGCGTCGTCGCCCTGGCGGATCGCCCGCCAGGTCGCCTCGGCTCCGGCGTCGCGCACCCGCAGTGCGATCGCCTTGTTGCCCGGCTCCGTGACGGCGGACAGCGCGGCTCGGGCGGCGCGTTCGGCGGACGACCGGGCCACGCGCGACTGTTGGGCGCTCATACATCCTCCCCCAGCCGGAGCCGGAGCGCCGTGCGCACGTCCGCGGCGGTGGGCCGGTCGCGGCCGGCGAGGTCCGCGACCGTCCAGGCGACCCGCACCACCCGGTCGACCCCGCGCAGCGTGAGGCTGCCCTCCCGGACCGCCCCGAACGCCGGCGCCGTGACGTCGGCCGGGAGCCTCAGCTCGCGGCGCAGAAAGGGGCCGGGCAGCTCGCCGTTGCACTGCCACGGCGTGCCGTGCAGCCGCTGCTCCTGCCGTGCGCGTGCCTCGGCGACGCGGTCGGCGACCACCTTGCTCGGCTCGGCGGCGGCGTCGAGTTCGGCCATGGTGGGCGCGTCCACCGCCACCCGGATGTCGACGCGGTCGCGGACCGGGCCGGACAGCCGCTGGCCGTACCGGCGGACCGCGTCGGGGCGGCAGGTGCACTCGTGCACGGTGCTGCCGAAGTTGCCGCATGGGCACGGGTTCTGCGCGAGCACCAGCAGGAACCGGGCCGGGAACACCGACGTGGCGTCAGAGCGCGCCAACGTCAGGGTGCCGCTCTCGAGCGGC
The DNA here is from genome assembly GCF_004349105.1 of Jiangella aurantiaca. GTDB lineage: Bacteria > Actinomycetota > Actinomycetes > Jiangellales > Jiangellaceae > Jiangella > Jiangella aurantiaca. Next base: position 54,277 of record NZ_SMLB01000024.1, read on the forward strand.
TGTCGCAGCGAGTCGAGCACCCGTGGCGGGAACTCCGGCGCCTCGTCGAGGAAGAGCACGCCGCGGTGCGCCAGACTGGCCGCGCCCGGCCGTGGCATTCGCGACCCACCGCCCACGATCGAGACGAGCGACGAGGTGTGGTGCGGGTCGGCGAACGGCGGCCGGACGATGAGCGGCCGGCCCGGCGGCAATACGCCCGCGATCGAGTGGATCGCCGTGACCTCGAGCGACTCGTCGGGCGAGAGGTCGGGCAGCAGCGACGGCAGCCGGCGGGCCAGCATGGTCTTACCCGAGCCCGGCGGACCGGTGAGCAGCAGGTGGTGATGCCCTGCGGCGGCGATCTCGACCGCACGCTTGGCTTCGGCCTGGCCGGCCACGTCAGCCAGGTCGAGATCGTCGTCAGCGGCCGGTGCGAGCACGTCGGCCGGGTCGTCGACCTCGTCGAGCGGCTCGTCCGGGATCTCCGTCCCGCGGAGGAACGCCAGCACCTGCCGCAGCGATCTGGCGCCGAACACCCGGATGCCAGGGATCAGCCGCGCCTCGGCCGCGTTGGCCTCGGGGACGACCGCGCGGCTCAACCCGGCCCGCTCCGCTGCCAGGACGGCGGGCAGTACCCCGCGGACCGGCCGCAGCCGCCCGTCCAGCGCCAGCTCGCCCAGGAACGCCATGCCGTCGAGGGCGGCCGGTGACACCTCCTCGGCCGCCGCCAGGATCGCTACGGCCACACCGAGGTCGAAGTGACTGCCGCGCTTGGGCAACGCCGCCGGTGACAGGCTCACCGTGATCCTCTGCAGCGGCCACGGTTCACGACTGGACATGATGGCGGCGCGCACGCGGTCGCGCGACTCGTGCAGCGACGCATCCGGCAGACCGACCAACGAGAACCCGGGCATGCCGCCGATGTGCACCTCGATGTCGACAACGGTGCCCCGGCCCCCGACGAGCGCCACACCGTGGCACCGCGCCAGGCGCGTCACTGTGCACCCCGCACGTGTACGACCTGCGGGTCACCGCGGCGGCGCCGGTGGACCGCGACGACGTCGACCCGCAGGCCGGCGGCCGCGCGGCCGGCCTCGTCGCGCCAGCGCCGCGCAAGCCGGTGGAGTCTGGCCAGCTTCTCCGGCGTGACGGCCTCGAGACCCGAGCCGAACCCGAGGCCGCTGCGCGTCTTCACCTCGCACACCACGACCGTGGTGCCGTCGAGCGCGACGATGTCGATCTCGCCGATGTCGCAGCGCCAGTTGCGCTCGAGCACGACGAACCCGGCCCGCTCCAGATGCTCCACGGCGACCTGTTCGCCGTAGGCCCCGATGCTGTCCTTGAGTCGCACCGGCCTCACCTCCCGCCACGAGCCTTGCCGGATCGGGCGGCCGGTTCGACCGCGAAATCGCGGAATGTGGACAACGGGCGAAGTCCATGGAGCCTGTGGATGGTGGCGCGGCAGCTATCCGGGGGACGGGGCGAGTCTGGGCACACCTCGATGTGCCGTGGCGTGCACCTGCAGTCTGTAGACGACCGTGATCATCAAGGATCGCCTGCATCACCAGAATTCTTGGAGCCTCGACACGATTGCAGGCGTGGTGATGCTCCAGGAAACGTGGTGACGTGCCCGGATCACGGTGAATCACATCGTGGACGCCGCGCGTCGCCAGATTCCCCCGTCCGCCTGATAGCGCCCAGAGCCGCGGAGGCGCGGGTCAAGTCCAAGCCCCCCAACCACAGCGAGCCCCGACCCCAGCGGGCGCGGACTTGAGGCGCGGGTCCGCGGCAAAGACAATCGGGCAGCACGGGGACGGCCAACGGCACAGACCCCAGCCAACGTGCCACCCACGCAACGAGAGCCGTCCGCCGAGCACGCGGCGACGCCACCGACGACGCCGAACCACCCACCCGGGACGCGCTGATCGTCGTCCACCGCGGCGAACCCCACAGGTGAGAAGCACCCACGGAAGCAGCAGAAGAGCCCCAGAAGGTCAACGTGACCTTGGCCGAGGCGAGCCCGGCCCAGGACGGAGGTCGAAGGCGGCCCAGGGCCGAGGCCTGCTCAGCCCACGCGGGGCAACTGGCGTCAGGACTTGGGGATCTCCAGGTCGCTCTTGGCGAGCTCCTCGACGTTGACGTCCTTGAACGTGACGACCTTGACGTTCTTGACGAAGCGCGCCGGGCGGTACATGTCCCACACCCAGGCGTCGCTCATGGTGACCTCGAAGTAGACGTCGCTGCCTTCGCCGCGCACTTGGAAGTCCACGTTGTTGGTGAGGTAGAACCGCCGTTCGGTCTCGACCACGTACGAGAACAGGCCGACCACGTCGCGGTACTCGCGATAGAGCGAAAGCTCCATCTCGGTCTCGTACTTCTCGAGATCCTCAGCACTCATAGGTCGGGTTCCCCTTTCCAGCCTTCGTCTCCAAGGGATACCACGCGCGCGACGTTGGCGTAGGACCGACGGTGAACCGGGCTCGGCCCGTACGCCGCCAGCGCCTGCTGGTGCTCGTCGGTCACGTAGCCCTTGTGCGCGTCGAACCCGTAGTGAGGCCACTGTTCGTGCAGCTGACACATGATGCGATCGCGGGTGACCTTGGCGATGACGGACGCCGCGGCGATGCAGGCGGCGACCTGGTCGCCCTTCCACATCGCGAGGCCCGGCACGCCCAGCCCGGTGACCGGGAAGCCGTCAGTCAGCACGTACGACGGCGAGGGGTCGAGGCGGGCAAGGGCACGGCGCATGGCGATGATGTTGCTGCGGTGCAGCCCGACGCGGTCGACCTCGTCGGGCGGGACGATGATGACGGACCAGGCGACCGCACGGGCGACGACCTGGTCGTAGGCGCGTTCGCGGGCGGGCGGCGTCAGCAGCTTGGAGTCGGCCAGGCCCGGGATCTCGCCACGCTTGCCGGGCGCCAGCACCGCCGCCCCGACCACCAGCGGGCCGGCGCACGCGCCCCGTCCGGCCTCGTCGGCGCCTGCGACCGGCGCGAACCCGGACCGGGCCAGCGTCCGTTCGTAGGCGTACAGTCCGGCGTCGCGCCGGACCAGGATGCGTCGTCGGGCGAGTGTGTGCATGACGGGTCAGGGTTCGGGGACGTCGTCGAACACGCCGTCGCTGCTGATGCCGTCCCAGCGGGCGAACGGCCAGGCGATGGCGAACGCCCGCCCCACGACGAGGTCCTCGGAGAACGTCCCATGGATGCGGGAGTCGCCGGAGTTGGAGCGGTGATCGCCCATGACGAACAGCTCGCCGTCGGGAACGGTCCGCTCGAACTCGTTGAGCGACGGCGAGTCGCCCGGGTAGAGGTAGGCGGACTCGTCGATGGGCGTGCCGTTGACGGTGATGTGCCCGGAGTCGTCGCAGCAGGCCACGGTGTCGCCGCCGACGCCGATGACCCGCTTGATCAGGTGCTCTTCGGCGTCATCGGGCAGCACGCCGACGAACTCGAAGACGTCCTTGATGGCGCCGCCGACGCCGGAGCCGCCGGACGGCGCTTGGTCGCCGAGCCAGCGGTCGGGGTCCTCGAACACGACGACGTCGCCGCGATGGATGTCGCCGAACTGCAGGCTGATCTTCGACACGAGCACGCGGTCGCCCACCAGCAGGGTGTCTTCCATCGACCCGGACGGGATGAGGAAGGCCTGCACGAGGAAGATGCGCACGACCGTCGCGATGAGCAGGGAGAGCGCCACCACGATGGCGGTCTCTTTGAAGAAGGCGGCCAGCCCGTTCCGAGAGCCGGCGCTGGCCGTCTCGGTGCCGTCGCCACCGCGACGTGGGCTCCTGTCGCCTTCCCGAGGCACGCTCTCCTCGGTCACGGCATCTCCCTGGGATATCCGGGGCGAGCCCGGCGAAGAGTCGAACGCTTCCGGTGGCACGTGAGCAACAATACGTGCCTCCGGCACGCTACCCGGTGGCGGTGCCGTGCCGTTGCCACCGGGTTCCCCTGGAGGGAGCGTCAGGCCGTCTCGCGCTTCTCGCGGATCTTGGCGGCCTTGCCGCGCAGGTTGCGCAGGTAGTAGAGCTTCGCCCGGCGGACGTCACCGCGGGTGACCAGCTCGATCTTCTCGATGACCGGGGTGTGCACCGGGAACGTGCGCTCGACCCCGACGCCGAAGCTCACCTTGCGGACGGTGAACGTCTCGCGGATGCCCGAGCCCTGGCGGCGGATGACGACGCCCTGGAAGACCTGGATACGGGACCGGTTGCCCTCGACGACGCGGACGTGGACCTTGAGGTTGTCGCCCGCGCGGAAGGCCGGGATGTCGTCGCGCAGCTGCGCGGAATCGACGGAGTCGAGCAGGTGCATGATCGTGTTCGCTCTCTCGCGGGCGCCACGGGTCGCCTACGGCTTCAGGTGTTGTCAGGGTCGGTGTGCCCGGGTCTTCGCGTCGGCGCTCCCCCCGTGGCAGGGGCGTCGCGAGCCGGGTACCAGCGGATCAGTCTGCCACAGACGGCGGCGGAACCGGAAACCCGGCCTCGTCGAGCACCTCCCGGTCGCGGGCGTCGAGCGCCGCGGGATCGAGCCGGGCGACGAGGTCCGGACGGCGCTCGGCGGTGCGCCGCAGCGCCTGGTCGCGCCGCCACCGGGCGACGTTGCCGTGGTGGCCCGAAAGCAACACCTCGGGGACGTCCAGCCCGCGCCACGTCGGCGGCTTGGTGTAGACGGGGTACTCGAGCAGGCCGTCGGCGCCGTGCGACTCCTCGACCAGCGACTCCGGGTTGCCGACGACGCCGGGCAGCAGCCGGGCGACCGCCTCGACGACGACGAGCGCAGCAACCTCGCCACCGTTGAGCACGTAGTCGCCCAGCGACAGCTCGGTGACGGGCATCCGGGTCGCGGCGTCCTCGACCAGGCGCGCGTCGATGCCCTCGTACCGTCCGCAGGCGAACACCAGCCACGGCTCGGCGGCCAGCTCATGCGCGAGGTCCTGGGTGAACGGCCGGCCGGACGGCGTCGGCACCAGCAGCCGCGGCACGCGGCCGTCGGCACCGGAGCCGACGACGTCGTCGAGCGCCGCGCCCCACACGTCCGGCTTCATGACCATGCCGGCGCCGCCGCCGTACGGCGTGTCGTCGACGGTGCGGTGCCGGTCGGTGGCCCAGTCGCGCAGGTCGTGGACGCGCAGGTCGAGCACGCCGGCCTCGCGCGCCTTCCCGACGAGGGACAGGTCCAGCGGCGTGAGGTAGTCGGGGAAGATCGTGACGACGTCGATTCTCATTCGAACAACCCTGGCGGCGGGTCGACGATCAGCCGCGACCCGGCGACGTCGACTTCCGGCACGATCTCGGTGACGAACGGCACCAACGCCTCGCCGCCGCCCGTGCGCTCGACGGAGAGGATGTCCTGGCTCGGCGCGTGGATGATCTCGCGGACGACGCCCAGCTCGTCGCCGTCGACCCCGACGACGGTCAGCCCGACCAACTGGTGGTCGAAGAACTCGTCGGGGTCGCCGGTGGTGGCGTCGTCGGGGATCTCGGCCAGCAGCAGGATGCCCCGCAGCCCCTCGGCGGCGGTGCGGTCGGTAACGCCGTCGAACGCGACCAGCAGCCGCCCGCTGTGCCAGCGGGACCCGAGGACGGTCAGCGGGCCCCGCCGGGCGGGGTCGGTCGCGAGGACGGCGCCGTCAGCGAACCGCTCGTCGGGCGTGTCGGTGCGCACCTCGACGTTGACCTCGCCGCGGATGCCGTGCGCGCGACCGATGCGCCCGACGGTGACGATCACCGTGGTGTCAGCGCCCGTCGACGTCGACGAAGTCGATGCGCACGCCGCTGTCGGACAGTGCTGCGACGACAGTGCGGAACGACGTGGCCGTGCGGCCGCCGCGGCCGATGACCTTGCCGAGGTCGTCCGGGTGGACGCGGACCTCGAGCAGCCGGCCGCGGCGGAGCTGACGCGTGCGCACGCTGACGTCGTCGGGGTGGTCGACCACCCCGGCGACCAGGTGCTCCAGCGCCTCGGCGAGCATCAGGACTCGTCCGTGCTCGCCTCGGCGGCCGGCGCATCGTCGGCCTTGGCCTTGGCCTCGGCGGCAGGCGCCTCGGCGGCGGGCGCCTCGGCGGCGGGCGCGTCGTCGGCCTTGGCCTCCGAGGCCTTCGGGTCCTCAGCCGGCGCCTCGTCGGCCTTGGCGTCCTTGGCCTTCGCGTCCTCGGCCTTCGCCTCGGCCTTCTTGGCGGCGGACTTCTTGGCCGGCTTCTTCCTCGGCGTGGTGGCCTCTGACTTCGGCTCGCCGTGCACCTCGGCCAGCGCGGCGTCGAACGCGGCGCGCTTCTCGGGCTTCGGCTCGGCGACCTTCAGCGTGCCCTCGGCGCCCGGAAGGCCCTTGTGCTTCTGCCAGTCACCCGTGACCTTGAGGATCGCCAGCACCGGCTCGGTCGGCTGCGCGCCGACGCCCAGCCAGTACTGCGCGCGCTCGGAGTCGACCCGGATGAGGCTCGGCTCGAGCTTGGGGTTGTACAGGCCGATCTCCTCGATGGCCCGGCCGTCGCGCTTGGTGCGCGAGTCGGCCACGACGATGCGGTAGTGCGGCGCGCGGATCTTGCCCATCCGCTTCAGCTTGATCTTGACAGCCACTGGGGTGGAGTCTCCTTGGAATGTTCACGCACGGGTGAGCCGTCGTCACCTGAGTGGGGCACCGGTCACGACGGTTCGATGGATCCGGTGTTCGAGGGTGAGAGGGCCGCACGACCGCCGGTTCAGCAGGCCATTGTGCCAGATCGCGGTGCCTGGACCCAACTGGCCCCCTTTCCCTCGTGGGACTCATCCCTGCCTGGGACCTCGCGGTCCCCGCTTGCGCGAGAGGCGGTCGGCCAGCTGGCCGGCCAGCGGAGCCAGGAACACCGGCACGCCGAGTGTGATGAAGACCAGACCGGCGGCGGCATTGCTGCCGGTCAGGTCCTTGGCCCAGATCGCGAGGTGAGGAAGAGCGCGCTGTCGCCGAAGTTGCTGAAAGTCCAGGCGACGGTGAGCCGGCGGAACGGCCGGTGCGTCAGCGCGGACGGCACCGGCTCAGGCCGCGCTGTTCGTCGGGAGACTGACGTCAGACCTTGCGGTCGGCTGCCGCCGCCTCAGCCGGTGGACGGCGGGCCGGCCCTCGCCCGTCGCCCGGGCGCGGCGGTCGAGCAGTGCGGCCAGCCGGGCGGAGCGGTCGGCCCAGCGGCGCAGGCGGGCGGTGCGGGCCAGGGCGCGGCGGGCGCGGAGGTGGGCGGCGGACGCGCGCCGCTCGGCGTGCGGGTCGTAGTAGAGGCTGGGGTCGACGAACATGGCGGTCTCCTACTGCTGGTCAGGGGCGGCGGCGGAGTGGTGGACGATGTCGGGGTCAGGGGCCAGCGCGCCGAGGAAGTGCACGACGCGGGCGCCGTCGGGCCGGGCGGAGGGATCGTCGCGACGATCGGCGAAGCGCTCGAAGAGCTCGCTCTGGAACTCGGCGAGCCGCTCGATCATCTCGGTCAGCTCGTCGCGGGTCATCCAGTACGCCGAAGTGTTGATGACCATGGACTGGAGCCAGTCGGGCCCGAGCTCCGCGGCCCGGCCGATCGTCCGGAGCAGCCGACCCGCCTCGCGCTCGACGATGACCCGCGCGAACGCCGACGCCTCCCGGACCGACTCCGGGTTCTCGACGTCGGGCCCGACGGTGCGGCTGCGGCTGGCCAGGCGCCACGGCTTCTCGCGCCCGCGCGGCTCCCCCGGCTCGATGTAGCCGTACTTGGCGAGCATGCGCAGGTGGAACGAGCAGCTCGCGACGCTCTCACCGGTGCGCTCGGCGCACTGGGTGGCGGTCAGCTCGGGTTCGAGACCCAGCAGGTCCATGAGCTGGAGGCGCAGTGGATGCGCGAGGGCCCGCATGGACTGCGGATCGGTGACCTTCTGCTCCTTGTCGACCATGAGGTAAAGGTAGCTTGCTAAAGACTTCTTTAGCAAGCGATGTTGAGCAAGGAGTCTTGACTATGGGTGGGCGTTGGCTGGGCCGTGCGCTGGCCGGGGTCGTACCGTCGGCCAGCCCCTGCTGCTTTCGATTCTCGGGGGCCGCGGAAGTTGATCACGTTCAGCACGAAAACTCGTGTCGCACTACGCCTGTAAACGTGTCGACGCTCCAGGAACCCTCATGATGGCCCACCTCGGCCACCGGCAAGCGATTACCGACGCCCACACCTGTGATCATCAAGGATTCACCCCGCCATAGGGTGTGGAATCCTTGATGATCATGGAGAAACCGCGGTCGGGGCCCTCACTAGGCGTCTTCACGGTTCACCAGGCCTGCATGGGTGGTAGAGCGGGAGCACGCCTACTTCACGTGATCAACTCATCGGGTCAACGAATGACGCGACCTCGAAGGACGATCCGGACCGGCTCGAGCAACGTGTCCGGCGAGACGCGCGGATCCTCCGCGTACACGCACAGGTCCGCCGTCGCCCCCTCGTCCAGCAGGCCGCTCCCACCCAGCAGGTACGACCGTGCCCTCCAGGAGGCCGCCGCCACCGCGTCCTCCGCCGGGATGCCGGCGGCGACGAGCTCCAGCACCTCGCGGGCGATCAGTCCGTGCGGAAGCTGGCCGCCGGCGTCGGTGCCGGCGAACACGGGCACGCCGGCGTCGAAGGCGTCGCGGACGTTCTGGTAGCGCCGCTCGTGCAGGGACCGCATGTGCGAGGCGTAGGCGGGGAACTTCGCCTCCCCCTGAGAGGCGAACTTCGGGAAGTTGGCGATGTTCACCAGCGTCGGAACCAGCGACACCCCCCGCGAGGCCATCACCGACACGAGGTCCGCCGACAACCCCGTCCCGTGCTCGATGCCGTCGATGCCCGCATCCAGCAGATCAGGCAGCGCGTCCTCGCCGAAGACGTGCGCCGTGACGCGGGCGCCCAGCTCGTGCGCCCGTGCGATCGCCGCGTCGAGCGCCCACCGCGGCCAGCAGGGCGAGAGGTCGCCGGTCTCGCGGTCGATCCAGTCGCCCACGAGTTTGACCCAGCCGTCACCGCGCCGGGCCTCCTGCTCGACGTAGGCGACGAGCTCGTCGGGCTCGATCTCCCAGCCGAAGTTGCGCAGATAGCGCTTGGTGCGGGCGATGTGCCGGCCGGCGCGGACGATGCGCGGCAGATCGGGCCGGGCGTCGATCCAGCGGGTGTCGGCGGGCGAGCCGGCGTCGCGGATGAGGAGGACGCCGGTGTCGCGGTCGGTGAGCGCCTGCTGCTCGGCGACATCGTCGGGCACGGCGCCGTCGGCGGCGAGGCCGACGTGACAGTGGAGGTCGACGAGGCCGGGCAGGAGCCAGCCCGTCCCGACCGTCGACGCCCCGGGGACGGGGTCGTAGGTGACGACCCCGTCGCGCACCCAGAGGTCGCGGTGCTCGGCCTCGGGCAGCACCACGCCCCGGACGTGCAGGGCGGGGGAAACGCTCACCGCCGCTTCAGGAACTGCGTGATGTCGTCGGGCAACTCGAAGTCGCCGGCAGCCTCGCCGTCGGCCGGCCCGCCGAACGCCGAGGGCACCTGGCCGGCCTGCGGTTCCGCCGAGCGCCGCTCGTCGGCGGCGGCGAGCTGGGCCGCGCGCTTGGCCGGGTTGCCCGAACGGGCGCCGCGCTTGCCCTTCTTGCCCTGCTTCGGTTGCTTGCCCTTGCTCTTCTTGCCACCCATGCCGGGCATCCCGGGAATGCCGCCCCCCATGCCGGGCATGCCGGGCATCCCGCCGAGTCCGCCGAGCTTGCCCCGCGCGGCCTGGCTCATCATCTCGCGCGCCATGAAGAACCGCTCGACGAGCTGGTTGACCTCACTGACCTCGCGGCCCGAACCCTTGGCGATGCGGGCCCGCCGGGAGCCGTTGATGATCTTCGGATTGGCCCGTTCCGCCGGCGTCATCGAGTGGACGATCGCCTGGACGCGGTCGAGCTCGCGCTCGTCGAACGCCTCGAGCGCCTCGCGCATCTGGCCGGCGCCGGGCAGCATGCCGAGCAGGCTCTTGAACGAGCCCATCTTCTTGATCGCCTGCATCTGCTGCAGGAAGTCGTCGAAGGTGAAGTCCTTGCCGCCCTTGGCCTGCAGCTTGCGGGCCATGTCCTCGGCCTGCTCGGCGTCGAACGCCTTCTGCGCCTGCTCGATGAGGGTGAGCATGTCGCCGAGGTCGAGGATGCGCGAGGCCATCCGCTCGGGATGGAACACGTCGAAGTCGGTGAGCTTCTCGCCCGCCGACGCGAACATCACCGGTTTGCCCGTGACCGAGGCGACGGACAGCGCGGCGCCACCGCGGGCGTCGCCGTCGAGCTTGGTGAGGACGACGCCGTCGAAGCCGACGCCCTCGAGGAACGCGTTGGCCGTGGTGACGGCGTCCTGGCCGATCATGGCGTCGACGACGAACAGCGTCTCGTCGGGCTTCACGGCGTCGCGGATGTCCGCGGCCTGCTTCATCAGCTCTTCGTCGACGCCCAGCCGGCCCGCGGTGTCGACGACGACGACGTCGTAGAGCCTGCTGGTGGCGTGCTCGATGCTGGACTCGGCGACGGCGATCGGGTCGCCCACGCCGTTGCCCGGCTCGGGCGCCCACACGGCGACGCCGGCCCGCTCGCCGACCACCTGCAGCTGGGTGACGGCGTTGGGCCGCTGGAGGTCGGCGGCGACGAGCAGCGGCTGCTTGCCCTGGTTCTTCAGCCACAGCGCGAGCTTGCCCGCCAGCGTCGTCTTACCCGCACCCTGCAGACCCGCGAGCATGATGACCGTCGGCGGCTGCTTGGCGAACCGCAGCCGGCGGGTCTCACCACCGAGGATGCGGACCAGCTCGTCGTTGACGATCTTGATCATCTGCTGGGCGGGGTTGAGCGCCTGCGAGACCTCTTCGCCCCGGGCGCGCTCGCGGACCGCCGCGATGAAGTCCTTGACCACAGGCAGCGCGACGTCGGCCTCGAGCAGCGCGACGCGGATCTCGCGAGCGGTGGCGTCGATGTCGGCGTCGGAGAGACGACCCTTGCCGCGCAGGTTCTTGAACGTCGCGGTCAGGCGGTCGGTGAGCGTGGCGAACACGTCTGCTGGAATCCTCGGGGTCGTCGGCAGCTGCGGGGGGTCCTTCGCAAGCCTAACGCGCCGCCGATGTCCGTGGCATGCGCCAGACTGCCGGTATGCCTGCAAACGTCGCCGCCGAGGTGCGGATCCACTCGGCCACGGCGCTGAGCACGTCGCTGGCCTACGTCGGGACGACGGGGATGTTCGAGCGGGCCGGGTTCACCCGGGTGGCCGGCGCGGACGCGACCAGCGCCCGGCGGCCGCGCTGGATCATGCGCCGCGACCTCGCCGGGGCGGCGCGTGTCTGACCCGCGGGAGGTGCTGACGCGGGCCGCTCCCCCGCCGCGGCTCGCGGTCGCCTACGGCGACTTGCCCGAGCAGCTGGTGGACGTGTGGCTGCCGGCGGGCAACTCGGGCAAGGCCGGGCGCGCGGCGCCGCTCGTGGTCGTCGTGCACGGGGGGTTCTGGCGGGCGGAGTACGACCGCAAGCACGCGCGGCCGCAGTGCGCCGGGCTCGCGGCCGCCGGGTACGTGGTCGCCGCGGTCGAGTACCGGCGGGTCGGGGCGGGCGGTGGCTGGCCGGCCACGTTCGACGACGTCGCGACGGCGCTCGACGCGGTCCCGGCGCTGATGGCGGAGGCGACGGCCGGCGGTCCTATCCCGGTGGACGCAGCCCGGGTCGTGCACGTCGGCCACTCCGCCGGCGCCCACCTCGCCGTCTGGGCGGCGTCGCGGCACCGGCTTCCGGCCGGCTCACGCTGGGCGGCGCCCACCCCGGCGGCACGGCCGGCCGGCGTGGTCTCGCTGGCCGGCGTCCTCGACCTCCACGCGGCCGCCGGCCTGGACCTCGACAACGGCGCGGCGCGGGCGCTGCTCGGCGGCGGCCCCGCGGACCAGCCGGACCGGTACGCCGTCGCCGACCCGATGCGCCTCGTCCCGCCCGGCGTCCCCGTCGTCCTGCTGCACGGCACCGCGGACCGGCAGGTCCCGCCCGAGTTCAGCCGCCGCTACGCCGCGGCGACCGGCCCGTCCGCAACGGTCCGGGAACTCCCGGGCGTCGAGCACTTCGGCCTCATCGACCCCGAGTCGTCCGCCTGGCCGGCGGTGCTCGACGCCGTCGCCGGCCTGCTGAGGAGAGCTGCGTGACCGCTACCCGCCACCTCTACCTCGCCCGGCACGCCGAGGCGACCCCCGACGAGGCCGGCCTGACGGCGGCCGGCCGGCGCCAGGCCGAGCTGCTGGGCGAACGCCTGCGCGACGGCGGGCGCCCGATCGACGCCGTGCTGCACGGGCCGCTCCCCCGCGCGGCCGAGACCGCCCGCATCGTCGCGGCGATCCTCGGAGTAGAACCGGCGGAGACGGCCGCGGCAGGCGACTACGTGCCCTACGTTCCGCAGCCTGACGAGGTGCCCGAGGCTTACCTGCGGTTCGTCCGGCAGTTCGACGACCACGGCCCGCGCCTGGCGGCGCAGGCGATCGAGCGGTTCACCGGCCCGGTGCGCGGCGACGCCGACCGGCACGAGCTCGTCGTCACGCACGCGTGCCGGGCCGGGCGCCGTCGGTCTTGGTGCACAACGACACCCGGCACCTGCCCGACGAGCTGCGCTGGACCGGCTTCCCGCCCGACCTCCAGGTCTAGACGCGCCGCTGCCTACGGCGCCAGCCGGACCGCGACGTCGTAGAGGCCGTCCCACTCGGGGCACTCCTGCACGCAGCGGGCGAACAGCCACAGCCGCAGCCGCTTCGGGTCGAGGTCGAGCAGGCCGGCCATCCGGTCCGACAGCGCGCCGGGGTCGGCCATGAGCCGGTCCATGTTGAACATGTGCTGCGTCGCGTCGTACGTGCGGTCGCCGACGTACGGCTTCGGGTCGATGACGAGCCACGGCTCGCGCACCGCCGCGACGATGTTCTCGGGGTGCAGGTCGGTACAGAGCAGGACGTCGTCGTCGCTGGTCAGGGGCAGTTCGCGGTAGAGCGCCACACCCTCGCGGAGCAGGCCGCGGTCGTAGCGGGCCGGCGCGGCCCCGGCCCGTTCCTCGAAGTCGCGGGCCCAGTACTCGCACATCGACGCGAGCGTACGGAACGGGTGGCCGGCGGGCGGGCGACGCCACAACCGGCGCAGCAGGCCGGCCAGCACGACGTCCTGCTCCAGAGGCGGCACCGACCGGGCCAGCAGCGTCCCCGGCTGGGCCCGCTCCAGCAGCAGCGCGCTGGTGTCGCCGAACGTCACGGCGGCGTACACCCGCACGGCACCGTCGCCGTCCCAGAACCGCAGCCCCTCGGCCTCGTGCTCGGCCTCGGTGTGCAGGTAGCCGACCTTGAGCACGACGGGGTCCCCGTCGGCCGTCGTCGCCGGTGCGACCCACGAGCATTGCCCGCCCGGTTCGTACGGCTCGGCGACCGTGAGCTCCCACCGCTCCACCAGCTCCGGCACGACCGCCGGCAGCGTCGCCGCCCACTCGGTCAGCTGCGGCTCCCGTCCGCCGGCGGCGAACTCGGACAGGTTCGTGGGCAGGCGGAAGGCGGTCACACCGGTCATTCAAACCGACGCGACCGCCGTCCCGCACCCGCAATTCACGCGTCGCGCTTGGAGAACAGCCAGCCCGCGATCGCCAGCAGCAGCGCCGTTTCGCCGGCGAACACCGCGAACCCGGTCCACGGCTCCAGCAGGTCCGGGTTGAACGACTCGACGTTGGCGATGGCAGAGCCGGCGTTGCCCGGCATCAGCTTCGTCAGCCACTCCCCGAACGCGCCGGGCACCAGGTTGACGAGGTTGCCGACGACGAAGATCAGCGTGATGCCGACCGTCACCGCGCCGGCGGTGTGCCGCATCAGCGACCCGAGCGCCAGGCCGAACACGCCCAGCACGGCCACGTAGAGGCCGCCGCCGAACATCGCCCGGAGCACGTCGCCGTCCCCGAGCGAGAGCCCGATCCCCTCGCGGTCGAGGAAGTAGTTGCCGGCCAGGAAGCTCGCGAACGCGGTGAGGGTGCCGAGGACCAGCAGCAGCCCGGTCACCACCGTGGCCTTCGCGGCCAGCACGGACCAGCGGCGCGGCGCGGCGGCCAGGGTCGTGCGGATCATCCCGCTGGCGTACTCCGACGTCGCGACCAGGATGCCGAGCACCAGCGCGGCGATCTGGCCGAACATCAGGCCCCAGGTGACGAACGCTCCGACCGGCTCGTCGTTGCCGGCCTCTCCGAGATCGCCGGCCGCAGCGAGGCAGATGAGCGCCGTCAGGCCGACGCTGACGACGAACAGTGAGGCGAGCGTCCAGACGGTGGACCGGACGGTGCGGATCTTGGTCCACTCGGCGTCGAGGATGCGGCCGAACGTGAGCCGCGCACCGCCGGCATCGCCGCGGCGGGCCGGTGCCGGAATCGACGCCGGCGGGGTGAGGATGGAGGACGTGGTCATCTGGTCACACTCCGGCGGGGACGGGTTGGTCGGTGCGGGCGTGGTACTCGACGCTGTCGGCGGTGAGGCGCATGAACGCCTCCTCGAGCGAGGCATTGACGACGCTCAGCTCGTGCAGGTACAGGTTGCGCGACCCGGCGACGTCGCCGATCTGCTCGGGCGTCGCGCCCTCGACCTTCAGCGCGCCGTCGTCGTCGCGGCCGATCCGCCAGCCGCGGTCGCGCAGCGCCTCGGCCAGTACCCCGGACTGCGGCGAGCGCACCCGGACGTAGGCGGCGGAGTTGCGGGCGATGAAGTCGGCCATGTCGGTGTCGGCGATGATCTGCCCGCGCCCGATCACCAGCAGGTGGTCCGCGGTCAGAGCCATCTCCGACATCAGGTGGCTGGACACGAACACCGTCCGGCCCTCGGCCGCCAGCGACCGGATGAGGTTCCGGATCCACCGGATGCCCTCCGGGTCAAGGCCGTTGACCGGCTCGTCGAAGAGCAGCACGCCGGGGTCGCCGAGCAGCGCGGCCGCGATGCCGAGCCGCTGGCCCATGCCGAGCGAGAACCCGCCGGACCGCTTGTGGGCGACGGCCTCGAGCCCGACCAGGCCGATCACCTCGTCGACGCGGCGGCGCGGGATGCCGTTGGTCTTCGCCAGCCAGAGCAGGTGGTTGTATGCCGACCGGCCACCGTGGATCGCCTTGGCCTCCAGCAGCGCGCCGACCTCGTGCAGCGGCGCGGGGAGGTCGCGGTAGGCGCGCCCGTTGACGGTGACCCCGCCGCCGGACGGGTGGTCGAGGCCCATCACCATGCGCATGGTCGTGGACTTCCCAGCGCCGTTCGGGCCGAGGAACCCGGTGACCGCGCCGGGCCGGACCGTGAAGTCGATCGCGTCGACCGCGGTCTTGTCTCCGTAGCGTTTCGTCAGCCGTTCCGCTGTGATCATGGCGGCCACGCTACGGCCCATCCGGACGGCGAAACAGCAGTTCAAGGGTGGTTTCAGGGCCGACTCAGGGACATCTCGGGGTCGCCCCTGAGTCGGCCCGGAGACGACCTCAGCCGCGCTGTGTGAGCGACTGAGGGAAATCGGTGATGATCCCGTCGACACCGAGGTCCCGCATCCGCCGCATCGCACCGGGCTCGTTGACCGTCCACACGTTGATCTCCATGCCCAGCTCGTGAACACGGTCGATCAGCGCCTGGTCGGTGACGGTCCACTGCGGGTTGACCTGGTCCGCCCACGTCGACAGCTCCAGCAGCTCCGCCTCAGTGGGCCGGTCGGCGTCGAGCAGGCCGATCGGTACCTCCGGCAGCGCCGTGTGGAACGCCTGCGCGTCCGCGACCTCGAACGACTGCACCCCGAGCCGGCCGCCGGCCAAGGCCGCATCGACGTAGCCCGGGATCGAGCGCAGTTCCGCGGCCAGCTGTTCGGGCAGGCCGGTTCCGGCGTAGTGCCCGCACGGGCTGATCTCGGCGAGCAGGCCGGTCCGCCCGCCGAGCAGCCGGATCACCTCACGGACGGTGATGATCGGCTCGCCGGCGAAGCTCTCGTCGAACCAGGAGCCGGCGTCGAGAGTGCGCAGCTCTGCCCAGGTGAAGTCGGACACGCGGTAGGACGCCCGGCCTGGGAAGCGCTCCTCCACGTCGGTGGTGCGCTCCAGGGTGCAGTCGTGGAAGTTCACCAGCCGGCCGTCCTTGGTCCGCTGGACGTCGATCTCGACGACGTCCGCGCGCTGGCGGACGGCCGCCCGGATGGCCGGGGTGGTGTTCTCCGGCGCGATGCCGGACGAGCCGCGGTGGGCGATGACGGCTGGGCCGTCGGCAGTACCGCTTCCTCCCGCGACGGCGGCTCCAGGCGAGACGATCAGCAACGAGGTCACGACGAGCCCGACGATCCTGGCGATGCGCACGACAGTCCTCCGATTCGGGTGGGTGTGCGCCAGGTTGACCCAACGACGTTACGGGGGGTCGGACTTGGGTTGACTCCTCGGTGAAGACCACCGCGCCGGGGGCGGCGCGCCGGCTGCTTGGATGTCCCCCATGGAGAACGAACCCGATTCGATCGGCGACGAGCGGGTGCCGGTCGCTCAGGTGCTCAGCGGTCTCGAGGTGCACCCGCTCGCGCCGGGTGAGACGGCCATCGAGGCGTTCGTGCTGATCAAGGTCCTCGACGCCGACGGCCGGCCCGCGTGGTCGTACCGCACCACCAACCGGCTGAACCGCGAAGAGCTGCTCGGCGCGCTGATGGTGCAGGTCGACGTGTTGCGCAAGGAGCTGCGCGACGAGTGGGACGACGCCTGAGGACACGCCGTCCCACCCCGCCGCGCGGCGACTACCGCGTGCGGATCCGGTGCACGCCGCCGTCCTCGGTGCCGGCGTAGAGCCAGCGGCCGTCCGGGCTGATCTCCAGCGACACCACGGACAGGTTCTGCAGGCCGCTGGACACGTTCACCCAGGTGCGTCCGCCGTCCGTGCTGCGCAGCACGCCGCGACCGCCCTTGACCAGGCCGTTCGCGGTGAACGAGCCGGTCGCGGCGTACCAGGTGTCCGGGTCCGCCGGCGACACGATCAGGTCGCCGACCACCATCGACAGCCCGCCGGTGTCCGCGTCGTGCCAGGTCGCGCCGCCGTCGTCGCTGACCCGGATCGTGCTGCCCGCGGCGACGACGCGGTCGCCGTCGACCGCCACCGTGACGACCTCGCCGTCGAGGACCTGCTCCGCGGTGATGCCGAAGTCGTCGCTGCGGAACAGGCCGTCGGGACCGGCCAGCCAGAGCCGGTCCGGGTCGGCCGGCTCGGTGGCGACGGACGTGAACAACTGGTCGTGGAAGTGCTTGCGCCAGGTCTCGCCGCCGTCGCGGGTGACGTAGAGGCCGACGCCGCCGAGGCTCCAGAACGAGACGGCCACCCGGTCGGAGTCCGCCGGCCCGACGACGAGGTCGAGCGGGACCTCATTCGTGCGGCCGCGCAGCTCCCACTCCTGGCCGCCGTCGGTGCTGCGGTAGACCCAGAACTGCGACAGCGCGTCCTTGCGGACCTTCCACACCGTCTGCGGGTCCTGCGGGTCGACGGCGAGCTGGCCGATGCGGGTGCCGACGTACGCCTCGTAGCCGGACAACCCCCACTCGGCGCCGCCGGCCGGCAGCTTCGGCCGGGTCGGCAGGTCGGTCGCGTAGACGTCGGTGTCGGTGCCGGCCAGCAGCCGCGACGTGCCGTCGGCGTCGTCGACGATCTCCAGGTCGTAGACGGTGCTCCCCTGGACGCCGATGCGCTGAGGGTCGGAGCCGTCGTCGTCCACCTGGAACAACCCGGCGCCGGGTGACGACCACAGCAGCCCGCCGCCCCACGGCGTCACGTCCTCCTCGATGGCCCCGTTGATCGGTTCCGGCAGCTGCTCCCAGGTGGCGCCGCCGTCGCGGCTGACGTGCTGCACGTCGCGGTAGGTCGTCACCATCATCACGTCGTCGCTGACGACGATGTCGAGCGCGCCGCCGCCCGGGACGGGGTACAGCTCGGCCCAGCTGCCGCCACCGTCGTCCGAGCCGATGACGACGTCGTCGACCAGCGCGACCACCATCTCGCCGCCGGCCGTGGCGGCCAGGCCCTCGACGTAGCCCTCCGTCACCTCGTACACGGTGTCGGTGCCGGTCGGCGCGCCGGTCATGATGCCGCGGACCGCCCAGATCGCGTCGTAGCCGGACAGGTACAGGTCGTCGCCGCTGACGGCCGCGCCGGTCACCTCCGCCCCCGCCTGGTTCGGGTAGCTGTCCCAGCTGTCGCCGCCGTCGCGGCTGACCAGCAGCGCATCCGGCCGCACCGCCACCAGGACCCGGGTCTGCGGGTCGCTGAGCAGCGCGATCGTGTGCGAGTCGGGCACGTCCAGCTGCTGCCACGTCTCGCCGCCGTCGTGCGTGCGCAGGATGCGGCCCAGGTAGGTGTTGTCGAGGACGATGCCGAAGTCCAGCCCGGTGGCGGAGTTGACGGCGTACCACATGGTGTCCGGGTCGTCGGCCGCGACGACGACGTTGTCGTTGCCGCTGCCGGCGGGCACCGGCAGCCGGTTGTGCTGCCGCCACGTCTGGCCGCCGTCGTCGGTGGTCCAGGGGCCGGCCTTCCCGTACTGCGTCACGACGGCGGTGTCGGGGTCGGCGGGTGTCGTGGCGATCGGGCCGCCGGACGTGTTCGGTCCGATCGGCTGCCACGCGGCCGGGCTGTTCGAGCTGCCCACGGGAGCGGCCACCTCGAACGTCGCGCTGCCGATGAGCTGCGCCCCCAGCCGGGTGTCCGCGGTGACGGCGACGACGTACGCGCCGACCCGCGATCCGGTGAGGTCGGCCCGGTACCAGTTGTCGTACTCGTGCTCGGCGGTGACGGTGACCGGGCGGCCGCGCGGCGGCGTGACCGTCACCGTCGGCGGCGCGGCCAGCGGTGCCGGGCTCCAGACGAACGCCGAGGTCGTGCCGTCACTCGGGTCCGGCGAGGTCTGCACGATCAGGTGCCGGGCGGCCAGCAGGTACGGGATGCGCACGACGGTGCCGTCACCCGTCGTAGCGACGATCCAACCGGCCAGGTCGGCGTCCCGCTCCGGCCGGTCCGCCGCGACGGTGACCGTCACCTCCAGCTCGCCGCCGGCCGGGATGGTCGCCTGCGCGGGCGTGACCGTCGCGGTGCCCGGGCTGCCCGGCGCCTGGTCGGCCGCGAGGGTGACGGTGACGTCGTCGGTGCCGGGGTTGCGCAGCGTGGTCGTGCCGCTGCCGCCGACCGCCGGGCCGGACAGGTCGGCCAGCCCGAGCGACACCGAAGTCGGCGCCGCGAGCAGCGGGCTCGCCGCGGCCGCCGCGACGTCGACGCGGCCGGCGCCGGACGTCGTCGGGCCGGTGCCCTCGACCGCGACCGCCGAACCGGTCAGCCGTCCGTTGACGTCGGCGACGGACTCGTCCGGCCGCAGCTGGCGCAGCAGTGCCGCCGCGCCGGCCACGTGCGGCGCGGCCATGCTCGTGCCGGAGATGCGGTAGACGCCGGGCGCCCAGAACTCCAGCGGCCAGGTCGACCGGATCTCCACGCCGGGCGCGACGACGTCCGGCTCGAGGTCGAAGTCCGGCGCCGGGCCGCGCGAGCTGAACGACGCGATCCGGTCGGTGACGTCCTCGCCGGAGATCTCGATCTGGACGGGACCGGCGGCGAGGTCACGGCGCAGCGGCTCCCACTGCATCTCCAGCAGGCCCATGACGACGATCCGCTCCATCCGGAAGCTGTCGCCGGGGTTGGTGTCCTGGGTGGTCAGCGGGACGTCGACGACGCCGGGCTCGGTGGCGTTATCCGACACTGCAGGATCGGAGAACAACACCGGCCCCGAGTTCCCCTCGGGGTAGGCGAGCATCGCGATCGCGCCGCGCTCCTCGGCCAGCCGGGCCTGGTCGATCAGGAACGGCGCGACGTCGGCGAGGCTGCCCGGCAGGTTCTGCCGGTACGCGACGACCTTGCCGGTGACGTCGCCGACCCGGTCGTAGTCCGCTTCCGTGCCGTCGCCGACGTCGACCAGCTCGCCGGTGACCGGCGTCGCCGGCGCCGGCGCGGAGAACGGGGCGCGGAAGGCGTCCAGCGGCTCGTCCCGCGGCGCCGTCACCCGGGCCGACGGGAGGACCAGGCCGCTGGCGGACGCGCCGACCGACAGGACGCCGTCGGCCAGCGCCGGGCTGCCCATAGTCTGCTCGCCGGGACCGGCGTTGCCGGCCGCCGCGATGACGACGACGCCGGCCTCGGTCGCGGCCGTCGCGGCCAGGCCGAGCGGGTCGGTGCCGTCGCCGGGGCCGCCGAGGCTGAGGTTGACGACGTCGGCGCGGTACGGGTTCGCGGGGTCGACGGCGGCCTCGAGGCCGGCGATGATGTCCGACTCGTAGCCGGCGCCCCAGCCGTCCAGCACCTTGTACGCCGTCAGCAGCGCGCCCGGCGCCACGCCCGTGACGGCGGCGGTGCCGGCGCCGGTGCCCGCGACGATGCCGGCGACGTGGGTGCCGTGGCCGTTGTCGTCCATCGGGTCGGCGTCGCGGTTGACGAAGTCGTACCCGGCGACCACCTGGTGTCCCTCGCCGAACCCGCCGCCCAGCGACGGGTTCGTGTAGTCGATGCCGGTGTCGATGACCGCGACGATCGTGCCGGCGCCGTCGGCGGGTGCGCCGCCCGGCGCCTCCTGCTCCCACACGTCCGGCGCGCCGATGAGCGGCACGCTGACGTCGGTGGCGGCGCGGACCCGCTCGTCCGGCACGACGTCGGCGACGCCGGGCAGCGCCCGCAGCGCGTCGACGTCGCCCGCCGGGACGGTGAGCGCGACGGCGTGCACGAGCCCGGTGAACTCGTGCTCCACCTCGGCGTCGATGCCCCGCGCGTCGGCGGCCGCCAGCATCGCGTCCTGCGCGCGGGCGGCGGCGCGCTCCGCCTGCGGGCTGGCCTGCTGCGCGGCGAGCTCCGCGGGGGCGACCGGGTCGCCGTCGGGGCCGGCCATGACCACGATGACGCGGGTCTCCTGGCCGGCCGACGAGTCGGTCTCGGCTGCCGCGCCGGCGGCGAAGGGGGTCAGGCCCGCGGCGCCGAGGGCGACGGCCAGGGCGGCGCCGGATCCGGCGCGGAGTCGTCGAGCAATCATCATGCTCCCGAGGTCAGGCCGCGGCTGGGGGTTAACCGAGGGTTTGCCGCGGGTTTGCCACATTCGTAGTGGGTGTGACTCCGTGTATCAATGGCCGTGGCTGGCCGGTTGCGGCCGATGGCACAAGTCGGCCAGATTTGAGGGATGACGACCGACGACGCGACCTCGCTCGCCCCTGTGGGCCTCGGCCCGTTCGACGAGGAGGTCTACCGGGCCCTCCTGACCTGCGTCGACGCGACGCCCGCGGCGCTGGCGGAGCGGCTCGGCCAGCCTGAGGGCCGGGTCGACGGCGCCTGCGGCCGCCTCCGCGCGCTGGGCCTGGTCATCCGCATGTCGGGCCGCCGCCGCCGGTACACCGCCGTCGACCCGGAGGCCGCGCTCGAGGCGCTGGTCCGGGAGCGCGCCGGCGAGCTGGACCAGGTGCGCGGCTCTGCCCTCGCCCTCTCGTCGATCTTCCACGCCGCCCGCCGTCAGGCCGGTGGCGGCAGCACCATCGAACTGCTCAACGGCCCGGAGGAGCAGGGCCGCTGGTTCGTCCGGCTACAGCATCAAGTGCGCTCGGAGATGATGGTGCTCGACCGCCCGCCGTACGTCCTGGCCGCCGTCAACCCGGTGGAGCCGGTGCGCCTCGACAGCGGCGTGCACTGGCGGGCCATCTACGCGCCCGAGGCGCTGGAGATCCCCGGCGCGATGGACGAGATCGACGACCTCACCCGCCGCGGCGAGCAGGGCCGCGTCCTGCCCGGGTTGCCGCTGAAGCTGGCGATCGCCGACCGCCGCATCGCGCTGCTCCCGTTGTCGATGGAGTTGGGGCACGCCCAGGGACTGGTCATCCGCGAGTCCACGCTGCTCGACGCGCTGGTGGAGCTGTTCGAGGTGTACTGGGCGCGCGCGACGCCGCTCGGTGCGCCGCCGGTCGCCGACGGGGTGCCGTCCGCGGCGCCCGACGAGGACCGGCAGCTCGTCCAGCTGCTCGCGGCCGGGCTGACGGACAGCGCCATCGCCCGCCAGCTGGGGCTGTCGACGCGGACGATGCGGCGCCGGACCCGCCGGCTGTTCGACGCCCTGGAGGCGACCAACCGGTTCCAGGCCGGTCTCCAGGCCGCCCGCCGCGGCTGGTTGTGACGGCGGGACGGGCGCCTTCCCGGCGACGGCCGCTGGGGGGCAGACCGAGCCGGTCATGATCCGGGCGTGTTGACACCAGCGCCAACAGTTGGCGTTCTGGTCAACACGCCCGCACCGACAGCCCAACCCGCGGCGGGGACGCGAGCCCACGGGTGTGTGGTCCACACGCGGGCGAGGTGCCCGCATCACGGGCGGCGACGACACACCTCACGCATTCCGCGACCGTCACCGACCCACGGAAGCAGCAGAACAGCCCCACGTCAGGGGCGACGACGGCCGCACCGCCCCGCTACCGCACCCCGGTGGGCCGGAACTGGACGCTGATGCGCGGCCCCACCGGCTTCGCCGTCTTCGGGACGGCGTGCTCCCAGGTGCGCTGGCACGACCCGCCCATGACCAGCAGGTCCCCGTGCCCGACGGCGAAGCGCAGGGTGGCGCTGCCGCCGCCGCGCTGGCGCAGCAGCAGCGCTCGCGGGGCGCCGAGCGACACGATGGCGACCATGGTGTCCTCGGTGCGGCTGCGCCCGATGGTGTCGCCGTGCCAGGCGACGCTGTCGCGGCCGTCGCGGTAGAAGCACATGCCAGCAGTGGTGAACGGCTCGCCCAACTCGGCCGCGTAGTGCAGGCTCAGCGCCTCGCGCGCCTCCACCAGGAGCGGGTCGGGCAGCGGCTCACCGACGCCGTAGAAGCGGACCAGCCGCGGCACGTCGACCACCCGCTCGTACATGGTGCGCCGCTCGGCCTTCCACGGCACCGACTCGACCAACGCGGTGAACAGCTGGTCGGACCCGCCGACCCAGCCGCGTCGCACGTCGACCCAGGCACCCTGGGTCAGGACGGTGCGCTCGACGGTGCCGCCGAGCGGCCCCAACGTGGCGCCCCCGATGACGCCGTCGTCGAGCAGGGAGGCTTGAAACGCAACGCTCATGGCTCAACACTAGCCGTATTCGAACGGACGTTCTACCCCCGGTGGTGGAACAGGCTGGCCCGACGCCGCGCCCGCCCGCAGCGCCTCCACGGCGCCGTCCTCGTCCCCGATCTCATTCAGGACCCGGCCGAGCAGGATCAGCGCCCTGCCGTTGTCCGGCGGCGACGCGGCCGCGACCCCCTCGTCGATCAGCGCCCGGCCGCCGTCCACGTCGCCGTCCGCGAACAGCATCACGCCCAGCAGCGCCTTGGACTCTGACACCGCCGCTGGCAGGCCGGAGGCGATGGCCCGCTCGAACAGCGCCCGCGCCTCGTCCTCGCGGCCTTCCTCGGCCAGCCCGTCGGCGCGGTCGACCAGCGCCATCGGGTCCAGATCGTCGGTCATCGGCCCCAGCCAACCCGACGAAGGCGAACGGCGGGCGAACGACGGGCGACGATCACCCCTGGACGACGCGATCCCCGTGCGGCCAGGATGAGCGCGACCCCGTGGCCGCCCGCGAAGGAGCCGACATGACCGTTCTCGCCGACCTGCTAGACGCCGTCGCCGGCGGCCGCGTCGAGGTGCTCGACCTCACCGCGCCGCTCAGTTCGCAGACGCCGATCCTGAAGCTGCCCGAGCCGTTCGGCCAGACGGTCCCGTTCCAGCTGCACGAGATCAGCCGTTACGACGACCGCGGCCCCGCCTGGTACTGGAACAACATCACCACCGGCGAGCACACCGGCACCCACTTCGACGCGCCCGTGCACTGGGTCACCGGGCAGGACGGCGGCGACGTCGCGCAGGTGCCGCTCCCCCGGCTGGTCGCGCCGGCCGCGGTCATCGACGTGACGGAGCGGGCGGCGGCCGACCCGGACTTCCTGCTGGAGATCGACGACGTCAAGGCGTGGGAGACCGAACACGGCCCGCTGCCCGACGGCGGCTGGCTGCTGCTGCGCACCGGGTGGGACGCGCGGTCGCACGACCAGGAGGCGTTCCTCAACGCGAACGAGGCCGGCCCGCACACGCCCGGCGTCAGCGTCGAGTGCGCCCGCTGGCTGGCCGACGAGACGCCCGTCATCGGCCTCGGCGTCGAGACCGTCGGCACCGACGCCGGAGCGGCGCACTCGTTCGACCCGGCGTTCCCGTGCCACTCGTTCCTGCTCGGCGCCGGCAAGTACGGGCTGACGCAGCTGCGGAACCTCGCCCAGCTGCCGCCGACCGGCGCGGTCGTCGTCGCGGCGCCGCTGCCGATCGTCGGCGGGTCGGGCAGCCCGGCGCGGGTGCTCGCGCTGGTCGAGCGGGCGGGCTGAGGCCGGTGCGGGTCGCCGAGGCGGCGGGCCGGGCGCTGGCGCGGCTCGGCGTCCGCCAGGCGTTCGGCGTGGTCGGCAGCGGCAACTTCCACGTCACGAACGCACTGGTCGACGGTGGCGCGCGGTTCGTCGCCGCGCGGCACGAGGGCGGCGCGGCGACGATGGCCGACGCGTACGCGCGGATGAGCGGCGAGGTCGCCGCGCTCACCGTCCACCAGGGTTGCGGGCTCACCAACGCGCTGACCGGCATCGCCGAGGCGGCCAAGAGCCGCACCCCGCTGCTGGTGCTGGCCGCCGAGGCGACCGTCCCCGGCTCCAACTTCTTCGTCGACCAGCCGGCCCTCGCCGCCGCCGTCGGCGCGACGTCGGTCCGGGTGGCGTCCGCCGAGACCGCCCTCGACGACGTCGCGCGGGCGTATGCGCTGGCCCGGCACGATCGGCGCACCGTCGTGCTCAACCTCCCGCTCGACGTGCAGGGACTGCCGGTCGACGACGGCGCCCACGTGTGGCCCGCGGCGGCGCCGCCTCCCCCGCCACCGCCGGACGCGAGCGAGCTGGCCGCGCTGCTCGCGACGGCCCGGCGCCCGGTGCTGATCGCCGGACGGGGTGCGCGGCACGCCCGCGCCGAGCTGCTGGAGTTGGCCGACGCGTGCGGCGCGCTGGTCGCCACGTCCGCCGTCGCTCGTGGGTTGTTCCACGGCAGCCCGTGGTCGCTGGACGTGTCCGGTGGGTTCGCGTCGCCGCTGGCCGCGTCGCTGATCAGCGACGCCGACGTGGTCGTCGGGTTCGGCTCCGCGTTGAACATGTGGACGCTGCGGCACGGCCGGCTGATCGGGCCGGGCGCCCGGGTCGCCCAGGTGGACGTCGAGGACGGCGCCATCGGCCGGCACCGCCCCGTCGACGTCGGCGTCGTCGGCGACAGCGCGCAGGTGGCGCGGGCCGTCACCGCCGCACTCCACGGCCGGCACGGCATCGGGTATCGCAGTGACGACGTCCGCGACCGGATCGCCCGCGAGCTGCGGTGGCGCGACGTCGCGTACGACGACTGGGGCGGGGATGGGCGGATCGATCCGCGCACACTGACGATCGCCCTCGACGACCTGCTGCCGGCCGGGCGTGTCGTCGCCGTCGACTCCGGCAACTTCATGGGCTACCCGAGCATGTTCCTCTCCGTCCCGGACGAGTTCGGCTTCTGCTTCACGCAGGCGTTCCAGTCGATCGGGCTCGGGCTGGCGACGGCGATCGGCGCGGCACTGGCCCGCCCGGACCGGCTCCCGGTCGCCGCCCTGGGCGACGGCGGCGCGCTGATGGCGGCGGCCGAGCTGGACACCGTCCGGCGGCTCGGACTGCCCATGGTCGTCGTGGTCTACAACGACGACGCGTACGGCGCGGAGGTGCATCACTTCGCCGGGGGCGAGCCGCTCGGCACCGTCACGTTCCCGGACACCGACATCGCCGCCGTCGGCGCCGGTTACGGGTTCGACGCGGTGACCGTGCGGTCGCCGGTCGACCTCGACTCCGTCCGCCACTGGGTCGACGGCGACCGGTCCCGCCCGCTCCTCGTCGACGCGAAGGTCGCCGCGCCGCACGGCTCCTGGTGGCTGGAGGAGGCCTTCCGCGGCCACTGACCGCCACCTCCCCGCGTTGATCAGCCCGCCCGCGCGACGATCTACGGGTTCGGCGCCCGCAGCTGACCGGCGGCCGCGGCGACGACAGCGTCGGTCAGCTCGTCGAGCAGCGACGACGCCAGCTTCCAGCGCTGCCAGTACAGCGGCACGTCGAGGTGCCGGCCGCGCGCGAACTCGACCAGCCGGCCGTCGTCCAGGGCGGGCCGGGCCATCGTCTCCGGCACCAGCGTCCAGGCCAGCCCGAGGATCGCCGCGTCGGCGAAGCCCACCGACGACGGCAGGACCGTGACCGGCGGGTCGACCGGGCGGCCGGCCAGCTCGCGGGCGAACCGCGCCTGCAGCGCGTCCTTGCGGTTGAACAGCAGCGTCGTGGCCGACCCGAGCGCCGCCGCCGTCGGGCCGTCCGGGAACCAGCGGCGGGCGAACGCCGGCGACGCGACGCCGAGGTAGCGCATCCGGCCGAGCGGGCGGACGCTGCAGCCCTGGACGGCGCGCGGGTCGGCGGTGACGGCGGCCATGACGACGCCCTCGCGCAGCAGCGTCGCCGAGTGGTCCTGGTCCTCCTGGTGGATCTCGAAGCACGCCGCCCGCTCCGTCGCCAGCCCGGTGAGCGCCGGCAGGAACCAGGTCGCCAGCGAGTCGGCGTTGACCGCCACCGGCAGCCGGACCTCGACGCCGCCGGGGTCGTCGCACAGCGCCGCGAGGGCCTCACCCTCCAGCAGCCGCACCTGGCCCGCGTACCGCGCCAGCACCTGTCCCGCGGGTGTGGCCCCGGCCGGGCGGGTCCGCGTCACGAGGATCCGGCCCAGCCGCGCCTCGAGCGCCTTGACCCGCTGGCTCACCGCCGACGGCGTCACGTGCAGCCGCCGGGCGGCGGCCTCGAAGCTGCCCTCCTCGACGACGGCGGCGAACGCGCTCAGCTGTGCCAGATCGATCCGGTTCATGAAGCCATGCTAAGGAACGCTTAGAAACATTAGCTGGTTTTGATTTCGACCCGGCCCTACCGTCGGTGACGTGTCCAGTGCCGCCATCGGGTTCGTCACGTCCCTCTCGCTGATCATCGCCATCGGGGCGCAGAACGCGTTCGTCCTGCGCCAGGGCATCAGCCGCCGTCACGTGCTCCCGGTGGTGCTGGTCTGCGCGGCCGCCGACGCGCTGCTCATCGGCGCCGGCATCGCCGGGCTGGGGGCGCTGCTGACCGCGCACCCGTGGGCGCTCGACGTGGCGCGGTACGGGGGTGCGGCGTTCGTGCTCGGCTACGGTGCCCTGGCCGCGCGCCGGGCGCTGCGCCCGTCGTCGCTGTCGACGGCCGGGCGCTCGGCGACGACCGCGCGGGCCGCCGTGCTCACCTGCCTGGCGTTCACGTTCCTCAACCCGCACGTGTACCTCGACACCGTCGTGCTGCTCGGCTCCCTGGCCAACCAGCACGGCGACGACGGTCGCTGGCTGTACGGCGCCGGCGCCGCGGCGGCGTCCATCGGATGGTTCACCGCGCTCGGGTTCGGCGCCCGGTCGCTCAGCTCGGTGTTCGAGCGGCCGCGCGCCTGGCAGGTCCTGGACGGCTCGATCGCGCTCGTCATGGCCGCAATCGGCCTCGGCCTGCTCCTCGGCTGAGTCGCTGACCTGGCTCCTCCCACGAACCGTTCGTCACGCGCCCGCGAGATGACCGGGCCCCTCAGCGCAGGCCGTTGCGGGTCGCGACCCCGATCAGCAGATTTGGGTCGTCGCTGATGATGCCGTCGACGCCGAGGTCGACGAGGCGCTGCATGATCGCCGCGTCGTTGACGGTGTACGGGACCACCTTGACGTGCATGCGCTGCAGGTCGGCGATCTCTGGGCCGTGGAAATAGGACGGGTCCTCGCGCAGATACCAGTCGCTGGACTGGACCACGCCCTGCGACGGGTCGTGCACCTGCCAGTTCGCCGACACCGTCGAGGCGCCCGCGATCCGCGTCATCACGCCGAGGTTGCGCGAACGCCACCAGTCGATGCCGTCGGTCCACGGGCTCTTGACGGACGGATCGCCGTAGGCCGCCTGCAGCGAGCACTCGTCGGCGAGCGAGGCGCACTCGGCCGGGCCGTACTGCCAGACCAGCGCGACGGTCTCGATGTGCCGGTTCAGCTGGCGGGCGTAGCGGATCGTGCGCCAGTCGAACGACTGGATGGTCGTCCGGTCGACGAACCCGGCGTCCTCGATCGCCTCGACCAGCTTGTCCGTGAAGACGTCGTACGGCGCGGTGTCGTCCACCAGCGGGCTGATCTTGGTCTCGACGTTGAGCCGGACGTCGTCGCGGCCGCTCGCCTCGACCAGCGCGAACACCTCGTCCAGGGTCGGGATGCGCGCCCCCGGGACGGCCACCTGCTCGGGCAGGTCGGCCGGCGTCTTCGAGCCGCAGTCGATGGTCGTGATCTGCGCCAGCGTGAGGTCGCGGACGAGGTCGCCGACATACGGGAACTCCGGGTCGCCGGGGGTGGCCGGGGCGGTGTCGACGCAGTGCGA
This sequence comes from Jiangella aurantiaca, assembly GCF_004349105.1. Lineage (GTDB taxonomy): Bacteria > Actinomycetota > Actinomycetes > Jiangellales > Jiangellaceae > Jiangella > Jiangella aurantiaca. The sequence goes on from NZ_SMLB01000024.1 coordinate 82,770, forward strand.
TGCGTTGATCGCGCGGTCGTGGCTGACCACCAGCACGCCGTCCTCCGTCACGCCGGTGTCCAGCTCCAGCGTCGAGACGTCCGGGTTCGCCAGCGCGTGCTCGAACGCCGGCAGCGTGTTCTCCGGACGGTCCCAGCGACCGCCGCGGTGGGCCTGGACGTCGAACGGCGACGCGACCGGCTCCGGCAGCGCGAAGCCGCGCTCGGCCATGACGCCGCGCAACCGGTTCGGGTAGTCGGTGATGATGCCGTCGACGCCGTCGTCGATGAGCTTCTCCATCGTGGCGGGGTCGTTGATGGTCCACGGGACGACCTCGATCCCGGCCCGATGCGCCGAGCGGACCATCTCGCGGGTGACGTACGGGACGTAGTTCGGGTCGTTGACGGAGCCGCCCTGCGGGAAGCCGTGCACCGGAGAGAACGCGTCGGCGCCGAACGACTTGATCGCCGCGATCGGGTCGTCGTCGAAGTCGTCGATGTCGATGCCGCCCAGCCACGGCGACGCGCCCGGCCGGTCGACCTGCAGGAAGTCGTAGTTCGTCAGCGCCACCAGCGGCAGCCGCGGCATGACCTCGCCCATCCGCATCAGCGCGCCCCAGTCGAAGGACTGGATGGTGACCTGCCGCTCCATGCGCGCGGCGCGGATCTCGCGGGCGACGACCTGGACGAACTGCTCGCGCGGCGCGGTCTCGTGCGGCGCGCCGGCCTCCACCTTGGTCTCGATGTTCAGCACGACGTCGTCGGCGTCGTACCGCTGCACCAGGTCGAAGACCTCGCTGAGCAGCGGCATGCCCGCGCCGGGCACGACCTGCTGCTCGGGGTAGCCGGCCAGCCGGCGGCTGCCGCAGTCCAGCGTGCGCAGCTGGGCGAGCGTGAGGTCCTTGATGTACCTGCCCTGGGAGTACGGGAACTGCGGGTCGCCCGGCGTGACGGGCTCGGTGTCGGCGCACTTGGCCGGGTTGATCCGGCGGTCATGCGTCACGACGGCGTAGCCGTCCTTGGTGATCTGGACGTCCAGCTCCAGCGTCGACACGCCCAGCTGCAGGGCGTTGCCGAACGACGCGAGCGTGCTCTCGGGCCGCAGCCCCAGCCCGCCGCGGTGGGCCTGCAGGTCGAACTCGGGGGCCGGCGTCGCCTGTGCCGGGGCGGCGAGCAGGCCCGCGCCCAGCACGGCGGCCGCGAGGGCGGTACGCAAGATTGGCATCGACATGGCGCCGATCGTGTCCACACCGGTTGAACGCCGCGGGGTGGACAGGTGACAGGGAGCCGACCGGCAGACCGACATCAGGCCATCGGGCGGGCGCTGACCAGTCCGGTCTGGTAGGCGATGACGACGAGCTGGGCGCGGTCGCGCGCGCCGAGCTTGATCATGGCCCGGCTGACGTGCGTCTTGGCGGTTGCCGGGCTGAGCGAGAGGGCGGCGCCGATCTCGGCGTTGGACAGCCCGGTGCCGACCAGCGCCAGCACCTCGCGCTCGCGCTGGGTGAGCACGCCGAGACGGTCCTCGGCCACCTGGTGCGCCGCACGCGCCGCGGTGAACTGGGCGATCAGCCGCCGGGTGATCTTCGGCGCGAGCAGCGCCTCGCCGGCGGCGACGACGCGGATGGCGTGCAGCAACTCCTGCGGCCCGGCGTCCTTGAGCAGGAACCCGCTGGCGCCGGCCTCGAGCGCGTCGAACACGTACTCCTCGGTGTCGTACGTGGTGAGGATCAGCACCTTGACCCGCTCCAGGCCGGGGATGGCCGCGATGCGGCGGGTCGCCTCGATGCCGTCGAGGTCGGGCATCCGGATGTCCATGAGCACGACGTCGGGGCGCGACTCGCGGCAGCGCTCGATCGCCTCGGCGCCGGTGGCCGCCTCGCCGACGACGTCGATGTCGTCCTCGACGTCGAGCAGCACCCGGAAGCCCGCGCGGACCAGCACCTGGTCGTCGGCGAGCAGGACCTTCACCAGTTCGGTCATCGGGCGGCGGCCTCGACGCGGTTCAGCGGCAGACGGGCGCGCACGCGGAAGCCGTCGCCGTCCGGTCCGGCCTCGAACGTGCCGCCGAGCAGCTCGCAGCGTTCCCGCATGCCGGCCAGGCCGCGCCCGGGCTCGACCGGCGGGCCGGCCGGCGCACTCAGCCCGCCGCCGTCGTCGGCGACCTCGAGCCGCAGCTCACCATCGCGCAGCTCGACGCCGACGGTGACCCGGGCCGGCCCGGCGTGCCGGATGACGTTGGTGATGCACTCCTGGACGATCCGGTAGGCGGCGCGGTCGACGGCCTCGGGCAGCGCGCCGGCGGGAACCGAGCCGGTGACCGCGACGTCCAGCCCGGCCCGCCGCGCCACCGCGAGCAGCTCGTCCAGCGCTCCGAGGCTCGGCCCGGGCGAGCCGTCGTCGTCGCCGCGCAGCACACCGAGGACGGAGCGCATCTCGCGCAGCGCCCGGGCGCTGGTCTGCTCGATGGTGAGCAGCGTCTCGCGGGCCCGCTCCGGCCGTTTGTCCAGCACGTGAGCCGTCACCCCCGCCTGCACGTTGATGATCGCGATGGCGTGCGCGACCGTGTCGTGCACCTCGCGGGCGATGCGCAGCCGCTCGGCGTCAACCCGGCGTCGGGCCTCCTCGTCGCGGGTCCGCTCGGCCACCTCGGCCCGGTGCAGGGCGTCGGCGGCGATCACGCGGCGCGAGCGCACCGACTCCCCCAGCGCCGCCGCCATGATGGTCGCGCCGATGCGGAACGCCAGCCAGCCGATCCGCTCGCCGTCGTCGAAGTCGGTGGTGAGGATCCAGACGACGGCCAGCACCGCGAGGCCGTTCGCGACGATGACCAGCGAGCGGCGGCCGTCGCCGTGCGCCGTCACCGTGTAGATGGCCACGAACAGCGAGATCCAGCCCGGCCCGTCGGGATACCCGGCCGCGAAGTAGGCCACGCTGATCAGGCCGGTCGCGACGAAGACCGGAACCGGCCAGCGCCGCCGCACCAGCAGGAGCAGGCCGCTGAGCATGAGCAGCCCGTTGCCCAAGACGCCGAGCACGTCGAACGGACCGGCCAGCTCGGGGTCGGCCAGGATCGCCGAGTGCGTGCCCTGCACCTGCAACAGCGTGACGAAACCGGCGATCAGCACGTCCTGCGTCGGCGCCGACAGCGTCGGAAGGCGCCGTACCAACCGCTCCATGGCAGCGATGGTAGCGACGCGGGCCGGGACGCCGCGTCCACTCGTGGGCGCACCGGGCTACTCCGGCGGGCGTAGCCCGGTACCGCCGAACGCGCCCCGCGGCCGACGACGGCGCCCGGGCCGTCCGCCCAGGATCGCGGTATGACGACTACACCGACACACAGGCCAGGGCCGTTGGGCCGGCTGGCCGGCGTCTCGTTCCGGCACCGCTGGCGCGTGCTGCTCGGCTGGGCGGCCGCACTGGCCGTCGCCGCGGGACTGGCCGCGGCGTTCGGCGGCGACTACGAGGTCGACTACTCCAGTCCCGGAAGCGACTCGCAGCAGGCGCAACGGCTGCTCCTCGACGGGTTCCCGGCCCAGGCCGGCGAGCCGGTGGACGTGGTGGTGCACTCCGACGACCCGGCGACCGACCCGGACGTCCAGGCCGACGTCACCGCGCTGCTGGACGAGCTGCGCACGATGCCGCACGTCGTCGCCGTCGACGACCCGTACACGACGGCCGGCGGGCTGGCGCCGGACGGGCAGACGCTGCAGGCGCGGATGAGCCTCGACGTCGACGCGCCGGAGGAGCTGCCGGTCGCCGACGCCGAGCTGATGCTGGAGGCGGCCGAGGAGGCGTCGCGGCCGGGACTCGACGTCGCGCTGGGCGGCGACGCGATCCGGCAGGCCGAGTCCGGCGAGTTCGGCGGGGAGATGGTCGGGCTGGTCGCCGCAGCCGTGATCCTGCTGGTGACGTTCGGCACGGTGGTCGCGGCCGGGCTGCCGATCGGCGTCGCGGTCGCGGGGCTGGCGGTCAGCTCGATGCTGGCGGGCGTGGTCGCGGCGATCATGGACGTGCCGAGCTGGGCGCCGATCCTGGCGTCGCTGATCGGTATCGCGCTGGGCATCGACTACGTGCTGCTCATGGTGACGCGGTTCCGCGAGTGGCGGGCCGCCGGGCTGGAGCCCGAGCGCGCCGTCGTCGCCACGCTGGACACCGCCGGGCGTGCGGTCATGGTGGCCGGCGGCACGGTGATGATCAGCATGTTCGGGCTGTTCGCGATGGGCCTGTCGTTCATGCGCGGCGCGGCCGTGGTGACGATGGTCGCCGTCCTGATCGTCATGGCGGCCGCGGCGACGCTGTTCCCGGCGCTGCTCGGGTTCTTCGGGCACCGGATCGAGCGGTGGCGGCTGCCGATCGGACGGCGCGGCGCGGTCGCGGTGGCCGAGGGCGGGCACGTCGAGCCGTCGCGCGGCTGGCTGCGGTGGAGCCGCCTGATCGAGCGCCGCAACGTCGTCGCCGTCACACTGGGCGGCGCGCTGATGCTGGCGCTGGCGGCGCCGTTCCTCGGGGCCCGGTTCGGCTTCCCCGACGCCGGCAACGACCCGGCCGACCACTCCAGCCGACAGGCCTACGACCTGCTCGCCGACGGGTTCGGCGCCGGCGCCAACGGCCCGCTGCTGCTGGTGACGTCGCTGGCGGGTGACGAGGGGGCAGCCGCGCTGCCGGCGGTGTCCGACGCCGTCGCGGCGACGCCCGGGGTAGCGGCCGTGCTGCCGCCCGTCGTCGACCCGTCCGGCGGCACCGCGCTGCTCACCGTCCTGCCCGAGGCCGGGCCCCAGGACGCCGCCACCGAGGACGTCGTGCACACGCTGCGTGACGACGTGCTGCCCGCGGCCGAGGCCGACACCGGCCTGGACGTGCACGTCGGTGGCGTGACGGCCGCCGCGATCGACGTCAACGAGTCGATGGCCGGCGGGCTGCCGCTGCTCATCGGCGGCGTGGTGACGGTGTCGATGGTGCTGCTGCTGGTGTCGTTCCGCAGCGTCGTCATCATGCTGACCGCCGCGGTGATGAACCTGCTCTCCGTCGCGGCCGCCTACGGGGTGGTGGCGCTGGTCCTGGAGGGCGGGTGG
>NZ_SMLB01000025.1 GCF_004349105.1 Jiangella aurantiaca
GCACCCTGGTCGCCTCGCACGTCATCGGCTACGACGCCAACGGCAACCGCACGTCCGACGTCGCCCGCACGATGGACGCCGACAACCACGGCACCTACCTGGACCGCACCTACGCGTACACGTTCGACCCGCGCGACCGGGTCGCCGGCGTGGAGAAGACCGACACCTCCACCGGCTCCGTCCTGTCCACCGAGACCTACGTGCACGACGCCGCCTCCAACGTGATCTCCCAGACCGTCGCTGGCGTGACCACGTCGTTCCTCTACGACCGCAACCGGCTGCTCACCGCGACCTCGGCCGGCGTGGTCGGCACCTACAACTACGACCCGTTCGGCCGCCTGGACACCGTCACCAGCGCCGGCCTGGTCATCGAGCGGTACACCTACGACGGGTTCGACCGCGTCGCCACCCACCGGTCCCTGGAGTCCGACGGGTCCAGTTCGACGACGGCGTACGCGTACGACCCGATGGACCGGACCGCATCGCGCACCTCCGACGCCGGCACAGCGGGTGCGGAGATCACCGAGTTCTCCTACCTCGGGCTGTCCGGCGAGGTGCTGTCCGAGGAGGTCGCCGGGCAGATCCAGACCTCCTACCAGTACTCGCCGTGGGGTCAGCGGCTCTCCCAGATCAAATACACCACCGACACCGGCGGGTCGGTGGAGGAGGACTCCTACTACGGGTACAACCCGCACACCGACGTCGAAACCCTCACCGACACCACCGGCAACACCCGCGCCACCTACGGCTACACCGCCTACGGCAAGGACGACGACACCCAGTTCACCGGCGCCGACGCGCCCGATCCCGGCGACCCCGGCGCGGAGCCGTACAACGTGTACCGGTTCAACGCCAAACGATTCGACCCCGCCTCCGACAGCTACGACATGGGATTCCGGGACTACTCACCGGGCCTGAACCGGTTCCTCACCCGCGACAACTACAACGGCGCCCTCGCCGACCTCAACCTCGGCCTCAGTCCCTGGACCATGAACCGCTACGCCTACGCCGGCGGCAACCCACTCGGATTCGTCGAACTCGACGGCCACCGCCCCGTCGCGATCGACGGCGGCGGCATCAGCACACCACCCACCGATACATCAGAGAGCACAGAACTCCCAGGAGTCGCGCCGCTCGCCGGCAACCCCACGGACAGCGGTGCACCCTCGCCTGGCGGAACGCATAGCACATATTCTGCTCCGTGGGCGGGTGTGCGAACACCGCTGGACTACTACTTCCTGACTGCAACCGCCATGACCTCCTATGGTGCAGGCGGTGAGATACGGTCGTTCCGGCAAGCGCAGAACACCGTTCGGGACATGTTCGATCGAGGTAGCGCACGTGCACGCGGCCTGGCGGACCGCATCGACGAACTCATGGCGCAGGTCGATCGAACTGGCGCGGCAGGCGAGGCACTCCGCGGCGTCGGCATCCTCGGCGCGCTTAGCTCCGCCGGAACCACCGCCATCACGCAATGGCAAAATGATGCCAACGACCCATCGCTGTCCACCGCCGACCGCATTGCGAGGACTACAGTCAGAACGACTCTCGTGGCCGGTATCGGTGGCGCCGGCGCCGTTGCCGGCGCTGGCGTTTGTGGCGTCATCAGCGGGGGCCTCCTCGCAGCAGGCTGCGGCGTGGCTGGCGCCGAGGCTGGGGCCTGGCTTGGGGATCAGGTAGCCAATTGGGCCGTACCCTTGGTACCTAGCGCGATTGACAGTGTCCAGGGCATTGTGGGAGGGGCAGGAGACGTCGCTGCTGACGTAGGGTCGTTCTTGAATCCATTTGACTGACAACAGAACGGGACGGGAATGCTTGCCGGAGACTCGGCGCTCTTTATTGGCGCTCTGCCCTTCTTGTTCCTCGGCGTTGGTTTGCGTATCGGACACTTCCGCAAGGTCGCCTGGATATATTTTGACCTAACTTGGCCAGCGATATTCCGGAATGGAATCTTCGCTTCGCTGCCAACAGGAGTTGTTATTCTCTGTGGATACGTATTGAGCCTTCCTGGGCAGCAGAATAGCGGCAGCTTCGAGAACACCCCGTTTCAGAATCTTGTTCTGCTCGCCCTGCTGGCATCCTTAGCCCTGCTGTTTATCACCTTCTTTCGCCCTCCCAAGTTCTTGAAGCCAAAGTGGATCCGTGAGGCCGATCGAGAGATAACAGCCGACCCATCCGGTTGGCGATCAAGAGCGGAGATCTTGCGCGGCCTACGCCGCAGGAATTGATGGCGATCGGTGCACCCTGGTCGCCTCGCACGTCATCGGCTACGACGCCAACGGCAACCGCACGTCCGACGTCGCCCGCACGATGGACGCCGACAACCACGGCACCTACCTGGACCGCACCTACGCGTACACGTTCGACCCGCGCGACCGGGTCGCCGGCGTGGAGAAGACCGACACCTCCACCGGCTCCGTCCTGTCCACCGAGACCTACGTGCACGACGCCGCCTCCAACGTGATCTCCCAGACCGTCGCTGGCGTGACCACGTCGTTCCTCTACGACCGCAACCGGCTGCTCACCGCGACCTCGGCCGGCGTGGTCGGCACCTACAACTACGACCCGTTCGGCCGCCTGGACACCGTCACCAGCGCCGGCCTGGTCATCGAGCGGTACACCTACGACGGGTTCGACCGCGTCGCCACCCACCGGTCCCTGGAGTCCGACGGGTCCAGTTCGACGACGGCGTACGCGTACGACCCGATGGACCGGACCGCATCGCGCACCTCCGACGCCGGCACAGCGGGTGCGGAGATCACCGAGTTCTCCTACCTCGGGCTGTCCGGCGAGGTGCTGTCCGAGGAGGTCGCCGGGCAGATCCAGACCTCCTACCAGTACTCGCCGTGGGGTCAGCGGCTCTCCCAGATCAAATACACCACCGACACCGGCGGGTCGGTGGAGGAGGACTCCTACTACGGGTACAACCCGCACACCGACGTCGAAACCCTCACCGACACCACCGGCAACACCCGCGCCACCTACGGCTACACCGCCTACGGCAAGGACGACGACACCCAGTTCACCGGCGCCGACGCGCCCGATCCCGGCGACCCCGGCGCGGAGCCGTACAACGTGTACCGGTTCAACGCCAAACGATTCGACTCCGCCTCGTCGACGCCCAGGCCGCGCAGGCCGCCGTCACGGCCGCCGCCGAGGAGCTGCGCCGCCGCGGCATCGCGCACGAGCTTGAGCACGTGCGGGTGCGCCTCGACGAGCCCGCCCAGCCGCTGCCCAGCTGGACCGACTTCCAGCCGACGCTGCCCGACGGCGACTGATGAGAACGTTCGGCAGCTGGTCCTCCTGGGAAGACGCGGGTGCAGCCCTGACCGGGCGGCTGCCCGACGGCGACCTCGACCGGTTGGCCGACGAGCAGGGCCGCAACCGCCTCGCGGTCTTCCTCGACGCCGCCCGCCGCCTCGACCCGGCCCGCGCCGTCGGCGCCGATCCCACGCCGGCGGGCCTGACCTAGGTGATGGCCTGGCGGGCGGCCGTCGGGAGCGCGGCGAGCTGGTGGAGGTGCGCCGCCTGGAGGTCGGCGATGCGGTCCATCAATGCGCGATCGGCGGCGATGCTCGTGTCCAGCTCGCGGCGCCGCTCGACGACGCCCTGAGGTAGACCGGGTAGCGCTCCTGTCAAGCCTCCAGATGGGGCCAAATCAAACCGACACAACATTCGGCACCCCGACCGATGGGGCCGAATCAAACCGTCAGGTGGGGGCCAAATCAAGCCGCCAAAGCCAGCCATCCCCACAGACACAGGCAGAACCGCTTACATCAAGCCGATCTTGCTGAGATCACCTCACTGATGGTGACGAGAAACACGTCGAGATCGACCTGACCAGAGACGGCGTCTCAAAGGTCAGGTGCCCCATGACGCCGTACTTTGAGCGCAACATCTCCGACCACATCGTCAAGCGGGCCAGTCGTCGCTGGAACTTGCGATACGGCATGCGGGCCGCCTTCACGCTCGTGGTGAGTGCGTACTCGGTGTCCGGCGCCGTCTAGATCGGTCGACACGGGATCGATGGCTTGCTGTGGCCAGTCGAGGTGCTGGGAAGCGTGGCGTTCGTCGCTGTCGCGCGTAGTCTCGCCGAAATCGATCGGTACGTGCCTCGGGGCCGGCTGGGCGTCATCATCTATCCGATCTCGCGGCGAGGTTCGCTCGAACAGATACACCAGGCAGATCGCGACGTGGACCGCAGTCGCTGGCGCCGTTGTCGGTACGCTGCTGACAGCCGCTGGCCAACTGCTCGCGGGCCAGCCAATCCGGGGGGGAAGTGGGGGATCCGGCCCCGAGGACGACGAAGCGGCGGCCCCATACTGGGCTCCGCCGCTGGTCAGACCCGGTGTGAGTGCGCCATCAGGGACTCGAACCCCGAACCCGCTGATTAAGAGTCAGCTGCTCTGCCAATTGAGCTAATGGCGCAACGACGCTGAAGCTTACCATCGCCGTTCTCCAGAGCTGAAATCGAGCGCTGACCAGGTACGACTGCGCCGTCAGCGAAGCAGCACCGGAGGGTCACCCCGCTATGGCAGGGTAGAACGTATGGCCAACCCGCCCGAACGCCGTGAGTACGACATCGACATCCCGGCCGAGGTGGAGCCCGGCACGTACGCCGACTTCGCCTCCATCTGGCACACCGCCGACTCCTTCGTCCTCGACTTCGCCGTCCTGAAGCGCCCGCCGAAACCGTCCGTCGCCGAGGACGGGAGCCGCGTGCTGAAGGTGCCAACCCGAGTGGTGACGCGCGTGCGGGTGCCACCGAGCCAGGTCTTCGAGATCATGAAGGGCCTGGAGAAGCAGTTGTCCATGTGGGAGCGCAGCCACGGCGTCAAGCGCCGGGCGCCGGAAGACTCCTAACGCGCGTGGGCAATCTCCTGCGCATCGTCATCGGCCTGGCCGGGCTGGTCGCGGCGGCCTGGTCCGCCTCGCGGACGCTGCGGATGCGCCGTCACGGGCGTCCGGCCGACGCCGTCGTCACGGAGTCGACCCTGCACCACCGGACGGGCGGGCAGGGGCAGCGGACCAGCCGCTGGGTCTCGATGGTCAGGTTCCAGGACGAGGACGGCGCCGAACGGACGTCGCTCCTGCCCGGACGGTTCACCGTCGGCGAGACGGTCCGGATCCTGTACCTGCCGGACGGCTCGGAGCGGGTCGCGCGGGCCGGCAAGGCGTCGTTCCAGGAGACGTTCATGATCCTCGGCGCCACTGCCGGCGGCATCGCGCTCACGCTATTGATCTGAGCCGGACGTACGCCCGCCCCCGCTGGGCGTGTCGGGCGGGGACGGACGGGTCTGGCGCGGCGTCAGCCCTTGAAGGCGTCCTTGACCTTCTCGCCGGCCTGCTTGAGATCGGACTTCGACTGCTCGGCCTTGCCTTCGGTCTCAGTCTTCTCGTCGTCGGTGACCTTGCCGAGCGCCTCTTTGGCCTCGCCCTTGGCCTTCTCGGCGGCGTTCTTCATCTTGTCGTCGCCACCCATGGGTGATACCTCCCTCGTGTGCCCTGGTCGGCCTGTACCCCAGGGTCGCCTGACTATTCGGAGGGACAGACGTCGGTCGCCTCGACGCGGGCGATGACGCGGTCGGCGATGGACGTGAGCGCCTTGACGTCGTCGCCGGTGAGGACGTCGAAGAACTGCCGGCGGACGGCGTCGACGTGCGACGGCGCGGCGGCCTCGATGGCCGCCCGGCCCTCGGGGGTCAGGACGATGAACGCGCCGCGGCCGTCGGACGTGCACTCCTCGCGGCCGATGAGAGCGCGCTTCTCCATGCGGCTGAGGTGGTGCGACAGCCGGCTCTTCTCCCAGCGCATCGCCCGGGCCAGCTCGGACACCCGCAGCCGGGCGTCCTCGACGTCGGTAAGGTGCACGAGCACCTCGAAGTCCTGCATCGACAGCATCGACGCGGTCTGCATCTGACGGCTCAGGGCGGCACCGAGGACCGTGTTCATGCGCAGATAGGCCCGCCAGGCATGCTGCTCGTGGTCGTCGAGCCACCGTGTCTCTGCCATGCCAAAGAGTCTACGGAATAGTTGACACGTCATCCAAGTTCGATAATCTGTGACGCGTCAACAAAGTTGACCACAGACCCCTCGGCAAGGAGCAGTGAACATGACCACGACGACCGACCTGAACCAGCTCACCGGCGACTACACGCTGGACGTGGCGCACACGCGGCTCGGTTTCGTCGCCCGGCACGCGATGGTGACCAAGGTGCGCGGCGCCTTCAACGAGTTCGACGGCACGGCCCACATCGACGGCAGCGACCCGAGCCAGTCCTCGGTGAAGATCGTCATCAAGACGGCCAGCATCGACACCCGCAACGAGCAGCGCGACGGCCACCTGCGCACCAACGACTTCTTCGAGATCGACACCTACCCAGAGATCACCTTCGCGTCGACCGCGATCGGCCAGAAGGACGAGACGACGTTCCAGGTCACCGGCGACCTCACGATCAAGGACGTCACCAGGTCCGTCACCTTCGACCTGGAGTTCACCGGCGCCGCGACCGACCCGTTCGGCAACCAGCGCGTCGGCTTCGACGGCTCCCTGGTGATCAACCGTAAGGACTGGAACGTCACCTGGAACGCCCCGCTCGAGGCCGGCGGCGTCCTCGTCAGCGAGAAGGTCACGCTGGAGTTCGAGGTCTCGGCCATCAAGCAGGCCTGAGGCCGACTCCGCGGTTCCTCCGACGCCGCGTCCGGACACGTCCGGGCGCGGCGTCTTCTCATGTCTCTGGGGTGCGCACCGTTCCATTGACATGGAACGGTGTGCCGTATTGCATGATCAGCACCCCCGCCCTCGGCCGCCGGCTCTCGCGCCCGCGATCCGGCCTGGAGGAACCATGAGATCCGTTCCGATCGTGCTGGCCGGCGTCGTCGCGTTCGGCGTCGTGAGCAGCCCGGCGAGCGGCACGCCGTCGCCGCCGTCGGCCCCCGTCCCGGACACCGCGGCGAGCGGCCCCAGCTGGTCGCCCGGCACCCCCGACGTCGTGATCGCGCAGGCCGCCCCGGGTAAGAAGCTCCACTTCCCGAACGCCGAGCGGCTGACCGACGGGTCCATCGTCGCGGTCGCACGCGAGGGCGCCGGGCACACCGGCCAGGATGGCCGGCTGCTGATGCTGACCAGCGGCGACGGCGGCAGCACCTGGTCGCCGCCCGAGGTCGTCCACGACAGCCCGTACGACGACCGCGACCCGATGATCACGCAACTCGCCTCCGGCCGGCTGTTGCTGAGCTGGTTCCAGAACGACTACTCCGTCCGCCCGCCGGAGCCCATGGGCACGTTCGTGGCGCACAGCGACGACGGCGGCGAGACGTGGTCCGCGCCGGTCGCGGTGCAGTCGATGCTCAGCGGCGAGTCCGACATCGTCGACACCTACGAGCTGGGCTGGAACGCCAGCCACGGCCAGATCAAGGAGCTGCCCGGCGGCGACCTCGTCGTCCCGCTGTACGGCACGATCCCCGACGACAAGTGGCAGAAGGCGACAGTCGTCCGCAGCACTGACGGCGGCGAGACCTGGTCGGCGTCGACGGAGTCGCTGATCGCGTCGGCGACCGGCACGCACTACCAGGAGCCGGTGCTGACGGTGCTGCCCGGCGGCGTGGTGCACGCGCTGCTTCGCATCGGCACGGCCGCGTCGACGATGGGGGCGGTGTACTCCCAGGAGTCGTGGTCGTACGACGGCGGGCTGACTTGGTCCGCGCCCGCGGCGATCGACCTGGTCACGTCGTCGGCGCACACAGAGGTGCTGAGCAACGGTGACGTGTTCCTCGCCTACGGCGACCTGTCCGGGCACTTCACGGACAAGCGGGGCACGGTGGGCGCCGTGATCCGGTCGCCGCTGTCGCCGTGGAACGGGGCGGCGCGCGAGCTGGTCTGGGACTCCGGGACCGGCGACCAGGCCAACCCCGCCGTCGTCGAGGTGCGTCCCGGGCGGGTGCTCGTCATCGGCTTCGACTCCGCGACCAGCCGGCTCGTCGGCACCTTCGTCGACGTCGCCGAGATCCGGGCGGAGCGGCCCGACCCCCGGCGGGTGGACCTGGGCTCGCTGGTGGCGGCCGGCGAGGCCTCGGTGTCGACGGACATGACGCACGTGCAGGCGGGCCGGCCGGGAGTGGGCGTGCTGGGCGCGATCGACGGCGTCGTCGGCTACTGGGATGCCGCGTGGGCGCCGCGGGCCGCTCCGGCGTCGTACGCCGTCGAGTTCGCCACGCCGCGCCGGCTGAGCGAGGTCGGGGTGGCGCTCAAGCCCGGCTACGCGTCGGCCGCGGTCGTCTCGGTGCGAGGCGGCGACGGCGAATGGCGCGACGTCGGCACGCTGGACTCGGTCGTCCGCTGGGGCGACGACCTCACCTGGTTCGACGCGTTCGGCGTGGCGGACGCCGTGCGCGTGAGCATCACCTCGTCGAACGGCTGGGCCGTGCTCGCGGAGGTCGGTGTCCGCGCCCCGGCCGGCTGAGGTCGTTCGTCGCAGTACAGCGGAACGGCCCCGCCGGGATCGACGGGGCCGTTCTGTGTGGGGTGAGTGACGGGACTTGAACCCGCGACTTCCTGGACCACAACCAGGTGCTCTACCAGCTGAGCTACACCCACCATGCGTCCCCCTGCGGGGCACGGCTGAACAAGTATACGGTGCCCGACGGAGTGGTCGAGAACGGGTTACTCCGGCGCCTTCTCGGGGGCCTCCTCGGCGCGCGCCTCCTTCATGACGGAGACCGCGGCGGCGCGCGAGCTGACGCTGTCGGGGCCGGGCATCGGGACGAACACCGTCCGCCGGTAGTACCGCAGCTCGTCGATGGAGTCCTTGATGTCGCCGAGCGCGCGGTGATTGCCGGTCTTCGTCGGGCTGGCGAAGTAGACGCGCGGATACCAGCGGCGCACCAGCTCCTTGATCGACGACACGTCGATGTTGCGATAGTGCAGCCAGCCCTCGACCTCGGGCAGGTCGCGGGCGAGGAACAAGCGGTCCATGTGGACGGTGTTGCCGGCCAGCTGAGCCTTGGACGGCTCCGGCACGTGCGCCTTGATGTACTGCATGACCAGGGCGTTCGCCTCGTCCATGGTGACGCCGGTGGGGAGCTCGGCGAGCAGGCCGCTGGCGGTGTGCATCTGGCGCACCACATCGTTCATGTGCTCCAGCGCGTCGTCGGGCGGGCGGATGACGACGTCGACGCCGTTGCCGAGGACGTTGAGGTCGGCGTCGGTCACGAGCACGGCCACCTCGATGAGCGCGTCGCGCTGCAGGTCGAGGCCGGTCATCTCGCAGTCGATCCACACCATTCGATCGTTGGTCACGCGGACCACCCTATTGGCACACCGGCGATTCCCCCTTCTCCCTTGTGGAACTCGCCGCCGCCTGGGACCTCGCGGTCGGCGCCCAGCTAGTGTCGCCTGCGCCGACGCCCTCCGGGGCGTTGCCGTGTCTGGTCGGTGGAGTCGTCGGCGGTCCGTTCCGGGCGCGATCGGGACGCCACGAACGACACCAGCGCGATGACGGCCGCCGCCGCCACGACGACCGCGGCGGCCTGCCAGTACGGCCGGCCGTTCACGATCATCACGACGACGGCGACGGCGGTCGCGAGCGATCCGTAGAGGGCCAGTTCGGCGACCGACGGGATCACGACCGGGAGCGGGCGACGGGGGACGGGGTCCGGCTCGGGCAGCGTGTCGGGGGCCGGCCGGACGGCGTCGCTATGGCGGGTGTCGGCGGTCGGCGGCGGCGCGGGGAAAGCCGCGGAGGTCGGCGGCGAAGTGGAGGCCTGACGGGCGGCCCGGCGCGGCCGCGGAGGGGCGTCGGGGAAGGCCGTCCACGGTTCGGCTCCGAGCCGGGTCGGAGCGTCGCCTTCTGCCGGTGTGACCGGCCGGGGGAAGGACCCCGTGCGGTCGGGCGCGGGGTCCGCGGGCTGGGCACGGCGGGCGGCTCGCCGCCCGGCCGCGAACCGCTCGGCCGCACGTCCCCCGGCGGCGGCTCGTTCGGCCGCGCCGCCTGTCGCGGCGGTCCCTTCGGCCGCCGGACCGTCGATCCGCCCGGACTCGCCGCCGCTTCCGACCCGTCCCTCTGCACGGCCGGCCCGTCGGCCCGAGCGCCGGCCCTCCGCCGGCAAGCCGGCGCCAGCCTCGTCCGCCGTGACGCGCTCGTGCGCCACCCCGCCGGCGGCGAGCCGGTCCTCGGCCCCGTCGGGCGGCGCGTCGGCCGGATCGGGCGCGTCGGAGTCGGGCGCGTCCCCGGATCGGCTCGCCGCCCGCCGGCCAGCTTGACGGCGCTTCGCCACCGGCACTCCTCGCAGCGTGGGACGGACGATCGGGTGTGCCGCAGAGCCTAGTCCTCACCGATCGGCGAACCCACCCGAAGCGAACTTGAGGATGAGAACGGTTCTCGTTTATGGTGCCTAACATGACCACACCACGCATTGCCGCCACAACCACGCTCGCCCTGTCGGCGCTGCTCCTCGCCGCCTGCGGCTCCGAGGACTCGCCCGCTCGCGGTCAGAGCACGTCGTCGTCGCAGGCGTTCGGCGCGCGGGAGGTACAGGAGGCCGAGTCGCGGCTGGTCGCGACCTACGACGGCGGCGTGATGGTGATCGACGGGGAGTCGCTGGAAGTCGTCGACACGTTCGAGCTGGACGGCTTCACGCGGGTCAACCCGGCGGGCGACGGCCGGCACGTGCTGGTGTCGGCGGGCAACGCGTTCCGCATCCTCGACACCGGGGCCTGGAGCATCGACCACGGCGACCACCAGCACCACTACGTCGGCGAGCCCGCGCTCACCGACCTCGAGTTCGAGGCCGACCATCCCGGCCACGTCGTCCGGCACGCGGGCGCGACGGTGCTGTTCAGTGACGGCTCCGGGCGCATCGAGATCTTCGAGTCCGACCACCTTGCCGAGGGCCGGCCGGTGACAGAGGTCGTCATGGCCGACCAGCCGCACCACGGGGTGGCCGTGCAGCTGGAGAACGACGAACTGCTCGTCACCCTCGGCGACGAGACGACGCGCACCGGGGCCAAGGTGCTCGA
Organism: Jiangella aurantiaca; assembly: GCF_004349105.1. GTDB lineage: Bacteria > Actinomycetota > Actinomycetes > Jiangellales > Jiangellaceae > Jiangella > Jiangella aurantiaca. The sequence goes on from NZ_SMLB01000025.1 coordinate 11,018, forward strand.
CGCCGAGCGCACCGAGATCGCCCGCAACGAGGACTGCCCCGGCGTGCACGGCGAGGCGGTCGCCGACGACGAGACCATCGTCGTCGGGTGCGAGAACGGCGTCCTCGTCTACCGCGACGGCGCGTTCACGAAGATCGCCAGCCCGGACCCGTACGGCCGCATCGGCAACCAGGCGGGGTCCGACGAGTCCACGGTCGTCCTCGGCGACTACAAGGTCGACCCCGACGCGGAGCTGGAGCGGCCCGAGCGGGTGTCGCTCATCGACACGGCGACGAACACGCTCCGGCTGGTCGACCTCGGCGTCAGCTACACGTTCCGCTCGCTCGCCCGCGGCCCGGAGGGCGAGGCGCTGGTGCTCGGCACTGACGGCGCCATCCACGTCATCGACCCGGTGACGGCGCAGGTCACCAGCACGATTCCGGTAATCGACGCGTGGACGGAGCCGCAGGACTGGCAGCAGCCGCGGCCGGCCATCGTCGTCGACGGCGACACCGCCTACGTCACCGATCCGGCGGCCGGCGAGCTGCACGCCGTCGATCTCGCCGGCGGCACCGTCGCCGCCTCGGCGCCGTTGCCGCAGATCCCCAACGAGTTGACCGGCGCAAAGGGGTAGCATTTTGGGCCGATGAGCTTCCAGCCCCTGCCGCCGGCTCCGCCGCCGCCCCCACCGCCGCCGGCCGCACCCCGTCGCCGCTGGGTGTGGCCACTGGTTGCCGTGCTCGCGCTGCTCGCGGGCGCTGGCGCCGGCGTCGCCGTCGGGATGAGCATCGACGACGACGAGTCCTCCCCGGTCGCGCAGGAGACCCCGGCGCCCGAGGATACCAGCGGCGAGACCGGCGGCGAGAACGACGAGGAACTGGAGCAGCTGCGCGAGCGCCTCGAGGAGGTGGAGCAGCAGCGCGACGACCTCAAGCGTCGGCTCGACGAGGCGCGTGCCGAGCTGGACTCGCGCGAGACCGAGCCGCCGGAGGAGGAGTCGCAGGAGTCCGAGCCGACGCCGTTCGAGGGCGAGTTCACCGACGGCGTCTTCACGTTCACGGACGTGCAGGTGCTGCGCGACTTCGCCGGCGACTTCGAGGTCCGGGCGACGGTGACGAACACCGGTGACGAGACCGTCGACTACGTCTCCTGGACGGCGATCGTCCTCTACCAGGGCGAGCCGGTCTCGACGCTGACCACGTCGGCCACCGAGCTGGCCGCCGGCGACTCCGTCGACGCCCAGTTCATCGGCTTCGACGACTACGGCGACTGGGACGCCGTCGAGTTCTCCATCGACTCCGACACCGACCAGACGTAGCCGCGGCCGGTGCAACCGTTCGCATAGACGTCGTCCGGCGGTCGCGAACCGGACATTGACTCGTTGTCAATCGCCGTGACGGTAGCGGTCATGAGCGAACGGTCCCGTTTCCGTCGAATCGTCCGCGCCGTCGTGGCGGTCCCGCTGGCGGCCGCCCTCGGCATCGCCGCCACGGCCGCCGCGCACGCCGTCACCGGCCCCTACGACCCCGCCCACGCCCACAACGACTACGAGCACGAGCGCCCGCTCCTCGACGCGCTCGACCACGGGTTCACCAGTGTCGAGGCCGACGTCTGGCTCGTCGACGGCGAGCTGCTCGTCGCGCACGACGCCTGGGAGGTCCAGCCCGGCCGGACCCTGGAGTCGCTGTACCTCGACCCGCTGCGCGAGATCGTCCACGCCAACGGCGGCTCGGTGTACCCGGGCTGGGACGGCTCGTTGCAGCTGCTCATCGACATCAAGAACACCGGCGAGGCGACGTACGCGGAAGTCGACGCCGCGCTTCGCCGGTACCAGGACATCATGAGCCGGTACGTCGGCGGGCGGGTGCAGGAGGGCGCCGTCACCGCGGTCATCAGCGGCGACCGGCCGCGGGCGACGATGCTCGCGCAGCGGCTGCGGTTCGCCGGGTACGACGGCCGCCTCGGCGACCTCTCCAGCGGCCTGCCGGCCGGCTTCATGCCGCTGGTCAGCGACAACTGGGGCAACCACTTCACCTGGCGCGGCGTCGGCCCGATCCCGGAGGCCGAGCGGGCCAAGCTGCAGCAGATCGTCGCGACGGCGCACGCCGCCGGGTACCGCGTCCGCTTCTGGGCGACGCCGGACACGCCCGGCCCAGCCCGCGAGGCGATCTGGACCGAGCTGCTCGCCGCCGGCGTCGACCACCTCAACACCGACGACCTCGCCGGCCTGCAGGCGTTCCTCGAGTCGCGCTAACGCCTCACGGCGCTGATCTCCAGCGGCGCGCTGGCCCCGTCCATGATGACGGCGGTCAGCGCGTCGCAGTTTCGGAGGGCCGCTGCGACGAGCGACCCGGTGTCGCGGCCGCCGCCGACGCCGTCGGTGCCGTCGCCGGGCCCGTAGCCGTAGAACAGCCGCAGCCGTCCGCCGGGTCTGAGCAGCGCCGCGAGCGCGTCGACGTTGGCCTTGCGCGGTTGCGTCCAGAACACGTTGACGTTCGACGCGAAGATCAGGTCGAACCGCCCGGGCGGCTCCGGCGCGAGCGTCGTCAGGTCCTGCTGCACGACGGTCACCCGCCCGGCGTCGACGAGGGCCTGGTTGCGCTCGCGGATTCGCCGGACGCCGACGGCGGAGCGGTCCAGCGCCGTGATGTGCCCGTCGCCGGTGAGCAGCGGGCCGATTCCTGCGACGGCGGCGCCCGGTGCCGCGCCCAGCTCGAGAATCCGCTCGGTCCCGGTCAGCTCGAGCCGACGGATCAACCGGGCGATGTGGGCGGGCGGCTGTTCGCTCATGGCGGAGAGTGTGGCAGTCGAACCCTGACAGGGGCGTCAACTGTCGCGATTCGCGATACGGTGCCCGCGAGTGCCCCGGGAGGGATCGTGTCCGCAGCGCGTTCTGGCCCGTTCGCATGGTCGTCGTTCGGTGCCGGCTACCTCGTCGCCTCCGCCGACGACGCCGGCCGTCCGATCGTCGACCTCGTCCTGCCGTCCTCGTCCGACGGGTCGCTGCACTGGGTGGCGGCGTTCGGGCCGGCCGAGGCGCAACTGCTGGCGGACCGGCTGACGGCGCTGGCGGGCGTCGAGCGGTCCGTGCCGCTCGCCGGCGTGCGGGACGGCGTCGCCGCCTTGGAGGCTGCCCTACGCAACCTCGCGGACGACGGCGACGGCAGCGGCGCGGCCGCGGACGCCGCCCTGGGCGCCGTCGACGACCTTCTGCTGCGGTTGTCGCAGCTCCGCGGCGAGCTGTCCGTCGTCGGACAGCCGTCCCCTGGGTCCGCCACGGCGACCGGCCGCGCCGTCATAACCGGACCGACGCGCTCCCGCGCCGCCGACCGCCGCCTCACGACGATGGGTGGCCTTGCCTTGGCGCTCGGTATCGTGGCCGTCTTCTGGGTCGCCCTGGGGGTGCTGCTGTGGGCGCTGCTGCGGTGAGGCTGCGGCGCCTCGGATCCGTGCGCGACTACCTCTGGGCCGCGGTCCCGATCCTCCTGGTCGTCTTCGTGTGGATGTACGGTACTTCTTCCTGGCCTCGATCGGTGAGTTCGACGAGGAGTGCAGCCACAGAACGGGGTACGACGGCGCTCCGCTGGCGGAGATCCGGCACTCCTACCTGCCGATGGAGTACGCCTGCGTCTACGAGGATGGCGCGGTGCGCGAGGCCGTTCCAGGTGAGCTCGACCTCGTTGCCTTCGGCTAGCTGGGCGGTGCCGCCGCGTGCGTCGTTGGTGCTCTCCGGCTCAGCCGCCGGATCGACCGCATGGCGGCGCCGTCGGAACCCTTGGCACGCTGAGGCGCTCCACGGAAGCCGTATTTCGGGCGCCCGAGGTCGCCTCCAGCGTGCCAAGCCATGCCCTCGCCGCCGCTAGCTGGCCGGCGACCCGCACGGCGAACCATCGTGCTGCCAACTATCGTGGCCGGCTGTGAGGATTCTCGTCGTCGGCGGCAGCGGTTTCCTAGGGCATGAGGTCGTGCGACAGTCCCGGGTGGCGGGCCATGACGTCGTCGCGACCCATCTGACGCGGCCAGGAGAGGCCGACGGGGTCGACTGGCGGCCGCTGGACGTGCGCCGCCGGGAGGACGTCGCCGCGCTGACGGACGCGGTCCGCCCGGACGTCGTCATCAACGCGGCGTACCGGCAGGCCGACTGGGCGATCACCGCCGACGGCGCCGCACATGTGGCCCTCGCCGCCGCGGCGACCGGCGCGCGCCTGGTCCACGTCTCCAGCGACGCCGTCTTCTCCGGCGCCGCCGTCCACTACGACGAGACGTGCGTCCCCGATCCGGTCAACCCGTACGGAGCGGCGAAGGCGGCGGCGGAGACCGCGATCAAGGCGATCGTCCCGCAGGGCGTCATCGCCCGGACGTCGCTGATCATCGGCGACGGCGGGTCGCCCCACGAGGCGTTCGTCCACGACCTGGCTGCAGGGCGGCGCGACGGCGTCCTCTTCACCGACGACGTGCGCTGCCCGGTACACGTCGCCGACCTCGCGGCCGCGCTGCTGGAGCTTGCGGCCGCGGACCGGCCGGGCGTCCACCACGTCGCCGGAGCGGACGCCGTCAGCCGGTACGAGCTCGGCCTCCTCATCGCGCGACGAGACGGGCTCGACGAAGCCTCGCTGCCGGCCGGCACGCGGGCCGCCTCCGGGCCGCCCGGTCCGCTCGACGTGCGCCTGGACTGCCGGACGACCCAGAAGCTGCTCCGCACCCGTCTCCGAGGCGCGCAGGAGTTCCTCGCGGCCCGCTGACGGGGCCGGCAGCGGGCCGCTCACCCGCGAGAAATGTCCGATCCCGCGACTATCCTCTGCGGACCAGGGCAGATCGCCAGAGGGGGCGGGTGGACATGACCGAAGAGACCTGGCACGAAGCACGGCTGATCCCGACATCGGGCATCAACGGCGCCGAAGAGCAGGAGCGCCGGGCGACGTCGGCGCTGCTGGCGGTGATGACGGCAGTGCGCGAGTTCGGGCGTGCGCTGACCAAGCCGTTCGGAGCGCCGGCCGGCAACGTCGAGACCTACATCGAGGTGCCGTTCGTCCTGGGCGAGAAGAAGCTGTACCCGGACGGGCTGATCCGGGTCAGCCGCGGTCAGAAGTCCTGGACCGCGCTGGTCGAGGTCAAGACGGGTAGCAACGAGCTGGCGCCTGAGCAACTGGAGAACTACCTCGACATCGCTCGCGGCCAAGGCTTCGACGCGGTCCTGACCATCTCCAACGAGATCCCGGCCATCGCGCGGCAGCACCCGACGAAGGTCGACAAGCGCAAGCAGCACAAGGTGGCGATGCATCACCTGTCGTGGACGAACGTCCTCACCGAGGCGGTGATGCAAAAGGAGTTCCGTGGCATCGCCGATCCGGACCAGGCGTGGATCCTCGGCGAGCTCATCCGCTACCTCGAGCACCCGCGGTCCGGCGCCCTCGAGTTCGACGACATGGGCGAGAACTGGGTCGGGACTCGCAACGCCATCGCGGCCGGAACACTACGGCCGACCGACAAGGGCGTCAGCGAGGTCGCCAACCGCTTCGACGCGCTGCTCCGGTTCGCCAGCCTCCGCCTCGGCCGTCAGCTGGGCACCGAGGTGACCCCGGTGCTGTCGCGCAAGGAGCTCGCCGACCCTTCGCTGCGCACGCAGTCGCTCGTCGACGACCTCGCCGAGCACGGCACGCTCACCGGGGCCATCCGCATCCCCGACGCCGTCGGTGAGCTGGTGGTGACGGCGGATCTGCGGGCCGGCCGCGTCACCTGCCACGTCGACGTCGACGCGCCCAGGGAAGGGCGGCAGACGACCCGGGTCAACTGGCTGGTCCGGCAGCTCAGGAACGCCCCCGCAGATCTCAGGATCGAGGCCTACGTCATGCACGGACGTGGCGCCGGCGCGGCCGAGCTCCTCACGACCGTGCGCGACAACCCCGGCGTGCTGGTCGCCGACCCGGCCAAGGACCTCCGCTCGTTCCGGGTCGCCCAGAGCGTGCCGATGGGCGGCAAGCGCGGCCGTGGCCGCGCCTCCTTCATCGACTCGGTCCTCGCCGCCGTCGACACCTTCTACGGTGAGGTCATCCAGCACCTGAAGGCGTGGTCGGCCGCGCCGCCGCGGCTCCGCCCCGAGCCCGAGACCGTGGAACGCCGCGAGGTGCCGGCCGCCCTGGTCTCGACGGCGCTCTCGTCGCAGGACGGTGCCGAGGCAGTCCCCGCGATGGACGCGGAGGGCGTGCCCGAGCATCAGGACGAGGACGCCGTCGAGACGCCGGCCGACCGGGACGACGCCCCGATCGTCGCCGCGGAGTGACGGCGGCGGTCAACCCCGCGGCCTCAGCGACCAGGCAGCAGCCGGGAGACGAGTGCCTTCGCGCGCGCCCGGATGGTCTCAGTGCGCGACGACGCCAGAGCACCCGGCAACTCCTCCGGCAGCGGCTGTATTGGGTTGTCGCAGTAGATCGTGCCCATGACGTAGAGGTCGCCGAAGACCACCACATCGCCGTCGAACTGCGCCGAACCCTGGGCGACCAACGCCGGGCCGAATTCGTTGATGGCCACGATGCCCGCGTCGTCAGGGGTCGCGGTGTACGCGACCATGCCGGCGATGTTCGCACCGAGACCGACGACGCCCGCGCCGGGACCCACCACGTCGGTGTCGTTGATGCCAACAACTCCGGCTCGACTGGCGTCGATCGTCGAGGCCCGGATGCCCTCGTTGAACTTGCCGCTGGCGGCGATGGCGGCGCCGAAGCCGACTGTGTTGGCGTAGTTGGCGGCGGAGACGCCGTACCCATCCTGAGAGTAGCTGCCGCCGGCGAAGCCGTTGGACCGGGCGGACGTCATCAGAGCGGCGGCGCCCGAGCCCGCATTGTGCACGGCGACCGTGGGCGTCGACGTCGTGGAGCTGACGCCGGTCGAGGCGGAGCCCGAGGTGTTCGAGCGGCCGAGGATGAGCGCCTGGCCGGCCGCGGCCTGCGCCTGTGTGGCGCCGGCGACGCCCAGGACGGCGGCTCCAGCGGCTCCGGTGGCGCCGGCGGCGAGGATACGTCGACGGCTCGGAGGAGTGGTGTTGGTGGTCGCGCGGTCGGTGGTGTCGCCCATGGTCCCCCCTGCGTTCCAGCCCGGCCGCGGGTCGGCGCGGGCACGGTCAGGTAACGGCTGGGACCGTAACAGCCGCCCCATAGGTGGTCAATAGGTATCCGGACCGCAGAGCCAACCGCGGCGCCACCCGCTCATCGTGTCGGTGCGTCCACCGGTGGAGATGTACAAGCCGAAGAGCGAAGAAGCCCCAACGTCGTTTCGTCGTCGACACGGCACGATCGTGGGCCGCTGCCATCACGGATGACGCGCACACGAGCAACGCATCTAGGTTCGCCCGACTCTTCGAAGTGTCGATGCCACGCGTCGTGCCGATCTTCGTCGCCACGCGGCCGCTGGCGGGTGTCGTAGCTGAGGCGTCAGCTCGTCCGACTGTCAACGAACCGTTGACACTAATGGGAGCTTGTCAACATTATGATGACGCCGGTGGAGATCGCGGACAGCGCTCGGAAGCACGGCATCGAGGATGACGACATGCTGCGCGCCATACGGAACCCGTTCCGTTACGTCGAGCAGGAGTACAAGGGCGAGCTGCGGTTGTTGATCCTGGGTGCCGACCGGACCGGGCGCCTGTTGGAGGTGGTCGTCGTGCCAGCTGACTAGCCTCAGCGGGTGATCCACGCCGACCGGATGCGTCCGAAGTTCTACGACTACCTGTGAAGGGGTGATGACGATGGCCAGGACACAGCACAAGACCGACGTTGAGGAGTGGCTGGACACCCTGGACCCGGCGACGACGCCAGCCAAGGACGCCCGACATCTTCGGGAGATCGGCCAGGCCCTCACCAACCTCGAAGATGCTGAGCGTGCGCTGGAGAAGGCGATTGCGGATGCCCGGGCTGCGGGGGACTCGTGGACGGCCATCGGTGCGGTGCTCGGGACTTCCCGTCAGGCCGCTCATCGCAAGTTCGGGCCCAAGGCGGCCGGCAGGCGCTCGTAGCCCCACGGCGGCCGCGATTGGCCACGAAACGCCTGATCACTTCGGTGTGAACGCGGCTACGGCTTGCCACCCAGTGTCATCCGCTCTATACGTGCGGCATGTGCGCACGTAAGTCTGTCATCGGCAGTTGCCGCCAGGCGGTGGTGCTCGTCGTGGTCGCTGACGCTGTGCTGACTCGTCGGTCCTAGCAGCGGACTGCCCGGGTGCAGCTCCCGTCTGCCACGTCCGGCCAGTCCCGTCGCAATGATGCCGGACGTCGAGGTGTGGTGATCAGTTGGCCGCACGGGGCACCCAGCACAGGCAGAATGGGTGGCCAGCGGGGTCGGCGTAAACCTGGACGCCACGAGCGGCTGTGCGATCGTCGGCCGCCTTCAACAGTCGACCACCCAGGCTGATCACTTGTTCGTGGGCAGCGTCGTGGGCGTCGATGCCTTCGAAGTAGAAGTCGAGATGCATTTGCTGAGGAGCACCATCGGGCCAATCTGGCGGCACATGGTTCGGAGCTGACTGGACACCGAGCGCCCAGGTTCCCTCGACCCAGATGGCCCGCCACCGGTCGCCCCACATCTTGACGGTGCCACCCAGGAAGGCGGCCCAGAACGCACTCTCCGCATCGATATCTGCGGCGTCGAAGACGATCATGCGATGTTTGATGTCCATGGCGAGCTAGTGTGACAGCGCGCAGGGCTTGCGACAATGCAGCAGCGGTGACTTGCCTGGCGTTGACTCACTCCAAGGCGTCGTCCTCATAGCTGCCGGTCGTTGGCCGGAGCGCAGGGCGTCAAGGGTGGCGCTCGCGCCATCGCGGAGCGACGTCAAGATGGTTCGCCCTCGTCGACGCAGCGTGACTGTGTCCGCCCGGCCAGGCGAACGATCTTGACGCCCTTGACGCCCGGAGTGGAGGTCAAAGAATGGCTGCGATGAGGGGGCGCCGTCCGGTGACGTGCCTGCGTGGCCTGAGTCGGCGTCGGCCAACTCGTGTGCACGCCCGGTCCGCGCCCGGAACGGCCGCCAGGCCGCATGCCCGGCGCGTGGCCGGGCGTGCTGCGGCGCGCTTGCGCGCCGCCTTGATCGTGAAGAGGCGCATTCGGCAAATCGCCATAGTGACCACGTGTCCTGTCGCGGGTGATCCTTGACAGTCGTGTGTCGGTAGATCCTTGACACTGCCGCCGCGCGCATCGCGGTAGATGAGCGTGTTCGGAGGTCAGTGAGCCCGGCCAATCGCTCCATCGGTCGAAGTAGGCGTGCAGCTCGTCCGCGCCCGGATCCTCCAGCGCGAGCCACTCGGTCGCGGCCTGGTGCATGAGGTCGTGATGATCCGCATGATCTCGGCGTTGGCATCTGGTTCGGTACCCGTCACGCGGCAAGCATCCCTAGGCGCGGGATGCGCCCACTCTCGGCAGATTGGTGCAGTCGTGGCCTGCTCAGCCAGGAATCGGGCCCCAGGGTCCGGGGTCGTCGGTCTGCTTCGGACAACGCGCGCAGCCGATGTAACGGGTGCCGTCCTCGTTCGACTTGGACACCCACTTATGCCACCCGAGCCAGCACCGCAACGACTTTCGTGCCATCGACTCAGCATGCACCCACCGAGCAGCAGGGGCAATGGCAATCCTTTTCTGTCCAGCGAGAAATGCACGCCCGCTCATCGGCAGATCCGTGCGCATCCGGGCGCTTCTAGGCGTCATGTATCAGCTGACACAGATCCGTCAAGTATCAGGTGAGTCAAGGCAGCTATAGTGACCACGGTGATCACGGTTGCGGCATCGGTTTCGGCTGGCTAACGAGTGTGTCCGTGCTCTACACCATGCACGTCTGCCGTTGTGCCTGATCACTGGTGACCGTAAGTTGGCGGCCGTCCAGAGACGTTATCGCCGTTTGTTCGTTGGATCATTTCCTATTGTTCCCCACGGGCAACGGCAAGCCGCTGCGCAACCAGAACTGGCGACGTAGCGCCCTCACGCCGGGGCCTCGCGGCGGCGAAGATCAAGCCGATCACGCCGCACAACCTGCGCGACACCGCGGCCAGTCTCGCCATCGATGCCGGAGCCTCGGTCGTCGCCGTCGCTCGAATGCTGGGCCACGAGGATGCCGCGACGACGCTGCGCCACTACGCGAGCCTGTTCCCCAACGACCTGGGCGACGTGGCCAAGCGCATGAACGCGAAGGCTCGTACCGCCGCGACGGCCGGTCGCAACGACCCGAGGCCGCCCAGTCACCGACCACGTACCGACCAACCGCCGACCCGAGGGGAGGTGTTCATGATCGAGATGTGTTGTGAGCTGGGTGCGCCTGGAGGGACTCGAACCCCCGACCAAGAGCTTAGAAGGCTCCTGCTCTATCCAGCTGAGCTACAGGCGCAGTCGCGGACAGGGACATTGTGACCGAAGGCTCACCCCCGCTGCACAGGCCGGCCAAGACCCTCGACCACCTGCGCCCCCGGCCACGCCGCCAGCACCGCCCCGCGGATCGCCAGCTTGGAGCCGCGCACCCCGCTGCCGACCACCGCGAAGGGTAGCGCGGCCACGGCCGGGTCGACCAGGATCGGCCAGTCGGCCGGCAACCCCAGCGGCGTGATCCCGCCGTACTCCATGCCGGTCGACTCGACGGCGGACGACATCGGCAGGAAGGACGCCTTCCGCACACCGAGCAACTTCCGGACGACGCCGTTCACGTCGGCACGCGTCGTCGCGAGCACCATGCAGGCCGCGACCCGCTCGACGCCCTCGCGCTTGCCGGCCACCACCACACAGTTGGCCGACTCCGCCGGCGACACGTCGTACGCCGCGCAGAACTCGGACGTGTCGGCCAGCGACGGATCGATCGGCGCCACGAAGACCGAGCCGGCGGCGCCGGAGCCCTCGATCGCGGACTTCACCGGGCCGGCCAGCAGGTCCGGCCGGGACAGCGCCGGCTCCGTCGCCAGCCGGCCGATCATCGGAGTCGTCACCCCTCGATGCTACGGTCACGTCTTCGTGGCCCTCTTCCTGCGTCTGCGCGTCTCCGCCTACGTCATCTGCGAGGACGACGACGGGCGCGTCCTGCTCTCGCGCTGGATCGGCTACGACGACGGCCCGCAGTGGTCGCTGGCCGGCGGCGGCCTCGACCCCGTCGAGCACCCGCAGGAGGGCGCGGTGCGGGAGCTGTTCGAGGAGACCGGCTACGCCTGCGAGCTCGACGCGCTCATCGGCGTCGACGCGGAGCACTTCGTCAGCGATCGGCATGTGCCCGACGGGTACGACGGCGTCGACGTCCACGCCGTGCGCATCTTCTACCGCGGGCACGTCACCGGCGGCGAGCTGACGCCCGAGGTCGGCGGCACCAGCGATCTCGCGGCGTGGCTGTCGCGCGAGGAACTGGCGCATCTCCCCGCGGTACCAGGGGTCAAGCTGGGTCTGGCCATGTACGACGACGGCGACGGCGTGCCGGTGGCGCCCCGCGAGCCCAACCCGCCGGTGCCCGACGGCGTCCGCGTCGAGCACCGCGTCGCGGCCTACGGGCGCGGGCCCGACGGCGACGCCGTCGGCGGGCTGCTCGAGCACGGCGCCGACCCGGCCGAGGCGATCCGGGCCGCCTTCGGCGAGCAGCGGGACCTCGACGTCACGGTCGGCCGTCCCCGGGCCGCGACCAGCAGCGTCCACCTGAGCGAGGACGAGACCAGCGCGTGCTGGATCATCAGGCTCGACTACGACGTCCGTCGTTCATCAAGCGGAAGGCCGGGATGACGAATGGGCCCAGAGTCAGCACGAACATCACGACCCCGACAGCGACGAGTGCGGGCCGGACGCCGGCCTGATCGGTGAGCGCGCCCACCAGGACCGGTCCCAGCGGAATGCCGGCCCAGGCGGATGCCTTCACCGCGCCCAGCACCCGGGGCAGCATGTCGACCGGAATGCGCTCGTACTGCACCGCGCCGAGGATCGGATTGATGCCGCCTCCCGCCAGACCACAGCAGGCCGCCGTCACCACGACGGGAAGCAGCGCATCGCTCAGGGCCAGGCTGACGAACAGCGGTGATCCGCTGATCAGGAACCCCACGGCATACACCAGCCACCGATCGACCCGCGGAGCCAGCCAGGCGCCGAGGAGGCTGCCCGCCAGCGAGCCTGTGCCGTAGGCGGCCGCAACCGTGCCGACCGCCGCCACTGGCAGCCCGCTGTCCCGCACCCAGGACGCCAGCAGCACGTTCATGAAGCCGGCGCTGAGCAGGTTCGTGGCGGCGATCATGACCACGAGGGCGCGAAGTACGGGGTCCCTGGCGAGGAAGGACAGGCCGGCGGCGATCCGGCGAAGATACGGCTCGGCAGGATCCGTTGCGGCGCCGACGTCGGCCGGCACCAGGAGCCGGACGAGCAGCGCCGCGAGCACGAACCCGCCGCCGCTGGCCAGCAGGACCAGCGGCGCCGGTGTCACGCTCAGCAGCACCGCGGCCAGTGGCGCGCCGAGCAGGTGGCCGGCCTGGCTGGCGGAGGAGTGCAGCCCCGCCGCACGTTCCAACGACGTCCGGCTGAGTGAGGCGGTGCCTGGGACCAGCGGGGCGCTGCCGCAGTCCGCCCCGCCGCGCAGCGCGCCCACCACGGCGACCACCGCCACCAATGCGCCGTATCCGAGCTGTCCGGCCACGTACAACGTCGGCACGAGGAGCAGCACCAGCCCGGCCACCAGGTTGGCCGACCAGCTGGCCCGGCGAGGGCCGAACCGTTCGACCCACGGCCCGCCGGCCGCCTGCATGGCGACGTACGGGGCCATCTCGGCGAAGACGACAAGGCCGGTCCGGGTGGCGCTGCCCGTGGTGCTGAGCACCAGCCAGGGAATGGCGATCGCGGAGACCGCCGTACAGGTGACCGAGGTCAGGTATGCGATCAGGAGCGCGGCGAGTGGCAGCCGGCGGCTCCGCGTCGCCGCGTCCGTGCGTGCCCGTTTCGCGTTCACCCGGCGGGTTCCGCGCGGGCGGGATGCGGATCCGGTAGCAGCTGGAACTGGAACACCGCTCGCCGCCGCTCCGATCCTTCGGGCGGTCGCGCCTCGTCCGGTCCACCCGGGCCGCGGGCTCGACCCGCCTGGTCGCGGCGATACCGCGCAAGGAGCGCGACGATCTGCTCGGACAGCTCGCGGGCCTCCTCGTGGGTGAGGCTCAGCGACGCCTCACCCAGCTGCCACGGCAGGGTGGTGAGCTCGTCCTGTCGCTCCACCAGCGTGCCGATCCAGGACAGCACCCGTTCGTAGCCGACTTGGGCCACCATGCGCAGGTACTGCTCGGCCACTTCGAGCTGTTCGGTGTCGCCGGCCTGCCCTGGGACCCGGAAGGAGAAGGTCGTCGCCTCGTGGGCGGCTCGCCACCATCGGTCCCGCCGGTTGCCCAGCGACGCTTCCTCCACGATCAGCCCGGCCTGTGCCATGGTCCGCAGGTGATAGCTGGTGACGCCGCTGGACTGGCCGATGCGCTCGCCGAGCCCGGAGGCGGTGGCCGGGCCGTCCTCGCGAAGCAGCCGGAGCAGGGTGAGACGGACCGGATGAGCCAGAGCCCGCACGTTCAGCGGGGTCAGCAGGTCGTGCCGGTCCGGATCGAACCACGACGGCGGCCACGAATGGGAGTGCGCCATGGTGGCCAGACTAGAACTGCAAGCGATTTTTGCAAAGGAGTTCTGCAATTAGCTCGCGTCCTATGGCGTCAGCTGAAACCGCCACACGATCGCCATCGGGCTGCCCTCGTAGGCGGCGTTCGCGGCGTCGGGAATCAGCGGGTGCAGCGACCAGATGCTCGGCGGCGTCCTCGACGGCGTGAGCGGTGGCGCCGCGCCCGGGGCGCCGGGCGGCACGCCGTCGGGATCCACGAAGGGCGACGGGCGCAGCGGCTCCTCGCAATGCCGGACCTCGAAGCCCAGCGGCAGCGCGGCGGACAGATATTCGCTGGCCAGCCTGCTGCGGTTGACCAGGTAACCGGGCCGGCCGTCGGGCCCGGAGACCACGATCGGCAAGCCGACGTCGCCCAGCCTCCCACGCGGATCCGACACCACGAGCGACCCGCCCGGCCGCAGCACCCGCGCGAACTCCGCGAACACCGGCTTCAGGTCTGGGACGTGCGACAGCGCCAGCGCGCACACGACCACGTCGACGTGGTCGTCGGGCAGCGGCAGCGCGGCGAGGTCGCCCTCGACGAACCGGCCCGACGGCACCTTCGTCTGCGCGACCGCCAGCATGTCCGGCGAGCTGTCCACGCCGATCACCGCGTGCCCGAGCTCGGCCAGGTACTCCGCGTGCCGGCCGGTTCCGCAGGCGGCGTCGAGCGCGACGCCCACCGGCAGCTCGTCCAGCAGCGATCGCACCAGCGGACCCTCGATGTCGAGCAATTGGTTGCCCGGCTCGTCGTACGCGGCGGCCCACGACGCGTACGCCTCGGCCGACGTGAGCTCCGCCGCCGCGCCGCCGGAACCCAGCTCGTCGGCGCGGTCGAGGAGCGCGCGGACCTCGGCCAGGCGGGCGGCCACGAACTCCTCGCCGTGCTGACCGGCGAACGCGCGCAGCAGCGCGACGCCCTCGAGGCCGATCAGGTACGCGAGCGGATGCTGATGGATCACCGTCGCAGCCTAGGAACCGGTACGGCGACGCCTCAACGGGTTTAGTGCGAGTAGACCGGCACGACCATGCCGCGCGCCAGCGTGTGGAACGCGAGGTTGAACGAGACGACGGCCGGTGAGGCGTCGCGGTCGACCCCGAGCGTCTCGACGTCGACCGCGTGGATGACGAAGTAGTACCGGTGCGGGACGTCGCCCTGCGGCGGGGCGGAGCCGAAGTACTCCGTCGTGCCGGCGTCGTTCTTCACGGCGAACGCCGGATAGGGCAGCGCGGCGCCGCGGGCGATGGACGTCGTCGTCGCGGGAATGTCGACGACCACCCAGTGCCAGAAACCGCTCGGCGTCGGCGCGTCGGGGTCGAAGCAGGTGAGCGCGTAACTACGGGTGCCGTCGGGTGCGCCGGACCACGACAACTGCGGGGAGAGATTCGCCCCGCCCGCCGCCTCCGAGACGAAGTCCTTGGCGAGCTGCTCGCCGTCGCGGACGTCGTCGCTGGTCAGCGTCATGGACGGAACGGCCGGTAGCAGGGTGTACGGGTCGGGCGGAGTGGGACGGTCGAGCGACATCGAGTCCTCCATCGAAGGCATTCCGGCACGCCCGACGTTAGTGCATCGACTGATCGATGTGACTCGTCATGTGAACGATTGGCATCAATGGGCCCATGGCTCTTGGCCAGGGGCGGTGCGAGAGTGCAAGATTCGCCAGTGGAAACCGCTGAGGTGAGCATCCATGGTGCTCTCGCCGCTCTTCGCGGCCGGCTCTCCGGTGTGCAGTATCCGCTGGAGGTCAGCGACGCGGAGGCCGCCCGCGGCACGCGCCGCGACATGCTCGCTCAGCTCGACGACTACATTCTGCCGCGCCTGGACCAGCTGGACGCGCCGCTGCTCGCCGTCGTCGGCGGATCGACCGGCGCCGGCAAGTCGACGTTGGTGAACTCGCTGGTCCGGCGGAAGGTCAGCGACGCCGGCGTGCTGCGGCCGACGACGCGCTCGCCGGTCCTGGTGCACCATCCCGACGACGTCGGCTGGTTCGACGAACTGCGGGTGCTGCCCGACCTGCCACGCGTGGCGATCCACGACCAGGCCGGCGGGGCGCTGCGGCTGGTCGCCGACGACGGGCTACCGGCGGGTGTGGCGATCCTCGACGCGCCCGACGTCGACTCCGTCGTCACGGAGAACCGGACGCTCGCAGCGCAGCTCCTGGCGGCCGCTGACCTGTGGCTGTTCGTCACCACCGCGGCCCGCTACTCCGACGCCGTCCCGTGGGACTTCCTCCGCGCCGCCGCCGACCGGCAGGCCGCCGTAGCGGTCGTCCTCGACCGCGTCGCGCCCGACGCCGTCAGCGAGGTGCGCGCCCACCTGGCCGCGATGCTCGCCGAGCACGGCCTCGGCGACGCGCCGCTGCTGGTCGTCGAGGAGACCGCGCCGGACGACGCCGGCCTGCTGCCCGAGGAGGCGGTCGCGTCGGTTCGGGCCTGGCTGGACGGGCTGGCCGCTGACGAGTCGGCCCGGAACGAGATCGTCCGGCGGACGCTCGACGGCGCCATCAGCGGCGCGCTGCGGCAGGTCCCGATGCTCGCCGACGCCGCCGACCACCAGGTCGAGGCGTTGACGCTGCTGCAGAACGAGATCGCCCACGTCTACGGCAAGGCGGCCAAGCGCATCGACGCCGCGTCCGCCGACGGCAGCCTGCTTCGCGGCGAGGTGCTCGCCCGCTGGCAGGACTTCGTCGGCACCGGCGACTTCATGCGGTCGCTCGAGGCGCGGGTCGGCCGGCTGCGCGACAAGGTGGCGGCGTTCCTGAGGGGACGGCCGCAACCCGCGGCGGCGGTCGAGGAGGCGATCGAGAGCGGCGTCGCGTCGATGATCGTCGAGGAGGCGAACCGGGCCGCCGAGAAGGCCGACGGCAGGTGGCGCGATTCCGCCGCCGGACGGGCGCTCCTGGCCGGCGACGACCTCTCCCGCACCGCGAATGACCTCCCGGAGCGCAGCGCCAAGACCGTCCGCGAGTGGCAGGACGCGGTCCTGGCGATGGTCCGGGCCGAGGGAGCGGACAAGCGGTTCAACGCCCGGCTGCTGTCGTTCGGCGTCAACGGGCTCGGGCTCGCGCTGATGATCGTCGTGTTCGCGTCGACGGCCGGGCTGACCGGCGCCGAAGTCGGCGTCGCCGGCGGGACCGCCGTCGTCGGGCAGAAGCTGCTCGAGGCGTTCTTCGGCGACGAGGCCGTGCGGCGGCTGGCCGCCAGGGCCCGCGCCGACCTGTCGCAACGGGTCGAGGAGCTGCTGCGGACGGAGTCCGCGCGCTTCACCGACCGGCTCGGGGGGCTACCCGTCGAGGCGGGCGCGGGCGACGCGCTGCGGGCCGCACTCGTCACCGTCGAGCAGGCCCGGGAGGACGCCGAATGAAGAGGTGGTCCCGCCGTGGCCGCATCACGCTGCCGGAACGGGTGACCGCGCTGCAGGAGGCGGTCGCCGCGGGCGGCAAGCGGCTGCCGTCGGACCTCGCCGAGACCGTACAGGTGGTGGTCGACCGCGCCGGCGAGCGCCGGCAGCTGTCGGTCGAGCACACCGTCGTCGCGCTGGCCGGCGCCACAGGCAGCGGGAAGTCGACGCTGTTCAACCGCATCGCCGGCATGGAGGTCTCGGTCGTCGGCGTGCGCCGCCCGACGACGTCGGACCCGTTGGCGTGCGTGTGGGGCACCCAGGGGGTGATCCCGCTGCTGGACTGGCTCGGCGTGCCGCCGCGGCACCGGGTCGCCCGCGAGAGTGTGCTGGACTCCGGCGAGGGCGACGACCTCGACGGGCTGGTGCTGCTCGACCTGCCCGACCACGACTCCACCCAGAGGGGCCACCGCGACACCGTCGACCGTCTCGTCGAGATGGTCGATCTCTTCGTGTGGATCCTCGACCCGCAGAAGTACGCCGACGCCGCGCTGCACGAGCGGTACCTGCGGCCGCTGGCGTCGCACCAGGGCGTGACCGTCATCGTGCTCAACCAGATCGACCGCCTCAGCCGCGCCGACGTCGTCGAGTGCGTCACCGACCTGCGCGGGCTGCTCGACAAGGACGGTCTGGACGAGGTGCCGGTGGTCGCGCTGTCGGCAGAGACGGGTGACGGCGTCGAGGTGCTGGTCGACCTGATCCGCACCGCCGTGACCAAGCGCCGCGCCGTCGACGAGCGGATCGAGGCCGACATCAGGATGACGGCGGAGCTGGTGGCGTCGGCGGTGGGGGACGGCGAGGCCGGCTCGGTGGGGGAGCCCGAGCGGCGTCGTCTGGCGGAGGCGGTCGCCGAGGCGTCGGGCGCCGACGTCGTCGCGACGGCGGCGGGGCGGTCGTACCTGCAGCGGGCACGCGTGGCGACCGGGTGGCCGATCACCCGGTGGCTGGGCCGGTTTCGACGCGATCCACTGGCCAAGCTTGGCGTCCGGATCCGGTCGTCGGTGCTGTCGGGTTCGTCGTCGGGATCGCCGTCGGGTTCGAGTGGCGCGTCGGCCGGGGACTCGTCCGGCGCGAGCGGCGGGGGTGGCCGGATCTCGCTGCCCGCGCCGACGCCGGTGCAGCGGTCGCGGTCCGACGCCGCCGTCCGCGAGTACGGCGACGCGGCGGCCGGCAGCCTGCCGCCCGCGTGGCGCGACGCCGTCCGCTCCGTCGCAGCGTCGGCCGGCACCCGGCTGCCCGACGAGCTCGACCGGCGGGTCGCCGCGTCCGACCTCGGCATCGCGTCGCGGCCCGGCTGGTGGCGGCTGTTGAACGTGCTGCAGTGGCTGTCTCTCCTGACAGCGGCGGCCGGTGTGCTGTGGCTGCTCGCGCTGGCCGGCACCTCGTTCCTCCGCTTCGACGTCGCCGAGCCGTCGGTGGGCGGGATCCCCGTGCCGACGGTCCTGCTGGCCGGCGGCCTGGTGCTGGGCCTGTTGCTCGGATTGCTCGGCCTGGTGGCCGCGCGGCGGGGGAGCCGGCGGCAGGAGGCTCGGGTCCGGCGCCGACTCCGCGACCTCGTCGACGCCGTTGCCGGTGAGGTCGTCGTCCAGCCGATCGACGCCGAGCTGCGCAAGTACGGCGACTTCAGGGCCGCCCTGGATCGCGGCCGCTCCTGAACCGCACACCCGTTTTCCACAGCCCGTTCGAGCTCTCGGAGTTGTCCACATTTCGCCGAACCGGCCTTTCGATCGGCCGCGCCACGCGGAAATCTCATGCTCGTCAACCTCATCGGGTACGAGCACAGGAGACGCCACATGAGCGAGGTCATGATCACCGTCGTCGGGAACGTCGCGACGGAACCCCGGCTGGACAAGAACAAGAACGGCGATGCGTTCGCGAGCTTCCGGCTGGCGTGTAGCGGCGCACGGTACGACTCCCGAACACGGTCGTGGGTCGACGAGGACACGTCCTTCTACACCGTCTACTGCTGGCGATCGCCGCTGGCCGACAACATCAAGGCGTCGCTGCGCAAGGGCGATCCGGTGGTCGTGTACGGCCGGCTGAAGAATCGCGAGTGGCGCGACGACAACAACCTCGTACGCGTCTCGCCGGAGATCGCCGCCCGCAGTCTCGGCCACGACCTCTACCGCGGCACGTCCTCGTTCACCAAGGTCACCCGGCAGCCCATCGTCCCCGAGGACGACGACGCCGTCGACTCCGTACGAGCCGCCTACTTCGCCGCCGAGGACCAGCGCGGCGTCGTCGATCACCGGACCGGCGCGATCGCCTCTGGCCCGCGCCCGCCCGGGACGCAGCCGGGTCACGAACGGCCGGCGGACGGCGCGTCGCCGATGAACGGCCGCGCCGCCGGCGGCGATCGGACCGTGCCCCACGACCCAGCCACAGCGGTTGACCGTCTGATGGCGGGTGATCGCACCGCGGCCGGCGACCGCATGATGGGCGACGACCGGACGACGCGCACGTCGACGACCGCGTCGAGTGCGGAGTCGAGGCCCGCTTCCAGATCTGTGCCGGGAACCGAGCCGGACCAGGCCGATCCGGGAACCGGCCCGCTCGCGGAGGGTCCTCCGACTCCGCGGTCGAGCAGTCGTACGCGGCGCGAGAAGACCGGCGTCGCCGGCTGACCGACCCCGTGCCGACCGGGCGTCTTCGCCCTTGATCATGTTCGCTCGCGGCGTCCCAGCGACCGCGAGGGAACATGATCAAGGGATGCTGCGCCGCATGTGGTCACGAAGCGGCTGGACCACGCAGCGGCTGGCCGCGCCGTGGGCACCGCAGCCTGCGTCGTCGCCCCTCTCATGGACTCCAGCGCAGATCCTCGTCCCGCGGCGAGCCCTGACCTGTCTTGACCGCCGACGGGCGTCGGACGCTGCCCGGTACGGCGGGCGGCCGTCCTCGTAGAGGGGGACGCGGTCGTCTCGGGAGCGCGCGAGGCCGTACTCTTGGACTCGTTATGGCGGACTTCATTTACTCCATGCGTAAGGCGCGTAAGGCGCACGGTGACAAGGTCATCCTCGACGACGTCACGCTGTACTTCCTCCCCGGTGCGAAGATCGGCGTCGTGGGGCCGAACGGCGCCGGTAAGTCGAGCATCCTGAAGATCATGGCGGGGCTCGACCAGCCGTCGAACGGTGACGCCCAGCTGGCGCCCGGCGCGACGGTCGGGTTCCTCGCGCAGGAGCCGGCGCTCAACGAGGACAAGACCGTGCTCGGCAACGTCCAGGAGGGCGTGGCCGAGACCCTCGAGCTGCTCAACCGGTTCAACGAGATCACCGAGAAGATGGCCGTCGACTACTCCGACGAGCTGCTCGACGAGATGGGGAAGCTGCAAGAGCAGCTCGACCACCGCAACGCGTGGGAGCTGGACTCCCAGCTCGAGCAGGCCATGGACGCGCTGCGCTGCCCGCCGCCCGATGCCGACGTGAAGGTGCTGTCCGGTGGTGAGCGCCGCCGCGTCGCGCTCTGCAAGCTCCTGCTGCAGCAGCCCGACCTGCTGCTGCTCGACGAGCCGACCAACCACCTCGACGCCGAGAGTGTGCTGTGGCTGGAGCAGCATCTCGAGAAGTACCCCGGTGCGGTCATCGCGGTCACCCACGACCGGTACTTCCTCGACCACGTCGCGCAGTGGATCGCCGAGGTCGACCGCGGCCGCGTCCACGGCTACGAGGGCAACTACACGACGTACCTGGAGACCAAGGAGGCCCGGCTCAAGGTCGAGGGGCAGAAGGACGCCAAGCGCCAGCGCCGGCTGCGCGAAGAGCTCGAGTGGGTCCGGTCCAACGCGAAGGGCCGGCAGACCAAGCAGCGCGCCCGCCTCGAGCGGTACGAGGAGATGGCGTCGGAGGCCGAGAAGACCCGCAAGCTCGACTTCGAGGAGATCCAGATCCCGCCGGGTCCCCGACTGGGCAACCTGGTGGTCGAGGCGCACGGTGTCACCAAGGGCTTCGGCGACCGCACCCTGATGCGCGACCTGTCGTTCTCGCTGCCGCGCAACGGCATCGTCGGTGTCATCGGCCCGAACGGTGTCGGTAAGACGACGCTGTTCAAGATGATCGTTGGGCAGGAGACGCCCGACGAGGGCCAGTTCCGCATCGGTGACACCGTCCGCCTGTCGTACGTCGACCAGTCGCGTGCCGGCATCGACCCGAAGAAGAACGTCTGGCAGGTCGTGTCCGACGAGCTCGACCACATCAAGGTCGGCCAGGTCGAGATGCCGAGCCGCGCGTACGTGTCGGCGTTCGGCTTCAAGGGCCCCGATCAGCAGAAGCCGGCCGGCGTGCTGTCCGGTGGTGAGCGGAACCGCCTGAACCTGGCGCTCACGCTCAAGCAGGGCGGCAACCTGATCCTGCTCGACGAGCCCACCAACGACCTCGACGTCGAGACGCTGCAGTCGCTCGAGAACGCGCTCCTGGAGTTCCCCGGCTGCGCCGTCATCACGTCGCACGACCGGTGGTTCCTCGACCGCGTCGCCACCCACATCCTCGCGTGGGAGGGCGACGACGAGGACCCGGCCAAGTGGTTCTGGTTCGAGGGCAACTTCGAGAGCTACGAGAAGAACAAGATCGAGCGACTCGGCGCCGACGCCGCGCGTCCGCACCGGGTCACCTATCGCAAGCTCAGCCGCGACTAGGGCACCGGCGTGCCGCGCCACGTGACACAGGTGCCCCTGCGCTGGGCCGACATGGACGCCTACGGCCATGTCAACAACGTCGTCTACCTGCGCTACCTGCAGGAGGCGCGCGTCGACATGCTGTTCGTCCATGCCCCGAAGCAGGGCGCGGAGCAGCTCGCCGAGGGCGTCGTCGTGGCGCGGCACGAGATCAGCTACCACGCGCCGCTGCACTACCGGGCCGAGCCGGTCCGCGTCGAGACATGGGTGCGCCGCGTCGGCAACTCGTCGTTCGAACTCGGCTACGAGGTGCTCGACGTCGACGGTGACGGCGCCCGCACGGTGTACGCGGTCGCGTCGAGCGTGCTGGTCCCCTACGACCTCGACGACGCGCACCCGCGGCGGGTGGCCCACGAGGAACGGCTGGTGCTCGAGACGTTCCTCGAGCCCGACGGGCCCGAGCCGGGGAAGGCGGCGGCGTGAGGCACGTCTACGAATGCTCCGTCCGATTCGACGACCTCGACGCGTTCGGGCACGTCAACAACGTGACGTTCGCCGAGTACCTGCAGGAGGCGCGGGTCGACTTCGCGCACCGGCAGCTCGTGTCGTCGGGCAACGCGCCGCACGAGGGCTCCGTCGTCGTGCAGCAGAGCATCGACTATCTCGCGCCGGTCCCGTTCCGCACCGAGCCGCTGCAGGTCGAGGTGTGGGTGACGCGCATCGGTACGACGTCGTTCGAGGTCGCGTACGAGGTCAAGGACGAGACGACGCTGTACGCGCGGGCCACCGGCGTGCTGGTCGCGTTCGACGTCCGGGCGAACACGCCGCGGCCGGTCAGCCCGGTCGAGCGCAAGATCCTCGAGCGCTACCTCGAGCCGGCGTCGTGACGTCGTTCGTCCCCGCCCATCCCGGAGCTGCCGCCGACCTCGCGACGTTCGCCCGCCGGGTCGCCAAGTACGAGCCCGACTCAGTGCTGCGCATCGTCGCCCACGGGACGGTCCTCGGCTGCTTCGCCGAGACCCCGTTCGACGCGCTCGCGCTGCGGGCCGTCGCGCTCGCCGAGCCCGCCGACTTCGATGTGGTCGTCGAGGCCGGCAACCTCGCCGCCCGGGCGGTCGGCGCGGCCGGCACGTTCGAGCTGCCGCCGGCGCTGCCTGCGCTACGGTGGGCCAGCAGCCTGCCGCCGCGGTCCGGCTGGACCGAGCTCGCCCGGCTCCCGCTGACCGCCGTCGTCGCCGATGTCGAGCGCGGCGTCGAGGAGTTCCGCACCCGCGCGGCCGGGGTCGCCGACGGCAAGTCGCTGCGAGCGGGCCGGGCGGCGTTGGAGGGACTGGCGACGGAGATCTGGGACCGCGAGCTGGCCGCCGGCATGCCGCTGCGGCTCGCGCACGCTGCCTCGTCGTACGGGTTCCTCGGCGGGCCCGACGGCGCGGAGGTCGCGCTGCGCTCGGTCGGCGCCTGGTGGCGGCTGGACGCTCCGAACGGTTCGGTGCTCGCCCGCAGCGGCCTCGCGCTCTTCGCCCTCTGACGCGGGCCGCTCCTACCTCGGTGCGTCTCTGCCCAGCCGGTTGATCACGGAGGAATCGGGCTTCTGCGACACTGGGAAGCCCGAGTTCTCCGTGATCAACGCACGGGAGAGGTGGTCGGTATCGACTGTGGACGCAGGGACGGGGCGTCACCACCCAGTGAGCGGTGACGCCCCGTCGAGACGACGACTCAGACGGCGAGCCAGACGGCGGTGTCGGTGGGCAGCCGGCCGTCGGCGTCGAGCGGCCCGCTGGCCAGAATGACCTCGCGGTGCGCCGGGAGCGTCGACGGCGTCGCGCCCAGGTTCACCACACACGCGAACCCGCGGCCGCGCTGGAACGCCACCACGTCGTCGGCGGTCTCGTCGATCCAGGTCAGCGGCTCGAC
Source organism: Jiangella aurantiaca (assembly GCF_004349105.1). GTDB lineage: Bacteria > Actinomycetota > Actinomycetes > Jiangellales > Jiangellaceae > Jiangella > Jiangella aurantiaca. The sequence continues at coordinate 34,541 of NZ_SMLB01000025.1, forward strand.
CGACGGGATGGACCGGCGCAGCCGGAGACCGTCGCGGTACAGGGAGAGCATGGACGCCGGGTCGCCGTCCTCGGCCTCGACGGACAGCTCGCCCCAGCCGGCCGGCTGCGGCAGCCAGGCGCCGCCCGAGCCGAACCCGTACGAGGACCCCGAGACGGACCACGGCAGCGGCACCCGGCAGCCGTCGCGGCCGCGCTCGGTGTGGCCGGACCGCTCCCACACCGGGTCCTGCAGGGACCCCTCCGGCAGGTCGAGCACCTCCGGCAGGCCGAGCTCCTGGCCTTGGTAGACGTACGCCCCGCCGGGGAGCGCCAGCATGAGCAGCGCCGCCGCCCGCGCCCGCCGCGTCCCCAGCTCGACGTCGACAGGGCCCTTCGCCTTGCCGGCGTGCCCGGTGCCGGCCGCCGTCACGTCGCGGCCGTACCGCGTGACGACCCGCTCGACGTCGTGGTTCTCGAGCACCCAGGTGGCTGGCGCGCCGACCGACGCGAGCGTGCTGACGGAGTCGTCGATGGAGCGGCGCAGGTCGGCGGCCGTCCACGCGGACTTCAGGTAGCCGAAGTTGAACGCGCTGTGCAGTTCGTCGTCGCGCAGGTAACGGGCCAGCCGCTCGGCCGGCTCGACCCACGCTTCGGCGACGTACAGTCTCGGCGGGTCGTAGGAGTCGGCGACCTCGCGCCAGCCGCGGTAGATGTCGTGCACGCCGTCGCGGTCGAAGAACGGGTGGTCGGCGATGCTGGGGCGGTCGAGCAGGCCGGACTCGTCGTACGGGAGGTCCGGCCCGGCCATGTTCTTGACCATGCCGTGCGCCACGTCGATGCGGAAGCCGTCGACGCCGAGGTCGAACCAGAACCGCAGGATGTCGAGGAACTCGGCCCTGACCTCGGGGTTCTCCCAGTCGAAGTCGGGCTGCGACACGTCGAAGATGTGGAAGTACCACTGGCCGGGCGTGCCGTCGGGCTCGGTGACCCGCTCCCACGCGAGTCCGCCGAAGACGCTGCGCCAGTTGTTCGGCGGCAGCGCGCCGTCGGGTCCGCGGCCGTCGCGGAAGATGTAGCGCGCCCGCTCCGGCGACCCTGGACCGGCGGCCAGCGCCTCCCTGAACCACCGGTGGTCCCACGAGCTGTGGTTCGGCACGATGTCGAGCAGGACCTTCAGGCCCAGCCCGTGTGCCTCGTCGAGCAGCGACTTCGCCTGCACGAGGTCGCCGAACCGCGGATCGATGTCGCGGAAGTCGGCGACGTCGTACCCGCCGTCGTTCAGCGGCGACGGGTACCACGGGTTGATCCACAGCGCGTCGATGCCGAGGTCGCGCACGTACGGGAGCCGCTCGCGAAGACCGGCGATGTCGCCCTCGCCGTCGCCGTTACCGTCGGCGAAGGATCGGATGTACACCTGGTAGATGACGGCGTCTCTCCACCAGTCACGGGAAGCCTGAGTCACGGGACACCAGCCTAGAACAGCCCTACGGCACGTGCGACGTCGCGCGTGCCGGCCGCGGCGTCGAGCAGCACCGCGATTCTTCTTTCCCTCATGGGACTCGCCGTCGCCGGGAACCTCGCGGCCGACCTTGCGGCTCGCACCGGGTGTGGTGTCATGGCGGTTCACGCCAACGCCGAGGAGTGGTACATCGTGCATGGTCCCGACCTGCTGATCGACGCGTTCGGCCGGATCCGCGAGCGGGTCCATGCGACGGTCGGCGGACTGACGCCGAGCCAACTCGCCTACCGCGTCGACCCGGACGCGAACACGATCGCCTGGCTGGTCTGGCACCTGACCCGCATCCAGGACGACCACGTCGCGCACGTGGCCGGCATCGACCAGGTGTGGACGTCGGGTGGCTGGCACGAGCGGTTCGGCCTGCCGTTCCCGCCCGCGGCGACCGGCTACGGGCACCGCAGCTCCGACGTAGGGGCGGTCGTGGTCGACGACCCGGCGCTGCTCATCGGCTACCACGACGCCACGCATGAGATCACCGAGGGTTTCCTGCGCGAGCTCGACGACGAGACGCTGGGCCGCGTCGTCGACGAGAGCTGGGACCCGCCGGTGACGATGGGCGTGCGGCTGGTCAGCGTCATCGGCGACAGCTACCAGCACATCGGCCAGGCGGCGTTCGTGCGCGGCGTCCTGACCCGGCTCGGCGTCGCCTGACGGCGGAGACCGCGCGGAGCGCCGGCCAGGTGAGCAGCGCCAGCCCGGCGGCCACGGCTGCGACGGCGACCATCGCTCCGGGCAGCCCGGCGACGGCGGCCCAGTACCCGACGTAGACGGGTCCGGCGAGGAAGCCGAGGTAGGCGATGGTGGCCACGACGGAGGTCGCGGTGCCCTTGGCGGACTCGTCGACCCGCAGCACGGCCAGGGCGAGCAGCGTCGGATAGAGCACGGCGGTGCCCGCCGCGGCCAGGCCGACCCCGGTCAGCGCGACCGCGACGGTGGGTGCAGCGGCGACCACGACGGTGCCGGCTGCGGCAGCCGCGGCGCCGATGATCAGGACGGCGAGCGGGTGCCCGGCGCTGAGACCGGCGACGGCGAACCGGGCGACCGCGACGACCGCGGCGAAGACCGCCGGCCCGGCGGCGGCCACCGCGGGCCCGGCGGACAGGACGTCGTCCAGATACTCCGCACTCCAACTCTGGTGCGCGTTCTCCACGGCGAAGGCCAGTGCCGCGAGACCGCCGACGACGAGCAACGGCAGCGGCCGCAGCGTGCCGAAGAACCGGCGTGGGGGCGAGCCCGCGGCCGGCGGACGTACGCCGGCGCGGACGCGGTCGTCGGTGCGGGCGCCGGCCCACGTGAGAATGCCCGCCGCGGCACCCACAGCGGCAGCCAGCAGGAACGGCACGGCGACCGCTGCGCCGGCGCCACGGAGGACGCCGCTGACCAGGCTGGCCCCCACGACGCCGGCGGAGAACACGCCGTGCGCCCGGGCGATCACCGGGCGGCGGCCAGATGCCCGCTCGGCCGAGGCCGCCGCCGCGTTGTTCGCCACGTCGGCGGCTCCGGACACCGCGCCGAGGGCGACCAGCCCCGTAACCAGGCCGACGAACCCGTGGCCGGTGAGTGCCACGATCACGCCGGTGCAGCCCAGCGCCACCTGCAGGACCGCTGTGACCCGGTGCCCGAACCGGTCCACCGCCGGGCCCGTGAGCAGCATCGCCGGCAGCGCCCCGGCGCCGATGAACAGCAGCGCCGTACCCAGCTGCCCATGCCCGAGTCCGGCCTGCTCACGCACCGCTGGCAGCATGGCGCCCCACACGCCCCACAAGCAGCCGAAGGCGGCGAATCCGGCGTACGCGGCACGCGGCAGGGCCGTCACGGTTCCTCCGTTCACCACCCAGCGTTACGGTCCACAAGGCCTTTCGCTCGTCACCACTACCCGAGGCTGTTACGCTCAAACACATAGATTGCCCGTATCAATGGGAGGGCGGTCGAAGGTGACGTTCAAGCTGATCGGTGGCCACCCGGCCGTGGACTTCGTCAACACGGTCGGTGGTTTCGAGCCCGCGCTGGTAGAGCTGCTGCCGGGCTACGCGGACCTGGTCGCCTGGGCCGAGCAGGCGGGGCTCATCACGGACGACCACGCCGCGCGGCTGCGCAGGGTCGCAGAGTGCGAGCCCGGCGCGGCCGCGGCGACGCTGTCCGCCGCCCGACGACTGCGCGCGGACCTCGATGCGGTGATCCGGGCCGAACTGGCCGGAGGTGCGCCGGCGGAGGACCACCTCGAGGCAATTCGCGACGCCTACCTCGCCGCGCTGGCGCACGCGCGGCTGACCCGCCGCTCGGCCTACGGCTGGCAATGGCCGGCGTCGTCGGCCGACCCGGACAGCGTGCTGTGGCCCGTCGCCCGGCAGGCCGTCGACCTGCTGAGCATGACCGACCTGACCCGGCTGGCGGAGTGCTCGACGGTGAACTGCCGGTGGATCTACCTGGATCGGACCAAGAACCACAACCGGCGCTGGTGCAGCGACGACACCTGCGGCGCCAGCGCCCGGATGCGCCGCTACCGCGCCACCCAGCGCCACCGCGCCCCGGCGGCCCGCTCGGAGTGAGCCGGTTCCGTCAGTCCTCGAAGGTGTTCACCATGGAGTGCGCCGCCCGCTCGAGGTAGTCCCACAGGGTGTCGCGGTAGATCGGCGGCAGGTCGAGCTCGTCGACCGCGGTGCGCATGTGCAGCAGCCAGCGGTCGCGCGCCGCCGGGTTGACCTTGAACGGCGCGTGCCGCATGCGCAGCCGCGGGTGACCGCGCTGGTCGGAGTACGTCGTCGGGCCGCCCCAGTACTGCTCGAGGAACAGCAGCAGCCGCTCCTCCGCCGGGCCGAGGTCCTCCTCGGGGTACAGCGGCTTCAGAAGCGGATCGGTGGCGACGCCCTCGTAGAAGCGGTGCACGAGCTTCGCGAACGTCTCGTGCCCGCCGACGGCGTCGTAGAAGTTGTCCAGGCGCATGGTCACGTCCTCCATAGTCGTCGCCCGCATCCCCCAGATGCAAAGTCCATAGCCGACCGCGAGGTCCCAAACGGCGGCGAGTCCCACAAGGAAAAGGGAACCAGTGCCCCTGGCCACACAGCCTCGGGCCGGGCAGGAGAGGATGGTCGCGGTCTCTGACACGTCGCATAGGAGGACACGTTCATGGCAACGACCCGTACCGCCACCGCGCGCTGGGAAGGCTCGCTGTTCGAGGGGGCCGGCCGCGTCACGCTCGACTCGTCGGGACTCGGCACCTACGACGTCACGTGGGCCGCGCGCACGGAGGCGCCCAACGGCAAGACGTCGCCCGAGGAACTGATCGCGGCCGCGCACTCGTCCTGCTTCTCGATGGCGTTCTCCAACGGGCTGGCCAAGGCGGGCACGCCGCCCACGTCGCTGGAGACGTCTGCGGATGTGACGTTCCAGCCGGGTGAGGGCATCACCGGCATCAAGATCACGGTGCGGGGCGTGGTGCCGGGCATCTCCAGCGAGGACTTCGTCGCCGCGGCCGAGGACGCCAAGGCCAACTGCCCGGTCAGCAAGGCGCTGACCGGCACGACCATCACGCTCGACGCCGCACTCGCCGACGCCTGAGCGCCCGGCCGCCGGAGGTCTGCTGTCGAGGTCGACCGCAGACCTCCAGTGCCGCCCGGGCCACCGTCAAGGGTTGTTGTCGGACGACGTCGGCGGTGGTGGCGGAGCCGACGGCGGCGGGGCGGACGTTGCCGGCGGCGGGTTGGTAGGGTCGCCCGCGCCTCCCGAACCGGCCGCCGACGTCTCCGTCGCGACCGGCAGCGTGAGCCGTTCGGCGTCGAACCGGCGCTTGATGCGTTCGCGCAGCTCCCGCGCCACCGCCCACTGCTCCAGCGGCTTGGTCTTCATGACCACCCGGATCAGCACGCCGTCGGGGGTGAGGTCCTCGACGCCCCAGACCTCGGGGGGTTCGAGGATCAGCTCGTCCCAGTGGTCCTCGGCGGCGAGGTCGGCGACGAGATCTTCGAGCAGGCGGCGGGCGCGGCTGACGTCGGCGTCGGCGGGGATGTGGACGTCCAGCAGCGCCCGCGACCAGCCGTAGGACGAGTTGCCGACCCGCACGATCTCGCCGTTGCGGACGTACCAGACGGTGCCGTCGACCGAGCGCAGGCGGGTGATGCGGAGGCTGACGGCCTCGACGGTGCCGACCGCGTGGCCCATGTCGACGACGTCGCCGACGCCGTACTGGTCCTCGAGCATCATGGCCGCGCCGGCGAGGAAGTCCTTGACGAGGTTCTGCGCGCCGAAACCGAGCGCGACGCCCAGAACACCGGCGGACGCGAGTACGGGCCCGACGGCGTAGCCGAGCATTTCCAGGGCAGTGACCACGGCGATAGCGCTGATCAGCACTGTCGTGATGCTGCGCAGCACCGACCCGAGCGTCTCGGCCCGCAGCGCCCGCCGTTCGGAATACGCCCCGGCGCCGCCGAACACGATGCGGGCGGCCCGGGCCGACCCGAGGACGGCCTTCGGCGGCTCCTTCTCGACCGTCCGGCGGACCATCCGGTTGATGAACTTGTGCAACAGGTACCGGGTGACGACGGCGATGAGGATCAGGCCGACCAGGCGCAGCGGCACGTCGAGCAGGACGTCGCGCCACCACTCGGCGGAGTACCGCTCGGCCTCGGTGATGTCGGGCGCTGCGACGACGCCGGCCGCGCCGACGACGCCGCCGGCCGCCATGAGGCCGATCATCGGGATCACGGCAGCTCCAGTCCCAGCTGCGCGGCGACGAAGCCGAGCTGGTCGGCGCTGAGGTCGACGGTGCGGGAGACGGCCCGGGCGCCGTGTCCGACGTTGGCCTCGGCGCGCAGCAGGATCGGCCGAGCGACCGGGTCGCCCGACGTGGCGTCCTGCAGGGCGGCGGCCATCTTGCGCGCGTGCAGGGTGTCGACGCGGCTGTCGCCGTCGAAGACCGTGAACAGGACGGACGGGTACTCGACGCCGTCGCGCACGCGGTGGTACGGCGAGTATCCGAGTAGCCAGCCCAGCTCGACGGGGTCGGCGGCGGTGCCGTACTCGTCGTTCCAGGACTCGCCGAGACCGAACTTCTCGTACCGCACCATGTCGAGCAGCGGCGCGGAGCAGACGACGGCGCGGTACAGCTCCGGCCGCTGGGTCAGCGCGGCGCCCACCAGCAGCCCGCCGTTGGACCCGCCGAAGATCGCCAGCTGGTCGCGCGTCGTCCAGCCCTCGGCGACGAGGTACTCGGCGGCAGCGGCGAAGTCGTCGAACACGTTCTGCTTGTGCTCGCGCATGCCGGCGCGGTGCCACTCCTCGCCCTCCTCGGAGCCGCCGCGCAGGTTGGCGACGGCCCACACGCCGCCTGCCTCGACCCAGGCCAAAATGCTGGCCGAGTAGGCGGGCGTGAGCGCGATGTTGAAGCCGCCGTAGCCGTACAACACCGCCGGCCGAGGCCGCCGGGCCCCGTCGGCCGGCGACACGATGACCATGCGGACCTCGGTGCCGTCCTTGGAGCGGTACGTCACCTGCTGTGATGAGATGGCCCGCAGTTCGATTTCGCCGGGCGCGTCGGCCCACGTCGATACCGTCCGGGACCGCGCGTCGTAGTGCAGGATGCGCACCGGCACGGTGTGGTCGGTGTAGGCGAGCCACGCGTCGTGCCCGCCCTCGGGCCGCTCGGACAGCCCGCCGACGCTGCCGATTCCGGGCAGCTCGAGCGTGTGCAGCGGCTCGCCGGTGGCCAGCGCGTGCGCCGTCACCACGGAGATCGCGTGCCGCGTGCGCGACGCCAGCAGCACCGGGGCGTCCAGCTCGGCGCCGTCGAGCAGGGCGAAGTCCTCGAGCACCGCCTCGGGATCCTCGGGCAGCAGGTCGCGCCAGTGCTCCGGCTCGGGTGTCGTGGGGTCGGTGACGGCGAGCCGGCCGCGCGGCGCCCCGAGGTCGGTCCACACGTACAACCGGCCGTCGCGGCCCACGTGCAGGCCGGTCTTGGCGTCCTGGCCGACGACGACGGGGCGCAGCTCGGGCCGCGCGGGGTCGGCGCCGTCGGCACCGAGGTCGGCGATCCACACGTCGTTGCGCGGCGCGGTGCCCTGCGCGGCGCTGACCGTCAGCCAGCGGCCGTCGCGGCTGACCGACACGCCGTAGTAGTTGGTCTTGTCCATGCCGGCGCCGAAGATCTCGACGTCGCCGGCGGGGTCGGTGCCGAGCCGGTGCAGGTAGACACGGCGGTGGAACTGGTCCTCGCCTTCCGGGACGGACTCCTTCGGCAGCCGGCGCACGTAGTAGAACGCCTCGGCGCCGGGCAGCCAGGCGACAGGGGAGTAGCGGGCGCGGTCGATCGGGCCGTCGACCACCTCGCCGGTCGCGACGTCGAGCACCCGCAGCACCGACTCCTCGGTGCCGCCCTCGGAGATCTGGTACGCCAGCAGGCCGCCCTCCTTGGACGGCTGCCAGGCGTCGAGCGTGGTGGCGCCGGACGGGTCCAGCGCGACGGGGTCGACCAGCGCCCGCTCGGTGCCGTCGGGATCGACGCTGAGCAGGACGGCGTGCTCCTGGTCGGGCGTGCGCCGGGTGTGGAACGCCCGCTCGCCGCGCCAGGCCGGGGTGCCGACGGAGCCGGCCCGCAGCAGCTGCGTCAGCCGGTCAGCGAACGCCGCGCGGGCCGGCCAGCCGGCGCGGTGCTCGTCGAACAGCACACGCTGCGCCTTGGACCACGCCTGCGTGACGGGGTCGTCCTCGTCCTCCAGTGCGCGGTAGGGGTCGGGCACCGTGATGCCGTGCAGCACGTCGGCGTCGTCGCCGCGCGGGGCGGACGGATACGGCTGCGGGAAGGTCGATGCGTCGATGGCCACGACTCCGACCTTACTGACCCCCTCGGACCGGCTCGCGCCACATGGCCGTCAGGGTGGGGCCGCCCGGCAGGACGATCTCCCTGGTCGGCCGGAAACCGTAGCGCTCGTAGATCGCGACGTTCCCCGGCGCGGACGACTCCAGGTACGCCGGCAGCCCCTGTGCGTCGGCCCGGGCCAGCCCGTCCCGCAGCAGCGCGCCACCCACGCCCCGTCCCGGCCGCGCCGCCCCGAGCGTCTGCAGGTACCAGTGCGGCGGTGACGTGGGGTGCGCGTCCTCGATGACCCGGAACGACCGCATCGCCTTCGGCAGCCCGGTCCCGAACGCTCGCAGCAGGTACCGGCTGTGCCGCAGCGTCGGCCAGAACCCCGGCGGGCCGGTGCCCGGCAGGCCCCACAGCGCCGCGCCGGCGATCTCGCCGTCGACCACGTCGACCCACGACCCGCGCGGGCTCAGCAGCGTCTCGAACGCGAACAACGCGGTCAGCCGCTTCCGGTAGTGCGGCGCCGGCACGATGAACCGCATCACCGGATCGGCGTCGAACGCCTCGGCCAGCACCCGCGCGACGGTGCCGACGTCGGAGCGCAGCGCCTGCCGCACGACGTGACTCGACTGCATCACTTGATCATGCTGCATCCCCGGCACGCTGGTAAGGGGTGGCCGGAGACGTGGCGGGTTGCGGTGGTTCGGGGCGTATCGGGCGGATGACGGCGGCGAGGCCGGCGACGGCGATCGCGGCGGCCAGCAGCCAGCCGGGGCGGTGGCCGTCCGTCCCGGCCAGGCCCAGCACGACGGCGACGCCCACGGCGGTCCCGACCTGAGCACCGGTGTTGATCAGCGCCGACGACGTCCCGCGCCGGTCCTCCCGGCCCGCGGTGCCCAGCGTGGTGGAACCGACGGCGGAGACGCCCAGCCCGGCGCCGAGCAGCGCGAGCCCGGCGGCGAGCGCGCCGGTGCCCGTCGTCCCGGTCACCGTGGCGGTGCCGGTCGCCAGCGCCAGCGCGGCGGCGGCCATCACGGCGAGCCCGATGCGCATCGCCCGGTCCGGCCGGCCGCCCGACAGCCGCGGGGCCAGCGCCGACCCGGCGATGACCGCCGCGTTGAACGAGAGCAGGACCAGCCCGGCGGCCGACGGTGTCAGCGCCAGCTCGCGCTGGGCGAAGCCGGCCCCGACGACGACGGCCGACCCGGTCGCGGCGTTGTTGACGAGGGCGACCGCCGACGCCGAGGACAGCCGGCGGTCCGACCACGTCCGCGGCGGCAGGATCGGATCCTCGGCCCGCCGCTCGACGACCACGAACGCCGCCAGCAGCAGGCCGGTCGCGGCGACCCCGGCGACGGCGGCCGGCCCGCTCGCCGACGCCGTCAGCACCAGCACGACCAGCGCCGCCGTGACGGTGACCCCGCCGGCGACGTCCAGCCCGCCGCCGTCGTGCCGCGGGGCCGGCCGTACCACCGTCGCGACCCCGGCCGCCAGCACCACCGTCACCGGCACGTTCACCAGGAGGATCCACCGCCAGCCGGCGACGTCCGTCAGCACGCCGCCGACGAAGAACCCGCTGCCGCCGCCCACCGCCCCGACCGCGGTCCACAGCGCGACGGCGCGGCCGTGCCGGTCGCCGGCGTGTGCGACCAGCAGGCTGAGCGCGTTGGGGATCATCGCCGCCGCGCCCGCTCCCTGCAGGCACCGGGCGGCGACCAGCCACTCCGCCGACGGCGCCAGCCCGGCCGCCGCGGACGCCGTCCCGAACACCGTCAGACCGGCCAGCAGGAGCCGACGGTGCCCGAGCCGGTCGCCCAGCCGCCCGGCCAGGATCAGCAGCCCGCCGAACGTCGCCGCGTACCCCGTCACCACCAGCTCGCCGGAGGTGTCCAGGCCGCGCTCGATCGCGGGGAGCGCCGGCACAACGACGGTGACGCCGAGGACGTTGACCAACTCGGCGACGCAGAGGATGACGACCGGGAGCATGTCGTCGTTCGTTCCCGCTGGACCGCACTCAAAACGGTATTGTGGAGGAAAACCGTTAAGGCGAGGTGGCGTCGATGGAGCGGTGGAGCTGGCTGGGCGACCAGTTGGCGATCGATCTCGCCAACACCGTCCGCCGCCGGGGCGACCGGTACGTGGACTTCATCGCCGAGCCCGAGGGCGTACGCGAGTGGCTGGCGGCGGAGGCCGGCCGGGTGCCGCCGGTGCCCGTCGACGACGGTGCGGTACGGGCCGTGGGCGACCTGCGCGACGACGTGCTCGCAGTGCTGCGGGCGGCGGCCCGGGGTGAGTCGTGGCCGAAGGATGCCGTAGGCCGGCTGAACGAGCTCCTGGCGCGCCGGCCGGTGGTGCGGCTGCTGCGGCCGGAGGCGAGGGGCGCCGAGGTGCGCGTGGCCGGGGACGGCCCGCCGTTGTCGGCGCTGCTCGCTACGGTGGCCGCTGAGGTGGTCGAACTGCTCGCCGGTCCGGACGCCGACCGGCTCGCGTTATGCGACGCTCCCGGCTGCGGCCAGCTCTACCTGCGCGATCGCCGCAACCAGCGCTGGTGCGGCGACGCGTGCGGCACCCGCGCGCGGGTGGTCCGGCACCAGCGCCGCGTGGCCGGTCGGGCATCGGCATGATGACCGCGCGGACAGCCGGCGGACCAGAAAGGTCGAAAGAGTTCCTGGAGGCGGTGTCGGATCGGGGCAGCGGTGTTCGTAGCAGCGGTGAGAGGCCGCCCACGAGGGTGCCCCAAGGAAAGGAAACCGCGATCATGAAGCTGACGACCATGACCCAGGTCACTCTCGATGGAGTGATGCAGGGAAACGGCACCGCGTCGGATGACCGCAGGAACGGATTGGAGCGCGGCGGATGGGCCCGGGGGGCGGGTGACGACGAGACCAGGACGTTCATCACGCAGACCTACCAGCGCGCCGAGGCGTTCCTGTTCGGCCGGCGCACCTACGAGTTGTTCGCCGGCTCCTGGGGATCAATCGACCAGATGCGCGCACATCCCATCGGCGTGGCCTTGAACGAGGCCTCCAAGTACGTTGCCTCGACCACGCTCACCGCGCCGCGTTGGGAGGACACGACCGTTCTCCGCAGTGACCTCGCTGCGGCCATCAGTGCGCTGAAGGCCGAGGCCGAGGGTGAGCTGCAGGTGCACGGCAGTGGCGCCCTGACCCGGTGGCTGCTGGAGAACGATCTGGTCGACGAGATGATTCTGATCGTGATCCCGGTGATCCTCGGCCAGGGCGCGAGACTGTTCCCGGAGACCGGTCCGGATCTTGCGCTCGACCTGATCGAGTCGCGGGTCGACTCGAAGGGCGTGACGATCCAGGTCTACCGGCCGGCCGGGCGCCCGCGGTATGCAGCGGCCTGAAGTCCCTGACCGAACCACGCATTGACACCACAGGAGATGATCTTCAGATGCGGTACCTGGTTTCCGTGATCGATGACAAGAGCAATCCCGGCAGCACGGACAGGCAGCCTGCCATCAGCGCGTTCAACGAACGACTGATCGCCGAGGGCTACTGGGTTTTCGCGGGCGGACTCGCGGACACCGACGCGGCCAAGGTCATCGACAACCGGGGCGAGCAGGCGGTGTTCAGTGACGGGCCTTTCGTGGAGTCGAAGGAGTACCTCGCCGGCGTCTGGGTGTGGGAGGCCCCCGATCTGGATGTGGCGCTCGAGCTCGCCGCCGAGGCGTCGAAGGTCTGCGATCGGAAGATCGAGGTGCGGCCGTTCCAGTGAGCGACGTCGAGGAGGCGATCACTCAGGCCCACCACGACGAGTGGGCCCGGGTGGTCGCCGCCCTGACCAGGCGCTTCGGTGACCTCGACATCGCCGAGGAGGCGGCCGCCGAGGCGTTCACGACCGCCGTCGAGCGGTGGCCGGCCGACGGCGTGCCGCCCAACCCCGGCGCCTGGCTGACCACCACCGCCGTTCGCAAGGCCATCGACCGGATCCGGCGCGAGAGCAAGCGCGACGTCAAGCACAAGGAGGCTCAGATGGTGTATGACAACACCCCACCCGAGCCTCCCGGCGCCATCGACGACGACCGGCTCCGGCTGATCTTCACCTGCTGTCACCCGGCGCTGGCGATGCAGACCCGCGTGGCGCTGACGCTGCGCATGGTCGGCGGTCTGACCGTGCCCGAGATCGCCCGTGCCTTCCTGGTGCAGGAGACCGCCATGGGGCAGCGGATCACCCGCGCCAAGGCCAAGATCAAGGCGGCGCGCATCCCCTATCGGATGCCGTCCGCCGAGGATCTCCCGGCACGCGTCTCCGGTGTACTCGCCGTCCTGTTCCTCGTCTTCAACGAGGGCTACCTGGCCAGCGGCCCCGACACCGACCCCGTACGACACGACCTGACCACCGAGGCCATCCGGCTCACCCGCCTGATCCGTGCCCTCCTGCCCGAGGACGGTGAGGTGGCCGGGCTGCTGGCGCTGATGCTGCTCATCGAGGCCCGCCGCACCGCCCGTATCTCGGCCAGCGGCGAACTGGTCGCCCTCGACGAGCAGGACCGTGGGGCCTGGGACGCGGAACTGATCGCCGAGGGTCATCGGCTGGTGCGCGAGCGCCTCGCCGCTGCCGCTGCCGGGGTGGCTCCGGGGCGCTACCAGATCCTCGCCGCGATCAACGCCGTGCACACCTCCGCCCGCGACATCCGCGACACCGACTGGTCGCAGGTCCTCGCCCTCTACGACCAGCTCGTCCACCTCGACCCCTCCCCGATCATCGCCCTCAACCGAGCCATCGCCGTGGCCGAGCTCGACGGGCCGGAGGTGGCACTGGCCATCGTTGACCGCCTCACCGAGGCGTTGGCCGGCTATCACGCCTACCACGCGACCCGCGCCGACCTGCTGCGCCGGCTGGGCCGCAGCCAGGAGTCGCGCGCGGCGTACGACAAAGCCATCGAACTGGCCGGCAACACCGCCGAGACCGCCTACCTGACCCGCCGCCGCGACCAGCTGGGGTAGTGCAGATCGACTTGACACCTCTCGAACATGTGTTCGACGATGAGTGAGTGACGGTACTCGGACGCGACCAGGCCGAAGCGGCGCTGGCCAGAGCGGGTTTCGCCGTACAGCCGGTGGAGCTGGTCGCGGTGTTGCCGGCCCTGCGCACGCTGCTCGGCGGGTTGCGCCGTGGGCACGTGGTCGCGGTCGACGGCGCGGGCGTGCTGCCGCTGGCGCTCCTGGCCGGGGCCACGGCGGCCGGGGCGTGGTCGGCGGTGGTGGGGCTGTCCGAGTTCGGCGTGCTGGCGGCATCCGACATGGGCGCCGATCTCGGCCGCGTGGTGGTCGTCGAAGACCCCGGCGACCAGTGGGCCGAGGTGGTGGCGGTGCTGCTCACGTCGGTCGAGGTGGTGCTGGTGCGGCCGCCCGGCCAGGTCACCGGGCAGCTGGCCAGGCGGCTCGTCGCGCTGGCGCGGCGGCACGGGACGGCGCTGGTCTCGGTCGGCGACTGGGAGGGCGCGCAGACCCGCCTGCGGGTGTCGTCATCGCTGTGGGTGGGGCCCGAGCACGGCGGCGGTCACCTGCGCGGTCGGCGGGTGAAGGTCGAGGCGTACGGACGGGGTGCCGGCGGCCGGCCGCGGTCGGCGTGGCTGTGGCTGCCCGGGCCGGACGGCACGGTGTCCGGCGCCGACCTCGAGGCGTTGGAGACCGGCGGGCCCATCCCCGACGCGACGACCCCGGCCCCGGCCGCGGCCGGGCTGGAGGTAGCGGGATGAGCCGCCGCCGCGTCCTCGTCGTGTGGTGTCCGGACTGGCCGGTGGTCGCGGCCATGGCCGAGGACGACTCCGTCCAGAGCACCGCGCCGGCCGTGGTACTGGCCGCCAACGCCGTCGTCGCCTGTAACGAGGCGGCCCGGGCCGAGGGCGTTCGGCGGGGGATGCGCCGCCGCGACGCCCAGTCGCGCTGTCCCGAGCTCAGACTCATCGACCACAATCCCGACCGCGACGCCCGGGTGTTCGAGCCGGTGCTGATGGCGGTCGAGGAGCTGCGGCCGGGCGTCGCGCCGTTGCGGCCGGGACTGCTGGCGGTGCGCGCGCCGGGCCGGTTCTACGGCGGCGAGGACCCCGCCGGCGCGCTCATCGCCGAACGGCTGGTCCGGGCCGGCGTGTGGGACTGCCGCATCGGCGTCGCCGACGACCTGTTCACCGCCGAGCAGGCCGCCCGGCGGGCCGGGCCGCAGGAGACCGTCGTGGTCGAGGCGGGCGGGTCGGCGGCGTTCCTGCGCGATCTCCCGGTCGGCGTCATCGACGACGACGATGTCGCGGGCCTGCTGCGCCGCCTGGGGCTGCGGACGCTCGGCGACTTCGCCCAACTCGACGGCGACGACGTCCAGGCGCGGTTCGGCGGCTACGGCGCCAAGGTGCACCGGCTCGCCCGCGGCGAGGACGAATCCCTGCTCGGAGCCCGCACTCCGCCGCCCGACCTGGAGTGCCAGATCCGGTTCGAACCGCCGCTCGACACCGTCGAGGCCGTCAGCTTCAGCGTCCGCCAGACCGCCGAGCGGTTCGTCGCCCAGCTGGCCGGCCGCGGGCTGGTCTGCACCGAGGTCCTGATCGAGGCCGAGTGCGACCACGAGGTCGCGTCGTCGCGGGTGTGGGCGCACTCGCGCTGGTTCGGCGCCGCCGACCTGGTCGACCGCGTCCACTGGCAGCTGCGGGGACAGCTCCGGAACACCCAGGGCGTCACGGCGCCGGTCGAGCTGGTGCGGTTCGTCCCCGAGACCGTCGAGCCGGCCGGCGCGCACGCCGCCGCGCTGTGGGGCGGTGGCACCGACGAACGCGTGGAGCGGGCGGTCGCCCGGGTCCAGGGCATGCTCGGCCCGCACGCGGTCACCGTCCCGACCGTGCAGGGCGGCCGGGCGCCGGCCGACCGGCAGGCGCTGGTCCCGTGGGGCGAGCGGCCGGTCGGGCTCCGTCCGGTCGACCTCCCGTGGCCGGGCAGCCTCCCGCCGCCGGCGCCGGTCCGCGTCTTCGCCGAGCCGCGCCCGGTGGTCGTCGTCGACGACCGTGGCCAGCTGGTATGGGTCAGCGAACGCGGCGTGGTCAGCGCCCCGCCGGCCCGGTTCCGTGCGGACGGGCTCGGCGACGGCTGGCAGCCCGTCAGCGCGTGGTCCGGGCCGTGGCCGGTGGAGGAGCTGTGGTGGGAGAACCCCGCCAGCTGGGTCGCCCGCTTCCAGATCGTCACCGTCGACGGCCGGGCGTGGTTGATGACCTGCGCCGACGACGGCTGGTGGGTCGAGGCCGGCTATGACTGACCGAGAGGGGGCGTGACGTGGGGTGGAACAATCCGCCGATCCCCTGGGGCGAACTGGAGCGCCGGTTGTCCGACCGGCCGACGGTGCCGCCCGAGGACGGCCCCGGGTCGCGCAAGCGCAAGCCGTACAAGCGCAAGGCCGAGGTGCAACGCCCGGACGAGCCGGTCACGCCATATGCGGAGCTGCACGCGCACAGCAACTTCAGTTTCCTCGACGGCGCCAGCGGGCCGGACCGGCTGGTCGAGGCGGCCATCGAGCTGGGGCTGCACGGGCTGGCGCTCACCGATCACGACGGCTTCTACGGCGCGCCGCTGTTCGCCGAGATCGCCCAGAAGTACGCCGCCGAGAACCTGCGCACCGTCTACGGCGCGGAGCTGTCGCTGGGCCTCGACGCGCCGCAGAACGGCGTCCCCGACCCACGCGGCGAGCATCTGCTGGTGCTGGCTCGCGGCGTCGAGGGCTACCACCGGCTGGCCGGGGCCATCACCGAGGCCCAGCTGCGCGGCGACGAGAAGGGCAAGCCCGTCTACGACCTCGACGAGCTGGCCGACACCGGCCGCGGGCACTGGCTGGTGCTCACCGGCTGCCGCAAGGGCACCGTCCGGTCCGCCCTCGCCGCGCGGGGACCGGCCGCGGCGGCGGCGGAGCTGGACCGGCTGACCGCGATGTTCGGCCGCGACCACGTGGTGGTCGAGCTGTTCGACCACGGCCATCCCAGCGACGACGACGTCAACCGGCTGCTGGCCGGGCTGGCCGACGATCGCGGGCTGCCGGTCGTCGCCACCAACAACGTCCACTACGCCGACCCCGGCGACCACCGGCTGGCCTCGGCCATGGCGGCGATCCGGGCGCGGCGCAGTCTCGCCGAGATGAACGGCTGGCTGCCCGCGTGGGGCGCGGCGTCGCTGCGGACGGGGCGGGAGATGGCCGACCGGTTCGCCGGCTATCCGGGCGCCGTCGCGCGCTCCGTCCAGCTGGCCGACGAGATCGCGTTCGACCTGCACAAGGCCAGCCCGCGGCTGCCGAAGGAGCACATCCCCGACGGCCACACGGCGATGAGCTGGCTGCGGGTCCTGGTCGACCTCGGCTTCCAGCGCTACTACCGCGGCGTGAAGCACGAGCGGGCGGCCCGCGAGCGGGTCGACTACGAGCTGAAGATCATCGACAAGAAGGACTTCGCCGGCTACTTCGTCATCGTCCACGACATCGTCGCGTTCGCCCGCGACGAAGGCATCCTCTGCCAGGGACGGGGCTCGGCGGCCAGCTCGGCGGTCTGTTACGCGCTGGGCGTCACCGCCATCGACCCGGTCTTCCACGACCTGCCGTTCGAGCGGTTCATCTCCGTCAACCGCGACGAGGAGCCCGACATCGACGTCGACTTCGACTCCGACCGGCGCGAAGAGGTCATCCAGTGGGTCTACGACCGGTACGGCCGCCGTAACGCCGCCCAGGTCGCCAACGTCATCAGCTACCGCCCCAAGATGGCCGTCCGCGACGCCGCCAAGGCGCTGGGCTACTCGCCGGGGCAGCAGGACGCCTGGTCCAAGCAGGTCGACAGCTGGAGCGCGGTGGCCGAGGCCGACGCCGACGGGCACGACATCCCGGTGCAGGTGGTCGACCTCGCCAACCAGCTGATGCGGGCGCCGCGGCACCTCGGCATCCACTCCGGCGGGATGATCCTGACCGAGCGGCCGATCGGGCAGGTGTGTCCCATCGAGCGCGGCCGCATGGACAAGCGCACCGTCCTGCAGTGGGACAAGGACGCCTGCGAGTCGATGGGGCTGGTCAAGTTCGACCTGCTCGGGCTCGGCATTCTGAGCGCGCTGAACCATGCGTTCACCCTGGTGGCCGGGCACCTCGGCGAGGCGTGGGAGCTGCAGAGCGTCCCCAAGGAGGAGCCGGCGGTCTACGACATGCTCTGCCGCGGCGACTCCATCGGCGTGTTCCAGGTCGAGAGCCGGGCCCAGATCGGGACGCTGCCGAGGCTACGGCCGCGTGAGTTCTACGACCTCGCCATCGAGATCGCGCTGATCCGCCCCGGCCCGATCCAGGGCGGCGCCGTCCACCCCTACATCCGCCGCGCCACCGGGAAAGAGGAGGCCACCTATGTCCACGACGACCTGAAGCCGGTGCTCGAGCGGACCCTCGGCGTCCCGCTGTTCCAGGAGCAGCTCATGCAGATGGCCATCGCCGTCGGCGACTGCACCCCCGACGACGCCGACCTGCTGCGCCGCGCCATGGGCTCCAAGCGCGGCATCGAGCGCATCGAGAGCATCAAGGAGAAGCTGTACAAGGGCATGGCCAAGCGCGGCATCATCGGCGCCGACGCCGACCAGCTCTACACCAAGATCCTCTCGTTCGCGAACTTCGGGTTCGCCGAGAGCCACGCCCTGTCCTTCGCCAAGCTCGTCTACGTCAGCTCCTGGCTCAAGCTGCACTACCCGGCGGCGTTCCTGGCCGCGCTGCTGCGGGCCCAGCCGATGGGGTTCTACTCCCCGCAGTCGCTGGTCCACGACGCCCGGCGGCACGGCGTGCGGGTCCTGCGTCCGGACATCACGCGGTCCGGGGCCACGGCCGGCATCGAGCCCGACGGCGACGGCGACTCCCGGCCCATCGGGCGGGCCGACTGCCTGATCCCGGAGCACAGCCGCACCGAGTGGGTCCCGGGGACGCCCGACCCCACGCCGGAGCACCGCCGCGACACCGGGTACGCGGTCCGGCTCGGCCTCGACTCCGTCCGTGGCATCAGCAAGGACGTCGCCGAGGCGATCGTCGAGGCCCGCGCCGGCCGGTCGTTCCGCGACCCGACCGACCTGTCCCGCCGGGCCGGCCTCGACGCCCGGCAGCTGGAGGCGCTGGCCACCGCGGGCGCGTTCGACGGCTTCGGCCTCACCCGCCGCGAGGCGCTGTGGAACGCCGGCTACGTCGAGACCGTGGGCCAGCTGGAGGCCGTCACCGCGACCCCGGCCCCGCCGCAGCTGCCCGGCATGAGCGACGTCGAGCTGACCCTGGCCGACCTGTGGGCCACCTCGATCTCACCTGATGGTCACCCGCTCGCGCACCTGCGGCCGCTGCTGCGCCGCGAGGGCATCCTCGCCGTCGAGGACCTCGCCACCGCCGAGCCGAACCGCCGGGTCAGCGTCGCCGGCGTGGTCACGCACCGGCAGCGGCCCGGCACCGCGGGCGGCATCACGTTCCTCAACATCGAGGACGAGACCGGCATGGTCAACGTCGTCTGCGGCGGCGGGCTGTGGCAACGGCACCGGCGGGTCGCCCGCAACGCCGCCTGCATGATCGTGCGGGGGATCCTGGAGCGCAAGGACGGCGTCATCAACCTGGTCGCGGACAAGCTGGCCTCGCTGGCGGAGCTGCACCCCGAGGCCGCCCGCGCCCTGCACGCCCGGCACCGCTCCCGCGACTTCCACTGACGACCGCGCCGGCACTACGCGGTAGCGTCCTGGCCGTGCCTGCTTACCGCGCTGCCGACGACACGTCCCTGCATTACGACGAGCTGGCCGGGCCGGCCGCCGCGGGCCCGCCCGTCGTCGTCCTCGCCGGCGGGGCGGCCCGGCACCCGGCCTACCTGGGCGATCTCGCCGGGCTGGCCGACCGGCACCCGCTGGTGATCCCGCACCTGCGCGGCGTCGGCGAGTCACCGGCTCCGGACCGGCCGGAGGCAGGCTCGTACTGGCGGCAGGCCGGCGATCTCGAGGCGCTGCGCCGGCACCTCGGGCAGGACCGTCTGCTGGTCGCCGGGCACTCCGCCGGCACCCGGCTCGCAGTCGCGTACGGCGTGCAGTACCCGGCGCACGTCGCGGCGCTGCTGCTCATCACGCCGCCGTCCACCCACCTCGTCGACGCCGAGCCCGACGCCGAGCGGATCGCCGAGCGCCTCGCGGCGCGCCGCCGCGGCGGCGGTCCGGCCTTCGACGACGCCTGGGCGGCGCTGGCCGCCGGGCCCGCCGTCCTCGACGACGAGGGCTTCAACGCCTGGCAGCGGCTGGTCGCGCCGTCCAGCTACGCGCACTGGGGTGCGGCCGAGCGGGACCACGCCGCCGCCGGCCACTACGACCTGCCCGCCAACCGCGCCTACTTCAGCCTCGACCCGCCCGCCGACCTCGCCGAGCGGCTCGCGTCGGTCACCGCCCCGATTCTCGTGGTCGCCGGCGCCGACGACGCGATGACGGGGTTGGCGCCGGTCGCCGCGCTGGCCGAGCGGTTCCCGGCCGGGCGGCTGGCCGTCGTGGAGGACTGCGGCCACTATCCGTGGGTCGAGCGGCCGGCCGAGTTCCGCGCCGCGGTCGACGCGTTCCTCGACGACGTGGTCGAGATCCCGCTGCTCGGCGGCGACGTCAGCGACGGCGTCGTGCGCGTCCGCGGCACGGTCCGGAGGCACCCGGCCGAGGGCGCGGCCGCCGTCCACGCCTACCTCCGGCACCTGGAGCGGGCCGGCTTCCCGTACGCGCCGCGTTTCCTCGGCCTCGACGAGCGGGGCCGCGAGATCCTCACCTACCTCGACGGCGAGATGGGCGGCCGGCCGCTGGCGCCGTGGGCCGTCACCGAGGACGCCCTACGCGAGATCGCCGTCATCCAGCGCCGGCTGCACGACTGCTCCGCCGGCTTCGTGCCGCCGGACGGCGTGAGCTGGCGGGCGCCGGTCGAGCTGCCCGGCGTGCGGCCCGCGTACGACGGCACCGCGGACGTCGTCGGGCACAACGACATCACGTTCGAGAACACGATCTTCGTCGACGGCCGGCCGGTCGGCATCATCGACTTCGACCTCGCCGGGCCGACCACGCGGCTGCTCGACGTCGTCACGACCCTGCGGTACTGGGCGCCGCTGGCCGGACCGGCCGACCGCGACCCGGCGCTGCGCGACGCCGACGCCGGCCGCCGGGTGCGGATCTTCGCCGACGCCTACGGGCTGGACGCCGCCCAGCGGACCGCCCTGCTCGACGTCGCCGACCGCCGGTTCACCCGCACCTGGCACGTCATGAAGCACCGCGCCGAGACCGATGGCGGCGGCTGGTCGCGCATGTGGGCCGACGGCGCCGGCGACAACATCCGCCGCAGTCAGGACTGGTTCCGGTCGCAGCGGGCCGCGCTCGCCGCGGCGCTCAGCGGCTGAGCGCCGTCAGCACAGCACCTCGGCGCCGGTGCGGTGCAGATAACCGCAGATCAGGCCCAGATCCCATTCCAGCTGTGTGATGCGCTCGTCGACGGCTTCGGCCGGCCACGACGGCGCGTCGAACCCGAGCTGCCGCTCGATCTCGTCCAGCCGGTCGGCGGCGGTCTCGGCACTGGACGCCTGGGCCGCCAGCCGCAATTCCCGGACGGACGCCTCCAGCTCGTCCATCCGCTCGCCCTGCCGCTGGAGGACGACCCCGCCCACACCGATGACGACCAGCACGACGAGTCCCAGCACGATCAGCGCGATCCGATTCATGACCGACCCCCGCACCTCGGTGTGCGTGACGGTTCGCACGCTACGCCGTTCCGGCGCCGGTGGTCCCTGCGTGGCGGCTCCGATGATGTCGAGCACGCTGCCGAGCACGACGCGTAGGTGCTCGGTTCGGCTCGCCGCGCGGTCTAGAGTTCGGGCGGTGAGGATCGTCATCGCACGCTGCCAGGTCGACTACGCCGGGCGGCTGACCGCCCACCTCCCGCTCGCCACCCGCGTCATCATGGTGAAGGCCGACGGCAGCGTGCTGGTGCACTCCGACGGCGGCTCGTACAAGCCGCTGAACTGGATGAGCCCGCCCTGCACGCTCACCGTCCGTGAGCCGGATCCGGGCGAGGACGGGACGTCGGACGGCGTCACCGCGGTGTGGACGGTGCAGAACGGCAAGTCCGACGACCGCCTGGTGATCAACCTGCACGAGATCCTGCACGACTCCACCCACGACCTCGGCGCCGACCCCGGGCTGGTCAAGGACGGCGTCGAGGCGCACCTGCAGGTGCTCCTGGCCGAGCAGGTCGAGACGTTCGGCGCCGGCTGGCGCCTGGTGCGCCGCGAATACCCGACGCCGATCGGCCCGGTCGACCTCCTCTGCCGCGACGAGCAGGGCGTCGCCGTCGCCGTCGAGGTGAAGCGGCGCGGCGAGATCGACGGCGTCGAGCAGCTCACCCGCTATCTCGACCTGCTCAACCGAGACCCGCTGCTGGCCCCGGTGCGCGGCGTGTTCGCCGCGCAGGAGATCAAGCCGCAGGCCCGCACCCTCGCCGTCGACCGCGGCATCACCTGCATCACCGTCGACTACGACGCCCTCCGCGGTGTCGACGACCCCACCTCGCGGTTGTTCTGAACGTCACGCCGATACAGCTACCCGCGCCCTCTAGGCTGTTCATCATGAGTGCGCACTTCGATGTCGTCGTCCTGGGCGCCGGCCCGGGCGGGTACACCGCGGCCGTCCGCGCGGCCCAGCTGGGCAAGTCCGTCGCCGTCGTGGAGTCCAAGTACTGGGGTGGCGTCTGCCTCAACGTGGGCTGCATCCCGAGCAAGGCGCTGCTGCGCAACGCGGAGCTGGCCCACATCGTCAAGAACGAGGCCGACACCTTCGGGCTGGTCTTCGAGGGCGAGGTCAAGGCCGACTACTCGAAGGCGTACGAGCGCAGCCGCACCGTGGCCGACGGCCGCGTCAAGGGCGTGCACTACCTTATGAAGAAGAACAAGATCACCGAGTTCGACGGGTGGGGCACTTTCACCGACGCGAACACCCTCGACGTCCGCCTCAACGACGGCGGCAACGAGACGGTGACGTTCGAGCACTGCATCATCGCGGCAGGGGCGACGACCCGGCTGCTGCCCGGCACCCAGCTGAGCGAACGCGTCGTCACGTACGAG
The DNA here is from genome assembly GCF_004349105.1 of Jiangella aurantiaca. Taxonomy (GTDB): domain Bacteria; phylum Actinomycetota; class Actinomycetes; order Jiangellales; family Jiangellaceae; genus Jiangella; species Jiangella aurantiaca. The sequence goes on from NZ_SMLB01000025.1 coordinate 56,944, forward strand.
GAGCAGATCCTCGAGAGCGAGCTGCCGCAGAGCGTCATCATCGCGGGCGCCGGCGCCATCGGGGTCGAGTTCGGCTACGTCATGGCCAACTACGGCGTCCAGGTCACCATCGTCGAGTTCCTCGAGCGCATCCTCCCGCTGGAGGACCCCGAGGTCTCCAAGGAACTCGCCCGCCAGTACAAGAAACTCGGCGTCGACGTGCGCACCTCGACCCGAGTCGACAGCATCGACGACAGCGGCGACAAGGTTCGCGTGACGGTGACCTCCGGCGACAATCAGGAGGTCCTCGAGGCCGACAAGGTGCTGCAGGCTATTGGCTTCGCCCCGCGCGTCGACGGCTACGGCCTCGACAAGACCGGCGTACGCCTGAACGAACGCGGCGCGATCGAGGTCGACGAGTACCTGCGCACCAACGTGCCCAGCGTCTACGCCATCGGCGACGTCACCGGCAAGCTGCTGCTGGCGCACGCGGCCGAGGCCATGGCGATCGTTGCGGCCGAGACGATCGCAGGCGCCGAGACGATGCCCGTCAACTACGACATGATCCCGCGGGCGACCTACTGCCAGCCGCAGGTGGCCAGCTTCGGCTACACCGAGGAGCAGGCTCGCAAACTCGGTCATGAGGTCAAGGTCTCGAAGTTCCCCTTCATGGCCAACGGCAAGGCGCACGGCCTCGGCGACCCCGTCGGCTTCGTCAAGATCGTCGCCGACGCCGCCCACAACGAGCTCCTCGGCGCCCACCTGATCGGCCCGGACGTGACGGAGCTGCTGCCCGAGCTCACCCTGGCCCAGCTCTGGGACCTGACGGCGGACGAGGTCGGCCGCAACATCCACGCCCACCCGACGCTCTCGGAGGCGGTCAAGGAAGCTGTGCACGGCATCTCCGGCCACGTGATCAACATGTAGGGCGCAGCGCATCGCGCCTAGTGCGGCCCCATGGCAATCACGTCCCGACAACCCACTCCGCGTAGAAGATGCCGAGCCCCATGACGACGCACATGCCGGCGATGATCCAGAAGCGGACAACGATCGTGACCTCGCTCCAGCCCTTGAGCTCGAAATGGTGGTGGAGCGGCGCCAACCGGAACAGCCGTCGGCCGCCGGTCAGCTTGAAGAAGCCGACCTGCAGCACCACGGACATGGTGATGATCGCGAACAGGCCGCCGAGAATGACGAGCAGTAGCTCGGTGCGGGTTGTGATGGCCAACCCGGCCATTGCTCCGCCAAGCGCCAGCGCCCCGGTGTCGCCCATGATGATCCTGGCGGGGTGTGCGTTCCACCACAGGAACCCGATGCACGCGCCAACCAGCGCGGCTGCCACGACGGCAAGGTCGAGCGGGTCGCGCACGTCGTAGCACGCCGGTCCAGGAGTGGTACCGCAGTTCTGGTTGAACTGCCAGATCCCGATGAGCGTGTAGGCACCGAACACCATGACGGACGCGCCGGTGGCTAGGCCGTCCAGACCGTCGGTCAGATTCACCGCGTTCGAGGTACCGGAGATGATCAGCAGCGCCCAAACCACGAACAGCACGACCGGCAGGACGATCGGGGTGTCGCGAAGGAATGACACGGCCTGCGACGCCGGGGTCAACGACTGGTCGTCCTCGAACCGGATCGCGAGAAGCGCGAACGCGAGCGCTACGACCACCTGCCCAGCCATCTTCGCCCGGCTGCGCAGGCCCAGACTCCGCTGCTTGAAGATCTTGATGTAGTCGTCGAGGAATCCGACCAGACCGAGCCCGACGATCAGGCCGAGCACGAGCAACGCCGAGACTGACGGCTCGGACCGGCCGATCAGGTGGGCCACTGCGTAGCCGAAAAGCGCCGCCAGGATGATCACCATCCCGCCCATTGTGGGCGTGCCCCTCTTGGTCTGATGACTCGTCGAGAGTTCGTCCCGGATCGGCTGGCCGTAGCCACGCCGGACGAGCCCCCAGATCGCTGCCCGGGTTCCGAGGATCGAGACCACCAGACCCACGACGGCCGCGGTCAGTACTGCAGTCACCTGGCGTTCTCCTTCACCCATCGGCTCGTCAGCGACTTCTCGATCCCAGCTGCCCGAGACGCACCGCAGCGTCTCCCTGCCGTCGAACGGCAACACGCGGCTCGTCGGCTCAGGTCAGTGTTCGTGACCGGCTTCCGGCCACCAGCACCGCATTTGGCGCACCTGGATGCCGCGGTGACCGCCACGACGATAGCGGACCTCGGACGACCGATCTGCCCGCACACACCTGGCCTGGATTACGGGAAGCGTGTGAGCAATACAGCAGGTCAGAAACCTCCTCTTGGGCATCGAGCTGGACCGGCAATGCCCGTTCGGCGGCTAGGAAATGATCAACGTGTATGGCGTCGATCCGCTGACCTGCCGGCTGAGCGCCTGACGTGTCCGGTCGCGCGGACGACCTCGAAAGCGAGCGATCCGTTCGCGGCGCCGGCACGGGTGCAGAGCGCCATTCCGGCTATCGAGGTCAGCGTCGCCGCGCGATCGTGCGTGGGTCGATCCTCGAGGTGCCACCGCTTCCGGTCAGCATGCCGTCGCCGTGCACGCCGATCGCTTCTCTGCCGGTTCAGTCCTCGGAGTTCTGGCGGATCTCGTCGGATACGACGCCGTCGATGCAGCGCAACCTGACCTCGACCTCGACGGCGTCGTTCTCGAACTTGATCTGGGGGTGGTCGTCGGCCTCCTCGTCGTCCGCGTCGGCGTCGTAGCCCTGGGCAGGGGTGACAGCCAGAACGAGGACGGTGCCGTCGGGGTTGCACTGGGCGGTGATGGTGCCGGCGCCGTTGGCGTCGACCACGCGCGGGCGCGCGGCCGGGGGAGTCGTGGGGTCCGGTGACGGTGTCGCGGACGGCGAGGGCGTCCCAGTCGCGGACGGCGACCCGGACGGCGACCCAGTGGGGGAGGCCAGCCGCCGTTCGACCTCGGCCTGGGTGAGCGGCTCCTGCGACGACCCGAGGATGTCGCTGCCGATCATGCCGACCGCCGCCATGCCGACCGCCGTGGCGCCGGTCGCCGCGGCGAGCCACAGCAGCAGGCCGGTCCCGACCCGCACGATCCTCGGACTCGCCATGGGCCCACTATGCCCGCCGGCCGGGTTAAGGGACGGCTAAGGCAGCCTCAACGGACGTCCGGCGACCACCGAACGAGGCCGGCCCGCCGCCCACCGTGCCCTAATGTCGACCGCATGGCCCAGGTACTCGTCGTCGAGGATGATGCGACGATCAGGTCCGCATTGATCCGCGGGCTGACCGAGCGCGGGCATGCGGTCCGGTCGGCGCCGACGGCGATGGCCGGGCTGGAGCAGGCGGTCGGCGACCGTCCGGACGTCGTCGTGCTGGATCTTGGGCTGCCGGACCTCGACGGCACCGCGATGCTGCGCATGCTCCGCGGCGTCAGTGACGTCCCGGTGATCGTCGCCACGGCGCGCGACGACGAGAGCGAGGTGGTCGCCGTCCTGGATGCAGGGGCGGACGACTACGTGACCAAGCCGTTCGGCGTCGCCCAGCTGGACGCCCGCATCCGCGCCGTGCTCAGGCGCGGCGGCGAGGACCAACGCGACCAGGCGGTCACCGTCGGCGGCCTGCGGGTCGACCCGCGCAGCCGCGAGGCCGCGCTCAACGGCGCCGCGCTCGAGCTGACCCCGCGCGAGTTCGACCTGCTGCACTACCTGGCCGCCCGCGCAGGCGAGGTCGTCAGCAAGCGCGAGCTGCTGACGGAGGTCTGGCGGCTCCCGTACGGCGGCGCCGACAAGACCGTCGACGTCCACCTGTCCTGGCTGCGCCGCAAGCTCGGCGAGACCGCACAGGAGCCCCGCTACCTGCACGCCGTCCGCGGGGTCGGGGTGCGACTGGCCGCGCCGGAGGAGTGACGGAGTGCGCCGCCGGCTCCTCGTCCTCGTCGCCGCCACCACGACGTTGGTCCTGGTGGCGTTCCTCGTGCCGCTGGCGCTGCTGGTCCGCGATGTCGCGGGCGACCGCGCCGTGCAGGCGGCCACCGTCGAGGCGCAGGCGCTGACGTCGCTGGTCGCGACCGCGGAGGGGGAGTCGCTGGCGCTCACCGTCGACCAGGTCGACGCCACCTCGCGGTTCGATGTGACGGTGTTCCTGCCGGACGGCGCGCGGCTCGGCGCCGAAGCGGACCGGTCGCCGCTGGTCGAACTGGCCGGGCGCGGGTCCAGTGCGTCCGCCGATGCCGACGGCGGCCGCGAGATCGTGTTCGCCGTCGGCCGGCCGGACGGCGACTTCGGCGTCATCCGCACGTTCGTCCCGGACGCCGAGCTGCGGGAGGGCGTGACCCGCGCCTGGCTGGCGCTGGCCGGGCTGGGCGTCGCGTTGCTGCTGGTCGGCCTGCTGGTCGCGGACCGCCTCGGGCGGCGGCTGGTGCGTGGCGCGGCCGACCTCGCCGCGGTGTCGCATCGGCTGGGCCGCGGCGAGCTGGACGCGCGCGCCGACCCGGCCGCGCCCGGCGAGCTGGGCGTCGTCGCGACGGCGCTGAACGGGCTGGCGGGCCGCATCACCGACCTGCTGCGCGAGGAGCGCGAGACCATCGCCGACCTCTCGCACCGCGTCCGCACCCCGCTGACCACGCTACGGATGGACGCCGAGGCGCTGCCCGCCGGCGAGCAGTCCGAGCGCATCGTGGCCGGCGTCGACGCCGTCGACCGCGCGGTCACCGACGTCATCCAGCAGGCCCGGCGGCGCGGCACGGCCCCGGAGGCGGTGACGGTGGACGCCGCCGACGTGGTGCGCGAGCGGGCCGCGTTCTGGGCGGTGCTGGCCGAGGACACCGACCGGGAGCTGACGGTGGACGTCGCGCCCGGCCCGCTGCCGGTCGCGCTGGCCCGCGGCGACCTGGAGGCGTGCGTCGACGCGCTGCTCGGCAACGTCTTCGCGCACACCCCGAACGGGACGGCGTTCACGGTCCGGCTGGAGCCCCGCGAAGGCGGCGGCGCCCGGCTGGTCGTCGCCGACGAGGGACCCGGTCTGCCGTCCGGCCAGACGACGGGAGCGCTGCGGCGGGGCGTCAGCGGGTCCGGGTCGAGCGGCCTGGGCCTGGACATCGTCCGGCGGACGGCCGAGCAGTCCGGCGGCGGCGTCCGGCTGGACAGCCCGGCGGGCGGCGGCCTCACCGTCGTCGTCGACCTCGGTTCGGGCCGTGCGGCTTAGCCGGGCGTTAACCGTCGCCCAGCGCGGCACTAGGGCGGCCGGCGGGAACGTGGTGGCCACGCACCGCACAGGAAGGACACCACCATGAACCGCAACCGTCTGATCTCCGCCACCGCTGCCGCGGCCGCCCTGCTCGTCACCGGCGGCGTCGCCTACGCCGTCACGACCGCCGACGACGTCGAGAGCCGGCCGCGCGCGTCGGTCGTCGACGACAGCCCGTCGCCCAGCGACCTCACGCCGGACGACTCGGCCAGCGCATCGCCGTCCGCCACGCCTGACGACAGCCCGTCGCCGTCGCCTACGCCGGACGACAGTCCGTCGCCGTCCCCGAGCGACTCGGCCACCAGCGCGCCGAGCAGCGACGTCGAGATGGGCAGCGCCGAGGCCGAGCGGATCGCCCTGGCTCACGTCGGCGGCGGCACAGTCACCGAGGTCGAGGCCGAGTGGGAGCACGGCCGGCTGGAGTGGAAGGTCGAGATCCACCTCGACGGCGTCGAGCACGACGTCCGCGTGGACGCGCTCTCCGGCGAGATCACGCGCGTCGACGTCGACGACGACCGCCGCGACGACGACCACGACGACGACAGCGGCCGTGGCTCCGACGACGACCACGATGACCACGACGACGATCGCCACGACGACTGACATAGTGAGCCCCATGCTCGTGCGTCTGTGATCGTGGAAGCAGCGCCGACGAGAGGGACGAGATGGATACTCGAGCCGAGAGCGAGTTCCGGGAGTTCGTCGAGTCCCGCTCGTTGGCGCTGCGGCGTACCGCCTACGCGCTGACCGGTGACCTGCACCTGGCCGAGGACCTCGTCCAGGGCGCGCTGGTCAAGCTCGTCCGCCGCTGGCACAAGGTGGACAACCCGGAGGCTTATGTCCGCCGCACGATCTACCACGACCACGCCAGCCGCTGGCGTCGCCGGAAGATCGTCCGCGAAGACACGGTCGCCGACCTGCCGGTCCGGTCCGTCGGCGACGGCGCCGGCCAGGTCGACGACCGGCTCGACCTCCGCCAGGCGCTGCTCCGGCTGACGGCACGGCAGCGGGCCGTCCTGGTGCTCCGGTTCTACGAGGACCTGCCCGAACGCGAGGTGGCCGAGATCATGGGCTGCTCCGTCGGCACGGTCCGCAGCCAGACCGCCCGGGCGCTGGCCCGGGTGCGCGTGCTCGCCCCGGAGCTGGCCGCCGGCGCCGCTCTGCCCACTCCTGAGGAGGCCTCAGCATGACCCTCGAAGACCAGGTGCGCGACGCGCTGGACGATCTCGCGCTGCGGGTTCCGCCCCGGGCCGGCCTGGCCGACGCCGTACTCCGGGAGGCGCGCAGGCGCCGGGCCAAGGTCCGGCTCGCTACCGCCGGCAGCACCGTCGTCGCCGTCGCCGCCGGGACGGCGTTCGTCGTTGCCGATCCGCTGGCCACTGACGGCGGCGGCCTCGGCATCGTCGACCCGGCGGCCGGCGGCGACGCGCCCGAGCAGGTCCAGGAACCGAACGCGCCCGCCGCCGTCACCATCGACCTGGACGAGCTGCCCACCGGAAGACCCCCGTCGGCGCCGTGGTACGTCGACGGCGCACTGTATGTGGGCGGCGAGGCCATCCCGTTCGAGGGCGACTTCAGCGGCTTCCGTGCGATGTACGAGGTGGCCGACAGTGGACTCGCCGTGCTCACAGTGCCAACCGACGACGAGGGCCAGGCAGGCGATTTCGAGCTCTCGCTGGTCTCCCGTGACGGCGGGCGCATCCTGCTGGGCGCCGGCCAGATCTACGATTTCGCCGTCTCGTCCGACGGCACGCTGCTCGCATGGGCTGAGCACGACTGGACGACATCCCGGAACACCGGCCCCGGCCGAACAGTGCTTTACGTGGCCGACGCCACCACCGGCGAGGTGCTGCACGAGCGCGAGCAGATAGGCGATGACGGATCCATCGGGATCGTGAAGGGCTTCCTCGACGGCGGCCGCGTCGTGCTCGACAGCGCCACCAACGCCCCGGGCGGCGTCCACGTATGGCACCTGGTCGCCGACACCGTCACCTCGTGGACCGACTACGGCTTCACCAGCGCGATCAGCCGCGCCGGCGACCTGGCGGTCCTCACGTCGCCGAACGGTTCCGACGAACTCAGCAGCGGCGTCGTCGACACGGCCACGGAGGAGGTCCTGTGGACCACCGGACAGAACGACTTCGTCGCCCGCCAGGCGCTCTCCTGGGATAGCCGCTACTTGGTCATCACGGTCGCACCGACCAGATCCAAGGCCGAGGAGCTCGAGGATCTCGAGCGCGCCGGTGAGGCCTCCACGGGGACCGAGCTAGCGAACCAGGTCGTGGTCGCGGACGCGCGCACCGGCGAGCGAGTGTTGACGGTCGAGGGCATCAATCCCAGGGGCGTTATCTGGCAGCCCGACGGGAGCCTCATCTTCGAGGCGTGGGAGGACGAGAACCGCGTTGGACTGGTCCGTTGCGCTCTCGACGGGAAGTGCGAGCTGGCCGCCCCGGTGCGCGAGGTCGACCACCACGACGTTCGGCCACCGTACATCCTCAGCGGCAACCAGTAACCGCCGTCGCCGTCAGAAGACGGGCTTGCCGCCGGTGACGCCGAGGACGGTGCCGGACACGTAGCTCGCGTCCCGCGGGGAGGCGAGGAAGACGAAGGCCGGCGCCACCTCGGCGGGCTGGCCGGCCCGGCCGAGCGGAGTGTCCTGGCCGAACTTCGCCACCTTCTCCGGCGGCTGGGTGGCCGGCTGCAGCGGCGTCCAGACCGGTCCCGGCGCGACGGCGTTGACACGGATGCCGCGCGGCCCGAGCTCGGCCGCCAGGTTGACGGTGGCGTTGTTGATCGCGGCCTTCGTGCTGGCGTAGTCCAGCAGCGACACCGATGGGTCGTAGGCCTGGATGGAGGAGTTGTTGATGACGCAGCCGCCGCGCTTCAGGTGCTTGACGGCTTCCTGCGTCATCCAGAACAGCGCGTAGAGATTGGTCTTGATCACCCGGTCCAGCCGCTCGGGGTCGATGCTCTCGATGCCGCCCTCGCGGGCCATCTGGAAGCCGGCGTTGTTCACCAGGACGTCCAGACCGCCCAGCTCGGCCACCGCGCGGGTCACGACCTCGACGCAGGCGTCGTGCGAGCGCAGGTCGGCGGCGTACGCGGCGCCGTGGCGGCCGGCGTCGCGCACCAGGCGCATCGTCGCGTCGGCATCGTCCTGCTCCTCCGGCAGGTACGTGATCGCGACGTCGGCGCCCTCGCGGGCGAACGCCAGGGCGACCGCGCGGCCGATACCGGAGTCGCCGCCGGTGATCAGTGTGCGCATCCCGGTCAGCCTGCCCGAGCCCCGGTAGCTCTCCTCGCCGTGGTCCGGCGTCGGGGTCATCTCGGTGGTGAGGCCGGGCGGCTCCTGCTGCTGCGGCGGGAACTCACTGGGGCGGGCGGCCTGATCGGTGCTCATGCCTGGCAACTACCCGGCCGGCCGCCGGCGAAACGCCGTCAGTCGATCAGCCGCGTCAGCACGAAGACCGGAATGACCCGGCTGGTCCTGGTCTGGTAGGTCGCGTAGTCGGGCCACGCCTCGACGGCGCGTTTCCACCAGAGCTCGCGCTCCTCGCCGGCCACCTCGCGGGCGAGGTAGTCGTGCTTCTCGGGGCCGTCCTGCAGCTCGACGTGCGGATTGGCCTTGAGGTTGTGGTACCAGACCGGGTGCGTGGTCCTGCCGCCGTCCGACGCGACCACGGCGTACTCGCCGCCGTGCTCGACCCGCATCAGCGGTGTCTTGCGCAGCTTGCCGGTCTTCGCGCCGACGGAGGTCACGACGACCACGGGCTTGCCGCGCAGCGTCAGGGCCGCGGTACCGCCGGACGCCTCGTACGCCTCCGCCTGCTTGCGCGCCCAGTCAGACGTGCTCCGCTCGTACTTTCCGGTGAGGGGCATGTCCACGCCAACTCAGCCGTCGCGGCGCCGTATTCCCCCGCACCCGGGTGCGGAACAGCAGCCAGACGAAGTACGGCGCGCCGACGATCGCGGTGACCAGCCCGGCCGGCAGCTGGGCCGGCGCGATCACCGTCCGGCCCAGGGCGTCGGCCAGGCAGACGAGGCTCGCGCCGAGCAGCGCGGCCACCGGTAGCATCCGCGCGTGCCGCCGGCCGGCGAGGGCCCGCGCAGCGTGCGGCGCGACCAGCCCGACGAAGCCGATGACCCCGACGCCGGCGACGGCGGCACCGGTCAGCACGACGGCGCCGGCCAGCAGCGCCAGCCGGGCCTGCGGGACGTGCACGCCGAGGATTCGCGGCGTGTGGTCGTCGACGGAGAGCAGGTCCATCGTGTGCCGCATGCCGTAGAGCAGCGGGATCGCCGCGAGGACCGCCAGCGACATCGGCACCAGGTGCTCGAACGAGCGCCCATAGGTCGACCCTGCCAGCCAGGTCAGCGCCTTGGTCTCGTTCCACGGGTCGGTGAGCGTGATGAGCACGACGATCAGCGACTGCGCCGCCGCAGACACCGCGACACCGATCAGCACCAGCCGGTCGCTGGCGAAGCCGCCTCGCGCGGCCAGCGCGAACACCAGCGTCGCGGCCACGCCGGCGCCGAGGCCGGCCGCACCGGCCAGCGCCCAGAAGCCGGCCATCGGCACCAGCGTGATCATGGTGACGGCGCCGACGCCCGCGCCGCCGGCCACGCCGATGATGCCGGGCTCGGCCAGCGGGTTGCGGGCGACCGACTGGATGATCGCGCCCGCCAGCGCCAGCGAGGCGCCGGCCAGCAGCCCGGCGACGACGCGGGGAAGCCGGGTGTCCATGACGGTGCTGACGATCGGTCCGGCCTGCCCGCTCAGCCAGTTGACGACGTCGCCGAGCAGCAGCACGGAGTCGCCGAGCAGCGTGCCGCCGACGGCGGCCGCGACCGTCACGACCGCCATCGTGCCCAGCACGAAGCCGAAGCGCCGCCGTGTCACACCGCCCCGCACCCCCGCGGCCGGCGGCTCGCCGACGGTGTCCGAGGCGCGGATCTTCCGGGCCAGCGCGATGAGGAAGATCGCCCCGAGGATCGTGGTGACGACGCCGGTGGGCACCTCGAGTGCGCCCTGCGACCCGATCGCCGCCCGCAGGCCGACGTCGGCCGCGAGCAGCATGAGCACGGCCGTCGCGGCCGACACCGGCAGCAGCACGGCGTGCTTGTGCAACCCGGGCACCACCGGCGTGGCCAGCCGCACGACGGCGGGCGCGGCCAGGCCGACGAACCCGACCGGGCCGGCCAGCGTGACGGCGCACGCGGCCAGCATGACGGCGAGTACGATCGCGCCGGCGCGGACCCGGCGCACGTTGACGCCGAGCATGCGGGCGTGGTCGTCGCCGATGAAGACGAGGTCGAGCTTGCGACCGAGCAGCAGCAGCCCGGCCAGCACCACAGCGACCAGCGGGGCGATGATGCGAATGCCGCCGAGGCCGTTCTGCCCGAGCGACCCCTCTCCCCAGGCGAAGAGGCCGCGGGTCTCCTCGGAGAACAGGATGATCAGCGAGCTGGTCAGCGACTGGAACGCCAGCGCGATGGCGGTGCCGGCCAGCACCAGCCGGACCGCGCCGGTCCCGCCGAGACCGGACAGGGCGAGCACCAGCACCGCCGCGCCGAGCCCGCCGAGGAAGGCGAGCCCGGCCGCGCCCAGCAGCGGCACCGTGAACCCGGCCGTCGCGGCCGCCACCAGCGCCAGGTGCGCACCGGCGTTGACGGCCAGCGTGTCGGGCGAGGCCATGACGTTGCGCGACACCGACTGCATGACCGCGCCGGCCGCACCGAGCGCGATGCCGACGACGACCGCCGCCAGCAGCCGGGGCAGCCGCGAGGCCAGCACGATCGCGCCGGCCTCGTCGGTCCCCTGTCCGGCCGCCCAGCGCAGCACCTCGCCGGCACCGACCTGCGCGGTGCCCTGCATGAGGTGGACGACCGCCAGGCCCGCGATCAGCACCGCGAGCGTGACGGCCACCAGGCCCAGGCGGCCGGACTTCACGGGCGGTACCGCCTCAGCCGAGCGCGTCGACGGCGGCGTCGACGTACTGCATCATCGACGTCGGGCCGCCGAACATCCACAGCGAGTCGGGGAACCGGACCACGTTGCCGGCCTGCACGAACGGCAGCGACTCCCAGATCGCGTTGCCGGCCAGGTTGTCGGCGAACGCGTCGCCGCCGTCATTGTCGTTGGCCATGTACCAGAAGCGGACGTCGCCGGGCAGCGCCGTCAGCCCCTCGACGTCGGTCTGCGCCAGGCCGTAGACGGGGTCGCCCTCCATGGGCCACGGGTTCTCCAGCCCGATCTCCCCGAACACGTCGGAGACCAGCGAGCCCTCGGCGAACGGGCGGATGCTGACGGTGCCGGCGTCGACCCAGCTGTCGGCGAACGCGACCGGGTCGCCGGTGGCGCCGGCCTCCTCGACGGCGGCCTTGCCCTCCTCGACCTTCGCGTCGAACTCGTCGCGCAGCTCCTGGGCGCGGTCCTGCGTGCCGGTGAGCTCGGCGATGAGGTCGAGGTTCGCGAACATCTGGCCGATGTTGTCCTGCACGTCGCCGCCCGGCATGACCACGACCGGCGTGGTCGCCTCGATCTGCTCGATCGCGCCCTCGATCAGGCTGTCGGTGACCACGACGAGGTCGACGTCGAGGGTGGCGAGGGTGTCCATGCTCGGCTCGCCGCGGGTACCGATGTCGGTGACGGTGTCGTCGAGCGGCGCGCCGCTCACCCAGTTGTTGTAGCCCTGGATGTCCGACACGCCGACCGGCATGACGCCGAGCGAGACGAGGTTCTCGACGGCGTTCCACTCGGTGGCGGCGACCCGCACCGCGGGCTGGTCCAGCGTGACCTCCACGCCGCGCGAGTCGGTGACGGTGATCGGCCCGGCCGCGGCGTCGCCGCCGTCGGTGGCCTCACTGGTCGACCCGGCCTCGGTGGAGTCGTCGGACGCGTCCTCCGTCGTGCCGCAGGCGGTGGCGAGCAGCACGAACGCGACGGACAGGCCCGCGAGGGCGCGCGCTCTTCTCATGGTGTACCTCGTGATCGTGGGTTTCAGTGGGGTGGAACGGCCGCTAGGCCGTGGCGTGCGGCCGGACGTCGTTGTGCCGGCCGACGGCGCGGGTGGAGATGCGCCCGTCGACCGGATCGACGTCGACGTCGACGCGGATGCCGTACGCACGGCTCAGGTTCTCGGGCGTCAGCACCTCGTTCGGCGTGCCGTCGGCCGTCACCGTGCCGGCCTCGAGCAGCAGGATCCGGTCGGCGACGGCGGCCGCCTGGTCCAGGTCGTGCAGCACCAGGCCGACGCCGATGCCGTGCTCGTCGGCCAGCTCGCGCACGACGTCGAGGATCTCGATCTGGTAGCGCAGGTCGAGGAAGGTCGTCGGCTCGTCGAGCAGCAGCAGGCCGGTGTCCTGCGCGAGGCAGCTGGCCAGCCACGCCCGCTGCGCCTGCCCACCGGACAGCGCCTGCACCGGGCGATCGGCCAGCGCTTCGATGCCGGTGAGCGCCATGGCTCGGGCGATCGCCCGCTCCCCGCCGGGGTCGCGGCCGGTCCAGCGTGCGCGGTGCGGGTGGCGGCCGTACTCGACCAGCTCGCGGACGCTCAGGCCGCCCGGCGTGCTCCGGCTCTGCGCCAGCAGCGTGACGCGGCGGGCCAGCTCGCGCGGGTCGAGGCTGAGGACGTCGGTGCCGTCGTGGAAGCTGATGTCGCCTGACGTGGGGAGATGCAGGCGGGCGAGGGCGCGCAGCAGAGTGGACTTGCCGCTGCCGTTCGGGCCGATGAGTGCCGTGACCATCCCGGGCCGCAGCTCGATCGACGCGGCTCGTACGACCACCTCGCGCCCGTACGCGAGGTCGACCGCGCGCGCGGCCAGGCCGCCGGCGGGCAGAGTGGGCGAAATGGTCACCGCGCCAACGTAAGGTACGCCTAAGCTAATTCGCAAGCCGTGCGCTTGGCTGATGCGTCACGTTCGCACGGCGCTGGACGCGCCGGCCCTGGGCGCTTGTCAGAGCCCGCCCGTAGGGTGGGGACTCCCGCCCAACCGGGCGGGGACCGCGCCGGGGTGGACGGTGACCGAACCCCTCGGAGGGGACCCTCCGCTGGGTAAACGGTGACCGCCCCTGGCAGTTAGCCGCCGCGTTCGATGACGACGTTGGCGCCGTCGCCGACCAGCATGATCATGTTCGCTGGCGGCGTGTCAGCGACCGCCAGCGAACATGATCAAGAAATTCTCGCCCGCCACCGACACTGCGACGACGATGCCGACACCCTGACGACCACGTCCCGCCCGGCCGGGAACCTAGACTGCGCGGCATGAGTGCGCGGATCGCCAGGGTGGGCGTCGTCGGGCTGGGGACCATGGGTGCGGGCATCGCGGAGGTGTTCTCGCGCGCCGGCCTCGACGTCGTCGGGGTGGAACGAGACGACGCGGCGCTCGCGGCCGGCCGTGGCCACGTCGACGCGTCCACGGGGCGCGCGGTCCGCCGCGGCAAGCTCACCGCGGACGAGCAGGCCGCGCTGGTCGGGCGGATCGAGTTCACCACGGACCTCGCCGCGCTGGGCGCCGCCGACCTCGTCGTCGAGGCGGTCCCGGAGCGGCTGGAAATCAAGCGCGACCTGTTCGGCCGTCTCGACGGCGTCGTCAGCGCGGACACCATCCTCGCCACCAACACCTCCTCCCTCTCCGTGACGGCGATCAGCGTCGCCGTCTCGCGGCCGGAGCGGGTGGTCGGCCTGCACTTCTTCAATCCGGCGCCGGTGCAGGAACTGATCGAGGTCGTCCGGACCGTCGTCACCGCGCCGGAGGTCATCGCCGCCGTCACCGAGCTCGCCCGCCGGCTGGGCAAGACCCCGGTCGAGTGCGGCGACCGCGCCGGGTTCGTCACCAACGCGCTGCTGTTCGGCTACCTCAACCGGGCCGCCGCGATGTTCGAGAGCGGCCACGCGAGCCGCGAGGACATCGACGCGGCGATCACGGCCGGGCTGGGCTACCCGATGGGGCCGCTCGCGCTGCTCGACCTGATCGGGCTGGACACGGCGTACGAGATCCTCGAGACGATGTACCGGCAGGGCCGCAACCGGCTGCACACGCCGGCGCCCATTCTGGGCCAGCTGGTGACGCTGGGGTTCCTCGGCCGCAAGACCGGTCGCGGCTTCTACGACTACTCAGATATCGACGGGGTGGGTGCGAGCTCCGCTGTGGTCACCCCCGAGGACAGCCGGGTCCACCGCGTCGCGTTCCTGGACCCGTCGCCCGGACCGCTGGCCGAGGCGCTCGCGAAGGCCGGCCACGACGTCGTCCGCGGTACTGCCGGCCAGGACGCCGACCTCGTCGTCGCGCCGGGAGACCCCGAGACGTTCGCGCGGATCGCCGCCGACGCCGCCCCCGGTGCCGTGCTCGCGGCCACCGGCGCCGGGCCCGTGGTCGCCAGCGCCGCCGCCAGCGGCCGGCCCGCGGACGTCGTCGGGCTCCACCTCGCCGGGCCGGCCGCGACCGTCGCCGAGGTCGTCCGCACCGTCGTCTCGTCGCCGTCCGCCGTGACCACCGTCGCCGAGGTCGCCGCGTCCGCCGGGCTCACGGCCGTCGTCTGCGCCGACCGCGCCGGCTTCGTCGTCGATGCGCTGCTGGTGCCGTACCTCAACGACGCCGTCGCGATGCTCGAGACCGGGTACGCCTCGGCGGCCGACGTCGACACGGCGATGCGGCTGGGCTGCCGGCTGCCGGCGGGACCGTTCGAGCTGCTGGACGCGCTCGGCCCGGCGGCCGCGCTGGCGACACTGGAGCGGCTGCAGGCCGAGGTCCGCGAGCCCGGGCTGGCGCCGTCGCCGTTGCTCACCCAGTTGGCTACGGCCGGGCTGCGGTTCGCCGACCTCTGACGGGACCAGCCGAGCGGTCCGCAGCCCGCGGCAGCGCAGGGTGTTGCGGTCAGGTCACGTTATTCCGATTTGTCTGGCTTGCGCAGTATTTTGCTGGTATGCGCGGCGTCGCCGCGGGAACCACCCGTCCGGCCTCGCCGGGGCTCCACGAGAGGAGGAGCCAATGAGTGGTCACAGAAGTCTGGTTGCGCCCGCCGTCATCAGTGTCATCGCCTTGATAGCGGCGGCGTGTGCGCCAGACGACGAAGAAGCAGCGCCCGAGGAGTTCTCCCCGGGCCCGCTGGGGGCGGTGACGGTCGCTCCCGATGACCCCATCATGATCGGCGTCATCCAGGCGATCAGCGGTGACACCGCCAGCCTGGGCGTGGACCAGGTGCGTGCCATCGACCTGGCCATCGCCGACCGGGGCGGTGAACTGCTCGGCCATCCGGTCGAGACGCAGGTCGAGGACGACGCCTGCTTGGCAGAAGGCGGCACGACGGCAGCCCAGGCGCTGGTCGCCAACCCGCAGGTCATGGGTGTTCTCGGCACGAGCTGTTCCGGAGCGGCGGTGCCCGCGATGGAGATCCTCGCCGAAACGGGCATCGCGACGATCTCCGGATCCAACACGTCGCCCGCGCTGACCTCGGACCTCGAAGGCACCCAGGGCGCGGCGAACCAGCCCGGCTATTTCCGCACGTCACACAACGACGTCGTGCAAGGTCAGGCCGCGGCCGAGTTCGCCTTCACCGAGCTCGGGGCGCAGCGTGCGGCTACCATCCACGACGGTGACCCGTACACCGAGGGCCTGGCCACCGCGTTCGGCACGTCGTTCACCGAGCTGGGCGGCGAGGTCGTGCTGGCAACCGCGATCAGCAAGGGCGATACGGACATGCGCCCGGTGCTGACTGAGGTCGCCGCCGCCACGCCCGACATCGTGTTCTTCCCGATCTTCCAGCCGGAGGCCGACTTCATCGTCCAGCAGGCCAAGGACTTCCCGGCGCTGGCCGAGACCCAGAAGATGATGGGTGCCGACGGCCTGCTGTCCGACACGTTCGTGGTGATCCCGCAGACCGAAGGCATGTACTTCTCCGGTCCGGCGACCCCCACCGGGTCGGCCTATGAGGACTTCGTAGCGGCCTACCAGGCGGAGTTCGGGGAAGCACCGATCCAGGCGTTCCACGCACACTCCTACGACGCGGCGAACATGCTCATGGACGCGGTCGAGGAGGTCGCCGTCGAGGAGGATGACGGCACGCTGCAGATCGACCGCCAGGCGCTCATGGACCAGCTCTATGCGACCGAGGACTTCGAGGGGCTGACCGGGACGCTCACCTGCGACGAGTTCGGCGACTGCGCCGACCCCAAGATCGACATCGTGCAGAACACGGCCGAGCAGCAGACGATCGACCAGGTCCGTGGGAACGTCCTGTTCACCTTCGAGCCCGGGGAGTGACCCTCGGCATCAGCGCCGAGTGACCCGACGGCCAAGGGAGGCGCATGGCAGAAACTCCGCTGGCGCCGAAGGGTCCGCTTGCCGCCAGGCGGGTCCTTCAGCTGCCGCTGGTCGACGGCTTCCTGTGGGTCGTTCGCATCTCCGCCGTCGTCGTCATCGTCGTCGGCGCCTACAACAGCCTCACCAGCGGGCGGCTGAGCGGCCAGCAATGGCGCGACCTGATCGTGTTCGGCATCGCGCAAGGCTCGATCTACGGCCTGATCGCGCTGGGCTACTCGATGGTCTACGGCGTGCTCCGGTTCATCAACTTCGCGCACGGCGAGGTGTTCATGATCGGGGCGATGACGGGCTACTACGTGTCCAGCGCGCTCTCCGGCACAGCGCTGTGGCGGTCCGCGCCGTTCGCAGGGCTCTTCGTCGTCCTCCTCTGCTGCATGACGATGTCCGCGCTGGTGGCGCTGGGACTGGAGCGGATCGCCTACCGGCCACTGCGTGGGAAACCACGGCTGATCCCGTTCATCACGGCCATCGGCGCGTCGTTCTTCCTGCAGTACACGGTGGCCACGCTGTTCGGGGTCGACGTCAAGGCCTACCCGGCGGTACCCGTGCTGGACGGGTCGATATCCGTGGGCGGGTTCCGGATCCTCCGGGTCCACCTGCTCGTGATCGTCGCCGCCGTGGTGATGATGATCGCGCTCTACTTCTACATCGAGAAGACCAGGGCCGGCCGGGCGATGCGCGCGGTCGCCGAGGACCAGGAGACCGCCCGCCTGATGGGCATCGACGTCGACCGCACCATCGCCCGCGTGTTCGCGGTGGGTGGCGCCATGGCAGGAGCCGCGGGGCTGCTGTTCGGGCTGGTCTTCCAGAACGTCAACTTCTTCAGCGGCTTCCTGCCCGGCATCAAGGCGTTCACGTCCGCGGTGCTGGGCGGCATCGGGAACATCCTCGGCGCGATGGTGGGCGGCCTGACCCTCGGCAGCGTGGAGTCGCTGGGCCCCAGCCTGGTGTTGTCCGGACTCGACATCCCCGCCGCCCACCAGCTCAAGGACGTGGTCGCATTCTCCGCGCTCGTGCTGGTGCTGATCTTCCGGCCGACGGGCATCCTGGGTGAGCGCGTGGGCGGGGAGCGCGGGTAGCGATGGCCGACCAGATCGTCCCGACCGACGCGCCGGTGGGCGCCGGGGCCGGCCTGCTGCCCGCGCAGGGGGTCAGCGCCCGCCGGGCCGTCACGCTCGGGCTCGTCGCCGGGGTCGTCGCCGTGTTCGTCTCCGCCAACGGGATGGTCAGCGAGTTCGCCGAACGGGACGTCATCGCAGAGCTGTCGCTCGGCGTGCTGTGGGTGCTGATGATCCCGCTCATCGTCGGCTCACTCGCCGGGCAGGCGCCGGCCGTGCTCCAGGGCTTCGCGGCGCCGCGCCCGGGGTGGCGCAACCCCGCCGGCGGTGCGCTTGCCGGCCTCCTGGCCGCGGTCGTCATGGCGGCCTTCATCCTGCTGATCGACGCCGTGAACGTCCGCGACGTACTGATCAACGTGCGTCCGGATCTGGTGGAGACCGAGCCGCGACTGCTGACCTTCGGCCAGGGCGTCGGCGCGGGCGTCGCACTCGTCCTGGCGGTCTACGCCGCACTGGGCGCGCTCGGCGGCGCACTTCACCTGCTGCCCGATCGGTGGCGCCGGGCCGTGGTCGCAGGCGTCGTCTGGCTGATCGTCATGGGTGTGCTGTCCAGCCTGGTCAGTCAGGTGCTACGGGGCATTCAGTCCACGACCAACATCTGGACGGCACCGCTGGCCGACGCCCTGTACCAGGGCGGTGCGCTCACCGCTCCGGCTGCCGCGGTGGTCTTCGTCGTCGGTGCCGGGCTCTACCTGCTGCTCACGCGACCGCGCCGGACCCCAGCTCGAGTGCGGGTGCGCCGACTCCCGGACCGATCGCAGCGCATCGTGAGGGTCGCCACCCTGGCCGTGGCGTTGCTCCTGCTCGGCCTGCTGCCGCAGGTGCTGGGGCCGTTCCTGAGTGACGTCCTGAACTTCGCGGGCATCTTCCTGCTGATGGCGCTGGGTCTGAACATCGTCGTCGGCTTCGCGGGCCTGCTGGACCTCGGTTACGTCGCGTTCTTCGCTGTCGGCGCCTACACGGCGGCGGTGCTCACGTCGCCGCAGTCGAGCCTCGGGGTGGGGTGGATCTTCTGGGCTGCCATCCCGTTCGTGGTGCTGGCGGCCGCCGTGGCCGGCCTTCTCGTCGGCACGCCGGTGCTGCGCATGCGAGGGGACTACCTCGCGATCGTCACGCTGGGATTCGGCGAGATCGCTCGGCTGCTGTTCCTGTCCGACTGGCTCAAGCCGATCTTCGGTGGCGCGCAGGGCATCATCAGGGTCGGCGACGTGCCGCTGGCTCCAGGCGTCGAGGCCGGTGGTGCACAACCGCGGCTGTTCTTCTACGTGGTCTTCACCTTCGTCCTGCTCGCCGCCTACATCTCCTACGCCCTCCAGGACTCCAGGATCGGCCGGGCATGGATGGCGATGCGCGAGGACGAGTTGGTGGCGGAGACCATGGGGGTGAACATCGTCGCCGCCAAGCTGTGGGCGTTCGTCATCGGCGCCATACTGGCCGGCTTCGGCGGTGCGCTGTTCGCGGCCAAGGTCGGGTCGGTCTTCCCGCACAGCTTCGAGGTGATCGTGTCGATCACGGTGCTGGTGCTCATCATCGTCGGCGGCATCGCCAGCGTGCCCGGCGTCGTCGTCGGCGCGCTGATCCTCGTCGGCCTGCCGGAGATCCTGCGCGAGTTCGAGGAGTACCGGTTCCTCCTCTACGGCGCATTGTTGATCTTCATGATGGTACGGCGACCGGAGGGCTTCATCCCCAACACCAGGCGCGTGACCGAGCTGCACGAACAGGAGCTCCAGCAGGACGCCTGGCTGCGTGCGAAAGAGACAGAGTAGGGAACCCACCATGGCGCTCCTGGAGATCCGCGGCCTCACGAAGGTCTTCGGCGGCGTGCGGGCGATCACCGAACTCGATCTCGATGTCGCCGACGGCGAAGTCGTCAGCATCATCGGGCCCAACGGCGCCGGCAAGACCACCGTGTTCAACATCGTCACAGGGATGATCAGCCCGGACGACGGCACGATCACATTCGACGGGACGAACATCGTCGGCCTGCGGCCGAGCCAGATCATCCAGCTCGGCATCGCGCGGACGTTCCAGAACGTGCGGCTGTTCCCCGAGATGACCGTGCGTGAGAACGTCATGGTGGCGCGGCACTGCCGTACCCGGGCCGGGGTCGTCGGCGCGATTCTGCGGACGCCGTCGTTCCGGCGGGAGGAGGCCGATACCCGCCGGCGCGCGGAGGAAGCACTGGCGTTCTTCGGGACCCGGCTCGTGGGATGGCGCTTCGACACGCCGGCGCGGTCGCTCTCCTACGCCAACCGGCGCCGCTTGGAGATCGCCCGGGCCATGGCGGCCGAGCCGAAGCTGCTGTTCCTCGACGAGCCGACCGCGGGCATGAATCCGCGGGAGACCCAGGAGCTCACCGAGCTGATCCGGCGGATACGCGACGAGACCGGGGTACCGGTGGCATTGATCGAGCACGACATGCGTGTCGTCAAGGGTGTCTCCGAGCGGGTGGTCGTGCTCGACCACGGCCAGAAGATCGCCGAAGGGCCGTACCGCGAGGTCGCCCGCGACGAGCGGGTGATCGAGGCCTACCTGGGACGGAAGGCGACGGCATGACGACCCGGCCGGTTCTCGAGCTGCGACGGGTCAGCGCCCACTATGGACCGATCCAGGTGCTGCGCGAGGTGAGCCTGCAGATCCAGCCGGGCGAGATCGTCTGTCTGCTCGGCGGCAATGCCAGCGGCAAGACCACGACGTTGAAGACCATCCTCGGTTATGTCGTGCCGACTCACGGCGACGTCGTGTTCGACGGCCAGCGGGTGAACGGCCTTCCGACACAACGCCTGGTCGCGCTGGGCCTGTCGATGGTCCCGGAGAACCGCCGCCTGTTCCAGCGCATGACCGTGCGGGAGAACCTCGAGCTCGGCTGCTACCTGCGCATGGACCGCGCCGAGATCGCGGCGGACCTGGACCGGGTATTCACCCTGTTCCCGCGGATGGCCGACCGGATCGACCAGCGCGCCGGCACACTGTCGGGCGGCGAGCAGCAGATGGTCGCCGTGGCCCGCGCGCTGATGGCCCGCCCGAAGGTGCTGCTGATGGACGAGCCGTCGATGGGCCTGGCGCCGGTGCTGGTCGAGCAGAACTTCGAGATCATCCGGCAGGTCAACCAGCAGGGCACCACCATCCTCGTCGTCGAACAGAACGCCAACATGGCGTTGTCGATCGCCGATCGCGGCTACGTGCTCCAGACCGGTGCGATCGTGCTGGCCGGCAGCGCACGTGAGCTGCTCGATGATCCGCAGATGCGGGCGGCGTACCTGGGCGAGATGTGAGTAAGGAGGAAGCCATGCGCATTCGTGTGAACGCCGTCGTGGCGGCTCTGGTGGCCGCCACGCTCAGCGGAGG
Organism: Jiangella aurantiaca; assembly: GCF_004349105.1. Taxonomy (GTDB): domain Bacteria; phylum Actinomycetota; class Actinomycetes; order Jiangellales; family Jiangellaceae; genus Jiangella; species Jiangella aurantiaca. The sequence goes on from NZ_SMLB01000025.1 coordinate 77,940, forward strand.
GTCGTCCTTCGCTCAGGAGCGGCAGGAGGGGCCGGGAGGGGGAACGCCGGGTACGTCGTCCAACGTGGACCTTGTCGGGCACGACCCGCTGTTCGACCGCGGGATGAACGCGGCGCTGGCTGTGTTCGAGGACTTCGTGTACGTAGGGAACCGGACCGACGGGTCCAGCCGGTGCGGGCCGGGTGATCCGCGTCGGGAGGTCGATCTCGACTCCTGTCCCCACGTCCACCCGGGAATCCTGGTCGTCAACGCCTCCGATCCCTCGGACCCCCGGGTCGTCGAGGAGATCGAGCCCCCGTTTGCGGGCAATGTCGGCGAGACGACCAGGGAGCTGCGGGTGTGGCCGGGCAAGGAGCTGCTCATCGTGGAGTCCTTCCAATGCTCCACAGTGATTCACTCCTGTGTGGCGGCGGGCGTGGTCCCGACGTTCCGGTTCTTCGACCTCTCGGACCCGGCCAACCCCACCTTCCTCTCCGAGTGGGTGCCTCGTCAGGCCAACGGCGTGATCCGAACGCCCCACGAGTTCTACCTGTGGGAGGACCCGGACGACCCCGACCGGGGCCTGCTGTGGATCTCTACCCCGACCGGGAACCGGAATCCGGTGAACTCGAACCTGCTGATCGCCGACATCAGCGCCGTGCCGGAAGGCGGTTCGCCGACGCTGGTGGCCCAGGGGACCTGGAACGACCAGTTCCCCGTGCTGCCCAACGTCGCCCTGCACTCGATGACCCCGACCGTCGACGGCACGCAGACGCACCTGGCGTACCTGTCCGGGTTCTTCCTGATCCTGGACACGACCGACGTGGCCGAGGGTAGGTATGCCCCCGGTGAGGTCCTCGACCTGAACGACAACCTTCTGACGCCGGTGGAGAATCGCCCGACGTGGGAGAACCCCAATCCGGGGCACTCCGCGGTGCCCTTCCCGGGCCGGCCCTTCTCCTTCGTCACCGACGAGGTCTACGGGACGTTCACCAGCGCGGGCTTCGGCTGCCCGTGGGGCTGGGCTCGAGCCCTTCAGGTGGCCCGGCCCGCGCGGCCGCAGGTGCTGGGCGAGTACAAGCTTCCGGAGAACTCCTGTCCGCCTCCCAGCCGGCCCGACCAGGAGCGGGCCAGCTACGCCTCCCACAATCCCACGCTGACCAGGAACCTCGCCCTGGTCACCTGGCACTCCGGAGGGTTCCAGGTGATTGACATCGAGGACCCCGGCCAGATGACCCAGGTCGGCTGGCTCTCGCCCACGCCGCTGCAGGCCGTGGCCAATGAGGATCCAGCCCTGTCCATGGGCACGAACAAGGTGGTGATGTGGAGCTTCCCGATCGTCGAGGACGGGCTGATCTACGTCGTGGACGTCCGGAACGGGCTGTACATCCTGGAGTACACCGGCCGGCGCGCCAACGAGATCTCCAGCCTGTCGTTCCTGGAGGGCAACTCGAACCTGGGGGACGCGGTCCGGATCGACAAGTCGGCTGGGGGTGACGGCGACGGATGAGTGGAAACCGATCCGGCCGGCGGCGGCTGGAGCATGCTCGAGAATCCGCAGATGCGCCGCCCACCTCGGACGAGACGAGATGTGAGCATTCGGCATGCTGGTGCCGCTGACTGAGCCCAGGGGACAGGGTGGGGCGCGTGCGCCCCACCCCGTCGTCCCCGGCGGAACTGATCACTCGGGTAGTGGGCCGGTGTAGCGGAAGATGAACAGTCCGTAGTCGCGGTCGCTGGCCAGGACGATGCGGTCACCGTTCTGGTCGGTGGCGAGGGCGACGCCCCAGAAGTTGTTGCCGTCCTCGTCGATGTAGTGGCCGAGTTCGGCCGGGTTGGCCGGGTCGCTGATGTCGACCACCCGGAACCCGCCTGAGTACCAGGCGAAGTACGCGAGCAGGTCGTCGTCCACGTTCGGGCCACCTTCGTTCGGGTCGCCACGCGGCACCTCGACCTCGTGGACAGCGAGGTCACCGAAGCCCGTGGCGAACGCCGGGTCGTCCGTTTCGGGAATGGTGATCTGGGCGATCTCGGTGGGCGCGGCCGGGTTCGACGTGTCGACCACCCGTGCGTAGCCCCACCCGTCGAACTCGGCCTGGGCCGACACCCGGGGACCGAGGTCACCGAAGTCCGGCTCGAGGTCGCCGGGGTCACCCAGCGGATACGGAAGGGTGTAGTCCGGCGTACGCCCGAAGGCCTCGTGCATGAACTCGTGACCCACGCACAGGCCGGCCGCGGTGCCGAGCACCGGGCTTCCCTGGCCACCGCAGAAGAAGGCGGCCGGGGTCTCGCCCCCTTGTGCGCCGGTGTGGTGGTTGGCCACGATCACCACGTCGTATCCTGCCTCCTCACCCGAGCGAACCTTGTCGGAGAAGAAGCACGCGTTCCTGGGGTCGTTGGGATCATTCACCGGACCGCGCTGGAACATGACGATCGCTTCCTCGTCCGGGCCGAGGGGCCCGAGCGCCGATACCGGTGGGACGGGATCGCCGGGGCAGCCGTAGCCTCCGAAGATCGTGGGGCCGTTGACCTTCCCGTCCGGGAATGTCGCGACCGGCTTGGTCCAGCCGAACTCGCCGGCGTCGATCCTCTGGCCCGCCAATGGCCCGTCGAGCACGGTGATCGGCGTCCGGAACGGGCTGAGGTCCTCATCGGTGCCGACGAACACGCTGGCGTCGCTGTTCCACTCACCCTGGTGCGCGTTGCCCTCCGGCGGGCACGCTGTTGGCACGACCTGGTCACACTCGGCGTAGTCGAAGTCGCCGACGATGACCGGGACGGCCGGGTCGGTGACTTCGACGTCGATCCAGCCGGCGTCCCAGTCCGACACCATGAGGTGCCAGGTGCCGTCGGGGAACTGGAGCACGTCGAAATCGTGCGAGGTCTTCTCCTGCCCGTAACCGTCGACGTGCACGCCCGGCAGCCGGGTCTCGGCGATGAGCACCGGGTTGCGCGGGTCGGTGATGTCGTACAGGTCGACGTCGTCGACCTCCTCGTTGTCGATGGCCGCTACGTAGGCGTTGCCGGCGGCGGTGTTCCAGGCGATCGCGCTGTGTGACTCGTTGGCCCGGTTGCCGTGGATGTCGAAGTCGCCGAACGCCTGGACGAGCAGCTGCGGGTCGGTGGGTTCGGTGATGTCCCAGAGGGTGATGCCGCCGGGCATGTTCGCCGGGTTCGGGCTGGTCCGGCACCACTCGTTGCTGATGACGAGCAGGTCGCCGCTGAACTCGGACGTCTCGACGTGCAGCGCCTGCACGCCTTCGGTGACATAGCCGAAGCCGGGGCTGTTCAGGAACCCGGCCCGGTGGGGCTTCTCCGGATCGGTGAAGTCCACGACGTGGACGCCACCGGTCTCGCAGTGTGCGGCCCAGTCGCCGACGTAGGCGAACCACCGGCCGTCCGCGGTCTGTAGTGCCGAGACGTCGGAGATGTCGCCCTCGTGAGCGGTCAGTTTGATCGAGCTGAGCAGCTCGACGTTCTCCACCGAGCCGGGCAGGTGGCCGGAGCTCGGCCCGTGCTGGTCGTGGGCGTGGTCGTCCGGCGAGCCGTCGGGCGCCGGTACGCCTTGTCCGCTCGCCGCGCTGAACCCGGTGACGAGTAACAGCGCAGCCGTGCAGGTGAGGGCGGCGCGGGTGGCTCTTCTCTGGCGCGATGGATGTGTCATCCGCCGGCCTCCTCGCATCAGCTGTCTCTGTCCCTGACGGGTTCTGGCTCCCCGAACAGCTGGCCCGGCGTGGAATGGAACGGGTCGCGTTCGTGCCTACTCCCCGACCCTGGAATCGGCAACAGGTGGACCGGATCACTCGTTGCCGGTCACCTGTCGCAGCCCTACCGGCCGCGGCCCACGACCCCGAATAGGCTCGCCAACAGCCCGAAGCCGGGCGTGACCAACTCCGACCTCGCCTTCGACGGCACGCTCGCGTACGCCGGCAACAGCCGGGGCTTCCGGGTGCTGGACATCTCCGAGGCCGAGAACCCCGTGGCGCTGTCGGACTTCGTGTGTAACGGCTCGCAAGGCGACGTATCCGTTTACGGCGGCCTGCTGTTCCGCTCGGTGGACACGCATCAGTCGAGCACCGCTTGTACCAGCGTCAACGTGACGGCGAGCACACCGGGTCTGACCGGTACCGCACTGACGGGGCCGCGTCCGGCGTACCGGGCGCGGCCCCGCGATCGTGCTGGCTAGGGCAGGCTGAACTCCTGGGTCTGGGGATTCAGGTGGTCGAGCTTGACGGCGTGTGCGGTCACGCTGTCGCTGAGCCGGTACAGGTTGAGGCCCTTGGTGATCTCGCTCTCGTAGATGACGCGGTTGTACCAGTAGGACGACCACGAGCCGCCGAGCTCGTTGACGACCATGCCGCCCGGTGTGGTGACCGGCGGGAGCGGCGGCGGATCGGCGAAGGCGACGGTCTCGGCGTTCGCCGGGTCGGTGAAGTCGGTGACCCAGGTGCCGGCCTGGTAATGGCCGCCCACCGCGACGTATCGTCCGTCCTTCAGCGGAACGATGTTGTAGTTGTGAATGGTGCAGTTCTCCGCCTCCGACTGCGGCCTGGGCAGGACCCACTGGCCCAGCTTCGCGCCGGTGTCGGCGTCGTAGAAGAACATGCTCTTGAAGATGTCGGCGTCCTGAGCCCGGCATCTTGGGGCCGCGCCGCCGCCGGGCTCCCACCCCAGCACGAGCACCTCGCCGTCCCAGGTGAAGGCCGCGGAGTGCCAACGGCCGCCGATGCCCACCTTGTTGCCGAGGTCGTCCTGCTCCTCCACGTTGTAGAGGAACACCGGCTCCTCGAGCGTGCCGCCGTTCGGCGCCCCGACGCTGAACACGTTGGCCGCGTGACCGCTGGCGCAGGCGAGCAGGTTGACCTCGCCCAGGATCAGCCCGGCGTCGTGGCAGCCGTTGTTCGTGCCGAGCGAGCCACCGACGATCGGCACCTGGTTGACCACACTGGCGCTGCCCGGGTCGTCGAGCGGTACCCCGACGACGTCGATCGCGTTACCCAGTGCGACGCCGCCCTTCACGCAGCCGCTCGACACGTTGCTGTAGACGATCAGGCGGTTGTTGTCCGCGTCGAGCGCGCCGGTCGTGGTGTGCGAGCCGCAGTCGAGCGTGACCGACCCGATGAGATCCGGGTCGGACAGGTCGCTGACATCGAAGATGTGCAGGCCCTCGAAACCGACAGGTACCGGTTCGCCGTCGCAGAACCGGCCCGCAGGTGCGGGCGAGTTCCATGACCTGACCAGGATGTTCTCCCAGACGAAGACGTCACCCTGGTCGCCGTTGCAGCGCTGGTGGTGGATCAGCTTGGGGTTGCCGGGCGCGGAGATGTCCACGACCCGGAACCCGTCGTAGTTGCCGTGAAAGGCGATGTCACCCCAGAACGCGATGTCGGAGCTGATCTGGCGTACAGCCGTGTCGACACCGAAGAACGAGGCGATGTGTTCACTGTGCCCGAGGGCATGGATGTTCTTGGTCATTTCTCGAGAGGCGTGATCGGCTGCGGCCGGTAACGTCATGGCAAGCAGGGCCAATGCGGTCGTGACGACCGCCACGTGGAGACGTAGTCGCATAGCGTGCTCTCCTCCTTCCAGAACGACTGGCACCTATGCAGCAGCCGACTGGACACGGAGGAGCGCGAGCCAACGCTGGCCCCCCGCGTAACGGACGATGATTCCATCCGCACGACACGCCCGGGATTGTCCGACTGGGCCGGGGTTCTGGCAAGGCAGGGCCGTCGACCTCTGCTACCGGCCGGCCGGGTGTTCACTCGACCGGCACCTCGTCGTCGACGATCCGCAGCATTGACCGGACATTCTTGACACGATGGACAACAGCGAGCTACCTGAAAGGTAACGGTCATGTCCCATCCGGCCCTCGTGCGCCTCGTCCTCGCCCTGACAACCGCCGTCATCCTCGCGTTCGCGCCGGCCAGCCCCGCCAACGCCTACCCGCCGGATCCGCCGTCGCCGGCGGAGTCGGCCGGCCAGCTCGCCGAGCTCACCGTGGCCGCACCTGGATCGAGCGACGGCTACTCCCGCGACCGGTTCCCGCACTGGAGCCCGGCCGAGGGCAGCTGCAACACCCGCGAGATGGTGCTGGTCCGGGACGGCTCCGGCGTCACCACCGGCGCGGACTGCTATCCGACAGCGGGACGCTGGTACAGCGTCTACGACCAGGTCTGGGTCGAGGAGCCGGGCGACGTCTCCGTCGACCACATGGTGCCGCTGGCCAACGCCTGGCGGTCCGGCGCCGGCGAGTGGAGCGAGGAGCGGCGCGAGGACTTCGCCAACGACCTCGCCCGCGGCCAGCTGATCGCCGTCACCGCGTCCAGCAACAGCTCCAAGGGTGACAGCGACCCGTCGGAGTGGAAGCCGCCGAACCGCGACTGGTGGTGCTACTACGCGCGGCACTGGACCGACGTGAAGTACGACTGGGACCTCACCGTCACCAGCGCCGAGAAGGCGGCATTGCAGGAGATGCTGGGCACCTGCTGACAATTCAGGCCTTTCGCGCTATAACACTGGGGACCGTGCCGTCGCCGGCGGCCGGGCAACACTACGTCGGGGGGCGTCGTGCAGGGACTGCGAGTGCTGCCGGCTACGGCTGCCGCAGCGCTGCTGCTGGCCGTCCTGGCCGCGGCCACCGACGATGCGGCCGGGACGGACGCCCGCGCGGGCTGCGGCGACGTGGGCGGCTCGGACATCACCGGCAGCGACTCGATCCGCGTGTCGCTCTCCGATGATCGCACCCGGCTCAGTGTGACGGTGCGCGACCAGCGCTACCGAATCACCGCCGTGGGCGTGAGGGGCGGGCCCGACTACGAGATCTTCACCGATCCGCCGTTCACCGGCCTGTCCGTGTCGAACCCGAGCGGGAACCTCCGCGACATCACCGACTGGTTCGTGTGCGGGGTTCGTTCCGCCGGCGAGCGACCCCCGCCGACGGACTGGGTCTCGCCGCCCCCTGTCTCGACGCCGGCGCCGTCCGAGACGCCAGACAGCCCGAGTCCCACCGCGTCGCCCAGCCCGACGCCTACACCCACGCCGACTCCGACGCCGACTCCGACCCCGACCCCGACGCCGGCCGAGACCGCGACGCCCGCCCCGGCCGCGCCGGCGGTCCCGGTGCCGACGGCGATCCCGGCCGGCGGCGTCGCCGTCTCGGCCGGCCCGGCGGGCGACGAGGACCCCCGCGGGCCGCTGCCGTACGCCGTCGTGGGCCTGGCCGGCGGGCTCGCCGCGGCCGGGTGGGCGGTCACCAGGAGGCGGCGTGCCGTCTGACCCGCCACTGCCACCGCCACCACCGCCCCCACCCC